>CAWHLK010000034.1:0-152819 GCA_963829965.1 uncultured archaeon | reverse complement strand
AAGTCGGTGTATTCAGGCGTGACGGCCTCGGTGGGCGCGGAGAGCATTCCGGCGGCGACGGTGGCGTTCGTTCCTTGCTCGATCAAAATGAACGAGCCGGTCAGGCGGTTCGTGCTGTAGCCGTCGAAGACAAGCGGCTTGGCGGTCTTGATGCGGATGCTGCCGATGTCGTTGATCGCCAGCGCCGCCGGGTCGGGTTCCGGTTCGAGCGTGGTCATGTTGACGCGGCTTTCCAGTTTGGTGACGATGGCCTGGACGGTTTGCGTGGCGTGCTTGAGAAAATATTTTTTGCCGGGCTGCAACGGCCGCGCGTGCATCCAGCAAACTTGCGCCTGCAATTCCGAACTGCGTCCGGGAAGGTTCTCCCGCCCGACGAGCATGTCGCCGCGGCTGATGTCAATGTCGTGTTCCAGGCAGATGGTGACGGATTGCGGGCAGAACGCCTCGTCGAGCGAGTGATCGTAACTCCAGATGTTCGCGACGCGTGACTTGATGCCGGCGGGCAGCACGACCACTTCCTGTCCCTTGCGAATGACGCCGCTGGCGATCTGGCCGCTCAAGCCGCGGAAGTCGTGCCATTGCGGGTCGGTGGGATTGTTCGGGCGGTTGACCCATTGCACGGGAAAGCGGAGCGTGGTCAGGTTGCGGTCGCTGGCGATGTGGACGGTTTCCAGATGCTCCAGCAGCGTCGCCCCGTGATACCATTTGCAGGCCTCGGAGGGTTCCACCACGTTGTCGCCGTTCAATGCGCTAATCGGGATGAATTTCACGTCGCGAAACGCGCCGAGCTTGGGCAGGAAATCCTCGATCTCGTCGCGAATTTCCAGAAAACGTTCTTCCTGCCAGTCCACCAAATCCATTTTGTTCACCGCGATGACAAGATGCGGAATGCCCAGCAGCGCCGCGATGAACGTGTGCCGCCGCGTCTGCTCGATGACGCCCTGCCGCGCATCCACGAGCACGACGGAAAGGTTCGCGGTCGAGGCGCCCGAAACCATGTTGCGCGTGTATTGGACGTGGCCCGGCGTGTCGGCGACGATGAATTTGCGCTTGGGCGTGGCGAAGTAGCGGTAGGCGACGTCAATCGTGATGCCCTGTTCGCGTTCGGCGCGCAGGCCGTCGGTGAGATTGGCGAGATTGATCATGCCGCCGCCGGTGATGTCGGCGCTGCGTTCGAGCGCCTCGATTTGGTCCTCCATCAGCGACTTGGAATCGTAAAGCAGCCGCCCGATGAGCGTGGACTTGCCGTCGTCAACGGACCCGCAGGTGTTGAAGCGGAGGATTTCGATGGGATGTTGCGTGTGGGGCATGTCGAATTAAAGTATTCGGATTAGTTAGTAAGGCGCTTGAATTGCCTCAAATTTCATGTCGTTAAAATTAAAGAGAAGTTTGGGTTCTCCTATGCCACTTCTTTTGATAATTGCGCGAAACAGACAACCGTCTTGCGCCCATAGCAGTTTCTTTCCGTCAACCTCCGCCCATTCCCATTTTGTGCCATCAATGTGTTTGCCGTCTTCAGTTTGTTCAAGTTCATGTTCGTCCCAATAGCAGCCTTTGCCAGGTGGTGCACCAACTTGGGTGTGAGCATATTTTCGCAATATCCAACCATGTGATAACGGTTTTTCAAAAACTGTAAATTCAGAATCAGAAACCAACGGTTTCATCAACCACCCGTCGCGTTGCAAGCGAATGTAATAGACCCCCGGACATTCGCCGCCATAATTTTCCTTCGGACGATAATTCAGGTTTCGTTGAACAGTGGGATTTGTTTTCAGGACTTTGTGTCCATAGCCATCATTGAGCCAGTATTTATTTTCAGACGTAAAAAGCCCACCTCCGCTCCAGCAATCGCCCTTGCCCAGCAAAACAATCGCCTTCAACCACGGAACTTTTGAAATGGCCGTCCATGAGCCTTTCGTTTCCGATTCCCATTTTCCATTCATGGCGAAATAGATCAGAAAACGTCCATCAGGAGAAATGTCCGACCACAGCAACAGAGTCGAGTCGTGGAGTTGTTAACCGATGACAAAAACAAGCGAGAAGACGTCTTGAACTCTATAAAGCAACACAGGCCGTATCGAGACCAGTAGAACAGTACGGAGAAAGCGAACGCCCATAACCATCTACTCTCCACTTTCATCAAATGTGAACAGGCTCAACAGTTCCTCTTTTGTAAGGTCTTTGAAACCGTTCACGTCACTTCCGATGACTTCCAGCGTCAGCGAGATTCTGCTTAATCGCTTGTCGTTCAAGAATCTTCTCCTCAATCGTCCCCTTCGAGACAAGTCTGTAGACCGTGACATTTCTTGTTTGACCAATCCGATGTGCTCGGTCCTGTGCCTGGAGGTCGTTCTGGGTTCCAGTCATGGTCGTAGAAGATGACCGTATCGGCTCCTGTGAGGTTCAGACCAGTTCCGCCCGCCTTCGTACTGATTAGAAAACAGGTGATTGCTTTTCTCTCGTCATTGAAGTCGTCACAAAGCTGCTGCCTCTCGTTCTGTGGCGTTTTTCCGTCGAGTCTGAGTGTCGTGACTTTCCATTTATTAAAAAAATGCTCAATCATATCCAGAGCTTTGGTGCTTTGAGAAAACAACAACGCACGATGAATTTCCGTAATATTTCCACCAGCCTTCGCCGCTTCATTGCCATCAACAATCTCTTCAATCAGTTCTTGCAATGCCTCAAGCTTTCCTGACTCAGAGCATTTCACTTTCTCGTAATTGACAGGCTCGTTCTAGTCAAGCTTTTCATCGCAAATGGGGTGGTTACAAATGTTTCTCATTTTGGCTAGAGTCGCCAGAATCATAAGATTCGAACGCCCAATGCCGTCTTTTTCAACTTTGGTTACCATCTGTTTGTATTGCGGACTTTCGATTGCCGCTTTGTATAAGCGAACCTGACCAGGCGTTAGGATTACTCAACTTTTAGGTCTATTCTTTAAAATCTTCTATAACTCCCTTGCCACAGTTTTTTTGAGTCGCCTCAACAAGAATGGATTAATTCGCTTCTTCAGCGGGTTCTCCGTGTCATTCACCGGAAATACATTAACATTTTTGGCTGTGACATAGAGCGTTCTAAATTCCGTCAAGGTTCCAAGAAAACCTGGCATAGCGAAATCGAAGAGTGACCACAGGTCGTCCTTCGTGTTCTGTATCGGAGTACCAGTTAGAACCAATTTATGTTGACCATTGAGCGTTTTAATGGCTTTGGTTTGTAACGCACTCGGATTCCTGATGTTATGTCCTTCGTCAACAACGACGTACAGCCAAGGAAACTTGCTCAACTGTTCTTGGTCCAGTCGTGCGATGTTGTAGCTCGTGATAACAATGGGCGAATTCCGAAGCGAAACTTTGGCAAAAGCAAGTCGGCGTTCCAAGTCATCAAGTTTTCCCTGTCGATTGCTGCCCGTGTAAAGAATGGAAAACGAGTTCTGAAAAAACTTCTTAACCTCTGCTCCCCAATTGTTGATGACCGAAGTGGGGCAGATGATTAACGAAGGGTAATTTGAGCCAGATAATTCAATCGAATGATGAATCACAGATAGTGTTTGGAGGGTTTTTCCAAGCCCCATGTCATCCGCTAAAATTCCGTTTAACCCGAACTTGTGCAGGAATGCCAACCAGTTGAAGCCGTGTTGCTGATAGGGGCGGAAATCGATTCCCCGTTTGAGTGCATCTGGCAAAGGAGTGTGGTCAATCTTTTGAAAGCCTAGCTTCTTAACAAAGTCCAGGTAGGCCGATGAATGTTCAATCGAACCGAGACGTGAAAATACTTCGATAACTTTGTCACGCTGAGTTGCTGAAAACGTGAATCCGTTGGGACCACGTTGGAGATTGAGCCGATTGGCTCCTTTCTCGATGTTACCGAATTTATCACGGTCCAGCTTAATCCAAGCACCTTTTCGACGTATCCATTTTTCACCCTTTTGGTCGGCTTGCTGAACCTCAGAGTGATTGACTGTGAAACGGTCGTGATTGTAAATCGGGTCCAACTCAAGTAGCGAACGACCACCATTTTCAATGACGTTAATCTTGAACCTGGCAGCATTTCACCAAAATATAGACGAGGCGATGGGCGTTTTTGACTGCCTCTGAAAAGTAGACCGTCCAAGGACTACTCAGCACCGAGTGGTCACGCCATTTTGTTTTTTCCATCCCAGACAAAATCTCAGGGATTTTGGTACCTCGGATGTCGTCGAGTGAGCCAATCTTGTCCTTCAATTCGTCGTAAGCTCGACCAAAACCTTTAACGTCAGCAGAGTTAATCTTGACCCCATCCAGCGGGTATGCGTTTGAACTGCTTGCCTTGGTTCGCAAACGTCTCAAGGTCTGACGGCGTTTGTTCGAATTCCCGACCTTTCGTTCCTGGATAAGCCAATGTCGGTGAAATCGAAATGTATTCTTCGTTGCCGTCGACGTTTCCTCGATTCTCGGGCTTACCACTGAAGACTTCCAGTCCTTCAATGTGTCGTTTTTTACGACCTCTCCAAGTTTGGGGTGATGGTCTGCAATGGAATCGATGAGTCGAGGTACGTCGTCTCCAGTGAACCATCCGTTTCCACCCTCAATCACCAGGCTTTGGTCTAGCGGAGTTCTTGTCAATTCAACTTCCACTAAATCGTCACCAACGGCATACCAGCCTCCGTCTGCAATGAGTTGGTCTAGGCTGGTTGGTTTATCGACAATCGCTCCTTCAGCAGTTTGGAGTTCCGAATCAACTTTAAGAGTATCGCCTTCGTGAAGCTCCAGATTCACTTCTGGTTTGACCTTCTCGATGCGAGGTTGCACTCGACCATTTTTTGAACGTGCGTCAACTCCTTTAGCTTGAAGTTCTTTCAAAACTGTAGCGGCTTTGCCTTTTGCCCACGCCTGTGGCTTTCCCTGCAACTTTTTGTGAACAATTTCTGCATAACTTGTGAGAACAACGGTGTAGCCAAGGATGGTCTGATGTTCATCTACTTTGACCAACTCAGACGGCACTTCCTGTCCGTCGATTGTGAAATACGGAGTGAGTTGAACCTTCCCACTTGGCGAAGTTACGGGAACGAACTTGTGCCATGACTTATTGGGAGAAAAGTATGACCCAAGTCCTGAGAAAAAACCTGCTGGTTGCAACTGAGGCATGCTTTGTAACTTCATTCATGTGTGGATAAGAGTCATTCCAGTCCCCGTGACAAACCTGGTCGCCTTGACCTCCGTTTCGTTTTGTTTGAGCGTTGCACCATCCTCGTCGATGAGAAGAATCTTTTTGACCGGGGCCCGGGTTTTTCATAGAAGGGCGTGATACGATCGGGAGCCGGAAACTTTTTCAATCATGGTTCGTTCGCCTCGATGGTGATTTCTTGCTTCAATTGCTGGAATTCATTTGTTGCATTCGACCTGCCGCTCACGATTGAACCCCCAATTGCTCCCGTCGTTTTCCCATTTCATGCTCGATTTCTTTAACGGTTTTGCACGTGAGGAGCAGGTCGAGGTCCAATCGGACCCTGCGACTGTACATGCCGCCCCCCCGTTGTGAGTGGCTTGGCAAGTGGTACAGGTGGTCCGAAGTGCCAGATTGTGTGGGGCTTCTTCGGCCATTCTTGCTCCACGTTTTGCAATTCCGGCACCGAATCAATTACTCGAACGGCTTGTTCAATTCGGCTGACTCGGTAAATCGCATTCACCTGTCCATCGACTCGAAATCCGAAGTAAAGCGGCCTCACAGTCGGACTGACGCTGTCAAAGTAGATGTTGTACTTTGGTGGATTTGCCAAAAGCTCATGCCATTCGGCCATAATGGAGTTGTGTCAATCGGCAGTATCCAGACCTCAGTTGAAAACGCCTTCATTCCGTACTCCTCGTCGAGAAACGATAAAAGTAGCGAATCCACGATTTCGTTTCAGGTGCGATTGATTTGTCCGTCATCAAGCCGATGCACTGCGGAATGAATTCCGCCCAATTGAAACACATGAGCCTTGAAACCAACTCTGGGTCTCTTTGAACGTAATTGGCCTTGAATGAATCGTCCGGCGACTGCACGAGTGCGACGATCTTCTGTTTGGTTCGTTAGTGTTCTGAAGGCGAGGCAGATACTTCTGGCACTGTTCAACAGTGGGCACGGCAAGCCCCACCTTGGCTTCAATTACAACGTGGAAATATCCCGGCAGGTGGATTTCAATGTCGGTGATTCCTTCTTGAGAATCTCCACTTCGATATCGTTGCAAATGAATTTGTGTCTTGCGAAAAACTTTTTGATGGATGCCCTGAATTCCGACTTGGTAGAGGAACCATTGCAAAAGGGGAAAGCACTGCTGAAAGGTGTATCCCAGAGAAAACGAAAGAGCATTTTCATGTGCCCCAACGATCCAAACGGAGTATTCACACGTCGGTGGCCGATGTGTAGCGGTAATGGATTGTCCATATAGGTCGCTTTACTCCAGCCCTATCCGTTCTCCGCCCAGAAGCCCAACCCAGTCATCTGGGTGATCCCCAAATTGTCACTGAAAACGACGCAAGCGGCAGTAGATGCTTCGTCCTTGTAATGTCGGTATAGCCCTTTTTACTGGAGAGAAGCTGAATAAATTGCTCGTAACTGCCTCGACACTCCTCGATTGCTCCTGCCACTCGATCAAACGATGTGCCGACTTTATCGCGTTTTTGTCCTCCCCGAACCCCGGAATTGCACTGAGACAAAAATTCCGTATCGTTCAAGTTCTGGTAGCATTTCATCAAGAAACATCGTGGCCTGTGGCCCGAGACGCATGCGAATAGTATTTTCGTTGACACCTGTGGAACGTATAAAAGCACGAAGCACTCGCCCCATGATCTGAATTTTCTGATCGGGTTCAACCGGACTCGTCGAAGCCAACTGTTCCTGCGTGTCTCCTTGGTGTACCTGAAAACCTGCTTGCTGCATCAACGTTGAAATGCGTTCCGGCACATATCTCCAGCCCATCGGCTGCCGAACTGAACGAAATCACTCGACAGTCACGTAACACCACATTTGTAACTACTTCGGTGCCATCGCATTCAAAGCCGTCAATTTCACAGTCTTCGAAAACACAGCCTTCGAGGTGGGAACGAAACGAAGAATGTCTTTTGAAAATAGCATCGTCGAAATACGACATTCGTCACACGTTTTCCGTTGATGGCGTTAGCAGGAAATGCTCCATCAGAAATCGTGATTCCGCCTTCGCCCACGAAGTCCAAAACGTGGATCGAAAGTCCGCACAGATTTTCCTTTGTCAGTGAAATTCGACTTTCGCCTACAAATACTTCGTTGAGAATCCTGTTAAAGTCATGACGGGACATCGTGTTCGCAACACGTAACGTGCTGCTGCTTCCTGTGCCACTTGAGGCAAAACTGCCTGAGACATCGATCGTTTGAGCCGCCCGATGTCCTTTGCACCGATGACTTGTCCAATCGCCTCGCCAAGGAAAAAGTGATAAAAGTCCTCGTGATCGAATCCATAACGCCCGCCGTCGCTGGCGACAATTAGAGCGTGCTGCTTTATGCGCTCAACTATTTGCTGTGTAATGACTCGATTCTTCTTTCGACTTTCTGCGAAGATCTCTGCGACATAGGTCATGATATCTTGTGGCAGCCGGTCGGTGCCGGTCGTCCACATTTCAAGAGCAATTTCTGATAAAAGCTCGTAGTGCTCTTCCACGGTAACAGCGGATGTGCTGGCTCGCCAGATTTGTCGATCCATTTCCTTGTCGCTTCTCGTTCGATAATGGAACCAATGAATTGGCGAAAATAGTCGGACGGGTCTGCTTTTTTCTTGCCAGGAGACTGAGCCGCTCGTCGCCCTCTTTGAGCAACATCGAGAAGTCGCTCAACAAGTACCGCTCTGGTGAGGAGTGGGTGCTCTTTCGTGAGTTGATTTGATACCTGATTGTATATTCCTTCAGCATCAAGAATTTCCCGTTTGCGAGCATACTCCAAGAACTGTGATTCATCCCAACGGCGAATCCCAATGCGGGAGAAAGAAACCGATTAACAGACATCGAGTCAAGAAGTCGTGTTTGGGCACGTAAGTTTTTGAATTGGAAGTAGGCTTTTCTTGCCGCAATCACAGCAGCCCCAGAAGATTGCATCGCCTGCATCAGGTTTCCCAACGCAGAAATGGCGTCACCTGATGACCCCTCAACGAACATCTCTTCAAATCCATCGAGAGCAGGAACAATCGCACCGAGCCGAACGAGTTCTACGAATGAATCGTAAAAGAGTACATTAAACCGAAGTCGGTTCATCAGCGTACCTACGATTATGTCGTCAAACCGCATGAAGGTCCAGCCCCCCAAGCGATATAGGAAGTAAAAGCCAATCAACTTCCTTCTTCTTGTAGAGTTAAGAACTAATGTGTCGCCGCATGATTTATCAAGGTCGTTTTCCCCTCTCCTGCGTCTGAAGTGAGGTAAATCACCGTTGTCACTCCAGCAGGTTTTGGATCAAGAGCACCAAGAAGCTCTCGGGGAATTTCGTCGATTTCTCGAAGGACTTTCTCCGGCGATTCATTTATGTCATCCAGCACGGCTCCTTAGGTGAAACGAAATACTTCTCGCCATCGATCAATTCAAGAATCCTCTCGGCGAGTAACGGAAGTTGGGCAATTCGTTGACAAATCCATTGGGTGGCTGGCCATTTTACGCCGTTTTCAGTAACGATCAGGCCATCCGCCCGCTGTGCAATCGATGCTTCAATCAACTCACTTCTAATCGCAAGAACAACTGTTCCTTTTCCGATGTCGATGGAAGCGCAGGTAGCCGTCTCCGTCCACCCGGACCTTGAGTCCGGGAGTAGAAAGTGCGATTGCTAAAAGTATATGAATCATGTTGGGTTACCTAGACTAGGATGGCTTGAGGCTGTTGAGGTCGCTTAGCATGTCGTCCGCGGTTTGAACTGCCTTGGAGTTGATTTCATAAGCCCGTTGCGCGGTGATCATGTTCACCATTTCGGCCACGATGTTCACGTTCGAGCCTTCTACGAAGCCGGATTGGATCTGCCCGGAACCACTTTCACCGGCGTTAACGCTCGTTGGGTCTCCGCTGGCGCCACCAGGGGTGTAGAGGTTCTGGCCCACGCGGGTTAAGCCGCCAGGGTTGGGAAAGAGGGTGAGCTTGATTTGGCCAAGGGTCTGGGGCTGGTTTTGGCCCGGCACCATGCAGCTGACCACGCCACTGGAGGAAATCGTTACTTGGGTTGCGCCCGCCGGGAAGGTGATGTTCGGGACGAGCGCGTACCCGTCTGCCGTGACCATCTCGCCATTCTGATTCGTCTGGAACGATCCGTCCCGGGTGTATGCGGAATCGCCATTGGGCAAATCGACTTGGAAGAATCCCGCGCCTGAAATCGCCAGATCCATCGCGTTGCCAGTTGAGGACATGGGGCCGTTGGTGAAGTCCGAACTGGTGGACGAGAACTGCGATCCCAGGCCGATTTGCATGGCAACCGGCTGACTCACCGTGCCGCCTGCGGAGGCGCCGGAAGCGCGATAGGTCTGATAAATCAGATCCTGAAATTGGCTCGCTGGGATTTGTATCCGTTCGTGTTAACGTTCGCGAGGTTGTTGGATATTGTGTCCAAATTCAGCTGCTGGGCGGTCATACCGGTCCCTGCAGTCGTTAATGAGCGCAGCATTTGGCGATATCTCCTGTGGTTTCAATCCAGGTTTGTTTCGCCTTCCTTGAGCGGAGAATCCGGCGCGCAGTCCGTCGCGCCTTATACAAGCTTCCAGGGCCTAAGCCCATGGTCCGGCTATTTTTCTCTTACTGTTGAAGGCTTGAAGTAAGTCGTTGCGTCAGAGTGTCGTGCTGTTGCATCAAGTTCTGCGCGAGTTCGTAGTGTCGGTTCAGGGAGATCATTTGGATCATCGCCTGAATCGGATTGACGTTGGATGTTTCGATCGATCTCGACGCTATAGGAGGAGCGATCTGACTTGGGGTTGCGGGGGAACTATATAAGTTGCCGCCAATCTTCTGAAATTGTCCGCCAAAGACGCCGAGCTTGCCGGCGGTTGCGCCGCCGACGCTGATCGTTCCGTCCTGGGCGACCTGCATATCCCCTTGAGGAATCGTAATGGGTTTGCCATCTTCGCCCAGCACGGGATAGCCCTGCTGGGTGACAAGCTGGCGATTTTCGTTCAGTTGAAAGGAACCGTCTCTCGTATAGCTGATGGAGTTCGGAGTTTGCACGGCGAACATGCCTGAGGCGGATTGAATCGCAAAATCCAGGGGATTTCCGGTGGATTGAATCGCGCCAGGCGAAAAATCGGTATAGGAGGTGGCGACGCCGGTTCCACTGCTGATGCTGCCGATAGGATTGCCCTCTGAAACCAGGGCCTGCTCCATGGCGCTGCCGAACGAGATGCCGTCTTCCTTAAAGCCGTTGGTGGAAGCGTTGGCAAGGTTGTTAGAAATCACTTCTAATTGCTGTTCGGCAGAAGTCAATGCCGAAGCCGAGCTGTAGATTCCACGGTTCATCTCACTATCAGTGATCGGCAGGCAATCTTACCGGGATTAGGTTTCGAACTTCGCAATCGACTTTAGGTTTGGGTTTGGGGGGTTAGGTTTTGGGTTTTGGGTTTCGGGTGTTGGGTGTTGGGTTTGGGTTCGAAGGTAACCCTTCACAAGCTCCCTTCGGCTTCGCTCCCTTCGGCCCTTCGACCCTTCGCCCCTTCGACCCTTCGACAAGCTTAGGGTCTTCGACAAGCTCCCTTCGACAAGCTCAGGGTCTTCGACAAGCTCCCTTCGACTAGCTCAGGGTCTTGGACAGGGTCTTGGACAGGATCTTTGACAGGGCCTTCGGAGGGTAAACGGTCGGAACTGGGACGGTGAACGGTGAACAGTATCCCGAACCTCAAACAGGCGCATAGCTTCTATCAATTGAAACTAGCTATCTCCTCCCGATTCCGCTACGCTCCATTGCCCTTCGGCGGGATGCCGAGACATTGCTTTTCGGGGGGGGCCGGTTGTTAGGGGGATAAGCAGTCTCTCGCAAATACAAGTCGGTCGCTTCGCGCTTATGAGGGATTTCGATAGCCTCTCGAAGGTTGAGGGTTCTGGTTACAAATTAGGGGTTCGTAGGCGTAACCATTGCCAAAAGAGTGAAACCGAAAGAAACCGTTGCGAGGTTTGAACCTATTGGCTTGACAAATCGGTCCTTTCATGTAAGAATTAACTGGTTTCCTAGTCATTAGGAAATTGCCCAGGGGTGATATGACGTCGAAATCTAAAAATTGGGTGGCGCGCGCATGCGCGTTTGCCGTGGTGTTCTCAGCTGGAACACTTGCGATGGCAACCGTGCAGGATGCTTCCATCGTGATTGATCATGCTCTTCATAGTCCTACGCTGACCATTCGTTACTCAGGCGCACACGTTGCGATGGTCGAGCTTCGCTTGAATGGCGTTAGCTATGCCACACGCAAAACGGACGCTACACCCGCTAAAGGTGAAACCAACTTTTCGCTAGATCCGGCGAGTCTTACCGATGGCGACAACGATGTGGACGTTCACCTGTACGATAAGAACGGGAAGCTGGTTGGAACCGAGCACAGCACGGTCGTCTCCGACGACGGACATAAAGCTCCCGTGTTTTTGGAAGTGCCGAAGAGCGGTGCAACTGTCCAGGGGCCCGTCGAGATCAATCTTGGTTTTGGCAAAGACCTCCGGAACGTTTACGTCAGCTTCTTCATCGACAACCAGTTCAAGTCGATGTCGAACACGCCTCCCTTCGACTATATTTGGGATACGAGCCACGACGCAAACGGATGGCATGACCTGGAAGCTTGGGTCGTCGACGACACGAGCGCAACTTTCAAGACTCGCAAAGTCAAGGTTTTTGTGAACAACCCGGGCGGCTTGACCATCCGGCAGCCCAACCCGATCGCCCCCACACCCGCGCCTGCCCCGACGCCCGTTTTACCGACAACTCCCAAGCCAACCCCGATTAGCCTGCAGCCAAGTGGGCCTATTCTTAACACAAGTCTGCAAACTTCGAGCGCGGGAGCCAAGGCGGCAGGAACCGCGGCGGCTTCTGCGGCTGGCAACGCCTTGCACTCCTTGGCTCCGGCGGTCGCAAACCACATCGCGAAACCGGCTGTGACCCCGATCAGCAACTCTGTAAAAACAGCGACAGGTGCTCCTGCCGGCCTCAAGAGCGAGAATATTGCAACACCGATTTCAACCGGTCCCAGGATGCTGCTCCCCACCGGCAAGCGAATTGCCGCAGAAGGACAGCCGGCCCTTTACGGACCGATCGGCAAAAGCTCCGGTCTTCATTCTCTCAAGACAACTCCGACGCCGGCCGCAAAGATCACGCCCCTCCCCAAGGTGTCGACAGTTCCCACGGTTCCGACGGTTCCAAAAGCCGCAGTGGCAAAACCGAAGCCCGAGTCGGCGATTTCAGTGGTAGTAGTAAAGCCCCAGCCTGCAACGAAGGTTCAGCCGGAGGCAAAAGCAGCCGTCAAACCGGTCGCCACCCAGCCAAAGGCCACGGCGGTTCAGCCCAAACCAGTGGTTGCTCAACCCAAGCCGGCCGCTGTTCAACCGCAACCCGCCGCGCAACCAAAAGCTGCGGCGCTGCCCAAGGTACAGCCCACCGTAAAGGAGGCAACCGAGCCCAAGCCTGCGGCCACACCCCAGAAGTCTTCCACCGCTGCAGTTTCCAAGGCAGCCACTGCGGTGACAGCCGCTAAGGTCATTGCGGTTGGCCACGGGACCAAGCTTGCGAACGTCGCAACCTACTCAATCTCTTTGAACGCCAAGCCGGTCACCTTCGATTCGGTCAAGCCAAGAGTCACCAACAACGTTCCTCTAACTCCTTTCCGCTATCTGTTTGAACAGAGCGGCGGCAAGGTGAACTGGGCGGACAAGACCAAGTCGGTTACCGCCAATGCTCCAGGAAAGGACATCTACATTCGTATTGGCGACAAGCTTGCGAAAGTCAACAGCCTTCCGGTGCAGCTCGACCTCACGCCGTTCATCGAGAACGGCCGAACCATCGTTCCCTTGAGCTTCATCAAAGACGCTCTGGACGTGGAAGTCGATTACGACCCAGTCACGAATCACGTACTCATCACGAGCATCAAGAAGAAGTAAACCGACCAAAATGCGGGGAGTTTTATCCGAAACTCCCCGCATTTTTAATTACGGTAAAGGCTGTTTCCCAACCGAATATTAACTTAGCGCCGAATGATGGGAACCAGTCCACGGACGCAATCATAAGATTCTGACTTTCGCCAACTTGGCGTAGACGGATATTAATTGCCTCAATGGTCCTAGCCACCTGCCGGCGCGATCGGGAGCATTTAGATCGAATGAATTCTGCTGCGGCGCTCAGCTTGTTTTTCCTTGCAGGAACTGGCGTCCTTCTGTTGCTCAGCGTTTGCGTTGCGGCGCTTTGCCGGAAGACCATTCTCCTGCTGCGTCATGCGAAGGAGCAGCATGCCGCGCTTGAAGCTGCCAAGCAAGACAGCATCCAACTTCAAAAATCCTACCGCGAAGTTCTGGAAAACCTGCCTATCGGCCTTTTCACCTACGACAAGGGAAAGTTTCAATATACAAACTGGGCGTGGGACGAACAAGTCCTGCGCCGGCCAGGCGAAGAGCCGACCGACGCTTTCAAAAGAGGCTTGCACGAAGATGACCGGCAACTTGCCCTCCGTGAGCTAGACCGATGCTGCCGGCACGAGGAGCCGTTTTATCAAAAGCTCCGCCTCGTAGACGAATTCCTGGACGAACGAACCATTGAGATGCGAGGCGTCCCCGTATACGAAAACGATGGGAATTTCCGTCACCTCTTGGGATTCAATATCGATGTGAGCGAAGCAGCGAGAGCCAATGGCGAACTGCAGTTCAATAACGCCGAGGTAGAGCGCAAGAACGAGATGCTCACCAATGCGTTCGGTGAGCTGGAGGCCAACTTCACCGCCATGGTTGAGTCGCTCGTCAAAGCGGTTGAAGCCAAAGATCCGTACACGGCCGGCCACTCTGAACGGGTCATGCAATACAGCTTAATGATAGGAGAGGCGTTCGGACTCAGCAGCCACGAAACTCAAGATCCTGAAGATGGGCACGCTCATCCACGACATTGGCAAGATTGGAATTCCTGATGATATTCTCACCAAACCGTCGGGACTGACGACGATGGAGTACGACATCATCAAAACGCACTCCGAGGTGGGTTACCAAATGATTCAGGGAATTCCGATGTTGAGGGAATGCGCTCCCATCGTCCGCCTTCACCACGAACGGCTTGACGGAAGCGGATACCCCCTCGGCATCAAAGGAGACCAGATCCCACTACTGGTGCGCATTGCCGCGGTCTCCGATATCTTCGACGCGATGACGTCGAATAGAGCCTATCGGCGAGGAATGCCTACTCGAGTTGCAGTGGACGAACTGAGGCGAGAAGCGGCTTTGCACAGGCTGGACTCAGACGTGGTCGAGGCGTTTGCGCGGGCGATCATGCGCCAACGGCCAGAAAACAGCGAACAGCGTGCTGCATAATCTGCGCGTTGAATCTCCGATCAGCCAAAATAATGTTTGAGGTGTTGCTGAATTGCCCTATGTCGTAACCGAGCCTTGCATCGGCGTGAAAGACAAATCCTGTATGACCGTGTGCCCTGTGGACTGCATTTATGAAGCGGACGACATGGTGTACATCAATCCCGACGAGTGCATCGATTGCGGGCTTTGCGAACCGGAATGCCCAGTTACGGCTATCTTTGTGGATACGGACGTTCCTGCGCAGTGGCGGGAATACATTGAAAAGAACGCGGATGAGGGTAGGAAGCGCTCGACCTAGATCAGGTCCATTTCCAGTATTTGGTTCCAGCGGGCCGCGTCGACTCTAGTCATCGGCGCCAGACTCGATTCCAACTCGGTATTGGCTGCGCATCCCTTCCGCTTCCCGGCAGTTGCGGACGTGCCCTTTCAGGTTGATGGGCCCGGCAGGCGACGCCACCAGCAATTCGACAGGTGTCTCCTTCGAAAAGAAGATCGCCGAGATCACGGCTGCGCCCTTCGGCGAAATGTCGATCAACATGACTTCCATTTCGTGACCGTCGCCCTTTAGCACCCCAGTGGTTCCCTCGGCCAGTACCCTCATCTCCTCTTTGGCAGGGGCATATTGCATTTCGCTCAATATTGAAAAAGATATCTCATGGCCATACTGCGCTTGCACGCCCGCTTTGAACAGCACGACCTTTCCCGGACCATAAACCTGGAACATGAACTGATCCCCGGGTTTGCAGGGAGCCGTCGTATTTGACAATACGACGATGGTGTGCTTGTCAAAAATCCGTACCCAACCGGCAAACAGCTTGGCGTCACTCAAACGCTGGAAACGAGCCCTGGTGTTGGCTAGGGTTTTCTTCAATGTGATCTCTTAATAATCGAGGGGACGATTCCCTTGTCAATAATGATTTAAGGTACGGGGGCTCGCTACCGTCATAATATTATGGACTCATGGCGAATTGCGAGCACTCCAACGATCGCCTTAATAGAGCCCAAGAACAGTTTATTCTTGAGTGGGGACGCATGGGCTCCAGTTGGGGCATCAACCGCACAATGGCCCAGATCCACGCGCTGCTATGCGTTTCCAGCGAGCCGCTGGCCGTCGATCAGATAATGGAGCGGCTGCTGATCAGCAGGGGAAACGCCAGCATGAGCCTTCGAGACCTCATGGATTGGGGGCTAGTCCGACGCTTTCGGAGACCGGGCGAGCGGAAAGATGTGTACACCAGTGAAAGTGATCCGTGGCAGATGTTTTCGCGGGTTGTTCGAGAGCGCAAGCGCCGCGAGATCGATCCTACCGTCCGGGCATTGCGAGAATGCCTGGCAATGCTTCCCGCGACGGAAAGCTCAGAGGAGAAGACCTTTAACGAGCGCCTCAATGGCCTCCTCGAAGTTTTTGACCTGCTCGACGCGGTGTACCAGCAAGTATTCAGCACAAACAGCGTGTTCAGGGAGACGGTGAGCCTCTTTAAGGAGCAGCCGACAGACCCTGCGGAAGCCATCACAAGAGGCACTGCCAAGAAGACCTGATTTTGCGCTTCAGGTTCCGTTCCGGCTCAAACCGGTGGTATGTTGGTTCTAGGGATGGCGCGCAATCCAAGAAATTCGAAGATCGCGAAAGCGATTCTTATCGGCAGAACACCCATCTTGCCGCTTCGAGATTCCGTCCACTTTCCGGGCCTTGTCAATACGGTCCATGTAGCCAGAGAGCGATCCCTGAACGCGGTGCGCAGCGCGCTTGCAGGTTCGAAGCAGATAATGGTTCTAAGCCAGTGCGATATGAGCCAGAGCGAGCCAACCTGTGACGACCTCCATAGCATTGGCACTCTCAGCGAGATTCTGCAGGCCGCCCCCTTCCCCGATGGCAGCCTACGGATCATCGTTAGGGGCCTTCACCGAGCGCGCGCGCTTGAGAAGGTGGATGGTGACGGATTGTCCTGGGCAGAAGCCGTGCCACTCGCCGATAGCGATGAATCCGATTCTTTGCCGTTAATCGCCGAAGCGAAGGAAGCCTTCCTGAGCCTGGCCACGCACTCAAACGGGATCCCCCACGAGGCGGCGGAAAACGTAGCCCATATTGAGAAATGCGGCGAACTGGCAGATTCCATCGCTCATTATCTTCCGGTTTCTCCGCAACAAAAACAGAACTTGCTGGAAACCCTGTCCACCAAGAAGCGACTTGAGGACGTTTACTGTTTGGTGCGCCGGGAAACCCATGTCCAGAATTATCGACAAGAGATCCGGTCGCGTGCGGACGCGAAGATAGCCGAATCCCAACGGGATTACGTGTTACGCGAGCAGCTCCGCTGCCTGCAGCGAGAGCTGAATGGCGAGGACGAGTCAATGGGACGCCGACTCAATCTCAAGCTGTCCCAGGTCCATCTTCCCGAAATTGGTGGCCAAGTTCGCTTTGGACCAGATCCGCCGTTTGGAAGCGCTACCCGAAGATTCCCCTGAGACTGCGGTTCTCATCCGCCACGTGGATTGCCTCTTGGAAATACCGTGGGATATCCGATCGGCGGACGAAACCGATCTGGAGACCGCTCGCGCCATTCTCGATAAAGACCACGCCTACCTGGCCGAGGCGAAGGAACGGATCATCGAGTTCCTCGCGGTGCGAAAACTGACCGGGGGCGCAAGGAGCCCAGTTCTTTGCTTTGAGGGACCGCCGGGTGTCGGCAAAACCACACTGGCAGAAGCGGTGGCCAGGGCTCTCGGCCGAAAATTCGTGTGCCTTTCTTTGGGCGGAGTGAGGGACGAGGCTGAACTTCGCGGCCACCGCCGAACGTATGTCGGCGCCCATCCAGGGAGAATCGCCAAAGGGCTGATTTCTTGCGGAAGTTCGGATCCGGTCATCCTGCTCGACGAGCTGGATAAGGTCTCTTATGAATCCGGGCGCTCAGACGTTGCCTCCGCACTTCTTGAGATACTCGACCCAAGCCTCAACCGAAACTTCCTGGACCACTTTGTGGATTTCCCCATTGATCTGAGCAAAGTCGTATTCATCGGAACTGCGAACTCCATCATCGATCTTCCTCCCGCGCTGAAAGACCGACTGGAGGTTGTACGCTTCACAAGTTATAGCAATCAGGATCGGCTTTCCATCGCTCGTAAGCACCTGCTCCCAAAGTGCCTGTCCGAACACGGATTGGAGCCGGCCGATGTCGAAATGGCTGACGAAACGCTGGACGATCTCATCCAAACCTTCACTTGTGAGGCAGGCGTCCGCGATTTGGAGCGGAGCCTGGCAACCCTGTGCAGACGGGCAGCCAAAGCGAAGGCCTCGAATCAAGAGTTTTGCAAGCCCGTGGCACCAGCCGACCTACGGGAGATCCTTGGCCGCCCAGCGCCAGCCAGGACGGCCAAAAGAACCCCCACTGCAGGCGCAGTTTGGGGACTTGTGGTCGCCCCGTACGGCGGCGACGCGTTTCAGATAGAGGCCGCATTCTTGCGGCCCGCAGGCATTCCCAAGGAAGTTGGGCTCACCGGGAACATGGGCGCAATCATGAGGGAGTCTGCGGAGGCAGCGGTGTCCTTTGTGCGGCTGCGATTTGGAGATAACGAACGCTTCAGCGACGATCTGCACATCCACGCTTCGTGCGCCGATCGATCGAAGGAGGGACCGAGTGCGGGGCTCGCCATCGCGTTGGCAGTCACTTCCGCTCTAATGGACCTGCCTACCCCTGCGGACACCGCGGTCACGGGGGAAATCTCGCTTCACGGGCAGGTTCTGGCTGTGGGCGGGATCCGTGAAAAGATTTTGGCGGCTCAGAGGCTTGGATTCCGACAAGTGGTGCTGCCGAAAGACAACATGGATGAAGCCACCAAGCTGGGTGAGGGCGTTCTCAAAGACATTGAGCTCAAACCGGTTGCCACTGCGGACGAAGCTTTGAGCGTCTTGTTTCCCTCAATCGTGGTGACCGCTTCCGGCCACTGCACCCTCCGTGATCTCCAGCATTCGGCGAAGGGCTAGTAGGGCGGGAAGAGACACTCGTTCGGGAACCGTGACTTCATTGCGTATCTCGCCCGAAGCCAGACAATCCAACGTCCACAGGAGGAAGCTCGGATGGATGCGATACATTGTCGAACACGGGCAAATCTGGGGGTCGAGGCAAGAAATCCTCTTATCGGGATGTTCTTTGGCGAGACGGGACACCAAGTTGATTTCCGTTCCAACGCCCCATGAGGTTCCCGGCTCGGCACTCTCGATCGTTCGGATAATGTACTCGGTCGAGCCATAGAAATCCGCAGATCTTACGACGTCCAACGAGCACTCGGGGTGTACGACGATTTGAATATTTGGGTCGACCAATCGCGATTTCTCTATCTGGTCCACGCTGAAGCGTGCGTGGACGCTGCAATGGCCCTTCCATAGAATGAACTTGGCTTGGGAGACCTGATCCTCTGAAAGGCCGCCCAACGGCTTTGCAGGGTCCCATAAAGCAGTGTCCCGGTCCGGGTCGAACCCCAGTCCGACCGCCGTGTTGCGGCCAAGATGCTGGTCGGGAAAAAAGAGCACTTTCTCAAAGCTTTCCAGTGCCCACTTTACGATGGAAGGCGCGTTGGTGGAGGTGCAGACCGCGCCACCATTTTCGCCCACAAACCCCTTTAGGTTTGCGGCCGAGTTGATGTAGGTGATTGGACAGATCGAGCCCGTATCCAGAAGGCCGCCCAGTTCCGCCCAACATCTCCGAACTTGGATGATGTTTGCCATGTCCGCCATGGAGCATCCGGCGGCCATGTTCGGCAGGAGCACCCTCTTGTCAGTGAGGATCGCAGCGCTCTCTGCCATGAAGTGGACTCCGCAGAAGACGATGAACTTGGCGGATTCTCTCTTGGATGCGTCCAGGCATAGCTTGTAGCTATCGCCCCGGAAATCGGCGTGCGCGATAATTTCGTCGCGCTGATAATGGTGGCCGAGGATGACGATGAGGTCGCCAAGCTCTTCTCGGCGAGCATCGATTCGCACGCGCATCTCTTCGGCGGTTAAGTCAACATATTCCTGAGGCAGCGGCGACTGAAACATTGCTCAGCTACTCCTCGCGTCTCTGAACGGGACACTGTAGAAAGGGATCAACAGCCTTTCGGCGGGGATGTTGTTGAACCTCCTTCCTCATTCTACGAACCGGAAGTCCGAACGTTCACCACGCCCTGGGTAGGAGCAGGCGCAGCAACCATCTTCAGGACTTCGGCAACGACCGAGTCTTTATCGAGGCCACAACTCTTGCGGATGATGCTCTGAGATCCGTGCTCTACGAACTTATCGGGCAGCGCCATAATGGTGAGCTTTACCGCTGCGAGTCCCGCGCTGTTCAGTAAGTCACAGACCTGTTGGCCGAAACCACCGGTCCTCACGTTTTCCTCTATGGTGATCAAGCAACCGGTTTTCCTCCCGAGCTCCAAAATTGCGGCATCATCCATCGGCTTTACAAACCGTGCGTTGAGAACAGAAACATGGACGCCTTGATTCTCTAGGTGCATCGCAGCCTCGTAAGCCACGCTGACCATACTGCCCAAGGCGACAATGGCGGCGTCGTCACC
The DNA here is from genome assembly GCA_963829965.1 of uncultured archaeon. Classification (GTDB taxonomy): domain Bacteria; phylum Armatimonadota; class Fimbriimonadia; order Fimbriimonadales; family Fimbriimonadaceae; genus DASXZH01. Next base: position 132,777 of record CAWHLK010000034.1, on the reverse strand, counting down.
CGGCTTTAGCAGCTCAGCCTTTCCAACCTGGATGGGCGACCGGCTTTCCGGTAGGCGATCGTCGCTCGAACCTCTCGGGTAACGCACGGCGGATGGGCCTGCATCAAACTCGGCCATGAAGTGCGTCATCTCTCGAAGCTCCGTCGTATCTCTTGGCGCCATCAAAGTCACGTTAGGAAGGCAGCTCAGGAAGCTGATGTCAAAGGCGCCGTGATGAGTTGGGCCATCGTCTCCCACCAGCCCTGCGCGGTCCATAAAGAACCGAACCGGCAGATTTTGAATGCAAACATCGTGAAGCACCTGGTCGAAGCCTCGCTGCAGGAACGTGGAGTAGATCACGCATAGCGGCCGGATGCCGCCTGCCGCCAGTCCGGCCGCAAAAGTCACCGCGTGCTGTTCGGCGATGCCGACATCGAAGAACCTAGCCGGGAACTTCTCGGCAAAGGCGTTCAGACCGGTGCCGTCCGGCATTGCTGCCGTTATCGTAACGACCTGGGGGTCTGCCTCGGCGCATTCCACAACGGCGGTTCCGAACGCCTGTGTGTAAGTCACCGGCCCAGTCGCCTTCCGCATTTCGTTCTCTTCTAGATCGAACGGAATAACACCGTGCCATTTTGTCGCGTTTTCTTCGGCAACTTCATAGCCCTTGCCCTTTACGGTAATCGCGTGGACAAAAACGGGTCCATGCAGTTCTCGCACGTTGCGGAAAATCTCCAAGAGTGCCTGGAAGTCGTGACCATCCACCGGGCCGATGTACTCGAAGCCCATTTCCTCAAAGATCGTGCCCGTTTGCTCGGGCGCGAAATAGTGGGTAATTCCATGACGCAGACCGGCAGCAACCCTGGTCATCGGAGACGGCAGCTTTTCCACCACGCCTTTGGCACGATGGGCCATATCCTGGATCAGTGGCCGCGAACGCAGCTTTGTGAAATAGGAAGTCAGGGCGCCCACATTCTGAGCAATAGACATGCGATTATCGTTCAAGACGACAGTAAGATCGGTCCCTAATTCGCCCGCGTGGTTGAGCGCTTCCCAACTCATGCCTGAGCAAATGGCCGCGTCGCCGGTAACAGCAATGACCCTCTCGCTTCTGCCCGAAGCATCTCTTGCGGCGGCAAAGCCAAGCGCCGCGGAAATCGCAGTCCCCGCATGGCCGGCGCCAAAGTGGTCAAAGGGGCTTTCCTCGCGCCGCAGAAACCCGCTGATGCCTTTGTGCTGCCGGAGGGTATCGAACTTGCCGAGCCGGCCGGTGAGGAGTTTATGCGGATATGCCTGATGGCCGGTATCCCAAATCACGATGTCGGGAGGCAGATTGTACGCAGCATACAGCGCCACCGTAAGTTCGACGGTTCCCAAATTCGAACTGAGGTGACCGCCCGTTTTGCTGACATGATCGAGGATTGCGCCGCGCACTTCCTTCGAAAGTTGAAGGAGTTCCTCATCAGTCAGCTTATGCAAGTCCGCGGGGGATTCAATCGCGGATAGTATTGGGTACAGTGTCTGCTTGTCCAAACCGTGGCCTTTTTCCGAGCTTATAGTTTACTTACGAGTGAAAGGCAAATAGGGACACGCCAAATACCTAGCCGTGATAATAGCCTTGATAGATGAAACATTGCGGTGAAAACATCCGTTCCTGATAGGTACCTTCAAACGAAACCCCACCATAATATGTGTATCGCAGGGCATGTGCATGCGGGAATAAGGGAATCGAACCTAGGGAATTGATGGTTGACACCGAGCTAAAAACAATTTTGTTGGTTGAAGATAACCCCGATGACGAGAAGCTAACCCTTCGGGCCATGCGTCAAAGCGAGGTCCCCAATATCGTAGTGGTCGCGCGAGATGGCGCAGAAGCCTTGGAGTACATTATCGGCTCGAGGAAACTGCCCGCCCTCATTCTGCTGGACCTGAAACTTCCCAAGGTGAGCGGGTTGGAAGTGCTTGAGAAGCTACGCGACGATCCTCGGACTCGAACGATACCTGTTGTGATTCTTTCTTCCTCAGACGAAGAACGGGATATTCAGGAAAGTTACAACCTCGGGGCCAACAGCTACATCCGCAAGCCAGTCGATTTCGATGAGTTCATCGATTCGGTTCGCCAACTCGGCCAGTATTGGCTGACGATCAACCTTTCATCACGCCGGCTCATTAACGCGTAGCTTCACTTAGCCATTGGGTAAGCGCCTGGCCGACGGAAGCTCCGCTTGGCGGTATCAGTTCGTAGCAATCGATACCTTCCCAGCTGGCCCGATCCAAGCCTCCGGACGCGATCTGAAGCGGGCACTTCTTAGAGCCCAAAAATCCACCCAGAGCGATGAGGTTTCCGGTGAGGGCAGCTTGCGAAATGCCGATAAGAAACTGGTCCGCAACTGCCTGGATCTCCGGCGGGACGCCGAAAATCTCCAGCTCAGGCAACCCAAACTTCTGAAGTCCAAGGGTATAAGCCCACCCTTTGTTCACACCATGCTTGATCTGTACGTGATCCCGCGCGTCGACGCGAGGATCGGCTTGCGGGTGATGCTCGAGTTCCGACGGAAGCTTGTAAACACGGCTGATCGGGTCGGAGATCACGCCGTCTGTCAATTCCGCAAATCGGCGAAGCACTTGAGTGAGGAACTTTAACGCCGGGTAGACCATGGCCTCATGGGTTTGAAACGTAAACTGCAGCAAGCTCCAGGTCGCGCTGATCCGGGCCAGGTGCTCCTGGGATAGGTTTATGGCCTCAGAACTGCGCAGAACGGGCGCCGGATCGAAGCCTGCCTCTTCTTTGGGCATGGCCATCAACTTCAGCACGGTCTGACGGTTGTGGGAAGCGATGCCGTATACGCCGCGCTTGAGCGGACGATCTATGTCCTCCTTGGTTGCTTCCACCGCAAGCGGCACACCAAAGCCGATAACCGCTCCAGCCGTGCCTTTAGGATCTACCACCTGGCGCATGGTCGGCAATTGCGCGGTTCCGGCAAGCACCGTCATGTAGAAGTTTGCGCTGATTCCAAACCCAGGTGTCTTTTGGCGAAATTGCCACGGCTTCATGCAGCCTGAAATTACCCGTCCGCAGCCTTGCTGAGTTCGCCCTCCGGCGCCACGCAGTTAGTCAGAACCCTTTTCCAGAGCCCCGGCACAAGGCCAATGGGCCATGCTCCCACACTTCTCGCCCAAGCGCCTCTAAAAGCAGCTTTCGGCCTTTCGCGCGCATCGCTGGCGGACCACGCGGGGTTACATCCCGACTGATAGACGACGAGGCCGAACGGATCCAGGGCGGGAAGGACCCTTTGAGCTTCCGGGCGCAAACATTGGCCTGCGGGCAGTTCCACGCAAATACGGAATTTCTTCAACCGTTCGCTCATGCGCTTCGCCCACTCCGAGATTTCCTCGCCATCGTAAAAGGCGATGTAACTACCCACGATAATCGTGGCAAACATGGGAATGTTGAATCTGTATTCGATATAGCCATGCATGGCAATGCCGGCCAGAAGAACGTATTTGCGCAGCGGCTTATGGAATACGAGGGTCGCCAATGACAGTTCGACCACGAGCGTGCCATACGTGGTGATGGCCAAAAAAGGCTGATGGTGGGTGAATTCGAATATCGGGAATCTGTAGAATTCGTTCAGGTTCTCCGGATACCAGGAGGCAGTTCCATCCTTCCAATAGATTCCAAACCACTTGAACCAGACGGTAATGAAATACACGAGCGCCACTTGAAACTCAATGAGCCTTTGCGGCCACAGAGACACCCGTCTTGGGATCGGAGGAGCGGTGCCCTTCCACAGCCCGATAAGCCGGTCGACGCTACAGGAGAGACCGGATGGCGCCACGGCCAAATAGATTATGATAACTCGAAGCAGTGTGTCTCCGCTGTGCAGGATGAGCGGATTGCGGTGGTGCACCGAAACAAGCCCGATGGCCAGTGCAATCGTGCTCCAGCGTGACCAAAGGCCGAGAGCAGTGAAGACGGCGGCGACCATCACAAGCAGATAGAGTGCTAAGGCGACTCGCTGGTCATACGCGTACTCAAAAATGTTCAGCCGGGGAAATTGCGCGTTCGGGTTTCCGTAGACATTGGGGACGAAAGCGCGCGCTGCCGCATCCCAGTGAGTACCGATCTGCACGGTCGCCGGGATCTTCATAAAGTAGTCGGCATCTATGCGCAGCGGGAAGAAGCCTTTGTCCGTGTACCACGCCTCAAAGTCCATCAGCCCGATGAAGAGCTCCTCAAGGGCAAGAAGCCCCATTAGAATTCGTAAAAGGCCAAGGGTTACGGGAGAGCCAAAACCGAACCACCAGGTGTTAACATCCTTTAACGGATTCCAACTCTCTGACTGTTTCGCTGCATTCAATGGACTTGCCCCTCGCCGGTTTGCGGATAGTAAGTGTAATAGTCGATCTCCGTGTATTTCTCAGGCATGGGCGGATTGGGGGGCATCAACACGGATGGGGTCACCGACCGGTCCAAGATTGCGTTCCAGAGGTTCTGCGAATAGGTCCCGAAGCTCTCCACCTTTGGGACTTGGACTTGGTGGCGTTTAAGTTCAACCTTCACAGGCGGATCGTTCGGATCTTTCGCGATTATGTTGACCACTGCGCGGGCAAATACGGGAAAGAGATAGGCACTCTTTATATCGCTCGCATTCTCAAAGAACTTTCGGTAGCGCTCTTTCTGATATTTTTGAAGCCGGCTGAGCGAATACATACGCGGATAGTCATAATGCAAAACCTTCCCGCTTTTGAGGGTTACATCGGCATCGGGATACATATCCGTGTTTGCCGGGTTGGGGGCAAACATGTCCCAAGACTGCCAAAGACCGGTGCTTAGCAGATACAGTTGGGTCGGCGATTTCTTGACCCAGTCCTGATTGAACTTCATCAGCCGTTCGGAAAAGCTGCCTTTGAGGGTTCCGTTGGCTACCGCTTTGCCCGGTTCAGGCATAACCCAACTCACAATCGCGATGATGTGAATCAGGAGGAACACTTTTACAGGCCAATAGACATTCTCGCCCTTGGGCCTGGTGAACAATGCCTTGCTAAGTTTGACGTACCACGAATCCTTCTCCCCGGTTGCCTCTTCGGCTTTTTTGCGAGCGTTGATTTCTCCGCTCGTCTGTGGGAATCTAGGATTCGATTTCGGCAAGTACTCGCTCCAACTCCTCGTTCGGACCAACCACGCTACGTATCTGCTTCGCCAAGGACCGAGCCTCATCATCATGCCCGGCCCGCTTAGCGGCAAGCGCCAAATTCACATGGGAATCAAGCGTCTTGAGGTTCGTAGCACAATAACGCATCACATTATAGGCTTCCTCATGTTTGTCCTGCTTGGTGAGGGCGGTTACCAACTCGCGGTAACCAGGCTCGTAACCAGGATAAAGACCCAGCAGCCGGTTCGCCGCGTCTTGTGCCTCTTCAACCTGTTCCAGCTGGTTTGCGGCCGTACTCATCAGGGCCCAAAGCTTCCAATAATCTGCCAGCCAGTTGCGCAGGGGTCTCAAATCTCTCATCGCGCCCTCGAAGTCCCCGGCTTCCATTTTCTTTCGGGCGTCCTCAACCGCTTCCGCCCGTTTGGGCTGCTCCAGTTCGATCATCCAGGCAAGGGTTTGCGCGCGGGTGTTCGGGTCGGGATTGCTCGCCAGTATGTTTTTGAGGATCTGGGGAATTTCGAATTCCCTGTCCGCCGCTTTGAGCGTGTTCGCATACTCGACCATCAGCGGAATATCATTCGGCTCTACGTCGAGGCAGTCCTCATAGAAGTCCATCGCCCGGTCAAAGTCCCCGTTTTCCACGAGCAGTGGCGCATAAAACCTCTTAACAAACACTTTGTCGTCCAATTCTTCCAAAGCCTGCTCGAACACGGCAATCGCTTCTTCTTTCTGGCCGGCCTGAATCAGAGCGGTGGCATACCTAGCGCGCGCCAGCGCGTTCTTCGGGTTGCTTGCAATCTCGTTCTTCCAAAGACTTGGGATCTCGTGTTGGCGGTTTGTTTGCGCCAGCACACTCGCCAGGAGGTCCAACGAAGGCTTTGCGCCCTTTTCCAGGTCCACGGCCCGCCGGAAATTTCTTTCGGCGTTTACCGGCATGCCCATGTTCAACTGGACCATGCCAAGACGGGAATAGAGCGCAGCCCGCTCGGTGGACTGATCGTCATCTAGCTTGTCACCGAGGCTCAAGTGCTGAGCTAATGCTTGCTCGTACGCATCTACCGCTGCAGGCAGGTTGCCGATCGTCTGGTAGATCTCACCAAGTGCGGCGAGCGGCCGGTAATCTGCCGGCGCGACCTCGGCCAGATGCTTCAATGCCCCTTCCACATCTTCAAAAGAACCGAGTCTGTAGTGCGCGCACGAGCGGCACATTTGAATGCACATGTCGAACGGAGCCTGAAAACTGTGGTCCAAATCTACGGCTTGGGTAAGCGCGCTGAGTGTGGTGGCGGGATTGTAATGGCTGACGACCATGCCGTTCGCCTGTTGAACGTACTGAAAACCGTCATATCCCTCAAGAAACTCCAGGAAAGCCTTGGGAATTTGCGTCCCCACGTCGAGCTTTTCTTCAAGCGCCGTGGGCAGGACCACACCCGAGTACGATGCCACGAGAAGCATGAGACAGTGAAGCTCTCCGACGACCTCGTCTTCGCCAAAATTGTGCTCCTCTTCCAGAAGGGGCGCATCATCGTCCACGCCTTCGATCCGGATTTTCAAGGAGAACTTGCCGTCCCCTTCGGTGAGCAGGCCGTGAAGGATGCGATCCACGCCTCCTTCTTTGAAAATCGGGGTCATTGCCTCCCGCTCAAGAATCACGGCGCCCATATTGACGTGCGCAGAGCGCGTGCCGCCTTCTTCCTGGACCTGAGCCATATAGCTCACCGACTGAATGTCGGCCCCAGTGGCAGCGCGAACCGTTTCCGCAGCGAAGTTAGCAAATTGGCGACCGTATGACGCCTTAGTCCCTTCCGCCACATTGAACGGCAATACCGCAACCTTCATCAGTGGCATTGTACCGGGCTTGAGGGTGAACCGTAAACTGTAAACTGCAAACCGTAAACTCCCCGGCAGCAGCCAATCGCAGTGTCAGCACTTTCCGGTTCTGAACGCAGATATGGGAAGCGCGTTTTATTGCCGCGTGCCCCAAAACCAGGGGCCGCGCCCAACGCGCCCGATCTCCGGCGGACGCCGTTCACCGTTCACGTTCACGTTCAAGCATCAAACCTGAAAACAACCTTGCCTGCTTTGCCAACCTTCATCAATTCCATGGCATCGCGAAACTCGGTGAAGTGCATTTCGTGGGTTACCACCGGCTTAACATTCAGTTGTCGCTCGATGAGCAAATCATGCATCTGGTCCCAGGTTTCCCAGAGTCTGCGTCCTACGATTCCATGCATTGCCAAGCCCTTGAATATCAGCTCGTTCATGTGGATGCATTGGTCGCTCTCGGCAGACACTCCGAGAAGGCTCACCCGTCCGCCCGGTCTCGTCATTCGAACCGCCAGTGAGAGCGAGGAAGGGTGGCCGGACATTTCCAGAGTTCCATCGAAACCGCCCGGCACCAAGGCCAAGAGTTCCTTATGGACGTCGGTGGTTGCAGGATTCAGCACCGCGTCCAGGCCTACCTTGTGAGCGAGTTCGATGCGATAGGGGCTCACTTCTGTTCCAACAACCCGGGTTGCGCCTAGGGCTTTGCACGCGGCAGCCGCAAACAGGCCGATTGGGCCGAGCCCGGTGATGAGAATCGAACAATCTTTGACGGGACCGTCCATGACGGTGTGAACGGCATTGCCAAGCGCATCTTGGAAACAGGCGACGTCGGGCGGGATCTCGCGGCTGGTTGGCCGGGCGTTTTGCTCGGGAATGACTACGAACTCGGCAAAGCCGCCATCTACGTCCACGCCCAAGATCTTTGTGTTGACGCAAACGTGGCCCTGGCCGTGAAGGCATTGAGGGCAATGGCCGCAGACGATGTGGGACTCGCTGGCTACGAAATCGCCGATCTTTCGGTCTTTAACGCCTTCGCCAACCTCGACTATCGTGCCGCAAAACTCGTGACCGATGATTCGGGGAGGGACAATCCGGGACGCGGCCCACGGGTCCCAATTGTAGATATGGAGATCGGTCCCACAAACCGAGGCTGCCTCAAGCTTGATTTTGACAGTCCCGGGCAAAACCTGCGGTTCGGCCGCTTCAATTATTTCGACGCCTGGAGCCGGATGCACCTTGGCGATTGCTTTCACAGGCCATAAGTCTACCGATTCGCTACCCCATTTGCAGCTTTTGCTGCGCCTCGGACGCGCAGGCTTCAAACGGCTCATTAGGCCGATTCACGGGCGTTGCCCCCAATGCGGCCAGAGCTTTTGCGGCGGGCGAGTTATCGGCTCTGACAAAAACCGGCGCCAACCGCCGCCGAAGACAATCCGCAGCCCCGTGCCACGCTCCGCCGGCCCTGAATCTGGAGTGGGCAACAACTGCACGATCCGACGCCGCGTAAATGAGTGCGTTTCGCTCCATTGCGGCGGCGGTAGTGAAATCTTCGTTTGGAGGAGAGAGCGAGATCCTGCACCAAGAGGCTTCCCCCGCGAGCCCCAATCCGTACGGGAGAATTTCAACGAGGCGCATTTCGCCGCCTGCGGCGATGGAAGCCTTTACCGCCCCTCTTGCGGCGGCTCGATCACAGCCCGCAGCCGCGCCGGAAACAACGGAATATCCACGCTCAACCGCCTCTCGTGCGCATTCTGTGGAAAACACCCCCACGGAGGTGGGAATGTGGCGCGAACCGACGATAGCGTGGAACGGCCCGGCCGGCATTTGGCCTTTGCACCAAAAAACGGGAGGGGCCCCTTCGCCAAGGATGGACAACCAGCGAGACGGGTAGTTCTGATGGCAAGAGACGAGGACTTGGCCGGAAGTTACCAAATCTTCAGCTGCGGCCAGAATTCCCGGCCGACCCAAAATGGCGGATTCGAACCAAAAGCCACTTTTGGTAAGCAATTCCTGGACGCCAGCCAGGCCGGGCGCCATTTGCCGGATGGCCCGATCTACCGCTATCCACCTTCGGCGGGGCGAAGTTTCGCGGTTCGGCCCGCCATTAAGGTAGAGAGCCGTCAGCGTACATGCGATTGCATGTTCGGTAACTTCCATACCTTTAGTGTACTCCCCGGAAAAGGATGCTTTACCGGTATGTGGAATACCAAGTGAAAATTTCTGGTAGGACCGGAGTAAACTTGGCATCCCCGAAATGCTCAAACATCCTAAAATCACGTCCGGCCGCATCAAGCAGTTTATCGATTACGAACTTCGGGAAAAGCTGATCAGAGCGCGGACCCCTCTCAAAATCGAATTCTGCGATGAGCCTCACCGCAATGCGAACGACGCAAAGAAGAGCACTTCGTGGAAAGAGGTCACCAAAGGCTTCCAGTATGGTCCGGCCTATACTACGTTTTGGTTCCGTTTAAGCGGCAAAGTCCCCGCTGCCTATGCGGGCCAGGAAGTTGGGCTGATCGGCGAGACCGGCGGCGAGAGGACCATTTGGAAGGCGAATTCGCCTTGGTGCGGAATCGACGAGCCGCACCGCATCTGCACCCTTTTTGGAGATGCGAAGGGCGGCGAAAAAGTCAGCCTTTATTTAGAGAGCTACACACGAAACCCGCAGTGCAGAGTCCATAGGCGAGAGCTGCCGCGCGAGGAACTGGTGGAAACAGTGGGGGACGTGGAGTTGGTCGTAATCGACCGTGAACTCACCGACCTTCTCTATGACTGCGAATTCGCCTATGAGATGATGGAAGTGCTGGATCAGGGCGACCCGCTTTACGCCGTTCTCATGCGCGCCTTGGACGATGTTTGCAACCAGTATTCGGCGGCCCGGCGGGATTCCATTCCTCGATGCCGGCGGCTCGTACGCGAAGCGTTCACAGCGGGAGACTCCAGTTTGAAACACTCGGTAACGCCGATTGGACACGCCCACCTGGATACCGCGTGGCTCTGGCCGATTTCAATCACCAAGCAGAAGATGGCGCACACCACTGCCACTCAGCTTGGGCTTATCGAGCGCTACCCGGAGTATGTTTTTGCCCATTCTCAGGCTTCCCAATATGAATGGCTGGAGAAAGAGTATCCGGAGCTGTTCCGGCGCGTCAAAGAGGCGATTCAGCTGGGCCAGTGGGAACCGGTCGGCTCCATGTGGGTTGAAGCGGACTGCAACCTAACCGGCGCCGAGTCTTTGATCCGCCAATTTCTTTATGGCTCCCGCTATTTCAAGGAGAAGCTGGACTACGAAACGAAGGATATGTGGCTACCGGACGTGTTCGGTTATTCCGCCGCGATCCCTCAGATCCTTTCAAAGTTCGGCATTCAATATTTCTTGACCCAGAAGATCAGTTGGAACCAGATCAACAAGTTCCCCAACAACACGTTTTGGTGGCAGGGCATTGACGGCAGCCGAATTTGGACTCACTTCCCACCTGCCGACACCTACACCGGCGACGCAACGCCGAAGCAGGTACTTGGGAGCGTCAAGAACCACAAGGACCACGCGCGCTCCGATCAGTCCCTTTATGTTTATGGATTTGGCGACGGCGGGGGCGGCCCCACCGAAAAGCAGATTGAGTTCATCCGCCGGTCACGCCTCGCTTCCGGTTTTCCGGAGATATTGAGCGGGCGCCGGGCGCTGGACTTCTTTGCGGATGCAAAAGCCCGGAGCAAGGACCTTGCCACGTGGGTGGGAGAACTTTACGCCGAGTTTCACCGAGGCACCTACACCTCTCAGGCTGCAAACAAGCGCCAAAACCGACTTACGGAGTTTTTGCTCCGCGATGCGGAATTGCTCGCCTGCTTTACGGACAGCTTCCCTTCAAAATATCCTTCATCGGATCTGGAAAAGGCGTGGAAGCTTGTTCTTCTCAACCAGTTCCACGACATTATCCCCGGGTCTTCGGTGCATGAAGTTTATGTGGACAGCGCGGTGGATTACAGCAAAATCCGGCAGATCGGCGAGACCGTGATTGAGAAGAGCCTGAAGAACATCGGCTCCAAGTTCGACACTTCGGGCATGGATAGGCCAGTGGCGCTTTTCCACAACTCCACAGTTCCCGGAATTGCGGTGCTGCCCTGGAACGACAGCTTTACGCCAACCGCGTTAAGCGTGGGCGACGAATTGCTTCCGGTTCAGGAAACCACGAGCCTGGAGCATGGGCGCGTCTTGATCTTCCCCACTCCGCAGGCGGCTTTGGGAGCGGTTTGCGTGGCCAATCTCACCGATGCCCAACCAACGACCAAGTATCGCGCCAAGGCAAGCAACCGCCGACTGGAAAACAATGAGGTCTCGGTCAAGTTCGATGCAAACGGCAACATCACCAGCATCCAACTCTTGGATGACGGCATCGAGTTCATTCAGCCCGGCAAGTTTGGAAATGTCTTCCAGATCCTGGACGACAAGCCGCTCTACTGGAGCGCCTGGGACGTCGACATTTTTGCTTTTGAAACTGCAAAGAACTTGCTTCGGTGCGAGAGCATGGAAGTGGTGGAGCGCGGACCGGTTCGGTCCGCGATTCAAATCGTGCGGCGGTTCAACCAGAGCACGATCACCCAGCGTATCAGCGTGGGACCGGTTCCCGGCATTTTCTTCGAGACGGAGATCGATTGGCACGAAGAGGACAAGCTTCTGAAGGTTGCCTTCCCAGTGAACGTAAACTCGCCCCGCGCGACTTACGAGATCCAGTTTGGCAACGTGGAGCGCCCGACCCACTACAACACGAGTTGGGACGTCGCCCGGTTTGAGGTCTGCGCCCAAAAGTGGGCAGACCTAAGCGAGAGCGACCAGGGTGTGGCCATTCTCAACAATGGCAAATACGGGCATGACATCCACGGCAATGTGATTCGATTAAGCCTACTGAAAGCGCCGAAGGCGCCCGACCCCGAGGCAGACATGGGCGTTCACCATTTCACTTACGTGATCCTTCCCCACTTCGGCCCCTACAACTACGCGGGAGTCGTGCAGCAAGCTTATGCGCTCAACGCTCCCGTTCGCTACGCCCTTCTGGACGCATCGAAAGGGGAATCGGGAACGCTTCCGCCCTTTGTGTCCTGCGACGACCGGAATGTCGTTGTCGAGGCAGTCAAGAAGGCGGAAGACGATGACTCGCTCGTTGTTCGGGTTTACGAATGCCACAACGCTCGCGGCCGAACCGAGCTCTATTGCATTCGCACGCCGAAAGGCGCGTGGTTATGCGACTTGGCGGAAAGACCGGTCAAGGAACTAGAAATTCACGACGGCAGCATTCTTTTTGAGTACAAGCCGTTTGAGATTCTCACCCTTAAACTGGAATTCTAAAATCTTTTTTAAAATTTTACAAAAAGCCGGGAACACGGGGAAATTACGCGCAGTCAAAAAACTGTCTTGCCCCTGAAGAATTCTGAATGGGCGGGACCCACATACACCATACAAGCACCAGGCCCCCTCCGCCCTCAGGGGGCCCTTTAAATTTCTATCAGGCCCCCTGCGCCCTCGGGGGGCTCCTTAATTTTGGTTGAGCTCCTGATCAAGGGATCATCGAGCTAGCCTAATGTCCAATAGCATTAGATGCTGAAGTCGATGACTTCGAAGTCCGATTCTTCAACTTTCCGGACCGTTGACTTGTGGCTTACGATGGAATCGGGCGCAACGCTCTGGGTCACCCAGGAGTTTGCCCCGACGACACTTCGCGCTCCACCACGGTTGAGCCGCCAAGGATGGTGGCGTGGGCGTAAATCACGACGTCGTCTTCGATGGTGGGGTGCCGTTTCACGCCGGATAGCCTTTTGTGCACATAGTGCGCGCCCAAGGTGACCCCTTGATAGATTCGGACCCGGTCTTTCACCACCGCGGTTTCGCCAATAACGATGCCGGTTCCGTGGTCGAGGAAGAAGGACTCGCCGATGGTCGCGCCTGGGTGGATATCGATGCCGGTTCGGCTGTGGGCGTATTCGGAAATGAGTCTGGGGAGAAACGGCACGCTCTGGCGGTACAGCACATGGGCAAGCCGGTGGAGGGCGATCGCATAGAATCCGGGGTAGGCGAAAATGATTTCGTCCACGCTTTCCGCTGCCGGATCCGATTCGTAAAACGCCTCCGCGTCGATATTGAGAAGCCGGTAGACCTCGGGCAGGCTCTCGCAGAAGGCGCGTTGGACGTCGCAGGGGTCGGATTTTTGCTCACGCAGAGCCGTGAGCGCCTCGCAAAGAATGGTGCCCACGTGGACAATTTCCTCGTCCACGGTTTCGGACTTGGGCGAAGCGCCAAAGTGCGGAAAGAGGAGCGAAAGCGTGGACGCGCAGAATTGCTTGGTCCAGCCTCGAAAATCATAGTCGTAGGGATACGCAGCCCGGGATTCCCTAACCTGCCGAAGAAAATCTTCCTTTTGACACCCTGCCATTGCTTTGTCTACTTTGTTAACCGCTTCGATGTCTCAACAACTAGCACCGGAGTTTCGAGAGCCTCATTTCTTCCTCATACGCTGCCGCTAAAGTGTTATCAGGCGCCCAAGGAGCGCCTCTGAAAAGGAGAACGTTATGAAACTTCAAATGCAGGCGCTTGCGGTTACCTTGCGATGCTGGGCGCTTCCATTGTTATCGGCGGATGTTCGGCAAAGACGCCCACGGTTGGACCGACGATGCGTCAATCGGCCGCTCCGGTGCCGATTCGAGAGGAGCCGACAAGCACTCCAACATCCTCGTTCCCGGCATTGAACTTCCCCCATAAGTGAGCGCCGACCAGCCATGCGGTTGCAAGCAACGCTCCCAAAGCAGAGCCAACCCGTGAGGCGCCGCTTCGGAGCCGCCAGAAGTGGTGGTAGGGATCGATCACACGCCCGATGGTCCTGCCTCAAGTCCCCGAAGAAACCAAACCGAAGGCAGAGTTTCCGGGCAGCAGAACGGCCGGAACGGAGGCCCTCCCGATGACGGCGGCCCTGGCGGTGACGGCCCTCCGCCAGACGGTGGCCCTGGCGGACCGGGCGGCGGCCCCGGAGGACCTCCAGACGGGCCGGATGGCGGCCCCGGTGGCGGTGGCCCTCCTCCGGGCCCTCCGCCTGATGGCGGCTAGCGAAGGTTGCTTCGTCGCCCTGTAAGTCAACTGAAACTGTGCGATGAAGACCTAACAAACTAGCCGGGCTCGAATTGGCCAGGTTCCGGCCATTGCGTAAAGCGTGGATTGGGGCCCAACCAATCGGTCCCGTCAAGCGGCCCCCAGAAAACTGGTGGGCCCAGCTAGATTCGAACTAGCGACCTCGCCCTTATCAGGGGCGCGCTCTAACCAACTGAGCTATGAGCCCGAACGCGTAATAATACCCTTCACGCGGCTCGAATTATCCTACCAGGAATCCGACCATGTTGTTCTGAGCTAGCGTGTGAACAACAGCTCTCTTATTTCCATTGCGTTGGACAAGAGCACGTACTTGGAGGGCTCGCCCAATAAACCGATCGATAGGCGAGGGTTTATGCAGCAGGCCCGGATGGCAGCTTCCAATCCGAAATCGGCGGAGATGTTGCGAAAGGCGTCCAGCAGGGTGATTGCGCTGCCGGCGAGGGCACCGGAATCGGCAAGCCGAACCTGGCCGGGAGAAGTGATGCAGTCCAGTCCCCACATTTTGATTCTCTCACCCGGCGGCATCCGCGTGGCCATTGTGCTATCGCTCACAGCAACGACCTTGTCCGCCGGCTTGGACTTAAAGAGCAGTCTTGCGGACGGCGGGGAAACGTGGATACGGTCGTAGATTATCTCAGAATATAAGTTGTCATCGAGCAGACAGTAACCCGCCAACCCTGCTTCGCGGTGGTGGAAAGCCCGCATCGCGTTGAACGTGTGGGTGGAATGGCTTGCTCCAGCCGCGACACCTGCCGCCGCTTCTTCAAAGGTCGCATTGCTGTGCCCCATGCTTACCGCTACGCCCCTGCTTGAAAGATGTTTTATCAGATCCAAAGCCCCTGGTTTCTCCGGCGCCAATGTGATCACTTTAAGCCAGGGGTCGGCCAGGATCTCCTTCCAATCTTCCAAGCCTGCCGGGGCGGCGATATACTTCTGAGGCTGCGCGCCGGGGAACGCCTCGCTGATAAACGGCCCCTCTAAATGAAAGCCGAGAACCATCTTATCGTCCGGTAGGTTCGCCAATGCCTGGCGAACGCTTGCCGCATCCGCAGTCACGGTTGTCGGCAGGAAGCCCTCGTAGCCTTCGCCGGCAAGGTGCTTGCAAAGCGATTTCATATCATCGGATGTCGCCGTCATGAAATCGATGCCGAACGCCCCATGGATGTGAATATCCACGAACCCGGGAATGAGCACGGAGTCAGCTTCCCCTTCCGATCGCTTCAACTCAAGCCGGCTGCCGTCCCGAATTGGCTTCGTAAACGCCAAGCCCATCCCGTCCCAAAGCTTGTACTCTTGTGGTCATAGGCGGATTGCGTACCCCCCGCGCTCCTTGAAAATTTTTCCTTCCAACTCGAGCAGGGTCAGTTCGGAAAGAACTGTCGATGTTTCGGCGCCGGTCTTTGCAACGATGAACTCGGTCGCCAAGGGCTCTGTGCTCAGGACAGCGAGAATTTGCTTTTGAATGGGAGAGAAGCTTGCTTTGGACGCTTCCGATGAAGCTGCCGGTGCAATGCCAAGAGCTTCCAGCACTTGATCCGGATGATCTACGAGCGTAGCTCCATCCCGGATCAGCGCGTGCGATCCCCGAAAATTGACATTGTCGATATTTGCGGGCACTACGAATACCTGACGACCAAGTTCGTTCGCGGAAGCCGCAGTGGACAGGGCTCCTGATCTCTCAGGCGCTTCCACCACTACCAGGGCTGAACAAAGTCCGGCGACGGTGTGGTTTCTCATCAATGGCCTGTACTCCCGGTTTGAAACCACTCCCAAAGCGAACTGGCTTAGCAGGCATCCGTTCTTCTTGATCTGCTCGAACAGGCCGTAATGCACCCGCGGATAGACGCGATCAATAGCAGTCAGAAGCACGGCCGCTGTTTTGCCGTCTGCTGCCAGCGCGCCTTTGTGGGCGGCTGCGTCAATTCCAAGCGCGCCGCCGCTGACCACGGTCACCCCGGCGCGAGCAAAAGCCTCTGCGAACTTCTGCGCTGCCGCCTTGCCATAGGTGGAAGCGGCCCGAGTGCCCACGATGGCCACAAGAGGCCCGGCAAGGCAGGAAGGGTCGCCCCAACAGAAAAGTGCCGGCGGCAGGCTCTTAGACTGAGTGTAGCGCTCCGGCAGGCTCGGGGGATCGAGGAGTCCCATGCCGCTTGTGGGAACGGCGTCAAGAGTCGCCATAGGAGCATTGGCCGCGCGCTCCCGTTCCTGAGGAGAAAGGAGGCGCGAGTTTATTACCCGGTCTCCCGTTTTCATCAAACCCTCAAGGCTATCCGCAACAGACCAAGCCTTTAAGGGGCTTGCCTCGGCTGCCAGGAGCCGCTGCCAAAACTCGAGTTCAGCGGGGTTCAGTCCCTCTTATCTCCCGATGCCACCGCCGCCGCCACGACCGCCGCCGCCCCCGCCACCGAAACCGCCGCCACCAGCTCCGCCGGCGCCTCCTTGATTGGGGATTTTCGGCTGATAAAGCTTCGGTAGAGTGTTATCGATGGTCAGTGAGAACTTTGCAGTGGTGACGTTTCCGAGCCAGTCCGATGCGGTAACCACAAACTCAACTCGACCGTCAGGCAACAGATCGTTCTTCCCGTGAAGGTTGAACCGAACGGTATCAAGACCGTCGGCAGTGAATTCATGGTCCACCGGTTTGCCATTGGCAGTTACGGTGATGGTGCTGTCCTTGACACCCGAAGCATCATCTGAGATTCGGAAAGCAAGGCCCAAGTCATCGCTGTTAACTTCCGAGCCAGCGGCTGGATAAACCATATGGATTTCGGGTCCTGTGACGTCGACTCCAGTGTTCTTATCGAACGCCAAGAGACTGCCGTCTTCTCCGAGGAGGAGAAGCGTGTCCCCCACCACGGTGGCGGGGCCGGCCGCCTGCACCGAGTAGTTTGCGGGGTCGGGCCGGTCAATGCCGCCTGAGCCCATAAACTGGCTTTGGCCGTTTGCCCCGGTCTGGCCGAGTCCTTGGCCTCCGCCTTGGCCGCCTCCAGCACCTTCACCACCACCAAAACCGCCCCCGCCGCCAATACCAGCGCCGCCGCCACCAATACCGGCGCCACCGCCTAAGCCGCCTAAGCCGCCACCTGCTCCACCGCCTCCCCCAACGCCACCACGGCCTGTAGCCCCTGTTTGGCCGCGTCGAGATCGCATCCGCGCCGCTGCTTCTTCGGACTGTGGATGGACCATGTAGCGCCAAATAATGCTGCCGTCCTTCGGATCTACCAAGTTGATGGCTCCATTAAGCGTCGGCACTACGAATAGCTTTCCTGCGGCGCTGGGGCGTGCCGCTGCGCCGGATTGAAGGTCAATCTTCATATCTACAACGCTCTTGCCGTCAGCAGCTTTCATGGTCTTGATATGGCCGCGCGTGTCCACTAGGGTCAGGACTCCATCACGGCTGATCACGGCCTCGCCTTCGCTGGACGCTGCCGGGCCAAAAACAAGATCTTGCTGTGTATCCACTTGCCATCGCAAAAGGCCGGAAGCGGCAGAGAATGCAGCCAAATAAGAGCGGTGTTGATATAGAGAGTTTCCCCTCGCAAGATCGGGACGACGTCCTCGCTGAGTGTGGAGAACTGGCCGAGCGTCTTGACCTTCTCAGGAACGTTCACGTTGATGCTGCAAAGAGCGTTCGTTTGCGTGAAAAGAACAGAGTGTCTCCATAGGTGGTCATGTCACCACGCATGTGGTCGCTGATATGCTCTTGGGCCGGCCAGATTTCTTTGCCGTCCTCGCCGTTAAGAGCAATGAGATATTCGGCATTCAGCGCACAGACGACGAACTTGCCGGTAGAAACCGGTTGGCCGGAGATCATCTGGGTGGGGTCGACAAGCTTGTAGTACCACTTTTGAACTCCCGTATCAGGATCCAAGCCATAAAGGAAGTTATCGGTTGCGACGACAAGCAATCCGCCCGCCATCACCGGCGTTTTGCGAAAATATCCTTGGACGTCTTGTACGGTAGGAAACTTCCATTTTTCGTTGCCGGTGTCCTTATCCAGCGCAAAAACACGCATGCCATCGGCCACGTAGATGGTATCCCCGACCACGAGAGGCGTTCCCGCGGGCGGCACTCTGGAAGCCTGCGCCCATCGCCATGAGAGCGGGGCGGGGCCATCGAAATCTGCCGCAGCGGCTGCCAGCAGTCCAAAAATCAGCGGCAGCAAAGCCACAAACCGCATTCTTCGCATTATTTTAAACATCCTCCAAGGGGTAACGAGCCTCACTAGAGCATTTTAACGGGCATTGGCTCCGTTTGGCTACGTAATCGGCATAATCGGTTGGAAAGTTGGCGCTAAGCCTAACACCCGAGTAATCAAAAGCAGGAAAAGATTGAATCGAGTTGTTCTTTGTTATCATCAAGTGGCCCCGGTGGCTGAAGCAGGCCGGAGTTACAATATCGAGCCCAAGAGGCTTGAATCCCATATAACGTTTTTTTTGCGCCGTAGGTTCTCTTTTGCGCTCGCGAGGGACATGATAAAGACGCAGGACCGAACCGTGTGCTTCACGTTTGACGACGCTTATACTTCGACGCTTACACATGGCCTAGAGGTTCTACAACGTTACCAAGTCAGGGCTACCCTCTATCCTGTTCCCAGTTGCGTAGGCGGTGAGTCGAGTTGGGACGTGGGCACGGAAAAGCCCTTGGCGGATTGGGATCAGCTGCTTGCGGCGGAAAAGGCGGGGTTTGAAATCGGCAACCACACGATGAGGCATGTGCATTTGGACCAACATCCTGAAAGCGAGGAAAAGGAATGGACCGAAGCTCACGAAGAACTCAGCCGGCGAGGATTCAGGCTCGATTCAGCCTGCTACCCCTACGGCGGCTACACTCCCCAAAGCCCGGAAATCTTGGTCAAATTGGGCTACACGTCGGCCTATACGGTTGATAAATGGCCTGGCGGAAAGAATCCATTTCTTTTTGCCCGCATCGTTGTGGCCTACGGCGATGCATTGCCGCTGCTTCTCTATAAGTTGCACATTCGTCCTCATTTACCTTAGGTGAATCCGACAGTCAAACTCCAAAAAGTGTCATCATATTTGGGCCTGCCTATATGAGTGTCCTCACTACAGCAAAAAGGTTTTTCTTCGGAAAGCCGATTGCTACCAAGCACGCACACCACCAACGCCTAAGCAAGATTTTCGCCTTGCCCGTTTTCGCGTCGGATGCCTTGTCGTCTGTGGCGTACGCCACGGAAGCGACGATGGGGGCGCTGCTGCTTGCGGGATCCGGCTACTTGCATATCACTTTCGGCATTTCGATCGCGATCGCGGTGCTCATTATTGTCGTGGCCTCCAGCTACTACCAAACCCTCCACGCCTATCCCCACGGAGGAGGCTCTTATACGGTCGCCAGCGCCAACCTAGGCTCGATGGCGGGCCGCATCGCCGGCGCCTCCTTGCTGCTGGACTATGTTTTAACGGTTTCGGTTTCGGTGACCGCGGGAGTGGAAGCGCTCGTCTCGGTATTTCCTGAGATTCAGCATTATTTGGTTGCTGTCAACGTCCTTTGCGTCGCCCTCATCGCGATCGTGAACCTGCGCGGAACCAAGGAAAGCGGCATCGCCTTTGCGATTCCCACCTACAGTTTTATTTTTTTGATGCTAGGGATGATTGTGGTGGGGCTATTCAAGCTGCCAACGATGCATATCGTGCAGATGGCGGACCCTAACCCGCCGCAGGCGCTGGAAGCCTTCGGGCTGTTCCTCCTGCTCAAAGCGTTTGCCAACGGCTGCACGGCAATGACCGGAATCGAAGCGATCTCGAACGGCATTCAAGCGTTCCGCGCTCCGGAATCGCGAAATGCGTCCATCACCCTGTCCTGGATGGCTGCGATTCTTGCGGTCATGTTCCTCGGCACAAGCTGGCTGGCCTCGCAGCTTCACGTGATCCCGTATCTCGACGATCATGCTCATGGCTATAAAACCGTTCTTGCATTGATCTGCGCGCAAGTTTTTGGCGCCCACAGCGCCTACCTGTACCTGCTTCAAATATTTACGGCTTTAATCCTGATTGTTGCCGCCAACACAGCGTTCGCGGACTTCCCGAGGCTGTCCAGCATGATCGCCCGCGACGGATTTATGCCGCGACAACTGGCCAGCGTCGGCGACCGTCTCGTATTCCAAAACGGCATCATTGTTCTCACCGTTTTTGCGACGACCTTGATCGTGGTTTTCAAAGGAAACACAGAGGCACTCATCCCCCTTTATGCGATCGGGGTATTTACCGCATTCACGTTGAGCCAGTTTGGGATGGTGGTTCACCAAGTTAAGGCGAAGAAATTCGCCACCATGCTGGTGAGCCTTCTTGGGGGCATGTGCACGGCAGTCGTCGCGGGCGTCATCATCGTGACCAAGTTCGCAGAAGGCGGTTGGATCGTACTGATCGCGCTTGCCGTATTCTTGACGATGTTTTCGCTGATCCATCGGCATTATCGCTACCTTGCGAAGGCGCTCAGCCTTACCCAAGAGGATTGTTTGCAGCCGGTAAAGAACACCGTCCTTCTCTTGGTGCCCAGGGTTCACAAAGGCATCTTGCAGGCAATCAGCTATGCAACCGGGATGGCCAAGGACGTGCGCGCGCTCCACGTCACGATGGATCCAGCAAGCGCTAAAACAGTCAAGGAAGATTGGATCCGCTTTGGCGCGGATATACCTCTCGTCATCCTCGAATCGCCCTATCGCTCGTTGCTGCAGCCAATTACGGAATACATCGACCAGGCGATTGCCGAGGACCCAACAGCTTTCATCACGGTTATCGTTCCTGAGGCAGTTCCCAAGCGGTGGTGGCAAGGCCTGTTGCATAATAACGCGGCGATCCCGCTAAAAATTGCGTTGAGATCGCGGAAGAATGTGGTCATCACAAACGTGAGGTATTTCCTTAAATGATCGTTGAGTCCTACGAGGACATGATCATCCTTTCGGGTGCATTGCGATCCAATTTTGGGAGACGCTGCACACGGCAATTTCCTTGACCCTCAAACGCCACCCTACGGGCGTGATTATCGATTGCACCGGCCTTACGGAGGCCAACGAAGAGGGCGCGCAGACCTTTCGTGACGTGATGGAGTTCATCCGGAACCAGGAAGCCCGGGTCATCGTTGCTTGCGTTCCCGATAAGATCCTTGAGGTTCTTCGCTCAGTTCCGGAAGTTCGCTCCCAGCTTGCCCTTGCACAGACGTGCGAGGAAGCCAGGCGCTCTTTGGACCTCCTGATCAATGCGAAGCAGGGCAAAGAAAATTCGCACCGCCAACTGCGGCCAGGCTTGCCGTACTGCTCACAGGCAGCGATGTGGACCGCGAAGCGTTGATCCTCGCCTCCCAATTGGCGGAGGCGCGAAGCGCCGAAATCCACGTTCTGTATGTGGTGCTTATACCTCGGGACCTACCGCTGACCGCCCCCATGCCACGCGAAGAGAGCCTGGCGGCGGTTGCCATTGAAACCGCGCGCGCCGTGCTGGAAAAGCAGAGCAATTCAATCCCCCATATCGAACGGGGCCGAGACTTGGCCTCCACCATCGAAAGCTTTTTGATCGCAATCAAAGGCGCGATGGTCGTGTTGCCATTGGCCGCGTCCACCCAGGAGCTTGAAAACCAATCGAAGGTCTTCAGAACGCTTTTGACAAGGCTGCCGCAGGAAGTGATTTTGTGAAGCCGCCATCCACGAAGTCAGCCGTCTGAACTTGCTCGTCTCAATCTGTCCCATACCGCCTCCCATGCGGGCGTTTCCGGGGGCTTTTCGATCCAAATCTCCGTGACTTCCTGCTTGTCCAGCTCATGAAAGGCGTCGTAGAGTTTGGCGGCGTACTCCTGTGCATTCGTGGGCATGGAAATCTGCTTCGGGCCGTTCAACGGCCCTAAGATCAGGCCCGGATTTGAAGCGATTTCTTCGGCCAGGCGGATTCTCGCCTTGGGCGAATAGTGCTTGTGGTGGCTGCCGGGCGATTTCCTTCGGTCTCCCTCCTGGAGCGTTATGTTGAGCACAGCCTCCAGTTGTGCCGCGGAAATAGCGCCTGGCCGGAGAAGGCGGGGCACTTTTTGCTAAGATCGATGACCGTGGACTCGATTCCGTACTCGCATGGGCCAGCATCGATGGCCAGTGCCGCGGCTTCCAGGATCTTGGGTGACAAGTGCCCTACACGAGTCGGCGAAACTTCAGTGAAAAGGTTCGCGCTTGGGGCCGCAACCGGCACGGGAGTCTTTTGAAGAATTCTAAAGACTTCGTGGCCCGGCATCCGGACCGCCGCAGTCTCCAAGCCCCCCGTTACTATCGCAGGCAAGCTCTTGGCCTTCGGCAGAACCATGCTCAAAGGGCCGGGCCAGAAGGCCTCCGCAAGGAGTTGTGCTTTATCCGGCCATTCGGACACGACCAGTTTAACTTGGGCCAAGGTCCCTATGTGGCTTATCAAGGGATGCCCCAAAGGCCTGCCCTTGGCTTTAAAAATGGCTTCCACCGCCAGTTCGTCCAGGGCGTTGGCCGCAAGGCCGTAAACAGTCTCCGTAGGGACGACCACAAGCCTTCCACCAAAAAGGAAGGTGCTGGCCAGCCCAACGCTATCCTCGGTGGGCGGCAAGATTTTCACGAACCGTTTTCTCCATTTGTTCGACTGGTGCTTCGGGATGCAATCTCCAGCAACGCCACGCCTCGGCACCTTGATACACCAAGAGTTCGACGCCGTCCTTAGTAGTTAGGTTCTTGGTCGAGGCACTGCGCAGAAACGGTGTGGAACCGGGCGCATAGAATAGATCATAGGCGATACATTCCGGCGATACATATGCCCAGTCCACCGGCGGCTCCTCTCCGGCCTTTCCGGCCGAAGTGGCATGGACGACCAGACGGAAGCCTTCCAAGGACAAGGTATCCACCACCCGAGCCCCCATCTGCGCCGCGAGCGCCTCCGCACGGGACCTCGTTCTATTCCAGATAGCGACTTCCAAACCCATTCGGATCAAGACCGCGACGGCGGCTGCGGCCGAGCCACCGGCGCCAAGAACCAGACACTTATCACCGGAATGCAGCTCAAGGGTTGAGAACGATCTAAGGAGGCCGAGTGTATCCGTGTTGAACCCAACTCGGTCGCACAATCGAATCGTATTCGTCGCCCGCACTTGCGGGTAGTCCGGATTCTCAAAACGGGAGAGCCACGCGAGCGCTTCCTCCTTATGGGGCATCGTCACATTGACTCCCATAAACCCGGATGCCGCAAGATGATCCAAAGCAATTCCAACTTCCCCAATCGGCACGTTCACCGCGACATAGCGGTAGGCCAGTCCAACCGAAGCAAAGCCAGCCTCATGCATAGCCGGAGAAAGCGAGTGGCCGGCATGCTCCGCTAGAACCGCGAACTGGGCTGTCGGCGCTTCACGCCAGTCAAAGGTTTGAGTCAGTGCTTTTCCCGAAATGCCCAATGTTTTTGCGCGAAGAAGTTCCAGAACATGACGATACCGGTCGCAATAACAAACCCGATCCCGGCGTGGAGTTTCTTGGAAGCGTCGGGAACGAGGGCGATGTTTGGCCCGTTCAGCAACCGTAAGACCACGGAATAGATGGCAACGTTCAGCAGCAGCCCTATAACAGTCACCACCGCAAACCTGCTCGCGTGCTTGCCTCGGTTCCCGGTTCCGCTGACCTTAAAGGTCCAAGTTCTATTCAGCAGAAAGCTATTGCAGGCGGCTATGGTTGTGCTAATCGATTTGATGATTGTGGGAGCAAATGCCGATGTCCCACCAAGCTGCACTCCAAAGGTTAAGATCCACACAATGCCCGCGTCGATGGCAGTCGAGACTCCGCCAACCACCGCGAACTTAAAAAACTGGCCGACTACATCTCCGCCGGGCTTTCCACCCGCCAATTCACCTTCAATTGCCAGCTCTTCCTCCATGGCTTTATGGAAGCGGCCGCGCACGAGTTTCTCTCCCATCCGACTAACTTTTGTGCCAATAAAATCGTTGCCGGTCATAGGGTGAACCCATATGGCGTCAACCCCGGTTCGGTTGGCGCCGAGAATATCGGTGAAAAGCTGATCGCCGATCATAATGGTTTCCGCTTCCGTAGTCCCGTATTTTCTCGATAGCGTCGCGGTACATTTTTCGGCTCGGTTTGAATCTACCGCGAAGATAGGGGATGTCAAGTGCTGTAGCCAGCTTTTGCAAACGGGCAGGTTTCCTCGTGTTACTCAGAATGCACATCTGCATTCCGGCTTCTTTAAGCTTAGCGACCCAGACACGGGTGGAGTCCGGAATGTCATGGCTGTGCCAGCCAACAAGGGTATTGTCCACATCGAGCAGAATGAGCTTCTTGCCCAGCGATGCCAGCTCTTCCAGCTTTATATCGACCAACTGGTTGACTGCCCTGGTGGGGGCCAGATGTTTACTTAAGCCGAGTCTGGAGCGATCGACTTTTCCTGCTCTGAATCCGCTCATGGCTTCTTAAGCTTAGCCGCTGCCAGCTTCGCCGCCCGCATTTTCGCCACGTTGGCGAGGTGCTCCGGATAGGACTTCGCAAAAATGCTATAGCCATTGGGCATGGCCACGTAATAGAAATAGCCGTGCTTGGCCGGGTGCAGGGCGGCCTCCACGCTTTTGACGGTGGGAGAGCAAATCGGGCCAGGGGGCAAGCCGTTGCGCAGATACGTGTTGTAAGGAGACGGATACTTGTAGTCGGCAAAGTTCAACCGCCGCCACTGTTTCATGCCGTAGAGCACGGTTGCGTCGATCTGTAGCCTCATTCCGCTGTTCAAGCGATTCATGATGACACCTGCAATGAGAGGCCGGTCCTTGTCCTTTGCAGCCTCCAACTCGACCATAGAGGCGATCGTAAGAACCTTGTTCGGGTCCTTTACATTCTTGAGCAAAGGGTAGACCTTGGTTTCAAATGCTTTCAGCTGACGGTCAATGGTATCGTGCGCGCCAAGAAGGGGAGGCAAATCGTACGTGTCAGGGTAGAGATACCCCTCAAGGGAAGCTTTCGGCAGCGGGAAATCTACGTCTGAGGTGAACTCGGACGGCTCATCAATCAAATCGTTATAGTCGCTCGCGTCCAACACTCCATGCTCTTGAAGCAGATTCGCGGTGCGGTAGGAAAAGTTGGTTTCGGGAATCCTAACCATCTGGACGAGCTTTGACCGCAGCGCCCTCAGAACTTCGTCAGCCGTCATTCCGGGCTGGAAACTATAAGTGCCTTCGGGAACCCGCAGATTCTCATGCTTCCAACGGGCATAGAGGTTTAGGACCGCAACATCTCGAACAACCCCCTTGCCGTGCAAATCTCCGAGGACGGCCTCAAACGATTTAGCCTTGGGATAGCGCACCAGAAAGACCTTCCCTTCCGGCATTGGCGCCAGTTCGTTTTTAAACCACGTCCAACCTGCAAACCCACCCAGGCCCAGAACTACCAGGAAGAGGACAAAGATGATACATCCCAGTTTTCTTCGCTTTTTACTTTTGGGCATTGAAAAATCTTTCCAAAATGAGCGCGGCAGCCTCGCCGTCCAACCGGCTCTTGGCCGCGCCTTTCTCTATAGACGGCGGCGAGGTTCGTTGCGCTTTCAACGCTCGTCATACTTTCATCAACCTCATGCACTTCCCAGCCCAGTGCCCTGATGCGCGCGGCCAGGCTTCGGCAAATCTTCTCCATCCGCTCGGATTTTCCCGGTTCGTTGACCGGCACGCCAATCGCCAGGGCGCCTGCTTGCTCCTTCTTAGCAAACTGAGCCAAGGCTTCGGCATCCCTTTCCAAAGAGCCGGAAGCAGCAATATTGGGGCGTCTGGACGGAATTCCGAACTCAGAATCTCCAACTGCCAACCCGATCCTTTTGCCCCCGAAATCAACCCCTAAGACTCTCATAAGGCGAACGCGGCGAGAATCCGGTCGTGCAGAAAGCCGTTCGTGCTTACTGCTTGGTCTTGGGGATTGGCGCTGCCGTCAAAAGCGCTCATGCGCCCTCCGGCTTCCTCAACAATGAGTTGCATGGCGGAGATGTCCCAGCGTTTCAGCACGGGGTCGACCATCGCCTCTGCCCGTCCCAACGCTACCAGCGAATGCCCAAATGCGTCGCCCCAGGTCCGGGTAACCAGCGACTGTTTGGCCAGGGTTAGAAAACCATCCGATCTTCCTTGCTGCTCCATCGAACCGTGGCTTCCACAGCAGAGCACGGCGCCGGCCAAATCGCGCCTGCCGGACACGTGACAGCGCCGGCCGTTGCAGAAGGCGCCTTGGCCCTTTTCCGCGTAGATCATGCGGTCCAAAGCCGGAAAATAGGAGACGGCGAGCTGAGGAAGGCCCTCCAGTTCATAACTGAGCAGAGTCGCATACAGCGGCACGCCGCAAATAAACGACTTCGTGCCATCAATGGGATCAACCACCCAACGGCTGCCTGAGGAACCGGATTCGCCCTCTTCTTCCCCCAGAATCCCGTCTTCCGGAAACCGGTTCTGCAAGGCAGAGCGAATGAGGCTTTCCGCTTCGCGGTCTGCATCGGTAACCGGCGACCTGTCTGACTTGTAATCCACCGAGTGGGCCGTGTTGAATAATGCCAGAGTCGAACGGCCCGCATCATAGGCGACGTTTAACGCGAACTCAAGCCTGGGAGACATCGATGCATAGTGTAACGCAATTCGCGCGGCTAAGAATCCGGCAAAAGAGGGTTCGTTGGCACTAACCGGTTTGGGTTCGCCCACCGATAACTGGAATAGGGCGAGCTTGCGTGCTCGCTTTTCTGCGGAGCGCCAAGTTGCCCGGTTCGACGGATTTTCAAACGCTGGAGTTGCTGTTTAGAAGGACAGGATGCCTGCCGGCCCTTCCAAGCACCGCTATACAGCTCATCAAGAGCATCGATAGCGGCGAAGCCTCCGCGAGCGATCTCGAACGGATCATCGCCTCCGACCCGGCCCTTTCGGCTGAATTCTTGAGAATGGCGTCCGTCGCTGCCGTTGGCGGCGTTCCAAGATATTCGACCATTCGCGGCGCGATCATGCTGCTCGGCCAAAGGACGGCGCGTTCGCTCGCAATGTCCCTGATCTTGAGGCACATGAGCTTTGCGCGTCAAAAAACCCCGTTCTTCGATCCGGATCGCTATTCCAGACACTCGCTTGGATCCGCAATGCTCGCGCGCTTCCTTTTTGCCAGGCGTCAAATGGCGGGCCAGATCAAAACCGATTGGACCGCAGACGAGGTTTTTGCGGTTGGGCTGCTGAGCAGCCTCGGCATCGGCCTTGTGGCCCGCGTGGCGCCCGATGCTTACGACCGATGTTACCAATACGCGCGGCGGGCGGGCGTTTGCGTTGAAGAGGGGTTTCAGGTCATTTTTGGCAAGCCTTCCACTTCTCTCACTGCAATGGCGGTAGAAACATGGGGTCTGCCGACCGTTTTTTCTGCAGCACTCGATCAATCTCGACAAACCTTGGGGCCATCCGAGTGAGTTCACCGCCCTCTGCTGCATGAACTATGCGATTGCGTTAGCCGATAACTATGACCTTGGAATTGGCGACTGGCCGGTTCCTTGGCAGGTTGGACCAGAAGTCGAAATGGAATCAGGGCTGACGCCGGAAGAACAAGTGTCCCTCACCGATGCGGTCAAGCGCCATGTGGACCATTGGGTTCGGACCGGCGGCAAGGCTGCTTAAGTTACCGCTAAGGCTCAAAAAGCGGTATACAGCTTTCCAGGGAGCAAACCGCGAAATTTGACAACTTTCTACCTTGTTCGGCATGGAAGCCACGGCTTGTTGGGCAAATGTATGGCCGGCCGGATGCCCGGAGTTCATTTGAGCGACCAAGGAAAGGCGGAGGCGGACCGCGTGGCCGAGCGTCTTAAAGATATTCCGTTTGCGGCAATCTATGCCAGCCCGCTCGAACGCGCGCATGAAACCGCAGCGCCTTTGGCTCGGCTGCAGAACCTGGAAGTTCACGTTTCCGATGCCCTCAACGAAGTCAACTTCGGCCAGTGGACGGGGATGAACATCGATTCTCTGCATCAGGATCCCCAGTGGGTGCTTTGGAACGCCAGCCGCAGCTGTTCCAGGCCTCCCGGCGGAGAGATGCTGGTTGAAATTCAAGCGAGAATGGTGGACAAAATCGAGGTTTTGAGAGAGGCGTACTTGGACAAACACGTGGCGCTTTTCACCCACAGCGACACGATTCGGGCAAGTTTGGCCTTTTATCTCGGGATTCCCGTCGATATGTGTGGGCGCATCGCGATTGATCCGGCCTCAATAAGCGTGCTGCGATTTTACGGCACAAAACCCGAAGTTGCCCGCGTCAATGACACCGGTGAATACACCTCCCTCATTGCCCATTAAGGTTACTTAGATTTTTTGGCGGGTGCTTTCTTCGCTGTTGGCTTGGCGGCCGGCTTTGAAGCGGCTTTGGGGGCGGGCTTCGAGGCAGCCTTGCCGTTGGTGCTTGGTGCTGTCTTTGCAGCCGGTTTCGGGGCAGCCTTTGCCACCGGTTTAGAATTAGCTTTCGCTGCCGGTTCTGCAGACTTCTTTCCCGTTATTTTCTTGGCGGTTGCGACGGCCGATTTAAACTCTTTTCCAAGAAATTCGGCAACCACAATCTCCTCCGCTTTTAGCCAGTGGACGATGTCCCGGCCGTGGGGAAAACCCTCGGATTGGGCGATCAGATAAGCCCGCTCTTTGACTTTTGCCTGGATATGGTCTTGCTGAAGCAACTCTTCTTTTGTCGCGCTCTTTTTCATTGTTCCCTCCTTTTCAAAAACGTTATCACGTGGATCCCTTGATATAATCACGAAGATACGGTGGCTCTTGGTTGCAGATATCTCTCAAGTCGTGCATGCCACTCGGGAGGAATTTGATGTCAGAGCGTTCGCCTTTTTCAGCCGATTCTCGTGACGGTCCGCGCCGGAATAGAGGCGCACCAGTTCAACCATTGTGAGGCTGTCGTTTGCTTTAGACAACGGTATTACGGGGTCTCCGTTTGCGATTACCCCCTGCCGTATAACCTTGAAGTAAATACCTGGCCAATCAGACGCCAAGAAGCGTTCAACGAGCCCACCGGCCTCCAGCCTTATTTCCAACTTAAAACAGGGAATTCTGGGCGTGGTTGCCATGAGCTCCACTTCCCCGATTAGAAATCGATCACCTGAACAGACTTCAGAATCCACGAGCCCATCGATCGTAAGATTCTCCCCAAAGGAGCCTGGCTCCATGGACTCTCGCCCTAGCTCCTGTTCCCAAAACTCATATCCGGCGGCCGTGTACGCGTAGACCGCTTTATACGGGCCACCGTGCACCGGCTCAACTTGGCTGTCTCCGTCGAGCCCCAATTCCCCAACAATCACGCTGTCAACAGGCGACTTGAAAATCGCTGACTGCGCGGTGCGTCCGCCAAACTCGATCTGTTTTGGCTTTCCAGTTCGGACCGATACAACCTTCATCGCTCTGCAAAAAGATACCTTCCCCGAATGCAAGCATTCGGACCGAGGTTCCTTCGTTGGCCACGCCTTGAACCAAGGCCAAAAGCCCCATTTTGTTTACGGTAAGGTCACGATCAATGAAACTCGCTCTACCATGAGTAATAGCCGGCAAGACGGCGAGGAGCAAAACCAATGGTTGCAATCGGCGACGTTTTTTCAATAGTGGCGACTCTCGTGGGAATATGCGTCACCGCCTGGGCGATGATAACAGGCGCTGCGTTACTTTTCCAAAGCGGTGCGTACCAGGCAAAGTCCTGTTACCAACGCGCACCATGGAAAGGATTCTTTGCGGGCCTCGGGGTTACCGCTTTATTTTCTCTGATTGCTTTCGTTTTCCTAGCCCTCCCCATACCGTTTTCAAAAATGATCGGAACCTCCATTCTGCTAGTTTTGATGGCGTTGGCAACTTGTGGAGCTGCCGGAATCGCTCTGCTTATTGCCGACCGAATCGTCGCTCTGGACCCGAATATTTCGCGCTACAACGCCCTGGTTCGAGCCGGCGCAATCATGGCGATCGCCGCCGTTTTCCCGTTCTTCGGCTGGCTTTTCGTTGCCCCGATCCTTGTGATTGCATCCGTGGGTTACGGGACCTCCGCCCTGTTCGCGAGAGCGCAATCCTCCGTCGTAATCAAGTGAACTCCAATGATCGCTTCTCGCCGAACTTGCCTGAAAATCGGACTGGCGGCGGGCGCCGCCGCCAGCCTATCCGGCTGCGGATTTGTGGCCGGGCATTTGGAAGCCTACGAACGCAAAAAGCTGCCTAAAGGGACGATCGTTCCTCCGGAGGAGGAACGAGTTCTGAACCTCACCGGATTCGGGCCGAACGCCGCCTCCGTGAGCGCTTATCGCACACTGGGAAAGCAGGGATATATTGAAAACCAGCTGCGGGGAACCGAGCCGGAGGACCTGGCGCTCACCATGCAGCTTCAGAGGCTTGACGTCCTTCAAATGGAACCGGCAGACATCATCGATCTCCCAATCGAGAACGTCCTCGGCCAACTTCAACAAGCAGCTATCCTGCAGGCGGTTTATGGCAAGAACCAGCTGCGAGAGCGCATGGTGGATTTCTGGAGCAACCACTTCAACATCTATGCGCGCAAGGGCGATACCGCCTTTTCCAAAGGCGTCGAAGAATCCAAAATCGTTCGCGAGCACGCGCTTGGTCGGTTTCCTGAGATGTTGAATGCGATGGCCCACAGCCCGGCCATGCTGGAGAGTTTGGACAACCAATACAACCGCAAAGGCGTGGCGAACGAAAACTATGCGCGCGAACTAATGGAACTCCATACGCTGGGATTGCACGGGGGCTACACACAACAAGACGTGCAGGAGGTTGCGCGGTGCTTTACCGGCTGGACCATCGAGAACCGCTTCCTCAGGCCTCGTGGCCATTTCCGGTTTGATCCTGACCGCCATGACACAGATCCCAAGACCGTTCTTGGCGTGCATATTCCTGCAGGCGGTGACGAGAGCGACGCCAACACCGTGCTCGACCTGCTGGCCAAGCATCCTTCGACGGCCAAGTTCCTTTCCACCAAGCTTGCCACCTTCTTTCTTGGGAAGCCCGATCCTCAATGGGTTGCGATCCTATCCGACGCCTATATGCGATCCGGGGGAGATATTCCCTCCATACTGCGCCCCTTGATGCACTCCGGCGATCTTGTGGCGAATGAGCCAGTGCTGAAGCGCCCTTACGACTACATGGTGTCAGCGTTGAGGGTCACGGAAGCAATCACCGATGGTGGGCTTCCCCTTCAGGCCCACCTCAACCAAATGGGCGAACCCTTGTACCAATGGCCGATGCCGGATGGCTATCCGGTCAAAACCGCGGCATGGACGAGCTCGCTGTTGCCAAGATGGAATTTTGCCTTCGCGCTTGCCAACGGCCAGATATCTCGGACGTCCGTCAGTTCGGACACGCTGTCCGCCGGCGCAAAAGGCTTGCCGCTCGCTGCCGCCAAACAGGCGCCGCCCCTGCAAGAAGTTGGTCCGGAAAGCGAGCTTGCGTTATTCCTATCTTCGCCGGAGTTCCAATGGAGATGACAAGATGAAGAGCGACTGGTTCTCGTGCGATGGGGGCGGATCCTCCAAGCCCAAGGTTCCCATTGATAACCAAATTACAAGGCGCAATCTGTTTGTGGCTGCCGGCCTAGGCGCCATCTCCTGGCTTGCGTCCAGGGACAGCGCACTTGCACAAATTGCCTTGAAGCCGGATGCGGATCAAGAGCAAACCCTGGTCGTCATCTTTCTACGCGGCGGGGCAGACGGGCTCAACGTGGTGGTGCCTCACGGCGAAGACGAGTACTACAAGCTGCGGCCTTCCCTTGCCATTCCTTCCCCCCGGAGTGGCGCCAAAGACCGGGCCATCAACCTGGACGGTTTCTTTGGGCTTCATCCGGCAATGGCTCCAGCTTACGAGTTGTTTTCTCAGGGCGACTTGTCTATTGTCCATGCGGCGGGATCGTTCGATCAAACGAGGTCCCACTTCGACGCGATGTCGGCAATGGAACGGGGGCTCCCACAAGCGGCGGGATCGGTCTCCAGTGGGTGGCTTGCCCGTTACCTAAACGCGGGCCAAAACGGGTCCAAGTCGCCGCTCAGAGCGGTCGCTTTCGGCGATGTGCTGCCCGATTCGCTGAGGGGCGGTTCTGGAGCGGTTGCGATGGACTCTCTCAGCGATTTCAAGCTGGAAGTAGATTCCCATAGCGAAGAAATTGAAAAGGCTCTCAGGTCCATGTATGGCGCAGGCAAGGACGAGATCAGCGTGGCGGGATTGGCCACGCTGGATGCCATGCGCTCGCTCAACCGGCTCGATCCGAAGGGCTATCGTCCGGAAGGGGGAGCTAAGTATCCACAGAGCGATTTAGGAAATGGGCTCAAGCAAGTTGCCCTGCTGGTTAAGTCGGGCGTTGGACTTGAGGTCGCCTGCCTCGATAAAGGCGGTTGGGATACGCATGTGGCGCAGGGCGCTACTACCGGCTGGCAGGCCGGGCTCATGGCCGATTTGTCCTCGTCACTGCTTGCCTTTAAGAAAGACCTTGGCCCAAGAGCAAAGAACGTCACCACCGTGGTGATGACCGAATTTGGCCGGCGAGCGTATGAAAACAGCGGACTCGGGACCGACCACGGACGGGGAAGCTTCATGATGGTCATGGGCGGCGCAACTCGCGGAGGCAAGGTTTTTGCCAAATGGCCAGGCCTCAAACAGGAACAGTTGGAGGGCCCAGGCGATCTCAAAGTGACGACGGACTACCGGAATGTCCTTGCCGAGGTGTTACAGCGCAAGTTGAATTGCCCGAACATCGATGAAGTGTTCCCTGGTATTCCTTACGAAGCGCCTGGAATCACCGCTTAGATAACGGCGGGGCCGCCGATCGGGTTTTGGACAAGCGTGGTCTTCCCCCATGCCAGTTCCATGAGACAGTGCTGGGCTTCTTCGGCATTGCCTTGCTCGCAAAGGTCCAACATGTGCTCGACCTCGTTCCTTAGCCACTCCCACTCGACCGCCTGACCGTTGCGCACGGACCGAATCTTGGGGTGAACCGTGGAAGTAAGGTTTTCCTGTTCGTAGAGGAGCTCCTCGTGAATCTTCTCGCCCGGACGCACGCCCGTAAAGTTGATGGCGATATCCTCGTCGGGAACCAAGCCATGAAGGCGAATGAGGTCTTTCGCAAGGTCCAGAATCTTGACCGGCTCGCCCATTTCAAGGAGGAAAATCTCGCCGTTCTTACCTATCGCTCCCGCCTGCAGAATGAGTTGCACCGCCTCAGGGATGGTCATGAAGTAGCGCGTCATTTCCGGATGGGTGACCCGGACCGGACCGCCTCGCTTGATCTGCGATTTGAGCAGCGGGACAAGGCTTCCTCTGCTGCCCATCACGTTTCCAAATCGAACGATGGAAAACTCGGTGTCGGTCCGGCGGCTCAGCGAGAGAATGATCATCTCGCCGACGCGCTTGGTGGCGCCCATGATCGAAGAGGGCTTGACCGCTTTGTCGGTGGAAACGTAGATGAACTGCCTGGCGCCGTGCTTGATAGCGCATTCGGCAGTAAGCCAAGTTCCCCACACGTTGTTGCGAATCGCTTCAATCGGATTCGCCTGCATCAAAGGCACGTGCTTGTGGGCCGCTGCGTGAAATACGACCGTCGGCTTCTTCTCTCGGAAGACGCGCTCCATGCTGAGGCGGTCGCGAACGTCGGCAACAACCGTGGAAGGAGCAAAGCCGTTTGTGAGGATCAACTCTTGCTCGATCTCGTAAATGCTGTTTTCGCCCTTACCAAGCAAGGTGACTGTGGCCGGGCTCAACTGGGTGCTAATTTGGCGGGCAAGCTCGCTGCCAATTCGAGCCGCCTCCTCCCGTGATCAATACGCGCTCGCCATCGATACAGCCGGCGATTTGCGCCATGTCCGTTTGAACGGGTTCTCGACGCAGAAGGTCTTCAATATCCACTTCCCGCAGATGGGCGAAGATGTGCGGTCCTCCCGCGAGCAACGACTTCACCGCCGGCAGGGTTCTGATCCGGGCGCCCGTCTTCTGGCAGATTGAAATGATCCGCCGCATGTCCTCGCCTTTAGCGGATGGAAGGGCGATAACCAGTTCTTCCACGCGAAGCTCTGGCACGAGGGTTGGAATGCTCGGCGTGGTTCCCAAGACCTTTGCGTTATGAATTCGCAAAGTCGCTTTTTCGGGATCGTCGTCTATAAAGCCAACGACTTGGTGGCTGGGATTTGGCGAACGCGAGATTTCTCGCATGATCATTTCGCCCGCATCTCCGGCGCCGATGATCAATGTTCGGCGAGGAGGCGCGGCAGAAGACGTCACCAACTTTGGCAGTGACCGCCAAGAGTGCATCCGCCTTACGACGCGCACCGTTGAAAGGAGCGTCACCGCGTAAAAGCAGAAGAGGAAAGCTTGTACGTATTCGCCCCCTCGAGGAGCCGCACCCGAACTGAGCGATTCCAAGCCAACGAGGCCACCTCCACTAACTACTCCGACTAACGCAATATTGAGGAAATCGCTTAGCCCCGCATAGCGGTAGTTGATACTGTATATGCCGCGCCAAAACAGCAGCGCGACTGCAACGATCCCCAGAAGCGCACCCTCAATGAACTCATGGGCGGTTAAAAAGGGGTGACCATTGGAGGTCAGACCAAAAACTGCGGAGGCTGCCCAAAGAGAAAAAACTACGAGGAAAATGTCGATGACAACGTCTCGGAGAAACTTCACCCATCGCGAGAGTGGCCTGGTCAGCGCCTTCTGAATCGTCTCCGGAAATGTCATAAAACTGATCCACCTGGGTTAGTAATTTTATCCCCCCCGCGATCAGAATTGGCCCCACGGGCTCCCCATGCAGACCGCATTCTCAACTCGCACTCCTAATAGTCTAACAGAGCGGGGCACAAAATCACCACCTTTGGCGAACTACATTCGTCGTTGATGTAGTTTGCGGGTTGTGAAAAACTCTGCGCCCTCGGGTTACAACCTTTATTAGACGACGCTTTTTCGAGTTAGTTCCTCGCCGCGATGCTTTGACACCGGTCTTACCGACATCACGTTCTCCGGCTCATAGTCAAGAAGTTTCAACCAGTCGTCCTGGGTGTCGTTCTTAGGGAATATCTCGTTCTCTTTGTACTCAGCAATCACCGCGTCTTCCAAGTCCTGAAGGGTTACGCCTTCGGTCGAGCTCGGATCTGCGATGGCTCTGCGTATAGCACTGTCTTTGCTTCGATCGACGATCGACTTGAGGAGCGCGCCGCTTACGAGATCCTTCCAATAAAGGGTTTCCGAAGACCCGTTCCGCATACTCACCTTAAGAAACTCGGTTGCCTTGGTCTTCGCCCACAGGAACTCGGTGGTCTTTTCCACAAGTTCTTTACGCGCGCAATCCACTTCTCCACCGTAGTGCGCGAGCACTTCCGGATCGAGTGGGAGATTCGCATGCAGATAAATGCCGAGGATCTGTTGGGTTGCGTGTTTATCCGGCCGCGAAACTTTTACCTTACGGTCGATTCTTTCCGGCCTGAGAACGGCAGGATCAATATAGTCCGGGCGGTTCGATGTAAGAATCAGAACGACGTTCTCCAAGGACACCAATCCGTCAAGTTCCGCGCAGAACTGCGGCACTACCGTGTTGCTGATGTTGAGATACCGGCCACTGGAGCGGGTCCTAAGCACCGACTCGGCCTCGTCCATAAAAATGAAAACCAACCGGCCTTCCTTCGCCTTTTCTCTGGCCGTTCGAAAGATATCCCGAACCATGCGCTCTGTTTCTCCAAGCCACATATTCAGGATCTTTGGGCCACTGATGTACATGAAATACTCTTTGACTTCCTTCCCTACCCGTGCCGAGTACTCCTTAGTCAGGTTGTAGGCAGTTGCCTTGCCGATCAGCGTTTTGCCGCATCCCGGAGGGCCGTAGAGGAGAATGCCTTTGATGGGCTTCTTGTCAAATCGCTTGTAAAGCTCGGGATATAGCAGGGGCTGCTCAATGGTGTCTTTGATTAGCTGGATCGCATGCTGCTGCCCGCCCACATCTTCCCAACCAATCTCCGGGACTTCCTCAAAGAAGTAGTCGCGCGATTCCTGGTGGGCGAAGTGCTCGATGGCTACGCGACCGGTGGAATCGATTCTGACCTCGTCACCCTTTTCGATCACTCTTTGCGCAAGCTCGGAAGACCGAACGATGATGCGGCCGTCCGAGCCGGGAGTCTCGCTTCCAACTCTCAAGCGTCCGTCGTCGAGAGCTTCCGATACCTTTACGAGAGGACCACCTGAGCCTAGCTCCAAGTGGCCAACCACCGCGTAGGCATCGTTGAGCTTGACTCGAACGCCGGTGCTTAGCTGCTCGGGCTCGATCTTGGGATCGACTTGTGAAACGAACTCGGTTTCGCCCAGCGCAACCAGTGCCAACTGCTCATCCAGCCATTTCAAGAACACGCCAATGCGGTTTGCGGGCGCGGTGAGCTTGTTGTACGCCTCTTCATACTCCTCGATCAACTTCTGAGTGGTCTCACGCTCTTTATCGTCGGACAGGAGAGAATCTCTAAGCGCCGCCAGATGATTCAGCATCCGGACTTCCGAAGGCGGCGTCTGCTCAATTATCTTCTCTAGGATTTCAAGCGAATGCGTGGAGTTTGAGGCGGCCATATTGAATAGTACGCCCTCATTGCCAACCAGTAGGCAACTTTTTAAGTTGCTGAAGAGAACGCTTCAATTGTTGCTTCGACAACCGCAGTGGCGAGATCGGCGCTAACGACGGCGGCAGCGGAAACGGGGCGCTCTTCGGCCCCGGCTTTTGCGACGCCGGTAACCGAGACCACTTGTGTTTCACCCTCTTGCATCAAGTCTATCGCGAGGATTTCCGGGGTTACGCCCGGCAAGGCGGTTTTGAGCGCTTTTGCGGCAGCGCGAGCGATAGCATCGACCACACTGCGTCCTTTGCGGCTCTCCGCGCCACTGTAGACATTGCCGCCGGCGTTAAGAACCACAGTGATGATGCCCTGATCATCCCCTTCATCCGTATAGATGCCGAGAATGCCGTATTTGACCGCCTTGACCTCGGGTTCCGTTGTCTCGGCCCTGTCCCGCTTTTTGTTTGCGATGCAGTTCTTGCTCGCGATGTTGATCAGGTTATCAATCGTTGCGGCATAGTGGACACTCTCTCGCTCCTTATGGCGCCTTCCACCAAAGACGCCCGTCGTAAAGCTCACCGGCTCATCCGCACCCTCCATGCGACCGTCGAAGCGCTTCACCAAGAGCTCCGCGAGGGCCTCGCTCTCGTCGCGGTCTCTAGGGTGCCAATCGCAAACTCATCGCCGCCATAACGGACCAGAACGTCCAAGTCTTGCTCGATTTGCTCCATGAGGAACTTGGCAACTTTGGCGATCACCTGGTCGCCTATGATATGGCCGTACTTCTTGTTGTAAAGGCCAAAGCGATTCAAATCGATGAAAATGATCGTGACTTCGTCGCCGCTCTGTAGATGGCGGACGCCCCATTCCCGCAGTACGTCGCTCCAAGAAAGCGTGGTAAGAGGATCGTAGGACTGGCCAAGTTCCTTCAACAGCATAAGGGGAGTGAGTATGCCCTTGAACTCCTGCGAATCCAACACCGGTGCGCTTTCCGCATTGAGCTGGACGAGGAGTTGGGCCGCCACGCGAACGTTGCTTCCAGCGTCCACCGCAGCCCCGGGGGGCCGCATCACTTGGGAAACGATGGCGCCTTCCGGCGCACCCACAAGATCTTCGAGACCGACCACACCAACCAGTTCTTGTCCGTCCAGCACACCAAGGATCTTGAGCCCATGACCAAGCATCACGTGGAGGGCGGTTGCGACCAAGTGGTTGGGGTTTACCCACACGGGTAGCAGCTTCAGGTCCCGAACAGTGTTCATGAGTTCAAAAAGAGCTTTGTGACAAAGGCTCTCCTGCTAGAAACTATAGCAAGGTTCATGCCAGCAAACGGGCGCGCAGAATTGCTGTGATTAGTCAACCCGAAGCCGGGAAATTGTAAATCTCAGGAAGCTCAGAACCTCGCTCCGCTGCACGTCGTTCGCCGGGCATGAAATCCACTCTTCGAACCGGATCGCCGTGGTATAAGCAGCCGCCTGCTCGATTTCGTAAAAATGGGCGATGTCCGCCTCACCAAGTTGGGCGACCCGCAACATGGTGAAGATGGCCAACTCCTTTTTGGAACCAAGGTTCTTGCCGTCCCGAAACTCTGCAGCGGAGGCCGAAATGTGCTCGCGCAAATCCCAACTGCTGTTGTCCGCAAAGAAGGGATTCAAGACGCCGCAAGCCCGCAAGGTCATGCTGGGATCGGTCCACTGCTTCTGGTGAAGGCGAAGGCGCTTAAGCGCGCCCAGAAGGGAGCGGCCGTTGCCGTTCATTCGATGGCTCAGAAGCCAAATCAAAGTGTCTGAAAGGACGAGCCCTTCGGCGGAAGCAAGCTGTCGCACAAGCTTTTCGCGTTCGTTGGGTTCCGGCGCCTGGATGCCGCAAACGATCCAATCCTTCGATTTCGGCAAAAACGAACGAATCGCCCTGTTTGGCTTGTGGGCGGTAAAGCTGAGCAACGTGGGCTTGCCCGCACGGACCCTTCGCTCCAAGGCCAGCCTTAGCTGCTGCTTTACGCGGCCGCTTTCAAGAGCATTTTGCACATTATCCAAAATAAGCGGCCCGCCCGCATCGCTCTTCGGCGGGTTGATCGCCCAGCGAGTGGCGTCCACAACCGTCGCAGCCTCGCCAACGCCTTCCCGCAATCGGCCCGATGCCGATTCCAACAAATGGCTTTTCCCACAGCCGCTTGGGCCGATCAACGCAACGAACGGTGCGCTCTGGCTCGCAAAAAGGCGCGTGGTTTCAAGCGCTTGCTGATTGGAGGGCAGAGGGGCGAAGGAATCGAAGCTCGGTTTGGGCACTGGACACAATACTTCAGAAAACCGGGGGAGACGCGGAACGGTGGAATCAATCAATCCGGTGACGAACCCTTTTCCTTCCATAGCCCTCATGTCGAAACCTAAGCCGGACGAGCGGTTTCTAAGGAACCGTTCCGACGCCTCACTCTTAACATTTTTGTAAGAAATGGCAGGAACATGCAAGGGGCGGTATTCCTAACTATGCAGGTTGGAAGACTTGCGATAGCTCATGTTTTCGCCCCATTTCGCCTAAAAACAAAATATTGCGGTTTTTCGAAACGGGCCATCTATCCACAACTTTTCCACCGTTAGTGCCTAATTAAGGGCCAAAACTTCTTAACATCAAAATCTGGACTATTATCGGGAGTGTGGCACGAGTCGCAAACCCGAAAAGAAATCCTTTTTATCGACACTTGCCTCGGAGCGAGGGAATGGGCGGCGCCCGGGCCGTGACAGCTTTCGCAGCCAACTGCCGCCAATTGAGGCGTCTTCATGGCCGAATAGAATCCTTGAAAACTCGAAAGGCCCACCACATGGCAAGAAACGCAGTCAGGGTCCAACTCGTGGCCCTTTGACCGCAGATCGCGGAATGCTCGCGCATGGCCCGACGCGGCCCAAACATGATATGCATCCTCGTGGCACGAGGCACATGTTTGCGAACCGGCATACGAGGCAGTTTTGGAGCGGGGCCAGGCTTCCAAGAGGTGCTCATCCCCAACCCGCTGCAAGTAGCTCTTATAGAGTTCGGAAGCACTCCTGTCCCCCGCGACTTCCGGCCCCAAGGCAAAAACGTCGTACCGGCTTCGCCTCCGTCCATCAAATGTCAGGGATACAACCTCCTTGCCATGGAAGCCGGTTGTAACAAGCGTTGTGTCGCCGACGATCAAGGGATTGCCGGGAGGGTCAGTCGTCGAGCGATATACGATAACGTCCAGTGCAGGATAACGCCGCGCCAACTCGGCTGCGCCCGTGTCGTCTTCCTCGGTCACCAAAACCGCGACCGAGCCGCTTCCTTTTGCGGATTCAATCAGGTCCGAAATGGACTCGTTCTTGGAAACCGGCTGCCCTTGAACAGGAGCGGAGACCTTCTCCGGCGAACCGGAAAGGGATGCAACCAGGAACTCCCCGGTGTGCACGATGGGTTTAACTTGCACCAAGGCAGCGTTCTCCATACTGCTGGAAAAGAGCGCGTGGTCTGAAAGCTGATCCATCTCTACAAGTTCGCCGGGCCCCAGTGCGGCAACGTCATCCGACAGTTCCAGGCCCGCCGCCTTTACCGAACGGGCGAATTCGCCGAGCGTCTCGACCTTCAACTCATCTTGTCTCGTTCTTCCCGTTACGTAACCGCCGAGAACCACCAGGTGCGCCCCTCCGCTGCCACTCAACTGGCGCATTACGGTCGCAGCGCGAACTATGCCGCCCGACATTGGGTTTGTACAGCCGCATGGCGCCAGCGAGCCTTCCATGTTCCCGTAAAGGACCAGTGTCTGCACCTGGTCCGACCTGTGGCCGGATAGCGAAGACAGCCCGCCAAATAGGCCGACTCCCAAGCAGGCGATCGGCCAGAGCCTCATTGAATTTTGCCGCTCACGGGAACTCTGATCACGGGCTGTTTGGGGTTATCGGTATGGACCGTTATGATGGCCGCATAGGCTCCGTATTCCACGTGCCCATCAAAGCTGACGTTGATCCGGTATTCCTTATCTCCGTTCAGGGGCACGGCCTTTGCCGTAAGGTTTGGGCTGCCGCAATCGATCGAAGTTATCTTGAAGCTCCTGGCCGGATCGCTGACCACGAAATAGAATCCTCGTGGCTCCGGCGGAACGACACCGAAATAGACCTGTGAGGGCTCGGCGACCATGCCTCTCTGCAAGGTGAACTCGTAGTTCAACTCGCGGAACACCTCGCTATCGGTGCCTAACAGGAGGTCTCCATGGGATTGGCCAAATGGGGCGCCCGGATCCACGTGAATGTGGAATTTGTAGCCGCGGGCGGTTTCACCCTGAGTGTCCGCGTCGTCGGGCACCGTTCCCGTCCAAGGCGACATTTGAACAGTACCGTGCGCGCCGTTCACGCTCGCATCAAGGACCGTGACCTTCACCTGAGGGGCAATCGCAAGATAGACGTCAAAGTCTGCGCCCTCGGGAGTCAGAGGCACAGCGGCGGGCCCGGATTTCGCAAAGCGAAACAAGGGTTCCACATACATGCTGACGGGTATCTTCAGCATTGGCCGGTTGGGGTCGTTGGAGTAGATCAGCAGGCTGTGCTCCATGCGACCGGAGTGGTACAACGCGGTGTTTACTTGGCCAACCACCGGCGCCGACTGGTGAGGCTTAAGGACGGTTGGATAAGCGGCCCGCATACAGGCGCAATCCGGTTGGACGTACATGAGCAAATCCGCATTCCCTTTATTTGTGACGTTAATGCTGACCTGCAAGGGTAAATCTTCAACACCTTTAACACCGCTTATCTCGGTTGCGCTTACGTCCAGTTCCGGGGCGGCGGGAGCGATCCTCTGCTTTTCAGCGATGAGCTGCCGGAGCTGTTTACTGATGTCGAGTGTCACCTGGGTCAAACGCTGCTCCTCTGGATCAAAGCCCACGCTCATGCTGGTGGACTGATCCGTCCGGCTCGAAAAACCTCCAAATCTTGGGATTTGCTGCAGGCCGAGATACTCCGCCAACGCATAAGCAATTTCATTGTGGACATCGTTCACGGTTATTGGAGCAGGGGTTCCCGTGCGGCTCAAAGCGATCCGAACGGCCACGCGCGGTTGGGTCATTCCAAAAGTCAAATCGGCGGCTTGTGGCAGGGGAGCATTGGGATCGGGATCAACCCGCTTTGTAAACGACACCAAGATGTCTGCCTTCCCGGCAGTTTCGGTTAGCGTGACCAGCGGCTTAACCTGGCCGGCGACCTGGGTCACTTGGTCCTCGAACTCAGCACGGCGCCCTTCCGATACGCCGGTGTCATCAAGCTTTAAGGTCACGTCCGGCTTGGGGAGGAGGTCGGCGAGCTTCTGCGCGCCGTCGAAGTCGCCCGTTGCAAGATCGTTCTCTATCGAATAGCAAACGGATACGAACTCCTTATTCAGGCCAGGGAGAATAACGGGGACGGCGGGGCTTTGAGCAGAGAGCAATAACAAGAGGGGAGTGATCATAGATTGGTTTTCTTCAAGGACGGAGAGAGAGCGGGGGTGTTCGTTGCCCGAACATCAGTTGGGCGAACGACAGGTACTTGCCGACCGCATCCTAGGTTTGATAATGTGCAAACGGGAGCTCCGAGGGTCCGAGAAGAAGGGAGCCAGTGGCGCCCAGTTGGTCGGAACATTGCGCCCCTACAGGGCTTCCAGAGGAAGGGAGCGGCGGTACCAGGACTTCGCCCTTCGCTAAGGATTCTCGCCCCGTTGGGGCTGGAGAGGGCTGGTCCTATGGGCAAGGCTGTGGGCCTATTTTCATGGTCCGTAACGCCCGTCACTTTATCTTCGCTCAATTCTTCTCGGTTATTTGGGCTTACTACCTGGCACTGCTGGTTCAGGTGCCCCCTATTCCACATACTGGTCCTCGGAGGGTTTTTGTCTCAAGAAGGCCTCGATGAATCCATCGAGCATGCCGTCAAGCACCCCGCTCACGTTGCCGGTCTCGTAACCGGTTCGGTGGTCCTTGACCATGGTGTACGGCTGCATTACATAGCTTCGTATCTGCCTGCCCCATTCGGCGGGCCCGGTTGTCTTGAACGCCTTCATCTTTTCGTCCGCGCCTAATCTCTCGAGCTCAGCCAGCCGTGCCGCAAGGACGGTCATCGCGCTCGCACGATTCTTGTGCTGACTGCGCTCGTTCTGACATTGGACCACGATCCCGGTGGGAAGGTGGGTGATGCGCACCGCACTCTCGGTTTTGTTCACGTGCTGGCCCCCCGCGCCGCCTGCCCTTAGCGTTTCGACTTTCAGGTCTTCGGGATCGATATGAATCTCGTTCTCTTCGATTTCCGGCAGCACTTCCACTTTGGCAAAAGAGGTGTGGCGACGGGCGTTGGAATCGAAGGGCGAGATGCGCACCAGCCGGTGAACGCCGTTTTCCGCCTTGACGTAGCCGTAAGCGTTCTTGCCTGAGATCAGCATAGAGACGTTGCGGTAGCCAGTGACGTCGCCGGGTGTTTCGCTCAGAATCTCGGCAGTGAAGCCCCGCTCTTCCGCCCAGCGGACATACATGCGTTGAAGCATCGCGGCCCAGTCGCATGCCTCCGAACCGCCGGCCCCGGCGCTGATTTCCATTAATGCGTTCCTGCCGTCGTGCTCGCCGCTGAGAAGAGTGTCCAGCTCGTAACGGTC
Source organism: uncultured archaeon (assembly GCA_963829965.1). GTDB lineage: Bacteria > Armatimonadota > Fimbriimonadia > Fimbriimonadales > Fimbriimonadaceae > DASXZH01. The sequence goes on along the minus strand of CAWHLK010000034.1, from coordinate 89,506 downwards.
CAGTTCATTGAGGAAGTCCCGCGCCATTTCGTCGGCTTCCTTTTCCATTTCCGGATTGGGATCGTCATGGAGCATTTCGTAAAGCTCCGAGATGTCGCGCTGGGCCTTGCTGAGCTTGTCGAAAGGGGTGAAAACGTCTTTCAGGCGAGAAAGGCGTTTGTATTGGCGGTTCGCCTCAGCCGGATCGTCCCAAAAGTTTGGGGCCGCGGCAAGGGTTTCTAGTTCATCGATCTGACGCTGAAGCTGAGGTACGTCAAAGATGACCTCCAATAGCGTCTATTCTCTCGCGAGACCTCGACAGCGCTTCATGCCTTTCAATGTCCAGCATAGCTCGATTCTACCGTATGCCCCAGACTTCAAACCGGCGCATATTGGACAGTGGGCTTGTCGGAGCCTTCCTGGAATTTCGTAGGGACTGGTGGGCCACTTGTATGAGCGGAAACGCAACTCCCTGGCCAGTGCGCTTCTAGAATCAAATAAACCGAAGTGACGCGATTATGTTCTGTGGAGTCGTGGAGTTGGGCCAAACGAACAGCCCAAATGACTGCATGCCGAGGGAGCCGGAAATCACCGGGCCGTATGCGCGAAGTGTGCATTCGATGGCTACTCACGATAGGGTAATCGCCGCGCCATAATCGCCCAACTGCATCAGTTTGCCAGCCTAGCCGATGCGCTCTAACGTTGCTCTTTTGTCATCAGGCCGCCATTCTTAGTAACTAGTTGCGGTCCAGAGTGCGAGCCTGCCACCGTTACGATTCTGGCAGACCGGGGCATAACCAGGTCTCGAGAATTCAAACGGGCTTTGGAATATCTTCCAAAGCCCGTTTCGAAAACTTACCGTTAGAGCGGCAGGTTTACGTCCCAAGCAGGAACCGTGACCTCGGATAAATACACCTGGTCTATCGAGAAGGTGTAGTTGCCGGTCTCCATGTGTGGAGGTTGGATCGTGCGGATCACCATTTCGACCAATCCCGTCCCTGCCTGCACGAACTGGGATTCCAGGTCGATGGCGAAGGTGGACTCGGTTCCTGTTGCGGGGGTCGCGCCGAGATAGACATATTGTCCGTAGGTTGAGTCGTGAGGGTTCAGATCTTTGGCAAAGGCCTGCTCGGTTGTTCCCACAGGCGCGGTGCCAACCACGTTTACCTGAACCACGTGGAGCGATTCGAACGGCTTATCCATCGTGAAGTTCATCGTAACCGCTGCGGCTTGGCCGATACTTGTCGAGACTGACGTCACCGGATACCTCAGCACATCTTGAGATTTGATCGCTTGCAGAATGCTGGTCTCGTTCGTCAGATTGCTGAGTCCGATCTTGGAATAGATGCCTGCAGTAATCGCGGGACGATTCTCCGGGGGGCTATAAGCTGGGAACAGGCCATCCGGAGAGCCGATGCCCGTGATGTAGTCCCACCCAACGGCAGCGGTAAACGAACCCGCGGTCCCAACGGTGATGTCCCGGTAGTAGGGTCCGCCGAGGTTGAAATAAATCCTCTCCAGTTCGCGATTGGTGTCGTGAGTCCAGTTTCGGCGCTGGTTGGTAATAGCCGCAACCACCGGGCATGCAACGCTTGTGCCGCCAACCGTGCCCCAGGGCGTGCTTGTACCGAACGCTGCAGGGCTGTAAATCCACACGCCGGTGTTGGGGTCTGCAATAGCAGCGCAATCGGGACAACCGCGTGATGCGCCAACGACGCTCGACACCGGACTTTGAAAAGCCGGTCTTTTCTCGAAGGAACTTGGACCGCCGCCACTTCCGGACCATGCGGTTTCTCCAATGTATCCGGACTGGCTTGCATAGAGGCTTGTACCGCCTACGCCGACGACGTTGGGCGACTCAGCCGGCCACTCCTGGACACCGCCTTCGTCGCCGGCAGAGGCGAAGAAAACCACGTCGTTGGTGGTAGTGAACGTTGAATCCTGAGTCAACTCTTGCGGACTCTCTCCTCCTCCCCAGCTGTTTGAAACTTCTCTCACACCCGGCAGGTTTGCCGCCACGGTTTCGGCGGTGAGAAGGTCGTCCGTATTATCCGATGCTGCTTCGACAAGGTAGATCTTTGCTTGGGGCGCCATCGCGTGGGCCCATTCAATGTCGAGATCTTCTTCTCCATTCCAGCCTGCATTGGTAGTGGGCGCAGTGGTGCCAACCGCATAAACCTGCTCAAAGACCTTGTTCGTAATCGCAGTCGCACTCGTAGAAGGCTCCGTCGGGAGTTGGAACTCTTGCGAAAACGCATTGAAATCCGCCAAAGCGGTCGACAAATCGTAGGCGTCCACTATCGCGATGGCGCCAGGATTGGTACCCTCGGCGAGAGGAATGCTATACGCCGCATGAATGTCTGCAGGCACATAGAGGAAATTCTGAGGCTGTGTATATTGAGGACCATGATCCAACTTGGGCCCACGGTTGGCGCTGGGACCAAAAGCGGTGCCTCTGGCGTCCGGAGCCGACCGCTGCTTTTTAATCAGATAGTCGGTGTGAAAATGCCCAGCCCTTGCTGCAGTTGACGATGGCTGCAGAATTGTGGGATCGCCATGCCAAAGGGTATACGTGAGCTTTCCCTGGGCAGCGCCCAAAGAGATGAGGCTGCTCAACAAAAGACCGAGGACCGTCCGGCCCAAAAACGTGGTGTTCTTTCCTTCCATATAACCGCTCGCGAAACGCAGTAACGGGGCTTGCTCTGCCCTGACACAATCCGTTACCTTATTGAAGGGTACGACGGGTTAAGGTGTGCCTCCCGTTTGCTTCACCTCGTATTTTACGCGAAAGTTCAATGGCGGGTAGCAGAATTACTAGTTTCGGGCCAGCGTCCTTCGGAATTTTGCGATCCTGCGGAGGTTTTCGGATATGTCCCGCTTTCTTGCTTCCATCGATCTCATTACCCGGGCATCGATTTCCTCGATCGTCCGTATCAGGCGATCGTCCGGCTTCTCTCCCCGCGCCGTCAGGCTTGCGCGCGTTGCGGCGCGCTGGCGACAAAGCTGCTTGAACTCGATCCAGTTTTCGGCGACAAAAGCTGCCTCCATGGACAGTGCGAGTACAAGCAACCTGTCCCAACCGGCTTCAGGAGGCGAGGCGTTCAACATCCGGCTCCTTCTGCATCCGGTCGATTTGAACCCAGCTTTCTCTCAGATCGCTCAGAATCTTGATTGACCGATCGATCGGGACGATATCGTCGTGAATGTTCGCCTGAACAAGTTCGTTCAAAACGTACGTGTACAGGGCCAACAGGTTCTTGGCGATATCGCCGCCCTGCTTCATGTCCAGACAGGACATCAACTCCATCACGATTCGCTGGGCCTTTTGAAGATATTTATTCTGGTTCGGGAGGTCTTTTTGGAGCACGCTGTGCTTACCAGCCTCCATGTATTTCAATGCTCCGTCATAGAGCATCACGATGAGTTGAACCGGTGACGCTCCGTTTACGGAGCCTTTCCTGTATTCGTTTACAAACCTTCCGTATGCCAATCTGTACTCACACCTCAACGCCGACTACCAAGCAACATTATTGGCATCCTAGAACCTGTTCCTCAAGGCTAGAATTCACCTTGGCGCGTTACCCTATCCGCCAACTAGCTGGGACCACTCTATTCAGTGATGTTCAGGGTCCGGAGGTGAGCCAGTGTGCGACATCTTTGATCAATCGATAGAGGGGCATTGGAATATGAGGGGCATTCGAGCATCCTGAGCGAAACAACCCATGCTCCAGCATCCTCACTCTTCGCATGAACCATGAAAACTCCAATCCCACAAGTGATTCGGGTATCTTATAGGGTCCGTGCGCAGCATTGCGCCCGGAACTACAATTTAGCCACAGGTCACGTGCGCCGCAAACGGCGTAAACCGACCTGGGAACGGCGGGAGAATGAATGGCGAAAACATCACTTGTAATCAAGCAGAAGCGTAAACCCAAGTTCAGTACGCGCGGCTACAACCGCTGCAGCCTTTGCGGCCGGCCGCGAGGTTACTTCCGATTTCTTGGTATCTGCCGAATTTGCCTTCGGGAGAAGGCACACAAGGGCGAACTGCCCGGCATCGTAAAGGCGAGCTGGTAGCTCGGGAGGAACCCCTATGCATAGCGATCCCATCGCGGACCTATTGACGCGCATTCGGAACGGCGCCCAGGCCCGCTTAGCCACAGTCCAAGTTCCCCACAGCAAGATCAAACTTGAAATTCTTCGTATTCTTCAGGCGGAGGGATACATCAAGTCGTTCGAAGTGACGACGGAATCCAAATTCCCTGCCATCAACATCCAGATGCGCTATGACTCAAAGCGCAAGCCGGTTATCAGCAGGATCCAGAGGATCAGCAAGCCCGGCCTTCGAGTCTACAAAGCGAACGACGAGTTGAAGCCGATCCGCAGCGGTCTGGCAACCCTGATCATTTCCACGAGCCAGGGCGTGATGACGGACCGAGAGGCCAGGCGAAAGCATGTTGGCGGCGAAGTCCTTTGTGAGGTTTGGTAAATGTCCAGAATAGGAAGACTTCCCATCACAGTTCCCAGCGGCGTGACGATCAGCCTTGAAGGCCAAGAAGTCACCGTCAAGGGCCCGAAAGGCGAGCTCAAGGTGCATATCGCCCGCGAGCTTTCTCTTGAACAAGAAAACGGAACCGTAACGATTTCCCGGCCAGACAACCATCGCCGTTCGAGAAGTCAACACGGTCTAGCCAGAACTCTTATCAACAACGCCGTACTCGGCGTCACCAAAGGCCACACCAAGACGCTGGAAATCATCGGCGTCGGCTACCGCGCCCAAATGGACGGTTCGAACCTGCTGCTCAACATGGGTTACTCCCACCCGGTGAAAATCGCCGCGGTGAAGGGGATCCTTTTTGAAGTGGCGGCGGAAGAGAAGTCCCGTACGATGCGCATCAACGTCAGCGGCATCGACAAAGTGCTTGTCGGCCAAATGGCGGCGGACATCCGCAAGGTTCGAAAGCCAGAGCCTTATAAGGGCAAGGGTATTCGCTACCAGGGCGAGGTTATCAAGCTCAAGGCCGGAAAGCGGGCCGCGGCGAAGAAGTAAGGAGTTTTCAAAGAAATGTCATACAAGAAAACCGATCAAAGAATCGCCCGGCATAAGAGACTTCGGAAGAAGGTTGCCGGCATTGTGGAGCGCCCAAGGCTGGCCGTATTTCGCAGCCTGAAGCATATCTCCGCACAGATCATCGACGACTCGCAGGGGATCACCCTCGCCTGCGCCAGTTCTCTGGAAAAAGAACTGAACGCGAAGGGGAACGTGAGCGGCGCAAAAGCTGTCGGCGCCGCCATCGCCCAGCGAGCCAAGAGCAAAGGGATCGATAAGGTCGTGTTCGACCGTGGCGGATTCCGATATCACGGCAGGGTCGCGGGCCTTGCCGAAGGGGCCCGCGAAGCGGGCTTGGAGTTTTAAGCTATGAGAATGATGAACCGACTGAGCGGAAAGCGCGACAGCCGAAACACAGAGGGGCCGCAGTTCGACGTCCGCGTCGTGCGCACGAACAAGGTGTTCAAGACTCACAAGGGCGGCAAGACCGCCTCGTGGTCAATCCTTGTCGTTGTGGGTGACAACAAGGGCAGCGTTGGCGTGGGACTCGGCAAAGCTCGCGGCATTCCAGATGCGATCCGGAAGGCGGAAGAAGCTGCCCGAAAGGCAATGTTCAAGGTGCCGATGATCGGCGCGACGATCCCTCACGAGATCACGGCAGTCGCCGGCTCCTCGCGGGTCGTTCTCAAGCCGGCCAGCCCTGGAACAGGCGTCAAGGCGGGCGGCGCGGTCCGTGCATGCCTCGAGGCGGCAGGAATCCATAACGTTCTTGCGAAGAGCCTTGGCAGCCGAAACGCGATCAACATGGCTTATGCCACCATTGAAGCCTTTAAAGGGCTGGAACACCCAGAAGCGGCGGCTGATCTGCGCGGCCTCGACGTGAACGAGCTTATTCCGTGGTTGGAAAAAGCGCGCAAGGAGGAAGCGGATGCTGCGCATTAGACTCGCCAAGAGTCCGATAGGCAATACGGCCCGCAACCGTGCGACGGTTAAGGCTTTAGGCCTACGGAAAGTCCACCAAATTGTGGAGCACGATGACTCTCCCGCAATCCGCGGCATGATCCATCGCGTGAAACACCTTCTCGTGATTGAAACCGCCGAAGGAGAAGTCTCGAAGAAGAAAGAAGTTGCCAAGAAGGCGCCGACAAAAGCAGCGCCCGTAAAGGCGGCCAAAGCCGAAAAAGCAGCCAAGGCAGAAAAGGCTGAGAAAGCTGAGGAGCCTGCCGGCGAGGCAATCAAACCGGCCAAGAAAGCGGCCCCGAAGAAGCCGAAGTCCGAGGAGTAATCAATGAGCTTGCATGAACTAGGCCCGAACAAGGGCAGCACTTTTAAAAAGCGCCGTGTTGGGCGTGGCATTGGCAGCGGCATGGGTAAGACTGCCACTCGTGGCACGAAGGGCCAAAAGGCTCGACGCCAGATCAATCCCAATTTTGAAGGTGGCCAAACGCCTATCCAGCGCCGGCTTCCGGTTAAGAAGGGCTTTCGCAACATCAATCACAAAGAGTATGCGATCGTGAACCTGGACGATCTTGAGAAGCTGTTCGAAGCGGGCGCCGAAGTTAACCCGGAGAGCCTGCTCAAAATCGGCATCATCGGCAAAGGAAACGATGGAGTCAAGGTTCTAGGCTACGGCACACTCAACAAGAAGCTCAAGGTAAGCGCGCACAAGTTTAGCAAGACTGCGCTTGCGGCCATTGAAAAGGCGAAGGGAGAAGCAATCACTCTGTGAGCATCTTCGGCGGTTCGGTAACTCAAACCCCCAACAGGGCGGGGCTAACCATGCCCCTGCTCCAAACATTTCGTCAGGCTTGGGCGGACCCTGATTTAAGGGCGAGAATCCTCTTTATTTTCGCCATGTTCGCCGTGTTCACGCTCGGCATCAACATTCCAGTCCCGATCCCGGGGGTGAACCCGGCGAGGATGGAAGAGCTGATGAAGAGCAACGCTGTGTTCTCGATGATGAACACGTTCGGCGGAGGTGCGGTTCGCCGCCTCTCCATTTTTGCGCTTGGCCTTAACCCTTATATCACCGCGCAAATTATCATGCAGGTCTTGACGACGGCGTTACCTCAGTGGAAAAAGGAACTGGAAGAAGGCGGCGAATACGCCAGGCAAAAGCAAAATAAGCGCTCTCTCACTTTGAGCCTTGTCTTGTGCGTGTTTCAGGGCTTCGCTTTCTATTCACAAGTGGTGGCCGCACATGCGATAGAGCACAGCAACTGGATAACGGCCACATCAACTCTGGCGTTTTGGACGGCAGGCGCAATGTTCATGGTTTGGCTCGGAGAGCAGATCAGCCAAAAGGGCATTGGCAACGGCGTCTCCCTTATGATCTTTGCGGGCATCGTGCTTTCGGCGCCAGTTCAATTCGGGCAACTCTTTACCGATATGAGCAATGGGGCAATCAGCCCTTATTCACTGGGAGCGATCCTCGTCCTGTTCCTAGCGACCACATGGGTGATCGTGCTCTTTACAACTTCTCAACGCAGGATTCCAATGTCCCACATGAGAAGGCAGTTTGGAACCAAAACACTTGCGGGCGCGCAAACAAGTTATCTTCCCATCCCGATCAACACGGCCGGCGTTATCCCTATCATCTTTGCGATTTCGCTGCTGTACATTCCGGCGCAAATCGGTCTCTTCGTCCAGTCACGAAACCAGGTATTGGGGCAAAAAATCATTGACTTCACGCAATGGCTGCGGCCGGGCATTGATTTTCCGAAGGGGCTGTGCGGCGACCTGTTTTACGCCGTCCTGATCTTTTTCTTCACCTACTTCTACACGGCAATCCAATACAACGTGGAGGACATCAGCAACAACCTCAAAAGGGGAGGTTCGTTCATTCCGGGCGTTCGGCCAGGCAAGCAGACCAAGGATTTCTTGGACGGCGTTCTGTCCCGAATTACCATAGCCGGCGCGGCTTTCTTGACCATTATCGCTCTGGCGCAGTTTATTGGTCCAGGCTTGGCAGGCATTCCAAGAACCAACCTCAATATCATCGGAGGCACCTCCCTGCTCATCATGGTTCAGGTTGCACTTGAAACCATGCGGCAGATAGAAGCTCATCTCCTGATGAAGCAATACGGGAACTGAATAGTCTTTGTCCGAAATTATTAGAATCGTCCTTATCGGCCCTCCGGGCGTGGGTAAAGGAACCCAGGCTACACTCTTAGAAGAGCATTTTGGCGCCCGGCCTCTGTCTTCCGGAATGATCTTCCGGACCGAAATCGAGGCGGAAACCGATCTTGGCCGCCTCGCCAAACGATATATCGATCACGGGGAGTTGGTGCCCAACGGCGTGACAATTGAGATGATGGCGAAACGCCTTCGTTCCGATGATATCCGTAAGAACGGATTCGTGCTGGACGGATTTCCCCGGGCTGTGAGGCAGGCGGAAGCGCTCGACGAGATGATGGCAGATATGGGGCAGCATCTAGACAAGGTCGTTTCGATCGAAGTGCCTGACGAGGTTGTAGTTTCCCGCCTTGCAGGAAGGATGGGCTGCACGAAGTGTGGCGAGATCTATCAGGCGATCTCCAAGCCTCCGAAACGGGAGGGGCTTTGCGACAAATGCAACGGCCCGCTCATCGTACGGTCCGACGACACGCCAGAGACCATCTGGGCGCGGCTAAAAGTGTTCCAGGAAACAACCTTGCCGGTCGTCAGCTATTACGAGCAAAAAGGCGTATTATTACGGGTTGACGGAAGTGGTGATCCTCTGGATATCTTTAACCACATCGCACCGAATCTGAAATGCTGATCCTTAAGAAGGACTCTGAAATCGAAAAAATGCGGGCGTCGGGCCGCATCCTCGCACGGACGCTTCGCATCGTTTCCGAAGAGATCGCCCCCGGTAAAACTCCTCGCCAGCTCAACGACCTAGCGCACCGGCTGATCTCGGAAGCGGGCGCCTATCCAAGTTTTCTCAACTACCGTAAGTTCCCCGCTGCCGCTTGCATTTCGGTGAACGAGGTGGTCGTCCACGGCATTCCCGACGATCGCGTTCTCGTGGAGGGCGATATCATCAGTCTGGATTTTGGGGTGCTTCTGGACGGGTATCACGCCGATAGCGCTTGGACCTATCCGGTTGGCAAAATCTCCCCCGAAAACCAGCGCCTCCTCAACGTGACGCGAGAAAGCCTCTATCAGGGCATCGCAAAAGCCAGAGTTGGCAACACCACCGGCGACATTGGCGCAGCGGTTCAGCGCTACGTGGAGTCCAACGGCTACTCCATTGTCCGGGACCTGGTTGGCCACGGGATTGGCAGTTCGCTCCACGAGGACCCTTCGGTGCCCAACTATGGGAAGCCTGGGAGCGGCGTGAAGCTTAAAGAAGGCGTTACCATGTGCATCGAGCCGATGGTGAATATGGGCGTTTGGCGCGTTACCCAGGATGAAGACGGCTGGACCATTCGCACCGCCGACCGCAAGAACTCCGCGCACTTCGAACACACCATCGCCATCACCAAGAACGGCGCCGATATTTTGACTCAGGAATGAGACCAGCGGGCAGCCCACACTTCAGACGCAATCGCGAAAATCCTTACCTGGCAGGGTCTGTCTCAGGCTAGAATCAGGGATCGGAACGCGAATGCAGTTCTGGCTCACAGGCCGAAGCGATGCATTGGAGCTTTTACGATAGTCTCTTCGGTGTGCATCCGGGCCTATATTGTCAATAATCCGTCATTCAACCTGTCCACTACCTAAAATCCGCTAAAATAGGGGTGCATGCGAAAGAGAACACAGCATAAGCCGCAAGAAGATAAAGAAAAGGGGATCGAGGTTGAGGGCGTTGTCGCCGAAAACCTTCCAAATGCCCGGTTCCGGGTAAAAGTCAAAATTGAAGATACGGAAGAAATTGAGATCCTCGCTCACGTAAGCGGCAAGATGCGAATGAACTACATCCGAATCCTCCCTGGAGACCGGGTCCGAGTGGAACTCTCGCCTTACGATCTCACGAAAGGCAGAATCGTGTACCGCTACAAGTAAACTCGCACAATGTGCGCGTTTTGGTTTCTGCCTCTTCTTACTCTGGGCGCTCCCCAGCAAAACATCGTCCACATCGAGGACCTCGACCTTTCGAACATCACCCAGGGGTGGGGCGATCCCCACAAGGACAAATCGGTGGAAGGCTCGCCGATCACGATCGGCAAGAAACTGTATGAGCATGGACTAGGGACCCATGCGGAAAGCGACTTTCTTATCGACCTCAAGGGGAACGCGAAGCACTTCGTCGCGTCTGTTGGCTTGGATGACGAAACCCAAGGCCGAGGGTCGGTACAGTTTTTTGTTTATCTTGATGGCAAGTTGGCAGCCAAGTCTTCGATTCTCAACCCGATGATGCCGGCAGAAACTCTGTCCGTCGACCTTACCGGCGCGCACAAAATGAGATTGGAAGTCGAGGGTGGCGTTCCCGGTATCGATTACGACCATGCCGATTGGGCGGACGACGAGATTCTGCTCGCCGCGACTGACCCAAAGCCGGTCTCGATGCCGGAGCCGCAAGAACCCCCCATGAAGATTTACATGGGCCACTCAGACAAGCCCGAGATCAACGGCGCCCGCGTCGTCGGCTGTTCGCCAGGCAAACCGTTTATCTTCAAGATTCCAGTCAGCGGAAAGAGGCCCTTGCTGTATTCGGCAACCGGGCTTCCCCAAGGGTTGACCATGGATCCAAGTTCCGGGATCATCACCGGCTCCGTGCCCTCGGACGGCAATTACGTGGCCCATGTGACGGTAAAGGGGCCCGCAGGTTCGGACAAGAGGGACTTAACCATCGTTTGCGGCACGCACAAACTCGCCATGACTCCACCAATGGGCTGGAACTCGTGGAACGTATGGGGGACGAGCGTGACCGCGGATAAGGTCAAGGCCGCAGCCGATGCCTTCGTTTATGAGGGACTCACCGACTACGGTTACAGATTCGTCAACATCGACGACGCCTGGGAGGGCGACCGCGACGACGGCGGCAATATCCAAACGAACCGGAAATTCGGCGACATGGCCGAACTCGCCAACGCATTGCACGCGAACGGCATTCTCCTCGGCATTTACTCCTCGCCCGGACCGAAAACCTGCGCCGGCTACGAAGCCAGTTACCAGCACGAGCAACAAGATGCCGACGCCTACGCCAAATGGGGAGTGGACTACCTCAAGTACGACTGGTGCTCCTACGGCGGTATCGATCCCCATCCTGATCTCGCGGGCTACCAGGCGCCTTATGTCAAAATGCGCGGCTGCCTGGACAATGTGAGCCGGGACATCACGTTCAGCCTCTGCCAATACGGCATGGGCGATAGCTGGAAATGGGCCAGGTCGATTGGTGGAAATCTGTGGCGCACGACGGGCGATATTACCGACAACTACGGCAGCATGACCTCCAACGCGCTTTCCGAGATCAATGAAGGGGCTGGCGCAGGCCCGGGGAGTTGGAACGATCCTGACATGCTGGTTGTGGGCAACCTCGGCTGGGGCGACCATCCCCATCCCACCCACTTAAAGCCGAACGAGCAGATCACCCACATCACCATGTGGTCTTTGCTTGCCGCGCCCTTGATTTTGGGCTGCGACTTGAGCCACTTGGATCCTTGGACCAAGGCTCTCATTACCAATCACGATGTTATCGAAGTGGACCAAGATCCCCTCGGCCAGCAGTGCCACCGGGTTTACGACTCCAACCAAGACGGGATCGAAGTTTGGGCACGGCAGCTGGCGGACGGCTCCCTTGCTGTGGGATTGTTCAACATGTCGCACGCCGCTCAAAATATCTCCGTATCTTGGGAGCAGTTGGGCATTTCGGGCTCCAAGCGCGTTCGCGACCTCTGGGAGCGCCGCAATATCGGCAGCGCGGATGGGAAGCTGCAAGCCAACGTGCCCTCCCACGGGGCGAAGCTGTTCAAGGTGGGCTGAGCCGGGATATGAATGCGGCCCGATAGAGCGGCGAGGGCCGCCGCTCTATCTAGTGGCAGTCACTTGCCGCGAGCCGATTTGGAAGAGGCTGAGTTCTTTCTCCGCCAAAGCTGCGGTCTCGCCGAAGAATCGCCGCATAGCGCTTCGCGCGGGCGCTCTACGAATGCCCCTTCTTGAGCAGTGCGTTAATCGCCGTTCGATCCAAACAGTTGTTCCAGATCGAGAAGTCCGCTATTTCGCCTGAATCGAAACGGTTCCGGTGCATCCATCCGTCCAGTGGGGCGATATGAACTTCGTTGGGCGCTTCCGCAAACTTGACGCCTGCAACAGACATCGCCTTTCCATCCTTGTACGCAACCACTTGCGTGCCGTCGAACGTCACTGTCAGCATCTCCCAGGTGTTGAGATCCAGCTTGGTATTCAGGGGAATATCGATATTCCGACCCCAGAAGCGCAGTCCGCCTTCGTCAAACATCGCCAGGTAGCGGGACGCACCGCTTTCTCGGTCATCCACCTGCCCGAAGCCGGCGATGATCGTGTGGTCGGGAATTTGGTGGTCGACTCGGATAAAGAAGTTGATCGTCCACGGCGCGCCTGGCGCAACCGGAAGGTCGGCGGGCGAGGCGGTTACCTCGTGGCCATCGGCGGTGAAATGATCGAGCTGATAGGCGGCTTTCGCCGGAGTGATCTGAAAATCCAGCGTGGCTTCGTTATGATTCTCGGACTCATCGCGTACGATGGCGGTGGCTCTCACCTGATCGACCGGAGCGGAAGTTGGACTCAACTCCAGAATCACGGACTGCTTGTCGCCCGAGAGATGCGCGGCCGTCGCGGTGGCACTGCCAATGTGGTAGTTCGTCGGCTCCTCGGCCGCCATCTTATCGATCGGCTCTGAAAAACGCAGCTCTGCGACATTGAGATCCGGCCAGTAGTAGGATGCGGTCAAAGTAGGCGGCGTGGTGTCGTCCACATTCAGAGTTGCGGTAGTAACCGGGCCTTCCCCAATGCGTGCCTTGATCGTCGTCGACTTCGTTACCCAGATCGGACCGGGATATCCCATTGTCGGCGTACTTCCGTCCAGGGAGTATTTGATCTGGTTGGTCGCGCCGAAGAGGCTGGGTTCGATGGTTACGAGCTTGGAATCTTTGAAATCGCCGGCTGCCGGCGTAATCACAGGTCCGGTCATCTTCCTTGGAAGCGTGTCGTAGAGCGGGTCGGCGGGCTGGATGTCATCGTTCACGTTGCGCGCCACTGAGAGCGCAAGGATTTTAATGGACGGATCGTTCGGCAGTGTCAGCGTTTTGCCGTATGGCAGGCTGTACTTGAACAGATAGCTGTACTCATAAATCTCGTCGCCTTGCGGGTCATGCTTATGGTCACAGCACCATGCAACCGGCTGCATCTTCATGTAGCCAGGCTCCAGGCCCCGGTAGGGGTTGTCTCCCCAATCGTAGATGACTTCCTTCTGAGGCTTGGCCCAAACGCGCGTGTCCCACTCGCCAATGTGTCCTCCCCAATCCTGAATCTTCAGGGTGACATTGTTTCCGCCAACCCCGAAGGTGGCCAGATGATCATCCTTGGAGGAAGCGGCGAGCAAGTAGACCTTCTGCCAATCGCCCGCAGGCAATGCGATCGTCTGGCCCTCGCAAGCAACGGCATTTTTCACGCCATCGGCCTTCGGACCAATCTTGAAGTTCACGCCTTCTGCTGCGATCGAATCCGGAAGTTGATCGGCGGCAAGGGATCTGCCTTCGCCGTCAAAGTTTCCGGCGGATCGGTTGGCCCGAGTGCTGGTTGCGCAAAGATTATAAGGGAGTTCCACCGGTTTCGACACCGCCAGTGGTGCGGTTGGCTTGGTTTTGACCTGAAGCTCAAACGCGCGAACCGCGTACGGCGTCATGTCGAAAACCAGTTTTCCGCCCGAAACGGTTGCAGAACCGATCGGCCTTTCTTGGCCATCCACTTCCCTTGCGCCCGAGATGCCTTCCGGCATGCTCAGGGTTACCCCCTTTCTGCCGGCGCCATTCTGCTCGCGGAACCGAACGACGATCCTGCCGCTGCTCTCTGCTTTCTTGAGAGCAACGACAGTGACGTCGTCATCGCTTACTTTGAGCGCGCTAAAAGCGCGCCCCAAGTTCCCCACGTGCGAGGGTGCCTGGAAAACGTTGAGGGGCTGGTCCAGCCGCATCGCCTCTTGGGCAGTTCCGGCATATCGCCAGTCCTTGGCGTGTGGGTAAAGCCCGTAGAGGATCTCATGATGGCCCCAGTCTTGGTAGGCCTGCTCTTCAAACCCACCGGTTGCGGTGGGGCTGTAGACCAGCGTGAGGCGCAGAGTGCTGTCATCCGGCTTGTCCGACCCGTATTTCGCCCCGGTCAGCACCGAAGCGCCGAAATCTCCGGAGGTGTCGGTGAGATCGAACCATCGCTGAGAGGCGACTTCATATTTCTTGGGGTCGTTGTTGCCGCGTTCGACTGTACCCACCTGCCAGTTGTAGGTTGCCTTGGGGTTGGAGGCTTTGAGGGGGAACGTTGCCTTGAGGGCGCATCCCGTCGATTTCCAATCGATATTGTCGAGAAACTCCACATGGTCCGAGCCCTTAGTGAGCCGAACCTGCTGGACAAAATGCGAACCTTGCGCATCTCTTTCCACCTGGATTGCGTAGCGGACGGGACCGTTTTCAACCACGCTGATTTTCGCCGGTCCATCGACATAAGCGTAGGGCGGCTTCTTCTGGTCTTTCCAGTCCATGTTCCAGGCCGGATAAATGCTCGGCGCTTCCGCTTGGAAGGCAAGCTTGATCGGGGCGGACAGGGTTTCTGTCTTGTGGACGTTGTCGTATATGGAACTAACGTTGCCATCCTTGTCGACGGAAACGCGGAGCGCACCATTGCTGATCGTCTGCGCCGCGTTCGACGATGCCCAATGGTTATCCGGCACATCGGGAAAGCCGTCGGGCTGCCTGGTCTTCACATGGTAAACCGCATAACCAACCGAGGGAACCTTGGCAAGGAACAAGAGGTGGTAGTGGTTGCTATCGGAAGCGGAGAGCTCGTAACCCGTTGGCAGAACCTGGGATGGTACGGGCTTACCGTCGGGCCCCACAACCTCAATGGAACGGCCGCTACCGGGAACGTAAACGGTTGCTTCAGCCACATCCGTCCTCGCAAACGAGAGGGGGTTGTAAACCACAAGCGGCACGCCATCTCCACTGGTATCCAGCGCCCGCGTCACCGCGCCGACTCCGCCGGTAAGCGCTGCCGAGAAGTAGTTCATCGCCAGGCTGTCGTCGTTCCACAGATAGGTGTAGGCGAGGGGGCGGGCGGTGCCGGCCATCATGTCATGAAACTGGCCGGTAAGACACCAGTTCCAAGCGGTATCCAACTTCTCGGTTGGGTAGTCCGCGGAGCCTAGCAGCATGGCGGTTACGTCCGCTTTTTCCGCCGCTTCGGCAAGCTTCTCGTTCTGATGGTTCCAACGCTTGTGCTCGGTTTGCGAAGTCAGCGATCCTGCCGAGTGCTGCGTCAGCTCCAAATCTCCACTATAGGTTGGCAGTTTGGCAATGTCGGAGGGAGTCAGATCGTTGAACATCTGATCCGCGCGGCCGCCAACCACTTTGAGCGGTCCGCTTCCGGTCACGCTTGCTTCCGCCCACTTCACACTGTTATCATCGGGCGCGCCGCCCACGTCACCGGTGCCGAAATAGTGGTAGTCGGTAAAAACGCCGGTGTCCTTCCCGTTCTGCTCGATACGGTTCAGCCAGCGCTTGTCGTTGCTGAGGTCGTCTCGCACTTCGCTGCCGTAGCTGCCCGGGTTCAGAGCGGCGACAATGCCTTTTCCCGTCCGGCCCGATCCAACGCCCCACTTGGAAGGGAATGCCGTGATCGAAACTTGGGTCGCCCAAGGCGGAGCCCCAGGTCAGCTTCTGGGTGGAAAATCCCTTGATGCCGCAATGCGCAAGAATGCTGGGCAGCGCGGCAGGAAAACCGAAGCAGTCCGGCAGCATGTACTCGCTGCTGGTTTCGTTGAGTTCCTTCTTGAAATACTCGTTGCCATACATCACTTGGCGGACCAGAGACTCCAGCGAGGGGCTGTTTACGTCGCCCTCCTCCACCGAAGAGCCCGCGGTAACCCACCGCCCTTCTGCCACATATTTCTTAAGCTTTGCGTAGTCTTCCGGATAATATTCCTTCATCAACCGGTAACGGTTGGAACCGGTGAAATTGAATGTGTAATGGGGATACTTGCGGAACAGCTTGAAGTTGTCCTCCATCGTCTTGCGCAGGTAGTCGCGAATGACGATGGGATACATCCAAAGCCATTGGGTGTCCAGGTGCGCGTAGCCCACGATGTACAAAGTGGGGTCCTTGGCGAGGTCCGGTTTGTTCGAATGGCCGGTTGGGGTGGCGTTGGCGAGACATAACGAAACGCTCGCAGCGCCGAGAAGACGCAGGGAAAGTGCTTTCATGGTCCATATAAAGGCTACCCGCATCTTGATTCAGAATCTCGCCTTTAGAGTCAAAACATAGCCAGTTCGGGCTTATATGGACGGTATGAAGGGTAAGATGGTATACAGGTGCACCCCTTTATGGTACATCTAATCCACTTTTTGGTACATGTTGTCTAAGTCTAACTGATTGCTCATAATAGGACGTTGCAGGACACTCGCAGATAATGGAGGAAGTGGTTGATTAAACGGTATGCATGGCTCGTTCTGTCTCTTTTCGCGATGGCGCTCATCCTTGGAGGATGCGATTCATCTAACGCGACATCGGGATTCGGCGGCGGCGCCATTGGAAACACACCCCCCAACCCTGCGAACGCCTCAGGCGGCGACGCCTACGGAACGACGGGACAATAAGGAGTAGCTCGACGATGAAGCTTTATGGCATGTTCGCAGCCGCATTTGCGGTTGTACTGATCGGATCCGGTTGCGGATCGAAGGATTCGTCCAGTGCTAACAACAGCACGGGGACGGCCACCTCGACGGGCGGGACCTCAGACAGCGGCAAACAACTAGAAATTGCCGTCATCCCCAAGGGGTCGACCCACGAATACTGGAAGTCCATTCACGCCGGCGCCGACGAGGCGGCCAAGGAACTGGGCAACGTCAAGATTGATTTTAAGGGCCCTGAAAAGGAAGACGACAAGGACGGCCAAATCAAGGTCGTAGAAAACTTCGTTGATTCGAAAGTAGACGGCATTGTCCTTGCGCCTCTGGACGCAACGGCTTTGGGACCTGCAGCCAACGAGGCTACAAACGCCAGTATTCCTGTCGTGATCATTGACTCCACGCTCAATAACTTCACGCCTGTCAGTTACGTGGCCACCGACAACGAAAAGGCGGGCAAACAGGGCGGCGAGGAACTCGCCAAAGACCTTGGCGGCAAGGGAAGCGTGATCATGCTTCGCTACGAGGAAGGCTCCGCCAGCACCGAACAGCGTGAAGCAGGCTTTGAGGATGCGATGAAGGAGAATCCCAACATCAAGATCATCAGCGACAATCAGCACGCCGGCGCAACAGAAGAAACTGCCCAAAAGGCGAGCGAGAACTTAATTCAGTCGTTCACGAAGGACGGCAAGTTCCAGGCGGACGGCATTTTCTGCCCTAACGAGTCAAGCGCTTTCGGCATGCTTCGCGCACTGCAGGACGCAAACCTTGCGGGCAAGGTCAAATTCATCGGCTTCGACTCTTCCGGCCCCCTGATCGATGGTCTGAAGTCCGGCCAGATCGATGGCCTGGTTGTTCAGAACCCGATCAAGATGGGCCATGATGGCGTGACCTTCCTTGTCAATAAGATCCGCGGCAAAACCGTGCCTGATAAGGAAGACACCGGCGCCACCGTCGTCACCAAGGCCAACATGACTCAGCCCGATGTGGCCAAGCTGATCGCCCCTCCACCGGAATCTTGATCGAGAAGATTCGAATCGATTCTGTCTCCAAGGCGTTTGGGGCTACCCGCGCCTTGGTGGACGTCAGCCTCGTCGCGAACAGCGGCGAGGTTTTGGCATTGGTCGGTGAAAACGGCTCCGGCAAAAGCACGCTCATGCGTGTCTTGGCGGGTGAGGAAAAACCGGACACCGGCGAGATGCTTCTGGACGGCGAGCGATATGCGCCACACAATCCGGTGGAAGCCCGCCGTCATGGACTTGCACTCATTCATCAGGAACTTGCTCTATGTGAGCACTTGAGCATTGCCGAAAACATCGCCCTCGGCGGCGAACCGCATTTCGGCCCAGTTCTCGGCGTCAGTGCGATGCGCGAGCAAGCCAAGCGGCTTCTCAACGAAATGGGCTACCCGAATCAACCGCCCGAGGAGGAAGTTCGACGCCTCTCGCCCGCAATGAAGCAGGTGGTGGAAATTGCGAAGGCGCTCGCCCGCAATGCAAGCATTATCATTTTCGATGAGCCCACCAGCAGCCTCGGCAAGCACGACGTTGAGAATTTGTTCAAGCAGATCCGCACTCTAAAGCAGCGGGGCGCAGCGGTCATTTATATCTCCCACTTCTTGGATGAGGTCATGGAGATCGCGGATCGCGCGGTGGTGCTGCGGGACGGCTCTCTTGTTGGCGAATATGCAGTGGGTTCAACCTCCATTCCCGAACTTGTCCGAAGCATGGTTGGCCGCGAGGTTCAAGAGCTTTACCCCCGTTCCCATCATGTTCCAGGCGAAGTGCTACTGGACATTCACCATTTGGTAGGTAAGAAGCTCCCTCGGGATGGGAGCGCTCAAATCCGGAAGGGCGAGGTCTTGGGGATTGCAGGATTGAACGGCAGCGGCCGAACCGATTTGCGCACAGTGTTTGGGCTGGACCGCGTGCTTTCCGGCGAAATCAAATTCGCAGCCTATTCGGGCGCCTATTCCAGTCACGACCGCTGGAGCCAGGGGATGGGGTTGTTGAGCGAAGACCGAAAGTTGGAAGGTCTTGCTCTCAAGCTGAGCTTGGCGGAGAACCTGCTTATGCCGAGACCAGGTCATTCCGGCATCGTTTCACCGCGCGATCAATCTACGAGAACGGCTGCCTGGATCCAGAAACTGGAGGTCAAGTGTAAGGGGCCGGACCAACCAATTGGTGAACTCTCCGGGGGAAACCAGCAGAAAATTGCCTTGGCACGACTTCTAGAGTTAGACGTAGACATGCTTCTTTTGGACGAGCCCACCCGTGGCATCGATATTGGCAGCAAGGCGGAAATCTACAAGGTTATTGACGCCTTGGCTTTGCAGGGTAAGGCCATATTGCTTGTCAGCAGCTACCTGCCGGAGCTGCTTGGCGTTTGCGACCGGGTAGCGGTGATGTCTCGTGGAACTTTAGGGCCTGCGGTTCCCGCAAAGGAAACGGACGCGGAGAAGCTCATGGAGGCGTGCGTCCAGTGAAGAAATATTTCGGAATCATTGGCGTTGCCATCGCCTGGATGGCGATTTACGGCATCTTCTGGTATTTGAACCCACGCAGCTTCGGGAACATCGATGAGATCGAAACCCTGATGCGTCAGGTTGCGGTGGTTGGCTTCGGCTCCATCGGCATGACCTATATTATCATCGCAGGCGGCATCGACCTATCTGCCGGCTCGTTGGTCGCGCTCATCACGGTCGTCATCGCGTTGACGCTTCAGAAGACGCACAACCCGCTGATGGGCATCGGCGTTGGACTTGGGGTAGGCGCATTATGCGGCTTTGTGAACGGCACTCGTATCACTCGACTCCGAGTGGGGGCGTTCATTGTCACCCTCGCCATGATGGACGCCTTTCGCGGCCTTGCGAAGGGACTTGGCCATGAAAATGAGGTCATCGCACCGGATACTTGGCTTAACAGTTTGACCGCTTCGCTGAAACCGGCCGAGCACTGGAAGCTGTTCCCCTTGGGAACCTGGCTGATGCTTCTCGCGGCCGCCTTTGCCGCTTGGGCGCTACGGTTTACCGTCTTTGGCCGTCAGGTAGTGGCCATTGGCTCCAATGCGCAGGCGGCCACGTTAAGCGGCATTCGTGTTTTGCGAACGACGGTTTGGGTTTATGTGATCGGAGGGTTGTGTCTAGGCATCGCCGGCCTCATGGAGTTCTCGAGGATCACGATCGGAGATCCAACCGTCGCGGTTGGACTCGAGCTGGATATCATCGCGGCGGTCGTTATTGGCGGCGGAAGCCTCACGGGCGGTGAAGGCAACATCTTCGCGAGCCTCATCGGGGCGTTGATTATGGAGACCATTCGAGCAGGCTGCACCCAGCGGGGGTGGCCGAACTGGATTCAGGACATCATCACCGGTCTGATCATCCTGATTGCGGTGGGCCTAGACCGCTGGCGCATCGCTCGCGCGGCAAACAAATGAAAGTCGACTCCCATCAGCATTTCTGGCTTTACGAACCGGTTCAGTTCGATTGGCTTGAAGACGCAAGCCAAAAACGCGATTTCCTGCCTCCCGACTTGGAGCCAGAGCTGCTGAGCCTTCGCTATGACGCTTCGATCGCCGTTCAGGCGCGCGAGTCGCTTGACGAGAACTTGTTCTTGCTTGACCTCGCGGACCGTTTTCCTTTCGTAGCCGGGGTGGTTGGCTGGGTCGATCTCGTCGCTCCGGATGTTCAAGACCATTTGGCCCAGTTCGCTGCCAGTCCGAAGGCGGTGGGCATCAGAGCGATTACGCAGGGAAAACCGCAGGGCTACCTTTTAGATTCTTCGTTCCTGTCCGGCATGCGTGCTATCGAGCAATTTGGGTTGGCCTACGACGTCCTCGTCTTTTCTAACCAAATGGTGGAAGCGGCCGAATTCGTGCGCATGTTTCCGAACCAGCGGTTCGTTCTGGACCATTTGGGCAAGCCGCGTATCCGTGACGGGGAGAAGGAGCCATGGCATGGAGCCCTCAAAGAGTTGGGCAAGTGCGACAATCTCTGGTGCAAGTTCTCCGGTCTGGTGACGGAAGCTTCCACCCACTGGCAGGAAGAGGACTTGCGGTTTTATGCCGACGCGGCCTTGGAAGCATTCGGAACGGAGCGGTTGATGATCGGCTCTGATTGGCCGGTTTGCCTGTCCCGTGGGAGCTACAAATACGTCATGGACGTTCAGGAAAGGTTGCTCGGAATGCTATCGGAGAGTGAACGCAACGGAGTATTGGGAGAAAACGCGATCGAGTTTTACAGGCTGGAACTGGGTTGAAGGGCTGGCCTTGGCGGAGCCGACCGTGAACTTTGCAGGAAACGCTGAGTAAGTTGCGCAGGGGCCTGCGCGTAAGAAAGGGCGCCCCCCTCGACTAGCTCAGGACAAGCAGGGCCGCGCACTCCACCTTCGCCCTATCTGAAAATCTCTTGACTGAACTGCGCCAAGTTCCTTCGCCACACCGGCCATTCGTGCATCCCCGGCGTTTCCACGTCTTCGAAATTTACGTTCATGCCTCGTAACCAGGCCTTCACCTCTCGGTTGAAAGCGATCAAACCGTCCGACGTGCCGCATGCGACCATCAACTTCTTAACCTTTTGGTTAGCAGCTTCCGAATCGAAGCCCGGAAACTCCTGATCAAACTCCCTGGACAATCCCCCCGCGCTGAATGACCCAATATAGGCGAAGCGGTCCAAATTATTCAAACCAATATAGAGGGTCTCCGCCCCGCCCATGGAGAGCCCGGCGATTGCGCGGGACTCCCTTTCCGTGGAGACCTTATATTCGGCCTCAACTTGCGGAATAACCTCCGTAAAAAGGGCCTTACGGTAGTTATCGTAGTTCCTCATGACTCGGCCAGGATCCCGGAATCCGGTCGAACGCGGGCTTGCAAAATCAGGCACGCCATAGCCTAGGGTCATCACGATCACCATGGGTTTAGCCTTTCCCTCGGCAATTAAGTTGTCGAGTATCGTGTTCGCCATGCCCACCGACGTCCAACCGTCGGCGGCGTCGCTGTAGCCATGGAGCAAATACAGGACCGGGTAAGGGCCACTGTTGGGATAGTCCGGCGGAGTGTAAACGTAGTAGTCCCTCTTGTCGCCGATCACGCTCGAAGTGTAAAGGTGGTGGTGGACTTCCCCATGCGGCACATCTTGAAGTTCCCAAACTTCGGGAGGACTGCCT
Source organism: uncultured archaeon (assembly GCA_963829965.1). GTDB lineage: Bacteria > Armatimonadota > Fimbriimonadia > Fimbriimonadales > Fimbriimonadaceae > DASXZH01. Next base: position 67,517 of record CAWHLK010000034.1, on the reverse strand, counting down.
GGAACAAGAACCATGTTTCCCTGCCAAAGGAGGTTGGGCTTGCGCAATGGGTTCAAGACATCCAAGGTCGGCTGATCATCCGCGCCGAACGAATAGCCGTAGTAGTTGGGAGCTAAAGGCTCGGTGGTCACGCTCCAAACGCCGTCTTTGTCTTTGACCATCTCATAGGGCTTGGATTTCCCTTCCACAAACGCCTCAACTTTGTGAGCCAGCGGCATCTTCAGATGAAAGGTGACGGTTCGGTCCGCATGAACCTCGGGAGAAACCAGCGGCGGAGCAAACCTGCCTTGAGTTGCTCCAAAGACCCCCAATAGCGCAAAGAGAATCATGAAGCCAGTCTACTTCGATCTCAGATCATCGACGTCCGTGAGCTTGGTCGTCAAGTCCGCCGATTTATCCCCTTTCAGATACTTATCGAAGAACGCTACCGCATAGTGGTCGATGTCTTCTTGATAGCCCATTTCCAACTCGGTCCAGGAAAGGTGCTCCGCTCCTTTGAAGTCCACGAAGTAGGCGGGGGCCCCGGTTTGGTCATAGGCACCTCCAGGTCCGGCGACGTAAGGGGTCATTTCCGGGTCCTTGCTTCCGCCCTGATACATCACTGGCACATGCACGTTGCCCAACGTGTGCTGCACAGAGAACGGCATGCTGTAGGGAGACATGGCAAGCACAGCTTTCACGTTGCCGATTTCCCAGCTTTGCCAACCGCCAGCCAGGCCAAGAACCGTGTAGCCGCCCAACGAATGCCCGGCCAGCCCAATATTATTCCAATCGATCATCGTCGACCATTGGGGATCGTCTTTTAGAGCCTTGAGCAAGGCTTTGATGTCGTCTCCCCTGTCCTTGTAGGTTGCGTCCGTCCATTGCCTCGGCTGAGTGAGCGGGATCGGCGGCGGGATTTTCCCGCCTTGGTTCACGGGCGAGTCCGCATGGTTCGGCGCGACTACGAGGTATCCATGATCGGCCAGCGCCTGCATGAGAAACCGGGATTGGCGGCTGGAGCCGTGGAGGCCGTGAGAGAAAACAATGAGCGGCGCGGGCCCCGAGGTCGTTGGTTTCCAAACGGAAACCTTGAGCCCGGCGATGTCTTCATAGCGCGCTTGCGCACGAGTGGTTTGCCAAAGGGGCCTCGCCTTTCCAGTGAACGCGAAAAGACCTCCGCTGGGCACAACAGCCAACACCAGTAATGCAAAGGCAGGAAACAACCTTCTCATGGCTTATGATGCTTCAACGAACTAAGCCGTCGCCCGGTTCAGTTTTGGCTAGGTTGTGCTCGGACGGGTTAACTCAACGCCATTGAAGCTTCCCCATGGCCGTCCCTTTGGGGGTTCCAGCATCTCGAGCGTGATATCGTCGGGGTCAAGAAAATACACGGTGAAGCCGCCTTTGTTGACTCCCGCCTCAATCGCCACCGGCGCGGGAGCCTTGAACCTTACTCCGGCCTTGGACAGCCGCTCATAGTCGCCGTGAATATCGTCGGTTACAAACGCCAGATGCGGCGCACCAGGGCGGTTCGTGGTCACGTCCGCCTTTTCGCCTCTTGGGTGAACGTATTCAACCAACTCCAGGTGATGGTTGGAAGGGCCAACGAACGAGTTGGGAATCCGGAGCATGGCCACTTTTAGATTGGCATCCGGGAAGCCCACGAGCTTGCTCGTGTACTCGTTATGCTGCACCTGTTGGTGAGCCAATTCCATGCCGAGGAGCCCGCAATAGAACTCGATGGATTGCTCCAGGTTACTGACCGTAAAGCTCGCGTGCCAAAGACCGTTATAAGGCATAAGTTTTTTCCGTAAAGCCCTCCGACGTGGGGGGGATTCAAGGTTACCCATGCTCTAGAATCCGCCGCCAGAAAGCCCTGGCCCCCCGCCCGCGCCAACCAATGCCATAATGACTTTGGGGATCAATTCCAGAAACGGAGAAGAAAAAATCTTATGAAAGTTAGCATCATCGGGGGCGGCGGGCGAGTCGGTTCCGACGCGGCATTTGCCCTTCAGATCGGTGGCATCGTGCGCGAGATCGCCCTTGTCGATATGAACCAGGAGACCGCGGCCGGCGAGGCCTTGGATCTGCGTCACGGCGCAGCGCTCACTTCGAGCCAGAAGTTCACAAGCGGCGGCTACGAGACAGTTGAGGGCAGCAACTGCGTGGTCATTACGGCCGGTCTTCGAAGAAAGCCCGACGAGAGCCGCCTCGAGCTAGTGAACCGCAACGTAGGCCTGTTCAAGGGCATCATCGACGAACTCAAGAAAGTGAAACTGGCGGATGGCGCCACACTCTTGGTGGTTTCGAATCCAGTCGACATTCTCACCCAGCTTGCAGTTCACAGCGGCATGGTTCCCGCAAGCCAAGTGCTGGGGCTCGGAACGGTATTAGACACCTGCCGATTCAGAAGCCTCCTCGCCGACCACTTCAACGTGGGCGCGCTGGACGTCAAGGCGCTGATTCTGGGCGAGCATGGCGATTCCATGGTCCCGATCTGGTCTTCGGCGACAATCAACGGCATTTCCCTGCACAGCATCCCTGGCTACACGGATGAGGCGGCTAAAGAAGTTTTCGAATTCACCAAGAAGTCCGGCGCGGAAGTCATTCGGCTCAAGGGTGGCGCGGGTCGTGCGGTCGGCATTTCGATCAAAGAAGTGGTCGAGCAAATCGCACTAGATTCCGGCGCTGTTCTGCCGGTCAGCAGCATGCACGACGGCACTCTTGGGATCAAAGATATGTGCCTTTCGCTCCCGACCCGGGTTGGCAAGAAGGGCGTCCAGTCCGTTCTCGAACCGGCAGTCGAACGACTCCGAGCGCGAAGGCTTACACAAATCAGCGGAGGCGCTAAGAGCGATCTGGTCGCAAATTAGCTAACCTATGGCCGATTTGGATTTGCGGAAACTCTGGAAGTTGCACCTGGTCGACCACCAACTTGCGGATATCCGCCAGCGGGCGGCGACACTCGACCCCGGTCGTAAGATCCAGGGCGAGTTGGCCGCCCTCACGGCCAAGCATGACGCCCAACTGGCACACGTCAAGTCCATGATCGGCGACCAAACCGATATTGAACTTCAGCAAAAGTCGATTGACGACAAGCTGAAGAAAATGGACAAGGAGCTTTACAGCGGCAAGGTCGTGAACCCGAAAGAGGTTGCCGCCATGCAGCAGGAGATCGCCCACCAGAAGACTGTGCGGGGAGACCTTGACGTGCGTTTGCTAGAGCTTTGGGAGGCGGTTCCTCCCGCCAAAAAGGAAGAGGAAACAACCGCCGGTATCATAGCCGAGAAGAAGAAGGAACTGGCCGAGTTTCAAAAGAAGGTCATGGCTTCCAAGACCCAGCTCGAAAAGGAGTTCAAGGATCGCTCCGAATTCGCGTCCACGACTCGCCAAAGAAGTTCCGGCCACCATGCTCGAACGATATGAAATGATTCGCCAGAAGCACGGCGGCATCGGCATGGCGGGTGTCACGCGAAAACTCTGCTGCGAGGCGTGCGGCACCAACGTGCCCACCAAATCCGTCGAGCATGCAAAAGAAGGAAAAATCGTCACTTGCGAGGCATGTCATCGTATCCTTTATGCGTCTGATGGATTGATATGAAGTGGATTGCCCTTTTGGCGGCAGCGGTGGCCGCTGCCGGATGCGCAAAGCTTCCTTCGGGCGGGTGGCGGCGAATGGAACCATCGTTACACTCTCCATGACCATGCAACAGCCGGTGAATCCAGGCTTTGTCTACGTCATGGCGTTGAACCCGAGCACAATTCTGAACCCGACGACGCAAGGGCCGATTCCTGTTATCGCCCCGCCTTGGGGCAATGGGATCGTCAGCGGGAACTGCCAATATCTCATCATTTGGAATCTTAACAACCTGACGGGTCAAATGGCTCAGATCTATACGATCCCAACGCCAAACGCGGAGCCGATTGCTACGGCCTATGTGCCCATAAGCTTCAGCCAAAGCGCGGACGGCCTGACCTTGACTGCCGAAATAACCACCCCCGAGATCGCGCCCTCAGCCACCGTCGCCCAGACCTATCAGAGCCTGCAGGTCAACTTTCTCACGATGAGCATCATTCCCACACCGCAATACTCGGGAACAAGGATCGAGGACGCCCTTGGAAACCAGAGCAGCGCAAACAGCATTAACTCCTGGATCACAGTGCCTTTGAATACTTCGGGAACCTATAATAACGCCCGGTACGGCGGAGATTTGGCCTCGCCCAACTGGGTTTCGGATCCCACGCTCGACATCGTGAACTTCTCGGTTCAGGTCACGCCGGCGGGCTAAATGCCGAAAGTCTCGATCCTCCTCACCTGCTATAACCATCTGGCCTACCTCCCGGCGGCCTACGACGGGATCCTGGGGCAGACGTTTCGTGACTATGAGATCATCGCGATCGACGATGGTTCGACCGACGGCACCCGTGAATGGCTTTCCGCCCGAACCGAGCCGATCAAGCTCATTTTCAATGAGAAGAACCTCGGAACCTATGGCTCTCTGAACCTTGCGCTCGCCCAGGCAAGCGGAGATTACGTGGCGATTCTCAACGATGACGACCTTTGGGCGCCTTTGAAACTTGAACGCCAGTTGGCGCTGTTTGAAGCCCACCCAAAAGTTGGTTTGGCGCACACCGATGGCAAGTTCATCAACGGAGCAGGTGAAGTGGTGGAAGGCTCACCGCTGGGGTTTGAATTTCCGCGAACCGAGACCGGCAACGTGCTTTTGAGCCTGATCTATGCCAACAAGATCATCGCGAGCGCAGTTTTGGTCAAGCGCCAGTGCTTTAACGAGCTTGGCGGGTTCAATGAGAACTATTTCGGCTCCGGCGACTGGGAGATGTGGATGCGCGTTGCCGAAAAACATGAGATCGGCTTTGTGCCGGAGCCGCTGACTTTCTACCGCGTTCACGGAGAGAACGCCAGCCACAAGCTGGACCGGATATGGCGGGACGACGAAATGCTCCGGGAGTGGATTTCCTCGCGATCGTCGGTTTACGCCGGCATGGGGTATGGGAAGGCCGAGTTGGACTCGGCGATGGCCCACAACCAGGCCTGCCTCGGCACGGTCAAAACCCTCAACGGCGATGCGGGTGCGGGCCGCGCCGCTTACGCGCAGTCCATAAAACTCGCGCCGGGCAGGTTCAAGAGCTACCTGCGCTACGGGGCGACCTTCCTCCCGCGCAAGCTTTTCCGTAAACTTCTATAGTGCGCATTTACGCCGACCACGCCGCCACCACGCCGCTCCTGCCTCCGGTAGTCGCCGCCATGCGCCGATGGGTGGATGTCACGCGATTTGGCAATCCGAGCAGCCTCTACGCGGAAGGCCGCGAAGCGCGTCAAGCAGTGGATTCCGCCCGTGCAGATGTCAGCAAAGCCTTGGGCTGTGAGTTCGGCGAAGTCATTTTCACATCGAGCGGCACCGAGGCGGCGAACCTCGCCATCGTTGGAGCGGCGCTTGGGAATACCGATCCTTCACGAACTCGCATATTGATCAGTGCGGCCGAGCACCATTGCGTGCTGCACACGCGGCCAATTCTTAAACAGCTTGGCTACAAGGTAGAGTTTGTTCGCGTGGACCGGGCGGGGCGAACTGACTTGGACCGTTTGTCCCAAATGCTGGGGCCGGACGTGCTTCTCTTATCCGCGATGAGTGCGAACAATGAACTAGGAACCTTGAATGACGATGGCGCCATTTCCGAGCTGGCGCATGAACAGGGCGTTTTCCGCATTTTTGCGATCGGGTTCAGAATTTGTGCGCGGTGGGTAATGAGGATTTGGCGTGCTTCGCCGCCCATAAGCTGAACGGGCCCAAGGGAGCCGGCTGCCTGTTTATTCGCGGCGGCACAAGGATGAAGCCGGTCATCGCGGGTGGCGGGCAGGAGCGCGAGATGAGAGCAGGAACCGAGAATGTGGCCGCCATCGTGGGATTTGGAGCTGCCATTCGCGAGCATGCTGCGCGCTTTGAGGAGTTTGAAGCCGTTAAGCGCGTCGTTAAAACGGCATTCGTTACACGGCTTAACGAGGTTGGTGTTCGCGGGGTGGTTTTCACGGTTGATCCGCTTTCGGATGGCGTCCTCAGTGGCCACGTGCATCTGAGGGTGCAGGGTCATTCGGCGGAAACTATGCTTATCAGGCTGGATCGGGCTGGTGTAAGCGCAAGCAGCGGCGCTGCTTGCAGCAGCGGCAGCATCGAGCCCAGCCATGTTCTGCTGGCTGCGGGCTATTCGGAAGGGGAGGCGCGGGAGGGTTTGCGGTTCACGTTCGGGATCACGAACACGCCGGAGGAGGGCTTTAGATGCGCGGAGTTGGTCGCGACGTGTTCCGGGATTTGAGGAGCCGAGCTTCCGGAGCGCCACACCCAAGGGAACTCGAGGCCGATCCCATTAACCTGCCTAGTTCGTCCTCCATATCGTAAAATCCTATCATGCGTGCCGTTCGTATTCTGCCCATCTTTGCGTTCGCGACATTCATCGCGGGCTGTGGGCCGGCAAACACTTTGGTTGGAACCTGGACATGCGGTGGTTATGTGAACGACGTCACCATCGAGTTCAAGCCTGACGGCACGGCGACCGCGAGAACGCCGGTACCCGGCAGGCCCCATGCCTTTTCAGAGACAACCATGAGTTATCGGCTGGAGGGCCACAAACTCTATCACAGCGTAATCAGCTCCAGGCTAGTTGCCGAAACCGGAATGGTTGACAAAACGAAGCTTCTGGCACAGGCAGACCCTGCGGCGGTGGACTATTCGAACATGCCCGAGGGCTACCAGCTCATCAATTGGGTTAACCATCGGTCTTTTATGTCCGCGAACGAGAACGGTTTGTACCTCACGAAGTTCACGCGGAAGTAAGAAGCTTTGCGTTACTGGCCGTACAAGTGCGTCAAAGTGTTTGGATCAAGCTGCAGCGTTCCGTCCGGCTTTAATGTGCGCCCAAGACCCAACGCGTCGTCGTAGCCCCAGAGCGCGTTTGGAACCTTTAGCTTGCCAATCGCAAGTCGCATGCCATCAAACCAGCGCGCTCTTGACACCGGGGGCGAAACCAGCGGATAAGCGCCAAACTCTCCGAGGACAACCGGCACCCCGTTCTTCTTGCCCCAATCCATCGGGCCCGCGAGGCGGGCCTCCAGGTAGGCGTCATCAAACCGGGACTTGCCGTAGTCGATGAGTGCGGATTCGTATTTCTTTTCGTTATCGGGCAAGATCGCGGCCACCGCTTCGGGGCTCGATGGGAACGGAACATGTTGGAACTTGCCGGGGTATTCACCGGCCCAACTCGCACCCTGGTGGGTGAAAAAGAACGGATCGTAACAGTGGAACGTGTAGATCAGGTTCTTTTCGGGCAACGGGTCCATTTTTAGGAAGGTGTCGACTCCGCTCCATCGCGTGCAAGTAACCATAATCGTGCGGCGCGGGTCTTCCTTTCGAATGGCTTGAACAGTTTGCTCCTGCAGCTTGGTCCACACATCCGGGTTGTTGTAGAACTGCGGCTCGTTCAACAGCTCGAACACCATCTTGTGCTCTTCAAGGCCCTTATAATGGCGCGCGACCTTCGACCAGAAGGTCACAAATTGACTGGTGTCCGTTGCCGGCTGGTCCAGCTTGAGCTGCCCGTTGTCGTGCAAATCCCAGACAACGGTGATTCCATGGGCGATGAGCTGTTCGACGCCTTTGTCCACCGCCGCGAGCCCGGCCGGGTCGACCTGGCCCTCTTTGTCCACGATCTCGGGCTCGATGCAGAGGCGTACGAAGCCCACGTGAAGCTTCTTGAACTCCTCATAGTCAGCGGGGGTTAGGTAATGCGCGCAGTGGTCAGCGAGGTCCCCCTGCGGAAGGTAGCAAAACCACCGGGTGATGTTCAGGCCCGTTGTAAACGTGGAGAGCAGGTCGGGCGGCACTCCGCCGGTTTGGGCGGTTGCTCTTACCGCGATGACCGCGGTAGACATGGCGAGAAGGGGTTTCAGGTTAAGCATTTTGGGGACCTGGTTCAAGGTGTACCACCAAATATGACGGGATTGTTTGGCACTCCCCGACGAGGATTTCGGTCCGTGGTTTGCGCACCTTCAGCGCGCCGGACTGCCGTTGCTCGTAGCCTCCAGGCGTAAACGCCTTCGCTATAACATTTCGGCCCTTGGGCCGGGTTTACAAACTCAAGTGCGCGGCCGCGTCGTAAGCCGTTCAATCCTTTTCTCGTATTGCGCGCCTTCCAAAATCCGGTCCACGTAAATGGCCGGTGTGTGGACGAAGTTGGGGTCGAGCTCGCCGAGTTCGCACAGTTCTTCCACCTCTGCTACACAGACCTTCCCTGCCGTCGCCATCATGGGGTTGAAGTTCCTCGCCGTTTCCCGGAAGATCAGGTTCCCTGCGCGGTCGCCTTTCCAGGCTTTCACGATGCTTAAGTCCGACTTCAGCCCGCGCTCCATCACATACCACTCGCCGTCAAACTCCTTGGTTTCTTTGCCTTCGGCGATGACAGTTCCATAACCGGTTTTCGTGTAAAAAGCGGGTATGCCCGCGCCGCCAGCTCTTATTCTTTCGGCCAACGTGCCTTGCGGATTGAACTCGAGGTCCAGTTCTCCGGCGAGGAATTGGCGCTCGAACTCGGCGTTCTCGCCCACGTAGGAGGAGATCATTTTTTTGATCTGCTTGGAATACAAAAGCGGCCCCATTCCAAAATCGTCGACACCGCAGTTGTTACTGACGACGGTCAGTTCCTTAACCCCGGAATCGCGCAGGGCGAAGATCAGGTTTTCCGGAATCCCGCATAGGCCAAAGCCGCCGGCCATGATCGTCATTCCATCAAACAGAAGGCCTTCGAGGGCATCTTTGGCGTTCGAATAAACCTTGTTCATACGGGGCTATTTTACTAGGGAGGAAGGAGCATGACTCGGTGAAGGCGGGTGAGAAACTTCGGATGTTCGGTCTCTCCGAGACGGTATCGGCTTGAAAAATCCGGTTTGGGGCCTGTCGGAAACGCGGACCGTTAGGCCAACCAGAAAGAGTTGCTTTCGACGGTCGAATTCTTAGGCCCCGTCAATTCGCTTCGCTGCGGCGCGTGAGCTTGGGGCTTCGGTTTCGAGTTGCTATATCGGGGCAGTGTGCTTCGCGACCAAGAAATGGCAGTTATGCCTGTTCGGATGCCTCCGCATGCTGGGGGAGCGGTTGAACCAACAGCTTCATGATCCGTCTGCCGTCGGTTTCCGCGACCCTAAACTTATATCCGTTGGTCGATATTTCCTCGCCCAGGTTCGGCTGCCTTCCGAAGAGGCCAAACACAAATCCTCCCACCGTGTCGAACTCTTCGCTCTCGAAGTGGGCGCCGATCTCTTCGTTCAGGTCGTCGATATGGGTTTTGCCGTCCGCCATCCAGCCTTCGGGCGTAGCGACGATCTCGGGCTCCTCCACATCGTATTCGTCCACGATATCGCCAACCAGTTCCTCGACGATGTCCTCAATCGTAACAATCCCTGCCGTTCCGCCGAACTCGTCCTGCACGACCACCAACTGGCTTCGATGGATACGCATTTCGCCCAGGAGTTCGTGCAGGTTCTTGTTCTCGGGAACGAAAATGGCGGGCCGCATGAGGCTGCGAAGCGAGACATTCTTCTTGCTGAGCATGGCCATGAACAGATCCTTGGCGTGGATGATTCCCAGGATCTGGTCATCGGTTTGTTCATAGAGCGGAATGCGGGAATGGCCGGACTCTTGAATAAGGGCAAGGACCTCTTCAGGGGTGCTGTTCACCGGCAGGGCGTCGATATCCACGCGCGGGGTCATCACCTCTCGGACTACGGTGTCGGTGAATTCAAAGACCGAATGAAGCATCTCCCGCTCGTCAACCTCGATCTCCCCGGTCTCTTCCGCAGAAGCGGCAATCGTTTTGATCTCTTCTTCCGCCTGATTGGCAATCACGAAGCTGGCTTTGCCGCCGAATCGGACGGCGATAAGGTTCGCGAGACCGGTCGCCATGCTCGCGGGAATGGAAAGCACCACCGCAGCCATCCGAATAAATGGATACAACCGGTAGGCGGTGCCATGGGGGTGAACCACCGCGTAGCTCCGCGGCACAAGCTCAAAAACCAGGTTCACCAAGCCAACCGGGATCATGCACAGGAACGCGGTCAGCAGCACGTTGGGATAGGTCGGTTCATAGCCAAACTTTCGGGTAAGCCCGGGGGCAACGCCGAGCACGAGCAAGAAAATGACGAGCCTCGCCAGGTCGCTCGCAAGCCGGCAAGCGGCGACAAAACCGGTTCGGCCATCCAGAAGGACTTGAATCCGTTCCGCTCCTTTTCCTCCCCTGTCCTTAAAGTGTTTTGCGTGAATGGGACGCAACAGATCGGTCGCGGTTTCCGCTGCCACCGAGCAGGCATTCAGCAAGATCACGGCGAGCAGAATGAGAACGAAAACGGGCCAGCCAATGGCGCTGTCCACGTCGATTCCATCCACGGGCGTCCCGCCTCGACCAGGAGATTGGGCAAGTGCGAAAACGACCAGCAAAACGATGGCCAACGCCGAAACCAGGAAGCGGGCAAGAATCGGCCGATTTTGAATTCGAGGCTTGCGCGAAATCATTTCGGCACCACCACGAAAAGCACGAGGGCCACGATGACTCCCACCGCGGCGCCTAGGCTTAGCTCGAAAACGGAGTGGATCTTGGCTTCCCACCGGCTCTGAGCGATGACTGCGGCAAGCAGAATCGCAAGCGAGGACACCAGCATGTTGCCGGAGATCAGCATGATGGTGGTGGAAAGGAAAAAGCCGAAGGCCGCGTGGCCGGAAACCAAGCCGCCCCGAAAAACCTGCCCTCGTTTGCCCAGGCCCTTGCCTACAACCACGGCAAGAAAAACAATGAACAGTCCGAACAGAATGCGGACCATGGTGGGCACGCCGAGATTGTCGTTCGTCAGGCTGATGCGTATCTGCTCCCAGCGGTCTTCGCCAAGCAGCATCAACGCGCCGCCAAGCAGGGCAAGCATGGTGGTGATGAGCACCGCGCCCGCCGCGATATCCTTGGCGAACTTGGCGAGCGGGTGGTAGTTGGGCTGTACGAGGTCCACGGTGGCCTCGATCGCGCTATTGAACATCTCGGCAACCAATACCAGACTAATTACGAACAGCAGAACCAAGAGTTCATGCAGACGGAGGCGGAACAGGATGCCGAGAATAAGCACGATGCTCACCACGTACAGGTGAAACCGCATGTGGCGTTGGGTTTTGAACGTGTAAACAAGCCCGGACATCGCGGTTTTGAACGGGCCCAGCAAGTCTCGATTTTTATCTATCATGAGACTTCCCGGTGCAGCAGGGAGCACCATTCCGGCTCGGGAGGCAGCCCTGCGAGCCTGCCAACCCGGTCCATTTCGGCGAACATTTGGTTCCGCTCGTCATCGGTTTCATCGTTCCAGCCGAGAAGGTGCAACGCGCCGTGAATGGCGAGATATTGAAGCTCTTCTTCCAACTTGATCCCGCGAGCTGCGGCCTGACGAGTTGCGTAAGGAACCGAGATGGCTATATCGCCAAGCGTCTTCTCCTGGCCGGGGATTTGCTGGGCGGGGAAAGTCAAAACGTCGGTGGGCTCATCGATATCCCGGAACCGGCGGTTGAGTTCTTGAACCTCCTCGTCGGACGTGAGCAGCACACAAACCTGGCCGTTGAATTCGGATGAAGATGCAAGGCAAAGCTCTGCTGAACGCTTGATCAGTGCCGTTGGCAACTTCTTACCGCTCTGGTTGATTACGCTAACGCGGGCGCTACTAGGAGGTTCCATTGGGGTAACGTCGCGTGCGGTTCGCAACGATGGGTGCGCTCCAAACAGGAACTCCGGATTGCGGCATCCGCCGCTTTAATATAGGGTCAGGGTCCATAGGAGTGGCCACTAGGCTGTGGCCTTGCATATAATGACGCTCTACTGCCTCGAAGCGCGTCGCCTTCGCAAGCGCCGGCGCTTTTCGCTGGGCTTCTCATAATGCGAATGCTCTTTGAGTTCACGGAGAAGGCCGCTCTGCTGCATCTTCATAGTGAAGCGCTTGAGCCCTGAGTCGATCGATTCGTTAGGTTGGAAAATTACGTAAATCAAATTCGGCTAGATCCCCCGGATCAGAATTATCATTATGGCACGTTTTATTCTTGCCTTTGCCTGGGCGTCACTTTAGAACCGGGTGTAGGGACGGAAAAACGGTCCGCCCGCAAAGAACAGAAGGTTGAGTAAGAGGCCTCCAACTCCAATCAATCCGGCGATTACAATAACGACGATAGCGAAGATCTTTGCGCCGGAGGCCGAGGGATTGCCCTTGGCAAGCGCCTTATTCGCCATGACGAGTCCAAAGATTGGCAGGATCACCACCAGTAGGTTAAGTAAAGGGCAGCATAGACAAGAAACGACGGTTATGCCAAGCCCAATCCCGCTGAGCACCCAGGATGAAGACAACTCGCTTGCCCCAATATCGCCCTGGACATAGCCCGGCCTGTAGTACGAGGCGTGCTGGGCGGAATTGCCGGAAGCCTCGGGCGGCCTCATAAATGGAGACTCGGTTGGGTTGGCAGGGGCTTCTCGCAGAGTTGGAAGTTCCCCAACCTTGATTCTCACGTCCGAACCCTCCTCTTGGAGGTCCATGTCACGGTTTATGCGGCCTTCGTGCATCCACTGCAGCAACAAAGGCTCGTCCGCCGGCCCGAACTTACGGCCGTCGGGCAAGATCACGAAGTAACGCATCCGCTGTTCTACTTTACTGCTTTCGGCACCAGGCGGTATTTAAAGCCGGGGCGTGCGGTTGCCTCGCGAACCTTGGCGACGCTGCTCTGCGCCAAATCGCAACGAAAGACAGCCCCGGCAAGCGGATACTTTGCAAAGTCCTCCTCGGTGTAATCCTGCGCGCCCGAAGTGACGTAAAGGCTTCCGTCAATCAGCGCGCCGGAAGTGGTCTGGGGGGCATCGGTCGCTATTTCCTCAATGATTTCGCCGGAGTCTGAATCCACCACGACGCAACCGCAATAACCCAGGTACAGGCACAGAAACAGCAGTCCGTTTTCCGAGCCCGCCATGCCGTCCAAGAATCCGAACTTCTCTCTTGGAAGGGAAATGAGGTCGGGCATTCGCTCCATCTTGTGCTTAGATAACGTGTGCCGGTAGTGCTGGATACCGGGATATTGGCTGCAAATGTAGAAGAAATCCCATATGTCAGGATCGGCGGTTGCAAACCACTGAAGACCATTGGGGGTGGTGAGTCCGGGCGCGCCGATGAGTGGCTGGGAGCAGCCGTTTGCATCGATCCGCCAGAACTTCCCCTCGTTCTCGACGCCGGTCATCCCTCCAACGTAAAAAGCACCATCCGGCCCCACTTTGCCATCGTTGTATCGGACGCCCGCCCGGCCCTTCTCCGGATGGGCCAACGGTTCGACCTGTTTGGTATCGAAATCGAAAAAGAAGAGCCCCGCAGAAAGCGCGGCCAGTAAACGGCCGTCCTCGACCTCCGCGACGCAGCCCAGAACCAATGGCTCCTCGGGAACGCTGAATCCTTGCTTGGCGAGGAGTTCCGCAAAGAAGACATCTTCCGTTTCGCCATTTTTGAGGCTGGACAGCCGCAGCGTGCCGCGAAACGCGTCGGTCGAAGCCAGGCGCCCACGATAAAGCATCGGCCCCTCTCCTAACGACACTCTATCTCCATTTGAGAGGACTGGCTGGACGAAGGGTTCACTTGTTAACATGCGAATTCAGTCTAGTCTACGGACGGGACTGCGCACACCATCTGAAATGATTACAGGAGGCTTCCCCTGACTCCTACCGTGAAATTCAATCCTTGAAGTTGGAATCAAATATCGCCTCGTGTTACCATCGGAACGATGCATTCAATGGTCCTCTCTCCAATCGCAGCCATAGCCCGTCTCGGCGGCCAGACCTCCGACGGCGACTCGCCGCTTGGTTATCGTTCGCGCTTCCAGTTGGGCTGATTCTCTCAAACGGCTGTGGCGGGGGAGGGACCTCTAATGGCACGACCGGCACGGCCCAGCCACTGACCACCAAGGTGGCGGAGCAAACCGTGGCGCTCTCGACGGATCAAGCGTTGGCAGGCGGAAATGGCTATCCGGTTCAAATGATGAAGTACATCAGCCCAAAGGGAAGCATTTTTACGAAGTTGCCGGGCAGCACCCTGAAGTTGCACAGGCCAACGACGACCCTAACGTACTTCTCCCTTTTGAACCTTTATGCTGCCGATCCAACGATTTCAGGCAACAGCCTTACGGTCAAGTTTTATACAGATGCAACGGGAAGGACCGCGGCGGGCTCAATGACCGCCACGTTTCCCAGTGCAGCAACAAACAGCTACGCTACCTATCCATCGTCCGTGAATCGCGCATTCAACGTGACCGAGGGCAACCTGCCGGTTAGCGGGAACATGAAGGTCACCTTTACGGATGCCCAGGGCGACAATACGCTGACCGGCAAGCTGACTCTTTCTAAAAACGACATTGTCGCCAATTTCGAATCTGTCCCTGGGCGATGGAAACACTGTGACAGGCAGCCTTTCCCTAGTTGAAAACGGGATCACGATAACCATCAATGACGTGACCGGCGACTTAACCGGAACCCTTGGCGGCAACGCCACGGTAGCCCCCTATGGATGGTCAGGCACGGGAACCTTCTCTCTGCTCACCGGGCAATACTCGCTGGATTTGACGGTTGGCGGCAATCCGTTCACATCGAAGACCAACTCGGACGGCAGTCTCACGGTTACCTATTCCGACGGAACATCCGAGACCATCACCAATCCCCTTGCGGTAGGGGTCTTGACGGGCAGCCTGACGGGAACAACCACCACAACCGGAACGACAGGGACGACGGGCACGACGGGAAGCTCGTCGACCTATAAAACACCGGTGGCCATGCCAGCGACGAGCGTCATCGTTTTCAGCGGCGGCAACGCCTCCGATGCACTTGTTGGCGCGGATAATACAAACCCCGGGACGCCGACACCTATCTTTCTATCGTCCCCAACTGCCGCGCCCGTTCATCTCTCGTTGAAGGGCGGCTACTCAGCGGGCACCGCTTACGCAATTAATGACGGCGGCGTCATCGCCGGCACCCTTGTTAATGGCAGTGATCGCGAAGTACCCGTTGTATGGCTCAACCCTAGCTCAGCTCCCACGCCCCTTAAGACGCCTGCGAACACCTATCAAGCAGTGGCCTATGGGATCAACGATAGCGGAGTGATTGTGGGCGGTTTCCAAGGGACGAACCCAGGGCCGTTATATTGGACCCGCTACACAGCGGCCCCGCAGGCACTCAAGCAAACCTCATTGTCTTCAGAGACGGTCTCCGCAGGGAACGCGATCAGCAACAACGGCCAGGTTCTTGGGGCACTAATTGGCGGCGGCCAGCAGTTCATGTGGTCCAGCGTTACCGCCGAACCGGTGCCGCTCGCGGGACCAAAATCGGGCACTTATCCTTTCTTCGGCCGTATTTCTTTGAGCAACGCCGGGGTGGCGGGTTACACGTTTGATCCCACAGACACCGCCGGCATCTGGACACCTCCGAGTTACGGATTCGTCACGATGGGCTCGCTCTCGGGTGAAACGTCCAGCCAAGCTCTATGCATCAACGACTCGGGCGAAGTGGTTGGCTACATTGCCAAAGGGCTCGGCTCGCAAGTAGCCGCCCTTTGGACCAATAAGACTGCCCAAGACTTGAACAGCTTGATTCCGACCGGACTGAACTACAGCTTGGCGACGGGAGTTTTGATCTTGGACGACGGATCGGTTGTCGCGCAGGGTGGGGACAAGCGGTTCCACTTACTATTACTTGCAACCAAATTAGTGAGGCTTTGGCATGTGAGCGGTATGTTGGCGCATGCTTCACGAAATTAACGGCTTCCATTGATGACCGCTGGAAGCCCATGCACCTTTGTTAGAAGCCTGGATAGCGTGAGATTATGTTTAGGATATTAGGATTAGGATGGTGGACTAGGATTTGCACAAGAACAATTGGCCACCACCAAACCAACTGAGGCCTCTGGAATCTCGCTCTCAAGGTGCCAGTAAGTGTGGTTAGGAGGGTGCATAAATGGCAGGATGCTTTCTGCACCACTGCCAAAGGGAACACAGTCCGGGAGCCTAGTTCGTTTTTTCAAGCGGTGATCTAGGCTTTCGATGCGCCCATTGTCCCAAGCTTAAAGGAATCCCATCTTGAAGGATCACAGAAAGAGAGGAAATGGGATACTTAAAACCAAGGATACTCGTTTACCCCGAGAGCGACCTTGCAATGGCCGCCCCGTCCAATCAGGGACTGACCCGTAATATATATTCAATCGCAGTAGGCGCAGCACTTCGATACTTCGGGAACAGAGTGCAGTGGACTAAGCCCGATGCCAAAGAGATAGTCACCGCGATCCGTTCGGCGGGAACCCGCTCAATGATCCAAACACCTCCCTGACTCCTGACTTTGAGGGCGCCCGCGGCGGAGTATGCGAAAACGGACGCAACAGAAGGAGAAACGCTGTCGCCGGATGCTGTAGTAAGACAAACCGCTATGTAGGGAGCTTTGACTGGTGCACTAATGATTCCTTCCGGAAAAAGTATGCCGGTGGAGTTAATAAACACCCTACCAACCGCAGCCAAGTTGATCTTGGCCATTGCTGTCAGATGCCCATCGTCTTCCTGAACGCCGATCATGCATGAGCTCAATTTGGCCTGCGTCAAGTCTATGATCGTGTTGTTATAATCTGCGGACATTGAAAATCCTCCACCGCCGGAGGGAGATCCCCCGTCAGCGCCATATGCGGAGAGCATGAATGGAATGGATCCCACGCTCAGATTCCCGTCCGATCCCTGTGTCGGGACAATTCGGCGAACTTCGGATCGCGCCTTATTCTGGTCTACAGCTGTTTGGGGCAACAAGCTATTCAACGCCGCGATAACGTCAGGATGAGCAGCGCCGTAACCGTATGCGGTCTTGCCCATCATGTCTTGAGCAAGCAGATCCGCGCCATTTGACGCAAGAGCGGTGACGCAGTCTACGCTCCCTTGGGACGCAGCGAACATAAGCGCGGTCAGCCCCTTCGGGTCCGCACAATCCACATCCGCCCCAACGGCTAGAAGTGCCTTGAGCATCCCAGCATCGCCAGCTGCGGCTGCCCTCATCAAAGGCGTGGTCCCATTATCGTCAGCTTCGTCCGGGTCAGCGGCGGTCGCGGACACCTCCGCAGATCGGTCCGATTCGCCGAGACTTCCTACGGCCGTGACCTCATAATAGTACACTTGGCCGACAGTGAGACTCGGGTCCACGAAGGCCGTGCCTTGAACGCCCGTTTTCAGCGCCTGCGCGCCCTCGGCGCCAGGTGTGATTGACCTATATACGCTATAGCTCGTGGCACCGGCGCTACTGGTCCACGACAGGACCACTTCGGCTGGTCCAGCCTTAGCGCTGAACTGCAAGGGGACGTTCGGAGGCAGCGGTGCCGCAGCTTCAGCCGACCGATGCGACCTGCCCGAGCTGTTGGAGGCGGTCACAAAATAGAAATACTTTTGAGCGCCGATAAGGCCGTGATCCTGATAGTTCGGTACCTTCAAACCTGTAGCGATGGGGTTGAGGCTTTCGTTTCCAGCAATCGTTCCTCGAAAGACGCTATAAGTCTGCGCGCCGACGCTCGGCTTCCATGTGAGAGCGACAGTCCCGTTGCCGGGAACAACCACGAGCCCCGTCGGCGGCAGTGGCGGGCCACCCTGCGGCTTCTGGCCTTGGGCGGGCGCGACAAAACCGTGGCAAAACATTAACTGCGTCGCGACTATGAGACCCAGGAATCGGACTTTCATAGTTACATTTTAGCTTCAAATGTATTAACTTTGCAAATGCTTGCAGCTAAAGCTCCGGTGCCCGCACAGTGTCGGTTCCAGCGGGCTGCCGGGTGAACGGACGGGTCTGTCAGAAATCGACTTAATCCGTGAGTGACTATTGGCAAGCAAAGAACTGAGCTGTTGCTCCAGGTTAGTACAAGGTGAAGAGCCTGTCTATTTGGTGGAGAAGCTGGGTTGCCCTACACGAATGGAGGATACATGCGTAAACACATTAACATTTTGGCGCTCACAGTAGCTGCCACCGTTTTGTTTGGATGCGGCGGAAACGGCTCCAGTGGTACGACGACGACCGGAAGAACTGGAGGTAATTTCGCAGGGACTTGGAGCGGCTCCGATGATGAGACATTAACATATCAGGGGCAAAGTGGCTCGGGCACGGCTCAAATCACGGTTGTGATCTCCTCTAGTGGCGCAGTCTCCGGTTCCTGGGGAGGAACAGGCACAAACGGTAGTTTTTCTGGAACGATCAACTCAAACGGGCAGACCAATCTGACCGTTAATTCATCGGCCAACGGGCTAACTGACGTGAGCTACATTAGCGGAACGCTTACTAAGAATGGGACCAACCTTAGCGGAACACTCAATGGCACCTTTAACAATTCCGACGGTATTTCGGGAACGGAGACTGATCAGTTCCAGCTTACTTACCAGGGACAGCCTGTGAAAGGAACGGTGCAACCATCAGTCAAGACTAGCCGTCTCGTGGGGCCGAACGCTATGTTGTCGATTCTCTCAGTGGAAAAACAGTAGGCCACGTTGCCGCCCCAGCTCGAATGACTGGCCCCCTCCTGGGAAAGATCTTGCCGAGGCCAACACCGCCTCGGCAACGAACTTCAAATCTTCAGGGTCCCGCACTGGCGCTTTAGGACCGATCGTCAGCACAGCCGTCTTCTTCGAGCCATAGGCGTTCTGGGCTGTGATCGTTACATTCGTGGTTGCGGATACAACAGAGGTTTCGATCGCAAACTGAATGCCAGTTGTGCCTTTCGGGATCGTAACAGTGCCTGGGACGATCGCGACGCTGCTGCTCGAAACTGAGAAAGTGTCTCCGGCGGGTCCCGCGTCAGCAACGATCTGAAGGACACCCGCTGATTTATCGCCGCCGACCACGGAAGTGGGTGACAAGTAGAACTTCGATATAGGCGCAGGGATCACCTTCAGGGTTACGGCCTTGGCGCTCGTTCCATCAGGGGTGGTGACGGTGATGTAGCCGCTGGCGGGAGTGGCGAGTTCGGCAGCTGGAATCTGAGCGGTTAGCCCGATCTCGGAAGATGCCAATACTGTTGAAAGCGGGTGTCCGTTCCATGAGGCAGCGGTGGCGCCCCACAAGTTTGTCCCGGTCACGGTGACCTTGACTGCAGTCGAGCTCGTGTAAACCAGGTCCGGCGTAATGGATGTAATCTTGGGAGGTGTAACCGGGGTCAGCAGAACAGGGACGGGGTTGTATCCACCAGAGTTTGGAAATGCGGTCGCAGCAACCTGACCGGACGAGTTGATCGAGGGCTCCTGAATCGTCCAAGCGCCAAGCCCCTGCGTGCACTTATTCAAATCGTATGTGTGCCCGTTGATATAGATGAATGCCCGCCCGTCACTCGCGTCATTTCCCCACGAGTCGTTAAAGGCGTCGCCCACAACGGTGCCGGAATCATTGATTGAATCCGCCTCAGCGTGGGACCAGCCAGGCAACAGTATCCCCGCCTTAGTTGTGCCGATCCAAGCGGTTGCCTCTCCCACCGGCTCTCCACCCGAATTGAATGAGTTAAAGCTTACACCAGCCGCATCTCCAAAGCTGTTGCCAGCTATGCACAGACTGTTATGAAATGGATTTAGCTCTCCGAGTGCCGACGGTGTATCGCCCGTCCACTTGACCGCGTGTCCCTCGTTGGCCGAGAAGTTGCCGGAGAAACCAAAAACCGTTCCGCCCGCATTCACGGCAGAGGCTAGACTGTCCGGTTGTCCAGAGAGTGGTCTCAATGACGTGATCGTGCTTCCCTCCCAAACTGTGGCTAGGTCCGCCTCATCTGTAAAACTCCAGCCGATGATTTTCCCGGCGCTATTGATAACCTGAGCAGTAGCATGGGTGAAACCCTCAAGAGGGGGCAACAACTTGGTGATCCCGTCGCTGTAAAGAAATGCTCCCTGAGGGCTACTTGGCCCCTCGTCAGCGATCGAGTAGGCCCGACCTGCAACTACTCCGTATGAGTTAATGGATTGGGAAACCAAACCGTAAAGGAAAGGTGAGGGCAGATTCGGAATCTTCGTTTCACTGCCGGATAGCGCCCATGTGATGGCGGAAAAACCTTCCCCAGAGCTTAAATATCCGGCGACGACACCTTCGTCATTGATTGAAGTCGCTTGGCCATTATCGGCGCTCAGAAACTTTATCTTGTATACCGGCGCTTGAGCATAGCCTGGGCTCCACGAAAACAGGATCCCTAATCCCAGCAAAACGGAGCGGGCAGCGAAACGTCGCGAAAGGCCAAAGCTAGCACTTTGCAAAACTTCAAATCCTCCTGATTGCACCAAATAAGTGCTTCTCCCATTATGAACGCTTTAAGAGCGGGCCATAAGCTGTTTTCTTTCAATCATCCAGTGTATTTACTACTAACGATTTCAATGGCAGTAACTGCAAATGAAAGGATCGAGAGTAAAGGCTAATTACATTAGGGTTTCCCAGTATATTTCCGGGCATCTGGTGGGGAACTACGCATGGCGATTTAATGCTAGAGGAGGTCTTTCGCAAGCGAGACCCCGTTCAGATTGCAACCCTGGGTAGAGCTCACAATGTGGTTTAATCCGCAGGGTGAAGATGCGGATCGTGCTCTTGATCGCGGTTTTGTGCTGGGTTGTTGCTCCGTCCATTGGTGAGCTTAAACACGAGAGGTCACTCGGATTGAGGACGTACTGCGCTCAAACTGCGGACGCAGAAGTCCCTATCGCCTCGACCCCGATCAAGGTACTGTTAGACAGCACCGAAGAGCTTTTGCGGAAACACATGTACGATGCAGCTCTTAGTGCAGCATCGAAGGCTTCAGACTCCGCTCAAAAAGCCAAGGACCTGGTTGGCGAGGCTATGGCAGGGATACAAGAGGCCCAAGCACTAGAGGGGCTGCTAAGAACTGATGAAGCGATCAATGCCTGGGCAAAAGTGGCCGTGTTGTGGAGCCAAGTGCCCGACGGTTGCGGCCAGATTGAAGCCCTGTCCAACCTAGCCTTGTTGCAGGTGAACACAAAGCCCGCGGAGGCGAAAGCGAGACTCACTCGGGCCGTTGCCATCGCTATCTCTGAAACCCGCAGACCCACTCAAGCGGCTCGTGAGCTCTTGCGAGCTGCGCGACAGGCTTATTCCAAGGGACGCCCCGATTTGGCGCTCATCTTGGCCAATGCGGCTTTACCCTTGCTTACGAGCCGGACACCCAGCTCGATTGACGTTGCTAGCTGCCTAAATACTTTGGGCGACATGGCCGACGACGACGCACACTATCAGGCGGCGCAAGACGATTACACAAAGGCAATTTCGATTGAAGTGCACCTCCGCGAAACCGCAGAGTCCGTAAAGAGCTTCAACGGGCTCGGATATGTTGCGGAGGACCGGGAAGATTATTCACTTGCACAAGACAATTACAAGCATGCTTTGCAGGTCGCCGAGCGAATCGCTCCGAATTCGGGCAGTGTAGCGATAGCCGAACTTAACCTCGGGAATGTCGCTCGAAAGCAACAGCGATGGGATGAGGCGCGCTCTCAATATGAAGCCGCGATTAAGATTCTCAATTCCATTCAAGCCAAGTCACTGGGGATTGCGGCTTGCGAAAACAACGAGGGCTTGATCGATATGGCGCTCGGCGACCTTGAAAGGGCGCGCCAAGAGTTCGAAGCGGCTCGCGCCATAAGGCAAGATATTGAGCCGGACAGCCCGGAGGTTGCTGAAAGCCTTAATAACCTGGCGCTGATCGACATGGATGACGGCGATCTGAAGACGGCCGAGGATCTCTTTCGGAAAGCCATCGCCATCGAGGAGCCCATCGATCCAGGTTCGCCCAGCATCGCGTCGTATCTAAACAATCTCGCGAACATCGCCTTTGACAGGGGTGACCTCAGGACTGCGGACCGAGACTACCAGCGAGCGCTAGCCATCGACGAAAAAGTAAATCCTGTATCCGGGTTCGTAGCGATGGATCTCGCCAGCTTAGGCCATGTTAACCTGGAAGAAGCAAAATCCTCTGGGACGGGCAATAACCTGCCTGAGCTTAAAAATGCTCGGACGTACCTCGACCAGGGTTTTAAGATCCTGGCGGGCAACCCAAACCTGCAACTCTATAAGCCTGAGTTTCTTAGCTATGCCGGTCAGCTGGACTTGGTGGACGACAAGCCACAAGAGGCGTTGAAAGAGTTTCATGAAGCAGAAACGATTCAACGGCGGGTTGCACCAGGCTCTGAGGAACTGGCCGATTATTTGGGTAACGAAGGAGATGCCGAATTGGCATTGAAACAAGGTGCAGTCGCGGAGACGGCATATTCGGAGGCGCGGCGGCTAATGGCGAAGTTGCCCAACTCGATCAATACAGCCAGGCTCTTGTCGCATATTGCCTTTCTACGGTTAAATGAGGGGCGCGGACACGAGGCTGTCCAACTGTATGTTCAAGCGTTGGAAATCGTTGATAAGCAACGCACGATGATCAAGGGCCCCGATAGGCGCGCGCTTTTAGCGCAGGCAAATAATGAAATCGTGGAAGGCCTCATTGGGGCTTACCTTGCGGACCAGGGCAGAACAGTCGATGCCTTTAATGCAGCCGAGCGCCTCAGGGGCCTGAGTCTAAGTGAAAGCCTTTTCGAAAACAAGCATATCGATTTTAGCAAAGAGCTTTCGCCCGACCTGCTCGCCAGACAATCCCAAATCGCGAACAACCGGAGCATCGCCGTAACCAAGCGTCAATGCCTTGATCCGGTTGGCAATCGAGAGGAGTATGATGTTATCGATTCTCGTCTGGAGGAGCTTGACTTTCAGGAACGGCAGCTAGATGAAGACATCCGGCGATCTTCGCCTCGATATGCCAATCTCACCTATCCAGCTCCATTCGACGTCCCCGCAACTCAGAAGATATTGGACGCCGGTACCCTTCTCATGGAATACGCGGTTGGAGCGCAGTTCTGCTATCTTTTTACGGTCACTAGGAGCAGCATCCACTGCTACAAGCTACAGCTAGGCGCCAGCGAACTCAGAGCGTGGGTTGGCGAGATGTTCCGCGGAGTAAGCCAAGAAACGGCTCCTTGGAATCCCAGGATCTCCGCACTGCTGTACGACAAGTTGATGAGGCCAGCCACCGTAGAAATTGAAGCCGCCAAGCGGCTGCTTATCTGCCCCGAGAAATCTCTTTGGAAGCTACCGTTTTGCGCCCTAATCGATAACGACAGTGTTGCCAAGCCTCATTTTCTCGTGGAAAGCAAGCCCATTCATACGGTGGTCTCGATGAATGTCTATGCCGAGATCCTGGGCGACCGGAATCGCGACTACTCTTCTGAGCGCTCTTTCGTTGCATTCGGAAACCCGGCCTACCGGACTGGCAGGAGCTCTTCAAAATCAACTATCACCCTGTCGAAGCTTGGTGTCCCACGAGCGGTCTCGAACACCCACGGCTTTGCCGGGGCCAAGCCCATTCAAGGACCGGTCTCCCGCATCTCTCTGGGCGGTCAATCTTTCCGCACGGTAGCGATAACCGGATTCCAGGTTCGCGCAATCGCTACCCTGTTTGGCAAAAAGGGGGCGGTGTTTAACGGTATTGATGCAACCCGCAGCAAGGTACTTGCGGAAGCCCCTTCGGCACAGATCGTACACTTTGCCTGCCACGCGTGGTTGAACGATGGACGCGACCCATTCTCTTCGTACCTCGCCTTAACGCCGGAGCAGCCTTCAGAGCAGGCAGGTATTCTCGCAGCCTATGACGTGATTCAGAATCTGAAGCTGAACGCTAACCTGGTCACGCTCGCAGCATGCCAAACTGGAGCGGGCCAGGTCAGTGACACAGAGGGCGTGATAGGGCTGGCACGCGCATTTCTCTATGCGGGCGCGCAAAGCGTATTGACAACTCTGTGGGAAGTGGATGCCAACAGCTCGAGCCACTTGATGAGCGGGACGGACCCCAACAATCCTTCCAAGCCTTCCAGCAAAACTGATGTGGCAGGGAGCTTTTACGGAGCTTTGCTGGCAGGACAGAGCAAAGACGAAGCTCTGCGTACGGCCCAAGTCGCAATGATCCATGGCAAGTGGATGGAGTATCGAGATCCAAGACATTGGGCCGCCTTTTCGCTGCAAGGCGATTGGAAATAGGTTGTCGCTGCCGTATCACGCCTAAGGCGCTTTCGGAAGCTGATTCATAATTCGGCGGGACGCCCGCCTGTCCGGTTCGAGTCGGAGTTCCTTTCGAGCGCTTTCGATGAGCCCTTTTTGCGCGTAGCATACGGCGAGAAGCAGCGGCGACTTCGCGTAAAGACCCCGCTCTCTCCTGAGGGCGGCCGCGCTCTTGGAGTCAAGAACTGAAAAACGAGCCACTTTGGTTGACCCGCCTGTGGCTGCTCCTTCCGGCTCACCGTTGGCAAGTTCGTCAACCCACCATGAATAGGCTTGTCCGCGATCGAGCGCGGGAACCTTCTTCGAATGCCACTCCGCTGCGGATTTGATCTGATAGGTATCCACAGGATGGCTCGTGTCATTCCCATATTCCGTAACCTCCCAGTTTGAATCCGGCAGTCGGCGGAAGACTACCGTCGCAACTGGGGCCCGATCCAGAGTTCGAAGGTTTAAGCGATAGAACTGGCCGGATCCGAGCAGTTTCCAACGGAAGGCCGGGCGTTCGGTAGCAACAACAGTGTTGAACGGACTTATCGGTTTCGTGGCGCTATGCGTCGAGTCTTCGGCCCCAAGCACCGCTGAGTCCTCGTTCGTGTCCCATTGTCTAATCTCGTCAGGAAGATGAACCTTCCCGTCCTTGAGCATCGAAGCCAAGAGCTTTTCCTCAGACGGCCCGGCCGGTTCCGGAGGAGCAACGCCGACCTTTGGCGGCTTATTGCCCTCAGCGACGACCGCTTTTTGCCGAGTCTGCTTGAAGGTCTGCGCAACTTGAGTGGGTTCGTGTGATCCTCGTGCAGGTCCAGATTGGGCGCCTTGACTTTGGACCCTTGGCTGGACTTCTTGCCCCAATACGGAATTTGACCTCTGCCTAAGGGCAGTGGACTGGCCTGCGCGCCACTTTGGACCAAGGACGATCGCGACTGCCAGAAGCGCTAAACCCGCGGCAAGCGGAATGAGCACCCTTGGAGCAAATGCCCTGGCCAGTGCCGTGCGCAGACCATTCCAAGCGTTGTTAGCCCCGGTTGGCTCCGGCTCCTTAACCGGGTTTGGCTCGCCCGCTCGATTCCAAGCGCGCTCATCCTCGATGTAGGCTTGAAGATCCCAGTAACACTCGGCGCATTCCGAAACATGAGCACGAAAAGCCATTGCTTCCACCGGAGTCAGTTCGTTACGGACAAATCGATCGCGCATTGCCGCGCATTTGAGGCAAAGCGACCTCTCGGAATCGTCGCCACCGCTGGTGCCGCTTCCGCCCGACCCTTGTGCGACATCAATTTTGAGCCACCGCTGGTACAAATCGTCGATTCTTTTCTGCGTCTGGCGAGTCTTGCAGTTGTCCACTCTTGGCACAGGTGTGTGCCCAATGAACACAAAGAAAAGGTCGAGCGCTGCCAATCCCCTGAGACGATTCTCGGCCTGGCAGGCCGCTGACTCGCGCCCACAGTAACACGAAATGCATCCTGCGTCGTGCGTCAGGCGTTCGAGCGCTTTGTCGGCTCCGTTAGGAAACCGGCTGTCTTCGTCCATGAAGGTTCGCCTTAACGTATCTCTCCAGAGTTCGTAAACCGGGCTGGCATCGGAGATCGGCAGGCCGCATGGCACGTCTCTCCTCGCCTTCCTGACTCCCGCAGAGGCCAAAGTCCACCATTTGTCGAAATCGATCCGCTGGAGGGTCTCCAGTTCCCAGTCTCGCACCAATCCGTTCATAAACTCGAGGGTGACGGCACTAACCTTGCTTGACCAGCCCGCGTCGTCTTTGTTGCTCCCCTGCAACTGAGCCCGGGCCTTTTGGAGAAGCTGGAAGAGACGTTCGGGAGTCACAAACTCTTTCCAGGCCCTCCTAGAAGCAAGTGCCTCGCGTTCCAAACGTTCAGCCTCTCTAAGGGCAATCGCATTGGACATCATGGGGTCATCCATTACGAGCGCTTCGCCGCATTCCGGGCACTTCTGCGAGTCCATCAACGCCCGTACTTCGTGGCCCTCCCCTGACGGAGCCCTACTGCACACGTGAGGACGGGAAATCCGCTGCTCGATGCCGGGCTCCTCGATCGAGACATTATCAAGAAGATTTCTTTTGCAATAAAAATACAGTCTGGTCGCTGCCTTCGCCAATGACAATGGGTCGAACGCCTGCACGCATAATGCTCCAGAGGCCCCTTTAAGCTCGAACTGCAAGCCACGATAATCTCGAAAAAAATCTTTGGAACTAAGCCTCGCGGAAATCCGCTCACCCTTGGTTCCTTCAGGGCGCCCATAGGAGTGCCCAAAATTTTCGCGGGCCATCGCTGGCTCGAGTTGGTAACTCCAAAGCTGGCCTCCCACCTCGCCGCCCCTATTGACCCAGTTGTCCAGAATAGTAAGCATCCTGTTTTCGCACTCTTCAGCGTTTGAGCTTGATGCTTCGCTTGGAAGTTGAAGCAATTGATCTGCAAGGAGCACAGCGGACGGGCTCAATCGGGTGATGTTTACAAGCCAAACCATTAAGACGCCGAACCGGCTCGCGTCTCCGGGGAAGTTCTTGTTCCAGTTGAAAACGTCCTCGGGATGCAGGTTGATCAGCTCTTTTCTCATCTCCGCCATCCACTCATGCTTGGTTCAACATCAAGGACTTGCCTTTTTCAACTCGCTGGCTTTAGTTATACACCAGCGGGGTTACCAATTCGGAAGCCGAAACCCGGGCCCTGTGGCAGTTGCCCATTCAAGGTCCTTTCATCGACATCACTCATAAAGTGGGTTCCGAAGCAATGATGGGAGGTTCCGCACAACCGGATTCAATCCTTTGTGACCTGTTGTGCGGCTTTCCCTTACCGTTGACTGCAACGGAATACGATCTCTCCTCCTTCCTTCCCTAGCGTTGATCCACTTTAGCTTTTCGTGTAAGTTCGCGTAGAGTTGAAGAAATTGAGTTGGAGCTTGTTCGCGCCCTCAACCGTAGCACCCCATGTGCAGATCAACTGGTTGGATTGGTTGCCAATCGAAATGGCATTCGGACTGGTGCTGCTTCCGGTGGCCGCCAGTTCAAAAAGATAACTCGTCCCGTTTTGAAGTCCAGGATAAGTTCCGGCGGCGCCGTTCGCAGTTTCCGTCAAGTTGTTTCCCGAAAACGTGACAGTGTCCGGCAGATAGTAGTTGTCGCCTGCCGACGCAGTCCAGGTTCCTTGCAAGAATTGGACAGACAACGGCTGGGCAGGAACGATTTTTGTGGCAGTTATGGTGCCGCTTGTTGGAGCGCCTGATGTCGGTTGCGTGGCAAAGCTAATACTGAGGTTGCCGGATGTGGGTTGGGTTATTGTGCCGGATATAGGACTGGCGGCGCCACCCGGCGCTGTCGCGGAGCCCTTGAAACTTCCGTTATTACTTACCGATGCCGTCATGCCAGTCTGTTGCCCGGCCGTCTTTGTGCTTGTTGCCGTCAAGTTAAGCGCCCCGGCGGACGAGATGGTCATCGTGATGGTGCCGGCGTCAATTTGCGCACCACTTTGAAAGGTCGTGTAGTTCCCCGTATAGTTGCCCGCAAAGGGGCTTGATACGGGAGTCGGGTTTGAGCCGGTTCCACTTCCGCCGCAACCGGCCAACGCGGATCCGAGGATCGCAACGGCAGCGATCCCGCGTGCCCGTAGGAAGTTGCGACGGGGTTTTGTTCTTGCACCGGATTGGTGCGCTAATTTGAGTTTCATAGATTCCTCCTGTTTGAGAGCTTCACTCGCTGACAAGTCTTCTCCAGACAATCAGCTTTTTGGCGTCTCATACTCTTTCGCGTGCGCCCTCGTTTTCTGACAGAGCAGGAGACAGCAGTTATGGCTTGCTCTTCAAGACAACCAGGTCACTAAGAGACTTCAGGCAACGGCCCTACCTGTAGTTGGATCCAGAGGTAGCCCCAATGTGACCATTAGAAGACAGAGCCTCCTTTTAGTAGATTAACCGTGGTACCCATTAACGGGTTGACAAAATGTTGCATTGCCACGTAATATGAGCGACGGCTGACCTATTCTGGGAGGCCGTGACGCATGAGATGCAATGATGCACGCTTAATCCGGCCCCATCTTTCGGGCCCCCCTTACAACTGCTGTCAGGTAATTGCCAGCCCCGTGAGTAGTTGCAGGCAACGCCTTAAAAGTGTTGTTTTCGTGCGCGAAGTCGCTCTTCGTCTCATTCCTTCAAGGAACTTCAATGACCTACCACTCCTGCACTCGTATAAGGCGATTCGATCTCCTGTTGGCGCTTCTTGTCCTTAGCGTTATTGCTGCGGCACAGACCGTTCCGCCGCCCATAAAGTGGCATTCCGACGGATGGCTGAACGCAAAAACCTCGTACTCACGGAGCGGCAGCCGCATTCTCATATGAACGACTCAGTGGATAGAGGAGAATGAAGAACATGAAGGTTTCGGCAAGATTGACTTTTGGTGCCGCCAGCGCCTGTTTCGCGGCCTCGGCTTTGGCTGGCTCTGGCCCTGCGGTACTGAGCCATACACAGGCCAACGTGCTAGCGCGTTCCTCGATGTCCTTTGTGGAGAACAAAGGGCAGTGGGATAGCAGGGTTCAGTTTTTGGCCAAGGCCCCGGCGTGAACATGTGGATCACGAACGAGGGCATGGTCATGGATTACCACGAGTTCGTTCCTGACAAGAACCAACTCCGCGCCCCTCGAAACAAGTTCTGGCGGCCAAAGGGCACTACGTACGGTGACATCGTCAAGATGAGCCTTGAGGACTCCAATCCCACTGCGTTTACCGGACAGGCGAGGTTATCGGGAGATTTCAACTACTTTATCGGCAACGATTCGTCCAAATGGGCTTCCAGTTGCCACCGGTACGCGGAAGCAAGGGCCGAGAACCCTTATCCCGGTATGTCGCTCCGCTACTACTTCGATGAAGGCTCTCCTCGCTACGATTTAGTTGTAAAGCCCGGTGCCGATCCCAGCCAGGTTTCCTTCAAAGTGGAAGGCGCTCAAGGGATTAGAGTGCGAGAGGACGGCAACCTGGAGCTGAAAACTCCTTATGGAACGATCTTGGAAAAGGGCCTTACCGCATATCAGGAGGTTAGTGGTCAAAGAACGCAGGTTCCTTGCCGGATGATTGCTGATGGCAACCGAGTCCATTTCGACGCGAGGCAATATGACCCAAGCAAGCCGCTCATCATCGATCCGCTCGTTTTTTCAACATTTCTTGGGACGGGAGATGACTGGATTGGAGCGTTGTCGATCGATGCCTCTGGGGATTTGGTGGTTGCAGGCGAAACCGGATCCTCGAACTTCCCGACAACGACTGGAGCCTACCAAAGAAAAAACCGGGGATCTCCGAATGGTGGCAACGCTTTTGTCTCGAAACTAAGCCGGGACGCAACTAAGCTTCTCGCCAGCACACTTATTGGTGGGAGTAATGTCGACTCTGCAGTCGGTTTAGCCTCGGACCCAGCGGGAGACCTGGTCATTGCCGGAGACACCAACTCAGCAAATTTTCCGGTGACCTCGAGCGCTTTCCAGAAAGTCCTTCACGGTGAGGCTGGCACCTCCAATGTGTTCATTTCAAGGATAAGCTCTGATGGAACCGAGCTATTAGCGAGCAGCTATATCGGAGGGAGTGGCGCAGATGCTTTGACCTGCCTTTGTCTGGATAGCTCCGGCGATCCTCTGGTTGCGGGAAGTACCTACTCTTCTGACTACCCGGTGTCCGAGGGGGCATACCAGAAGGTTAACAACGGAACAGCTAATCAGGTCAGCAACGGCTTTGTGTCGAAGCTGAACCACGATGAAAGTCAGCTGATGTGGAGCACCTATGACGGCACGCCCGGAACTCTGACTAGCGAGGTCATAACGTTCGGTTCCCTCGGAGAGGAAAATGTGACGTACGGATATACCGGCGACCAGGTTAACGCCGTAGCAGTGGACTCTGAAGGACACGCCATAGTCGCCGGCGACTATGGCGACGTCGTTGCGTTCGTTACGACTTTCAGCCCTGACGGATCGACCGTGGTTTCCAGCACTACTTTGGCCGGGAGCGGATGTTATGTAGACAATACGCTTAGCGAAGACAGCTGGGTACTTTACGGCGATGCGGCCCTCGCACTGACTATCGATAATGAGGGTAATCTAATCGTGGGCGGCGCCGCTTGTTCCGCGGATTTTCCCACAACGGCTGGAGCCTTTCAAACGACTAACGGAGAGTTTGGCGCCGGCGCGTCCACCGGCTTCGTTTGCAAGCTGAGTAACGATGAAACCAAGCTCCTAGCAAGCACATTCTTGGGAGGCAGCGATCTCACCGGCGATGCTGTTTATTCCCTCTCGGTTGATGCCAACAACAGCCTATGGGTAACGGGCTCTAGTTTTTCTTCGAACTTCCCTGTCACTTATGACGCCTTCCAGAATCAAAATCTGAATCCAACGCTGCCGGTCTCCAACGTATTTGTCTCCGGTCTGGCCTCAAACGAAACCAAACTTCTCTACAGCACCTATCTTGGCGGCTACGACATGTCTCTTGGCATTTCCGTAAACAAATCGGGATATCCAGTGGTAGCAGGATGGTCATTGGGCTCGTTTCCAGCCACTCCAGGAGCGTTTATGACTGATCCAACCATCAATCAACTCCTGGGTTCAGCGTGCTTCATCAGTTGCTTGTCACCTTCTACAGGGGCCGGGAGCTATAATCTTGAGATTCCAGACGGCCCAAATTATGGACCAGATGTGGTTTCCGTTAGTGCGTCTTCGCTCACTGCAGCAAAGAACTCTGCGACCAATATTGCGCTTGTAAGTTCCGATCCCTCCCTCGTGATCTTGCCGGGCAGTGTGACGATCCCTGCGGGGCAACTGTCCACGAAGTTCAATCTGAGTTTCGCTGCGGTCACGGCCAAGACGGCCGTTACTATTACCGCCGATAGCGACGGAGTCCTTCAGACGTACTTATTTACGATTCGACCAAGGCCAAAACTGGATCTGTTAAGTTTGCAGACCCCCGTCGTTGGAGGGTCCAGTTCCACGGGAGTTATTGGAAGCACCTGGGATGCCGCTTCGCCCGATGGAGGCGTGGTCAGCTTATCTTCGAACAGCCCCTACGCAATTGTTCCAAGCACGGCGACCATTCTGTTCAGCGAGAGCTCGACAACGTTTGCGATCAACACTCGACCTGTTTCGTCAACGGTCTATGTTACGATTACCGCTTCGTACGGCGGAGCCACAAGGAGTGCCGTGTTAACGATTCTTCCTCCAGCCCTTAACTCCATATCTTCGCTGAAAGTGGTCAATGGAGGTGCAACCATTCCTTTGACATTAAGTTTGAACGGGCCAGCCAGTGCTTCGGGTGTTAAAGTGCAGTTGGCATCTAGCAGTGCGGAAGCCATCTTGCCCTCGTCAGCCACTGTGAATCCGGGAGCATCGGAAGTAGTGGTGGGGGTCAAGACATTGGCGGTAACGAGTTCTGTACTCGACA
This sequence comes from uncultured archaeon, assembly GCA_963829965.1. Lineage (GTDB taxonomy): Bacteria > Armatimonadota > Fimbriimonadia > Fimbriimonadales > Fimbriimonadaceae > DASXZH01. The sequence continues at coordinate 35,920 of CAWHLK010000034.1, read as the reverse complement.
CAATTACAGCCTCTTATGGCGGTGTAGTGAAGTCTGAGGTCATATCCATAAATCCAGCAGAGCTAACGAGCTTCACCGTTAGTCCGGGGGCGGTTGAAGGCGGCGCTTCATCCTCAGGTGCGGTGGAAGTAACGGTCGATGCTCCAGCGGCCGGTTACGTCGTAAGTTTGTCGGCGAACTTGCCCTCAAAGGTGTCTGTGCCTGCTTCAGTGACTATTCCTCATGGAGTGTATCGGTGCTCCTTTCCGATCGTCACAAAACCTGTTGCTTCCAAGACGGTAGTAACTATCTCGGCTTCTTTCCACGGCAAGACAATGTATAGTTCTGTCACCATCCTCCCAAGCTCGGGAGGTTCACGTTGAAGGCTCTTTGCACGATGCGCTGCATGTTCGGCGCATTTCTGATATTGCTCCTGGGCTCTCCGGTCGCGTTTGCTCAGAGTTTGTCCGTTAGTCAAGGAGACACCACAGCCGGTCAAAAAGACCAGCTCACGGTTACGCTCTCAGCGCGAGCAACCTCCAACGCAATCGTCTCTCTGAAAAGTTCTAATCCAGCTGTAATCAGCCTTCCGGAAACTCTAACCATCCCATCTGGGAGCCAGTCGGTTAACTACAACTTCACTTGCAAAGGAGTGGACACCACGGCGCAAGTAATTCTGACCGCCCAGGTCCTGAACACGTCAAGCCAAGCCATTGTCTATGTCAATCCTGCCTATTTGCATGAGATGGCGTTTTCCCCAAGCGAGATCTATGGCACGCAAGCATGCACTCTATATATCTATCTTATTGGCCCAGCAGGGCCATCCGGCGACGCGATCTATCTTATGAGCGACGACTTCTCGGTCTCGACTCTGGACGAGGTGGTCTACGTACCAGCCGGCTCCACCTATACGACAGTTCGGATGCCAACCTTTCCCGTAAACACCACAACCATCGTGGAAGTAATGGCGTCGGACTCGGAAAGGTCTAACGCAAGCGCCATTCTCAAGGTGCGAGCTCCGTACCTAGACCAAGTCAAAGCGTCGCCTAGCACCATTCATGCCGGCGCAACAGCTCAAGCACTGTGCTACCTGAATGCGCCTGCCGGGCCGTCGGGGATGAACGTGATGGTCACGACGGACCAGCCATCCATTCTCTCGGTCGCTAACCCTGCCATTGTGGCAAACGGGAATTCGTCTGGTTATGCGAACGTCATTGCAATTGGGGGCGTTGACACAGCGACTACGGTAATGCTGACGGCGAGCCTTGAAGGGGTGAAAACTACCGGCAGCTTAACGGTTACGCCAGCAACCCTATCGAAATTGTCCCTGTCAGGAACCTCCGTCTTTGGCGGAAATGGCGGAAATGCCTACGTATTTCTAAATGGCCCAGCTGGACCTTCTGGCTCTACTGTTTATTTGCGAAGCAGCGACTCGGCGGTTTTGCACCTGCCAACTTCGGTTGTCGTGCCACACGGCGCAACCAGCTTTCAAATCCCTTTCACAACTTCTGGGGTTGACTCAGCCACCGGGATAAAGATCACCGCCTCCACGAGCGCCGGCGCGAGCGGCTTTGAAGACGAGTTGTCCGTCATGCCCGCCACCGTCCGGATTGTGGCTGTAACTCCCTCCTATTTGATTGGAGGACAGGCAGGCGAAAGCGTTTACGCATACCTCAATGGAGTTGCCGGGCCTTCTGGGACACGAGTAGCACTTACCAGCGACAATCCGGCGGTTGTCAGTGTGCCGCCAAGCATACTCGTGGGCCCCGGTCTTGACTTTGCCAAGACGTCGGCAGAGGTCTCCAAGGTTCCAATGAACATTCCTGTTTCTATTACAGGGCGCGTTGGTACAACGCCTTCCGCGAGCAAGAACCTGTTAGTCCAGTCAGCCATTGGCTCGGCTTGGCCAGAGCCGTTCGGAAATACCTTTAACACGGGCCAGGGCCTTGGATATGGCTCTAAAGGCGTTGAGGAGTGGAGCTTTGCCACCGCCGGCTATGTCAATGACCCCGTCGTACGTGCCAACGGGGACGTGATCATTTCGACAAATGGGTTTAGCACCTTTGAGGGCAGTTCGCAACTGATCGAGTTGAGCCCATCCGGGAAGGCCCTGTGGAGCTATACGCTTTCCGGGCCCAAAGCATTTTCCGATATCGCACTGGGAGAAGATGGAACGATTTATGCGGCCCTGGAAACCTACAACAGCCAAGGAGATACCGGTGGACTGATGGCTTTTACATCCGACGGCACACCGAAGTGGACGTACCCTACCGGTAACTATGTTGAGGCTTCACCCGCGATCGCCCCCAATGGGTCCATCGTTTTTTGCTGTGATGACGGGTACATCTACGATTGCAATACTGAAGGCTTCCTCAATTGGAAGTATCCAACTGGCATGAACAAATGTTCCTTCAGCCCATGCATCGGGAGCGATGGCACCATTTATGTGGCCGCAGTCAACTCGGGCGGAAGCAGCAAGAATGCAAGTGAACTCTTCGTGCTTGACTCTGAGGGAAAGACGAAGTGGACATTTGTTCCGCAGTACGAGCCTTTGTATGGGTGTCCGGTCATTGGCCCCAATGGGATGGTACTTGTGGGCGACATTGAAGGTTCCATCTATGCGTTCGATTCGACCGGGACGGTTTTATGGGAACGGCAGACGGATGCTTACAATACGCAATTGGCCGTCGCAAACGACGGAACGATCTACCAGGCCTGGGCATTCGGAGTTTATGCCGTCAATTTGGATGGATCGACCAAGTGGCATTTGATCATCAGCGGCATCGTCCTGAGCAAGAACCCGACGATAGCCGCCGATGGCACCGTATATCAGTGCGACCTCGGGGGAGACGTTTACGCGATCAGCCCGGCGGGAAAGCTCTTGTGGACTCGGACGCTACCCTATGGAAACCCAGGCACCGTGGCCATTGCGCCGGATGGAACCTTGTACATCGGGTCAACGAGCGAGAGTCTCTACGCTCTTGGCAAGTAACCACCAATGCCCCTTCCTTCGAATCCTGTCAGGTAAGGATAAGCGGACAGCCTTTGAGGCCCGCCCTTGACCCTTATGTTTTTTGTTGCGAGGTTGGAAATGATGCTAGAACACTCTATGGGCAATATGCCGGTTGACGACGCGACTCGGGGAAGGTAGCGTTTTGGGTCCAATGCTGGGCAACCGATCTCCCCACTCCTTCTTGATGTAGCTGCTTATGATTGGCCTGTTCTTGGTGCCCCCTTCCACGGTCAGCGCGATCGCAGTGGGTTCGTCCCTCAGGCAAGACGGTGCGCAGGGTGGGACAACCGAATAAGTGAGGCTTTGAAGACTCCTATTGCTGCGACGGTGCTGGGCCCGGTTTGAACTGGACATGGCGACCATCCGGGCTCTACCCCGGCGGAAAAGCTCGACATTTTCGCCTGCCCATGTGTTGCAGAATCTCGCGCAAAGCGAACAGGAGTGGCGGAATAAGCGAACACCTGTGGCGCAATTAACGAACAGGAGTGGCGGGCAAAGCGAACACCGCCTTTCGTAAGATTCCAAGCTGTCTTTTCTGAGGGCTCCTCGTCCCGCCTCATGCCTCCCGTGTCATCGGGAGTTAAGGAGCGTGAGGTGGCAAGGAAACCCATCCAGATGAACGAAAATTCGAGAGTTAATCCGTTTGAGGCTCGACCGAGACGCGAGCCTAAGTGAGATAGCCTGTGCCTGCGACATTTCTCGCACGACGGCTAGTGAGTATTGTGCGAGGATCCGGGCATCGGGCCTTTCTTGGCCCTGCGCTGTGGATCTGTCGGACGACGATCTCCACGGCATCCTGTTCCCGGCCGAGGAGAACTCGGCTGCATCCATGCGAGGCCTTCCCGACTTTGCGGAGATTCGCCGCGAGATGACTCGCAAGGGGGTGACGCTGAAGCTGCTTTGGCAAGAGTACAAGGCGGTTAATCCGCGAGGGTGCAGTTACAGCCGCTTCGCGAGGCATTACGCCCAGTGGCGGAAAAACTCCGACCTCAGGATGATCCAACACCACAAAGCCGGCCAGAAGATGTTCGCTGACTGGGCAGGACTCAAGATGGAGATCACCGATCCGGGGACGGGGGAAGTGTGGCAGGCGCCGGTATTCGTTTCCGCGTTGGGCGCCAGCCAATATTTGTTCGCCAAACTTTACGAGAGTGAAGAGCTGAAGTGGTGGCTGCGGGCACACGTCGAGGCGTTCGAAGACCTTGGCGCGGTTCCGGAAATTGTAGTGCCTGACAACCTGAAGACCGGGGTTCAAAAGCCATGCAGATACGAGCCTGCCCTGAACCCCTCGTACGCCGAACTCGCCCGGTTTTATGGCGTAGCGGTGATCCCCGCCAGACCTTACAAACCCAGGGACAAAGCCAAGGTGGAAAACGGTGTGCAGCAGGTGGAGCGCTGGGCACTCGCACCCCTCAGGGACCGGACGTTCTTTTCTCTGGGTGAGGCGAACGAGGCTCTTCAAGAGAAGATCCGCGAGATTAACGAGAAAATCATGAAAGGGCCAAACCGCTCGCGGAAGGAACTCTTCGAACTCGAAGACAGGCCCGCGATGCGCCCTTTGCCGGAAAGCCGCTACGAATATGCCGAGTGGAAGAGATTCAAGGTCGGTCCGGACTACCATGTGCTGATCGAGGGCCGGCCTTACAGCGTTCCGTTCACGCTCTGCGGCAAGCACGTGGACGTGCGGATCGCCTCCAGCGTGGTGGAGGTGTTCCACTTAAGCGGCCGCGTCGCCTCGCACATACGGTCCATCGGAGGAAGAGCCCCTAAAACAAACCCCGAGCATATGCCCGAGGGTCACAAAGAGCAAGCCGCATGGACTCCCGCAAGGATGATCCGATGGGCAGCAAGCATCGGCCCGAACGCAGCCGATTTCGCGCAAGGACTGCTGGAAGGTAAAGTCCATCCCGAACACGGCTTCCGCATGTGCATGGGTGTCATAAGCCTTGCTAAACGTTACGGCCCCACACGCGTAGAAGCGGCCTGCGCCAGAGCCCTTTCGCTTGGCGCGATGAGCTACCGAACCGTGAAGCATATGTTGGAGAAGGGGCTTGAAGCCGCCCCCATTCAGTCGGAATTACCAGCCTTGCCAACCCACGACAACGTCCGCGGCGGCTCATATTACAGTTCTCAGGAGGCTACATGCGCCAAATCACGCTAGATCGGCTTTACGGACTCAGGCTGCACGGCATGAGAGAGGCCTTGAAAGAGCAGGTCGACAAGGGGGGCTTTGAGTCTCTTTCCTTCGACGAGCGGCTCGGTCTGTTAATCGAAGCGGAGGACGCATGGAGACTCAGCAACAGAATCCTGGTTCGGGTCCGGAAAGCCAAAATCAGGCAGAACGCGAGAATCGAGGAACTCGACTACCGCACCGCCAGAAACATCGACAAGGCGATGCTCGATTCGCTCGCGTCGTGCCGGTGGCTCAAGGAAAAACGAAATGTCATCCTTGTTGGCCCCACCGGGGTTGGGAAGACCTTTTTGTCGTCCGCCCTGACCCTCAGAGCTTGTGAAGAAGGTTTCTCAGCAAGATATCTCAGAGCGCCCAGGCTACTACACGATCTCGATATCGCAAGAGCCGACGGAACCTACAAGAACAAGCTCTCAGCCCTAAACCACGTGGACCTGATTGTCCTCGACGACTGGCTGATCGCTCCCCTACAAGACGCCCACCGGCGTGATTTGCTCGAAATCCTAGACGATCGGTACGACACCAAATCCACCTTGATCGCAACCCAGTTGCCGGTCGAACTCTGGCACGAAGCCATTGGGGACGCAACCCTGGCCGACGCCATCCTCGACCGCCTCGTCCACAACGCGTACCGATTGGAAATTAAAGGGGAGTCAATGCGAAAAGCGCGCGGACTCTCCCAAAGCGGTATCATCGACCAGTCACCGAGTCCTTGAAATACAGCCGGAATCTTTCAAAAGGAGAGGGTGTTCGCTTTGAGCGCCACTGCTGTTCGGAAATTCCGCCACTGCTGTTCGCTTATTTCGCCACTGGGTGTTCGCTTTCGCGAGAATGCGCATGTGTCGGTGCGTCAAGCGGATACCGATGTAAGTTTCAGAACCTGACTGCCAGCTGGCTCGAACCCTTCCTTCAGCACCTGTGCCACTCACAGTGCCTGAAATTCGAATGGTTTGTATATCAGCATAGATGATTTAGATATATCGGTATACCATGGTATAGTGAGCGTCGGAGGACTGGTGTGGCTATGCCAATTCCTAACCGCTCTTCGAATTGTCTCCTTAATAGCCGGCGCAGCATTCGCCGCACGGATCGGACCAGGTAAGAGAACGTGATGCCTTGGATAAGTTTGGTTCTTGGGTTGGTATTTGCGCATGGGATGGGCCCTTGCCCCGTTTCCCAGATAAGCTCTAGTGCCGTTGCCAATGGATCGAAACCGATCATGATTTATCCGCCGAACTTGTCGCAGCGCCCGAGTGGCATTCCAGGTCCGGGCCAACTCTTCGTAGGCGCCTGCTATCAACCAATCGACCGCTCGGCGGAGCAGATCGATCGCGACATCGAGATCATGAAGCATGCGGGGTTCAACGTCGTGCGGATGGGCGATCTGTCATGGGATTCGTTCGAGCCGGCGCGCGGCAAATTCGATTTTGGATGGTTTGACCAGGTGATGGATAAGATGCACGCGGCGGGCATTCGCGTGATCCTCGATATCCCAGGTTCTCCTGCGCCAATCTGGCTGCATCGTGCCTATCCAGGAGTGGACATCGTGAGCCAGAACGGAACAAGGATGCCGCCGGCCGAGCGTTACATGGACAACATCAGCGACCCCGATTACGTTCGAGAGGTCGAAGTCCTTGCCGAGACCATGATGAAGCGCTATGCGCATCATCCCGCACTCATCGCAGTGGGATATGACAACGAAATCGGCGACGGATTCATGTCTTACTCGGAAGCAGACCGATTGCGCTTTATCGAGTGGCTGAAGAAGAAATACGGAACCATCGAACAGCTCAACAAGGCTTGGGCAACGCAGCGGTGGTCGCGCCGTCTGAACAGTTTCGAAGACGTAGATTTACCTCTCGGAGACGGACCGGGCCCCTCGGAGCGCTATCTGGATCTTCATCGCTATTGGTCCGACGTTACGGTTGCCCGCCTTCAAGAGCTGGAAGCGATTCGCCGGCGGGTTATGCCCGACGTTCCAAGCATTTCGAACCTGTGGGATACCGCGCCCAGGCGCGGGTTCGACTATCTTTCAACCTACAAGTCGTATGTCTCCTACCCTGCGGAGGGCTTCTACCCGGGTGATCCTGTTAGCGGCTCTTTTGGCGCGATGACCGTAAAGGGGGACCTGCCCACGCCGATCTGGTTTAATGAGTTCACTGCAGGAGGGGGCGGTTACTACGGCACCCCAGGCCGCAGCCGAATGTACGCCTACGTCGCGCTCATGATCGGGGCGCAAGGCATCCTGGCGTGGACATTCAACAGCCACATTGGAGGCGAGGAGCAGGCCCTGTTCGGCCTCGTCGACCACGACGGCACACCCTCTTGGAAGGTGGACGAGTTCGGCCGTATCGCCTCGGAGTTCAAGCGCCTTTCGAAGTTCGGCTTCCCGAGGCATACGCGCCCTGAGGTCGCCATTGCCTATTCCTTCGATAGCTTTGTCGACTCACGTCCAAACGGACCCTCGAACACGACGCTCGGATATTTCAAGCCGCCCTACAGCGATCAGGTTCAAGGCGCGTTCGATCCGTTCTTTCGCGCCAACATTGACACCGCGATCATCAACATCGGGCACGCGAGCCTCTCATCATACAAGCTGGTCGTGATCCCCGCTCATTACGTAATGGATGAGGCGAGCGCCAAGGCGATCCGGGATTATGTGAATGATGGCGGATGCGTTCTGATGACGGCTTTTTCGGCAAAGGTCAACGAGCATGGCCTTTGGTTCGAGACGCCGCTTCCAGGGCGCCTCAACGACGTCTTTGGCTTGAAGACGAATGCGTTTTATCGGCAAGAAGCGGCATTGCGGCTTGAATTGGAAGGAAAGGAGGTGGAAACGGATGCGCACCTCTATGAAGTGCTCGAACCCTCGACTGCTTCCGTGCTTGCGAGGTTCGCGAACACGCCGGAATCGTCGCCTGCGCTAACTATAGACCGTTATGGCAAGGGCCATGCGCTTTACCTTGCAACCGAGTCGAATCCGTCCTCGGTTGGGGCCGTGTTGAATGTGATCATGAAACTCGGCAGTGTCCAGCCCGGACCAAGGACTCCGGAGGGTGTCTATGCCAGGGTTGTTGACGGGAGGACGCTCTATGTGAACACCACCGCCCAGGAGCAGAGGATTCCGATCTCCGGAACTAAGACGGGCATCCTTAGTGGAAAGAGCTACGAAGGAACGCTAATCCTCGAACCTCAAGACGCGGAACTGATCTCAGAGCCGAATCTACCGTGATTTCTCGACCGTGACCAGGTAAACGTCATTTTCCCTCACGGCGTATTCGCGTGCCAACGTCTCGCCGCTCTTCAGGTAGACGGTTTCGATGTGAACCGGCTTCCCATTGTTACGCTCTTTGATGCGAGCGACTTCGGGGCGCGTGAGCTGGCTCGGGCGGCCGAGGTCAAGGTAGTCGGCATAGGGATCGTTGATCCGGTAGCCGACCCGGTAAACAGAGATTCGATACGCACCGGGCTCGAGATGGGCGATGCGAAGGCTCACGGTGGATTTGGGATGCGGCTGGATATCCGTGATGTAGTAGGCCTGGTCGTTCGTGTGTTCTGGAAGCGTGTTGGTGAAATCCCAGAACAGTGCCTGGATGCCGTCTTTCGATTTGGTGGCGAGAGTTTCGGTGTCGGCGCAGTTCAGCCTATTTGGTCCGAGCTTGTTGAGATATTCATAGGCCCGAAAGGCGGGTTTTTCTATTCCCTGGTAGTTGATGAGCCCGAAGCCGCCGTGGAACGGCGTTGCCCTGGGGCCAGCTTCCTCGAAGATATCGGTAAAGGTCCAATAGGACATGGAATCGGCGAAGTCGATCGAGTTTCTCAGCTTGTCCAGAATGTAGGCCGCGCTCACGTAGCTGTCATGAACCGGATCGGCGGGCGTGTACGAGGAACTCCATTCGGTGTAGTGAAGGGGCAGGTTCGGCATCGCCGAGCCCTTAATCTCTTCCCTGACGCGTTTGACATCGCCGCTGACCGAATCCGGGTTGCGGCTTAGAACGGTGCCGCGACCGCCAAACTCGTCGAGGTAGCCCACGTCGACTCCGTAAGTGTGGGTTGTGATGAAATCCAGCGGGGTATGCGAGTTGGAGCAGTAATCGACGAACTCGGGAACCCAGGCATTGCCCGCCGTTGCCGGGCCGCCGACTCGCAGGTCTTTCGATACCGCTTTAATGGCGTTCGCGGTGGCCGTGTAGAGCCGGAAGTATTCTTTCTGGTCGGCTGCCCAGAACCCGTCGAGGTTCGGTTCGTTCCACACCTCGAAGTACCACTTGCGAACCTCGGCCTCACCGTACCTCTCCACCCAGTGCCTGACGAGGGCCTCGATGAGGCCGCCCCATTTGGCATAGTCTTTCGGGGGTGTGACGTTCCCCCGCCACCAAAAGATTGTCTTGTCTCCGCTGGCGAGCGCGCCGGGCATGAAGCCGAGCTCCACGAAAGGACGGACCTTCAGGTCCACCAGAAAATCGTATAGGGGGTCGATGTACTGCCAGTTGTAAATAGGTTTGCCGTGCTCTTCGCGGTAAACGCCCATGTCGTCGCAAAGCAGGCCATGCATGCGAATAAATTCGAATCCGCACTTTTGCTTTGCTTCTTTCAACTGGCTTTGCCAATCGGCCCTCAGTCCTTCGTTGGCTCTTCCCGCGCCAATACAGTGTTTGAATACATCGCCGAGGGGCCCGGAGATCGAGCGAGCGTCGAGGTTAATCTGCCTCATTGGTGGGGCCGAAGCATTTGCAAACACCGAGAACAACGCAAGAAGCACAAGCCTACCCATTTTGATATATCGTTATACCATTTCCGTATTATTGGGCTGGTCAACTCCAGATTGGCCCCGGAAGGTCATCAAGAGTCGGAGGCCGAGTGTGGAAATTTGGTGGAGGTAAGGGGACTCGAACCCCTGACATCCTGCTTGCAAAGCAGGCGCTCTCCCAACTGAGCTATACCCCCACGGGAATGTGAATTCTACCCGGTGGCTGGTATCATCTTTTTCGTCCCGCCAAACGGGACGTTATGATCGAGAACGCTTAACCCCCTGGTCCCCTCGGCACGCGCAAAGCGCGGCCCTCGACCCTGCATTCAGGAGCGTTCCCTTTGTTACAAGCTTTTGAGCTTTCCTATGAGCCGCACCCGTTGGTCGGCACAATATTTACAAATGTGCATTTAGCCGTTCGCCGCGGCGAGCGCGTTGCGCTTGTTGGCCGAAACGGCTGCGGCAAAACCAAGCTGTTGGAGATCCTTACCGGCCGACTTGTGCCCACCACGGGGAGGGTGGTACGCACCGACGGCGACGTCCTTGGCTATCTGCCTCAGGACTTCGATTTTTCTTCCAATGGCACACTCGAAGAGTTTCTTTGGACGAGATCCGCAGAAATGGCTGTCCCGGAACAGGATTTGGAGTTGGGTCTTCGCAAACTCGGCCCGCGACTTGGGCTGAATGGACTCGAGTCTCGCGAATATCAGGCACTGAGCCTTGGCGAAAGGATGAGAGCAGCCATCTTGCTCTTGCTCTGCCAGAGCCCTGACGTTCTGCTGCTGGACGAGCCCACCAACCATCTTGACCTTGAGGCACGGCTTTGGCTGGAGCAATTCCTCAAGACCTGCTCGCAAGGCGTGCTCATGGTGTGCCACGACCGGGCAATCATGGACTCGGTGGTGGGCCGTGTTTTGGAACTCGGAGAGGGCGGGATCACGGAATACACCGGTAACTACAGCGACATGCTCGCGGCCAAATCGCAAAGGCACGCGAGGGAAAAAGAGGAGTGGGAACGCCAGAAGATGGAAGACCGCCGGTTAAGAATCGTGGCCGAGAAAACGCTCCAGCGTGCGGCTGAGATGACGAAACGGCCCACGGGTCGAACCTACGATCCTAAGGCAAAGGCATTCTATGCGGGCAAGCAAGCGAGCCTCGACAAGCGGGCCAAGGCGATCAAGAGCCGGGTTGCGCACTTAAGGCAGCACGCCTTGGATAAGCCGTTTGAGCCGGATCAGGTTCATTTGCAGTTTTCCGCCAAACGGTTGCGCTGCGAGATTTGCCTTGCGGTTAGAGGGTTGGAGATGGAGTTTTCTGCCCCTCTGTTCTCTGGTATCAACTTTACTCTGGAACGGGATTCGCGGCTGGCTTTGGTGGGGGCGAACGGTTGCGGCAAGACGACGGTTTTTCGTCTTTTGACCGGGGAATTGGCTCCTAGCGGAGGTTCAGTTCAGTTTGCGCCGGGGGTGGAGGTGGCCTATTTGTCCCAGTCTCGCGGTGCTCTCGACCCTACCAAGCCTTTGATGGAGGCGTTGGAAACGGCGGAGCCTGAGAGGGCGCGGACGCTTTTGGGTCAGCTCGCTATGCGCGGCGACATTGTGTTCAAGCGGGTTGGCGATTTGTCGGTTGGGGAAAGGACGAAGCTGGAGATTGTCAAGCTGCTTCTTTCGCCTGCGAACATGCTGTTGTTGGACGAGCCGACCAACCACTTGGACGTTGAATCGTTGGAAGCCTTGGAGTCGGCGTTGGCCGAGTTCCCGGGCCCAATCGTTTTCGCCTCTCATGACCGGCAGTTTGTGGAAAAAGTGGCCACCGAGGTGTTGGACCTGACGGGGAGGTGAGAGCCGTGGCCAACCCGGAGGCAGGGGGTGGGAATGCCGTTTCAGTGGCGTCATACAGTTTCCGGACGAAAGCTAGAGAGGTTATCGCGAAGCCGACTTAAGGATGTACTCAGGAAAGCTCTTTTGTTCCGCTTATCGGAGTGTCAAGTTAACGAGGCTATCGCAAAACCTAATCGTCGGTCGGTAACAAGCTTTTTGCTCCGCTTCGCGGAGTGTCAAGCTAAAGAGGCCATCGCAAAACCTACTCGTCGCTCTGCGAGCGGATTTCGGAACGACTCGGAACCCGCCCTCCCGGTTCGCAAGCTCACCGACCTCCCTCGCGGAGGAGGGAGATATGAGTTTTGGGGCGCCCGAGATTCTGCATCGGAACCTTTTGCGATGGCCTCTAAAGCTCGACCTACTTCAGCCTCTAGGGATTGCGACAGGAACCCACTTTGAGCTTCTAAGAGGGTTTTGCGATGGCCTCTAAAGCTCGACCTACTTCGATCAGGAGGTAATCGTTGAATCCATGACACAGGTTCTACTTCAGCCGAATACCGTGGCTTTCGATGTCAATCTTCCCTTCTCGGTAGAGCGTCCCAATCAGCTTCTTGAACGCGCCCTTGCTAAGCCCAAACCGTTTTTGGATTTCTTCGGGCGAAGATTTGTCGGTGACCGGCAAAAAGCCGCCCGCTCTCTGCAGGTCCTTCAGCAGCGATTCACTTGAGGCTAGAACCGCTTGAAAGCTTTGCGGGCGAAGGGAAACGGCGACGCGGCTATCCGATTCGCGGACCATTTTTATATAGCCCTCCCGCTTCTCCCCCAACGAGAGCCTCTCGTGCCATTCGTCACGAAAGAGGGTGCCCCTTATGGCGCCGTTGATAATCACATCCATCGCATCCGGCCTAAAGCCCGCGATCATGATCTCCACCTTTTGGCCCTTCTCCAGCCCTTCGCCTGTTAAAGATAAGAATCGGTTGAGCTTTGAGGAGCAGACCACCCGGTCGGAAACGGTATCCAAATAAACCCGAACGACTCGAATATCCCCCTCGCGCATTGGGCTTGCCTGTTCGCGGATGGGACAGAAGAGGTCTTTCGCCAAGCCCCAATCCAAAAACGCGCCCGCGGAGGTGACGGTTACCACTTGCAAACCCGCGAACTCTCCAACCGTTGCATAGGGCTTCAGAACGGTTGCGATGGGGCGGTCCTCGGAATCCGTATAAACGAAAGCGGTTAGAAAATCGCCGATCTCGACATCGGCTGGGCACTGGCCACGAGGAAGCAGAACTTCTGCATCCGCATCGGCGAGGTAGAGCCCGTTCTGAGTTTCCCGGGTTACGCGCAGCTCGTTATATTCGCCGATTCGCATTCACTACTTCCACGCGACGGACGCGTGTTGAGAGTTTAGCCGAACGGGTAAACAGGTTCCCGTGTATGAAATCCTCCTTGTCAACATTGTGGGCACCGACCGTAAGGGACTGACGAACGCGCTCACCGAGATCCTTGCGCAGCATGAGGTTCGCGTGCTGGACATCGGCCAGGCGGTGATCCATGATCATCTTTCCCTGGGAATGCTGATTGCCACCCCGGAAGGAGGCGAAAGTTGCGAGGCGCTCAAACAGCTTCTTTTCAAATGCCATGAGTTGAACTTGTCCGTTCGGTTCACGCCGATCACGGAGGAGGAATACGAAGATTGGGTCGCGACCCAGGGTCAGGAAAGGATGATCTTTACTCTTCTGGGCCGAACCATTACGGCAGAGGTTTTGAGGGGCCTAACGGAGGTTCTCGTCAAGCAAGGCTTGAACATTGAAACGATTTCCCGGCTCTCCAAACGAGTTTCACTAGCGGAGGATGAAGCGCGATCGAATGCTTGCATCGAGTTCGCGGTTATCGGAACGCCGCTCGATAGGGACGCGCTTCACGCTTCACTCATGGATATCGCGCAATGCGACTGCGTCGACATATCGGTACAAGCCGACGACATGTTCCGGCGAAACCGCCGTCTCGTGGTGTTCGACATGGATTCGACCCTCATCCAGGTCGAGGTTATCGACGAACTCGCCAAGCTCGCAGGAGTGGGGGATAAAGTTTCGGAAATCACCGAACGGGCAATGCGAGGCGAACTGGACTTCAAGAGCAGCTTTCGCGAGCGTTTGGCTCTCTTAAAGGGCCTCAAATCAGAAGCGGCGGAAGAGTTTGCGAACCGGCTGCCCCTCACCGAGGGCGCGCGAAAACTCATCTCGGTCTTGAAGATGCTCGGTTATAAAACAGCTATTTGCTCCGGCGGATTCACGCTGTTCGGCTCAAAACTGCAGGAGGAGTTGGGGATTGACTACGTTTTCGCCAACGAACTGGAGTTCGAAAACGGGGCGCTGACAGGAAGAGTCAAGGGCGAAATCGTGGACGGGCAGCGCAAGGCGCATCTTATGCGCGAGTTGGCTTCCGAGTTGGGGCTCTCCCTCAAACAAGTGATTGCGGTGGGCGACGGCGCGAACGATCTTCCCATGATTCAGCAAGCCGGTTTGGGCATCGCATTCCGTGCCAAGCCTTTAGTCAGGGAAACCGCGCGAAACGCCATTTCAGTGCTCGGGCTTGACGGATTGCTGTACTTGATTGGGGTTCGCGACCGGGAGCTGCTCAAGGTCGAAGGTTGAACCTCCTTGTTTGGAACTGCAACATGGCGTTCCGTAGAAAAGCGGAGCTCTTAAAGACGTTTGAAGTCGATATCGCGGTTATCTCGGAATGCGAATGCCCGGATGAGCTTGCCAAATCTTTGGAATTAAAGCCGGAGCAGATTGCGTGGCACGGCGCCAATCCACACAAGGGCCTTGGTGTAGTTGCCCTCAACCCGGCTTATTCCGTGTCCTTGCTTCACGACCGCCATGAGCCGGATTTCCGTTATGTGCTTCCCGTTCAGGTTACGGGGCCGCTGGAGTTCACTCTCTTTGCGGTTTGGGCGATGGACGCTCCGAAAGAGCCGAACAAGAAATACATTCGCCAGGTGCTCCGGGCGATCTATCACTATTACGACCTTCTTCGAGGAACCGTGATCGTCGCGGGCGACTTCAACGGCAACGTCATTTGGGACAATCAAGCCAAGGGAAAAACCCCCTTTGCGGAGGCCGTCTATTTGATGCAAGAGCGTGGAATCCGCAGCGTGTACCACTCCTATCTTGGCGAAGAGTTCGGTCGCGAAACCACGGCGACTTGGTATCTGTACCGCGACAGCAACCGCCGCTACCACCTGGATTATCTGTTTGCCAGCGCCGATTTAATGGAGCGGCTGGAATACTTTGAGGTTTTACCTGCTTGCGATTGGCTCAAGCAAAGCGATCATATGCCGCTCTTTGCTAGTTTTCGAAATGGTGAGGCGATGGATCGTTGAGCTAACGCTCAACGATCCATCGCCCCGAAATTGGTAGTGCTCGCCTGTTTAGAGGTTAACTACCATCGAGATCTGCGGGCTGTACTCCCCGACGGCAACGAGTGGGTTGGAGACCCATGCGTAGTAGCCCCACTCCGGATAGTAGTAAGCCTCGTAATACTGGCCGGTGGCCGAATCGAAGATCCACACCACCACGTGGTTCGCTGGGATTGCGGAGAACGCAAAGCCAGGATAGCAGCTGTGGATGGGCGTAACCCATGCTGGGCCCTCATGCCATCGCCGGCCTTCAAACCAATCTCGCGCATGGCCCACGCCTCTGCCGCCCGCGTAATGGACATGACCGGTGCCATTCCAGTTCGTTCCACCAGCACGCCGACCGGTATGGCCGCCCGACCTGGAGTGTGAAGCAGTGTGCGTGACCGTTCGAGTATGCGTCTGGGTCATCGAATGGCCCGAACTCCTAGTCGTCGTGTGAGTCATTGTGCGGGTATGCGACTGGGCTGTTGCATGGCCGCCGCCACCTCTATTCTTGTCATGTTGGCCGGCGGCGAAGGCCGTCGTGATCGCTGCCACAAAGAGCAGCCCGGTTATTAATTTTGTCATGTTTCTAATTCCTGTTGAGGTTGGGTGCATGCTAGATCTCCCCCTTGCGGCGACCCGGTAATAACACCATCAAAAAAGCTTACCCAAGCAACCGGCCAAAAACCGCCGCGCGAACCTGGGATCATTTTCTTAGACGGGCGAGCCGGTTGCCTGCTTCGGTCACATATTGAACTGATGTGAGAGGTTGAGCTGAAACCCCAAACGGTTGCCGCTGTTTGAGAGCAACAGCGCCGGATTGATGACCGTCCTCTGATCCGGCATGACATAGGCCACGCCTGCGCTAGCCCGTTTCCCGGACCTCGTATCCAGTCGGCTTGGAACACGGTCGTCTCGTTGAGCTGGAGATCGGTGCCGGCGAACGGCTCGTAGGTGCCATGGCCATCAAGCATCATCCCAATGTGGGCACGGCGGCCGAGAAGCTTCCGGTTTCGCCTATGGTGGGCCTTATACCGCTCTTCTTCTTCCTGCTCGTAGTTGAGCGTTTTGGAGATCGTCAAGTAATACCCCGGCCCTTGGCCCTGAGTCACGTTCCAAATGCCGACTGCCAGATTCGGGATGTAATCATTCTCCGTAAGAAGCAACACCTTGGCATTAAAGACGGCGGCTTCATGGTTGCCGTCGGGCGTCTGCGCGTAATCCACGCCCGCCTCTAGCCAGTTCGTGAGTCCAAATTGGCTCTGGGCGGTGAAGATCGGCTGGCGAAGAAACGACTTGCCGCTCAAGCTTGTATTCATGTTGGAGAGGCCGCCGATCCAGCTGCTCAAGGGCACCAAGTCGGTTGTGGGAATCACGTTTAATCCCGTAGGCGAAGCAGCAGCCGCGCCTGAAATTGCGGCAAAAACTAGCGCCAGCCAGCGCTTCACTTGGAAATCTCCCCCACTTGAAAGAAATCCAGCTCCGTTCTTAGGCTAGCGACAAGAGCACCGAGTTCCTCACCTTTGCCGCCCGCAGCTACGCCGATAGAATCAGCCAAGGATTTTATCTTGGCGATTCGATCCGAGTAGCCATCCACCAAGGCGTCAGTGGACGCGGCAATGTCTTGAAACTCATCTCGTTTACGGAACTGGATTTCGTGAGTCAGATTTCCTGCGGCGACTTCGTCCAGAATTTTGCGCAAGCGGTGCATGGGGCCGGCGATTCGGTGGGCATCGATCATGGACCAAAAGCCGAAGATAAGAACCGCGACAAAGGTGACGATGCCCGCCACGATCACGCCCGTATTCAGAAGCTCTCTCGTTTCTTTGATCGAGAGATGCGCGGACCATAGGGTATCGCCAATCTCGCGGTTGCTCAGATAGTAGAGGATCCCAATCGCCGCGAGCGCGGCAAGTAGCGCGAAAATCGCATCATCCAGCACAAGGCGGAAGCGCAACCCCTTATTGACCAGGTGGCTGCGGAAACGGCGTCGGTTGTGTTCTGGCATATTCTTTCCTCAAAGGGCGGCTATAAATCGTCGTGGCAGCTAAGACACAGAGCGCCGTGCTTGTTGTTTTTTCGCAGAAGCATCCCGTTGGCGTTCTGATTGTCGTGCCCGTAGTGGCAGGTCACACAAGTAATTTGGCCGTTCGCTCCAAGTGGAAGGTCGGGAGCAGCTTTTTTCGTGTTCGGCATTCCGACCGGATGACTGATTGGGCCATCGTAATGGCAGCTTAGGCACTCCGCGCTCACGTTGTCAACCATGAGCCGCGAGGCCGGCTTTCCCGCAGTTAGGTTCGCCTTGGGGATCGTGTGGCAAGACGAGCAGCGCGTTTCAAAAGGGTGTGCGTTCGGAAGGACGTGGTTGCCATAGTGGCATGGGGCACACAGTCCCTTCTGGTTACGAGCAAGAAAGGCATCCGCACGGTGACGAAAACCGGTGGTGTGGCAGGAACTGCAGGTTACTTGCCCATTTGCAAGAGGAACTTTTCCATCGATCTGCCAGCTGACGGCAACGTGTTCGGGATGAGGCATTGGGCATCCGGCGGTATGGCACTTGTCGCAATAGGCGACTTCATCCGAGCCCGGGGGTGCAACGATGCTTCCGTTGAGGTGGGGGCTTGGCTTGGCAGTATCCTGCGCGGAGGCCAAGAAAATGGCGAAGACGAAAACCGTGAGACTTGCCAAGGCCAGGATCGTCTTGCTGCGTAAAATACTCTCACCTCACCGCGCGTTCAGGCTATCTTACAACGATTCGGCCAATCGTCACAAGGTTGCGCGTTAGTGTTTGAACGATCTTGTCGCGCCAATGGTTGCGCGATAGAAATGGTCTCAAGCCGTTTCATAATCAGCTTAGCTTGCAGCAAACAAACGTCAACTCGGGATGCTCTGTACTCCTCCAAACCTAGCAAATGTGTCTCGGATTGTTGGCCGGAACATCTTCGGCAAGCACGATTAGAGATCAGGCTCGCAGTTTTAGGATTTCCCCGTACAAATCCAAACGAATTCCTAACGCTGGAACCTAGCGCGCCGGCGTTTGGCCGCGGGATACTTTGTCCCCAGGAGGGTAAGTACGACCACTAGATGAAACTGCGCATGCTCTCGGCATTGGTTCCGAGCCTATTTTTAATCGCGGCCGCACAAGCCCAGAGTTCAACGCCATTGACCCAGGCGATCCCTTCGACGGATATCAAAGGGATCGACATCAACGGCTACGGCGATTTCTACTATCAGTACGACTTCGGCCGGCCCTCCAACAACCAGCCGGTCAACGCACGTTGGTACGATACAGCTCACGACCATTTCAGTCTGGCCGCGGTTCAATTGGACATCTCGCACACGCCGGATACCAAACACCCCTTTGGTTTTCACCTGACCGGCCTGGAAGGCCCCGATTCCAACATTCTTGCAGGCACGGAACCCGGTCACAAGAGAAGCTACAAGGATTTCGCCCAGGCTTACGTCTCCTACGTGACTCCCACAAAAATGCCGATTGATATCGACTTTGGCAAGTGGTACGCATTTGTGGGATACGAGGGCCTCGATAGCCGAACACAGGACAACTACTCCCGCTCGTTCACGTTCACATCCCTTGAGCCGGACTACATGACCGGATTTAGAATCACCGCCAACCTCACTCCGGCTTTAACCCTGTACGACTATATTTATCAAGGCTATAACGAAGTCCATAACTCCAACTCCACGACAATGGAGGGCCTGGGAGCAAGCTACGCGTTTCGCAGCGGGCTCACCGTGACATTGCAGGGGTACAACGGCAAGGAAAGCGACGATAAGCTGAACGATGCCGGAACTTACGGTGGCATCGGTTTCCCAACCCGAGGCGAGTCTTGGGTGACACAAACGAACCTGGTTGTTGTCTATCAAAAGAACTCGCGCGATAAGTTCGCATTTGACGGCACGTACGCGAACGCGATGGACAAAGGCACTTGGGCCGGTGCGGCGGTTTACTACAAGCGCCAGTTCGATAGCCACCATGATATGTGCATCCGGATTGAGCAGGCACAGGACCCCAACGGTCTGAGGTTCTACGCGGGATCGTTGATTCTTGAATCAGCGACTTTGACCTACGATTACGCTCCAAGCGCCAACCTGCTGCTGAGGTTCGAATTCCGATACGACTTGGCAGACAAGGACTTCTTCAACGCCTCAAACGGCCCCGCCAAACAGAGGGCAACTCTCACTTTTGCCCAAATATTCAAATTCTAGAAGTGAGGCTCACGAGGCCTTAACGCTGACGAACTGCTCCAAAGCCGCTTCGAGATCCGTCACCTCGGTGCTGCTGTACTCGCCTCCTTCTACCAGGACGGCCAGTGTTTTGGTCAGCCCCTGAAACTGAGGCGACTTGAAAACTCCGATCGGGCAGTTAAAGGAATCAGGTTTCAAGAGAGTTAAGCGGTAGTAGCCCGTACCGCCGTCGCACCAGTGGAGCCCCTTGTAAATCAGGTCTTGAATGGAAGTGAAGACCCCTGTGACCTTCGACTGCCCGCTTAAATCCACCTGTTCAGCCACCCAATAAAGGCGTCGAAAGATCATCATTCTCTTCACCAGAACGCTAGGTTTGCTTCCCATTGGACCGGGTTCCACGCAGACGTGCAAACTGCGCTTTGTTCCAACTTCAAGCTTGACGGCCTAGGCACAGAACAAGATATTACGCAGCAAATTGCGACGCCGAAAATCGATTTATGAAATCTTGATGGCTGGTGAACGTTGCCTTTGTGATTTCTTGATGAATGGGAAGACCGACGCTCAAAAAAGAAGGAGGGGCGACCTACTCACCGGCTGCCCCTCCTGACTATCCCTTTCCCTTATCTCTTTTTGACGGGAATCTTTTTCGTCGGACGGTCTGAGGTTTTCGGGACGGTGACGGTAAGGATCCCATCCTTGAACTCGGCCGTGATCGCATCGGATTTCACCGGCGCGTCAAGATTGAACGTTCGCAAGAACGAGCCATAGGAGCGCTCGATGTTGAGGTAGTTTTCGGTTTTTTCGTCGCGGTGGAACTCGCGGCGACCTTTGATGATCAGTCGATCGCCAATCAACTCGACTTCCACGTTCTCTTCGTTTATTCCTGGAAGTTCCGCGTGGAATAGGATCTCCTTCTCGGTCTCCGAGACATCGATGGCAGGCATAAACGTGCCCGACGTCTCTTTGACACCAAAGAAGTCCTCCATGACCTTGTTGAATCGGTCAAAGGTTTTGATCGGTTCGTAAGGCGCCCAACGTGTTAGCATTTGTTCACCTCTTAGCCCCGGCCAGAGAATGGCTCGCCAGGCAAACGACTTCGGACGGATAGGCATTTCCGCCCGAAATACAAGGAAGGTGTCCTCTAGCGTCAGCTCAAAACGCCGGTAAATCGGCGCCGCGAGGTCCATTCTCGTGCCGAAACTGTTCTCAAGTATGTTGCGTTTAGTGGTCAATTGCTTGTCGGTCTTTTGAAGTCATCCGAACAAATGACATGCCGATGAAGAGGCCGAACTATCACTTGATGGACGCTTTGCGTAGTAAAGGAGCAATGAAGAACGGGGTTTCGGAGAACTTGGTCAACCGAGTGCGACGGTCGCCTATCTTGCGAAAGCTCTTTGTTACGAGCGAGGGCGAGGTGGTTATCGGTCAGGCGCCCAACGCCCCTATCTATGTGTGGCTGGTTTCCGGCGGCGCCGCATTCTTTACCTCCGGAGCCCCTCACCATTGGTGCGTTCTGGTGTCCGAAACGGCGCTTGCCGTCTGGAGCATTTTGGAAATCGTTTGGGGTGCGAACTTATTCCGCCGGATACTCGGCATCGTGGTGGCGATGTTGGTGGTCATCTGGCTGGCGAGGCATACGGGCTAAGCAGCCGCTCGTTACCCTCTCCCTGCCATATCCGGGCCTCAATTCACCCTACAAATTAGTTTTTAGCGGAATTTTAATGCATCGAGCGGTGCCTCTTAGCACTGGCTTTATGATTGGGAAACGTAGCATGAATCCCGATCCTGCTCTATGAAACCAATAGCCCTTTTGGCGATTTCGCTACTCCCGATAATCTCCTTTGCAACCCCAGACAACTCAACGGATACAACGACTACGAACCGGGCCTCGGCGGTCATTGCATTCAACAGCGCATCGAATGCGGTTGATGGCACCCTGGATGTCATCGCCCGTGTGGTTTCGCACATCAGAAAACCAGAACCCCCGAAAGCCACTGGCTACAGCGTGCCAAAGCCGCCGCCTAGCGATAATTCGTCCACTGCGATATCCGCCTTCGAAGGAACCACCGATCATCCGGTTTTCCCCTCACTTGGCATGGACTTCGCAGAGAAAGACGGCCGCCAACCGGTGCAAACGCCGCAGGCCGCCCCACCCCAGGCAACTCCGCCCCAGGCCGACCAGAATTCCAACGGCAGAGCCCTTCCTTCTCCGTTGCCTTCCCCCCCATTTCCCGACTCAGACTGGCTCGGCTTTCCCAACATCGGCGCGCCCTACAGCGGATCGCCCGATTATCCGCTTGAAAAGGCCCTAACCGGAAATAGCTGGCTGAAAAACAACTACGAGCTTTATGGCTGGCTCAATCCATCGTTCAACTTGAGCACTTCCGAGCATTCGAACCAGCCGCTCTCTTACGACCTCTTCCCCAATCATCTGGCGCTGGATCAAGCCGTCCTCATGTCCGAACGGCAACCGGATACAGTGCAGACCAGCCACGTGGACTGGGGTTATCGCAGCGTGAACCTCTACGGGACCAATTACCGGTACACGATCATGCAGGGCGTGTTCAGCGACCAGCTGCTCAAGCGCAACCAGCTTTACGGCTTTGATCCTGTCGAGTTCTATGGGATTGTCTACTTCCCTAAGGTGGCCGAGGGCCTATGGGTTCGCGCCGGCCGATACATTTCGCCGCCGGACATCGAAGCTCAGCTCACACCGGACAACTACCTCTATAGCCACTCCCTGATGTTTACGGTAGACCCGTACACCTTCATGGGCGTAAACGCCATGCTCCGACTCAACAAGCAGTGGGAGATTATGTTCCAGTTCGATGGCGGGAACGACATGGCGATTTGGGAACGCGCCTCCTCACCCAATTTTGGGCTGATGGCCCGATGGGTGTCCAAAGACGGCAACGACGGACTTTGGGGCGGAATCAACTCGATCGGCGCAGGAAAGGTCATCGATTACCATGATGACCTCCAGCAATTCGTGGAAACGTGGGGGCATCGATTCAACGCCCGGTTCCACATGATGACCGAGTTCTACTACATGTGGGAATATGGCGCCTATATGGGAGGCACTCCGAGCTTTGGCCCGGTCGCATCTTACGGCGGAGGCGGTGGCCCCGGTCCGTATATCCGCGGCAAGTCCGAAGCCGAAGGACTCGTGAACTACTTCCAGGAGTTACTGGACTCGAAGGATTATCTGTCGCTGCGCACGGATTTCCTTAACGACCCAGAGGGCTACCGGACAGGCTATCGAACCTTGTATTTCAGCGAGACGCTCGGCTGGGTCCACGACTTCACCCCCATGTTTTCGATCCGACCCGAAATCCGCTGGGAGCACGCATTCAATGCTTCTCCCTATGACAACGGTGCAAAGAGAACGCAAATGGAATTGGCTGCGGACTTGATCCTACGCTTCTGACCAGGTCCATTCCGGAAGCATTGCTGCGATCGAACCGGCTCTGTCACGCTCGGCTCTGGTCGAACGTGACAAAGCACGGCCCCAAGTGAACATTCCCTGGCCTAATCTTCGGAACAGGCCTTTCTACGACTCCAGGCCGACGCCCGGAACCAATGCGGGGCGCATAAACCGCGAATAACCATCCGAACTCAACCTGACCTGCAAATCCTCAGGATCCTCCGCCAGGGCAATCACCGTGCCTCCAAGGCCCGCGCCGGCCAACTTGGCCGCCATCGCGCCATGCTTGAGACACCTTTCAATAAGCAAATCGATCGGCTCCCCCGAGCCTCCAATCGAGGCGGTGAGCGCATGGTTTTCCGTCATTGCTCGGGCCAATCCGCCCCAATCTCCCCGTTCCATTACATGAGAGCCAACGCGCCCTAACTCGGTAATCTTTGAGATTGCGTCCACCACCAACTTTTCACCGCTTATCCAGCGTTCGGCCAAAGGGCCGTGAACGGCCCCGCTCAGCCTCTCCACGCCAGTGGTAATCAGCAGAAAAGGCAACTCGGCAGAAATGGGCTTAATCTGGCCCCGGGGACCTGGCCGGTCAGGCCGTTTCCCTGCAAAATCCATGCGGTTCAACCCACCGTGGCAAATCATATAGGCGTCTTGAAAGCCGCACATCACCTTTGCATCGTAGCGCTCGATGTCCCGAACCAACTCGGCATATTCAATTTTGTTCTCCAATAAGTCCGACTGCCCCCTGGCCTGCAACACGCACGCCAAGGTTGCGGCCAGCAAAGCGGTCGAACCGGATAAGCCGCTCGAACGCGGAATATCGGTCGTCCATTCCACCGCGCAAGGCGAAGACAACGGAAACCTGGCAATGGCCGCGTCCCAGAGCCGCAAATCCTCCGGCAAAGCCACCGCGCCCCCCAGGGTCAAACGGCAGCGGGCGCGGGCGGGAACCGAACAAGAAACCACCACCCCTCCGTAAATATCGCTCGGGTTGCCAATGATCCCCGCCCGGCCCGGCGCACTTGCCTTAAAGACCACGCCGTACCACCTCGCATGCGTGCGCGTAACCTGCAGGCGTCCCGCAATCGAGGCGCATTTCATCGGAGTTCAAGGGCGTTGCCATTCCAGAGAACCCAAGAGAAATCGCCTCGGCGAGGATTGGAGTCATCGACAGGTCGGAAACCGCGCTGGAAGCCACCCGTTCTTTTACAAACCGGAGGGCCCGCGCCGACAGCCCGAAACGACCGGCGACCGCCCAGCGACTTGTCGTTTCATCTGCCGATGGTTTTTCCAATATCTTCGATATTGAACCCAAGTCTGGCGACCATTCCACAATCCCATAACGAGAGACATCGGCATCTAAAACAGGTTGGACCGGCAACACGATATCCGCTCCAGCAGCGACCAACTGCGCAATCCGGCGCGAAGGCGACTGGGGGAAGAAGAGCGTATCCGGATTGGCCACGAGCACATCGCCGTCCGTCTCCACCAATGCCACCGCAGCGCCAAATCCGTCAGGCTCGCCTTGAACAACAAAGGACGTGCGACCATTCACAGCTGTGTGAATTTCCGGCTTAGCAGGCGAAACCACAACCACCGTCCCGTCCACGGGGACACGCTCCATTTCTTCCAAGACCCACAGGATTACCGGCCGCCCTCCCACGGCCAAAAGCTCCTTGGCGTATCCTCCCGTAATGGCGGCCATGCGTGTTCCTTTGCCGGCGGCGGGAAGAATCGCAATCATGGTCTCGAAGTTTAACCGTTTGCGGGTAGAACTTCGGGCATGGGTGCTACTCGCGAAAGCAAATTATCCGACGTCGGAGTTCAACTCCTGCCTGCCACAAAACCGGTTGGCAGCTATGTGTCTTGCTTGGTATATGGCGACTTGCTTTACGTTTCCGGCCAGGGGCCGCTTATGGAAGACGGTTCGTTTGGCACCGGCAAGTTAGGAAAGGACCTCACGACTCAAGAGGGGTATGAACACGCCAAACTTGCAGGCGCGGCCGTTCTCTCGATCGTTAAGTCCGAGGTTAGGCTCCTCGCGAACGTGCGACGAGTAGTCAAGGTTTTTGGCATGGTGAACGCGACGCCCGAGTTCACCGAGCATCCCGAGGTCATCAACGGATGTTCCGATCTGTTCCTCCACGTTTTCGGAGACTACGGCCAGCACGTGCGGTCGGCGGTCGGGATGGGAAGCCTTCCTCGCGGAATCAGCGTGGAAATCGAGGCGGTCTTTGAGATAGAGCCCCAATAGTAACCCAAAAAAGATGGCAAGCCGAAAACCTTCGGCTCGCCATCAATAGGGTGGTCTAAAAGAGTTACTTAGTGGGCTTTGTTGCCTTCGGCGTGGGAATGCTTGGGCCCTTTGCGTACTTGTCCTTATCCTTCGCGAAGGCCTGCGGACAGCCGTTGCAGCAGAAGAAATATCTCTTGCCCTTGTAGTCCGCGTACATGTGGTTCTTGGTGGCGTCCGCGATGGTCACCGTCCCGCCCGTTACCGGACACTTAATGGTCTTCGGCGTCTTATCCTTGGTGGGACCTGCATAGGCGCCAACTGCGGCAACCGCGATCAGCAACGCAAAAATAGCTTTCTTCATACTTCCTCCCGATCAAAACAACTAGATGATTCAACGAGGCATGACGAGAAAAAGTGCCCTCGTCGAAAGTAAACGGTGATCCGTGAACGGTGAACTGTAAGCGGTAAGCGGTAGTTTCGGGACTTATTGCGGGGTGTGAGCGAGAAGCTTCAACTTCAAGGATATCTTGGATCACACATTCCCTTACAGCTCACAGTTCAAGGTTCTCAGTTCACAGTTACTCCCTGTCGGTGTGGAAATATATTAACGGACTCTGGCCTTTAAAAATCGGCATGCGGCGGGCGGAATGGCGGACCCAATCCAGCCTGTGCTCGGCAAAATTATCCAAATCCTTGGTTCGCATCATCTCGGGGTATTCGAGAAGATAGTGACGATCGTCAAACCGGATCAAATCCTTGCTCGCGAGCCAAGCCTGATACAAGATGTGGTCGTAGGCGTACCAACTTTGATGGGCAAACCGATGGTGCCGATATCCGATGTCGGCAAGAAACGGCCCGACATGCTCCGCCACGTACCACGGCAGCGTGTTCCACCAGGCATAGATCTGGCGATAGCGATCAAGCGAGTTTGAAGGCTTGAAATAATCGCAGCTCTTTTCGACCACCAAGTGGAACGGCTCCCGGTCGAGATACTCGAGCGGATAACCGCAAAGGGTCAGCTCCTTCTTAAAGCGATCAAATGACTCGTGAAAGCCGCCCGATACGAACAGGGAATCCGCGTCGATCGCCGCGATTCCCTGGTACGCGCCGGTATTGAGCAGTTCGACCAACGCATGGAACTTCTTGAAGTTGATGACCGAGGCGTTGCCCGGAACCGAGGGGGCGAAAATGAAGGGCGTCTTGCTCCACACTTCGCGGTATTCACTGAGGAAAGGCCTTTCATCTTCGCTGAGAATGAAAATCAGGTCGCAATCCGGCTGAACCGCCTTGTAACTCTCGGCGAACCGCGCAAAAAGCTTGAACTTCGGCTTGTGAACCGGGCATACCAAGGCAACGGAGTTCGCCACTCTCTAAATGATCGGAGGGCCAAGCGAATTTACGAGCATCAGCCGGCCAGGAAACCTGCTAGCGCTGCCGCCTGTATTTCGCCGTCAAGAAGAAAAGCGTCGTGCCCATAAGGCAAATCGACTTCTAGCAACTGGCTCGGGCGGCCCGCCTCAAGGGCCATCTTATGAAGTTCGCGGGATTGAGAAGGCGGATAAAACCAATCGCTGGAGAAAGCCGCAAAGAGGTATTCAGACTGCGAGCCTGCAAAGCTGTCCAACGAAAAATAGTCCATCGCCCTTGAAATGTGCAGGTACGTGTTGGCGTCGAACCGCTTGGTGAAGCCTTCCGCTTGGTAACGCAAGTAGCTTTCCACCTGAAACTCCGGCTTCCAGGTGAATTCTATCTTCTCCTTGTCTTGAAGACGCCTCCCAAATTTGGACTCAAAACTCTCGGAGCTGAGATAGGTAAGGTGCCCAAGCATACGGGCCAAAGCTAATCCGTTGTCTGGCTGGTCTTCATAGTCGCCGTTCTTGAATGCCGGGTCCCGAAGGATCGCTTGGCGGGCGGTTTCGTGAAATCCGATCTGCATGGCGGTTGAACGCGCACAACTGGCGGTGGTAAACGCCTTACGAACGCGCCCGGGGAATCGCACCGTCCACTCGTTCGCCAAGAACCCGCCCATACTCCCGCCCACAACTGCCCTCAGGTTCTGGATACCCAGAGATTCAACCAGTCGCCGTTGGACTTCTACCATGTCCCCAACTGTGATGAACGGAAACCGACTGCCATAGGCCCGAGCATCCGGAGCCAGTGAAGACGGTCCCGTCGTGCCCTGGCAACCTCCGAGCAGGTTGTTGCCGATAACGAAATACCTATCGGTGTCAACCGCCTTCCCCGGGCCAATAAGCTTGCCCCACCACCCAATTGCATGAGAATCACCGGACACCGCATGGCAAACAAGCACCGCGTTGTCTTTTGCCGCATTAAGTGAGCCCCACGTCTCATAGGCCACGCGAACGCCCGGAAGGTATCCACCGGATTCGGTTTCCAAATCGCCGACTTCCATGAAGCGTCGATGGTCCGCGACGGGCGCGGTCCTTTTATTTTCGTTGAACAGATCGGGATCGGTCACTTCGATTCGTCGCGGTGGGCTTGCGCCAACTCCTCCATACTAGTAAAACGGAAGTTATAGCTTGGCATGGTTTCAGGAGGCTGTGTGGCGCCAAAACCTCCCTGAGCGTGTCGCCGGTGGATCCAGGCTGAACTCAAGCCAATTCGGTTGGACGGTGCATGGTCGTGAAACAGGCTCTCGGCTACATGCAAAATGTCGCCTTTTGCATATCCACCTTGGCCCAACTTGGCAACCATGTAGTCAAAGTTTCGCTGGTCAGGTTTGTAGGAGCCGATATCTTCCGCCGTGAACACGTAGTCGAACTCGACCTCAAGCCGGGCCGCGCTGCTACGAAAAGATGCCCGATCCACATTGGACAAAATGGCGAGTTTGAAGTGCTCTTTCAGATATGCAAGCGCCGATGGGGAATCCGGAAAAGCCGGCCAATCCGGCACGCTCAAGCCAAATGCCTCGCATTCATCTCGCGTCACCACCAAACCCCACTCTTTCGCCACAGACTCGTAAACCCGGCTCAAGATTTGCGGATAACGCACTGTCGGGTTGGCGGCTTCGTGGAGAGCCTCATAACGAGCATGGGCTTCCAGCAGTCGCCCCGGAACGTTCCCCAGAGAAAGCAAGTTGCCGGCAGCGGCCAAAATCCCCGACTCCCAATCAATGAGAGTCCCGTAGCAGTCAAAAGACAGAACCTTGAAATCGGACATGCGCACGGGAGAACTCCTAGATACTGCGAGCCTACGTCCTAAAAAAGGGCTGCATGCCGCAATGGAACCGACACCATGCAATTTTCGCTCATAAAAGTGGAAAAAGAAATTTAAGCAGACCGGCTTAAATACGCGGTGGTGCGCAAGCCATGGCGATTCAAAGTGTATTTGACAATAAGAGCGAGATTATTAAGCCAATGTTAAGCCGTCTGATGTTGCAACGAATATGAAAGGCAACTCTCAAGGAAATCACGCAATACGAGCCTATTTCAGCGAAGCGCTGCACAATAGCCTGTGCGAGAAGCTTGGCCTGAAAGACGAAGATGTCATCAACTATCTCGAAGATCTTCTCGTTACTTTTCTTCACGACGACCGAATCTACTCGGTCCGAGACGAGTTCGGCAACCGCGTGGAGTCGGTTGCAGAGATGATGATGGAAGGGGATCTGCGCTATAAAGCCGACTCCTTCGATCGCGAACGGCAAGTCCACAAGCACATTGGCGACTACGTCATGTTCTGGACCGGCCTTTTTCCCGAATACTTGATGACCCTCAAGTCCCCCACGAGCAAAGACTTTTTGTTGGATTACACCAAGCAGGGCAAATTCAGTTACCACGTGGTGAGCACTTTCGAGTTTCCTCCCTATGAAGAGGAGGCGGAAACGTTCAAGAAGCTTAGCGAGGCTTTCGAGGAATATCGTCGCGGTCTCACCCTTGTGCGAGCCAGTTTTGAAGGTTTTGCCCGGCAAGGTTGGACTAAAGGCTTCGAAGCTTAAGACTTCTAAACGTGCTTGCCGGAACCCGCCCGCCCGAGTGGGCGTATAGAACGGCATGGTGATGAGTGTTCACGCACCTAGTTTTCCCTTCGGCCCGGGGCTCGAGCAAGTCCGGAGGATTTCTTACCGCAACAACGACCAGAGCCTCTTTCTTTACCGATTTCAGAACGATGTACCGCTCTTTTATCGAAGCAAATTAAGCTGCGATGTCGACGGGGCTCCCAATGCCTACAACCCGATCAGCGATGATCTTGCCCTTGATGTCATCGAGTCAGCTGAAGGCAAGCGGGCGGATGACACCCCGAACAGTGCGATAACGACGCTGCCGTCGCCCGACATCGTACTTTTTCAAAACGGAGTTCCCTATCTTCAGCCGGATGGCCCGTACAAAGGCTTCTATCTCTCAAAAACCAGTTTGGAAAACCCGGCTTTGCCGGAAACAAGCCCCCTCCGGTATCTCGATGCGCGGGTCACTCAATATATCGTGCTGCCGGAAGGAATGGTCCCTGAGGCGAACTTGGGCGATCTTATGGTTGTTTTCGACCCGACCACCAAGCGACTCGCCTTTGCCATTTATGGCGATATGGGGCCTCCCGCGGAGTCCGGCGAAGGTTCTCTTGCGACTCTTCAACGTCTCGGTTTGGCGGTCACCGACGGGAAGTCTTCGCCGGGAGAAGACCGAAACGATTTCCTCTTCGTGGTCTTCCCAGGCACGGCTCACGAGATTGTCGAGAACGACAAATGGCCGTATTCCCAGGACACGATCGACCGTTTTGGCACCCAGGAATTCAACAAATGGGGCGGCATGAAGTCCGTCGACGCGGCCGAGTTGGCTATTGACGCCTCGGGTACTGCGGCATCGGCTCCTACGCCGGATGCGTCCGACGGATCGGGCTAGAATCTATAAATGCCCTTGGCCCAAGAGTTCACACGCCTCGTCGCGGTACGTCATGGTGAAACGGTGTGGAACCGCGAAGGGCGTTACATGAACCAATTGGACAGCCCCCTCACCGATCTCGGCGAGCGCCAAGCGGTTGCTTTGGCGAAGCGGCTGGCTTCCACGTCGTTTGATGCCATTTACACAAGCGACCTCGGCCGCGCCATACGAACGGCCAGAATCATCACCGACGAAACTGGTGGTGAGGCTATTCCGTGTGCCGCTTTGCGTGAGCACGCAATGGGCTGTTTCCAGGGACTGACGCTTTCGGAGGTTGAGGAAAAATATCCGGAGGAAAGGCATCGCCTTTCCCATGATCCTGATTTTACGATTGAAGGCGGAGAAAGCATCCGCACTTTTCATTCACGGGTAACCCAGGGGTTCGAAGACATTCTGGGTCGCCATCGAGGTCAAACGATTCTTGCGATCTGCCACGGCGGGGTATTGGAGACGCTGATCCGCTACGTGATGCAGGTCCCGCTGGATGCCCATCGCCCCGCCCGCGTACCGAACTGCGGGCTCAACGTATTCCACGTTTTCGATACGCACTGGATGCTGAACACGTGGGGAGACGTAAGCCATTTAGAGGGTGAACTGTGAACTGGACGGTGAACGGTGAACTGTGAATGTGAACTGTGAACTGTGAACTGTGAGCTGTGAACGGTGAGCTGTGATGTGAACTGTGAACTGTGAACTGTGAACTGTGAACTGTGAACTGACGGGGAAAGGGTAACGGGTAAAGATGCTATCGCAAAACCTAGTCTGTCGGTCGGTAACGAGCTTTTTGCTCCGCTTCGCGGAGTGTCAAGCTATCCTTCGACAAGCTCAGGACCTTCGGAGAGCTCGATTTACTTCAGTCTCTAAGGGTTGCGACAGGAACCCATTTTGAACTTCTAAGAGGGTTTTGCGATGGCCTCTAAAGGGTAAAGGCGTGGAGATTGTAAATGGGTAAACGGGTAAACGGTGAACGGTGCATGGGTGAACGGTAAGCGGTACACGGCTTCCGCTGTTGCGCCGAAGGGGTCAGAATACTAAAATGCTCGCTCTGCTTGCTTTGGTTGTTCTTGCTCGTCAAACCACATTCATTCCCCTCGGGCCGTTCGTTCGCGATGATGCGGTCAACCCGTTATTCCAAGCCAACCCGCGGGCCACATTCAGCGATCCAATTCTTAACAAACCGGTTGCCTGGCAATCCACTGCCGCTTTCAATCCTGGGTCGTGCGTTTACCACAACGAACTCTGCGTTCTGATGCGCTCCGAAGACGACTCGGGCGAAGGAATCGGCGGCAAAACCTCTCGCATTGGCCTTGCCGAAAGCGTGGATGGGCTCGATTTCAAGATGCGGCCCGCTCCGGTCATGTTCCCTGCTCACGACGACCAAGAAACCAACGAATGGCCGGGCGGATGCGAGGACCCGCGCGTTGCAGTCACCCGAGATGGCCTCTACGTCATGGCCTACACCCAGTGGAATCGCAAAATCCCGAGACTCGCGATCGCGACAAGCGAAGACCTCGTTCACTGGCACAAATACGGTCCTGCGTTTCGTAACGCCTTCGGGGGCAAGTTCGCTGAGATCCCCACCAAGTCCGCATCTATCGTCACCGAGATCGTCGATGGCCGCCAAACCATCGCCAGAGTCAAAGGCAAATACTGGATGTACTGGGGCGAGCAGGGCGTCAACGCGGCAACCTCAGACGACCTGAACTCTTGGACGCCTGTGGTGGATGAAAACGGAGACCTGCGCCCGGTCATTAAACCGCGACCACATTTTTTTGACAGCGACCTCACTGAATGCGGGCCACCGGCGGTAATCACCGATCAAGGCATCGTTCTCCTCTACAACGGCAAGAATTCTGCGGGCGCCAATGGCGACCCGAATTATAACGCCAACAGCTATTGCGCGGGTCAGCTATTGATTTCCAAGGACTCTCCCATGGAGGCGATTGGCAGGTTGGACAAGCCCTTTTTTGCGCCCACCGAGCCCTATGAAAAGAGTGGCCAATACGCTTCCGGAACGGTTTTCGTGGAAGGCCTGAGCTATTTCCACAAGAAATGGTTTTTGTATTACGGCTGCGCGGACTCGAGGGTCGCGGTCGCCGTTTACTCGCCCAGGGCCGGTATAGTTTGGCGCGGTGGCAAAGCAGGTCGTAGTTGTTGGCGCGGGCGCGGCGGGAATCATCGCTGCTTGGCGCGCGGCGAGCCTCGGTGCAAGCGTGAAACTGCTCGAAAAGAACTCGCGCATCGGAATCAAAATCTTAATCTCGGGCGGAGGCAAGTGCAACATCACGCACGATGGGCCGATCGAAGACTTGCTCCGCGCGTTTCGGTCTAACGAAGCCCGGTTCCTCCGGCCGGCATGCTACCGGTTCACGAACCACCAAATCCTTTCAATGCTCACCGCAAAGGGCCTTGAAGTCTATACGCGGCCGGATGGCCGCGTATTCCCGGCCCATGGAAACGCCAAAGACGTGGTCGCGATTTTGAAGAGCTACTTGGATGAAGTGGGAGTTGATGTACTGGTGGACACGCCCGCCTTGGAACTCCAAGCCAAAGAAGGCCGCGTTACGGGCGTAGCCACGGGCTCCGGCATCCTAGAAGCGGAAGCGGTTGTTCTTTGCGTTGGCGGAAGTTCCTATCCGGGCTCAGGAACGACGGGCGACGGTTGGCCCTGGGTCGAAACGCTGGGGCACTCGATCATTCCCGTAAAACCGGCGCTTGCACCCATCGTCACCGAACCTCAGCCACCCAATGACCGCGCGGGAGTTGCCCTACGGGATTGTGTATTGAAGGGGCGGCTAGCAGGCAAGGAGATTGCCCGCTGGCGCGGTGATTTGTTGTTCACCCATCACGGAGTTTCCGGCCCAACCGTGTTGGGCATCAGCCGCGTGGTAGCCGAAAGCAAAACCTTGGGAAAGGTGATGTTGGAAGCAGATGTGTGCCCGGGAAAGGCGTTCGAGACTTTGCAATCCGAAATCGCAGTCTATTGCGCCGCCACCCCCAAACGGCCGTTAACCGCATTCGTCGAAGAGGTCGTCGCCAAGAGCTTAGCTGCAGATGTGCTGGTCTCCGCAGGCATTGAGCCAACAAAGCCATCCGGCCAAGTCGATAAGAAAATCGCGAAATCGGCTCGTGGAAACGCTGAAAGCCTGGCCTCTCGGCGAGGCGCGGCATGTTCCGCTGGAAAAAGGCGAGGTCGTCGCCGGAGGCGTAAGCCTCGAAGAAGTTGATCCCAAGACGATGGCCTCCAAGCTTGTCGAGGGCTTGTTTCTGTGCGGGGAAATACTGGATATCGCCGGCCCGGTCGGCGGCTATAACTTGCAAGCCGCGTTTTCAACCGGTTTTGTGGCTGGTGAAGAAGCTATGGATTGGAAACCGTCTGGTTAATCGTCACCTGCCCGCTGTGAGCGGAGATCACCGTCGAGTGGCCCGCCGCATTGGCCGCCGCCTTAATCGTAAACGCCGCGTCGGACGCGCCTGCCGGCACAACCACATATGCTGGGATCGTAAAGTAGGCGTTGCTAGCAGATAGCGATACTTTCAGCCCGCCCACCGGCGCCGGATTCGCGATATAAACCAATCCGGTCGTTGTGGAACTGACTGAACGGGCGGCCACAGAAAAGCTGTCCAAGTCCGCCCCGATTGTTTCGGCTTCGTGCAATCCAAGCATGCTCAGATTGGGCGCTATTCCCAAGGCGCCGGACGCATGGGGCAGAGGAGGTAGAAACTGGTTAGACACGGTCCCATTGCCTCCTACCAAGAAAGCCATTACGCTGACCGCGCCTCCCGTCCGCCTGGTACCCGGAATATCTGTGAGCGAACCGAAAGCTCAATACCGGTATTCACACCGTTATAAGGCGTTCCCGAGGCAATCGTATTGTTCTGTACGCCCACTTCTAAGAGCCCAGGGTTGACGCCGTTCTGAAGCTGGTCAAACAAGCGACCTGCTGCAGCCTGGCCGCGAAACGTGTGGACCGCGGGTCCAGACGTTGGCAGGCTGTACCAGTCCACATAATAAGTGTTGCTGTAAACGTTCACGACGGCCATCGCGTTCGCGTAGAAGCCGGTCGGAAGCTCGGTTCCATTGAGTTGAGCGATCCCGCTTTGGGTTACTCCTTTCAAATTAAGGGTGTTCTGACCGCCGTCTACCGAGTTGAAGAGCACCACGAGAAGGTTGGCAGCTGACGGGTAAATGGAGCCCGTGTAGCCCAGATAAAGCCGATTTCCGTACATCAGAGTTCTTCCCTCATCCAGTTGGGCGCTCGTTCCGATGCTGCTCGCCTGATTTTGATAGAGAGTCAGAGGCGGCCTTTGAACCGCCGGCAAGTAACCGTCCGTTCGAGGAAACCCGGGGAGCGTATCCAAGGTCACCGAGAGATAAACATAGGCGTAAGCTGCAAGCGTGACGGGATATGCGGACTTGTTGGCGGTGGTCAAAGCCTCGCCCTGATCGCCTGAAATGAGATCCTTTGGTGTTTCCGAGTTGTTTGGAACGGTATAGCCGGATAGGTTGAGCTTGAAGGTTTGGGGCGTGCTCGTGAAGTTGGCAACCACCAGCACCGCGCTTGCGCCGTAACGCCGAATAAATGCGGTGCAGGAATTGTTGTTAGCCTCCACCGGCTCGTAATCGCCGCTTAGCAAGTCGGGCGAGGCCTTGCGGACGGCGATCAGCCGCTTGTAAGTGTTCGCAGGGAACCGGTACGGACTCCTGTTCTTGGACCGAGCGCCCATCGTTATTCTGCTCAACCCTTCCCGTCGTAAGCCTGCGTGTTGTAAATGTAGTAGTTGGACATGGGCGCACCGGCGACCGCGTTCCACTTGAACGGCTCACGGTCCGGGATGTCCTGGGCATCGCCAACATAGCTGTAGTTCTTCGTCCCGTGCATCCCTCTCTCGTCGCCATTATGATGATCGGAGGGTCGGCTCGCCATTTCCGAGAGCGGCCGCCAATCGTCCGCGTGGAAAAGTATCTCCGATGTCGCTCATGAGCCGGTATTCGTCATGATCTCCAGAGGCACGAATCGGTCCCAGGCGGGAGAACTGATGATCGTGTTGGCCAATGTGGACTGAAAATCGTCGTCCATCCCGAGCTGATCGACCATCCGGGACAGATTGAACTGGCCAACGAGAGCACACTTTTTCTGGACGAGATCGGGAGCCTGGATGTCGTTGCAGAGCAAGCTGCTACGCGTTTTGCAGGACAGGATGGTGCAGCGGTTGGGCCGGCAAAAAGCCGGCGAAAATCGACTTCCGTCTGATTTGTGCGACGAACGAAAACCTGGAGGACATGGTTGCAACTAGACGGTCCGTGAGGACCTGTACTCGCATCCATGTAATCCCCATCGATATTCCTCCTTTGCGGGAGCGAATCGGAGACATTCCTCTCCTAGTCGAATATTTCCTGCAACTGTTTTGTAAGGCTAATAACTTGCCGATGAAGCGCATGGAACCCGGCGCTATGGAAGTCCTAGAGTCGAATGAATGGCCGGGCAACATTCGTGAGCTCGAGAATCTTCTGCAGCGGCTGGTCCTGATGGTCGAAGGCGATACCCATTCGCGTGAACGACTTGCCCACCGCGGTGATCCAGCGCAGCTCGAGGTCCATGAGAAGCTCCTGATTCCGGAGCAGGGGGTGGATTTCGACCGGGAGATTCGAGACATCGAAATCGCGTATTTGCGGGCGGCGCTGCAACGAACGTCAGGCAAGACCGCTGCCGCCGCGTTGCTGCATCTCCCAGTGCAGAAGATGAAGTATCTCTGCCGAAAGTATGGTCTCTAGCCCGGCTTCAAAGGTTAATTTTTAATTGTACGGGGTTGATTTTTGACCGGGTTGGCGTTTTGTGATCCGTATCCAGGACACTGCAAAATCTACATCTACGGCTTGCAAGGTTCACAAAGAAATGGGGCTTGTCGATCGAGGTCGCCGGGTGCTCGCTTGGTCTCTGAACTTGCAATATCAAAGGACGTGAGCTGCCCAGACTTGGCCAAACGCTCAATAAGGAGACA
>CAWHLK010000033.1:0-50601 GCA_963829965.1 uncultured archaeon | reverse complement strand
CGAAATCTTCAGGTTCGGGCTCCTCTTCCAGCTCCGGCAGCAAGCCGGCACCCAGAGCTCACCGAGCATTCCGAAACCTACCTCGACAGGAACGGCCGGGCAAACCAAGCCTCATAGCTTTTCGCGCACGATACCGGAACCGGCAGCCACATGGGGACCACCTCACACACGTTGACTCCGGGAGGCAGCGGAAGCACCATCGGTCACGGAAAGGTCCCAGTAGGAACACCAGTGAAAACTGCGTCAGGGACATTCACGGTCGGCCATTCTACGAAGCCGGCACCTGCCGTAGTTTACGGAAAAACAGCTCCTCCCAAAACGACCTTCAAGAATCCGAGCGCACCGGTGTCGAGCAATAACTATCCGCCACCCCACTCGGGCAACACCTACATCACGAACAACACGACCATTATCAACAACAACTATAGGTACGATTCCACCCACTACCAGCCTCACGTAGCCAACTTCTACGGCCACGATGACCCTGTGTGGGGAGGCCATTGGCGCTACGGATGCTTTGCGCCTGCGTCGGGAGTTTCCATCTCCTTCGGCTTTGGATTCTATGCCTACACCCCGTACTACGCGGCAGTGGTTGCCTCACCTTGGTATTACTATCCTTGCGTGCCGGCCTACATTCCGCAAAGCCGCGTGGTCTTCCTGTCCAGCTACTCTTGCGACTGGCATCAGGGTGACGTTTACACGTATCAACCCGGAATTGCCTACAACACCTATGGCGACTATGCCTTGAACCATGCAGTCGACTTGATCGCTGAGGCTTATCAAAAGAATAACGCCAACTATGCCAACGGGCTCATGGACCCTAATTTCCCTGTTTCCATCTTCAGCGAAGGCAACTACGAGTACACGTTGAACTCCAATGACTTCCACCAGACGTTGTCGGATAATTTGGCAGCAACGCAGACTCAGTCCTTTACGATCACGGGCGTTCGGAATCGCGGCGACCACGGCGTGGTTGCTGCCACCCACGTGTTCTCGACGGCCGATGGCGGCACGGAAACCGTTTATCAGGTCTATCACCTGGCCCGTTACGGCGGCCACTTCGTGATTACGGACTTCATGACCAGCCACACGCCGTTCGATATGTAAGTCGGACAGTTTGGGCGAATGTTAATCGGGGCGTGCCATTGGCTCGCCCCGATTCTTTATTGGGCTCCTTGTTTCAGAATCCACGCCACAGGTGGTAACAGGCGAGGCTGCGGTAGGGTGAAAAAGGCTTCAAGAGCGTGTCGCATTCTTCCGGCTTGGGCTCGTGATCAAGCCCGAATAGTTTGCGACAGCCGGACCGGATTCCGGTATCTCCCAAGGGGACGCAATCCGCAAACCCCAGGGCCCGCATCATCAGGTAATTCACCGACCAAACGCCCAACCCTCGAACGCCAATTAGTGTGCGTGCTGCGGCGCTAGCGCTGCCCAGGGCAAGCTTGGCGAGATCCAAGTCGCCCGAGGCGACCAAACCGGCAATGGAGATCAGATAATCCGCCTTTTGGCGGGAGAACTGGAGCGCGAGCAGATCTGAAGGGGCTAAGGCGGCCACGGCAGATGCCTCGGGCATGCAGACCATCTCGCCCACCCGCACTCCGACCAGTTCCGTGACCCTCGCTCGCAAGGCGGCGGCGAATCGGAAGTTGACCTGCTGGCCGACCACGACCCACAGAAGTCCCTCAAAGAGAGTTGGGATCAAAGGAATCCTCAGCCCCTCCCTTCCAGAGAACAGGCGCCCAAAACCCAGGTCAGCCGCCAGCCTTTCGAAACCAGCAGGATCTTGGCGCAGGTTCAGAATCCTGGAAACGGTTTCGTGGGCAAGCGCGGTATCGTCACCTTCCAGGTTGCATTCGACACCTGTATCAGAGATGCGCAGGCTAAGAAGCTGGGGACGCAGGTTGACCGAATACGCGACCGTATAGACGTTTTCGACAAGCTTTTCCGAGACGCTGAGCGGGTCGCGTCCAAGGACTTTGAGTAACTCCTGAGGGCAATATCCTTCCGGAAATGAGACGGCAAACGTGCTTTTTCCCGGCAACGCGCGATAGGTAGCTGGGGTCAGGCCGGTGTGTTTCTTGAAGCTCTCATAAAATCCGGAAGTGCTGTCAAACCCGGCCCAAAGGCGGAAATTTGGGCAGCATCGTCCGATGTTTCAAGAAGTCGCCGCTTGGCGGCGTCAATGCGAGCGCGGACTAGAAACGTGCCCGGCGAAACGTGGAAGTGCTCCCGGAATTGGGCATGAAGGGTCGAAACGCTGGTGAACGCTTCGTCAGCCATAGCGTCCACCGTGTTGTAAACTCCCGGGCTATTCCGGACCCGGTTGGCAAGCGATTCCAGCCGATCGAGGTCGGTATCGATGCCTTGCTCGAACTCGTCGGGCTTGCAGAGTTTGCAGGGCCTCAATCCCGCCTCGCGAGCCTCGGTTCCGGTCTTGAAGAAGCGCACGTTTTCCGGTTTGGGCTTCTTGGCATGGCAGGAGGGCAGGCAGTAGATGCCGGTGGTGAGCACGCCGGTAAAGAACCGGCCGTTGTAGGCGGCATCGCTCGCCAGCATCCGCTGGATCATCGTTTCGCGGCTGAGTGCCATGAATTAAGTGTATTTCGGACATGGCTCCGATATCTTGGAAAGCAATTCGTTAGCGAGTGACAGGTGACGCGTGACGCGTCCGGCACAACTCGTTGGGATTTAGCATGCTTCAGGCACGCGAGGACAGGCTCTTGTATTCGAAATCGTAACCCGTCACTCGAAACTCGTCACTGGCAACGCGTAACGCGAACCTTGAATCTACGTCAGATTCATAGCGTAGAAATAAGTGGTGCAGTGCAAGGGTTTATAGGTTGGAAAGCCATGAACTTTAAACGATTAATTTTAGTTTCGATTTTTTCAGTGGCGACCTCGGTGGTCTTTGCCCAACACGGCGGCCGCGGCGGCGGTGGAGGGCACTTCGGCGGCGGATCCCACTTTAGCGGAGGTTCCCACTTCGGCGGTGGTTCTGCCAGCCGAAGTTTTGGCGGATTCGGCGGACACAGTTTTGGCAGTTTTGGCGGCGGGAGTCGTTCGTTCTCTGGGTTCAGCGGTCGCAGTTTTAGCGGCTCCAAAGGCTCTAGCGGTTTCAGCGGTCGAAGTGGATTTAGCGGACTGAGCGGCCGGAGCTCCAGCGGCTTTGGCCGTTCCGGGCTCTTCGGCCGATCGGCCAGCCCGATGAGTTCGCGGGGCTTCCAGACCGGCTCCCACTGGCAATACGGCGCGGGCGCCGAGGGCCGCCACCATTACGGCAACAACGGCTTTGGCGAAGGCCGGGTCCATCGGTTCTGGGGCAACCGCGGCGGTCCCTGGGGTTCGGGATGGCGCACCGGCTATTGGGGCTATTCCGGCTGGCCCGTTGGCGGATTCTTCTTCGGCCGCTGGACCTGGAAGACCCATGGCTTGAGCCATGCGTCGTCTCCCCGTGGTATTGGTATCCAACCCTCCCGCCCTATATTCCCGAGGACGATGTGACGGTCGAAAGCCCGCCGCCCGCTCCGATGGATTTTGATCAGGGCCAGAACTACGACTACCAGCCCGACCAGAACCCGGTCAGCTATGGCAACCATGAACTGAATTGCGCGGTCGGACAGATCCGCAATATCTTCAATCACCAGTTGGACACCGCGGTGGACTACCTCATCCCGGATGGCGACGTAGTCAAGGTCTACAACGACGGCAAGTACATGTACGATCTGAAGGCACACGACTTCCGCGCAATGATGAAGGACAACATGAAGGCCACGAAGACGATTTCGTTCGACGTGACTTACGTGAAGACGGATGGCGACTCGGCGATAGTGAAATGCCGCCATGCCTTCGAGGACCCGGAATCGGGCCAGGATACGATCTACCAGATGTATCGCCTCGAAGAAAACGACGGACGGTACCGCATCACCGACTTCATGACCAGCGAAACGGAGATCCACTCGGACTTCTTTTAGTCGATGAGCTGAATAAACGAAGCAGGGCCCATCCCGTTCGGAATGGGCCTTGCTCATTGATAGTCCGCGTGTAAACTGAATCCGAGGATGCTGGCTACGGCGCTTCTTTTTCTCACAATGGGATTCACCGATCCATCGCACGCGCTCAAGCTGTTGGTTGGACGGCCTCAGGCCGCGTTCACTTGGTCGCCGGTTTCCGGCGAGAAGAACGAGTTCAAAATCACCAGCCAGACCTGGCAGGGTGCGCCTTGGCATCACGATCTCATCATCCAGGATCCAAGGGGCGCAGTGAGTGAGAAAGGAGTTGCCTATCTGGTGGTGACGGGGGACCGGGTGGACCATGTGGACCTGCCATTCGGGCAGGCACTGGCAGATGCCTCCCACTTGCCGGTGGCGACCCTTTTCAACGTCCCCAACCAGCCTCTTTACGATTTGCGCGAAGACGACCTCATCGCGTACACCTTCTCGAACTACATTGAGACCCAAGAGGATTCCTGGCCGCTCCTTCTGCCTATGGTGAACAGCGTGGTCCGCGCGATGGACACCATTCAGCAGGCAACCCACGGCGAGATTTCCAAGTTCATCGTGACCGGCGAAAGCAAACGGGGCTGGACAACGTGGCTGGTCGGCACGCTTGGCGACCAGCGCGTGATCGGAATCGCCCCGGTGGCGTTCGACAATCTGGATTTCGACGCCCAACTCAAGTATCAGGTTCAAAGCTGGGGTCATTTAAGCGAAATGCTGGGCAGCTACTCGGGCACGGGGCTCATCAACGAAATGGAATCGCCGGCGGGTTCTAACCTGCGGGAAATGGTCGACCCCGATCTTTTCAATTTCGGCCGTGCGAGTGCCTGTCTTGGCGATCCGCGGCTCAAACGACCCCTATTGGACGGTCGATGCGGCCAATCTCTATTGGCCCAAAGTGCGCCCTCCAAAGGGCTTCTTGGTCTTGCCGAACGAAGGCCATGACTTCATGGACGATAAGGCTTACATTCAGTCCTTGGCCGCCTTTCCTGATGAGATCCGCCACCCCAAGTTGCTGGGCATTAC
This sequence comes from uncultured archaeon, assembly GCA_963829965.1. GTDB lineage: Bacteria > Armatimonadota > Fimbriimonadia > Fimbriimonadales > Fimbriimonadaceae > DASXZH01. The sequence goes on along the minus strand of CAWHLK010000033.1, from coordinate 45,580 downwards.
CTGTTCCTTTCATGGACAGGAGTTCAAGAGCCACATTGAGACTCCCGTTAAAGAAGCGCACCTGTGGGTAGCGCATTCTTCCACAAAGGATTTTCGTGGCGCCAAGTGGGCCAGAGCCGCCGCCTTCCCGGGCATGACTGGGGGCAACATGGCTACCGCTGTTTCATTGCCAGACCACGGATTTACAGCTTACTATTTCGAGTTTGTTCTCCCGGACGGCAGAGGTTCGTTGACAAGCACCATCCAGGTTGTTGGGCGTTAGGAAGGCTTGTGGCCTGTCTCCGCGACGATTACCGACCCAATCCCGCCGCGAACATTGAAAGTGCCGGTAACTCGCATCCAGCGGGGAAGGCAAGCCTCGCTCAGTTCGTCGAGCAGGCGGTTAATAACCGCCTCGTAATAAATGCCCTCATTTCGGAACGAATAGTAGTAGAGCTTGAGCGATTTGAGCTCGATGCAAAGCTCCTCGGGGATGTATTCGAGGTCGATCGTCGCGAAGTCCGGCTGGCCCGTTTTGGGGCAGACGCTGGTGAACTCGGGACAGGTGTGGCGGATCGTGTAGTTTCGCTGGGGGGCTGGATTGGGGAAGGTTTCGAGCATTTGCGTGACGGGTTACGGGTGACGGGTGACGGGTCCGGAGTATTTAGATTAAGAGCATACTTACTTGGGCACTTCAAGCAATCGTTTATAGAAAGCGCAAACGCTAAATAACAGATTTCCGGCCACCGAGATGTCGTCTTTCCTCAATCTCGCTGTCGAGGAGCACCGTCGTCCCGTAAGAATGCGCTGTTAGGGGCCAGCAAGCTGGACTCATGCCCTGAAGCCGCCATCGCAAAACCTTGTTGACATTCGAAGGGCACTTGCGCAATTTCCGGACGCAAGCTAAAGAGGCTATCGCAAAACCTACTCGTCGCTCTGCGAGCGGATTTCGGAACGACTCGGAACCCGCCCTCCCGGTTCGCAAGCTCACCGACCTCCCTCGCGGAGGAGAATCTATGGTTTTTTGTCAAGCTCCTCGCACGTAATTCTCTTGATATTGTGTGTCATAGTTCTCCAGGGCCCAAACCAGGCGAAGCATTTTTCGCATCACGTATACGTTGCTGGCGATGCTGGAGAAGCCTCGTGCCGCAAGCTCCAGGAAGCATTGTTTCCAGCGTTTGGAGTTTCTCAGACTGTTTGCTCCGTTGAACAGTATCTTACGAAGCAGAGGGTCTCCGCGTTTGGTGAGCTTTCTACAGCCCCTCCATTTGCCGGATTCGCGCACGCGTACATCCAGCCCCACAAACGCGATTAGGGCGTCCGATGAGCGGAACTGCCCACAGGAGAATATCCACGTGAGTATCGCGGCACCCAAAACAGCAATTCCCGGAGCTCTTAGCATCCTACGGAAGGTGCGGTTCTCAGCCAGCAGCTGAGCGATTTCCTGCTCGAACTGGTCCTCTAACTCGCGAAGCTTTTCCACCTCATTCTGGAGGATACGTGCCGCAGGGCTCGACTTTAGCCCGATCGCCTTCAAGCTTTGCTCCAAAGCAATCCGGGCAGTCGATGTTTGGTCGCGCAGGCCCAAAAGGTCGCGTGCCCGGCGAGGAACATGCTGCGGCGGAACCCAGGCGCGGAGGCGGTCGTTTTCCCGGGCCACATAACGCGAGAGAATCTGGGCGTCGATCGGATCCGTCTTTGCCCTCCAACTTATACTGTCGCGGTAAAGGGCAAACTCCGAGGGGTTCAATACGTAAACCGTAAAGCCCTTCTCGTAAGCCATCTCCGCAAGCATAAGGTGATAGCGACCCGTTGCCTCAACCGCTATGCTTGAACCTTTTTCCAGGCCTTTCAAGAACTCCTTGATTTCCTTCGGACTCCGCTCAACCACAAACGGATCGCCCTCGTCCACCGAAACTCCGTAAGATCTACTGCCGGCATCACAACCTACATAAGCCATAATCGAACCACCTTGTAAAAGATCGCAGGGCGACCGGCGCGCTACCTTGCAGATATTGGCCGTCTAACCGGCTAGAATCCTAATTGGCGCTTAAGCCGGGCGGGGGAAATCTCCTCCAGTCCGTCTGATCGGAAGGGGAGTTAATGGTCCCTCCGCCCTGCGTCACTCAGTTTTATCCGAGCTACACCCCGAACCATACAAGGGAGATATGAGTTTTGGGGCGCCCGAGATTCTGCATCGGAACCTTTTGCGATGGCCTCTAAAGCTCGCGCTACTACAGGTATCCCGATGGGGTTTCGAACGCCGCTCGATCGCGTTGGACAGTTTTGCGATAGTCTCTGAAGTGCACGCCACCCTTGTACTCTGTAAGAGCTATCTGCCGGCTAGCGGTGGGTTCATCTTCAAGCGGCTTATTGATCCCTTCGTGCCGATCCACTGGTCCTTCCGGACTTGTCACACGTCGCCCGTAACCCCGCTAAGCTGCTTTAGATTCCGCGGAGCTGTTGGAGTACGCTTCGATCTGCTCGAGAATGACTCCTTTCAGGTTCAACTGCTCCTCTTCCGCGAGGGTGAGCTCGAAGATCACTTGGGGAGGAACCTTGACTTCTGTTTCCCAGATTTCCATTCCCAGGCCATAATCTCGAGCAAGGGCACTCGCGAGGTGGATACAGCAGATTGCGCCGAACTCCTCCTTGTATTCCCAAGGGGAGTGGATGTGTGTCAGCGTGGTTGTAAAGATCTGAGGCAGTCCCCAGGTGGCGGAGGCAGTTGCGCCGAGGGACGATGCCGGCTTTTCAAAGGCGGCGATGAACGCTTCATCCAGCGAGACCCCGTTCTTTTGAGCAAAGGCTGCAAGCTTGTTATAGGTGTCCGGAAGCATACGCGCAAGGAGCACGTAGCCCAAATCGATAAGAAGGCCGGCGGCAAAAACCTCGTCAGCAGTCCATTTGGTTTCAAAGTCGCCCTGCATTTTTCGCCGCGCATAGAGGAATTTGGCAATGAGGCCCACTGCCAGGGAGTGTCGGGCAAAGTGCTTCATGTCGAGCGCTTTTGCGGTGTCCGATTTCACCAAATCCCGGAGCAAAAGTGAGGTGGCAAGCGAGCGGACGGTGCGCTGCCCCATCCTCAAGATGCCCGACCGGATGGTTGAAATCTGATTATCGTGCTTGCCGAGCTGCTCCGAGGTGGAGAGACGCAAGAACTCCGCTGACAGGCTTGGGTCGTTGATGATGATTCTCTCAAGCTCGGCGGCGGACGCTTGGCCGGAATCGATAGACCGGATGAGCTGAAGCGCGTAGGTTGGCAGGACCGGAAGCGTTGAAACGCGCCGGCATAGCAGCTCTAGTCTAGCGAAATCGTCGGCTGGCATAGTCCCGGAAATATTCTCGGGCTTTGCAATCCCTCCACTTAGGTCCTTCGCTCTTTTTTGGTGCGAGATTCCCGCAGTCAATTTGATTGAAGATTTCGGCAGAAGCAGGTTGCGATATGGTCATCTACCATACCGGTCGCTTGCATAAAGGCGTAGCAAATCGTAGGGCCCACGAAGGTGAATCCGCGCTTCTTAAGGTCCTTGCTCATGGCTTTGGACTCCCCTGTTTCAGCAGGAATTTGGCCAAGTTCAGTCCAGTTGTTCTTTATGGGCTTCCCACCCACAAATTCCCATATGTACTTCTCAAAGCTGCCGAACTCTTCCTGAACCTTGAGAAAAGCCCCTGCGTTCGCGACCGTGGAAAGCACCTTCGCCCGGTTTCTGATGATGCCTGCGTTTTGGAGAAGCTCCTCGACCTTCTTCTCATCAAATGTGGCGATCTGGTTGGCATCAAAGTTGGCGAACGCGTCGCGATAGGACTGCCGGCGGATGAGGATGGTGGACCAACTCAGCCCTGCCTGAGCCCCTTCCAAAGTGAGCATCTCAAAAAGATGGCGGTCGTCGTGCGAAGGCACGCCCCACTCTTCATCGTGATAGGCGATGTTCAGTTCGTCTCTCGCCCATTCGCAGCGCACTTTATCCATCGCCTTAGTTTTTACCTGTGTGGTGGAGGTTTGGGTCTTGGGTCTTGGGGTGTTAGGTTCTTGGGTATTTGGTCTTGGGTCTTGGTTGTCGGATCGACGGCGTCCTCGGGAAGGGTTCAATTTCCTCCAAAACCCCAAACCCAGAATCTAAAACCCCCCGAGAAGCGCGAAAAGAGCCACCCAAACCTCAAGTTCCCACCCGCCCCAATTCTTTTCCCTGATGTAAAGTTGATCCATGCAGTTCCTTTGCCTTCTAACCCCCCAGAGGTCGTCGTTTCCCGGCGATGGTACGCCGGAAGAGTTTGCCGTAATCGGCGAGCACTTTCAGTTTTTAGTTGATCTCCGCGACGCGGGGAAGCTGATTCTGGCGGGGCGAACTCAGGACGACCAACCCCTAGGGCTATCGATCTTCGAGGCGGAGAGCGAAGAACAGGCCAAAGGGGTGGTAGATAACGACCCCGCGGTGAAGGCGGGCATTTTCACTGCGAACCTGCGGCCTTACGCCGTTGCGGTCTGCCGGGCTGCGTTGCAGCGTGAGGAGTGATGGAACCGGGACCCGCTTATTAAAACTCCTGGCAATAGAACTCTCATTCCTCGGGGGTACGCGTTTCCGTTGCGACCCCTCAAGCGACGATGAGCCACAAGGACGCTGACTCTCGGTCAGCCCGAACTCTTGGCTCCAGCCGCAATCCATTTCTTCAGCAGCGAAATATCCGAAGCGCTTAACGCCGCCTTCTTGAAGGGCATCCGTGGCTGCTTCGAACCGTCCACGTACATGATCAACTTGCTCTTCTCCGGGTGCCCAGGGACCACGATCGGCCCGTGCTCGCCGCTGGCCATCAGCGTCGAATAAGACGAAAGGTCAACCTTTTCCGGATGCTGCTTCTCGTTATGGCAAGACACGCAGGAGGACTTGATGAGCGCTGCCACCTTTGTATAGCCAACCTTCTTCCCCGACGTGCCGTGCTGGCCGAAGCCGGATCCCAAGAGAGCGAAAACCACAATGGCGCAGCCAACAAGCTGCAACGACTTCACACCATTCATTTTTGATCTCCTTGCCCCTTCGCATGAGGCCCGAACGTCCACTGGTAGGCCACATAGGCCGTCCCGTTGTTCCTTCCCTGTAGTCCAGTGCCGATGGACATCATGAAGTGATGTCCGTCGTCAATATCGTAAACACCGCCAAGGTTGAATCCGGAAATCGGCCCGTAGCCAACCACCTGGCTGGTGGTGTGAAAGACTTCGCCGCCCAGCGCCAGCTTTTTGGTTACCTGGCACTGAAGAGTCGCGCCTGTGAACCAGTAGTCACGAAAGCCGGCTCCCGGGTTATGCCAAAACCCCCCTCCGCCGTAAGCCGTCCAATTCCCGAAATCCTTTTGGATCCATAGCGGAAGATAGAACGCGGTGCCTCCGTTGCCCAAGCCACGAGCGGCATCGCCGGTGGGAACTTCGACGAGTGGAAAGATCCCAACCATCGGCTGCTTGCCCGTTTCCTGGACGAAGCGGTATTTGACGCCAAGCTCTGTGTCCCCGTAGCCGTACTGAAACGGCTGGCCCGGGATTGCCGAGTAGGCGAGGGGGGCGATTACGTGAAGTTGTAGATTTGGCGCAGCTCCGTAGTTCACTTCCAAATGGGGAAGGGTCCCAAAAGTCTGCCCAAATTGGCGGGAATCGATGGAGGCAATGTACACCTCCCAATGCAGGTAATCCACCGGCTGCGGATCGTCGGTAATGAACGGGGGCCCGGCGAGGCCGAGACTGGTTGCCTTATCGGCGCTGGCCGACGATACCAGGCCCAGAGTACAGGACACCGACAGGACTGCCAAAAAGGTGGTCTTTATAAATCGTATCTGCTCCCGCACTCTCAAATATCCTCATTCTGCTGGGCAATATTGAATGCCGATGTTACCATCCCGACCGCATAATCTCAGAGTTTTGCGCTGCTAGTTTGACAACCTAGCATAGGGAAGGCTGCCGCTGGAGAAGGCATAGCTCAGTGGCTTAAATGTTAACAGTTTGTTAATGCACTCTTATAGAGTAGCGGAATGTAGTGACTTCCTGGCAGCTGTGAAGCACAATAGTAGCTCGGCAAATTCGGCTCCTTTGCCGGTTTGTTGGACCGGAGGTATTTTTCGTTGAAAAAAGCTTTTACTTTAATTGAGCTTCTCGTAGTTATTGCAATTATTGCCATCTTGGCAGCCATCCTATTTCCCGTTTTCGCACAGGCTAAGGCCGCCGCAAAGAAAACGTCTGATCTTAGCAACTGCAAACAGATCGCACTAGGTCTCTTTCTGTACATCAACGACTATGACGACACCTTCCCCCAGGTTAGCTGGGAGCAGGACTCTCTTGCGGCTCAGTCCACCCCCGGATTTGCGGGCACTTACAACCCCCAGAACCCCGCTGGAACTTATCAGGTTCACTGGACCTACAACATCCAGCCGTACATCAAGAACTGGAACATCTTCGTATCTCCGCTTGATGGAACGCCGCTCGGCACAGATAACCTATGCCCCAACGGTACGTCTGATGTGGGCAAGCTGAATAGCAGCGGCCAGATGTATTGCGACTGGTCTGCACAACAACAGAGCTACATTCCCTTCTACAATGCACTTCCCGCCCATGACTGGACGGTGGTGAACTCCTCGGTGTATTCCAACCCATCGAGCCAGGCCATGGTAGGAGCTCACCGTTACGACGGCATTTCCGGCGACGACCACAAGGGAACGAGCGGATTCTATCCTTCGCAGCCCTGCGGAACGCTTAACGGTGGAACGCTCACCACATTGCCGCCCGTTGGAGCGCCTGTGGCTAACACGCCTCACGCAGCCGAAGGCTACATTCAGTTCAATTCAAACTTCTTGGCAAGCGAGTGGGCTTACATGCAAGCTAACGGAGGACAGGCAAGTTCGCTCTGGAAGAGCGGTTTCAAGGACTACGATGCGATCCGCGTCTCTTGGGATCTCTGGGGCGCCTTTGCGGGTGACAACTATGCGTTCGCAGACGGCCACGCCAAATATCAAACACTTGGCCAGTTAGTCAACCCCACCGCTTACGAGTTCGGCGATCGATGGTATCCGACTCCTCAGCCCTGGAACAGCAACCCAACTTGCCAATAAGTTCGGCAAGGCTCTGAACATGATTGCGAGGGCGCCCTGCGGCGTCCTCGCATTTTTCTGTCTGGATCCAGGGACCCCCGGCCGTAGGGCAAGTTCACGATGAAGTCCGCGTCTTAATCGGCCACTTCGACCACTTCCGACCCGTCGCAAAGAAAAGACGTACTTCGCTGAACCGATTCAGCTAAAATAAGCTCTAACAGGAAACAACGTTGTTCCGGCTAAGGCTTTTCCTCCTCGCGATACTCACCTTCGCCGCCTCGATATCGAGTGCGGAAATCGTTCTGCGCATGGCCTCTTGGGAGGGGGATGTCGCGCTGAGAATCCAGCGCGACGCAATCGACATTTTTGAGCAGCGCCATCCCGGCATCAGGGTCAAGCTGGAAAACGTCGACAACGGCGTTTATGTTCAGAAGCTACTGACCGAAACCGCAGCCAACGTCGCGCCCGACGTGGCGATGATGGGATACGAAAAGTTCCAGCCCTTCGCCAAGCGTAAAGTGCTGCTGCCCCTCGATAAACTGGCGGCCGGCCCCGATGGGGTGGATCTCAGCCAGTTCTATAAGCAGATCATCGATGTCCACCGGTTCGATGGCTCACTCTATGTTCTCCCTCGCGACATCGCTCCAATGGGGCTCATCTTCTACAACAAGAAGCTCTTTCGAGATGCGGGAATCCCTTACCCGGATGGGACCTGGACCTGGGATTTTAAAGAACGGCCCGAACTCAAAGACAAAGATTTCCTCTGGGTTATGCACCGGCTCACCAAATTCGGTGCGGACGGCAACCCCGTCCAATGGGGTTTTGCCTCCGGTTGGCCGGCTCTTTTTGCCCAGTCCCTTGCTCTTCCCACCGGCGGGCGCGAGTTCGACGACTACAAGAACCCCACCAAGGTGACCTACAACTCGCCCGCCATGGTCAAGGCTTATTCGTTTGAGGCTGACCTGATGTTCAAGAACAAATGGGTGCCCAGCAATCTGGAGATCACGAACGTGCTCCAGACCAACACGGACGCCCTGTTCACCGGCCAAAAGTTGGCGATGCTCGAGAGCGGTATTTGGGAGGTCCCGAACATCCGGCGGTCCCTGGTTCCCGGGCAGGAGGGCTTCTTCGATTGGGACATGACCCTTTTCCCAGCCTACAAAGATGGGACACGCCTTTTCCCTTGCGGAGGCTCCGGCTACTGCATTTTTGCCTCCACGCCCCATCCGAACGAGGCTTGGTCTTTGGTCAAGTTTATGGCCAGCCCGGAAATTGACCAAATGGTGGCGGCGGCCGGGTTAGCCCAGCCCGCGATTAGAAAACTGGCCCTTTCGGCGCCATGGATCCCAGATTCAACAACCCCTCAGGACTTGCGCTATCCACCCAACCGGATCGTAACCGACCAAGCGATTAAATACGTGTTTTTTGCGCCGAGCACGGAATACTATCCCGACCTCAAGACCTACCTCGATCCCAGGGTGGACAGCATTTGGACGGGCGCAAAGACGGCGAAGGAAGCGCTCGACGACGCAACTACCCAGGCCCAAAACCAGCTCGACGTTCTCCGCAAACACGAGGATCTTCCCCCGTTCAACTGGCCTCTCGGGTTTGCCATTGGCGTGTTGTTTGCCCTGGTATTAGGGTTTTGGGTTTATTGGCCGGAGCGGGGAAAGCGCTACTCCAACCGGCAAAGGCTGGAGAACCGGAGCGCGTATAAGTTTCTTGCCCCTTGGCTGATCGGTTTTGTGATCTTCATGCTCGGGCCGATGGTGCTGTCGATGCTTATGAGCGCGAGCGATTGGGACATCATTACGCCCGCGCGGTATCGGGGCTTCCAAAACTTCTCCGAGGCCTTGTTTCAGGATCCGAGGTTTTGGGTCAGCCTTCGCGTAACGTTTGTGTACACGATTTTCGCGGTGCCGCTAGGCATCATCGGCTCGCTGCTGCTTGCGTTGCTGCTGAACCAAAACGTAAAGGGCATGCCGCTGTTTAGAACCGCCTATTACTTGCCTTCGCTTGCAAGTCTGGTGGCTGCTTCATTGATTTGGCGGAAGCTTTTCCAGCCGAACGGGGGCCTGATCAACCAGGTGATTTACGGGTCAGATGGGCATGGAAACTTCCTCGGCCTAGCGCACTTTCTAGGTCCGCTTTCCGAGAAAGGACAGCAGATCAACTGGCTCGGCAGCGAAAAGACCGCCCTTATGTCGCTCATCATCATGTCCGTTTGGGGCATTGGCGGCGGCATGGTGATCCTGCTCGCGGGGCTGCAGGGCATTCCGGAGTATTATTACGAAGCCGCCACCCTGGATGGGGCGAACTCCTGGCAACGGTTTAAGGCGGTTACGATGCCGCTCCTCACTCCCGCATTGTTCTTTGTGCTCGTCACCGGCATCATCGGCAGCTTCCAAACCTTCACCCAATCGTTTGTGATGACCGCAGGAGGGCCCGGCGATTCCACCCGATTCTTTATGCTGCATCTCTATGACAGCGCCTTCACCGCCCTGCGCATGGGTTACGCGTCGGCTCTGGCCTGGCTGCTGTTCTTCGTTATTCTCGTTTTCACGTTCTTGCAGTTTAGGATGAGTAAGTGGGTTTATTCGGAGGGTTCATGAACGCGACATTAGCCCTCAGACTCAAAGGAATTTTGGTTTGGCTCGTGCTCGTAGGCGGCGCGTTGGTGATGCTTGCGCCCTTTTACGTGATGCTCGCAATGGCCTTGAAGACGCCGCACGAGGTGGACACCACCTCGGCGACCGCTTGGCCCGCGCATCCTCTTTGGGCGAATTTCCACACGGTTCTAAGCAACCCGAATGTCAGCTTTTGGCTGTTCTTCAGGAACACGGTTTTCATTGCCGTGATGAACACGATCGGCGTGGTCATCACGAGCAGCATGGTGGCCTATGCGTTTGCGCGTCTCCGGTTTAGGGGCCGCGACCGGCTGTTCCTTGTGCTCATCAGCACGATGATGCTGCCCGGGATCGTCACCATGATCCCCACCTACATCATTTACAAATACCTGCACTGGATCGACACTTTCTATCCGCTGATCGTGCCTGCTTTCCTCGGCGGCGGCGCATACAACATTTTCCTTTTGCGCCAGTTCTTTATGGGTTTGCCGAAGGAACTGGATGAGGCCGCCTTTCTCGATGGCGCGAGTTACTCCACGATCTTCTGGCGAATCGTGCTCCCTCTTTCAGGCCCCGCCCTGGCAACCGTGAGCGTGTTCACGTTCATCTTCAACTGGCGGGATTTCATGGGTCCGCTGATCTATTTGAACGACCCCGATAAGCAGACCCTCGAGCTGGGCTTAAGAACCTACCAAACGCTCTCAAACGAGCAATGGCAGCTCATCATGGCGGCTTCCGTGATGGTGATGCTCCCGCTCCTCGTCATCTTCCTCTTCTCCCAGCGCTATGTGGTGAAAGGGGTGGTTATGAGTGGCCTGAAGTAACGGTCTCAACAGACCGGAGTTCGCTCAACATGGGTCTCAGCAGCAGGGAAATGGTTTCGATCGAATTCTTGACCATCTCGGCGCTGGTTGGCAGGTTGATGATGATGCTCTTGCCCCTTATTCCAGCGGTTCCGCGATACAGATAGGCAGTTTCCGAGTGCTTGCCCAATTCGGCACGGATGTGTTCGGTGAGGCCCGGAGCAGCACGGTCAACCAGTGCGGCAGTGACTTCCGGGAGGACGTCAACGGGTGTGAAACCGCAGCCGCCGGCAGTAAAAACGACTTCGCAGGACTCGCAAAGCTCGATGAGCGCGGCCTTCAGGTCCTCGGCAACCGGCGCAACTTCTTGGGTTGCGATGGACTCATACCCAGCCTGACCAAGCGCCCGAACCGCCGCGTTTGTAACGACTTCGTCGCTTTCGTCTTCCCGCTCGCCGGTGACAGTAATGAGTCCGATGCTGATCCGCATATAGCGAGTATAACGCAGGCGAGCACAACTATTATTCCGGCGACGCGTCGTTGAACTGACTCACACGACCGTCGCCGGTCGGGACTTCAGATCGCGTCCAGAGCCGCCGTGATCTTTTGGATCGTTGTTTTCGCGTTGCCGAAAGCCATGACCGTGTTGTCCATAAGGAACAGCTCGTTCTCAACGCCCGCAAAGCCGGGGTTCATGCTGCGCTTGCTCACCACCACAGTTCGGGCCTTGTCCACGTCCAGGATCGGCATGCCGTAGATGGGGCTGGTCTTATCATAGCGTGCGGCGGGGTTGACCACGTCGTTCGCTCCTATGACCAGCACGACGTCAGTTTCAGGGAACAGCGGGTTAATCTGCTCAAGCTCATAAAGCTGCTCGTAGGGCACATCGGCTTCGGCCAAAAGCACGTTCATGTGTCCTGGCATTCGGCCGGCGACCGGATGGATCGCGTACTTGACGTCCACGCCCAAATGGGTCAGCTTGTCGGCAAGCTCCTTCACTTGGTGCTGGGCCTGGGCGACGGCCATACCGTATCCGGGCACAATGACCACTGAGCTTGCGTTATTGAGCAGAATCGCCACATCCTCCGGTGTGTAGCTCTTTGGCTGTTTACCGGCCAATGCGGAATTGCTTCCGCCAGTTTGCGACAGAGCCGCTCCGACCGCCCCAAACAGCACGTTCCCGAGCGAACGGTTCATGGCCGTGCACATGAGCAAGGTGAGAATGAGGCCGCTGGCGCCCACCAGACCTCCGCCAATGAGTAAGGCGTTGTTCTGAAGCACGAACCCGGCAAGACCGGCTGCGCAGCCTGTAAAGGAGTTCAGGAGTGAGATCACCACCGGCATGTCCGCGCCGCCGATGGGAGTAATGCCGGTGACGCCGAGCACAAGCGCTGCGGCGACCAGGGACAGGAACAAAACAACCGTCGTGTGCTGGAAGGCGAGGATGGCGAGAGCCAGCCCCAACATGCAGATCACGAGAACCAGGTTGAAAACCTGCTGGCCCTTGAATGCCAAGGGACGGCCGGGCAGAATCTCCTGGAGCTTTCCAAAGGCGATCAAGCTTCCGGAGAAGCTGATGGACCCAATGATAGCGCTTAAGACGGTGGTGACGGACTGAACCATGTCCGGGTGGATCCCAGCCTGCGAGGTCTCCAAGAACTCAAAAAGGGCGATGAGAGCGACCGCACCGCCGCCCAAACCGTTCAGGAGCGCCACCATTTGCGGCACTGCGGTCATCTCGATCTTCTTCGCGGAAAACGCGGCAACGATCGAGCCAACGACTACTGTGCCCGCGATCCATCCCCAGTTCGTCATGCCCGGGCTTAGAAACGTGACGGCCAGGGCAATCGCCATTCCCGCGATGGCGACCCAGTTGCCATGGCGCGCCTTGGAAGGCGTGTTCATCATCTTGAGAGCCATGATGAAGCTGCCTGCTGCTATCAAATAGCCGATATCGATCAGGTTCTGGGTTAGCTCCGGGCTCACTTGTCACTCCGTTTGCGCTGCTTGAACATCTCCAGCATCCGGTCGGTGACTACAAACCCGCCAACCACGTTCATCGTCCCAAAGAGCACCGCGGCAGCGCCCAGGATCTTCATCCCGAGCGAATCCGCGTGACCAAGAACGAGCAACCCGCCGACTACAACCACGCCATGAATGGCGTTGGTGGCGGACATAAGCGGCGTGTGGAGCGTTTGAGGAACCTTGCTTATAACTTCCAAGCCAACGAAGATCGCGAGAATGAAGATGGTGACAACCGCAATCAGCGTCATGGCTGCCCTCCGTGCTCTATCAAGAGCCGGGTAGGGTCGTGAATAATTTTGCCTTCGTGGGTCACTAACGTGCCGTGAATGATCGGGTCCTCCATATCCAGCTTGAGCTCGCCCTCGGGAGCGAGGTTCAGCAGAAACTCCGTAAGGTTGCGGCTGTACATGCGGCTCGCGTCCATCGCCATGTCCGAGAGCAGGCTCGTCGAGCCCACAATGGTGACGCCCTCATAAACCACGTTCTTGCCAGGAACGGTGGCCTCGCAGTTGCCGCCCGCGGGGGCGGCGAGATCGACGATCACGGAGCCGCGCGGCATCAGTCCAACCATATCCTTGGTCACGAGGATCGGAGCGGGACGCCCGGGGATCAACGCGGTGGTGATTACCACGTCCGACTTCGCCATGTGCTTGCCGATGAGTTCCAGTTCCCTGGCGTGAGTGTCGCCGGTGACTTCCTTGGCATAGCCGGAGGCGTCTTCAGCGTCCTCCATGACCAGTGGCATTTCAACAAACTTGGCGCCAAGGCTCTGCACCTGTTCTTTAACCGCAGGCCTTACGTCAAATGCTTCCACGATGGCCCCAAGCCTCTTGCAGGTCGCAATGGCCTGCAATCCTGCCACCCCTGCGCCGATGATCAGCACTTTGGCTGGGGCGAGCGTGCCCGCCGCGGTCATGAACATAGGGAAAAATTTGGGAAGGTGTTCAGCCGCTAGCAAGGCGCCCCGATAGCCGGCGATGGTGCTCATGGAGCTAAGCGCGTCCATTCGCTGTGCACGGGTGATGCGCGGGATTAGGTCCATAGCGAAGCTTGTGATCTCGCGCTCGGCCAGCGCTTTGACCGTCTCCAAGTTCGCGGAGGGAAAAACGAACGAGATAAGGGTTGAGTTCTTGGGAAGCTTTGAGATTTCGCTGTTCGGCGAGCCGTCGGTTGGGCCGAGGACTTTCAAAATGATAGGAGCTTCCGGAGAATCCGAAACGGTGGCGCCGGCCTCCGCATACATGGCGTTCGTAAAGCCGGCGGCCTCACCCGCGTTGGTCTGAACTAGGACTTCAAAGTTCTTCTGAGAGAGCACCTTAGCTCCCTCTGGAGTGAGCGCCACACGTTTCTCACCCTCCGCTCTTTCGGCTAAAACAGCCACCTTCAAAATAAAATTTTCTCCTTCCCCTATCTAATCACGGGCACGGGGTCTATTTTGATGGAAAAAAATCGCCAATGCGCGTCCTGGTTTTCTTCCACATGATCTCAGATCTCGCCGATACCGCGACCCTAAGGGAATCAAGACTAACCTCCGGGAGGAGGAGGCGGTGTGAAGTATCCGTCACTCAACGTTTGAAGAAAGGCTACAATGTCCGCCTCCTGCTGTGGCGAGAGACCAAGGTTCCCCAGGTGCCTGCCGGGGCCGATGGAATGCCCCGCAGGATTGATCATAGTGAGCGCGGAGGGAACCTCCGGCTCGGGCCAAAGCGGCTTGCCTTTGAGCCCAGCATAGGGATGGGCCTTGGTGAAATCGATGACTTCACCCGGGACCGTGGTGAGATTCCTCGTGTTGTAGAAGTGCACAATCTGGGCGAGGCTCTTAAACACTCCGTTATGGCCGTAGTCTTTAACGAAGGCTGGCTCGGGCCGATTGTCCACGTTGCGCAATGTAGGCACTTTGAACGTGCCCTTGATCGCAAGCGGATCACCGTCTACCAAACCGCCATCGGGATACAGATAGTCGGCCAGTCCTAGGTCCACGTCGTTCTCCCCCAGTGGGTTATAACCGGCCGGATCTGAAGCCTCGTTGGTTTGCTTATAGTAAGGGTTGTTGGGGTTGCGCGGAATCCCGACGTTGAAATAATGGGAGTTTGTGAACAGGTCCGGACCCTGCCCTGGCTCAGGCGCAAGCGTGTGGCAACTCGAACATTGGGCATTCCTGACGTAAGGCTGGCCATTTGGCCGGCCGTTGTACGTTCCGGTGAAGAGCCGGAAACCGTCCAACTCATTGACGTTAAGATTAGCCTGGCCCAACAAGAACGCATCGTACTTGGAGGAGAACGCGGAAACCTCAGGGGTGCTCTCCCAGGCGGCGATGGCCTGGACGATTTGCTGGAACACTTGGTTGGTAGGCTGGTTGAAAGCGTTGGGTCCGTAAGCCTGCCGGAACAAAGTGGCGTAGGGGCCGTTCTCCACCTCGGAAACAACCAATGCGGGGCTGCCCAGGTTATGAACCAGATTGTTCATTTCGTTGGGGTTTTGCAGCGGCGACCTCGGCCTGATCGGCAAGATTCTGCGCACGGCCATCAAAGAAGAGCCCGCCAACGTAGGCATTCTGTTGGGAATCAAACTTTGGCGGTCCTTGTGGAATGAACCGAGCATAAGCGACGGTGGGGGGCTTGCGGTTGCCGTAGCGTCCAGGATAGGCGCCGGGGACCTCGCCGGTCGCTTCGTTCACTTCGGAAACCGGGTAGCTAAAGCCCGCATTGGGGTTGTGGCAGGTGGAACACGCCATGCCAGAAGGGTTGGAAAGCCCTTCGTCGAAAAACAGAGCCTTTCCGAGCTTGACGATGCTCGGATTGGGGCCGCCCCCTTGGGCGGCGATAGGCTTGGCTCCCATCGTGGTCAAACCCATGATAAACGCCGGCGTGGCGAAGGAAAGCAGGATCCCCCCGCTTTTGATTTTCTTCCGTGCTGCTTTGGACATCGGTCTCTCCTTTCTTGCGAAATCTGCATGGTTCGCGATACTCAATGTGGCAGCGAGTTATTAGAAAGTTGTTTGGAAGACTTAAAAGTTGTAATATTGAAATGTTAAGAAATCATGTTGAGAGACGAAGAGGTCTTTTCTCGCTAGCGAGCCGCCATTTTGACCTTGTCTCATTCCCCGATCGTTGATAACTCACACCCTGTCCTGAGTGCCTGTCGCATCGCAAAAGGCGCCCCGGGCCCTGGTGCCGCGCCAAGTTTCCGGGACCGCCCCAACGGGGCGAAAAACCTTAGCGAAGATGAACTGACAGAGGGCGCGCAGCCGAGCATGAAAATGGAGCCTCTCCCGAGCCCGAAGGGTCCCAATTCTCCCTATCAACTAAAATGCGCGGCTCCATGTTTCTCCATCCAATCTCTCCTGGGAGCCCGACCATGAGATTTGATTCCTACGAGCCGGGCGCCTTTTTCGATGAGTATTTCGAACCCGAAGGCAAGCCACGGGGACAAACCGATCTGCTCGTCAAAGCGCTTCAGGAGCTCTCGGATACCGAACTCAGCCAGCGTCAGCAGTCGGCCGAGGCGAGCCTGTTGCACCTTGGAATTACCTTCAATGTTTATGGCGACGAGCGAGGCGCGGAGAAGATCATGCCCTTCGATATCCTGCCCCGGATCGTGAGCGCCCAAGAATGGGACCACCTGGAACGGGGGCTGAAACAGCGCATCGAGGCCCTCAACCTTTTCCTGGAGGACATCTACCACGATCAAAAGATCCTGAAAGACCAGGTCGTTCCCGAAGATATCATTCGCTCCGCGACCAGTTTTCGGGAGCAGTGCATCGGGCTCAATCCGCCGAACGGGGTTTGGTGCCACGTCACCGGCACGGACCTGGTGCGAGATGATAACGGCGTGATTCACGTCCTAGAGGACAACTTGCGTTGCCCCTCCGGTGTCTCCTACGTTCTTGAGAACCGCGAGGTGATGAAGCGCACCTTTCCGCAGATTTTCGATGGCCTGAACATCCGGCCGGTGAACGATTATCCCAGCCGCCTTCTCGAGGTTCTGGAATCACTTTCCGGAAAGCCGAGCGAAGACACCCAGGTTGTGGTGCTGACTCCCGGTCCTGCGAATTCCGCCTATTTCGAGCACTCCTATCTGGCGATGCAAATGGGCGTGCAGCTTGTGGAAGGCCGTGACCTGGAAGTACACGGCGGGGTGGTTCACATGAGAACCACGCGGGGTCTCAAACCGGTGGACGTGGTTTACCGGCGCATCGACGATGATTTTCTCGATCCTCTCGCGTTTCGAGATGACTCATTGCTCGGCGTGCCCGGGCTTATGGCGGCATATCGCGCCGGCAAAGTGGCGATCGCGAACTCGCCGGGATGCGGAGTTGCGGACGACAAAGTGGTTTACAGCTTCGTCCCCAAGATGATCCGTTACTACCTGGACGCGGAACCGATCCTGCCCAACGTGCCGACCTATCTTTGCTGGGTGGACGAGGAGCGCGAGCATGTGCTGAAGAATCTCGAACACTTGGTAGTCAAGTCGGCAAATGAAGCCGGCGGCTACGGGATGCTTATCGGTCCGGCATCCACCAAAGAAATGAGGGAAGACTTTGCCGACAAAATCCGCATGGATCCCCGCAACTTCATCGCCCAGCCAACTTTGGCTTTGTCCCGGGTTCCTGTCTTGACCGCAGACGGCCACTGTGAAGGCCGCCACGTGGATTTGCGGCCCTATATCTTGGATAAAGGCAAAGACATTTTTGTGCTTCCTGGCGGGCTCACCCGAGTGGCGTTGAAGAAAGGCTCGCTCGTCGTCAACTCATCCCAAGGCGGCGGAAGCAAGGACACATGGGTGCTGGGAGCATGAGCGAAAGCTACCTTCTCAGCCGGGCGGCGGAAGCGCTCTTTTGGACGGGCCGCTACATGGAGCGGGTCGACAATATCGCCCGTTCGATCGACGTGAATCTCAATCTTCTGCTCGATCAACCGTCTGCGACCGGTGAACAGTGGGCGCCGCTATATCAAGTAACCAGCGACGAAGAGGAGTTTCTGAAACGGTACGAGAAACCGAATCGCGAGAGCGTGATGAAGTTTCTTACCTTCGACACAACCTATCCGAACTCAATCATCAGTTGCCTGCACATTGCGCGGGACAACGCACGAACGGTTCGTGAGATCGTCTCTAGCGAAATGTGGGAACAGATCAATCGCTTCTATCTGCTTGTGCTAAAGGCGGCGACTTCCAGCCGGGCAGTGGTAGATTCGCACAGCTTTTACAAAACCGTGCGCATGGAATGCCACTTGTTCGAGGGGCTTTGCTATGCGACCATGTCCCATTCCGAGGCCTGGCACTTCATGCAAATTGGGCGAATGATTGAGCGCGCCGACCGCACGGCGCGGATACTGGACGTCAAATACTTTATTCTTTTGCCGAAAGTGGATTATGTTGGCTCGCCGATCGACGATATCCAGTGGGGCGCCGTCCTGAAGTCGTGCAGCGGATTCGAGATGTACAGAAAGCGGTTCGGGCGCTTGTCGCCGGATAAGATCGTCGAATTCTTGCTGCTGAACCGAGAGTTTCCGAGGTCTGTCCTCTATTGCCTAACTGCCGTGAGCGATTCCTTACATGCCATTACGGGAACGCCAAGCGGAGATCATCGCCATTCAAGCGAGCAGCGGATCGGGCAATTGAGATCGGAACTGCTTTGGGCCGATCCGGATGGGATCATTTTGCGTGGGCTTCACGAATACCTTGACACCCTCGAAATTCGACTGATAGATATTGGAGAACAAATTTCGGCAAACTTCTTCAATCTTCCCGAGCCGGCCTTTCAAGCGCAGAGGTCGCTATAAACCATGATTTTTAGAATCGAACACATAACGACCTACAAGTACAGTGACGCGGTTGAGCTTGAGCCCCACATCCTGCGCTTGACGCCCAGGTCCGGGCCCGGCCAGCGCCTTATTCATCACGAACTGACAATTGACCCCACGCCGCATGGTCAAGCCCAGATCCTGGACGCGGAGTGCAACTCGATCCATTCCATCTGGTTCACTGGCAAGACGCAGCGGCTGGTGATCAAGAATTCCTGTGTGGTGGAGACTCTACAGAGCAACCCGTTCGACTATCTGGTTCTGCGCGCCAATCGAAACGTGCCGCCCTTATTTCCGGTGTCCGAAAAGGCGGCTTTGGCGCCGTACCTGCTGCGGTCGGCGCCGAGCCAAGGACGTGGAGGATTTTGCCCTTTCGGTTCTGGAACGCGCGGAAGGACGCACGCTGCCGTTTCTGAATCTCCTCAATCAAACGCTTTACGATGAGTTCGAAACCGTTTTGCGGCCGGAGGGAGATCCCTATGCGCCCTCCGTTTGCCTTGGGCTGAAAGAAGGCGCATGCAGAGACCTTACGGTTTTGTTTATGGACGCCTGCCGCGCAGTTGGCGTACCCGCCCGGTTTGTAAGTGGCTACCAGGAAGGGGACATCGACATTACCCATCGCTACCTTCACGCCTGGCCGGAAGTTTATATGCCGGGCGCGGGCTGGCGCGGTTACGACCCGACGACAAATATGGCGGTTGCGGATCGCCATATTCCGATCGCCGCCAGCTATAGCTCGGAGGGCGCTTCACCGATTGAGGGTGCGTTCTGCGGTGCAGCAGTCAGCTCCACGATGGAGCATGAACTGCGACTTTCGGGCTAGGGGATATTGGACAGGACCTTGAAAAGGTCTTCCAAGGCGCCTGCATGTGTTTGACGAATTCGACCCACCAATTCTTCTGCGAACGCTTGGTTGTAAACGTGAGAAGCAAGATTGCGATCCTCCAGCATTGTTGCCCACGTTGCTTCTTGAGAAGTTGGAATCAAGCCCGCCTTTAGCCCCGCGCTTAGGGTGGGTTTGGGGCCACGCTCACTGTATCCCAGGTCGGTTATGCGGTCCTGCAGGCATTTCCAGCCGAGTTCAAAGGCCATGACGTAACCCAGAACGATTCCGGCAAGGTCACGCTTTGTCAGGATGGGCTCTTGGAGGTATTCCCGAAGCGAAATTTCGGCAAGTTCGAAGTTCTTAAGCCGCGCCACATTCATTGATAATTTTTCCTTCTTCGTCGATACTTTTCTTTAAAGGCGGGGAAATGTGCTCGTATCTCACCAGGTCGATACCGAAGAGCGTGGGCGCATCGTGCTGGACATAGTTGTAAAACTCGGTCCAAGACGCATCGTCGCTGACTCCCTTTAGGGCAAAGTCGAAATCACTGGTTTCCAAGGCGTCACCTCTTGCGCGAGATCCATACAGAAGAATCTCGCTTGGGTGAAGCTCCCTGCGTGCTTTGTCGATGACCTTTTGAACGGACTCAGGAAACTCGTTTTGATCGATGTGTTTCATGCCGAGCCCAGCTTGGTAAAAAGCTGGCGGAGAGATCGGGATTCGAACCCGAGAAGAGGTTAAATCCCCTTACCCACTTAGCAGGCGGGCGCTTTCGACCACTCAGCCATCTCTCCGCGAATTGCAGCCAATTATACATGATCGGGTCGAACATCAAAAGTGCCAATATTTGTCCATGGCGACCCAGGCGGACCTTCGCCGCAAACTAGGTAATTAATTTGCCGACTGGAGCTTTTTTATCGCCTCTTTCGCAAGTCCCTCGATGCTGCCAGGGGCCCGTGTGGTGATGGCTTCCAGAACCGGCAAAGCGTCCTTGTTGCCGATCTGCCCCAGCGCCCTAACCGCTGCGGACCGCGCGCCAAAAGAAGTTTCCTGAGTGATAGGGACCAGGGCGTCAAACACATCGTGCGAGCCAGGGTGCTCGCCGACCTTGCCCAATATCTGGATCGCCACAACCCTTAAAGGCTCAGAATCCGGATTCCGGACAACCGCCAAGCAGCGTGTTCGCGCCTCGTCGGGCAGGTGATCCCCCCACCACCTGAGCGCCATAACTCGGAATCCATCGTCGAAGGCGGGCCGCGCGAACGCCATTTGCACGTATTTGAAATCGGTCGCGCCATTTAGCAGGGCCTGCATGGCGTGTTCGCGAACGAGATCGTTTTTGTCGCCATCTAGGATCTGCATCAGGCGTAGGCGAGCGGGGGCGTCTGCCGCGGGAATGCCTCCCAAGGCGATGACCGCGGCATTGACCACGCGTTCGTCCGGGTTATGGGTGAGTTCCAGAAGGAACGATTCGCCTTCGGCTCGCATATGGGTAGCCATCATGGCGAGGAGGCCAGGAAACTTCTCGGTGTGGGCGATGGCGATCCGGTCTTTGAGCGGGATGCTGTCGAACATTTCGCTGATGATCCGTGCTTTGGATGCCGCATTCGGCGCGTGCCGGTAGAGAGCATAAACCTGCATGCCGCTGAACTTGTGCTCGTAGTGGATCTCCATGGGGGTCCAGACCTCGGGATCGATGAGAAACGGTTTCGAAGCAAGTGGGCCCAAATCAATGGCGGTGTCCAACTGCTGGCCCTCAAGATGGATCGTTTTCTTGATCCAGTTGTCACCATCGAGAATCCATAGCGGCAAATCCAGCGTGTAATACGGTGCGAACTGGCTGATTTGGACTTGGTTGTTGTACATGCCAACCGTAAGCGAGGGGGTGGCCGGTGAGTGGAACCATGTGGTCTTGAACGAGGTCAAGTCTTGGCCGGAAGCCTTGCTCATGGCCTCGAAAAAGTCGTCGGTCGTTGCAGGTTTGAATTTGTAGGTTTCCAGATAAGAGTGGATAGCCTTCCAAAAAGTCTCCTCGCCAAGCCGGTGCATGAGCATGAGAATCCGGGCGCATCCGCCATCGTAAGCGGAGCCGATATTGATGGCCGCGACCGATCCGATATCGCCGGCCACGTCGGTTCGGTTGCGGGAACCGATGGTGTCGATGGCACCTTCAAAGTTTCTGTATCGGTCGAGATCGTACGTGTCCTGGCCCTTCATTTGGCGATCGTAGAAGGTTGGCATCGTGGTGGCAAATCCCTCGTTCAGCCACATGTGCTCCCAAGTCCGGCAGGTCACCATGTCCCCAAACCAATGGTGGGCAAGTTCATGGGCCACCAGGTAGGTGGAGTCGCTCACCGGTTCGGCGCTGGCCGGATGGAGGGTTTCTGATCGTCTGGGTGGTGCAAGTGGCGTTCTCCATTCCACCGAACATGAAGTCACCGACCACCGCCTGCGCGTACTTGGCGTAGGGGTAATCCACGCCGGTGAGCTTGGAATAGAGGTCGATCATCTTCGGCGTGTCGCCGAAGGAAAGCTCGCCTTCGGCGTCGAATCCAGGAGGCACGTAGTAGCTGACAGGTATGTTTCGCCAGTGGGACGTATGCTCGTCGTAGACGCCTGCCGTGAAGGCGATGAGGTAGGTGGAAATGGGCTGCTCCATTTTCCAGTGAAACGTCTTCTTGCCCGCCATCTCAAACGTGTCCTTGAGTTCGCCGTTTGAAAGGGCAACCCAGCCATCGGGAACGGTGATGAAGCACTCCGTGGTGGCCTTGTTATCCGGCAGATCGTAGGTTGGCAGCCAATAGTGGTTATCCTCGCCCTCTCCCTGGGTGTACACCATGGGAGTTTTGGCCGGGTAGGCCCTGCTGCCGGGCACAAAGTAGAGCCCGTTCACAGGTGAGCCGGCATAGAGGACGCGAACATCCAGCTTTTGTCCGGATTTGCCCCCGCCGGGAACGGTGACTGTGAGCTTGTTGTCGTCGTCGTTGAATTTAGCCTTTGTGCCGTTTACGGTGACTTCGGTGACGAGCAATTCCGAGCAGCTTAGTTCTACGGTCGGCGTGTCTTGGTTTAAAGTGAGGGTGTTGGTGACGTCGCCCTTAATCGTTTCCTGGCTGAAATCGAACGAAAGCCGCCAGAGCACGTTCTTGAGATCGTAGTTGTGCTTGACCGGCAAGCCAAATACAAATGCCGCGAGCGTGGTCGCGGCTATCACGGGGATAAGGCGCTGGCTTTTCATGACCTAAGGCCATTATGCCACGGCAAAAGTTAGGCGGAGAGCTTCTTTCCCTCAAGCATTTCAACCACTCCGCGCCGGAGCGCGGGGCGGTCGTGAAGCTTGCCAGCCACCCACTGCGCGAACTGGTCTTCTGAGGCCTCTAGAAGCAAGTCCACGGTTTGATCTCCAAGCCGCACTTCGAAGCGAGATACCCTCGCGGGATCGGATAAGGGAACGAACAAACTCACTCCCGCAGGCGCCCTGACGAGCCGTGGCCAATCCTCAACGCGGCCGATCTTCCACTTCGTAAGGAAAATCTCCATGTTCGTTCGAATACTGGCTTCGTAGTCCATGTTCAGCTTTCGAAATGTGGTTGAGCCGTGGTGGTACAAGAAAGAGCCTGCCGCGACCCAAAGCGTGTATCCCGCGAGTTTGCAACGGAGGTTGTGGTCGTCATCTTCGAAATTACCCGAGACCGAAAACGGAGTCAAAACCGCCGACATCGCGTAGGCAGTTTGGATGAATGAGCATGCAAAGGCCGCGAACCTGGGCAAACTGATTCACTCTTTTATAATTTGCGCGCTGGTATTGCTCAGCACGGTAGAGCATGGTTTTGTAGTCTGTGTATTCTCCGATGTTCGCCAACTGACCGCCTGCAACCGCGTTGCTTACCGGCCCGACGATGCCGGGTTTTAGGTTCGCGAACTCGAGCTCCTTCATGGCGACCACCATTTGAGACAGGCAATCGACGGTGGCAATAATGTCGTCGTTAACAACTCCGTAGTAATCGCAGCCGCCCACTTGCTGCAGATATTCCAGCGCGAGGTTCGCGCCGATGCCATACCCGCGGTTTTCGGCTTGCTCGATGACATGAAAGAATTCCGGAGTCTCCCGCTCCTGATCTCGCATGTGCTCCAGGTTTTCTTTATCGCATCCATTGGCAGTGATCGCATAGCGCGTGAAGCCGGGGTAAAAGTTTGTCAGGCTCTGGATGGATTCGATGAGCTGAGGCCAGTTGTTGTGCGTCGGGATCGCGAAGCCAATCGTCGGCCAGTGCGGCAGCTCGCCCTCACCCAAAACCGCGATGCAGTAGCGGGCGTTTTCGTCGAGGCCCTCGTAAACCTGGCCGGGCAGCCCTAGCCCCTGAGATACAAAACGGATTCTTCGGTCATCAAAATGTTCTCGGATAAGCTCTGCGAACTCCAGCGGCGTCCACTCGATCGTGTGATGCGGGTTGTGCGGCTTGTCCTTTAGTTTGTTGCCCGGGGAGTGGTTATTGCGGTTCGGAGTGCTGATAACAATTCGGCCCTTGCATGTTTTGAGAGCCTTGAGGAATTTGACCGGATCGGGAAGATGCTCAATGGTCTCGAAGCTGACCACCAAGTCTGCGTCCGAATAGTCCACATTGCAGACATCTTCTTTTTTGTACGTTGCATCAGGGTATCGGCTGTTCGCGTGCTTGACCGCGTCCGCGCAAATGTCGTAGCCGGTGGCCTGGCTTGCAAACACGGAAGCGTAGTTTGTGCCGTATCCTTCGCCGCTCGCGGCATCGACGACCTTGACGTTCTCGTACCACGGGCGAAAGTAGAGATAGCGTTGCCAGTGGTAACTTTGAGTCGCAATGTCGCTCGCAAGCGGAACCATGCGCTCACCTGTCCACGGCATTGACTCAAGGGAGGGCTTTTCGTTGTGGCTCATACCTAGCAGAATTGTCGGTACAAGTGGGCGAATGTGAAGGCCGGAAGTGTGGCTTGCCACGTTCCGGACTGGCTAAAGGTAGCGATAAGGGTCTTTCAGACCCGTTACGCCACCTTCAGCCAGTTTTTCTAGGTGGCCGTTGGTACCAGGGCTGCGCTGTCCGACTTCGCTTCGCTACGTCGGATGCGCTTACCCGTCGCTAAGATCGGGCCGGCCCGTTGGGCCTCCGGAAGGGAGTGTTCGTTCCGTGCCATTGCCCGGCCCTCTTTATCTCTGGATGAGCTCAACGAAAATGCAGTGGCGCGAAACTTCGCAGCTGATCCGTTGAAGTTAACCGATAATCCCCGAGATCGGGCATAGAACCATTGCTCGGCCCAACGTCATGGCCCTCTTTTTTCCATTCGGAAAAGGTGTCATATCGCTTGCCGGCCAACCCAAATGCAGCATGTCCGAAATAAGCGTTCCCTTCAAACTGCACGCCGCCGGCCAAATCGGGCGGCGAGTTGTCGTCCACAAAGTCCACCCCGGGAGCCGTTATCCTAACCTGGTTATCACGAAAGAGGCTGGAAAGGACGTGCAGTTTATCGTCCTTGCCCTGTGAGCCGTTGATGTACGTCACGAACAGAGCGCCCACCCGCCTGTCCTTGGCGCCGGCCTCGGTTACGTAGCACCGGTTGCTTTCCAGAATGCAGTCGTCGAGGCCAGAACCCCAAGTCACAAATCCAAATCCAACGTTGTCTCCTTTGGCCTTGCGGCCGTCGTTGACGCTTACGCAGTGGCGCATGACATTGCCCCGGGTTGGCGCGGCGGTTGGGTAGTCGCAATGCATGTACCCAGGGCCGTCATTTTCGTAGGCGAGGCAGTTTTCGATCACGCAGTCCACGCAGCCTCCGTCCAGGTCAAAACCGCCTCCATCGCCACCTCCTGACCGCGTCTCATTGCAGATGCAATAAGCAAAGCGAACATTCTTGGCGCTGTACGCCCAGAGCCCAACTCCGCCGCCTTCTCCGGTGTTGCCGGTGGCCCGGCAATCCTCGATGAGGCATCCATCGACCCCGGAGAGGACCATGCCGGTTCCGGAGAGATTTCCTCTGACAACGCAGTTCTTGACGGTGATATCGTGATGGGCGTAACCCTGCGCGCGGTCGCCGGCATTGTCCCAGCTTGCGATTCCCGCTCCGTAGTTCTCGTGAGAATTACAGCCTGAGATGAGAACATCGTTGAAACCGGTTAGGGTCTTGTTTTGCGAGCCGATGGCGATTCCTGTATCCCCAAACCCGGAAACCTCCACGTTCTTGATTCTGACGTGAGCGTATTTCTGGCCCTGGCGGCCGTTCGCCAAAAACGCCACGCCCAAGTGCCCCTTCTTCTTCGCCGTCGCTTGGCCCTCAAACCTGAGATTCTGCAACTCGATGCCTCCGGCCGCTGCCGTAAAGCCCGAGCCGTCCCTGCTGATGATCGTGGCAGGGCTGCCATCGCTCGAAAATACAAGCGGTTTGGCGGATGTTCCAGCTTCCGATGCCTTGAGAACGATACTTCCCTCGAACTTGGCGCCCGAAGCAAAAAACACATGGTCGCCGGACTTTAGCTTTTCTTCATTGAGCCGCGGAATGGACCGCCAGGCTTTGGTGGGGGAGCGGCCATCGTTCTCGTCGTCTCCGTTAGGATCGAGATAGAACGATCGAGAGCCCTGGGTCGCGAAGGGAATACTCCACAGCCCCACGCCCACGATGGCGTGAAGAAGCGTTAACACGGGTTCATTATGCTTGTGGCAAGCTGCGGAGGGGGAGATTAATGGATTAAAGCGGGGCAACCGGCGAAGATCGCGATAGAATTTGCGTATGTGGCGGGAAGAGCTGATCAGGCTGACGCAAACGATGCAGGCTTGGAGCCATCAGTTAGGTTACAAGGCGAAAGCGCATGAACCGAGGCCTTTTGTCGGATGCGGGATTACCCGCTAATCTCAGGAAAGGCTATCAGCAGCTAACCTAGTTCAAGAACTCCCGAGGATCCGTGAACTTGCCACGCAGCGCCGTCGCTGCTGCAGTGATTGGGCTCACGAGATGCGTACGAGAGCCCGGTCCTTGCCGACCCTCATAGGGGCGGTTGCTGGTGGAAGCGCTTCTTTGCTGGGGCCGTAAGATGTCCCCGTTCATGCCCAGACACATTGAGCAGCCAGCGTGGTGCCACTCAAACCCGGCTTCGACAAAAATCTCGTCCAAGCCTTCGCTTTCCGCCAGCTTCTTGACCGCTTCGCTGCCTGGCACGACCATCGCTCGCACGCCGTCCGCAACCTTGTGGCCGCGGACAAGGCCGGCGGCCTGTCGCAAATCTTCGATTCGGGAATTGGTACAAGAGCCAATAAAGACAGTGTTGACTTCAACATCGCCCATCTTGTCGCCCGGCTTTAGGCCCATGTATTTCAGGGCGCGTTCCTCACCGTCGTTCCTTGGAGCGGGGATGGCTTCTGATATATCCACTGTCATGTCCGGCGTGGTGCCCCAACTGATTTGGGGAACGAGGTTGTTTGCGTCAAGCGTTTCGTGGCGGGTGAAGGCGGAGGGATCATCCGTATGGAGTGCCTTCGCATCGTCCACCAATTGGTTAAAGTCAGGGCCGGTCGGCGCAAACGGCCGCGGCTCTGCCTGAATATATTCGAAAGTGATCTCATCCGGAGCGACCATGCCCGCCCGCGCGCCCATCTCGATAGACATGTTGCAGATGGTCATGCGTCCGCTCATCGGCAGGCTGCGGATCGTGTCGCCGAAATATTCGGCCACGTACCCGGTGCCCCCGCCTGCGCCGATTTTTCGGATGATCGCGAGAATGACATCTTGGCGCCAACTCCCACGCCGAGGACGCCGTTGATTTCAATGCCCAAAGATTTTGGTTTGGAAGGAGTTCTTAGAGTCTGAGTCGCCAGCACGTGCTCCACTTCCGAGGTCCCTATCCCAAATGCAAGCGCGCCAAAAGCGCCATGGGTTGACGTATGGCTGTCGCCGCAAACGATGGTGAGACCCGGCAAGGTGATTCCGTAATTGCGGGCCCAATCACATGCACAATGCCCTGCTTCTCCGTGAGGTAGCCGAACAGGGGCACCCCAAACTCTTTGCAGTTTTTGGCCAAAGCCACCAACTGTTTGCCGGATAAGGTGGTTTCGTCAACCGGACGTCCGTCGGTGGGCACGTTGTGGTCCACAGTGGCGAAGGTCAGATCTGGGCGGCGGACGCCGCGGTGCATTTCGCGCAGACCGTCGAAAGCCTGCGGCGAGGTCACTTCGTGGACCAAATGGCGGTCGATGTAGATCAGCGCGCCGCCGCCAGGGAGATCGGAAACCACATGCCGGTCCCAGACCTTGTCAAAGAGGGTAGAAGCCATGTCTTATTCTAGCGGGTCATGATTGCCCGGCGTTGCAGAGGTCGCTCCGCCCCAACCCGGTAAACTAGCGCCTGCCCCATGGATCAGGCGCACATACGCAACTTCTGCATCATCGCGCACATCGATCACGGCAAGTCCACCCTCGCAGATCGACTTATTGAGAGGTGCGGCGCCGTGCGCGGCACTGCGCGCGAGCAAATGCTCGATACGATGGATATCGAGCGCGAACGCGGCATCACCATCAAAATGACGGCGGTGAAGCTTGCCTACACGGCCAAGAATGGGATGGAATATGAACTCAATCTGATCGACACGCCCGGCCATGTTGATTTCACCTATGAGGTTTCCAGATCGCTTTTTGCCTGCGAAGGCGCGCTCCTGGTGGTGGATGCCAGCCAAGGAGTAGAAGCCCAGACTATCGCCAACGCTTCCATGGCCATGAACCAAAACCTGGAGATCGTCCCCGTCATCAACAAGATCGATCTTCCCCATGCCGACGTAGTGCGGGCAAGGGAAGAAATCGAGCATGCGGTCGCGATTGACGCGAGCGACGCGGTTCTTGCCTCCGCCAAGACCGGAGTGGGCATCGACGACATTTTGGAAGCCATCGTCCATCGAATTCCCCATCCCCGAGGCAAACCTGAAGACCCTTTACGGGCGCTCGATTTTTGATTCCCACTTCGACACCTACCAGGGCGCGGTCGCTTACGTGCGGGTGATCGATGGCGCGGTGAAGCCGAAAGACAAGATCAAGATGATGGCCACCGGCAGCACGTTTGAAGTGGACTCGGTTGGCGTTTTTAGACCCGGGTTGGAAGTCTGCCAAG
This sequence comes from uncultured archaeon, assembly GCA_963829965.1. GTDB lineage: Bacteria > Armatimonadota > Fimbriimonadia > Fimbriimonadales > Fimbriimonadaceae > DASXZH01. Next base: position 17,325 of record CAWHLK010000033.1, on the reverse strand, counting down.
TGCTGCAAACCGGCGAAGTCGGCTTCATCACGGCGAGCATGAAGACCATCGGCGACGCCGCCGTAGGCGACACCGTAACCAGCGCCCTTGACCCAGCCGAAACCGCGCTCCCCGGCTATCGCCGGGCGAAGCCAATGGTCTTCTGCGGCCTCTACCCTTCCGATGCGGATTCCTATCAAGACCTGAGAGACGCCATAGAGAAGCTGAAGCTGAACGACGCCTCGCTGGACTTTGAGCCGGAAACCTCGGCCGCGTTGGGTTTTGGTTTTAGGTGCGGGTTCCTTGGGCTTCTCCACATGGAGATTGCGCGGGAACGATTGGAAAGAGAGTTCGATCTCGACCTCATTCTCACCGCTCCGAGCGTGGACTATCTCGTTCATCGCACGAACGGCGCCAGCGAGCATATCAGCAACCCGAGCGCGATGCCCCCAACAACGGAGATCGCCAGCATTGACGAGCCGACGGTTAACTCCACCATCATGGTGCCCCAGGAATATGTTGGGGCGGTCATGAACCTATGCCAGGACCGGCGCGGAACCTATGTGAAGAGCGAGTACCCCTCGCCCCTCCGCGTGATCCTCTACTACACGCTGCCCCTCGCGGAAATCCTGCTCGACTTTTTCGACAAGCTGAAGTCGTCCACTCGGGGCTACGCCTCGTTTGATTACGAACTGGCAGAATACGTGCGCGGCGACTTGGTAAAAGTCGACATCTTGCTGAATGGAGACATGGTAGACGCGCTGTCCTTCATCGTCAGCAAACAGTTTGCCTACAATCGAGGTCGCGCCATGGTTGAGCAGCTCCGAAAGGTCGTGCCGCGCCAGCAGTATGAGGTGCGGGTTCAGGCTTCCATTGGGGCGAAAGTGATCGCCGCCGACTCGATCAAGCCCTTCCGAAAGAACGTCATCGCCAAGTGCTACGGGGGAGACATCACTCGTAAGCGCAAGCTCCTTGAAAAGCAGAAGGAAGGCAAAAAGCGTATGAAGCAGATCGGCAGCATTGAACTGCCCCAAGAGGCGTTCTTGAGCGTTCTTAAAGTCGCTGAATGAACAAAAAGCCGCATCCGGGTTTGATCCCGGATGCGGCGCTCCAGCTACCTCCAAACCTACGGCAGGACCCTAATCGTGTGCGTTACTCCGCCGATCGTGAGCGTCACGGATTCCTCCCCGGAGACCCTGGGAACGGTCAAAGTGAACGTCTTCACCATCTGATCCTTTTCGAACGAGATGGCGGCAGGTAAGGGCAGTGCCTGGCTGCTCGAGGCAGCATTGAATGAGACAGGCGCAACGGAGGCGTGATCCAGCAACAGGGTGATCGCCACGGTGGATCCACCCACAACCTGGGTCGGGCTGCCTATCCAGGCAATAACGGAGGGAGGGAGAGCCGAGGCGGGGCCGACCGGCAGCAGCGTTATGGTGCAAGATTGGCTCCCGACCGTGACCTTCACCGGGGTTGAGGAGGTAACCGTCTTCGTTGTCATATTCAGCACTGCCGATAGCTGCCCCTTCGTTACCGCCAGACTCGCGGGAACGACCAGATCCGCATTATTGGACGAACAGCTGTAGCTGAGTCCCGTCGGGGCCGGTCCATTCAGAATGACGACCGCGAAAGTCGGTGTCCCTCCAATGGTTCGTGCAGCGGCCGGGGTTACCGAAAGAACCACCGGAGGCTCTACCGAAACCGCTGCGGTCGCCGCCTGCTTGGTTGGCAAAGTGGCGGTGAGGGTTGCAGAGGTTACTCCGACGACGGGGACGGTCGCAACTCCAAATGTCACGCTGGATTGTCCGGCGGGAATCGTAATCGAAGCCCGCGGAGTCAAAGCCGCATTGCTCGAAGCCAACGTAACCGTGGCGCCACCGGTTGGGGCGGGAGACAGCAAACTGATGGTAGCGAGAATGGCCTGTCCTCCGGTCACTGAGGAAACGTCAAAGGATGCTAAGACGCTTGCCGTTCGGTTAACGGTAAGCGTCGCGGAAAGAGTCACAGAGCCCGCCGTGGCGGTCACTTTCACCGCAGTTGATGCGATGGGCTGGGCGGTGGTCGCCGAGAAAGTGGCCGAGCCCTTGTTGGCGCCAACCGCAACAGAGGCAGGGACCTTCACTATCGCAGGATTTGCGGAGGTCAGCGTCACAGTGAAGCCCGCAGGAGGCGCATTCCCCGTTAGCGTTACCGTTCCCGTAGACGATGTGCCACCGGACACAGTGCTTGGGGAAAAGCTAACAGAGCTCAGCGCGGCCGTTGTGAGATCCAAAGCCGCCGATGCTGATGCCGAGCCTAGAGTTGCCGTAATCGTGGCCGAGGTTGCAGATGCTACTCCCGAGGTTTGAACGCTGAACGTGGCGGTTGTAGCGTTCGCGGACACGGAAACGGAGGACGGTACGGTCGCGGAACTTGAACTCGCAGCGAGCGTAACCGTAGTCGCCGAGCTAGGGGCCGGCGTCAGTGTGATCGTCGCCGTTGAAGTTTTTCCGCCGACAACACTGCTAGGCGCAAGGGTAAGCCCAAGCTGTATAGGCGCAGTCGGAATGGTGATCAGCACTCCATCGCTTCCCCAAAGAACCAGTTTGCTATTCGGGCTAAAGGTGAAGCTTTGGAAATAGATGGGGCCGTACGTGTAATAGCTAGGGTTATACAGGTCCGGAACCGCCTGATTGTCGTATTCCGAAATCAGAGTTCCGGTGGAAGCCTTGTATATTCGAACGCTTCCCGTTACCAACGGGTTGGACGAGGTGCTGGCGTTCCGGAATCCGGTGACGACGACGGAGCCGTCAGGCGAGATCACGGAGTCGGTTCCATCATCCGAAAATGCAGCCGGCAATGCGACCAGATTTCTGTTGACCAAGACGGGAGAGGTGCCGGCGATATTGTAAACGCGATACTCGTCGGAGGCAGCGTTGCCGCTTATCGCAACTTCGGCAAGGCACATGAGGTTGTTCGTAGCCGAGAAGGACACGTCTCGGATTCCAGCGGAGTCGTTCGTGTCAGCTGCGATATCCCACAGCTTGGCTCCGGTTTCCGCATTGTAAATCTGAACGCCGGTTCCGTTGGAATCGGGAGTGGCAACTTTGGTTCCGTCAGGTGAAAAAATACCGCCATTGCTGAACGCGCTAATCTGTCCATCGGTCCCAACGGGAATCGTGCTGGACAATGTCGAGGCCGTCGAGCCGTTGAAGTCTCCAACAACCATACTATTTCCGCCCTGTGAAATACAGAATCGATCGCCGGCAGCCCAATTCAACTGGTAAACGTTCTCCGGTGACGTGTAGAGCGTCAGGTTATTCTGGGTCGCTACGCTGTAAAAGCCAAGATTTGAGGACTCGTTCGGATAAGCGTAATACTTTCCATCCGGGCTGGGAACACAGCTCGAGTTTGTCAAACTTCCAAGAATCGCGCCTGTTCCCCAGTCGCGAATCATCTGCGTGGTAACCCCTTTTTCGTAGCAATTCGCGGAGAAGGCCCCGTTCGCACTTGTCGTGCCTGCGTAGGTTGTGTTGAAGCAGTAGAGCCCGCCGCGGCCGTTAAACCCGTAAGCGGCGTTGCCTTCGAAGAAGGGGGAACTGCCGGTTGACTCTCCGGTGGTTGAGCTGAATCCGTAAAGAGTTGCGTAGGTGGTAAAGCTCGACTCGTATGAGCCGGTGAGGTTGGGTCCAAACAGCACTTGATTGGCAGTTGGGGAGGCCGTTATAAACTCTAGCTCGTTGGAAGCGTTGCTTCCGTTAATTGCGCCAACCGTGATCGCGTTATACAATCCCGTTCCGGTTGCGGCCCCCATGAAATAGATGTAGCCGTTGTTCTGGTTGTCCGTTTCCGAAATCAACAACGCTAGCCCGTCAGAGGAAACCGCAATTCTCTGTGAAATCGCGTTGTTGTTGGTTACCGTGGGGATATCCGCGCTCCAGATCTGCTTGAGATTGGTTGACTCAAAGGCCTCAACTGAAGGGACAGTAATTGACGCTTTGGTTATCGTAATAAGCGTAAACAGCGGATTCGTTAGGCGCTACGAGCACCGGTATTTGTGGAGCGTCCGTCGAGGAAGCGATCAGGGTGCCGGTGAGACTGTAAACCGCAGGCCCGCTCAAAACGACATCGCTATCCGAGTTCACGAATCCGATGGAAACGGTTGTTTGCGCCCCGGCGGAAGTCGTGTTGTCCCACCTTCCCGCAAAAGTTGCGGTCGCCACGTCATAGATGCATACGAGTTGGTCGCTGTTGATCGGATCTTTGGCGACATAGGCCAGATACTTCCCGTTCTTAGATGGACTCAAGAGAGTTGGCGCGTTACCAGATCCCTCGCTGATGTTCAAGGCCACTACATTTCGCGTTGCAATGTCAAAGTCGTAGACCTTTCCCTGATCCGTCGAGAAGAAGGCCACTGTCCCATTTGGATTGAGGCATGCGCTGGTCATGTTGCCGTTTTTTCCATCCAGGATCAATTCCGCTGCCAACGTTCCGGACGGGGCGTTGTAAACGATAATGCGGTTGTCGTTCCAGACGATGACCCGCGATCCGTTCCAAGAGTAAGAAGGCTGGTTAGGCAAGTTCTGCCATCCGCCTGCCATCCAGGTTGGAGAAAGCGACTGGGCCAAACCAATACAGGCAAAGAGGGCGAGGCAAAGAGCCATCACCGAACGAAGGACGAGGCGACGATTGAGTATTGGTGGAGTGACCATAAAGAATGCATGATTTTACACATGCAAGCGACAAATAATATGCTAAGTCCTTTAAAAGGAAGGGCATGAAGCGCGCTGGCAGCAATAAACAGCCGCCAAGAGGCGTTCTTAAGCGGCGTTTATGGTCGCGAAGCCGGGGGGGGGGGCCCGAATACTGGATCGGAACGCTATCCTAAAGGAGGAGGTTACGCATTGACGGCCGCGGATTATCTAGCTGTTTAAGGAAGCTGCAGAACCCGAGGCCCAAGAGTGTTATTCAGCCTAGCCGAACCCACTAGCCACTGGGAATATGGCAGCTCGACATCCCGCGCTTGGCCAAATACTGCTGGTGATATTCCTCCGCCGGCCAAAACGCCGGCGCAGGCTCGATTTGGGTTGCAATCGGCCGGCGGTATTTCCCTGAAGCTTCCAAGGCAGCTTTTGAGGCAGTTGCAGCCGCCTGCTGTTCCGGCGAATGGTAGAAAATGACGCTGCGGTATTGGTCGCCAACATCAGGGCCCTGGCGGTTTACCTGGGTTGGGTCGTGAGACTCCCAGAAGACGTTTAGCAACTGTTCATAGGAGACCATTGCCGGGTCGAACTGAACCTGAACCACTTCCGCGTGGCGCGTGTTGTCATAGCAAACCTGCTTGTAAGAGGGGCTTGCGGTGGTCCCGCCCGCGAAGCCGACCATCGTGCTCTTTACACCGTCGATTTGACGGAAAGTCTCCTCCACGCCCCAGAAGCATCCCGCGCCAAAAGTAGCCTTTTCCATGTTGATATTCTACGCAGTCAACCCCCAAGGAATCTTCGGCGGCACACTCTGAAACGTCCGCAAAGTGCGAGGCTGCCCCCACAAACACCGCGCAATAATCCGTCAATAACGTGATGAGGTCTATTCGCCTTTTACCTTTTCTCCTCTTGACGATTGTAAGTGGGGCTGCCAACGCTCAGACCTGGCAACCGTTCGGAAACGGTTTCACCTATAACGGAACGGGAGCGAAATCCAATGCTCCCGCCATCTACTGCGCGAACACCTCTCTCACCGACGTTCGGGGCGCGTCCCAAACCCCCACCTACAACCAAACCACGCCGCTCCCCATTTCGGTTACCGGTTGGAGCAAGTGCGAGAACGTATCCGGAGCGCCGGACAACAACTACTGTCTCTATGTGGACACCGCGTACAACGATGGGAGCCACCTTTGGGGAACTTACTCGCCGTTCCAGGTCGGCACTCATGGCTGGCAGTTCGGCAGCTTGGTAGTCGTGCCGACAAAACCGATCGCCTCGATCAATGTCTATGTGCTGCTCCGCTATCACACAGGGGATGCCTGGTTTTCCAATGTGACGATTACGCAACTGGAACCAGGGCAGTTCTTTGACAGTCAAGCGATTCAGGCTCCGAAAGCGTCCGGTTGGTACGTCCGCGACGTGGCTGAAAGCTCCGGCCTTGTGCCGCTTGCCGATTTATCAACGTTGCACCTTACGGGTTCACTCGCCAATTCGGGGGGAGTTCAAACCCTAACCGTAAAGGACACCACCGGCGAGAACCGGGCGATAACGATCTATTACTGCGTGAATTTCAACGCGGTGGGTGGGCAGTGGTGGGACACCTTGCGGCGGTCCACCCCTATCACGGCCGGCGAAGTGGGCGACTTCGTCAACGTGTCGGCCGGAGCAACGGGCTATATGACGACCAACCCACTTGCAGCAGTGACAACTGCCGGATCCGGCGAAATGCTCGCCATTTCGCCGTCCCAGGGGCCGGTTGTTAGCCGCCTGTTCTATAACGCCGGTGTGAAGATTCTCGCGGCAGCGTTCGATGTTTCCTTGATACCATCGAATATCCAGAATCCGTCCACGGCCTCGGCTTCGGTTTATGCGAACTTCTGCGATCCCAACTGGGGTCTTCGCGATGCGGCAAGGCAGTATTACGCCAAGTTCCCAACAGCCTTTGTTCGCCGGGCGGCCAAGGATGGGATATGGATGCCCTTCACCGATCCGAACACGATCACGAATCCCCAGGATTTCGGGATTGGCTTCCACGAAGGGGACGACAGCACGGCAAGCGACGCTTCGCTCGGCATCTACTCATTCCGGTATTCGGAGCCGGAATCGTGGTGGATGTCAATGCCTACTGCGACGGCGCGCACCTACGCAAATGCCATCTCAGCTTATCAAGGATATTTGACCGGATCGGACCAGGGGCAGCAGCAGTATGCCCAGGCCCTCCAAAACTCAGGCACCGAAAGCACCGCGGGGCAATTCAACTACGAGTTCCAGAATCAGCCGTGGACGAACGGCGCCGTTTGGGTGCTGAACCCAAACCCGCTCATGCCCCATCCCAACAGCACCTTCAATAAGTCGATGCTGGTCTACACCATCGCGGACGCGAATCAGCGGTACGGTCAAGGATCAACGCTAAGTGGCGAGTATCTGGACTCGCTGGAGGGCTGGTGGTATATGCAGGACGTGCGGCCCGATTCCCTCGAACATGCCAGTTTTGCTCCCACCTATGCAAGCTTCGACTTCCACCCGTTCTTGCCCGAGTGGTTCAATACGTACGAGATCACCAAGTTCATGAGCACCGATTTGCACTCGCGGGACAAACTGCTGATGGCCAACTACACTCCGAATCAGTTCTCGTGCTTTATGCCTTTGTTGGACGTCGCGGGAATCGAGGTGAACTGGGGGCCGAGCGGCGTGTACACGCCGGATAGCGACGACATCTTTTGTCTTCGCCGAATGCTCAGCTACCACAAGCCGTACCTGCTGCTGCAAGATACGGACCTGGCCACCTTTACGCCCTCGATGCTGGCAAACTACATGATGCGCTGCATGTTCTATGGGGTTTTCCCCTCCATGTTCAGCGCGGACGCCTCGACCAATCCTTACTGGGCGAATCCAACTCTTTATAACCGGGATCGCCCCTTATGGAAGGCAAACATCCCGGTCATTCAGACCCTTTCTCGAGCAGGCTGGGAGCCGATCACCTTGGGCTGGTCAAACAGCGCGAACGTGTGGATCGAGCGGTTCGGGACCCAGTACTGGACCCTCTTCAACAACGGACCGTCCGGGGTCACTGCGAGCGTCGACCTCGATGCCGCCACCGTTGGCTCGCGGAAACTTTACGATTTTCGCACGGGAAAGCTGATGCCGTCGGCGGTTTCGAGTGGAAAGGTTCATGTGACCCCCTCTATCGGTTCGCAGGAATGTTTGGTAATCAAGGCTGCATAGACGCACCGCCGGTGCTAGAGCCCCAGCTTCGCAAGGTCGCTTCTTAGCGACTTAATGTTGGCGTCCGTGTATTCTGCAACGATTTTTCCGTCCCCGGAAATAAGATAGGTTAGCGGCCAAGAAGTGGCCTTGTACTTGTAAACCACGTCCGGCTTGCAGCTTCGACTGAAGACGATGGGGAGGGCCAGACCCTTTTCCTTCGCGTAGTTGGTGATATCTTCCTCGTCGTTGTAGACGGCGATAGTGATTATCCGTAGGCCTCTAGCGCCCATCTCCTCTTGGAGCTTCTCAAATTTCGGCAGTTCCGCCTTGCATGGCTCGCACCCTATCTGCCAGAAATCCAAGATCACAGCTTTCGCGCCCTTCATTTCGTGCAGCAGGTCGAGCGGCTTGCCGCCGATCTGGACACCTTTGAACGTTGGTGCAATGGAGCCAATCGGCAGGTACGTGCCACCATTGCCCTTTGTTGTATGCAACGCAACCTTGGGCTCATATTGAAAGTCGGCTTTTGTCAAAGGAGAATTGATCTTGAGGGACTCCACTTCGATGTCATAGCGCATCTTCCGGCTCGGAGCATCGAATATCATGCCGATGGGCAGATGGCTTGTGGGGTCCATAAGAACTTCGGTCGTACTCGCGCCGGACTTCGGCGCTCTGCCATCTTTTGTGACTTCCACACAAATTGCTTCGTGGCCGTGAAACCGGGCGTCGGCCACTTTGCCATCCGGGATCCCTCCGGAATCTACCGCGCCTAAAAATGGATCGAGGAGAAACTCGGTTTCCAGAAAGCCTTCTTTTGGGGGATCCTGCCTCTCCAGGCGGTTCTGAATCGCGTCATATACCCACATGTTCCTGCCGTCACTCACATGAACACCGTACGCTCGGCCTCCCACCGAGCTCTCGACCCGCCAGAAATTCGGCTTCATGAAAGCGTCGGAATCTTCGACCTGGGTGGTTCCATATTCGCTTTTGACCGTAACGTTGATCTTGATTGTCACGCTGGTCGCCGCGTGGAGTTCTTCCGCGAATTGAGTATAAATCGCGGGACTTTTTTGAAGCGCCAAGCCAATTAAGATCGAAATCATAGCCCTCACTGTATTCGACGGTTTTCACAGAGCCGCGCGTTCTTGGCTACGGTAAGGGCGAGCCCGATCGAAAGCGACCATAGTGGCCATCACTCCAGAATATTAGATGCCCGCCGTGTCTCTCCGAACTCCACGCGCTTCCAATGTTCCAAGGATGGACTCATCCAATTCCATGGCCTCGCGCACCCGCTCGCAAGAGGCCATGCGTCCCGACAGCCGCTCCGCGTCCGCGATGAGGATCGTCGCCGCGTTCTGTTCCAACTTCAGCAGAACTTCCTCCGCCTCCTTCAACCTCGAACGGTCCCGAACCATGGGGTGCAGGCGCGCGGATTCCATCAAGCTCTCCGCCTGGATCCGCAGTGCCCGAGCCACTCCGATCTTCTCCTCCAGCACATCAAAGCTTTCCCTGCTCGATGAAACGGCCAAAACGGACTTTGCATAATCGATTTGAGACAGGGTGGCTGAGCGTAGAACTTCCCAAATCTCCGACCAATGCCAGGCCGGCCACAAAACGTAGGAGATCAGCGCAACCGCGACCCCCAAAATGCTTGCCACGAACCGTATGGATACGATCTCATGGGTCGCCATGCCCGCCGCGGATATCTCGAAAACGACGAAGCCTGTTACCGCGATCGTCATGAGCGCGTAGCTGGCCTGGGACGAGGCGAATGCCAGCCAAGTGACCGAAACCGCGAGAATCTCCAGCGAAGGAGCGCCGGGATGAAAGGCGTGGATCACCAAATCTGCCAGGCCCAGCCCCACGATCGTTCCAAACAAACGGGCAAGGCCGCGCTGGAAGGTGGTTCCATATCCCTGCCGTAGAACCAGGGCTACGGTCATGGGGAACCAGTAGGAATGCGATCGATTCCAGAACTGCGAAACAACAAAAGCAGCCTCCACCGTGCAGGCGTAGCGCAGGGCATGCTGCGCCGTGAGTGAGCGGAGCGGAGCCGTATCCGGCCGATGCGCGAGCTTGGTGAGCGCGGTTTTCCAGGGGATCGGCCGCTTTCTGGTCTTCCTTGGGATGATAGGAACCGTGTCTGCCACGCAGCAGCCTTGAATCATCTCGGAGATTTGGTCTAGCCAGTGGTCGAAGCCTTCGTCGGGGGCGCTTCTCTTGGTTCGGAGGTTCAAGGAATTCGGCGTCGCGCCGAACCTGCCTTCAAGCACGCGCCGCGAGAGCCGGTTCAACGCTCGCGCCACCAACCGAAAAATACGCCGTGCCCGCCGTGCCTGTATATCGCCCTGCGCTGCGTAAGCGGAAGCGGCCCCGCTAAAGCCGACCAGCGCGGCGCGAATTCCCTCTGCGCGGCGAAGCGCCAGCATCAGATTCTCCTGCTCTTCTCCCCAATCGGCGCCCTCTGCCTCGCTCATGATGCTTCTTGCTTCCTGAAATGGGAGCGCGCTTGGAATGTGAGGGCGATCGTCGTCGGGGTGAAAAGAGAGCCCGCCGGCGAACTCGGCAAGCGAGCCAAAAACTTCGGCAATCGTCCTTCGTTCCGCGAGTCTCGGACCGATCCGCCATACGACGAGCAGCATAAAGAGCTGAACCACCGATCCGAAAGCCACCAGAAGGCCGTTTCCAACCGCCTCGCCGGGAGGCAAACCCAGCCCAATGATCACGCACATGAGGGCCGTGGTTTGCGCCCCAATCGCGGTTGCCGCCCGGCTGGAAGGCGAGAAAAGCGCCGTGCCGAACGCAGTGGCAAAAACTGCAAGCATGGCAAACGGTAAATTGCGGGCTACCAGTCCGGCAACAATGGTGGAGAAGGCCAGCATGAAGCCGCTTGCCAGCATCGCCACCAACCGTGTCCGGTAGATGCCGTTGGATGAGGCAACGCCGGTGTAAATCGCCCCGATGCACGCAAGCGCACCTGCGCCCGGACCACCGATAAACGCGATGCAAGCGGCAATCGCTACGCCCGCCCCACACCGAAACCCGCGTATCGGAGACCACCGATAGCGGTCGAAGCTGATGACGGAGTCAAACCAGCCAAGACGCCGGTGGCTGCCACGTCTGTAGGGCGATTGAGAACCCGGCAACATTGAGGGGCTAGGTTACCGCGCTTGTCTCGCCGGTAAAATCCTGCAGTGAGCGACTTTTCCCTTTCTTGGACACTTTCTCGTCAGCGGCTTTTGGACACGATTTCTGACCTGAACGACGCGCACCAAGGGTGGCGCATTTATGACGGTGCGCTTTCTATTGGCCAAATGACGGTGCACGTCGCGGGAGTGGAATTGTCATTCGCATCCCAGCTATTAGGTACGGAACTGGATGAGGAAGGCAAGAGGGTGAAGTCCTCTGCCACTGAGGGCGTGGTAAATGACAATCCCTTCCCGTATTCCGATGCCGAACTAACCGCTGCGAAAGTTCAAGAAATCTTGGCCCTGAGCAAGGGACTGCTGGAGCCGATCATCACTTCTCCCACCCCGCAAATATTGACTAAGGAGATCGTGAGCGCGTTGGGGCCGGTAATTACTGGCGAGGGCGCGTTCACAAGGCTGGCATTTCACTCGGCCTATCATCAGGGGCAGGCCTATTTGATTCGTACTGCTCCTGGATTCCCTGGCTAAGGCGTGACGAGTGACGAGTGACGGGGCCGTAACCGGGACGGTCCCCATGGTGGACGAGTCGGCCTCGGAGATGCCGGCACCTTCAGCAAACCCTGAGAGGCTCGGCAGGATGTCTAAGAGTCTCGATGGCACGATGTACGAACCCTGCCTAGGCCAGTTTCGAGAGCCGGATACATTGTGGCCAGAGAAACGAACTCCGACTTTTTTTCAAAAAGTCCCGAGCCTCACGAGATCCTCACATTTCAATCTTAGAATGAAGGGCGTAAGAGAGCTAAGAGCTCAAGCGTAAAGGAGATTAAGATGAAGATCACGAACACAATCGCTTTGCTGGCTGCGCTGACGTTGGCGGGCGCGGCATTTGCTCAAGATGGCGGAGGACCTCCGCCTCCGGGAGATCAAGCAGGAGGCCCTCCGGGCGGTGGCCCTGGTGGTCCGGGCGCAATGATGATGAGACGTCCCATGATGGGCGGCCCGATGATTCTCAACATGAGGGCCGTTCAGAAAGAGCTCAAGCTCACGGACGACCAGATATCCCAGCTCAAAGAAGTGTTGCCCGGCCGCCGGCCGCCACCCGAGAATGGAGATCAGGGAACTCCTCCCAAGAGACTCTCGCGGGAAGAGATGGACAACAAGATCAAGGGAATCCTGAACGCGGACCAGTACACCCGGTACAAACAACTGGACCTTCAAGCCGCCGGGCCGATGGCTTTCCGCCGGCCGGAAGTGGTGGAGAAGCTGGGACTGAGCGCGGATCAAAAGACCCAGATCCAGACGATCCTCCAGTCTGACCATCCAACGGGGCCGCCCCAGAGCGGCGATATCCGCACGGCGATGAAAGCGCGCCGCGAGCAGCTGATGAAGAATATCGCCGACGTCCTCACGGCTGACCAAAAGGCGACTTGGAAGACGATGGTTGGCGAGAAGTTCGAGTTCCCAGAGATGGGCGGCCCGCGTCGCGGCCCCGGTGGCCCGGGCGGACCTGGAGGCCCCGGTGACGGCGGCCCCGGCGGACCTCCTCCGGGCGACGATGGCGGCAACCCTCCGCCCCCTCCTCCAAGTGACGGCGGCTAGAACGGACATCTGAATAAAAACGGAATGGGGCGGCAGTGGCCGCCCCATTCCTATTTGCGAGATACGCTTTATCGATTCCCGCGCAAGAGGGATCCCCCGTTACCGGGCGGGCTCTTCATCGAAATCAGATTTAGCTCTTTCTCGTAAAGGTCGTGACTTTGCCATCCTTACCGGTTAGCGAAAAGGAATCTTTGCCAAGCCATTTAATCGTGTCCTCTTGTTCCGGCTGCTTTGCCAACGCGTCAGGCGTGGCTTGGGCGTTCGCCGCGTCAATGCTTTTCTTGGTCGTCGCATCCGAATCAGCGGCGGCGGTCAACTTCTCCGAGGTCATTTTCTCGGTCATCTTGTCGCCATCGATCTTATAAGTCATCGTGGCTTCCGCTTTCGCGTTTTTCATGCTCGTGAGGGTCCCGGACATTGAGGCCGTTCCATCATCTTTGAACTCGATGTCTTGATCCCCCATTTCCTTGTCGTCGGTTGTCCAACTTCCCACGATGGAGTTTCCGCCCTTTGATGCGTCATCCGCAGTGCCGGTAGTTGTCGAATCAGCCGGCTTGGACGAATCTGCGGTGGATGCGGTTGTGGTCGAAGTGCTCTTGTCAGTAGTGGCGGACGAATCCCCCTTACATCCTGCTATAAGCAGGGCAAGCACCAGAAAAATTGAAGTTAAACATAGTTTCATTACCGTACTTGACGTTACTGAATCGTAGATTGGCGCAAAAAGCCCTGTCGGAAGAATGCGCGGCTTAGTCTTTTCGTTTCAAAGTGGCACTGTTGCCTTTCTGGTCCGTCATGGTAAAGGTGTTCTTGTCCTGCCATGCCAGCGTCGAGACTTGATTCGGGGTTGTTTTGATCGTCTGCGACTCTTGAGCATTGGCAGCGGCAATTCTCTGCTTCATCGCGGGGGCGTCTTTTGGTCCAGCGGTAACGTGCATTGAAGTCGTATGTACGGACATCTTGCTTCCGGTCAATTTATAGTTTGCTCCCATTTCGATCAGATCTCCGTTGGGAGTGGATGCATGCACGGACATTTTGCCGTCCTTTGAGAACTGAAAAGTCGCCCCTTGAGTCGTCCACGTTCCCACAATGGAGCCTGGCGCGGATGCCTCCTTCCCGGCGCTTGCAGGCTTCTCGCCGGTTGAAGGGATGCCCTTGGGACCGTCGTTTGTTGGAGTGGTGGCTGCCGTGCTCTCAGGAGCGCTCTTGGTGGCCGTCGTTTCTCCCGCCGTCGTGTTATTCTTGCTGGAGTCGCTGGAGTTGCAGCCCACGCATAGGATGGCGACAATCAAGAAGGGATATATTGAGATGGATTTCATTCTGGTTATTGGACGTTTAGCGCCCTGCCTAACGGTGTAATAGCAGCCCACGGGTCGGCATGATGAAGACGCGCGAATCGTTTCATAATCTGCCGTCCGTATCAATCTTCACCAGAATGGCCCTTGGACATTCGGAACCGAGACGGTGTGTATTTTAACGGCCTATGTTGATGAACCTTGCTGCGGCTCTGATTCTCTTTCAGGCGACCCCTGGGACAGCCGACCTTCAGACGGCAGTTGACGCCTGGCATGCCGGCCACTTTACAGAAGCTCTTCAGGGGTGCGATAAGGTGCTCGCGGTCGATCCTGCCAGCGCCAATGCCCATGTGCTCAAGGCTCGATTGCTCCTCTACAAGAACGATTTTCACGATGCAACTCCCGAACTGGACGCGGTGCTGAGAACCCAACCGCAGAACATCCAGGCCCTTGCACTCAAAACGGAAGTGGAATACAGGGAAGACCATTTTGGCGAGGCTGCCGACCTGATGGAAAGAGCGGGCCGGGTACCCCGGCTGCCTCAACTTCGCGCGTTCGGAAACGCCAAGCCCTATGACACGGGGAATTTCGATACTCCCGTGCATGTCAAGTTCGTGATCACGGACCCGCTTCCGCTCATCGAAGTGAGCGTCAATGGCGGTCCCGAAGTCAACTTCTTAATCGATACCGGAGGCGGCGAAACGATCCTGGATTCGGACTACGCCAAGAGTATCGGTGTTCAGAGCACGGGGGACTTTGAAGGCATGTATGGAGGCGGTAAAACCGCGCTTACCGGGTTAGCCAAGATCGATTCCTTGCGGCTCGGGACATTGATGGTGCGAAATCTTCCGGTTCAGCTCCTCAGTACGACATCCTTCTCGGCGGCTGCCCAGGGAAAACCGGTCAGCGGGATCCTCGGCACGGTCTTTCTGTATCATTTTCTGCCCACCCTCGACTATTTGAACCATGAACTCGTGCTCGCGCCGAGTTCCAAGTCCGGCACGGGAAGGATATCGGTTCCATTCTGGATGGCGGGCGACCATTTTATGGTCGCCGAGGGCGCCTTGAATCAGGGGCATAAGCAGCTGTTTTTGGTGGATACCGGCCTAGCCGGGGCGGCGTTTACCGGGCCAAAGTCAACCTTGGATGAAGGTGGAGTAAAAGCTTCTCTGGCGAACGCGGCAACCGGCGTGGGTGGCGGCGGCAGCGTCCCGTCTGCTCCATTCACGGTTGATAAACTCTCTTTGGGGCCGGCGGTTCAAGAACACTTGCTTGGATTGTATGGACCTTTTCCCGATGCGTTGGAGGAGGGCCTGGGCTTTCATGTGGGGGGCCTCATTTCCCACCAGTTTTTTCATAACTACCGGGTGACGTTTGACTTCCACGCGATGGAGATATTTCTGGACGCGGGTTAAGCAGGCATTTGCCTGGCGCCAAAGATTGGAGCCGGGCCAGACCTAGTGGGCCACTAGACCTGCCGGACTTCGCCCCAGTCCACCGTTCACCGTTCACAACTTACAGCTCACAGTTCACAGTTCACAGTTCACAGTTTACGTCGCGACCATGATAAGCTCCCTGGCATGACTTACGGGGAGTGGTTGCCACGCGCTGCGGCTGCGCTGCGGGAAGCGGGAATCCTGAACCCGGCCCTGGAGGCCCAAGTTCTTGCCGCACATGCGCGCGGCGTGGAGAGGAGCGTCCTCCTCGCCCACCCCGAGTGGGAAGTTGATGAGAAAGCAGAACCAATTTTAACCCGAAGGCTGGACCGGGAGCCACTGGCTTACATCCTTGGCTACCGCGAGTTTTACGGAAGGCGGTTCGCGGTGACGAGGGACGTTCTTGTTCCGAGGCAGGAGACGGAAACTCTTGTCGGGGCCTGCCTTCAGTCGGCGGCGTTAGAATCCGCGCGCACGCTGCTTGATCTGGGTACGGGGTCCGGTTGCATTGGCATCACGATCAAGCTGGAGGCGCCCCAGCTCAAGGTCACCCTCGCGGAGATCTCTCCCGCCGCCCTGAGCATCGCTTCCAAAAATGCCGAAATCCTTGGTGCGGAGGTTGAGTTGGTTGGAACCGATGGATTTCAAAACCTTGGCGGGCGCAAATTCGATTTAATTGTCCGAACCCGCCCTATGTGGGGCTGGAGGACGCGCTTCCCAAGGAAGTCAGGGAGTACGAGCCGGCGAAAGCCCTATTCGCCGGTTCGGAAGGGCTCGATTTCTACGAGCGGCTTGCGAGCGAAGCACCCGCCCACCTGGACCCCGATGGCAAAATGTTCTTGGAACTTGGCGACGGGCAAGATGAACCGGTCGCCCCGCTGTTCGTAAGAAGAAATTGGGAGGTTCGAGCCTTTCACCAAGATCTAAGCGGGCATAACCGTATTATTGAACTTGCCCATAGGTAGAAGTTAAAACCAATGGCTGCCATAATTGCCCAGATGGAGATCGTCGTCCCTGACGAGTTCGCATATTTGTACGCGCCGGATAAGAATCGAGCGATTCTGAAAGTTCCGAACCCGGTCCTGCGTCAAAAGGTGCTGCAGCCGGCGAAGCTGAATAAGAAAACGCAGGCTCTGATCGACGACATGATGCGATTCATGAAACAGGCGAACGGCGTAGGGCTTGCCGCGCCCCAAGTGGGCGCGCTGCAGCGGCTTCTCGTGATGGCGCCGATGGATATGAAGCCAACCGCGCTTATCAACCCCCGAATTGTCCAAAGGGAAGGCGAACAGGTTGGCATCGAGGGCTGCCTCAGCATTCCGGGGCTTTATGGCGAGGTCAAGCGCGCGGCTTTTGTGATAGTAGAGGCCGAAGACCGAAAGGGACGCGAGCTTACCTATGAGCTTGAGGGCATGCACGCGCGGGTTGCGCAGCATGAGATCGACCATTTGGAGGGAATTGTCTTTACGGATATCGTGGACCTGGCCACGCTCCATTGGGCTCATCCCGATGGAGAGCCAAGCCGGGCCGAGTGAGCGTAGTTTTCTTTGGAACGGGCGCTTTCGCCGTTCCGATCCTCCAGGCCGTGAGCGGCCGCGTTTCGCTGGTTGTGACTCAGCCCGACCGGCCGTCCGGACGAGGCATGAAAGAGCAGCCATCGCCGGTGAAGCTGTTGGCTCTGGAATTGGGGCTGCCGGTGGAAACTCCCGAAAAGAGCCGCTCCCCGGAGTTTGTAGACCAGGTTGCAAAGAGGGATCCGGCCATTTTGCTGGTGGCCTCCTACGGCCAGATCCTTTCCGAGAAGTTGCTGAACGCCGCGAAGTACGGGGGAATCAACTTGCACGGGTCCATCCTTCCGAAGTATCGAGGAGCGGCGCCAATCCAGCGGGCCATTCTGAACGGAGAAACCGAGACAGGGGTTACGCTCATGCAAATGGGTAAGGGAATGGACACCGGCGATATCGTGGAGATTCGCAACGGA
>CAWHLK010000032.1:0-289781 GCA_963829965.1 uncultured archaeon | reverse complement strand
TTTGGGTTACTCCTTTCAAATTAGGAGTTGCGACCGCCCCGTCTACCGAGTTGAAGAGCACCACGAGAAGGTTGGCAGCTGACGGTCAATGGAGCCCGTGTAGCCCAGATAAAGCCGATCCCGTACATCAGAGTTCTTCCCTCATCCAGTTGGCGCGCTCGCTTCCGCGATGCTGCTCGCCTGATTTTGATAGAGAGTTGAGAGGCGGCCTTTGAACCGCCGGCAAGTAACCGTCCGTTCGAGGGAAAAACGCGGGGAGCGTATCCAAGGTCACCGAGAGATAAACATAGGCGTAAGCTGCAAGCGTGACGGGATATGCGGACTTGTTGGCGGTGGTCAAAGCCTCGCCCTGATCGCCTGAAATGAGATCCTTTGGTGTTTCCGAGTTGTTTGGAACGGTATAGCCGGATAGGTTGAGCTTGAAGGTTTGGGGCGTGCTCGTGAAGTTGGCAACCACCAGCACCGCGCTTGCGCCGTAACGCCGAATAAATGCGGTGCAGGAATTGTCGTTAGCCTCCACCGGCTCGTAATCGCCGCTTAGCAAGTCGGGCGAGGCCTTGCGGACGGCGATCAGCCGCTTGTAAGTGTTCAGCAGGGAACCGGGTACGGACTCCTGTTCTTGGACCGAGCGCCCATCGTTGTTCTGCTCAACCCTCCCGTCGTAAGCCTGCGTGTTGTAAATGTAGTAGTTGGACATGGGCGCACCGGCGACCGCGTTCCACTTGAACGGCTCACGGTCCGGGATGTCCTGGGCGTCGCCAACATAGCTGTAGTTCTTCGTCCCGTGCATCCCTATCTCGTCGCCGTTTAGATGATCGGAGGGTAGGGCTGAGCCATTTCCAGAGCGGCCGCCAATCGTCCGCGTGGAAAAGTATCTCCGATGTCGCTCATGAGCCGGTCTTCGTCATGATCTCCAAAGACGCACAAATAGGTCCCGGCGGAGAACTGATGATCGTGTTGGCCAATGTGGACTGCAAAATCGTCGTCCGTCCCCGAGCTGATCGAGCTTCGAACCGCATACAAAAGAGGCTTGGTAAAAATGCCGTCAAAGGGTGGCTCGAAGGTGTTGCCATAAAGAGACCAGTCGTTCTGTTCACCGAACATGAAGAAGTTGGGATGCACAGCCTTAAGCGCCGCCTTGAACGGCGTCCAGAAATTGGCCGTCGTGTATCCCAAACCGTTCGGCCCATAGGCGTCGTACGTATCCACCACGTGGTCGCACCGAAATCCGTCTACCCCCGCATCGTCGAAGGCTTCATAGTTTTGGTCCGCCCAATGTTCCGCCCACGCGGTTTCCACGTTTGCAGCAAGCGGGTTGTTCATGTTCCAGTAGGCAAAGTTAATCGTGCTGCCGTTCCAAGTCGTATAGCTGTAAGCCGAATTGGACTCGGTGTGGGTGCTGTTCGTCCACGGGAACATCGTCGAATAAGGGCTCTTCAAATCGTTGTAAGCGTTTTCGTAATAGAGCGAAGATTCGTTAATGCCGTAGGCAACGAAATCGATGAACACTTTGATGCCCGCTTGGTGGGCGGTGTGGACGAAGTTCCTAAAATCCGACTCGTCTCCGAACCAAGGATTCACTGTCCCGCCATTGCTGTATTGATAGCCGTGGTAAGCGGGCGACGGATGGATCGGCGTCATCCAGATCGCGGTAATCCCGAGCGACTCCAGGTATGGCAGTGAGGCGGTCATGCCTTGGAAATCCCCGAAGTTACCGCTCCCGGATCCATTGCGCCAGGAAGCGGGCATGAAAAAGTAGAACACGTCATCCTGAACCGGCCGCGTCGCGTAGCTGACCGCTGGTTCACTTTGGGCGGCCGCGCTTGCGGCGGCGACGACAGCAAGAGCAAGAATCGTGGTTTTCAGGAGGTTGAATGACGACTTTGTATTCAGTTGAAACATGGTTCTGTTCCCATTATAAACGTTTTCCGCGAATCTGGAATACGTATTCACGTGATGTCCTCTTAGCGCGCAAGGGCCAACACCTGTCCCAGCAGCAACTCGCTGAGAGGATGAAGGTTTCACAGGCCCGGGTGAGCCAAATGGAGCGGGGTCTCTCAAAGCGAGCCCGCGTAAGAAGGTTCGGACGACAAGCTAAAACCCAGGCAGCAACGCGGCCTCGGCTTCAAACATCTTCAACACCATCTCCTTGATCTCCGCCGGGCAACAAACCGCGGAAGTCAGGGGATCGACTAGCAGCGCATGGATCGCCATCTCCTTTGACTTGTTGATAGCGGCGTCTGCGCCAAGGTCAAAGAACCGCATGTTGGAATCGCAAATGGCGGCCATTTGCCTGGGCAATTTGCCGAAATGGGTTCGCTGAAATCCGTTCCGATCGACCAAACACGCAACCTCCACGCACCCGTCGCTCGGCAGATTCGGGATGGAACCGCCGTTGGGCACGTTGCCATGGATCACGATCGGGCGGTTCTTTTCAATCGCCTCGACGATCCAGGCGCCGTATTCGTGCGATCGTTCCAACTTGATTTCTTCCTCGCCTGAAATTTGCTTTTCGCGGGTCGTATCCTGCGCGGCTCTCCAGTTCGGCCATGAGTTGGCGTAAAAACTCTCTTCGCCGCGATAGCCGGTGTCCGTGTACTTCTCGATCAGGTCTTTGCGCTTGCGGTAGTAGGGCACGTATTCGCTAAGATGCCCGCTGGACTCGGTGATAAACGCGCCAAAGTGCAGCATCATGTCCGTCCGCACCGGCTCTTCCTTCGAAAAATCGCTTTGTCGATCTTCCGCTTTTTTGAAGAGGACATTGTATAAGTCGGCCCCGTCCGGGCCGCGCAGTTCCGTGAACCATGCGAGGTGGTTGATCCCTGCGCATTGCCACTTCATATCCTTGTATTCGACTCCCGCATGGCGGGCCAAAAGCTGAGAAGTCCCCTGAACTGAGTGACACAAACCAACCACTTTCACGTTGCTCGTGCGCTCAGCGGCCAGACACATCATATTCATCGGGTTGGTGTAGTTGAGCAGCACCGCGTTCGGGCACAATTTCTCCACGTCCTTCAAGATTTCAATCCAAACCGGAATCGTTCGAAGCGCCTTGAACAGTCCGCCCGGGCCGATCGTATCGCCGATGCATTGGCTAACGCCGTATTCGAGGGGAATATCGTTGTCCGCTCGAACCGCCTCCAGCCCGCTGACCTCAATGGCATTGACGATGTAATCGGTTCCGCGCAGGAACTCCCGGCGGTCGGTGCTTGCTTTCACGCTCCACTTGTCCCCGTTGGGAATCCCTTCAAGGATTTTGAGCATCAGCTTCTCGCTGAGGCGAACTCGACGCTCGTCGATATCGACAAGCCTAAGTTCGCCGCCTTGGTTGCCGGGAACCAGCAGCATGTCTTTTAGGATCGAACTGGTGAAGAAACTTCCAGCTCCGATCATCGTGATGTTTAGCGGGCGAGGCATTTGCCCTTCGAGTCCAAGTATTTCGAGTTTTTCGGCGATTGCAGACATGCGATTATTTTATGCTTTCCGGCCCCCCTCCCGCCTCTGTCTCGTAGAATGAGGAGTGAGAAGCCGCACGACTTCAAGGAAGAAGGAAGATATCCTCACCGATTCGACCAGCGCGGGAGAAGCCACTTTCCTAATACTTCAGACGCAGTTCGAGCGGTTTACGGAAATGGCGGGCAAAGTTCTCAGGTCCGAGGACCCTGAAGCCGTTCACCAGATGCGCGTCGCTACTCGCAGAATTCAGGCGGCTATGGATAGCCTTGGCAGCTTCATGCCGAAACCACTTCTTGCCTTGGAGCCTGAGTTGAGCTGGATTTTTCACCACCTGGGTGACGTACGCGATTTGGATGTCCAGATGGAAATGCTACAGGAATCCGAACCTAGGGATTGTTCCGAGGCTATGGATGAGATTGTTGCCCGCCTGCGTACGGAAAGAGCGTCAAAAAATGCGGATTTGATTGCGCAGCTGTGTTCCGACGGAGAGGAGATCAATCGATATGAAACCCTTGTCGGGCATTTGAAACAAGCCATGCGAAAGGGACCGGTCGGCTCCGCCATTAGCGGCTCGATTATTCTGGCCGTCGCTCCTGACTTAATCGTGCAGGAAGGCAAAAAGGTTAAAGAGCTTGGGCAAAGGATTTCCGACTCTTCGCCGCAAGAGGACTTCCACAAACTACGGCGGGGGGCGAAGAGGTTCCGGTATACGTTGGATTTCTTCGACGAGCTCTACGGGGAAGAAGCGGCCCAACTGATCGAAAGGCTGAAGGCATTGCAGGACCTTCTTGGTAAGCGAATGGATTCGGTTTTTCTTTCCCAAAAGCTCTGTGAACTGGCCCAGGAAGAGCAACTTTCCAAGGAGGCCAGAGAGGCAGCAAAACAGGCGGCGGCGCGATTCGAAAGAGAAGCCAGCGGCAAGGCTGCTGACTTTAAGGACGCAGTTGGCGCGTTGTTCGGCAAGCGCTGGAAAGCTCTGAAACAGGAAATGGCGGAGCGCCGCCGCGCTCTTTGGCTCAAAGAGCGCTAAGAGGAATGGGCTAAAGAGGTAAGTTTCCTTCGTGCGCCTCGGCATTCTCCACACGAACGACTTTCACGGCACGCTCACGCCCGCCAAGGCAGACTCCATCGCCTCGTTGAAGATCGCCGATACCCTCTATTTCGATACGGGCGACTGCATCAAGACCGGAAACCTGGGGATTCCGCTGAAGCCGGAAAAGGCATGGGAGCTTCTCGCCCGCGCTAAGTGTGATGCCGGCGTGTTGGGCAACCGGGAAACGCATGTTCTGCCAGCCGCGTTTCGAGCGAAGATCGAGGGGCACGTTCACCCATTGCTGTGCGCCAATTTGCGGGGCAAGGATGGCTCGCGTCCGTTGCCGGCTCATCAAGTATTTACCGTGAGTGGGTTACGGGTGGGAGTTTTTGGAGTCATGGTGCCGATGGTGACTGAGCGAATGGCAACCAAAAGCGCCAGCGCCTATTTATGGGACCCGCCTTTAGCCGTTGCCACGGAGCAGGTTTCAGAATTGCGAGACCAAGTCGATTGCTTGATTGCTTTGACACATATCGGGCATAAGCAGGACCTGGTGTTGGCAGAGTCCCGTCCTGAGATCGACCTCATCCTCGGAGGCCATTCGCACACGGTGATTTCGTCGCCGGAGTTGGTGGGGAAAACGTGGATCTGTCAAGGGGGATCGCACGGCAAGTTTGTGGGGAAGTACGAGTGGGTGAATGGTCATTTGAGTGGGGCATTGCTGTCGTTGGCAACGTAAGCAAGGACCTTAACCCCAGGCAAGTGGTCCGAGGGAGATACAACTCTTCAGGAGCGGTTATGTGTCCACGTCCGGAGGCCCAACGGGCCGGCCAGATCTTATCGAAGGTTAAGCGCATCCGACGAAGCGTAGCGAGGTCGGAAAGCGCAGCCCTGGTAAATTCGGAACAATAGCGAACGACTGGCTGAAGGTGGCTACTCGTCACCAGGGCTTCGCCCTTCGCTCAATTGCTTCTCGCCCCGTTGGGCCTACCTTATGTTGCTGTAAGTCCACTGAGTTTCAACCAGGTTGTGGTCGAAAGGGGGGCGTTGTTTCCCTTTCAATGAACTCGATTTCTTTTTCCAACCCGTTCATAGCTCTCGTCGATCAAATCCAGCGCCAACCCCAACGTGTCTTCGTCGATCACATGAATCGTGACCCAACCAAACCGGCCCACATAGGCCGCGACCTTTATTTGCGGATGCAAAGTCAGCGAGGCCTGCTGCTCCACCGTGCTTTTCACCGTAAACCTCGTACTGTCCTTCCCAGTAAAAACAAACCCCTTCCTTTCCGCTTCCAAACCAAGTCATCCCAAGGGTATTCCTCCGTAATGTCCTCCTTCGCAAGACAATGGTCTCGCACCCGGGCATAGATTTCGGCCGGCTCCATGCTTGTAGTTTATCGCGCGATAAACGAACGCAACGAACCCACCCCCTGTTCCGTTTCAGCTAATGTGAAGGTTGCAACGCTCGTTGCCTTCTGTTCAGCATCCTTGGTGCTTGCCGGCTGCCATAGAGACACCGACGTCCATTGGAAACCTGGCCCCGAAATTGTCCCCGATGACTCCCCAACGCCAGGAATGGATGAGATTTACCTAGTGAGTGAGATCGGCGCTGTGGTTGCGTTTAGAATCGATACCACTCTGCAATACAAATCCAATTTTAGGATCGATTACAACCAAATCCCGCAGCGAGTTCAAGCCATGGCGAAAGCCCGCCAAGCCAGCGTCATGACTGGCCCAGGCGTCCTTTACTGCATCACTTACGCTAGCCAGGTTGGTGGCCATAACCAAAAGGATGTCATGGTAATAGGCCACGACTCCCGGTATTGGTATTACGGCATGGTCGAACTAGCTCCATCCGCACCCATGGATGATTTCGAAGCCGTCTTTCGCGACCACTTTTGGGATTACGGGAGGAGCCTCAGTCTGAAGCAGCTTCGGCCTATCATCGTTGGCTCCTCGCAACGGCGAATCGAGACCTCGTATTTTGGCTCTGTGGAGCTCCCCGGCCCTGGCAGACCCTTGTTGATGCTTGGGGGCCCCCATGGGTAAGCAGTCCACCAATGATTTCCGAGCCATCTGCAAAGGGCCAGGCGAGCATTCGCGAGCCATTGTCCTCAAAGGTTCTGCACGATCTAAACCCTTCCGGCCCGCTATTTGGGCTCAAAAAGGTTCTTCCCTTCGGAGTTAGGGAATACGCGACGAAAGAAGGCCGGTATGCATTCGAGATTCCAAAGGGCAACCGATCCCTTGTTCTCAAGGAGTCGAATTACGGCGAGTTGGAAATCCGGTTCTCGAACGATCTGAGGAGCTTGGCGGTGCATATCGCGAAATCTCTCGGCGAAGGCGCTGAGGCCCCAGGAAAACCTGGCTTGTCAGGGAGCTTAGCCCAGGGCTAGCTTTGTCTGTTTGCGTTCATTCAATAACCGGCTTACACATGCCAATTGCGCACCCAAATGCGTCCACAATGTTCAGTGATCGCTTCTCAGCTTGACGCCCAGGACGAACTCGCTCACTTTCGCGACCGCTTCGTCATCGACGATCCCAACCTCGTCTACCTCGATGGGAATTCCCTCGGACGCATGCCCAAGGCAACCCAAGCCCTCCTCAAACAAGAGTCGGAACAAGGCTGGGGCAAGGACCTGGTGCGGGGTTGGTCAAAATGGTACGGCTTGCCGGAACGAATCGGCGCCAAAATCGCCCAAGTCATCGGTGGGGAAGCGGACGAGGTTATCGTCTCCGATTCCACGACCGTGAACCTTTACAAGCTGGTCTCTGCCTCGATCCAGCTTCAACCCGGGCGTACGGACGTGGTTACGGACGATCTCAACTTCCCCTCTGATCTTTATGCCATCAGCAGCGCTCTCGGAACGTACGGCAGCATGAACGTGGTCATGTCCGCCGACCAACAAAGCATGGGTCAAGAGGAAATAGCGGAAGGACTGGCCGAGCAAACCGCCCTCCTCACGCTGTCCCACACCTCCTTCAAAAGCGGCTTCGTTTACGATATGGCGGCAATTACGGCCTTGGCGCACCAAAACCAGATCCCGGCTCTATGGGACCTCAGCCACTCCGTGGGCGCAGTGCCTGTAAACCTAAGAGAAAGCGGCGCCGATATGGCCGTCGGCTGCACCTACAAGTATCTGAACGGTGGCCCGGGCGCGCCGGCATTTCTCTATGTTCGGCGGGAGCTGCAAGACGATTTGGACAGCCCCATTTGGGGCTGGTTCGGCCAGCGGGACCCGTTTGCTTTCGATCTCGCCTATGAACCCCGCGAAGGCATCAAGAAGTTCTTGGCCGGCACTCCGCCCATCCTTTCCCTCGCCTGCATCGAACCCGGTGTGGACTTGGTCCTTGAAGCTGGGATGGCCAGGATACGAGCAAAATCCGTCCGCCAAACCGAGTTCCTAATCTCGCTTTGGAAGTCAAAACTCGAGCCCCTAGGTGTCAGCCTTAACTCGCCGAGAGACCCAAGCATCAGAGGCTCGCACGTTTCCTTCGGCCACCCAGAATCCCTCCGCATCGACAAGGCCCTAATTGAAGAAATGAACGTTGTCCCCGATTTCCGCGCGCCCGATAATCTTCGCTTCGGTGTCTCGCCTCTGTACACTAGCTTTCAGGAGATTGAAGAGGGCGTGGCCAGACTTGAGCAAGTTCTCAAGAACAGAATCTACGAGAACTTCAATTTCAGAAAAACCGGCTGTCACTTAAGATCGCAGGTCGAAATCTCGTGGTTCCGCACGACTAACTCCCATCACGCAATCAATCGCAACAAAAATCGTAAGAACCTGAAGCAAGGGAGTGTATGGAAGAAAAGCGCGCGATCATTGAGGTCAAAGACCTGAGGAAGACCTATGCCGGCGGAGTGGAAGCGGTTCGAGGGGTGACGTTTCACGTCAAAGAAGCCGAGTTTTTCGGATTTCTTGGCCCCAACGGCGCGGGCAAATCAACGACCATGAACATGCTCGTCCATCTCGTCCACAAGACCTCCGGAACGGTTATTATCGATGGGTTCGACGTCTCAAAAAACCCCAACGAAGTCTACAAACGCGTGGGCTTCGCTATGCAGGAAGTGGGGCTCGATGAAACTGCGACCGCGCGCGAAATGCTTCAACTTCATGGTCGGCTTTACCACCTGCCCAAAGCCAGGATTGATGAGCAAATCACCAAGCTGCTCAAGCTGGTGGAGCTGGAGAAAGTCGCCGACCGGTACACCTCCACCTATTCCGGCGGTATGAGAAGGCGCTTTGATCTCGCACTTTCGCTTATCCATGAGCCCAGGATCCTTTTCCTGGATGAACCCACCCAAGGACTCGATCCCCATGCGCGCCAACTCATCTGGGGACACTTGAGAGAGCTCAACAAGAACGGAATGACCATCTTTCTCACCACGCACTTCATGGAGGAAGCAGAGGCACTCTGCGACCGAATTGCGATCATGGACAAGGGGCAGATCGTTACCGAGGGCACGGTTCCCGAACTTCTCGCCGAACACCAGGCGAAAACCCTGGAGGAAGTCTTCCTTAAAACGACCGGCAGCAGCCTCGCGGAGGAAGAAGTGAATCTCAACGCGTCCGACCCTTACGCGCGGTCCAGGATGGGAGGCTAACATGAGCACATTCTTCTCGGACTGGTATTACCTCTCGATTCGAAACACGAAGCAAATTTCGGCGCCCACTCTTGGCCCTCATCCCTTCCCTGTTTATTCCGATTTTTTTCTTTGTTGTGAACTCGGCTTCGCTGTCCGCCTTCGCCAAAGTCAAGGGATTTCCACACGTTTCCTACAAAGACTTCATTGCTCCAGTAGCCATTTTCACGGCGATCTTCTTCTCGGCCGGCAATGCGGGGATCGAGCTCGTGCAGGACATCTCGAGCGGCTATTTTAAGAAGCTCATCATTCTGCCCATCAACCGTCTCACAGTCCTGCTCGGCAAGCTCACCGAAGTAGCCGTTCAGGCATTTCTCCAAGGCGGACTGGTGATCGTTCTCCTCTATGCAGTTGGCGTGCGGTTTAATACCGGTTTCCTCGGGGTTTTAGCAACCTTTGCGATGCTAATGATCTTCGCAATGGCATGGAGCTGCCTAGGGATCACCTTCGCCCTTCGAACGCAAAACGCGCGGTTGGTGCAGTCGCTTTTCGTGCTGGCCTTCCCATTCCTTTACATCACGACTTCCCAAGCGCCCAAGCAACTGCTGCCGCCCGCAATGGCCACGATGGCGACCTATAACCCTATCACCTACGTCATCGAAGGGGTCCGAGGCATGGTGCTCTATGGCTGGGGCGATTCCGCGATTTGGAAAGGCTTTATAGTCGCCGTGATCATGTTCATCGTGATGGTTGGCATCGCCTTGTCTTCTTTCAAGAAAGCATTGAAATAGTAATGCAACCCTACTGCGCTTGGAAACGGTGATACAGTAGATCAATGCTATTGTTCACCATCGTTTCGGCGGCGATCGTCCTGGGCCAGGATCAAACGATCACGTACTCGACGGTTGCCAAACCACTGGGAGCGGTGCTCGGGGAGATTTCAACCCAGACGCACGAGAAATATCAAGTGGATGAGATTCTCGTGAATCAGCCCATCATCATCGATGTCAAGGGCGCTCACTCAAGTGAGCTGCTCAGCAGAATCGCCAAGGTCTGCTACGGCAAGTGGGTGTCCAAAGAGGGATTCAAAGCGCTCGTCATCGATAACGACGCGGTTCAGGACGCGCGAAAGGCTTGGCACGACAAGCTGGCGAAGACCTACGCAGATGCTCTCGATAAGAAGCTTAAGAAGTACGCCAAAGAAGGTCCATTTACAGCTCAATCTGCTCACACTTTCTTGGATTTCGCACACAACATGATGCAGAAAGTCAGCCAGATGAAAGGCCCGGACATCGTCACCAACGCTGCGGATTTCGCCCCGCCAACCAGCCTTCCGAATCAGCGGGCGGTTATGGGCATTCTTGAAGCCATCGGTCCAGACGCGCTTGCCAACATCGAAGACGGCGACCGAGTCGTGTACTCCACGAATGCAAACCGGCTTCAAGTGGCTTTGGATTCGAGCTCGCCCGTGATAACCCAATACGTCCAAGACGAGAAGGTTTGGAACCAGGTTGTTTCCTCACTTCCAAAAGTGCAACTCGACCCCCAGGCCCTTGGCGCGCTGGGTCCGACAGGCATGGCCGATCCAGAGGTTATGGACTCCTTCATGAGCAGCTTTTTGAAAGGACCGGACAGTATCGGCAAGATTGATCTCTCCATTAAAAACGACGGAGGCACTCTAACCGCAACGCTCGACGTCCTTGATGCTCAAGGCAAGCTCGGCGATACAACGCCAGGCATCCTAGACCCGAATGGTATCGACCTAACAGACCCCGGAGATCTGATCAAGCTTATGAAACCCGGCGCTCAATCGGCAGAAAGTGACAAGTTCCAGATTCCCCTCACGCCGGAATCCAGGGCCTTCCAAGGCGCGCAGGAAAGCGTAGGTATGACCGGAATGCCGCGGCAAGCCATAAAGGCCGTGCGTCATATGGCAGGCGGATTCGGCGCCATGCTTTTCAACAGGTCTTTCAAGATTCCGCCCGGCATGCGAGCCGACATGCTGCGTCCAGATAAGCACGATCCTTTAAGCTGGGATGTCTCGGAACTGGTGAACGGCCTCGCCGAGCACCAATCTTCGTCAATGGTGGCCATGATCCCCGATTCGGAGCTTGATATTTTTCAGGGTGACGGCACGAGCGCTTCAGCAGTTGAAAACGATTTGAATCTTGCTCCGGATCTTGGCATTGTGCGCGGGCCGAATTGGATTCAGATTTCGGCTCTCAACCCCGACGCCCTGCTGCACCATCGGGTCGACCGAAAGGAGCTTGCCAGGCTGCTGACTTCGCTGGATACGTCCAAAGCCAGTGCTTTTGATTCCCTAGGCGCGTACTACCTGGTTCACCCGAACGACAACGACACAATCATCGACCGGTACCTCTCTGCCTGCGATCTTCAGCTTCAAGCCGGCATGTTCGGCACTTCGAACAAGGTGACCTGCGAGTTGTATGCGGCCATCGATGAAACAAACCGCGAAAAGCTAAGGAATGGCGAAAAGCTCCATGTGGCGGACCTGAGCCCAACGTTTGCCCATGCGCTGGCAGACTTCGTTTATTCCGGAAACCCGATGGCTTTCATGCCCGATATCGAGCCGATGATCCCAACACCCCCTGCTCAAGACGGCTCCGAACCGGCTCACCCCGCCCCCGCGTTTGACCCGGACACTGTGATGGCTTCCGTCCGAAGCATGTTCAGCGAGCCCACCGAAAATTTCCCCAATGGCATTCCTCAAGATGGGGTGGTGGAAATGAGGGAAACCTCCGAAGTTGGTGCGAAAAGTGCGGACCAGGGAGCGGAAGACACGGTTCTATCCCCAGACACGATTGCATGGATGAAGCAGCCAAAAGGAGCAAGCAACGGTCTTCCGGACGAACTGCAGCAGCCTTTGCCCAAGACCTTTCGGGTGGTCCAAAATGTGACCTTGACATTCAATATCACGCTTGGTAAGAGACACGCTACGTTCACGTATTCCGACGCAATTCCGATGGGCGACGAAACCTACACTTGGGAAAATGCTCCGCAAGATTTCAAGGATGCGATCAAAAAGGCCGAAGACGCGCTGAAGAGCGGGTCAGAAAGTGTGACGACTACAACCCCAACAGGCCCCACAAAACCATAGTAGGATCTTGATTTTTCATACTTCCTACCCTCGGGACCATCCGCCGGGATCACATCCCCTTTTCACGCCTAACCTGTTACCGTCTCCTAGCAATATTCGTGCATTCCTACCCTGCCTGAACCTGAGCAGTCCCGGCAAAATTCCCGAAATCTTAAACTATGAGGCTTCCTAGGAAGAGGTCCGCCGGTGTCATTTGGGCCGACTGGCGAGTTGTCCTACCGATCGGACTTATCACACTCTTGACCTGCTGGTTTTCCATTCAGGCACTCCAGGACTATTCAAATAACCTACAAGAAGCCCAGGTAAGAGTCGAGCGACTCAAATCGAACGCCTCAAAAATCTCCATTATCGACAACGAGTGGCGAACCACAGGATCCGTGATAGGGGAACCAGACATACGCCATGGAAAGCAACTCCATGGCGCCTCGCTTGACGGCCTGATTATCAATATTCGTAGAGATGCGCTGGCTCTTTGCCATGTTGGAATCGTGGCTAAAACCCGGCCGTGGCTATGGACGTCCGCGGATATCTATACCGCCTCTATCGTGAAGCTCCATCGGTTGTATGCCTCGGGAAACATCCGCTCCGCCCACTCATTTGACGATGCAACGGTTGTGCCCTTAGCGGCAGAGCTACAAACCCTCTTGGATTTGCTACGGGACAGCTTTGGTGCGGAGGCGGAAAAAGCCCGTCAAGAAGCGGCAATAGGAACCTTGGCGGTGCTTCTCGCCTTGTTCACGGCGGTTGTGCTTGTCGGCAAAAAACTGACCCGCTCCAGAGAAAGTGCTGCAGCTCAAAATGCTCAGACGCGCACCATTGAGATGAGTGAACGAAGGCTTGGCGTGCTTATTGGGAATGTTAACGCCGTAGTCATGGTACTGGACCGTGAAGGCAACTTGGCCTACGTGAGCCAGCAGGCAGATCGTTTTTTCGGGTTTGTACCCAAAGTGTTCCAGGAACTGTTGAACCCCTGCTTGGACGATGCTCCGCTTCTAGATTTGGTTCGAAGAGGCGAAGGCGACGCGGAGGTTATTCTTGATTTTGACGGCGAGAGCCGAGAGTTCAAGGTTTCTTGCCGCTCTTTGTTTGAGGACGAGGCGGTTCAGGGCCAGGTTCTGGTCTGGCATGACGTAACCCTCGCTTACGAAGCGCAACGGGCAATTGAAAAAGCACGGGACAGCGCGTTCGAACTTTCTCGGCTAAAATCCGAGTTTCTCGCCAACATGAGCCATGAGATCCGTACGCCGATGAACGGGGTTCTAGGCATGGCCGACCTTCTCTTTGATACAGACTTAACGGACACGCAAGAGGAGTACGTCGAGACGATCCATACTTGCGGCACGTCGCTCATGACCATTTTGAACGACATCCTCGACTTCTCGAAGATCGAATCCGGCCACCTGATCATCGAGAACATCAGCTTCAACCCTGCCTTGGTTGCGGACGAAGCGGCCAGCGTGCTTAGAGCCCAAGCGTTGCGAAAGGGCATCGAGATTGTGGTCAAGGCCGACGAAGTAGACATCGTGATGGGTGATCCCACACGGATTCGGCAGGTTCTTTTGAATCTCATCACCAACGCGGTGAAGTTTACGGACAAGGGCAGCGTTTTGGTCTCCGTCGATCGCATTCATGAGGAAGACCGCATCGCGCGCGTTCGATTCTCGGTAACGGATACAGGCATCGGCATCCCTGAGGAGCGCTTGGAAGCCATTTTCAGCATGTTCACGCAGGTAGATGGCTCTACGACCCGCCTTTACGGGGGCACCGGCCTGGGGCTCACGATTTCCAAACAGCTCGTTCAAATGATGGGCGGAAATCTTCAGGTTAAGAGCAAGATCGGCGAAGGAAGCCAGTTCTGGTTTGAGCTCCAGCTTGGCCAGGCAGTCCAAAGCGGCGATTCTGTTTTGGAAGGGCTGCAAAAGCTCTACTCAAACACAAGAAGTTCGAGCCAGCCTCGCCAGCTTGAAATCCCGCAAGCCGTGCTGGTGGTAGAGGACAACGAGGTCAATCAAGCCGTGGCAGAGCGCCTGCTCACCCGAATGGGCTGCACCGTGGACGTTGTTTCCAGCGGCATGGAAGCCCTAAACCTTGTTCGGAGCAACAAATACGACGTCATTTTTATGGATTGCCTTATGCCAGGCATTGACGGCTTCGGAACAACCCGGCGAATGCGCGCTTCCGAGGAAGAGTGGCTGAAAAGCGTTCGGATCATCGCTCTCACGGCGAGCGCGATGGAAGGCGATATGGACCGCTGCCTGGATGCGGGAATGGACGATTACATTCCCAAACCCATTAACGGCGAGATTCTCTTTCAGATGCTGGATAAGACCTGGGTTCGCGATGCAGCTTGAGGAAAGTGTTGAGTCTCGGGTGTTGCGGTATTAGGAAATGCCGATCTCAACACTCAAACCTAACACTCAAAACTCAAGCTTGTCTAGGCTTTGTGGATCGCATGCCCCAGCGCATCTTCATACGCCTCAAGCATGACCTCGGACATGGTGGGATGGGCGTGAATGGTTTCCGCCATGATGTCCACGGTCGCTTCCAGCTTGATCGCCGCTACGCCGGCGGCTATTAAATCGGTCACGTGGGGGCCGATCATGTGAATGCCCAAGATCTCGCCGTATTTCTTCTCTGCAACGATCTTCACAAAGCCGTCCTGCTCGGCAATGGCCATCGGCTTGCCGAACGGCCGGAAGTTCGCTTTGCCGATCATCACGTCGTAACCCTGAGCTTCTGCTTCGCTTTGGGTGAGACCCACTGAGGAAACCTCGGGGATCGTGTAGACGCAGTTGGGAACCGCCTTATAATCCACTTTTCGCTGCTCGCCCTTGATAATATTGGTCACCGCGAAAATGCCTTCCATGGAAGCAACGTGGGCGAGTTGGATGCGGCCGGTAACGTCGCCGATGGCGTAGATGTTGGGAACGTGGGTGACCATGGTATCGTCCGCCAGTTCAACTCCGCGCCGATGCAGCTTTACGCCGATCTTTTCGAGATTCATGCCGTCCGTGTTGGCCTTTCTTCCAACGCCCAGCAACACGACTTCAACTTCCACAACTTCGGTTTCCGTGCCCTTCTTGACGTGACACTTCCAACCGTCTTTGGTCTTCTCCGCTTTTTCCAGGGTGGCCCCAGTCCGGACCTTTATTCCCTGGCGACCGAGCAGTTTGCCGAGCTCTGTTCCCAAATCCTGGTCCATCAATGGGATGAGCGTGGGCATCATTTCGATCACCGTGGTGTCCGAACCGAGGCCATTAAAAACGTAACCAAACTCAACACCTACGGCACCGCCGCCGAGGATGAGGATCGATTTGGGTATTCGCGGCATCACCACCGCGTCGTCCGAGGTCCAGACGTTCTCGTTCGCGCCGCCTTCTAGACCCGGGATGCCCAGATGAATCACGGAAGATCCCATCGCCAAGACAAAGTTCTTGGCTCGGATGGTCTCTTTCTTATCATCCTTGGTGACTTCAATGGTATGGGCGTCCACAAAAGACGCAAACCCTTCCACGTGGCGCACGCCGTTCTTCTTGAACAGAAACCCCACTCCGCCGCGTTGGGTGAGAACGATCTTGTCCTTGCGCTTGGTGAACTCCTCGAAGTCCATCGTCGCTTCGCCCTCGACCTTCACGCCCAGGGCCTTGGCATGCTTGACTTGGTTCAACCGCTCCACTGAGGCAATCAGCGCTTTGCTGGGAATACATCCCACGTTCAGGCACGTACCGCCCAAATATTCCTTTTCGACGCATACGACTTTCGCGCCCAGCTGAGCTGCGCGGATGGCGGCCACATAGCCGCCGGGGCCGGAGCCAATCACCACGATATCAGCGTCGAAGTTGTCACTTGCCATTAACTGTTCATTCTCCTCAGGTTGCGTAGGCGTAGAAATCTGCTCAATCAAAGATTGAATACCGGCCGGTTCGGCCACCGAAGGCCCCGCAGGCGGCGGGGCAACCCTTTGGTGCGGCCGAATTCGTGATCTCATGGGCATCAGCCGTCGCCGAAATCTTAGGAGCCAATAGGTCTGAACTTCGTGTTCAGAATGTCCAAGATGAGGGCGAGGGCCATGAAACTAATGCCCAGATAAAGCGTGGTTTTGGAGATAAAGTCGTCAAATCCGGCTTTACCCTTAAAGGTTGTGCGGATCCCGGTGCTTCCGCCCATGGCGTCGCCTTTACCCGTAAGCAAGATCAGTAGGGCAAAAGCAATGGCAACCACGAGGGCGATGCCATGCAGGATGTTTATGAAAAGCTGCACCGGAAAAGTATACCGCTGTTGGGTGTTGGGTGTTGGGTGGTGGGTGTTGGGTGTTGGGTGGTGGGTTTTGGGTTTTGGGTTTTGGGTGTTGGGTTTTGGGTGACGTGTGACGAGTGACGAGTGACGAGTGGCGGGTTTTGGGTTTTGGGTTTTAGGTTTCGGGTTTTAGGTGTTGGGTTTTAGGTTTTAGGGGGTGTATTGGGTTGTGCTGGACGTGGATTGTCGGGTATTGGGGTTGGGTTGAGTTATTGGTTTGGGGTTCTTTGAGGTTAGGGTGGGGGCGGTTCAGTTCTCGGACTGGTCCGACTCGTTTGACGAGTCCGCTCCTTCATTCAGCGGCTACGATTCGCTTTCGAGCACGAGCCTCTAGAACGGCAACTGATAATGGAACAGCCATGCGATGCCATAGGCGATGCCGTAGCAGACGCCAAAGCCTCCCATCACGTAAGCGATGCCGCTGGCCCAGATGCGCTGGAGAACGGTTGGCGGTGGGTTGCGGGCAAGCCGGTACTTCTCAAGCAGCTCTTTGCCCGATTTGATCCCCATTTCAAGCTGTTTACGATTGGGGGGTCTTGTGGTGAACAGCCACTGGGTGGCGTAGCCCAAGGGACGCCAAAAGATGAGGGTCGCGATGATCGCGAGCATGCCCTTGTAGTAGATATCGATCGGCAAACTGAGGCAGCCGAAGAAGATCATCGAACCGGCCCAAATGTTCGTTCCGCAACGCGGGTGAACACGGCTCATTCGATCAACCACTTCAGGCACCAGGGGTTCTCCCTGCTCGATGGCGTGTACAACTTTGTGCTCGGCGGCGTGGATGCCGGCCAGGGGCAGCAGCCTCATGCCCACAAATAGTGTGATGAGCGGCAGCACGTTCGCGTAGACATCCGCATCTCCACGGACACCCAAGTGTCGAATGAGATGAGTGAGGGGATCCTGAAGGAAGCCGCCAATCGCCACCAGGCAAAACATTACCGCGCCAGTGGAAGCAAGGGCCCACCAGGGCACCCCTGCGCCGAAGGCGCCGTTAGTGAGGTACACGCCGAAGGGAGTGGCCATCCCACCCACCATCGGGGGCTTTACCACCCGCGGCGGTTTGGGATACAGATCGCTTGCAGTCAGGAAGCCAAGAACTGCTTGGTTCGAATCGGTAACGAGGAGGGTTTCGAACCCGCCGTTGGAAAAATGCCGTAATGCCGCCGCGCCGGTTTCGTACTTGTCCAACCGCCCGAAATCGTTGGTGACGGCCTCTGTCACCGCATCGTGCGGGCTGCAACCTCTTGCAAGAGCATCGGCCAAGGTTCGCTCTGTCACAACCCCCAAAAACTCACTGCCCCGATGAACCGGAATCAGCCGCATCTGGCTATCCCGCAGCATGGTTGCCGCCCGCTCCAGAGAGCTTTCGGCATTAAGGGAAATGGCCGGGCGCATCAGGGTGACAACCGGCTGATTGAGGGCATCGGGAAGCATAGCGCTAGCAGAGGATACGTGATTTTGGGGTGGGAGTTTCAACCGGAATGCCTATCCGGGCTGGGCCGGCGAAAGCAGAGTGGCGGGATTGCCGGCTTAAATAGCCATAAGTCAACACCTAACCACGCTGGATCAAAGTTACTGTCATGATGAACATAGACGTCGGGCCTACGTTTGGCAGCCAAGACCTGGGCGCCTCAGGAAGTGAACGAAATGGCAGAGACAATCAAAGTAGAGTTCTTCAGCGTAAGCCGGCAAAACACCCAATCGTCGGTGTTTGAGAGGCCGGTTTATTCACCCACGGGGACCTGGAAGTGAGATTGTCCATGGAGACAAGCACCTTCAAGATTGGAAACCACCTCCACACGTGTGTGGCATCCTATGTGGACGTGGCATCGGGCCACCTCTTCATGTTTGTAGAGCCAATCAACCACGGATTCAAGGTCACCGGCGGAAACAGCCACCGTCCCCGTCTCGGCCGTAGTCGCCGACCCACGGACGCCCCAGTTGGTCTGAGGTGATTCCCGCAGTCTGCATACGGTAACCTCAGAAGCGATGAGTCAGCCATATTGCCGCGTTTTTAACTTCTCCGCCGGGCCTTGCACTTTGCCAGTTTCCGTACTTGAGGAAGCACGGGACGGTTTGGTGAATTGGAACGACACGGGCATGAGCGTGATGGAAATGAGCCATCGCAGCAAGCCGTTCGAGGGCATCCTCGCCGAGACGGAAAAGATTCTGCGAGCTCTGCTCGACGTTCCCGAAAACTACAAAGTTCTCTTCCTACAGGGCGGCGCCTCGCTGCAGAACACCATGGTGCCGATGAACTTCCTCAAAGAGGGTCAGACCGCGGATTATGTGGTCACCGGCGCATGGGGCAAAAAGTCCCTTGAGGCGGGCAAGCTTGTCGGCAAGGTCAATGTTGCATTCGACAACAAAGCGAATAACTACAACGATGTTCCGAAGCTGGAAAACCTGAGTTACAGCGACGACTCCGCATACATTCACTTCACGAGCAATGAAACCATCCACGGCGTGGAATTTCCCGGCGACCCTTCACTGAAAGCGCCAGTGGTCTGCGACATGTCCAGCGATATTTTGTCCCGCAAGGTGGACGTCAGCAAATACAGCCTTATTTACGCTGGCGCACAAAAGAACATGGGCCCGGCGGGCGTCACGGTGGTTATCATCAGCGACGAGCTTCTCGCCAAAGTCCCTGCGAACCAGCATCCGATGCTGGACTACAAACTGATCTCAGAAAACGACTCCATGTACAACACCCCGCCCTGCTGGGGCATCTACATGTGCGGACTCGTTTACAAATGGGTGCTCGCCGAGGGCGGCGTTACGGAAATGAACAAGAGAGCCCGAGAGAGAACCAAGCTGGTTTATGATGCCATCGAGGCCTCCAACGGTTTTTACAAGGGCCATGCGGCGCCAGGCGCGCGTTCCCTTATGAACGTCACGTTTACGCTGCCGAGCGACGAGCTTACGGACAAGTTTGTGAAGGAAGCCAAAGGCGAAAAGCTGGACGGGCTCAAGGGGCACCGCTCGGTGGGAGGCTGCCGCGCCAGCATCTACAACGCATTCCCTATGGAAGGATGCGAGGTCCTGGCTTCATTCATGAAGGATTTCGCGGGCAGGAATGGATAAGGGTCGCGGGTCGAGGTGACGAAAACCCACCTCCCCCTCGGCACGTTTCTCAACACTGCGACCATCCTCGTCGGCGGGTTCGCCGGCTATTTGGTCGGCCAAAGAATCCCGATGCCATATCAGGATTTGGCGCTTGGCGGCCTGGCTCTCGTGACCATGTGTTTGGGGGTCAAAATGTTCCTCCAGGCCAAACACATTCTCATCATCGCGGGCGCGATCGCTTTCGGCGGCATCATCGGGCTCGCCCTGGGCATTCAGAGTGGCCTCGACCATTTTGCCAACTGGGCGAAGCACTTTTTTGGAGGCGAGCATTCGGGTCACTTTGTGGAAGCGGTGGTCAGCACGACGATCCTCTTTTGCGTTGGGCCGATGACCTTGCTTGGGTGTCTTCGCGAAGGCTTGGAAGGGAATATCGAATTGCTCGCGATTAAGTCCACAATGGACGGCGTGTGCGCGTTTTTCTTTGCCGCCACGCTCGGCCCGGGCGTTTTGGTCACCGCCGGAGTGGTGCTCGTTTTACAATCTGCTCTGACCCTCCTCGCGCGGCCACTTCAGCCACTGGTGAAAGACGAAGAGATGCTTAGCGAAATCACCGGCGCCGGCGGGGTGATGTTGATCGGCATAGGGCTTGGGGTTCTAAAAATCAAGGATTTGCCGGTGGCGAGCTATTTGCCGGCGTTGGTGATTGCACCGCTCGCGGTGGTATTGATGCGGAAGTGGCCAAGACGGAGGGTCGCGTGAGGGGCCTCGCAGAGAGATTCCGCGCTCCGAGGGAGCAACCTTTTTCTCCGTGCGGGATCTTGATCTTGCTGAACAACCGGCGCCCTAAAAGCGGCGAAGGATCGCTGCACACAGGGCTTCGCGCACCCTTCTTTGCTCTGCTGCTCGCACTCGCCATGTCCGTTCAAGCCCAGACCCTGACCGGGACGGCAACGGCAAC
Source organism: uncultured archaeon (assembly GCA_963829965.1). Lineage (GTDB taxonomy): Bacteria > Armatimonadota > Fimbriimonadia > Fimbriimonadales > Fimbriimonadaceae > DASXZH01. Next base: position 269,267 of record CAWHLK010000032.1, on the reverse strand, counting down.
GCCGCCGCCTCAGGCTTGGGACAATCCTCAGGCCACGGTGCAAAGCTTCATCCAGGACATGACAGCCAAGAACCTGGACGAGGCAGCCAAATCCCTGGACCTTTCCGACATTCCTTTCCCGGTCAGAGACACCCGAGGGGAGCGCTACGCCGGCGTTCTCGCATCGGTCCTCGCGCGCATCCACGATCTCCACGTCGACAAGATCTCCACCAATCCCAACAGCCCGCCGGTTTCGATCCCAGTGAATCTCAAGAACGGTAAAGAGGCAGGTGCGGTCGGGCTATCGAAGGGCTCGGACGGTTACTGGCGCTTCGATTCCAAAACGATCACCGAACTGCCCCATCTGTATCGCGCGGTTGAAAACGAGCCGCAGGATAACGGTTTGGGGCCTTTTCCGGACATCACCCCAAGCAACGGTTTTTACATTCGGGAGATCATGCCCAGCTTCCTTCTCCATTCGTTCCTGTGGTTCGAGCTATGGCAGTGGATCGGGCTCGCGCTCATGTTCGGGGCTTCGGTGCTGCTCGCATGGATCGTTCGCGCTGTGATTCGGCTCCTGCTGAAAACGGTTTTCAAGCACCTTGCCAACCATCTTACGGATTTCACCATGTGGTCCCTAAGAAAATCTCTGGGGTTAATAGCGGGAGGTGGGCTTTGGTGGGCCACTTACGATTATCTTGGCCTGGAGGGTGGCGCTTTTGTGGTGCTTGTTTTCCTCCTCAAAGCGTTCATGTGCGGCGCGATCGCTTGGGTTGCCGATGCACTCTTCGACCTGGTGATGGATTCGGTGAGCGCGCGCGCATCCACAGTTGTAAAGAGAGCGGACGCGATTCTCATCCCGATTGCCAAGAAGTTCGTGCGCTTTGTCTTCGTCCTCTTCGCCCTGCTGGCGTTTGCGGGAAGCATGAGCGTAAACGTCACAGGGCTAGTGACCGGGCTCGGGATCGGCGGCCTGGTTCTCGCTCTTGCGGGAAAAGACAGTGTGGAGAACATCTTCGGGTCGCTCACCATCATCTTCGACATGCCTTTCGGGATTGGCGACTACATCAAGATGACGGGGGCGGAGGGAACGGTCGAGGAGATCAACCTTCGCAGCACTCGCATCAGGACGCCTCAGGACACACTGATCACCCAGCCCAACAGCAATCTAATCAAAGCCGCGGTTGAAAACTTCGGCGCGCGGAGGGCGCGGCGGTTCGTAGTCAGTTTGCCGGTGAGCTATGCAAATGAGCTTTCACGCGTGACTGCTTTCTGCGAGAGGGCAAGGAAGGAGATCAAGAAGATCGACCAGGTGCGACAGGAAGACGCCTATATTGAGATCAGTTCGGCAGATGAAAACGCAATCGGCCTCAATGTTCAGCTATTCTTTATGACCGATTCGTATGCGGAGGAACTGGAACTGCGGACCCGGACCATGGAGGCGCTGCTCAAGGCTGCTAAGGACGCGAAAGTGATGCTAGGAATCGTTCAATGGAATCCGCCACCCAGCCAGAACCCTCCCGACCCTGCCGCCCAAAGTTCCAAACCCCAAACCAACTAACAATGAACAACAGGAAACTCGCAATCACCGTTGTGGCCGCTCTTTGCGCCAGCACCGCCTTATCGCAAAGCCGCTTGCCCTCAATGCCCGGTTATGACAGGTATGAAAGCATGCTGCCGCAGATCTACGGATCCGTCAAGGGTGGCTCGGTGTCCGTCGTCTGGGCGGCAGACGGCAAGAGCTTTCAGTTCGAGAAGGACGGCAAATCCCTTCAGTACGACGTTGCAAAGAAGTCGACTTCCGAAGCCAAACCGGCGGAGGAACAGCCGGTAAAGCGGACGCCCGGCGAGGAGCGACAGGCCAACCGAATGGCGCCGGGGCGCGGAAGACGGTTTTCAGAGACCTATTCTCCGGACGGAGCTTGGCGTGCGTTTTTCAAGAACTACAACATTCATCTCGAACCCACGGCAGGCGGCACCGCGATTGACGTGACCACGATCGGCAACACAACCAGCCGGACGAAGTTCGGCCAGGGGAGTTGGGTTTACGGGGAAGAGTTGGAAGTCCACGAAGCCATGTGGTGGTCCCCGGACAGCAAGAAACTCGCCTATTACGGGTTCGACGAAAGCAAGGTCCCTGATTATTACGTTCCGCTTTCCTATACTCAGCTACAGGACAAGCTGGAAATCGAGGCTTATCCAAAGGCGGGAGTGCATAACCCGGATGTGACGCTTTCCGTTTACGATGTGGCTTCGAAACAAACCACGCAGATCGACACCCATTTTCAGGATCCAACGATGGGCGAGTATGTTTACGACGTGCGCTGGTCTCCGGATGGCGACGAACTGCTATTCAACCGGACGAACCGCCATCAAAACCACTTGCAACTGGTTGCGGCGAATCCAAGTACCGGCGGCTGCCGAGTTGTAGTAGACGAGAACTGGTCGAGAACTTGGAACGACAACCATCCGGAGATCCACTGGCTCGCCCCCAAAAAGAGCCAGCCCAGGCAATTCCTCTGGCTATCTGAACGGAACGGATACAGGAACATTTACCTTGGAGACATTTCCGGCAGCCCTCTCAAGCCGGTCACGAACTTCGACTCCTTCGAAGTCGACCGAATCGATGCGATCGACGAGAGGCGCGGGATCGTGTTTTTCCTCGCCCGCGATGGGGACAACCCCTATAAGATCCAACTTCATAGCGTGAGTCTGGACGGCTCCAATCAAAAGAGGCTGACCGATCCCGCGTTCAACCATTCTGTGAGCCTTGCTCCTGATTTTCGCCATTTTACGGACATCGAGCAGACTCTGGCCGATCCACCCAAAACCCAACTGGTAGACGAGAGCGGCAGAACCGTCGACACGCTCGCCACTGCCGATATTTCGGGATTTGAGAAGCTGGGTCTGAAGAAGGCCGAGCGGATCAAGTTCAAAGCTGCCGACGGCCAGACCGATCTTTACGGCTACATCCAATTCCCCTCCAATTTCGATCCATCCAAGAAGTATCCGGTGCTGGTGGACGTTTATGGCGGTCCGGAATCGGGGAGCGGCTCGGAGCACTTCATGCTCCCGAGTCCGATCACGGAGTTCGGATTCATCACGGCCTGGTTCGATGGACGGGGAACCTCCGGGCGAGGCAAAGCTTTCGTGGACGCCATCTACAAGAACCTCGGAATTGCTGAAATCGACGACCAGGCAGCCGGCGTGAAATACCTCGCTACACGACCCTACGTCGATGGTTCCCGGGTCGGAATCTACGGCACATCCTATGGCGGCTACGCCTCGCTCATGTGCCTTCTGCGCCACCCGGAAGCGTTCAAAGTCGCGGTCTCCGGCTCGCCGGTTACAGATTGGCGTAACTATGACTCCATCTATACCGAACGCTACATGGGCTTACCCTCAGCGGACGACAACTTCAACGGCTACGGTGCGGCTACCGCTGCTCGCTACGTCTCAAGCTTGAAAGGGTGGCTGATGCTCTATTACGGCACCGCGGACGACAACGTCCATCCTTCCAACATGATGCAGTTGGTTCAGGCGCTTCAACGAGAGGGCAAGAGTTTTGATATGATGGTGGGACCCGATCAAGGGCACTCGGCTATCGCTCAAGGCCGACAATGGGAATACTTCCTAGACTATTTAATCGTCCATCCCAATGATTAGGCACAAAGTGTGCTGAAAAGAGCATATTTGACTCCGTGAGCAGGGCATATTGTGCCGTACCATTCTTAAAGCAGTGAAGTTCTCTCCCATTATCCTCCCCCTCGTTTGTGCGGCGTTGCTTGGGCCTGCCTTTGCTTCGCCGAAAACAGACTTTCATCCCTTGGTTTCGGACGATTCCCGAAACTGCTATAACGACGCCCTTTCGGACGCAAAGCACAGCCGTTACCAGCCCGCGCTTGCGAAGCTGGAATCGTTGATTATGGTGGACGCGGTTCCGATCGCCATCGATAAGGCAAATTTGCCTTCAGACGCCCAGGGTTACGAAGACAGCGTCGCCAAGGGAATCTCTATCTGGCGCGATGCACTGCCGGATTGCCCCTACCGCCAGGTGAAAGATACCGCTGAGCGACCGGCCGTCCTAATCAAATTTGTCAAGAATATCGAGAACCATGGCGGCGATCTTCAGGGCATGATTACCGCGCAGCATGAGTTCCGCTGGAACGGTTCGCAGCATGCGAACAAGCTTACGTGCACGGTGTTTGTGGTTTACAAAATCGACGGCCGCAATCTGAGCCATTCCGAGGTTTCCGAAGTGGTTGCCCACGAGCTCGGCCACCTTCTTGGCCTTACAGACTTCCCACAGCCGGTCGGCCTGATGGGACCCTTTATCCCCGGCCAGCCGAGACTCCAGCCTTCACCGGACGAGATCAGAGCCGTGAACTCCTTCCGAAAGACGGTTCGGACCCAGATCGACAAGATCGAAGACCAGCTATAGAATTTCTTCCAAAACTTCTATCAGCCGATCGATTTCCTCGAGCGTGTTGTAGTGGACCGCGCTGATCCTCACGACGCCATCGTTGACATCGATACCAAGCGCCTCGCACATGCGATAGGCGTACATGTGGCCGGCGCGAACAGCGATTTTGTGACGGCAGAGCTCCATCGCAATTTCTTGAGAACTCTTGCGGTGGGTGAAGCTGATGGTGGGAACGCGGTCCGTTCCCGCGCTTGCGGGGCCGATAATTTTGACTTCTTTCTTGGTTAGGAGGTATTCGACCAGCCTTTGTTGGAGTGGCAGTTCCAACTCGGTGATGACCTCGTATGCCCTTGAAACGGTTTCGTGGGAGAGGGATTTGTGTTGACGGGCGAGGGCTTGGAAGTATTCTTGCGAAGCTAAGAAGCCTGCGCACGCTTCATGAGAAGGGCCGCCCAGTTCGAACTTGTAAGCGTCGTTCTTGGGCAGGAAAAAGTGGTTGGGGCCTTCGAGTTCTTGCAGTGCCCCATTTTTGGCAAAGAGGACTGCCATATGGGGCCCAAAAACCTTGTACACGCTGTAAACGTAAAAATCCACGTCCCATTCCTGGACATCGATTGCCCTATGGGGCGCGTAGGCGACGCCATCGGCCACCACTTTGGCCCCTGCCCTATGAGCGATTCGAGTGATCTCTTTAACGTCTACGATTTCGCCTAACAGGTTGGACACGTGAGGGAAAGCCACGATTTTGGTGTTTTCAGTAAGCAGATCCTCCAACGAACCAAGCGAGCACTGATAGGTGGCCGGGTCTATCTTCCAAATGAGAACTTTGAACCCTTTTTCTGCTAGCCGCGCCCAGGGTCCCGCATTTGCCTCATGCGCGGTTTCCGCGATGACGATTTCGTCGCCCGGCTTCAGAGCCTTCCCATAGCAATCGGCAAGCATGGCGCAAAGCTGGCTTGTGGAGGGACCGATAATGGCCTTGCCCGTCTTTGATCCGTTGACGCAGGTTTCCGCAAACGCGTGGGCATCGGCAACGATCTGGGTTGCGCTTTCGGACATAGTGTACGGCGCCCCAAGCTGGACGTACGTTTCCAGCATGTAGCGCTTCATGGCCTCCGGGACACATAGTGGAACCTGGGAGCCGCCTGCGTTCTCAAGGAGGATCGTGTCTCCGTTAAGGGCCGGGAAATGGCTCCGCAGGGTGGCGATATCAGGGGTCGCAGGCAAGTTATCGATCATCCGTCAAGTTTAGCTTGGCGCACGAGTCGGAAATGTGGTCGACTCGCCGATCGCGAAACACGCATAATTGAGAGCAACTACATGAGCATCTTTCGGGATTTTGGCGCGGCATCAAAAAGGAACGCGGCTCCTGCGACGACCGCTATCGTGGTGGTGTTGATCGCTATCTTCCTGGCCAACTGGTTCCGAGTTGCCTTTCTCAGCGATCTCATCTTCATGCAGGTTTCTGCGGTGAGCAAGCCCTGGACCTTTGTGACCTACGGCTTCTTTGCGGTCGAGCCCATCAATATCATCTTTGCCTGCCTTTGGCTCTGGGGAATCGGCGGGGCGCTGGAGCGAGACCTTGGGTCCGTGAAAAATTCCTCGTTGTTTGGCTCGCGTTCAGCGCTCTTTCAGCAATCTGCGTCATGATCGGCGGAGCGCTGCTGCACGATCCATTCGTGCTTGCTTCTGCCTGGATCCCTCTCAGCATGATCTCCGTGATGTGGGGGACCCGGAATCCGGACGCGCCGGTCACGCTCATGTTCATTCTGCCTCTAACCGGAAAATGGGTCGCATGGCTTTCCGCCTTTCTTGTTTTCTTCGCCCTTGCCCATTATCCGGAACTTGCGCCGTTTGCCGCCGCGCCGTGCATCCTTGCCTACTTCTTCGCGGCCAACAAGATTCCCTTCCTGCCCTTCGCCAAGAGCGACCAACGCTACATGGGAGCGACGAAAAAGTGGGAGCGCTACGACAAGTCCTATTACGAGGAAGTTCAACGACGGGAAAAGGACCGCGATGAGCGGGAGCGCCTGCGCAAACTTTTCGAAGGCAGTCTCAACGACGATCCGGACAAAGACCGCTAGGATCGAAACGAACCTTTCCAGGTATTTCTGCGGTATGTTCTAGCGGAATGTCTCGAACCTACGCATGCTTGGGATTAATTGGCACCCTTTGCGCTTCCTGCTTCGCCCAAATGGGCAGGAATTACCACCTGGAGGACGTCACGTGGAGGGTCTCGTTCGACGAGAACGCCGGCACCATCGATGGCGACGTGGTCAACACGATCACGCCGCTCGTGGATAACATCAGCCAGGTGCCGCTGAACGAAGGCAAGCTCAACATCAAGAAGGTCACGGTAAACGGGCAGGACGCTACGTTCACAGTTGACGCGCCTCACGAACAGATGATCGTCAAGCTGCTAAAGCCGGCCAATCGGGGCGACGACCTAAAGGTCGAGATCACATACGACGGCAAACCCCAAGCGGGCGTTTATTTCGTAAGCCCGGATCGCAGTGAAGTGCCCATCAAAACCAATGTGATTTACACGCAGGGCGAGGCAGAAGACACACGCTACTGGCTCCCAACTTATGACGAGCCGGAGGACAAGGCGACCAGCGAGGGATACATTTCGGTTCCCCAGGGTTATTTTGCGCTGAGCAACGGCACGCTGGTTGAGGTTATCCATACCGGCGCCCGAGACGTTTTCCATTGGAAAATCGACCAGCCCCACTCGACCTACCTCATTAGCTTTGTCGCCGCGAAGATGGGCCAGGGTTTGGAGAACTGGAACAACATCCCAGTCAACTGGTACGTTCCTGAAGGCGCGCAAGACATGGGATCGCAGGCGTTCGGCGGTACCGCAGATATGGTTCGCTTTTACAGCGAACTCACGGGCGTGAAATATCCCTATAGCAAGTTTGCCCAGACTGCGGTTCCGGACTTCCCGTTTGGCGGAATGGAGAACATCAGCGCGGTTACTCAAACCATCGGGGCCTTGCGGCCGGCGAACGACCCCAATCATGAGGAGATCATGGGGCTCGTATTGCACGAACTCGCCCACCAATGGTTTGGCGATCTGGAAACCTGCGATAGCTGGCCCAACAACTGGCTGAACGAGGGTTTCGCCACTTTTCTTCCCCACTTCTACTTTGGCTCCAAAATTCGGGGACGACGATTTCCAGGTTGGCAAACTGCAGGATATTGAAGGCGCTCTCCAGGCGATGCGGGACAACCCGAGGCCCATGGTCGAGCCTAAATACAATGTGCCGATGGATTTGTTCGACGGCCATGCCTACGCAGGCGGATCCGCGCGGCTCTTTACCTTGCGCGCGATCCTTGGCGACAAGCTGTTCTGGACCGGCATACGCCGCTTTCTTGCCGACTATGCATTCAAGGCGGCCAATACCGATCAGTTTTTTGACAGCATGAGCAAGGGCACGAGCGTGGACCTGTCATGGTTTGACAAGCAGTATTTCCACACAGCCTCGTTGCCGAAGATCTCCTCCTCCCAGGTCACAACGACCGTTACGCTAACTCAACCCGACCCGCCATTTACACTTGATGTGGACTTTTGGGAGTTGGTCAAGGGTGATTGGAAGAAGTCCACGGTTGCCCTCCATGGAAAGTCTGCGGATATTAAGCTGGCGAATGCAAGCGACCCCTACCTGATTGATCCCGAAGTCAACTTGACCGCGTCGATAAGCTATCCAACCAAGTTCCGTCCGGACGTGGTTTCCGCACTTTATGACCATGCGCCAAACGCAGCCCAAAAACTGCGACTGGCGGAAATGGCAGCCAGCGCCGGAGAGAGCAACCTCGTCTCCACCATGGCCCTAAAGGAGCAATCCGCTCCTCTGCGCCATGAGATTATCAAGTTGGTTGCCGGGAGCCAAACTGCGGCCCTGCTTAAGCTCTCCGCAAGTGAAGACCCCTTGGACCGGATCAATGCTCTCGACAAGATGTCGGACGCGAAGAACGCTGCCTATATTCCCCGCCTTCGGGACGTTTGGAAATCAACCGCCAGCCAACCGGAGCGGGCCTCCGCTCTTCGGGGCTTGCTGCAGACAACGGACGGGGCGGGCTACGCGGGCAAGGCTTACCACAAGCTGTCGTTCGGCGACGAATTTCAGATCGAAGCGTTGAACTGGTACCGGTTCAACAAAAAGGACAAGGCGCGCGCCCTCGCCCTAAGTTTGTTATCCGGCAAGGCGTCGGAAAACTTGCGCGTTGCCGCGATCGCCACTTTGGGCACCGTGAAAGACAAGTCAGGAGACAAAACGGCGTTAAAAGAGCTTCTCGCACGGCTCTCCGACAAGAGTCTGCACGAAAAGGAAGCGGCCATTCAAGCGCTCTCATCGGAAGGTTATGGAAGCGCCGAAGCCCTGCCAGAACTGCACAAATTGGATGATTTCAGCATGTACCAGATCCGGGTTGAGGCACTGACTGCCGAATCAAGGCTTGGGGCAAAAACCAAGTAGCTAGTGGACGTGATACGCCTTTTCGCCGGCTTTGACGGCTACTTCCAAACGGTTGCCCTTTGGCGGCAACGGGCAGGTGGCGAAGGCGGTAAACGCGCACGGCGGATTTGTCGCTTGATTAAAATCGATGGTGACGTAACCGTCCTTCGGCAAGGGCGCATCCAAAAACCTTCCCGCTCCGTAGGTCTCATTTCCACTTGTAAGGTCCTGGAAGTTAAAGAACAGCCCGTTGCCTTGGCCCTCGGCCTCCAAGCGGCATAGCTTGCCGTCCAACTTGAACTCAACGTAGCCGGGATTCGGGCTCATGCTTACGTCGCCCAAAACGTTGGTGATCGGGATGTGGCGGGGAGGGTCGTAAGCCACGAACTTCGCATTGATCACGTACTCCGCCTTGACTGGGTACCACTTGAGGCCGGTGAAGTTTCTTTTGGCCGGGCTGTCATTGTCCCAAACCCTCACTCCAATTCGTTTGCCCCGGTGAATAACTTCAAACTTGATATCGCCGATGTTGGCTTTAACCGGCTTGCCGGAAGTATCTGCCGCCATCTCGATCTTTGTCACCGGGCTGCCCTCTACGACGACGTTAACGCCAGGCGCGACAGAAAGGGTGACTCTGCCGTCCGTGAGATTGAGGTTCCCTACCGCGTCAGGCGCCGGGGTGGGGAGAACCACCTTATTGGTGCTTGCCGCGCCGATGGAGTTGTCTCCCTCCGAAAGCCAGGAAAGACCGGCCACGCTCAGCCATCCTTCATCTGCCTTGAGATCGGTTTCCTGCTGAGCCCGCCAGGTCTTCATCAAATCGAGGTAACCGGGATCGAGTTGCGCTTTGGGCGTAGGGATAGCGCCAAGAGCAAGACACGCGGCAAGTAGGATCGGAGTAGCTGTCATTTTTCCAATTTAACCGATTGAGGGCTGTTATCGGAATTTCAATTTCTGGTGTCATATAGAGCGATCGGAAGAGCACCCCCGAACAATTTGTGGGCCACAGGGTGCGTGGATCGCTTCGATGAGGATCGAAGTATATGGTGGAATACTGCAGAATATGCAAATGGACGGAGATTGGAATTCGCAATGGATAAGTCCCGGCGACGATCCAAAGCATGATCTTGGCGTCTTTGTTTTTCGCCGCGAGATCGATGTCGAGCACGTCCATGCAAGACTAGACGTCAGAGTCAGCGCCGACCAGCGGTACAAGCTCTACGCAAATGGAGAACTCGTTGGCTTCGGCCCGCAACGCGGCGATGCCCAGCACTGGTTTTATGAAACCTACGACCTCGCCCCGTATCTGAGGGCGGGACGGAACGAGATCCGCGCCGTTGTATGGAACTTTGGCTGGGATGCACCCATGGCGCAAATGAGTGTGCGGACTGCTTTCCTTTTGGACGATTTGGAGTACGAGGATCTGTCCACGGCCAAAGGCTGGCAGGTTGCCGAAGTTCCGGGGTGGGATTTTGCCATGATGCACGCGACGGTTGGCCCGCACTATATGGACATTGGGCCCGGCGAGATCATTAACGCGGGTATCTTGGGAGCCGATATCGCGAGCAAAGAGTTCGAATGGCGCGAGCCGCACATCGTTTGCGCCGCTCGGGAGCGCGGGGCCGATGGGGGCGGCACACCCTGGCTGCTCATTCCCCGCTCGATTCCATCGATGCGCTACGACCTTAGAGATCGGCCCCCTTTACGACGACACGGCTTTATCGGCGATCCAAAGCCCGACGAAGCGGACGCAGACTGCACCTTCCCAATCCATTTACAGCCGGGCGAGAAAATCCTTTTGGACTATGGCGAGCTTCTGTGTGCCTATCCGCAAATTACTGCGTTCGGCGAGGGTGACTTGACCGTCACTTTTGCCGAAGCCTGCTACGATTCCCATGGCAAGAAGACGAACCGAGACCACGTAAAGGGCATGCATGCCGCGGGATATCAGGACAAGTACATTGTTTCCCCGCGCGAGTTCGAGTTCGAGACCTTATGGTGGCGAACTTATCGGTACATGATGATCGAGGCGGATGGCTCGGCATCGATCACGGGGATAGAAGCGGTCGAAACAGGCTATCCGTATGAGGTCCGGTCCTCCTTTGAAGGGGATGACCCGATGGTTAAACCAATTTGGGCTGTTTCGGTGCGAACCGCGGAGCGGTGCGCCGGGGAGACCTATTTCGACTGCCCCTACTATGAGCAGTTGCAATATGCGGGTGACACGCGAATCCAGGCCTTAATCGGCTACTACCTGAGTAGCGACCGCGCTCTTCAACGCGCAGCGGTCAAGGCGTTCCAGTGGTCCACTCTTGATTCCGGCCTGACTTTGAGCCGCTATCCTTCTCGACAGGTTCAAGTCATACCGCCATTCAGCCTTTGGTGGCTTGCCATGCTTGCCGACCAACGACTCTATGACCGAGTTGCAATGGATGCGTTTGAGCTGGAAGGGCGCATTGAGGGAGTGTCCTCGGCGTTTTCGAACCTCTCCGCTCACCCCGAACGATCGTTTTGGAACTTTGCGGATTGGGTTCCCAGTTGGTCCTGGGGCGTTCCCGCGCTGGGTCCCCGCTCGACCATTCATCGGCTAACGGAGTTTTATGCCCGGCTGTTGAACCGGCACGCGGTGTTTGAGAACTCCGCGCCTAACGATCCCTCCGTTCAGGTGTGGCTAGAGCTGGAACGGATCCACTTTGAAGAATTTGAAAAATTGGGGGTTTGGTGCGGGAGCCCGATGAGCCGGCAAGCGAGCATGCCGAAAGCCTTTATCGTCTCTGCCAGATCGAATTGGGCGATGAGCCGGACCCGTGGCCGTTCTTGGCGCTCGAAAGGTCGAACGCAGCCAGATGCACGTATTATTTTAGCTACTACAAGCATTTGGCCATGCAGCCGGATGACTACATGGAGATGCTCGGCCCGTGGAAGGAGATGATCGAAGACGGTTTGTCCACTTTCGCAGAAAACCCCGAGCCGACGCGATCCGACTGCCACGCGTGGTCCGCGCATCCGATTTTGGGCTTTTTTCAGATCGTTGCAGGCGTGACAAGCACTTCCTCCGGCTGGCAGTCTTGCCGCATCGAGCCGCGGCCGGGGCGCCTCAGGCGCTTCAAAGCGCGAATCGCCCATTTCGACGGACTCTTGCAAGTGAACTATGAGGGGGGCAAGATCAAAATCGATTCCCCGGTCCCCTATGAATTCCGCTGGAGAGGCAAGGCACAGGAAATGCCCTGCGGCAGGGCTGTTTTTGAATAGACGCGCCCGCCTCGAATGCCAATCAAGTGCATGATATTTAGTTAATCCGGTTAAACGCCGGTGTGCGGAGGCTTGGCGCGTCTTGAAATTCAGGATATAGCAGAATTCGGGCCAGCGCAAGAAGTTCGGACACTTAGCGAAATTGAAATCCGTGTCTGACACTTAAGCTCGCTAAACTCCACGCCCCGCCGGTACCCGAACCCGTCATAATCTGTAACAAGAAATGGATTTCAACCGGCGTTCTTTTCCCTTTCATGTCCCACAAGCTTCTTGGCGCCGATGCGGATTGTTCCTCGCATCCGCGGCCATGTTATCGGTTGCCGCCGCGCAAAGCCAGCAAAGCACGTTAACGACCGAGCAAACGCCTCTGCCGAAGGGGCCGCCGACAACTTCACTTCAAGCGCCGATCCCCGCGCCCATTGAGGCACTTCCGCCGGCGGAGCACCCGCTCCTAGATTCACCTCACTTGTCAGCGCTCAAGCAGTTCGCGGAAAGCAAGCCGCTGACCCTCGCGGACGTTATTGCGATCGCGCTTTACACAAGCCGCGATATGGCGAACGCGGTAGCTGCCTTGCAACGTGCTCAAGCTGCTACCGGCCTCGCCCGCGCGGCCATGAACCCGACGATCGGAATCAGTTCGCAGCTCACCTACTTCGGGCAGGAAGTTGCCTTCAACACGGCGCTGCTTGCTCCCGGAACCAAGGGCGAGCTGTTTGTTGTGACCCCGAATTTCAACCCCATTACCACCGCTGCATTTACGATGCCCCTTGACCTGATGGGGACGCTGAGATCGGCGGTCAGCCAAAACCAATTCAACGAAGTGGCCGCGCGTGTTGACGTCAACCGGGTGCGTAACGACCTCATCGCGCAGATCAAAGCAGCCTTCTATAACGTTCTTCGGGCCCAAGCTCAAGTCGCGGTCGCGACCGATAATGTGAACGTCTCTCTGACCAGACTCTCGGATAGCAACAAGAATTACGCGGCGGGTACCGCACCGTACTTCGATGTTCTCACGGCTAAGCGGGACCTGGCGGACTCCCAGCAGGCTCTGATCGTGGCCCAGGGGCAGGTTAGCACCACGCTATCGACCTTGAAGAACATGATCGGCCTCGATCTTTCATCATACGTCTCAATTTCAGACCAGGGCTCCGTCGAGTATCCAAACGGAGTTGCGCCCGGACCCAAGATCGACTCTGACACCGTGCAGGGTTCCGAGCGCCCGCTCGGCAACAGTGAGGAGCCCCAATACGCTCCGAACGCAAACTTCACGAGGCTGCCAATTCCGGACACGCATATCGTCAAAGACACCTTCGATTTCGGTCCGGCCTTTCGGTCCGTTCTCGACGAGGCGCTCAAGACACGGCCAGAGCTATTCGAGGCGCAGGCGAGAATTACGGCCGCCAACAAGGGCCTCACTTACGCGGCGCGAAGCGCCATGCCTTCGTTTAATTTATCGCTTGAATATGTCAGCACCCCGAACGCGACGGGCTTTACCCTCCCCAACCAAGAAGTTGCGAACCTGGCCATCAATTTCCGCTCTGGGATGGCGGCGTTGCCGCCGAGTCTCTCCGCAACGCGAAGGCGGTGATCGCTCAGGCTGAAGTCAATAAGCGGCAGGCACAGGACCAGGTTCAACTGGACGTTCAGCAGGCTTACATCACGCTCGTTCAGGCTCGTGATCGCGTTGCGGTCACCAACGCCGAGGTGACCCAGGCGCAGGAATCCTACCGGCTGGCTCACATCCGATACAACGCGGGAATGACGGAACAGGTCGCTTCCTCACCGAATTTGGAGTTAATCAACGCGCAAACGAGCCTTATGCAAGCTCGCACCGACCAAGTGAATGCGCTTTACGACTACAACAATGCGAGGGCTCAGTTGGACCACGCGATTGGACGATATTCCTATATGGGCGTTGGCCCGGGATACGATACGGCTCCGCCCACAGACATCGTAGGCACTGATAAATAGGCTCAAAAAACGGTAACCTACGAGGGCGTGAAGGTTCTCTGCACGGTACTTTTCTTGTTATGCGGCGCTTTTGCGTGGTGTCAGGGAGTGGCGGACACGGTTGGAGCTCCTGGGGCTGTCAGCGCTGCATCGGGCGTCCGAGTGATTCAGAAGCTTGGCAGCCAGATTCCCCTCGATGCAGAGTTTAAAGATCAAATTCGGCAACGCGGTGCGGTTCGGCCAAGAGTTAACTACTCGACCGGTCGTGGTGTTACCGATTTTCTATCGCTGCAAGGGCGTGTGCGAGATGGAAACGGATGCGCTGCTAAGCGCCCTGCCGACGATCGACAAGAAGGTTGGAAAGGACTTCGACGTCATCATTCTGAGCATCGATCCAGTAGAAGGCCCGGAATTGGCGATGGACAAGTTTAAGTCCGCCATCGAGCCCATAGCCGCCTACAAAGGCACGGCAAACGGCTGGCACCTGTTGACAGGGTCGCTCGAGCAGATCCGAAAGGTCACCGATGCGCTGGGTTTCTTCTATACGTTCGACGCGACGAACGATGTTGTGAACCATCCCTCCGGAGTAATGTTTCTCACTCCGCAAGGCCGAGTTTCCAGCTATATCCTCAACGCGCAATTCACCAAGGATCAGTTAGAAAGCAATCTGAACATTGCCTCCAAGAATACGATTGGGGAAAAGACTGCGGATTCGTTCTTTGGCTGCGTTCATACGGACCCGATCACGGGCCAGAAAAGCATGAACATCCTCCGGTTTCTTTCCTTGTTCGCTCTCATCTTTTTGATGGGAGTTGTGTCGCTCATTGCCTACTTGCACAAAAGCACAAAGAAGCTCTCATCGGCGGGATCAAACAGCTACCATGATGAGCCGCAGAACGAATAGGGCATCCAAAAAGCTATTATCGGGACTATCGATCGAAGAATAGTTTCCGCGCGGTGGGCCATCGCCGCTGTCTTTATGCTCAACGGGTCCGTCATCGGCGGGCTCATTCCTTATTTTCCGCATATCCAGCGCACGCTTCACCTTTCGGACAGTGATCTGGGGCTCTCCCTTCTCTTCAGCCCATTGGGCGCCTTGGTGGCTACACCTCAGCTTGGACGCCTTATCGGCCGTTATGGCAGCCGAACTCTCATTTTGGCAACCGCGTTTCTTCTCAGCGTTTCCACCCCTCTTGCCCTCCTTGCTCCCAACATTTGGCTTTTCCGGGCCGCTCTGTTTCTGTTTGGATTCATGAACAGCAGCCAGGACGTCAGCATGAACGCTCAGGCCATGGTGGTTCAGCATCGATATCCGAAACCGATCATTTCGTTTACCCACGGCTGCTGGAGCATCGGAGGGTTTGCTGCGGGAAGCGGCGTTGCTCTTGCCGCCCGGTTCGGCCAGTCGCCATTGATCCATACGGTTTTGGTCAACGCGGTGATCTTGACACTGACTTTGATCGGCGTGCGGTTTCTGATCCCGCATGAGCCGGACGACGTGATCACCGAGCCAGCCTTCGTGATTCCCAAAGGAGTGGTGCTTACCCTGGGGCTGCTTACGATGTGCGCCTTTGCTGCCGAGGGGGCCGCTTATGATTGGGTTGCCGTGTTCTTCCGAACCGTACTCGGCACTTCTCAGTCTGCGGCAGCAGGCGCGTTTGCCTGGTTTGGGTTTGCGATGGCAGGTGGACGTTTCGTAGGGGATGGCGTGGTTCACCGAATTGGAAATAAGCGGACTCTCGTTTTTGGCGGACTCATCTCTGCCGCTGCCATGGTTACCGCCGTCAGTCTCCGCACGCCCTTCGCCTGCGTTCTCGCTTTGGTATGTTCTGGCCTGGGCCTTGCGAACGTGGTGCCCATTCTGTTTCGCGCCGGCGGCAGCGTGGAAGGTGTGGCCTCCGGGACTGGAGTAGCCGCAGTGACTTCGTGCGGCTATATTGCCTTTCTTCTTTCCCCTCCTCTGATTGGTCTGATCGCCGATCATGCGTCTCTTTCTGTGGCCCTGGGGGCGGTTGGGCTGAGCGTTCTGTTTGTGGTTGGATTCGGGCCTGCCGCTTTACGGCGTACAAGCCTGCAATAATCATGTAAACGCGTGACCGCTTTGCGCGCGTCAGACCATGAGCCCTATGAAAAGTTTTCGACTTTCAGCTATCGTTCTTGCCGTTGCCTTTGCTGTGCCCTACGCGTTTTCGCAGGGGGATCAGATTCGTGCGCTTGCGCCGCTGATCGGCACTTGGACCGGGAAGGCGGTTTTCACCACCAAGGCCGCTCCACTCAACGAGCCCATCGATTGCATTTTGAAAGTTACTACCGTGGTTGAGGGCCACTACTTCCAACTGAATTCTTCCGTTTTGGTGCCGCACAGCCCGCAAGACACGATGACGCTCTTGACCTACGACCCTCGGGCTTTTCTTTGGGAGGGCTGGCTTTTCAATCCGGGCAATCCGGGCCCCAGACTTTTTACAGGAACCTTAGAACGGGTGGTCATTAAAGACGGGAAAGAACACCCGTTTAACCCAGAAACCAAATATGAGGCGGGAACGGTTATGGAAGACCACCTCAGCTTGACTGCGTTGGCAGGAACTGGTTCCAGTGTGGCGATCCGGGAGCAGTTCACCTTTACAAAGCCCGACGAATTCACCCTCGTTTTTTCTTCCAAACAGGGCGGCGATTGGGCCGTGATCTATAAAGCGACTTTTGACCGAAAGAAGGATTAGGTTACGGCTGAATTCCTATATCCAAGTGCGACGGATATTTTGCGCTGTGGACCAGCGTGATCGTCGCTTTTTGGAAATCTTCGGGTTTGGCGTGGTAGATGTCCACGAACTTGTTCGGGTTTTGATCGGCCAGCGGAAACCAACTGCTTTGAACCTGGACCATGATGCGGTGCCCCTTCTTGAAGGTGTGGCAGACGTCATTCAGATCAAAGTTCACCGGCGTTACCTCGCCGGGCGTAAAAGGAACCGGGTTGGAGAAGCTCTTGCGGAACTTGCCTCTAAAAATATCGGCCCTGACCAGCATTTCATAGTCCGCCATCGATTTGCCCCGATCGTTGGCAGGCGCGTCGGGCGGAAGAACGTCAATGACCTTCACCACGAAGTCCGCGTCCGTTCCAGTGGTCGAGGCAAAGAGATCGACCTTGATGGGGCCGAGCGCGGTGACGTCCGAGTCCAACACCGGTGTTTCATAGGTTAGAACATCGGGCTTGCTCTCGTTGAAGCGCTGGTCCGCAATCATGTACTCGCGCGGCCGGTCCGCAATCGGTTTGTCCATATAGTCGGTTGGGTGAGCGGGATCGTTAACGTAGCTATCGCCCGCCTTGGGATCGGTATCGTTGGGTTTGGTCCACGAAAGCGCTTTGTTGTCTCCGAAATATAGGTTCTCATGCTTCACCTTGGGTGGCCATGCGTTGAACGAGTCCCACTTGTTCGCGCCCGTTTCAAACATCAGAGCCCTGGGCAAGTGGGGATCCGGCCCTCCGCGCAGGTAGTGATCGAAGAACGGAAATTCAACATTGTCGCGGAAGTAAGTGCTGACATCAGAGCCGAAGTCGATGTCTCCGAAGGTCGCGCCTGTGCCTCCTGCCCAGCCGCCGTGGAACCAAGGACCCATCACGATCGAGTTGCTGGTACCCGGGTTCATTTTCCCCATCGCTTGATAAACGTGAAGGGCGCCGTACATGTCTTCCGCGTCAAAGAACCCGCCTACGGTGAGGACCGCACAATGAACGTTTTCAAGATGGGTTTCGAGGGTTCGTCTCTGCCAGAAGTCATCGTAAGTGCCGTGATCCATCATCTGGTTCCAGAACAATCGGTCCTTCATGTATTTGTCCGTAAGGTTGGAAAGCGGCATTTGGCTCAGATACCAGGCATATTCTCCGTCCGACCCTTTGTTGACGTTCGGGAAAGAGATCTGCTGGCCGGGCGCCGGTTTGGGAATGCCAAACCACAGATAGAAGCTGAAGGCGTCTTCCACGAAGAAGGCGCCATTGTGGTGAAAATCATCGCCTTTGAACCACTCTGAGACCGGCGCTTGCGGCGAAATGGCCTTGATGGCCGGATGGGTATTGATGCCGCCGCACGCGGTGTAAAAGCCTGGATAGGAGATCCCGTGAATTCCAACGTTGCCGTTGTTTCCCTTCAGGTTCTTGACCAAATAGTCGACGGTGTCATAGGTATCGGTGCTCTCATCGATTTCGTTTGGGTGATATTTGCCCCCGTCTTCCGGCCTGACGTCCACGAAGTCGCCTTCTGAGTGGTTCTTGCCTCGAACATCTTCAATCGCAAAGATGTATCCGTTGTCCACAAACTTCTGCGAACCCAGGAAACCACCAGGGTAGCTGTTGGGGCCGTAGGGTCCGGCACCATACGGGGTGCGCTCCAGAAGGATGGGCGAATGGCCGTCCGCATTCTTAGGAACATAGGCGCTGCAGTAGAGTTTCACACCGTCGCGCATGGGGATCATCAACTCGAACTTGTTATAGAGCGATTTGACGGCCGCCGATTGCCTTTGGCGGCGGATGCGGTTAGGCGGGGGGACGACCGGCCGGTTTTGAATGGCCTGGGGGGGTTGAGCTAGTAATAGGGCGAGTCCGAGAATCGTGATCATAGGAGCAATTCCGCTGGGCGCAATCTTGATTTTGCACGATGAATGCCAAAATCATTCATCGCTACGCCGCTGAAGCTTCACTGTCCCGCAAAAATCAACGAAACGCTCAAGGTGGGACCGCCCGATGAGCGGGGCTATCATCCGATTGAAACCATCTTTCAAGCAGTTAGCTTGTTCGATGCTTTAACCATCTCTCCTGCGCCCGGTGACTCCTTTGTTTGTGACCGGGAATTGGAGGGATTGAACACCGTTCAGAAAGCCTGGAACCTGATGCGGGAATACGTGGCGTTGCCCAGTTTGGCGGTGACTTTGGAAAAGCACATTCCTGCAGAAGGCGGCCTTGGCGGTGGGAGCTCGGACGCGGCCGGCTTTCTGCGCGGCGCCAACTCGTTGACTGGAGGCAAGCTGGCGGATAGGGATTTGTTTGAGATCGCTTTGGCGGTTGGCGCGGATGTGCCTTTTTTCCTGCTCGGTGGCCGCGCCGAAGGGCGCGGCTACGGCGAAAAACTGGCTCCCTTGCCTGACGGGGCGGCAAAGTGGCTGGTTCTTGCCAAACCGGAGGTTTCGTGTTCTACCGCTGCGATGTACGCCCGCTTGGATGAGGTCGGCAGGCCGAGTGAGGTCGCCAATGATTTCGAGTTGGTTGCGCCTTCGGAATGCCTTGCTCTCATTGAACGGTTGCGGGCGCTTGGAGCCGAGCAAGCAGGGCTTAGCGGTTCCGGTTCTGCTTGTTTCGGCTATTTCGCTTCACGGAACGATGCGGACATTGCCGGCGCCAAACTCCCTGGGTTGTGGCGAAGGGTGGTTCATACGCTGCCCCGGGACGAAACCGCCGCAGTGTAGGCCCCATTTACCCGCTTACCGGCCCGCACGTTTACGGACGCGGCCTACACATACCTTAACCGCTTCCGCTCCAATATGTTATAATATTATCACGTATTGAAAACAGTGGACCCGGAAACCGTCTGGCGAGCGCTGGCCAGCCCCCACCGGAGAACGCTGCTGGATCTACTCCGAGACGGCCCTTGCACCACCGGTCAACTCGCCAAAGAGTTTCCCGATCTCAGCCGTTTCGCGGTCATGCAGCATCTCGGCGTTCTCAATGAATCGGGGCTGGTCCTTTTTCGGAGGGAGGGGCGAAGGCGTTTGAATTACGCCAACCCCGTCCCCCTGAGGGAGATCTATGAACGCTGGGTAAGCAAGCCCGCGTCAAGCGCGGCCGAGACGGCCCTACATTTGAAGAGATACTCAGAATCATCTATGGAGGTGGCCCTGAAAGTGGACCACGAGAATTTCAGACATATCAAAGTTGAGACCGAACTGCACATCAATGCGCCCCGGGAGAGGGTTTACGCGGCGATGACGACCGAATACGGCAATTGGTGGCCGCATCGTTACAAGGCGGATTCCACGGTGACGGCGGACGTCCGTCCCGGCGGCTTTATCACCGAGCACTTCAAAGATGGCGGCGGCGCGGTGACCGGCACGTTGCTTTACTTGGACCCGCCCTCCAAGATCGTTGGCTCCGGCCCGAGCTCGCTGCTCAAAGGATTTGACAACTACCAGGTCATGACCTTCATCGAACAGGACGGCGGCACATTGCTCCAGACCTCGATGGACATTTGGGGCGATGTCACCGAGGACTTCGAAAAGATGTTTCGCGAGGGCCAGAGGCACTTTATCGAAGTTTCACTCGCCAACTACCTGGAAAAAGGTATCGAATACAGCCCGGAGGAATCATGATTCCCCTCGCGATTTTGGTGGCTGTTCAAGCGGCCACGGATTCCGGCATCGCAGGCAAGTCACCGGTATTCGATCTGTGCAGGATCTTTCTCGGTGGTCGCTGGGAGGGCGTCGTTGGTAAGGAAGTGAAAGTGGAATTCAAGTTCCATATGGAAGAGGACGGCAATAAGTTCGTTGGCATTGGCACGATCGGAGCCGGCTCAAAGCACCCGCTCAGCGTGCATTGCAGCTACGGCTGGGACCCGGACTCCAAGCAGGTTTACTACTTGGATCAGCACGGCTATGACACTGTCTACTTTGGCCACGTAAACCGAGAAGGCAACGACTTCGTCGTGGATTTCAAAGCCCTATGCGGCGACAGCGGCCACTACCTAACCCGTCAAAGCATGGGCAAGGACTCGTATGATGCGGTGATAAGCTACGAGAAGGACGGGAAGTGGGTGTCTTTAGGCGAGCATATTCAGATGCACCGGGTAAAGGACTAACTGGTCTTCGATAAATGGGAGCCACGACCGCGAGCTTCGCGTTCATTCGTTGAATCGCGGCCACAAACATCCGTGGTCGGCGGCTCCTCTGTTCTTAGCACCCGGTCTCGAAGACGATCTCTAACGAAATAGCAACCGTATCTCCCACGTCAAGGTCTTCAGCTTTTCGAATAACGGCTTTGATCGGCACGATAAAGCTTCCGTCCTTGGGGAAAAGAGAAGTCTTCCATTCGGCTTTGCCGATCCGGGCGGTAACGGGGATCATTCCCCAGCCATAAGAGACCAGGCTCTGGATCTCGCACAGCTCCGCGCATCCCTTGGACGGCACGGTGACGAAATAATGCGGCGCAGGGCCCTTCCAATACCAAATCTCGGCCTCGAAATCTATGACTACCAAGTTGCCCTCATGCTATTCCGAGCTTAGACCACCAAACCCAGATGCTCGCAGTAGCGCTTGAAGAGATTGTGAGCGGCGGGATAGCAAGAGTGAGGAGACATGAAGTGGGGGAACTCGAAGGTGATGATCTTCTCGGCCACATTTTTATGGGTCTCCAGCTTGAACCGCAGATAGCGCCAGTCGGCGGGGGGAATTTGATCGGCATGTCGCGGTCGAAAGTTTCCAGATTGGACCAGATCGTAACCCCATGCTTCTTGCCAAGCTCGGAAATACCCTTGGTAAAGGCGGGCAGCTCCTGATAATGGACCTGGCCGTCTTGGAAGGCGCAGATGTCGAAGGCGCCCTTGGTTTCGCTGAAGATGCGTTCCCAGTGGTCGAAGGATTCTTCAAGCGTAAAGCCGGCGGAGCCAAGCTGCTTCGAACCCTGCGGGTATGGCGAAATCAAAACAGGCAAAGGCTTCGCCGCTTTGCAGTGGGCGCCCAGCTGGTTAAAAATCTCGACGATGTGAGCGTCGTCTTTGCCGGTCTCGTGGCACATGTACCACCCTTTGAATGCGGGCGAATCGCCGTAGCGCTTCACGACCTCGTCGATGAACTTCAGGTTAAGCTCGATCTCTTTCCAGTAGGTGCGGCGGATCCAGTAGTAGCCTGAATCGTAAAGCCCAAAGTACAAGCCAATGCCGAACTCTTCCGCTAGATCGAGGAACATGCGGGCCAAGTCGTCGTAAACGGGCAGTAGATCGGGAATGCTTTTGGCTTGGAAGATGCATTTGTTTTGGTAGCCCGCGCGGATGATGATGACGGTGTCGATTCCTATCCGTTGGTAGAGGGCGAACTCGTTGCGCCATTCCTCGCGCCCCCAGTTTTGCGAGGGAATGTCGTGGGTGATCTCATCCAGAAAAGTGCCGGTAATTCTTGGCGTCATACGCTGATTGTATCAACCCAGTAGCAAGCAAAGAGCACGTTTGAGAATTCAAGGTTCCGATTCAGGCTTGATGAGAATGATTGTCCCAGGCAGAACATCTCGGCTTAGAATGATTGCCACAGCCATGCAAAGCCGTTCATCGCCAAAGACAGGCAAACCCAGCGTATTTCCCGGGTTCATTCAGGTTCCTGCTCTGATATTCTGAACCGGGAGATTGTGGACATGTTAAAGAGATACCTGGCGACGCTTACGATGGCCTCACTGGCTATATCTGCGGTAGCCCAGCACCGACCCCAGCCAAACGCTTTTCTGGACTATCGCGTGCATTCGACCGGCGAGCTGGTTGCCGAAATCAGGCACGACCCGGCTGTCAGGACCCGTTTCGAGCGCCATTTTGGCTTAACCGATGGCGACCTTATCGGCTATATGTCGAGCCTTCATGTGGCGTTTCTTGATCACGCCAGGGTTTTTAGCGTTTACAGCGTGCCACCGGACGGGCATATCAAAGTCCACCAGCAACGGATCCGGGCAAAGACCGCCATTTTCGCGGACAGCAACGGCCAGCCAATCATGCTCGTCGAGTGCGGAAACCCATTAACGGCCAACGTGAACTACGCGCCGCCTGCCCCGCCTCCGCCACCACCGCCTCCTCCTGTGCAACCCACTCCGCCGCCCCCGCCTCCGGTGCAGCCGACTCCTCCTCCTCCACCACCGCCCCCGGTTGAGCCGCCACCTCCGCCACCACCGGTAGCTCCTCCACCCCCGCCGCCTCCTCCTCCTGCGGCGCCGGTCTACGTTCCCGCTGCCGGCGGTTCCGTGGTTACCAGTACGTCAAGGAGCAACGCCGGATGGCTCTTTGTTGCCGCAATCCCGATTGTGATCATCAGCAACAGCCACCACAGTTCGCACACAGTCGTCATTCATAAGAATCCTGTTCCCGAGCCATCGAGCCTGCTTGTTTTCGGGTTGGGAGCGGCCTATGCGGTGCGACGAAAAGTAACTAAGAAGGCCTGATCTCGATCAGCCTCTCGCTGGGGTCGGCATTTAGGCTTTCGTGGCCGTGCAGGGTCGGCGTCACGATGTTTTCGATGCGGACGCCGAATTTGCCGGGCAAATAGATGCCCGGCTCGATACTAAAGCATTCTCCCACTGCGAGCGGGTCTTTGGCGCCTTCCACGATGTAGGGTTCCTCGTGCTCCCTCAGGCCAATGCCATGCCCGGTTCGGTGGATGAAATACTCGCCATAGCCCGCGCTCTCAATTGACTGCCTGGCCGCTCTGTCGATATCTTCCGCCGGCACGCCCGCCTTTATCGCTTCCCTGGCCACTCGCTGCGCCTCAAACACAGCCGCATAAACGCGGTGAGCCTCTTCGGAAACGCGGCCCATGCTCACCACGCGGGTGGTGTCGCTGTTATAGCCTTCGACGGAGCACCCATAGTCGCACAGCAACACGTCCCCTTCCATGATCGGAGTGTCATCGCTCTCGTGGTGGGGTTCGGCGCTGTTTGCGCCTGCGGCGATAATACAAAAGGTGGGCTTGCCGCCTTTCCGCTGCATCTCGTTTCGCAAGATGCCATCAAACTGCAGTTCGCTCATGCCTGGCTTCAGTTGCTGCAGGGCGGGCTGAAGCGCGCTGTCAGCGATGTGCGCGGCGGTGCGAAGGAGGGCCAACTCGTCATCGTCCTTCTTGCGCATGACTCCGGAGAGGACGGAATGGCCGGATTTGAATAGCGCTGCCGGCAAGATCTCCTGCATCGGCAACAACATCATGCTTGGCATGAAACCATCGACAAAGATAATCCCTGACCGAAGATTCCACTCTTCGGCGAGACCTCGAAAGAGCTCCAATGGGTCCTCGGCATCTTTCCAGCTTCGAATATCCTTGATGCCGCAGCGCTTTGCTTTGGTGGCCGAAAGGGCGGGGCAAATGAGCACCACTTCTCCGGTCCCGCGAATCGCAAGGGTCAAAAACCGTTCAAAGCCATCTTCCGCGAAGCCCTGAAGATATTCCATCGATACGGTGTGCGAGGCAAAGAAAGCGTCCGCTCCATTTTCACCCAAGCTCTTGGCGAGCCTCTTAACTCTGGAAGCGTGATCGGGAACCAGCATGAAGCCTAGCCTACCTTTTTAGCTTTAAGTCTCCGGAGTGGCCGGGAGCGGATGTCATCCGGGTGATGGGGTTCGGAGCTGTGTTGACCTCAAAGGGCCATTCGAGCCTCACAGACTTCCAAGTTGGCGCAGTGCTTAAGAGTTGAGCCGCGGAAAAGTAATCGAGGGGAAGAAAGCCTTCGAGGCTCAAATCACTCCCGTTCACCTTGACGGCTGCCACCAGGCTGATCGATTCTTTCTGCGCCGCGGCGAAATTGCCATCGCCTCGGCCAAATAGTTTGTGGATGGCGTCCGGAAAAATCTGGTCGCTGAGTTCATGAGTTGTTCGGAGGGCCCATGGGGAATAAATATCGATCAGGCGGCCCAGTGCAACCATCGCTCGTACCTGGGAGTCGCCCCCGTAGCCAAGCATCCTGGAAAAAAGGGGGTCATCCATCAAGGTGGGAGTCTTGGATTCGGCGACAGCCAACACCCGGTCCGCCATCAGATTCGACGAAACCACGTAGAGGTTACGGTTGCAAAGGAGGAGTCCGATTCGCTTGCCTCTTTCTGCCATCCAATGACGGACATGCTGGGGCAGATTGAAAGCGTCTGCGTCCACCCACCAGAGGGTTGCCCCATTTCGGTGCTCTTCCGTCAACTTCATTCGATCATCCGATGGATTGCCGGCGTCAGGCTTTGGGTGCTCGCACGCCTCACGGAATTTTTGAGCAAGTCCAGCAGGGTTCGATCCGGCGGCGGCGTCAAAGCAGAGGACGCTGTCCACATCCCTCTTCGACCGATAGTCGGGGGCGGTCCCGTCATAGATGCCTGAAGCGCCGGGGTAGATTCCGAGCAGGAAATCCCCGGGCAAACCTGAAGCATAGTCTCGCAAGACTCTTTCCGCAATGCTTTGCTCAAGCGGCAGTAAGGTTTTATCCGGCGTTGATTTCTTGGCAAAAGCCTTGTTCAAGGTCTGCATCAACTTGCCGGACTGCGAGCATGCCACTATCGCAAGGGCTTCGTCGGGCAGCGCACGCCAAAGGTTGCGGTCGATGCTCGTCCCGTCGAGCGAGTTGGGCTCCATGCCGAGATTCCCGAGCCCGGAAGGATAATGGGCTTTAATTTCAAGGCCCTGTCCTCTCACGGTCACGGCTCCGGAAACCCAGCCTTTGTTGAGGGATTTGCCCGATTGGGAGTCTATTTGCGTCATTCCGGCGCTCGGACAGACATAGAACATCAGGTTCGCATCGGATGGAAGGGCCGACCGCGCGGATTGATAGTCTGCGAGCGAGGCAAACGAAGGCAGGTCCCGTTTGAACGTCATCAGAATCTGCTTGAACCGCGCTACCCGCCGCGTCACCACGAGATAGTTGCCGATGACCCCGCAGAAAAGATCTTGTTTGAACTCGACCGGACCGCCCGCGCCCCTTCTCTCGCCGCTTTGATCGAGAATGTCATTAACTGCGCCTGGATCCGTAAGCGCTAGGAAAAAGGCGCCTTCTTGTGGACCAGGCACAGTTGCCCCCCAAGCCGCGTAAGCAAAGCTCTTCGCCACATAGGGCTGGATTCTCGGCGCTAGTGCGCTCTGCCCTAATATATGGTCAAGCCAGTCGTCGAGTTTTTCCTCGATTCCTGTGGTGTCCACCGCGTTGTAGATGTACTTGAAGGTCGCCAACTGGCCAGGCGACGGATTGGTATCCAGAGTGACGACAATATCGGCGTCTGCAGGTACCAGTTGGATCGCACCTTCGCCGGGCCTTCCCAAAATGAGTTTGAGGGCGGCGATTGCCAAGACCACGATAATTGCGGAGGCTCCGAGCAGCCCCAGGCGCTTGATGTTCGGCCTGCGCTTGACGGTTGCCGCATCCTGGTAGTCCGGTCCGCGCCGGACCTGGCTGGGTATCTCGCTCATAGAATCAATTGATTATCCGTTGCAAGAAGGATAGTATCTCGAATCAACCCTACGGGTTTTGATTTAATCCTCGCGAAGACTTGCCCAGCAGGAACTTGAGTGATATATTATTAGTGTCTTAGGTCTGGTTAGTGCGGAGGGGTTATGTGCGCGGCGGTTACTCGTTTTTTCAAGTGTTTTACGGGCGTGTTGCTTTTAGGTGCCGCTGTCGCGGCGCAGGCGACACCTGCTTCAAAGGTATCGGAGAGCGCTGTCCTTAGCGACGCTCGAGCGGCATTTGTGGAGAACAAGGGCCAATGGGACGCGCAAGCGTTGTTTCATTCGCAGGGGCATGGCCTCGATTTTTGGGTTACGGGCGATGGGGCGGTTATGGACTTTCACCGCTTTGTGCGCGAGGATGGGACGGGCCTAAAAGCAACTGGGCACACAGAGGGCCATGTGGTTCGCATGAGGTTTGCCGACTCTAAACCGACGGCTCTTGAGGGTCTGAGCCGGCTCCCCGGGGACTTCAACTATTTTGTGGGCGACCGGGCTCGTTGGGCTACCGGGGTGGGCCGTTACACTCAGGTGTTGGCTGCCCAGCCGTACGACGGCATTTCGGTTCGCTACTCGACCGTTCGGGGCGCCCCCCGCTACGATTTGGACGTGAAGCCAGGCGCCGATCCTTCGCAGGTGGCAATTCGAATCGAGGGCGCGAACGGAGTTCGCGTTTTAACGAACGGGAATTTGGGAATTGAGACCTCTATTGGGGAGATGGAAGAGCGCGGGTTGACTGCTTATCAGGAGGTTGGAGGGCGGCGTGTCCAGGTTCCCTGCCAACTCGATACCGATGGCTCTGTTGTGCGATTTAGTCCGGGGGCTTACGATATCTCGAAGCCGCTGATCATTGATCCGCTGGTTTATTCGACCTTTGTGGGAGCGGATGGGTGCGTGGTCAATGCGGTTGCCTTGGATTCAAACAACAATCCAGTGATCGCCGGCCAGAACGGCGCGGACCATTTCCCTGTCACGGTTGGTGCCTATAGGACTACCCAGCAGAGTGCGGATGGCGAAGGAAATGCGTTCGTGGCGAAGTTGAAATCCGACGGTTCCGCACTCATGTGGGGAACGCTAATTGGCGGCACGGTTTCAGACGATGCGTTATTCGTTAAGCTAGATGCTTCTGGAAACCCTGTTGTTGTCGGAAGCACGCGTTCCGTTAATTTTCCAACGACCACGGGAGCGTTTCAAACGCATACGAAGGAGCCCATTGATACAAATATTTGGCCCAGAACAACCTGCGGACCAAGCGTTTTCGTTGCGAAGCTCAACTCAGTCGGAACCGGGCTCCTGTTCAGCACGTTTCTTTCCGGCTCCGGGAGTGCGCCGTACATCGAAGGAGAAACGCCTCGCGGACTGATTCTGGATTCGTCTTCAGAACCCATAGTGGTAGGCAGCACTTATTCGAGTGACTTTCCGGTGTCGACAAATGCGATTGAGACAACAAATGAAGCCAAGGGCCCCTCGGCAGGGTTTGTGACAAAGTTGAACGAGACGGGCACAGGCCTGGTATTCAGCACCTATCTAGGCGTTGGCGGATATTACGGCACATCGGTCAATGGTGTAGTTGTTGATAAGGTGGGAAATCCCCTGGTCGTGGGAGATAGCGACAGCCTGACCTTTCCTTCAACCACTGGCGCGTATCAAACGACGGGCCCCAGTTTCAGCGTTCAAGCAGCATTTGCCACGAAATTGAGTTCGACTGGAT
This sequence comes from uncultured archaeon, assembly GCA_963829965.1. GTDB lineage: Bacteria > Armatimonadota > Fimbriimonadia > Fimbriimonadales > Fimbriimonadaceae > DASXZH01. Next base: position 241,297 of record CAWHLK010000032.1, on the reverse strand, counting down.
CAGCGCTTGTTTTTAGCACCTTCCTCGGCACGGGCGATAGCGCATCCGGGGTCGCCTTAGACGCAAGCGGTGATCCGGTCGTGGCGGGTCTTGCCGGCCCAACTTTCCCAACAACCGCGGGATCCTTTGAAAAGATCCAGCCCTTGGGCGAGATTGGGATAGCTTATGTAGCAAAGCTCAAAGCCGATGGGACCGGACTCGACTGGGCAACGTTTTACGGGACCCAGCAGCTAACCGTGTCGGGGCTGACGATAAACTCCGGTGGCGATCCAATAGTATATGGAAGCGCCTACGCGATCCAAGCAACTGCAAACGCCTATGACTCAGCACTCTACGAGGTGCCTAACTCTGTGGGCTACTTGGCCGAGCTAAGTTCAAATGGGGCTTCGCTGCTCTACGGATCCTATTTCCCATCGCCGGTAAGCTCGTTATGCCTGGATACTAAAGGAAATGCGATCCTTGCGGGGACAGTGGCCTATCCGGTGTTCCCAACTACGCCAGGAGCTTATGAGCCGAACGATTTGGAATGGAGCGGCGTCCCTGGAGAGCCTGGCCAAGTTAATGCCACCCCTGGCGGATTCCTCTCTGCCTTATCGCTCTCATCAAGCACGTCATCATCATTGACCAACCTGACCGTGGCGCCTGGCCTCGTTTACGATCAGGTGCTTGAGACAGGCGTGCTTGGTCCAGTACCGGACTCGACCGGGGTGATCACGCTCAGTTCCCCGGCTACAGTGGATACCTATGCGACAGTTTTTACGGAGGGGCCTGCGGAGGCGCCCAGTTCCGTAAAGATCCCTGCGGGGGCTTCAACCGTCTTCTTTTCCATCTATGGCACCGGAACATCAGAGCCGGCCGCGTCTTCGGTTACGGCCCTCTACAGCGGCGCTAGCTTAACTGCAGATTTTACTGTCATACCAAACGGTGTCAAGTTACTCACCATCCCGCAAGGTCATTATTACGGAGGCGATACGTTCCAAGCTACTCTGCAATTACAGCTGGGAGATACCCAGGTCGATGCCGTGAGCCTGAGTTCGAATAGCCCATCTATATCAATCCCTAAGACGGTTTGGTATGCAATCGGCGCCACAACTAAGAGTTTCACTGTTGCCGTCTTACCTGTCACAACGATTCAAACGGTGACTGTCACTGCAAATCTGTATGGTACGACCGCGTCGCAGTCTTTCGTCGTCTATCCATCCGACCCGGTTATCAGCGTTAGCTTATCGAAGACAAGTTATAAAGGTCCAGAAACAACTTTGACGGGCACGCTCACGCTGTCTGCACCCGCACCCGCAGGCGGTACCCTGATTAACCTGGCCACCAACTTCCCGTCGTATAGTTCGCCAATAGCGTTGCAGCCCTGGGTTACAGTGCCCGCAGGAGCTAAAACGGCCACATTTCCGATAACCGTCAGCGCAACAGTGGAGCTGGATTCAACAGGGCCGGTGGACGCTATCATCACAGCAGACTCGGGTGGATCGCCAAAATCCGCGACACTGGGGCTCTACACGAATGAGGAGGGCATTTCTTTTGTGGCGTCCGGCAATTAACCGGAGGTTCCAAGGCGAATATTACGGTTGAGCTTGAGCTAAAGCATCCTAGTGCCTATTCTTTCGCAGTCTCATCTAATAATGCGAATGTGATCGTCCCAGCGACTCTAGCTTTTGGACCGAACGTTCTTGTAGAACCGTTGGCTGTAAAATCCAATCTTGTGGCGAGCAGCCAATCTGCGATCATCACATTCCTAGGGCAGGACGGGCTCAAACTTCAACAATACCTTTCCATTGAGCCAAGTCCCTCAATCGAATCGCTAACCCTAAGTTCCTCCGTTATCGCAAGCGGGGACCCCGTTACCGGGACCATCACCTTGGCATCGCCGGCGCACAGTGTAGGCTTGATCGTGAGAGTGTCGTCAACCAGCCAGTCCCTGACGGTTCCCGCAACTGTCATCTTCAAATCCGGCCAGACCACTGCTTCTTTCACTATCACATCCACTCCGGTGACGTCGGGAGTCCAAGCTACTATTGAGGCTTCGGCGGGTACGAGCAGTGCACGTCAATCTATCACGATTGATCCGTAGTCCTGCTCAGCGCCTTTTGAACCACGGTTACGGTCAGTTCGCCGGATGACCGCCAACGTAATTCTGCGATTTCGTTAAGGTCTATGGTTAGCCTGTCGTCGACTTGTTTTTGGGGGGGGTGGTCTCCATATTCCTCGAGTTCACAATAGCGGCCGTCGGTTGCTATCATCCGGCAGACCAACATCGCCGATCAAGAGCCCGTCGCCATCCGACCATTTGTAGAGGGTGACCATTTGCTTGGCTGCTTGGTATTGGAGAAGCTTTTCGCAGAGCATAACGGATGATAGCCCGCGCCAGGATCGAGCGCGAGTCTTAGAGGAACTCCGACTCCTCGTGCATATCGTATTTTGCGGCGACCTCGGGGTCTTCGGTGACGAAGAGAAGCTGGTCGCCCTGTTCGCCGTTTCGTTCAAAGCGAACGCCGTCCTCGGCCATTTTTCTGAGTTCCTCGGACGCTTCCCCAGGGATTCGGGCTATCTCTTCGATCGACTTTCCTCCAACTGCAGAGTCTCCGGCTTGCCATAGCAATACATATCGTTTGGGATGATCCCCGGCCAACCACAGGTCGTCATAGGCTTTCCGAACATAAGGATTCAGCCGCTCGCCAAACTCGCGAGGCAATCTTAGAGCCTTAATCAGTTCGTGGATGTCGGCAGTGTCCTTAATCCGGTCGCGACTTGTCATCCCTGACGCAAGCTTCAACTCGATTAAGGATTCCAGGTTTAGATATAGGATCCCGTCGCTTTCGTGGCTTACGATTTTCGGATCTGGGAAGGCCACTGGTTTGTCTTTACCGTCACCCGGAAACTCGCCAGCTACTAGGAACTCAATTGTCACACCCGTTTCCGTATTACGAAGATTCTTCGAACCGCGAAACTTTGGCAAATAGCCACGTCCCTCCAACTCCTCATGGATGCGCTTGAGACCCTCTCTCGTAACCAATAGGTCGACGTCTTCGGTATATCGGTGGTAGCCGTGCTTAAAGAGAGCCAACCCTCCAACGACGGCGTAAGGGATATCCAACCTTGCTAAATCTTTTGCTATCCGATGTAGGGTTTTGTTGACCAGCCCCCTTTCTCGAAAGAACCTGTCGCCTTCACGAATTGTCCAAACTTTGGATTCGTCTCGCCGCGGACTGTAGGCCATACCCCAATTATAGGCGAGGAGGAAGGAGCACAAAATAAAAAAACCGGCCACTTGCGTGAACCGGCATTTTAAGACCTAAAAGCTCAGAGGAGACGAATTGTAATCCGACCTGGTTATGTCTCGATTCCATTGGAACCAAGAGTGCTTAACCTTTAAGGAGGTGATCCACCCACACCTTCCGGTACGGGTACCTTGTTACGACTTAGTCCCCCTTACTCCCCTCACCTTCGGCCGCTCCCTCCTTGCGGTTAGGCCACGGACTTCGGGTGAAGACAATTCAGGTGACTTGACGGGCGGTGTGTACAAGACCCGGGAACGTATTCAACGCAGTATAGCTGACCTGCGTTTACTAGCGATTCCGCCTTCATGCAGTCGAGTTGCAGACTGCAATCTGAACTGGGGGCGTATTTTTGGGATTCGCTCCACCTCGCGGTATTGCTGCCCTTTGTTTCGCCCATTGTAGCATGTGTGAAGCCCCAGACGTAACTGCCATGCTGACTTGACGTCATCCCCACCTTCCTCCGACTTACGCCGGCGGTCTCCTATGAGTTCCCATCTTTCATGCTGGCAACATAGGACGAGGGTTGCGCTCGTTGGCGGACTTAACCGTACACCTCACGGCACGAGCTGACGACAGCCATGCAACAAGTGTCTTCATGTCCTCCTTTTGGGAGGAGGGCCCTATCTCTAGGACTTTCAATCGATGTCAAGTCTGGGTAAGGTTCTTCGGTTAGTATCGAATTAATCCACATGCTCCACCGCTTGTGCGGGTCCCCGTCAATTCATTTGAGTTTCAACCTTGCGGCCGTACTCCCCAGGCGGGATACTTAGTGCGTTAGCTGCGGCACAAGAGGGGTCGATACCTCTTACGCCTAGTATCCATCGTTTAGGGCGTGGACTACCAGGGTATCTAATCCTGTTTGCTACCCACGCTTTCGCGCCTCAGCGTCAGATAATGCCCAGTGAACTGCCTTCGCCATGGGTGTTCCTCCTGATATCAACGCATTTCACCGCTACACCAGGAATTCCATTCACCTCTGCATCCCTCAAGCTCGCCAGTATGCGAAATAGTTTCCGGGTTGAGCCCTGGAGATTTAGCTTCACACTTAACGAGCCGCCTACGCGCTCTTTACGCCCAGTAAATCCGGACAACGCTCGGACCCTACGTCTTACCGCGGCTGCTGGCACGTAGTTAGCCGGTCCTTATTCGTTGGGTACCGTCCTAAGTCTTTCCCAACAAAAGGAGTTTACAGACCTAGATCCTTCATCCTCCACGCGGCGTCGCTGCATCAGGGTTGCCCCCATTGTGCAAGATTCCCAACTGCTGCCACCCGTAGGTGTGTGGGCCGTGTCTCAGTCCCACTCGAGGGGATCGTCCTCTCAGACCCCCTACCCGTCGTCGGCTTGGTGAGCCGTTACCTCACCAACTACCTGATAGGCCATAAGCCGCTCCCGAAGCGAAAAACCATTTAATCCCTCACAGATGCCTGTTAGGGGCCACATCCGGTATTACCCAGCCTTTCGGCTGGCTATCCCAGTCTTCAGGGCACGTTGCTCATGTATTACTCCGCCGTTCGCCACTGTGTTATTGCTAACACCGTTCGACTTGCATGTTTTAGGCACGCCGCCAGCGTTCGTCCTGAGCCATGATCAAACTCTCCGAAGAAATTTTATTTTATTCCCCAGATGGGTTTGTTAACTCGCCGAGTCTGTATTTCTACGCTCGGCCGGCTTCCCCTTGGCTTTGGGAAGCCGAATGACGGGACATCATATTTTCATGTCCCTGTGAACACTTACAAATTCGTCATTCCTCTATTGAGCTTTCAAGGTACACCGTCTTTCAACGGCGCCATCTTATGTGATGGCAAGGGAGATTATGAACTAAGCTGCCAGGAAAGTCAACCCTAAAGCGCTTCATTTATTAAATCTGCGAGTCTTTCGCCTGTTATGCCCCCGTCTGTATTCTTTTGGGGCCTGTTGACACCCTTCGAAACCGTTGAGGTCGTCATCGGTCTGCGCGACAGCACGGCAACAGTCAAGGAACTCGCGGAGTTCGCCAAGCAGGAGGGACTAACCTATCCGCCGGCTATCGGCAAAAAAGCGGGACGGCGATCAAGCTGGTTCTCAAGGCATTAAAGAGCTAACTACCGGATGCGGGTTTTAGCGTATTGAGAGCTCCGCGAAGAGCGTCTTCCGCCGTTCGCAGCTTTTCGGTCAGTTCCGAATGCCGGCCCTCAGGATCCACTCTAGCCTGCAAGCTTTCCGCGCTGAGCACGATTTTAAGGGAGTGGTTCGACGCAGCAAGCGCATTCTTCGCCCAGCGTTCAAAATGTTCGCGATTCTTCGCTACTTCCTGGCTGCTTCGGGGCGGTATCGGATAGTCACCGATGGTTTCCCCCGCCCGGTCGACGAGGCCGTTTAGTGAAGAGTAAGCAGTCTTTATGGAGCCTTGGCTCTTTTCGGACAGTTTGCGCGTTTGGTCCAGGACTTCGCTGAGTGCCTGAACGGCGGTGTCGAGTTGGAACGCGGCAGAAGAAATCGTTTCGTAAAGGTTGTCCTCGCCTTCGGCAGGCTGGATCGGAGGATCGACGGTAGAAGTCGCGTCTGCCTTCGCGCAACCTAGGATGCCCACTGCCAGCAAGGCTAGCAGAGCCAATCCCAAATAAGCCGATACGCGCTTCATTTGCTGCATCCCACCCGGAATTCTCTACGTGCGCCACTAAGCAAAAGAACCAACTTGGCGCACACTAATTCAAACCTGGTAAGGGATACATCGCAATGAGAGAATTGCTTGGTTTTCGGATATTGAGGCGGGCCGAAGCCGAGTGACTTAATAGGTCCAATGGAATAGTTGCAACCGCGTCATGCAAATCATTGACAAAATCTTGGGCACAGACTCAGCGGCCCTCCGACCTGTACCATTTTTGGAGGTGGTCGGATCAGGAGACCCGGAGAGCTTCGTTACCTGCCGCACGGCTGCCATGGAGGCATAAGTGAAACTCTCTTCGTTATTGACAATCGGCGTGCTCGGTCTGTCGGTTGTTGGCGCTGCGCAATCCAAGGACGATATCCAGAAGGACCCTTGGCTTATTCGGGTCCGGGCGTTGGACATGAATCCGGCAAACCAATCGCGCGCATTCAGCGCGTTGGGGGTTAACTTCCCGGTCAACGCGATCAGCCTTAATTCCAAGATCTTCCCTGAGGTAGACCTTTCTTACTTCTTCAACCAGAATATTGCTCTCGAGCTGGTGTTAACCTATCCGCAGCAACACAATGTAACGCTCTCGGGAGTCGGGAATATTGGAACGGTCAGCCATCTTCCACCTGTTCTTTCCGTACAGTATCACCTTCCGATTCCTCAGTGTCCGGTTACACCTTACGTCGGAGTTGGAGTGAACTATACGATCATCACTGCCGCGAATATCGCGGCGGCGGGAACTCCGCTGGACGTAACTCGGAACAGTTTTGGTTTTGTTTATGGCGGTGGCCTGGACTATGCGATCAACAAGACATGGTCTCTGAACTTCGATTTCAAACATGTTGGAATTGCGACCAACGTCAAGGTTAAGTCCACCGGCACTACGCTGACGAACCTCGATATCAATCCCAATCTGTTTTCAATCGGCGTCGGTTATAGGTTTTAGGGAACCGTCTTTGACCGGGGCGTGGTCTTGGTGCTTCAACCGCGCCCCAGCAAATGGGTTGGAGCTAGGGAGTCAACGGGGAGTCCGCACTTCAATCAGATAATCAAACACCAGCATGTCGCGAAGGGCAATTCCCTGCCACACGATCGCAGCTTCAAGGAGCATCGAACTGTCGCGCCTTACGTGACTCATGCGGAAGCCGCACTTCTGGTAGAACAGGATGTTGTCCAGTGAGATGCTGGCGGTGGCAACCAGCATGCGGCGTATGCCCCGACTTTTGGCTTCGTCGAGGATCGCCGATATTATCGCTGAACCATAGCCGTTACGCCGGAAGGCGCTTGCGACCGCGATAATCTCAATTTCGCTTGGCTCAGCCCAGCGAATGGTCACCGCTCCAACGAGTTCTTCGCCCACCCAAGCGCCGTAAGTCACCAGTTCTTCCGAGGCTAACAACTTCCGAAGGCGGTCCTCCATAGGAAAGGCCGCCAGCAGAATCGGGATCAGTAGTTCGTGCTGATCGGATGTTTGCAACCTCGGTTCGCGCATGCTGACAATCTATTGGGTCCGGCTGAGAGACGGCTTAGGCTGTTCCCGCGGCGCGAAGGCTTGACTCGGGGTTGCGAAAAGTTAGAGAATAGGCTGTGCCTTTACTTCCTCTGCTAGTTGCGGCCGCGTTAGCCCAGACCGGCCCCGATCCCTTGCGCTTGCCAATAGGGTCGCACGGAGACATCACAGTCGCCCCGGGAACGATTGTGGACACCCGGTCAGGGCGCGTTGTAACCCTGGATGACGTGATCAACTCCGCGACCGGAAGGCCCTTCGTGTTCCTCGGGGAATCGCACACAAACCCCGAACACCACAAGTTTCAGGCGAGCGTCATAGAAGCTCTTGCAAAGGTTCGCCCGGTTGTCGTGGGATTTGAGATGTTCACCCGGCCCGTTCAGGATGACCTAAACCCATGGACGCTGGGTTGGTGGAGCGAGGATGAGTTTATCGAAAAGAGCGATTGGAAGCACCAGTGGGGTTACGACTTTGGCCTTTACCGGCCCATTTTCGAAACGATCAAAGACCACCACCTTCCGATGGTCGCCCTCAATATTCCCCGTCCATGGGTCCATGCGGTTGGGATGGGCGGCTATTCCGGTCTGACGTCGGAGCAAAGGGCGGAACTTCCGGCGGACCTTGGGGCTTTGAACCCCACCCACCGTACGATCTTCAATGCCCTCATCGGAGATCATCCGGGCACCAGTTCCGAAATGGACAATATGTACGCGGCCCAGGTTCTTTGGGATCAGGCGATGGCGGACACCGCCATAAAGTATCTTTTCGCCCACCCTCAACCGCAAGACTCCGTTTTTGTGGTTTGCGCCGGCTCGGGACACTTGGTTTACGGCCAGGGAATCAACTATCGGATTCACAAACGGACCGGGCAGAATGGCGTCACTGTCATCATGGTGGATGGCGACAAGCCGGTTACAGTTTCGCGCGGGCTGGGTGATTTTGTGTTCGTGGGCGGCGTCGAACAAAAACAGTAAGCTAACGAACTCAGCCTCTGCCCCCGTAAACCTTTAAAGACTATGCCGATCCCACGCTCCTTCACGCTTCCTCTTGCTCTTCTACTGGTGTCTTCCGGTTTCGCGCAATGGACCGACCGAAAGGAACTTGGCGACGGTGGCGAATCGAGCGTCGCGACCGATGGGAAGGGTGAAGTTTATGTTGCCATGCATCAGCCGGGCCAGCTTTATACGAGCCGAGACTGGGGCGCTTCGTTTGGCGATAGAAAAAGCTACGACAACTGCTTTTGCGACATGGACGTGCTCGCTTGGCCAAACGGGGACATGAATCTCTCCTTTATCCTGCACGACAACGATACGGATAAATCCCTGGGTTTTGGCAGCTATTTCTCGAACGACAACGGAATGACGCTTCAGAAAGGCACGGGACCAACGGGTGAACTGGACCGCGAATGGATGGCGCCGAACCTTACCAACGGCGAACTCTATATGGATTATTCGAACGGGTTCATCGGCGGCCCGAAGTCCATCGGCGTGTTTTTGGCGGCTTCGACCGACCATGGAAAGACTTTCGAACAGAGATCTCGCGTGGACAAGGAACCCGCGGGGGACGGGCCGGTTGATCCCTATCTCTGCTCTTCTTCCGATGGCAGGATCTACGCCATGTGGTCGACTACCCACGACCAGAACCTCATCGACCGCTTTGATTTTGCCTACTCGACCGACGGCGGACGCACTTTCCAGGGGCACCAGACCATCGGCACGCTAACTCCATCTTTGGGCGATACTCAGGAGCGTTGGATCCTCGGATGCATCGCCGCAGCGGGGCCGAAAACCGTGATCGCTTTGTATCCCAATTACACAAAAGAAGTTGTGAACGGGGTGGAAACGCATCCACTCTTGGATTACTATCGCATCAGCACCGACGGGGGCGAGACGTTCAGCGCGCCGAAGCTGGTGACTCCTCAGGCAGAGTTGGATGCCAACCTCAAGAGCTTTGCTGCAAGCAAGCACTCGGATAACGTCGGGATCTACGTCCAGACGCTTCCGTGGTTCTGCGCAGATTCAAAGGGGCGATTTTATATCGCGTATCAGGATAACCGGGACGGCCAAGTTCAACCTGAGGGAAGCAACCAATATGTCGGAAAGTGGCACGTTCGGTTTGCGGGCATGAGTTCTCCGGATGCGGGGTTTGGGACTTCGGAGCGGGTTTCGGACGATGTGATTTGTTACCGTCCGCCGCTGGACTTTTTGAGCTGCGCAGCGGATGGGAAGAACGCGTACGTCACTTGGACGGAGACACCCAGCACGGTGCCGACGTGGGCGTTTTCGGGAAAGACGTTTATTGCGCGAAAGCCTCTGGGGGCTTTCTGGCAGGATCGTTAAGATATTCTTCTTGAATGGCCTGGCGACCACCGCTAACGAGTGAAGAGCACTACGGCAACGTGACTCTCCAGCTTCTGGGCGGCGAAGCGCCGGTATTTTGCACGCCCCGAGCGTTTCTGGCGGATATTTCGCTCTATGAGAACGTGGAGGTTGTGCTCCTGCTCAACGGCGCACACCGAGTGACGCCGAAGGACTTGGAGATCGAGGGCTTTCCCCAGTGGGACGAGTACGCCCAATTTCCTAGCGGAGGGTTTATGACCTGGGACCTGGTGGACGACCTGCGCTTTGCACTTTTGGAAAGAGTCCAAAGCTGAAACATTCAAAACCCAGCTGTTAAATAAAATGGGTTCAGGATCCAAGTTAGAACTTAACCGTTTCAGCATGGCGTCAAATAGTGCAGGAGGTACCGTTTCCAACGGGGAGGTTGGAACGGTGCGAATCAAAGTTGATGAAACGAAGAGCTTTTACTCTATTGGAACTGTTGGCCATTGTTGCCATCGTCGCAATTTCTGTCCGCCATTCTTATGCCCTTGTTTGAAAGAAGCAAAACTTCCGCTCAATGGGAAAACGGGATGTTCAACCTAAGAGAGTTGGGTTTTGCCCAACAAATGTACTACCGTGATCACGATGATATGCGCGAGGGCCGCCAAAACGTCGATAACCGAATCTGTGAGAACTGGAAGCAGATCATCTACCCTTACATTCGCAATGAACGGGTCTTTATCGATCCCCACAACGAGTCGTCAGAGTTTTTGGACGGGTTCTCCATCCCTGATGTCCGTGACTTCGTTTGCCCTGCCGAAGTGGCTTCCCTAGGCCGTTTGCCTGCTCTAAGGCGCGGATATTATTGGAACAACGTATTTCACAAGAATCAAATCTTCGGTGATAATTTCGACAATCCAGGTATGAGCTTGAGCGAGGTTTCCAGGCCGGAAACCACGGGCGATGTAGTCGAGGGGCGATCACTTTTCTCCGATATAGGACCTTTCAGCCAAGGCTGGATAGACAATGTCGATGCCGAGACCTCTTGGTTAGGCTCAGCAAGTCCGGTCACCGGCATGATTGGATCCAACCTGAGCGGGGTCTATGACGAGCGCGGGCAGGACGTCGCATACATGGATGGGCACGCGGGGCGTATCTCCTATTTGGAAATCTGCGACCAGTTCGCGAACGTCGGCAGTGATGCGGACAATTGCGCGAATGGCGGTTGTCAGAGTCCGGCGCCGGTTTGGCGAGGCAGGCCAAATCGCGAAGGCTTTTGGAACTTCTCCGAAAATGACATCAAGGCAGCGATTCCGACCACCTGGTCTCAGTTCCCGAACGCAGTCGCCCAATATTGCACAAGTTTGCCGCCCGCGAACCAGTAGGAGTTCAGAGTTGCCAAGTTGAATCATCGTACGGGCGGCGGTTTGGGCCGCCCGTACATCGTTTAGCTCGGATACCCCAGGGGAGGGTATTAGAAGAACCCGTTGCTGGACTTTCCGGAGGTGTCCATATACTTCTGGATGAACTTCTCCAAGTCCGCTTCCGTTGCTCCTTTGAACTGGGGCATGAACCGGTAGAACACGCCTTCGTCGTTGCGGCCCGCGAACTGGTCGAGGAGCATGGACCAGCTTAGCCCCTGCGGTGTTGCATAGAAACCCTTCGGTCCACGGTAGAAGTAGCCGGCAAGCTGCTCGCTATTGTCATCCGGGTCTTTCATTGAGATAAGGCTGACGGGAATCGCGCCACGGGTCGCGGTTTGAACGACGACTCTCTTCTGATCGTCGAAGCTCCAACCTTGTGCTGGGAAGCAGACGCGGGGATCATGGAAACTGGTCTTACGGTTGCTGGCCACGATGGTGACGTCGTAGGCCTGTGTACCGTTGCCCATGACTCGACAAACGATGCCGTAAGGCTGCAGCTCGTTGTAGGTGGAATCGTCCATCTTGTAGCTCGATTGGACCTTGTAGTTATCAACGGTTGCGGGGAGAGTTTTCTCCATCCAGGATTCCGTTCGTCCGGGTAGGGGCTTTGGCTTAGGGGCTGCGATGACGATCGCACCGCCAAGAGCAAGCGCAGCGCCAACTCCGAAGGCTCTCAGCTTTAGTGAGCGGAGGTCTTTGGCCGGCATTTTGGCGACGGGAACGTCTTCCTCAACCGCATTCTTTTTGTAGCCAAGGAGCTTTGCCCACCGGTCAAGGAGGAAGAAGCAGAGAATAATGACGATGTAGCCGCTGTAATCATGAAACTTGGCGCCTGCATCCGCACCGAAGAAGTGGCCCACGGCACCGACGAGAGCGATACGGAGTCCGTTCATGAAGAGTGCGATGGGCACGATGGATGCGGCGAACAGGAGGTTCGCCCAAAGCTTGAGACGCGCGATCAGCAGAAAGAAAACGCCGAAGGCGACGAGCGCCAGCAGGAGTTTAAGCCCACTGCAGGCGACGGCGACTTCGATTTGGTAGCTGCCGATGCTGATGATATTGGTGTCCGCCATTTGCGGGTGCAAGAACATGGCCTGCAGCATGTGGAACGAGATCTTGGTCGAGATCAGCTGCAGCGGGTTCGTATAGGCGTTGATCAGCTGATCCCAGACGGGCAGGGCAAAAAGCAAGTAACCGATGGGCGCAAGCAGAGCGACCATCCAGCGCCAACCGGCGATTAGCCAGGTGGAAAGCAGTGCGAGAGCGATAAACGTTAGCGATAAGATCGCGTAGATGTCGGTTCTGTTCGCGCAATAGGCAATCCATAGGAAGGCGGCAATCAGTGGTGCGGCAACCCAGCCCGCCTTAACCGGCGTCTGCTTGATACGGGGCCACCAACGGTAAACGATGTAGCCTGAAATTGGGGGATCAGAAACCCGTGAGTGTAATAGCCTTCGGGCTCGGTCCACTTGCTGTACGTGAAAGCAAAGAGACTCCAAAACAGGGCTGCCATTGCGCCCGTGATAAGAGCGGCCGGCCAGAAGGCCTCCGACTTAAAATTGCTAAAAAGCCAAGTCCCTTCCTGGGCTTGGCTGCTTCCCGAATCTGGCCTACGCCTTCGGTGTATTGCATTTGCTCTAACTCCCTTTACTGATTCCTACCGTACCAAGTCTCGGGGCTCAATAAACCTGGTGTTTTTCCCAGATCGAACAGTTGGTTGGCTTCGGTAAGGTCAATCCTTTGACTCTTGGTCTTTCGACCTAGGCTTTCTTCAGCAAATTACATGCCAGTTCGCGCAATTCCTTTAAGCGCTGGTCGGCGCCGAAGCATTTTCCTACTCGCGCGAACCCCTTGCCGCCCATTTCGGCTCTTAACTCCGGGTTGCTGATGAGGCACTTCACCGCCTTCCTTATATCTTCGGCATTTTTCTCAACGAGGAAACCGGTTTCACCATCTTCGATGATATCTGCCAGCCCGCCGCTTCTGCAAGCGACCACAGGCAAACTTCGTGCCATCCCTTCTACCGCGACGAGGCCGAACGGTTCCTCCCAAACTGAAGGCACGACCAGGATGTCCAATGCATCCATGAGGGCAACCGTTTCCTCTACAGTGCCGAGAAAATAGGTTTGATCAGAGATTCCGAGATCTTGGGCTATGGCACGCAGACGCTGCTCTTCTTGGGGGTCCTCGAAATCGCCGCTGCCGGCGATGAGGAGCTTTAGGTTTCGCATCGATTTCGCCAGTGGTGCCATGGCTGCGAGGAATAGGCCTTGCCCCTTCTTCTGGGATAGGCGGCCGACGACGCCGACGGCGAGTTCGTTGTTTTGCAGACCGAAGATCGCCTTGGCTTCTTCTTCCCGCGGCGTGGTTTGGAACTTGGGGCTTACCCAGTTCCCTACCGGGCCCCTTTGTCCTTCGGGCAAGTTCGGGAAGGCGTTGGCAGCGACGGACGAGCAGAAGGTAACCGCTTTCACGCACGGCTTTTTGAAGCACCAATCCAGCAGCTTTTGTTCTTGGCCGCCAAAAATGAGATGAACCGCGCAGATCAGAGGGAGCTCGAGCTTAGAAGCCATTAGGACGCAAGGCAGGGCGCAGCGGGGCCCGTTGCAGAACACCAAGTCTGCTCTCTGTTCTTGAGCGATGGATTTGAGTTCTCGGCCGGCTTTGAGCGCAGCAGGAAAATAAGCTAACCGATCTCTTAGGCCTTTGCGACCTGCTTCCATTCCTGGCAGCGTGAACCTTCGCACGACGATGCCTTGGTTCTCCAAGTGGTCCGCGACCGGGCCGCGTTCCGGCAAGGCAACAACGCACTCGATTCCCGACTCCATGAAGTCTTCGACAATGTCGAGCAGGATCCGCTGGCCGCCACCCAATTGCGCATATTGGTCCACAAAGAACACTTTCATTGGCCAAGTGCCCCTTTGTAGATTGCCAGAATTTGGTCGACGTGGTTTGACAACTCGGCCGGGTCCGACCAATAGATGGTTGAGGCTGCCTTGCCTAATTCGCAGGCTAGGCCACCTTCTTGAAGTTTGGCCATTGCGGCAGCGACCTGGCCGACGGAGCCGGTGTCAGTGAGTAAGCCGTTCACACCGTCCTTTATTGCTTCACTCGCCGCAGTGGTGCGCGAAACGATGGCGGGAACGCCAAGGGACAAGGCTTCCTGGACGACCATGCCCTGTGTCTCATACCAAAGGGCGGGCATAGCGATCGCGCGGGCATTCAGCATCTCTTGATGGACTTGCTCCGGGCTAACCCAGCCGGTGATGACCGCATCCGGGTTGGCTTCCAAAATGGCGTCCCGAGCTTCGCCCTCACCAACAAAGCGAATAGGCACTCCTGCTTGCCTGGCGGCGGCGGCGGCTATCACAGGCCCTTTCGCCGCGGTGAGAAAGCCAACGAAAATGAATGGGCTTTCCGGAGTTAATTTCCGTTGTTCGCCCCGGACGGCGTCGATGGGATTTGAAACCTTATGCTGCCTGACATGGGGACCGATATAGGGCTCGATGATTCGCCGGCTGAAGCCGCTGACGTAGATAATGTCACTGATACGCCGAGGCAGTTGAAGCGAGCTGTTTTGGACCATTTGGCGGGCAAAGGTCCAAACCTTTTTGTCGTAGCCTTTTCGGTTGCAATGCACCGTAAGGCATGACAGGCTTAACGCCTTTTTGCCGCAAGGCAAATTGGTGTGGTGGTTATAGAAAACGGCATACGGGCAGGCAATGCCGTATTCGTGGCATGTGTAAACGATTGGGAGTTTGCGATCGAAGACTGGCTTGAAGACACTACTGGAAAGAGCATCTCTGTTCGAGTGAAAGTGAACGACGGCCGGTCCATCTATCGATGCAAGAAGTTTTTCAAATGCCTCCCCGGCCGCCTTATCCCACAGACCTGAGAAGATGGATCTCTTGAACCCGCTCTGGTTATATGGCAGCAGATTCAGGCATGTTGTGTTGAGGTGTTCTCTTCCGAGCAGGTCATCGCAAACCGGACCAACCGCTGCAAAGAAGTGGACCCTGACGCCGCGTTCCGCGAGGGCCCGAGCCGAGCGGATGGCCACCTTGGAGGCGCCGCCATTCACGCGCGCGTGATCGTTCACGATCACTACGTTGAGCGTTTCTGAAACGGTCGGCGGCGACGGCATGAAATTTGGCTTACTCCCATTATCGGTAACCGTAGGTTCCAGTCTTTGGAGGCATGCCATGTCCGTGTTACCGATCAAGCTTCCTAGGGTAGGATTTGACCCGATGGACGTTCATATGGAAGGGGTTTTGATTCGGGAGCTTAAGCGCTTCCACGATTCGCGCGGTTGGCTCACCGAGTTGTTTCGCGATGATGAGTTGCCGGATGATTTTCGACCCGTGATGAGCTATCTGAGCGTGACCCTGCCCGGAGTGGCCCGCGGACCTCACGAACACGTTCACCAAACCGACGGTTTTGCCTTTATCGATGGGTCCTACGTGCTGTATTTGTGGGAGAACAGGCCGGGCAAGTCCGCTGAACCTGTGCAGTTGCAGGTCGGCAGCGAGAATCCAATTCTGGTTTTGGTGCCTCCCGGAGTCGTGCATGCTTACAAAAACGTGGGCGATCGTGAGGCGTTCGTCCTGAAATTTTCCGAACCAGCTTTATGCGGGTGAAGGCAAAAAAGAGCCGGTGGACGAGATCCGGCACGAGTCTGACATCAATTCTAAGTTCAAACTGGGCTAACTGACTCGCCTAAACGAACCGCCAGGTGCGGTTAATTATTGCGACACGTGCATTTGCGAACCTTGACGTTGATATAAATACACGCCTATGGGCGGTTCATACAACGAAGGAGAGTTTGCAAAATGAGTTACACCACACCCCTGAAATCTGGCTGGATCAGCAGCATCTATCGACCGGAAGGCGCGGACAGATCTACCGCCGTTCGGCCAGTCAACAAGCCAGTCCATGAATCCAAAGATTACGGCGATCTGAGCCTGGCTGAGCTAATCGCGCTCGCAACAAAGAAAGCTGGGCTGCTGTCCAAGTAAGGGTACATCCTGTGGAATGCGCGAGATTGATCACGCCTTTCTCCTCAGGCGAGCTTAGCAGCCGACTTCCGAGAGCGTCCAGAGGCAAAGAAGGACTGCGCGGGCAAGCCCGCGCAGTCTAACCTTTCTGTGGCACTCAATACTGGTCGTGGATCCGCACCCACTCCATAGCGCCCTCTTCATTTCGTCCTTTGGCAGTGAGGTCGATGAAGTTGTATGCGCCAAGCAGCATGTCCAGGCCGCGCTCGTAGGTTGAGTACGTCCTGAATATCTCGCCCTTCTCATTCTTGTAGAATGCAGTCAGTCCGGGCTGCTCTTCGCTTCTCAACTTTTGCATCTTGAAGTTGTAGAAGACGTCCCCCTTGTCGAGATCCTCGCGTTGGAATGAAACGCCGTAATCGAAATTGAATGTTCGTTCCATCCGAAGACAGCCATCGAAACTGCCAGCCCATGCGTTTTTTGAAGTCGGCAAAGTGGCCGAAGGGAGCTCTGGAAACCGCGGCGAAGGCAATATCGTGGTGTTCAAAGTGCTGACGTGCGGCGTCGATATGGTCCATGACGAACGAACAGCCGGGACAGGGTTCATCATCGTTCGGCCCCCACATTGCGTGGTAGATGATGAGCTGGCTCTTTCCGTCAAAGAGTTCGGAGAGCTTTACGTCGCCGTTTGGGCCATGAAATGTGTAGTCCTCTTTGACCTTGGTCCAGGGCAGTTCACGTCGCTGGCGGGCGATATCGTCCCGCATTCGAGTGAACTCCTTTTCTTTGACAAGCAGCTTGGCGCTGGCGGCCTTCCAGTCGTCGATGTTGACGGCAGGGTGGTTGGCAATTTCGGGTTCTTGGATTTGTGTGGGCATTTGCTTTTCTCTTATGTTTTTTCGTACGTCGCTAGTGGTGAATCGCGCAGGAGGCCAAGCCATGGCAACAGCAGGCAGCCCCTCCTGGACAGTGGGCGCAGTGGCAAAGGGCCGCGGGGCTGCCGGGGGCCGCGCTTTGGGCGACGGCGGGGCCGAGCCTCATGGCACTTGCGAAAAGAAAGATGGCTGTCAGCGCTGTCACGAGCGCCATTCGGATACGCGGTGCCGATGAGCCGGGAAACCTCTGTGCCGGTCCGGCAGCGGTTGCGAAATAGAGGGGCCTCATTTTGCGTCCTCCCCGTAAAAGTATTTCGGCTCCCAACCATTCGCCCCGTTCTCCAGCAGATCAAAGAACGGCCAGACCACACAGAAATCATCGCCGGGGCCGAAGTGACCTTTTGCAACCCGATAGATCTTCCCGTCATGGTCTTTGTGGAACGAGGATACGCCGGGCCAAGGGCCGGGGTACGGGCCGCTTTCTTCCCAGAAACCCATGTCCTTCACAAACGTGCTGTCGTGAGCAGAGACCATCTTGAAGTTCCAGTTTCGCTTTTGCGCGAACCGCTTTTGCACCTCGGGTTTGTCCGGCGAGCAGACCACAAACGCCGCGCGGTCGGAAAGGTGGGGAACGAGGCCGGTGAACCCATCCGCCACATGGTGCAAGATGAGCACCCGGTTCCCATGTTGTGCACGAGAATGAGGTCTTCCTTGTCTCCGAAGAGTTCAGAGAGCGTTACGTTTTTGCCCTCCGAATCTTGTAGCGTGTAGTCGTTTACCGGTTCCTTCGGCCTGCGTTTGCGGGCCTCCACCAACCGTTGCTTTGCAGCTTCGATTTCGTTTTGAATCGTGCTGATCTCGTTGTCGATTTCAGTCAAGGTATCTGGCATGTTGTTCTCCTTCAAGAAAAGATGTGGGCCGCGCAACTGTGGCGGGAAGATGAAAGACGAGAAGTCGGTGACGATACTGAGAATGCTTTCCCACTGGTGCTCAAACTCAGCCGACCACTGGCGATGCGCAGGGCAAAGTTGGTCCGAGTTCAAGAGCTCGGCATCCACTGCTCGGCGCAGAGGGGTGAAACCGGCGGGTGCGAAATGCACTCCCGAGGTCGCCGGTAGAAGGTGCGCCGCGTGGGCTCTGCGATACACCCTCGGCGCAACCCCGAAATAGGTGCGGAAGATGCGCGTAAATATCTCTTGGGCGCCGTAACCGGCGTCGATGGCAATGCTGGCTACCGAGGACTGGCTGGTTTTGAGCCGGTACGCGGCCCTCTCCAACCGGAGCCTCCTTACATGATCCATGACTGACTCTCCCACGACCGCACGGAAGATCCGGTGGAAGTGGTGTTGGGAGAAGCAGGCGACGTCGGCCAGCATGTGGGGGGTTAGTTCGTCATCCAGGTGGATTTGGATGTAGGCGAGCACGTTGGATATTGCTGCCACATATTCCGCCTCGGTCCGGCTGACTTCCTCCATGAATTCATGATACGCCGGGGGTTATGGGCGATATTTGACTTTCCGTGCTGTTGTTTGAGTGACAAGTGACGAGTTACGAGTGACGAGTGACGTGCCCGGAAAAATGTTTCCACGCCGGGGTTGAACGACATGGGTGGTACAAGGGCGGAGAAAGTGTCATTGGCGATTTCAGGTCTAATGGCTGCGTGAAGATTGTTCTGCTGAGATGCTTATTGGCCGTGTTGGCCGGATGCTCCGCGCAATCTGAGAATGTGCGACCTGGGAACGATTCTGCTTAGAAACGAGAAAGGGCACTCGATGCGCGCGATCAAGCTAAACACCCGAACAACTCAAATTGTCTTTGACGCTCAAGCCCCCAGTGGCCACACAACTCTTCTTGTACTCTTCGCGGTTTTGGGACATCCGATTTTGATCTGAATAGAATGATGCGAAATTTGGGCCGTCGATCCTCTTGAATCGCCGGCCCTACAGAGGTTATCGCAAGAAGCACTTGCGCGCTACCGGACGCAACCTAAAGGTCGCGCTACTACCGGTGTCCCAAATGGGCTATTGAACGCCCATGACGGTTTCGCGAAAGCGCTACCGGACGCAACCTAAAGGTCGCGCTACTACCGGTTCCCAAATGGGCTATTGAACGCCCATGACGGTTTCGCGAAGGCCTCTACTGTTTGCTTAGACGCCGACGGCTTGCCGGGTTTGGATCGCTTCGCCTCGGGCGTTGACCGCGGTCCAGTCGATCACTTGAAGATAGGCGTCGATGTACTTGGCCCTGGCAGTCTGGAAGTCCAGATAGTAGGCGTGCTCATACACGTCCAAAGCCAGGAGCAGACGTGTCCAAATTGGGAATGTGTTCTGCGCGTCGCCGATATAGTTGAACACCCGCTTCTCAGTCAGATCGTAGCCTAGGAAGGCCCATCCGCGGCCGGCGATGCCGGTCGCTTTGAAATCGGCCTGCCAGTTCTCAAAGCTGCCGTACGATTCATTGATTAGGTCGGCGACTGTCCCCGTGGCAGGGCCGCCCTCGCCGCCGATAGTGTCGAAATAGATGTTGTGGTTGATGTAGCCTTCGTAAGCGAAGGTGTAGTCCACTTTCAGCGCCCTCAACTGGCTGAAGATTTGGTTCGCTTTGGATGGGTCTGCGCCAAGCTCGGCAAGCGCCTTACGAATCTCATTCGTCTTGTTCGCGTAACCTTGCCACAGTTTTAGATGCTCGTCATGGGTCTGTCGGCTGATTCCTACTCGGTCGGTGGTGTAAACCTTGGCTGGGATTTCCTGCGGAACGGTGACTAGTTTTGGCTCCATATTCTTTTCTCCTCTATCTCTCTACGCGCTCCAGACTCCCGGTAACGCTGATGATTTAAGCCTACCCGTGTGCGCTAGAATCAGGCATGACCGGATATATCTTGACTGGATTGGAGCAGGGCCCCGTAGTGATCGAGCGATTGGTTGGGCACTTGGGCAAGGACAAACTGGACACGCCTACATCCGAGGACCGATTCACACCGCGCGAAGTGGTCGCTCACCTCGCAGACTGGGAGCCGATCCTTTACGGCCGGATACGGCAGACGGTGGAGCAACCCGGGTCGACCCTGGAGGGCTATGACGAAGGCCAGAGAGCGATCGACGGCAAGTACAGCGAGACAGACGTGGTTGAGCAGGCCAAGCAGTTCAAGGGCCATCGAGCCAAAACGGTTGCCTATCTCCAGAGTCTGCCTGCAAGTGACTGGGACAAGACGGCAGTTCACTCCGAAAGGGGGCCGATGACGGTTCGCGATTGGGCGGCGGCAATCGTTGGGCACGACATGTACCACATCGAGCAGCTGACTTCGGTTATGTAACCTCTTTCTGCGGCAGGCGCACCTGCATCGGCACAATGTGGGGACTCGCAAATACCCAGGCGGTGCGGATGACCACGAATAGGACGAGAAAGGGCCATAGACCCCAGAACATGATCGTCATTGTGGAAAGAAGAACGAAAGCCCAGGGAATGAGCGACCAACGCAGGAAGATGTACGGGTTCATGCTGCATAGCGCCTTGCAGTTACGGCAGCGGTAGTTGCGCACGCCAAAGTTCAAACGAAACACGGCAAACCAGGGGAAGGGCGTTTTGCAGTTGGGGCAGTTCAATAACCAATTATGGCTACTAGCCTTCGAACTTGTACCCTACACCGCGCACGGTGAGAAGGCGCTTCGGCTCGTGAGGATCCTCTTCCACCACGCTGCGCAGCCAGCGGATGTGAACATCCACGGTTCGCTCACTAACGAACGCATCCTTGCCCCAAACGCGGTCAAGCAAGGTCTCGCGGGCAAATACCTGCCCTGCATTGCGAACGAGGAAATAGAGGAGCGCGAACTCTTTCGGCGAGAGTTCCAGGTTCTTACCGTCCCTGGTCGCGGAGTGGGTTCTCGGATCGATTACAAGATCGCCATTCGTGACCGATTCAGGCGGCACTTCTCCGGTGGAGCGTCTCAAGACGGCCTTTACTCGGGCCGCGAGTTCGGAGAGATTGAACGGCTTGACGACGTAGTCATCGGCTCCAAGTTCCAAGCCCTTGATTCGGTCCCTTTCGTCGCTTCGGGCGGATAGGAAGATGATGGGCGTGCTGCCCTCTTTACGGACCGCTCGGCAGAAGTCGTAGCCGGAGCGCTGAGGGAGCATTATATCCAGGATCACCAGATCCGGCCTTACTCTGCGGAAGATGCGCATCCCTTCTTCCGCAGACTCCGCCACGAACGTGCTGTACCCCTCACGGCGCATACGCGTCTCGACGGTTTCAGCCAAAGTGGGCTCGTCGTCAATGATTAGCAGTTTCATGCATTCATAGAAAGAGCCGCTTTGGCCGTTTCGAAGCTACGTCGCGATAATTTCGACGTTCGCCCGCGGAACTACGACTTCCTCCCCATCCTCCAGTTTTGCTTTCAAGACTCTCACTTCGGTTCCAGAATCCACGACCATGAGTTGCGGTGGAAGATCTGTCACCGAAGCCAAACGTCCAAAATACGGTTCGCGTATGACGCGGATCGGCGTGCCAATCATGAGTTCGCCGCCGCTGGCGGCCACGGGCACGTCCTTCGAAGTGGTTGCGAGCGGCACAATAATTTCAGGACGAATCACCCCCGCCCGGATTTGCGTCGCCCCGTTGATGCTGGCCTTTTTGCCTTCGAGTTCTTTCAGAAGGGCCAGAGTTCGGGCTGCCATTCGAAGAAAGCCGAAGCCCTCAGTTACCAAAATGGTCAGGGGGATCTGCTCTGTTCCGGTGATGGCTACACCAATATCGTAGCCAAGATACTTGGTGAGGTCGCCGTCCTTGACGCCGCCGGCCACAAGGCCGATGACGCCGACTTGCGCGGCTTTTTGGATGGCTTCAAACGTCATCCCTGCTCCGCCGACGAGGATCTTGCCCGCGTCATCACTTGAGATATCGCTTGGCTCGATGATCTTGTCCGTGCTCTCGGAAAGCACCTTGATGATCCCTTGGCGCTCGCCCCCTACGCCGAAAATGCCCTGCACCATGCCGCCACGGGTCTCGATGATCGCGCCCTCTTCCGGAAGAACCGAGGCTACCTGCCCCTCAATATAAGCAGTGACGTCCACCGGAATCGGCGATTCGCGGACCAAGATGTTGCCGGTGATCTCGGAAATGCCCTCGACGGTGCCAGTGAAATCGGAGGTCACCGTCGTTTTTCCAAATCGCCCTAAAAACCCTTTGGACTCCGCAACAATTTCGCCTTTTTCGATGGGTGCGCCTATCGCAAGGCGGAAAAACGGGGGCGCATCTTTGGCGTCAACTCCCAGTTTTTCGGCCAGCTTAATGGTTTGCAACGCTCCTGGCAGCTTGGCCCGAGCGATGACTTGATCGGGATCGACCTTGTCTCCAACGGAAACGAGAACCTCGCCCTTGATGGGCAAGCGACGGGTGCGCCTAACGATAATGTCGCCGCTTACAGTAAGACCCGGCGTGTATGCATTTGCCAATTCAGAACTCCTGGCGCTCCGCAACAGGACGCGGAGCAGACAGGAGATTTTACTCCGCTGCTCAAGCACGGCCCACGAATTTGTAGATTAGCCCACCAGTGTTAACGATGCGTTAAATCGGCTAGAGTCGAAAGGGACATGGTGACACTGGAAAATAAGAAGATTCTCGTCGAAATCGCGCCGGAGGTTGGGGCGCGCATCGTGCGCTTCGTTCATAAAGCGAGCGGCTACGACTATCTATGGCGCAACGAGAATGTACCCCTAAGGTTGGAACCTCCCGGCACGGAGTACGACCCGAACTTCTACGGCGGGATTGACGAGCTTTTGCCGAATGACGTAGAAGAAACGATTGACGGCATTGCCTGTCCCGACCACGGCGAGTTGTGGACGACGGAATTTCAGTGCGATGCCAACTCAACGACCATCACGCTTATCGCAAAACTCCCCGGCTTTGGGCTCGAAGTGCGGAAACTATATTGGCTTGTCGACAATGCCTGCTTGGTTGCCTCCGATATCATCAACCTTTCCGGTTCGACTAGGTCGTTCCTTTGGAAGTTGCACGCAGCGATGAAGATCCAACCTGGCGACCAGATCACTTGCGGCGCCATGCGCTACACGGCAGTGGATCCCGAATGGAGCAGGCGTGGCGGCGAAGGGGAGTGGCGTGGAGAAACGATCCCTGAATTTGATGGCTCGACCGAGTTCCTGTATCTGCATCCCCTCGAACAAGGCCTTATGGAGTGGTCGAACGGCCAGCGTACGTTTAAGATCGAGTTTGATTCCAAGATCTTCCCCTACTGCTGGTACTTCGCGTCCTACGGAGGCTTTTTCGACCACCGGGTGGCCGTGCTGGAGCCATGCACCTGCATGCCAAAGGAAGTCAGCTTAGCAGCCCCACGAGGTCAATGCTCGGTCTTAGAACCTAACCAATCCCTGGAAACGGTGTATCGATACGTGGCACTATGAAGATCGAAGCGGTCGACGCATTTTATCTCCGAATGCCGCATGTCAAGGACATCGGCGATGGCAGCCAGGACGCGCTGCTTATCCGCGTTTCCGCGGGCGGTTACGTGGGCTGGGGCGAGTGCGAGGCTTCTCCACTAACCACGATAGCCGCACTTGTGGCGCCGATGTCTCACAGCGCCTGCCATCCGGTTTTGGATTCGGTGCTCGGCCAACAGTTACACGACCCATCCGATATCGGCCGCATTCACCTATTGATTAAGGAGCGCAGTAGTGATCTCCTGCAGTGTGACCATGCGCTCAGTGGAATCGATATCGCGTTATGGGATCTTATTGGGCAAAGGCAAGGCGCGCCGGTATGGTCCTTTCTTGGCGAATTCAACTTGCCCAAGCGCGCCTATGCGAGCCAGCTGTTCGGATTGACGCCGGAAGAGACTTTCATCGCAGCTCGACGAGCGGCGGAGTTGGGGTTTACGGCGGCGAAGTTTGGCTGGGGCCCGATCGGGCAGGCTTCGGTCGAACTCGACCGTAATCAGATCGCTGCGGCACGCGAAGGACTTGGTCCAGTCCGAACGCTGTTGATTGATACCGGCTGCGTGTTCGGGCATGAGGTCGAGCGCGCGGCGGCACGAATTCCGATTTTTGAAGAATTTAAGGTGCACTGGTGGGAGGAGCCGTTTGCAGGCAACGCACTGGCCGAATACTCGGAACTGGAAGGGCTCACGAGCATTGCTCTTGCAGGAGGCGAAGGCTCCCATTCGGCCGATCAAGCTCGGCATTATATCGATTACGGCCGAGTGAGATTCATTCAGATCGATTCCGGACGGGTAGGAGGAATCACCTCCGCCCGCCAGGTAGCGCTTCACGCGCGCAGCGCGGGGGTGAACTACGTGAATCACACGTTCACCTCCAATCTAGCCTTGAGCGCTTCTTTGCAGGCATACGCGGATTTCAATAACGCTTTTGCCGAGATGCCCATTTCCCCTTCGCCTTTAGCTCTGGCAATTGGGGGCGAACGGTGGAAACTGGACAACGATGGCTGCATTCGGGCACCAGAGACTCCTGGGCTCGGAGTCAATCCAAGAATCGGGGACTTCGACGCCTATAGAAAGGAGATTGAAATTAGGTGCGACGATATAGTCCTATGGCCGCCAAGTCGGCAATAGAATGCGCTTACCACGTACTATAATGATTTTGAGGGCAAGGAGTTAGTATGTCTGCTCGTCAATTGCTCGGGAGTTCTAGGCTCCCTAAGTCCGCCGGTGCGGAAGGTAATAGGTCGGGTTTTGGCAAAGCGTCTCCGACGCTATTAGCATTGGTCGCGTTCGCTGCCTTGGCCTCGGCAGGCGCGCTTTCAGCCAGAGGTTTGGCAGGAACGAGCCGACGCGTCGCATTAAACATTGCACTTCAACAATACGTCTCGAACAACGAATACCTTGATGTAGACGCGCCTTGGCCTAAATATCAACACGACTGGCAAAACACGGGCGTGGGTATTGGTTCGGGCGCGGATGGCTTTGTAAAATGGACATTCAAAACAGGCGGCGCAATCAACTCGTCCGCGGTTGTTGATGAGCAGGGAACGGTCTATTTCGGGTCGAACGACGGCTATCTTTATGCCGTTCGAACTAATGGAAGCCTGAAGTGGGCACATCGAGCGAACCTCCCGATTCGGTCAACTCCCTTGCTCGCAAAAGGCGTAGTTTTCTTTGCAACCTACGGCAATAAGGCCAACGCCTATGCCTTGGACACGGCTACAGGTAAGGAACTGTGGCAGGGATTTTACAACGACGGTGTTCCCCTGCACTTCCCGCAGGCGGATGGTCCGCTTGCAATGTCGTCAAGCGGTTTCCTCTATGCGGGCACTAACTTGGTTAACTGCGAGACAGGCAGTGCCAACAGCAGCTTCTATACCGCCCCCTTTTCGACTACCCTCGCGGTAGTCCCGAATCGAGACCTTCTCTATGTAAACGGAGGGAATCCAAATCCGAACGAAGGCGGGTACGGCCTAGATGCCTATACCTTGTTCGGTGACGGAAGTTGGGATTCTTCTCTTTACACGCTGGGATCGCCCGCTTTGGGATCGAATGGATCCATCTACACAACCATGGGCGACGGAACGGTCGAGGCGATCAGAGATGACCTTAATAATGGCATCGCATCCCACCTTTACTCTGTCCTCTGGACTAGCGAAGTATTGCCGAACTTTGTTTCCCAGCAGTCGACTACTCTTGCGGTGGGCAAAGATGGAACCGTATATGCGGTAAGCGGCGGCTCTATTGTGGCGTTGGACGCCACAACCGGAGCGACAAGATGGAGCTATGAGCCAAAGTCCAACGTCTCCAGTTCGGTCGCAATCGCAGCCGACGGAACCCTGTACTTCCGGGATCACGGCGGCACTTTGTATGCGCTTGATCCTGGAACCGGTGGCGTGAAATGGACCGAAAGCTTGGGCAGTTTTGATGTAAACGCGTCCAATGGCTCTGCCGATCCCTCGCCGGCGATCGGCGCCGATGGCACAATTTTCATAGGAACCCAGGATGGCGTCATGCACGCAATCGGCTTTAACCCAATCCGAGACTTCTTCGTTTCGCCTGTGGCTCTCGTTGGGGGATCCGAGACCGACGGTGTCGTTCAACTCACCTATCCCACCAATGGAACCGGGCCTCGCCTGGTTTCATTGGAGAGCAGCGAGCCTGGCATCCTGTCTGTTCCCGAATCTGTTGCCGTTGCCAATGACGCCACCGGCGTTTCTTTCAGAATGACGAGCCCGCACGTTACCACTGGAGTGAGGGTCACGCTTACCGCAACTCTTGGGAGCTCGGCAAAGTCCACAACTGTCTATATTGATCCCTATGCCTTTCGCGGGATCTTTGCTTCGCCAAACGAAGTCACCGGCGGCGACACCACCGACATCGTGGTTCAAATCACCGGAGAAGCAGCCGTGGGAGACTATACTGTGTTTCTCTCTAGCAGCCTTCCAGCAGTGCATTTACCTGTTTCCTTAGCCATTCCTCTCGGCGAAAAGGGCGTGTCGGTAAGGGTTAAAACATCGCCGGTATCTGCTCCAACAGTCGCAACCCTCACGGCAAAGCTGGGAGCGTTTAGCCAAACGACAAGTCTGAAACTCGAGCCTTTCGAGTTGGCCCACTTCTTTGCGTCTCCTTCCTCGGTCTCAGGTGGGCAGTGGAGCGATGGCGTGGTTCAAATCGCAGGACCCGCAGGGCCGCAAGGAAATGTGGTCTCGCTCACCAGCAGCGATGCCGCGGTGACGGTTCCTGCGACAATCACCGTCCCGGCAGGCAAGACCGGCGCCTCGTTCCGCATTAAGACTGAGCCGGCGGGTACGTCCGCACGGAGCGTAACGCTTACGGCGAAATTCAATGGACAGTCTATGCAGACGACCTTAACCTTGAGACAGTGACAGCGAGGTCATCTATACGAAGCCGTAGCCGTAGGGCTGCGGCTTTATTAATCCGGTTACCGGAAATTGCAAGTAGAATTGTGCAACGCGCTTTGGCCCAAATGGGCTCAGTTTGTATTGAAGGAAAGACAAGGAGAAGGAACTCATGTCACAAACGCAATCGAATCGCCGGTCTTCACTTGCTGGGAAACGCCGTAGGTGGGCGATAGGGATGATCTCGGGTCGGTCCAGTTGGGCATATGCTGGATTTCTGGGTGCCGCGCTGCTCGCCTCAGCACTAGCTCTTTCATCCAGCCCCATCCGCTCAGCTCGAGAATGCATGCTGGTTCAACAGGGCGTAAGCTTCTCCGAATATATCGACACGGCTGCACCTTGGCCCAAGTTCCAGAACGATGTGGAAGATGCGGGTGTAGGCACCGGTCTCGGCGCGAGCGGCCAGATAAAGTGGACAGAAACCACCGAGGCCGGAATCCAATCCTCGGCCGCCATCGATGAGCAAGGCACGATCTACTTCGGCTCCAACGATGGCTACATCTATGCCTTCACCAAGAACAATACGCTCAAGTGGCACTTCTTTGCCGGCGCTCAGGCCCAATCTTCACCTCTGCTTGGCCACAACGTGGTTTATGCGGCAGTGGCGGGCGACCCAGGGAATGTCTTCGCACTTAACGAAACGACCGGTCAGATGATATGGCAGGCGAATCCGCCGACCGGGCCGGATCTTGTGAGTAATATTCAGGGGCCGCTTTCCATGGGAGGAAACGGACTTCTTTATGCGGGCAGCTACGCCATCGACAGCCGCACCGGCCATGTCGTTCAGAACTTACCCATCGATGGCTCCAACTCCGTTGCGGTCGAGCCGGTGAAAGGAACGGTATATGCAGCCGACAGCACAAATAGCAAGCTCGTCGCCCTTAATCCGTCGGGCAGAATGCTCTGGTCTAATAGGGTTCCCGTGAGCGGCTCTCCCGCGGTTGGCTCAAGTGGCTCTGTCTATGTCGGAACCCAGAACGGCACCGTCGTCGCTCTTAAAGATAACTTGAACGGCACCTATATCAACGAGTGGGAATCCGCCGAGATCAGCGATTTTTCGGGCCCCTTCAACCTTGCGGTCGGCAAGGACGGAACGGTCTATGCGGCGACTTACACTGTTCTCGCGGCCCTTAACGGGACGACCGGCGAAATCAAATGGCGGTATGACGCCAACTCCTTCATTTACTGCGCGCCTGCGATCGCCGGCGATGGCACGATTTATTTTCAGGACCACGCAGGCGACTTCTACGCGCTGGATAGCTCGACCGGCGAGCTCAAATGGTCGAAGAGGCTGGGAACCTTCAATCCCGAAATCGCCTCGACGGACAGCAGCCCTGCCATCGCAGCCGACGGCACTGTTTACGTTGGGACCCAGGATGGCGTCATCCACGCAATCGGCTTCGACACGATTTCTCACTTCTTCACTTCGCCTAACAACATTGCAACCGGGTACGCAACGGACGGGGTGGTTCAGCTCTCCGCGCCGACCCAGTCAACCGCGGTCATCTCCCTCACAAGCAATAACCCGGGCGCGCTCTCCGTTCCCCCGGCGGTTACGATTCCGGTTGGTGGCAGCGCAGTATCATTCCGCATGACCGCCGGACATGTGACCGCCGTCACGCACGTGCTGCTAACGGCCAAGCTCGGCAACT
The DNA here is from genome assembly GCA_963829965.1 of uncultured archaeon. GTDB lineage: Bacteria > Armatimonadota > Fimbriimonadia > Fimbriimonadales > Fimbriimonadaceae > DASXZH01. The sequence continues at coordinate 212,726 of CAWHLK010000032.1, read as the reverse complement.
CGGTGCTGACTTCCACGACGACAATTGACCCCTACGTCGTTTATCGCGCCTTTGCCTCTCCGGCCAGCCTTACCGGCGGCGACACGACCGATCTTGTCGTGCAACTCACGGGCAAAGCAGTTTCGGGGGACAATGTGGTTTCCCTGAATAGCAATTCGCCCGCGCTTGGGCTTCCGTCTAGCACCACTGTGCCGATTGGCGCGAGCGGCGTCTCTTTCCACGTGAGAACACAACCCGTGTCTGCCACCACAACCGTGACCATTACCGCTACCCTGGCTCCCTATAGCGCCATCGGTACGATAACGTTGCAGCCGTGGGGGCTCGCGCACTTCTTTGTCTCGCCGACTTCGGTTGTCGGCGGACAGGCAAGCGATGGCGTTATTCAATTGATCGGCCCTGCGGGCCCGGTAGGAAACGTTGTCACGCTAACCAGCAGCGATGCCGCGGTAGTCGTCCCCGAGACGGTTACGGTCCCAGCTGGGACGACCGGCGTGTCATTCAAGATCAAGACCGAACCGGCGGGTACTTCCGCGAAGACGGTCACACTGACAGCGAAATTCAATGGGCAGTCACTTACCACGACGATTATGCTAACGCCCTAATTCGGTCTTCAATCGGCCGGAAGTAACGTAGGACACCCCGGCGAGGTAATTTGAACTCGAATGGGATCGAACGAACAGCCTTCAGGCGTCGCGACATCGCTCGTCCTGAGGAGCTTGATGCGAGACGCTGCCCAGGCAGATCGATCCGGGGACTACGCACGGGCCGACTCGCTTTGCTCGCAGATCCTCGAGATAAACCCGTCGTTCCTGCCTGCAAAGAAGTTGGAAGCTGCCCATCACTTGCGCGCAGGTCGAGAGCTAGCCGCTGAAAAGGCGCTCCAATACATCCTTGAGAGAGAGCCAAACTCGTTCCAGGCGCTTTTATGGCTGGGAAAGCTCACTCTCAGCCAAAGGCCGGAGGAGGCGATCCCGTTCGCAGCGCGGGCTCACCGTGCAAGGCCCCGCGATCTGAATGCGCTCCATCTGCTCGCCCTCGCAAACTTTGAAGCGGGCAACGTTGCCGATGCCGAGCGCCAGTTGAGGGAGGCTCTGGCTTTAAATGAGGGCTTTGCCGAGGCTCAGGCGCTGCTGGGGCACATCTTACAACAGCTCGGCAGGGTGGATGAAGCTGAGACCTGCTTGAAAAAGGCGATGGATCTTGCGCCGCTTCACGGTCCGACCTACTTCTCCTACGTCCAGACCCGGAAGATCAAGGGGGAGGATCAGAGTATGGTGACCCGGATGGAGCAATTGATCGCAGACCCAGCAATCGAGAAGCGGGACCGGGGAATGATCGCCTACGCTCTTGGCAAAGCGTATGACGACCTGCAGCGCTATGAACAGGCGATGCTCAACTACGACCTCGCGAATCAATTGGCATTGACTGACTTAGAGGCCTCCGGAAGGCAATTTGATCGCCTTCGCAGCGAGAGCGAATTCCTGAAGGCAGCTTCGATTTCCGAGCAATGGGGTGCGGCGAGTTCCGGCTCTCTGAGCGATCTCCCAGTTCTGGTAGTGGGCATGATGCGATCCGGAACTACCCTTTTGGAGCAAATTCTTATCGAGCCACAGCAAAGTCGGCGGGGCTGGCGAACAGCATTATTGGATGGACCATGCGGGAGCCTTCCAGGATGCGGGCCGCCTACCCTCCGCCCGGGAAGCGATCGATCTCGCGAACCAGTACCTTGAACGGCTAGCCCCATTCGGCGAGGGCAAGCGGCACGTTGTGGACAAACTGCCCAACAATTTCATTACACTGGGCACCTTTCACGCGGTTTTCCCCAATGCCAAGATCATCCACTGCCGTCGGCAGCTCGTGAACTCATGCCTTTCAATCTACATGACTCCGTTTCGGAGGTCGCCCGTCTTTGGGCATTCCAAGGAGAATCTGGCGTATTACGCCCGCCAGTACGAGTCACTGATGGAGCACTGGCGGAAGGCATTTTCTCCCGATCAGTTCTATGAGGTCCAATACGAAAAATTGGTAGCTGAACCGGAAACTGAGATCCGGAAGCTCATCGAGTTCCTAGGCCTTGAATGGGAGGACGCCTGCCTCCGGCAGAATCAAAATCCAAAGGCCGTCGCTACTCCCAGCTTATGGCAGGTCCGGCAGCCAATCTACAAGAGCTCGGTCGAGCGCTGGCGCAACTACGAGCCGTGGCTCGGCGCCCTGAAGGACCTTGTCGAGCCGGAAGGATCTCAAGGGCTTGACCTCAACACCCTCTTGGATGAGGCTGAGGCGGCGTTTCGAGCAAAACGATATGACGAGGTCGGGATACGCTGCCAGGCGATTTTGGCGTCCGATCCAAACTGTTTTGGCGCGTTATGGCTCATAGGAGCTTCCGCCGCCAAGACCGGCCGGTTGGAACTGGCTCAGCGTGCTTTAAGCGAAGTCCTGGGAATAAATCCGGTCGATCGCGAATCGCTCGCCTTGCTGGGAATCGTGCTGCAGCGACTTGGCCGGTTCGAGGAGGCGGAGGGGCTGTTCGAGCGGTTACGTGGCGTCAATCCCGCTTCCTATGCGCCTTATGTGGGAATCCTGAGGGGACGCCGCGCTCGGGAGGAAGACCGTGCAACAATTGACCAGGCGATCGACCTCTATTCGGAGGAAGATCGCGAACCCAACGAACGGCGTCAACTTGCATACGCCATCGCCAAAGCGTTCGACGATCTCGGAGACTATGCTAAGGCGGCCAATTATTTCGAAGAAGCCAACGCATTGGCGGCCGCCTTGCAAATGCCTACTCCAATGCGGGACGTTCATCTGGGCCAATTCAACATATGCGCCGCGGGATCACTCGCCGGCGGCTGGGGGACTCCTCACTGTACGGCAGCGGGGATACACGGCCCATCTTCATCGTGGGAATGATCCGTTCCGGAACCACATTGGTGGAGCAGATACTGTCGAGCCATCCAGACGTGACGCCCGGAGATGAAATGCGGTTTTGGATTGAAAATGGACCCGCCATAATCGACGGTCAAACCGGAGCCCTGGATGCTGAACTGTCGCTCCGACTCAGCGGAGAATACAGCGCGTATTTGGAACGGATCAGCAAAGGCGCGCCTCACGTAACGGATAAAATGCCTCTCAATTACCTGCTCTTGGGGCTAATCCACCTTCTCTTTCCAAAGGCCCCGATCATCCATTGTCGCCGTGACCCGGCCGACACCTGCGTTTCCATTTTTATGACACCCTTCGCGGCTCCCCCGGATTTCGCCTACCGCCAAAGCGAGATCGAGTTTGCCTATGAGAAGTATGTTGAGCTCATGGGCTACTGGAAAGAGATTCTGCCTGCCGGAAGGGTGCTCGACGTGGACTATGAATCGCTAATTTATTCATCCGAGTCGGAGATCCGCCGACTGCTCGACTACTGCAACCTGGAATGGAATCCCAGTTGTCTGACGCCGGAGTTGAATGAGCGGGCCGTCAATACGCCCAGCCGCTGGCAAGTTCGCCAGCCGATCTATTCGCAGTTCGATTGGCCGCGCTCACCACTACCCTCAGTGGTTTCGCGGCCTCCAAAAATAGAGCGGGGAGGGACTGTGCCCCTCCCCGCGAAGGACTTATTCTCCGCCCTTTAGTTTCGAGCCTGCTTTGACGGGAACACCCACCCCTGGCGCGCCCGGAGCGTTGCCCATATGGGGCCCCTTTCCGGAGGCGTTCGCCGGGGGCGGCGTCGGTGTGCTGTTCGGGACGTCGCCGGAAGACTTGCATCCGACGGCGACAAGGCACAATGCCCCGAGAAAAAGCGCACTCCTGTTCATCAATTGTTCGTCCAGATGTAGGCAGACGGGTTTGTGACCCTAACAGCGGTCGACTGGATCCCGGAATACCAGTTCGTTCCCGCTGCCAAAGCGCCGGGCTGCTCAGCCTTTGCATGCCCGTCTTCAAACTGAACAATCGCGTTGTTGGCCGTTCGAAGGGAGATGTTGCCCGTATAGGCGCCGGCGACGGGATTATTGTTGAGAGTCCCCGCGAAATAGCTGCCAGCGCCCCAACTTCCGGTGCCGGTCGTAGCACCCATACAGTAACTGGTGCCGTCGAAGTCTTCTTCGGCAGTGCTGCAGTAAGGCGCCTCGATGACGTCAAAAGACATCGGGCCGTTGTAGCCGTACCAGAAGGGTTGTGATCCTGACCAGGCCGAAGACGCGGCGGCGAGAACCACCCTAGACGGCTGTGCGATCGACGTCGAACTGATTCCGTTCGTCGTATACGAGATTCCACATGAAGTGAAGAGCGGATTGTTGGGAGCATATACCCAAGGAGACAGCTGCTCGTAGTTGTAGCCATACTCGGGCCAATAGGCTTCCGTCGCATCGGTATCCCAATTGGAACTGAGCGGCCACCAGCCGCCTGGGCTGCCGGGAACGTTCGGGCTAATCTGAGGATCCTGGTCAATCGCGCCTGTCTTCTGATAGGGGAGGATCAGATAGGTCCAAGTCGCCCACTGCCCGCATGGCTGGCTGAAGTAAAGGTAATACGGCCTGCCCCCCACTGGGTTGCCGGGACCGTCACGTCATCATAGTCGCCGGAGTACATGATCGTGGCGAGGCCGATCTCTTTTGCATTGCTTACTGAAGAGATTTTCTTAGCCGCCGCTTTAGCCTGAGCAAACACAGGGAATAGAATGGCCGCAAGAATGGCGTTTTCAGGTTTTCGCTATTTTTTATCTATAAATTAAATACTTACGAACGAACTGATCGGGGTTTGAAATCCGTCGAGGGCGTCTACTTTGCGTACTGTAGCCATTCCCTGTAGCAACCTTGTGGATCAAACCGACAAGGTTAATGGCTATCGAAAGCAGTGGCTTTCTTGCGCTGTCGCCCCTTCGATTCGGCCACCATGGCCACAGCTTCGCGAGATACTTCGATGACCTTAGAGTATCGAGCGTGCCGGCGATCAAAAATTTCCTTCAAAAAGTCACCGGTATACGAGCCAGGAGTGGCCGCGATATCTTCCGGTGTTCCCTGCGCCACCACGGTGCCACCCTTGTTGCCGCCCTCGGGACCCATGTCGATGACCCAGTCCGAGGTTTTGATGACATCCAGGTTGTGTTCGATGACCAGCACGGTATTGCCCGAATCCACCAAACGGTGAAGAACGGTCAGGAGCCTTGCGACATCTTCGAAGTGCAGGCCAGTGGTGGGTTCGTCAAGAATGTAAATCGTCGATCCGGTGGCCCGCTTGCTGAGTTCGGCCGCAAGCTTGATTCTCTGGGCTTCGCCACCCGAGAGGGTGGTCGCCGGCTGACCCATGCGGATGTATCCGAGGCCGACATCCAGGAGGGTTGAGATCTTTCGATAGATCTTTGGGATGGGCTTAAAGAACTCGCAGGCTTCCTCAAGGTTCATTTCAAGAACTTCGGAGATGTTTTTGCCTTTGTACCGGACCTCCAGAGTTTCCCGGTTATACCGCTTCCCTTTGCAGACTTCGCACGGGACGTAAACATCGGGCAGGAAGTGCATTTCGATTTTGATAATGCCATCCCCTTTACAAGCTTCGCACCGCCCGCCTTTGACGTTGAAGCTGAAGCGGCCGTTCTTGTAGCCTCGCATTTTGGCGTCGGGCGTCATCGCGAATAGCTCGCGGATCATATCGAACGTCCCGGTGTAGGTTGCCGGGTTGCTTCTCGGGGTTCGACCGATGGGGGATTGATCCATGTCAATAACTTTGTCGTAGCTTTCCAGGCCGGTGACACTGTCATGCGGTTCCCAAATCCCTCGTGTGCCATACACGTCGTACATCAATCTGGGAAAGAGAGTGTCCTGAATGAGAGTGCTCTTTCCCGAGCCGCTTACTCCTGTGACACAGGTGAACAACCGGCTCGGAATCTTGATACTGATGTTCTTGAGGTTGTTGCCACGGGCGCCTTTCAGCTCAATCCATCCCCTTGTTGGCTCTCTTCTGGAGCGCGGAATCTCGATCTGTTTGTCCCCGGTGAGATATTGCGCGGTGATGCAGTTCGTCTTAAGAAAATCTTGCGGAGTTCCTTGAGCCACGATGTAACCGCCGTGCTCTCCCGCGCCTGGTCCCATGTCGATCAGCCAGTCGGCAGCAAGCATCGTCTCTTCGTCGTGTTCAACGACGAGGACGGTGTTGCCCAGATCCCTTAATCTCTTAAGCGTCTCAATGAGCTTCTTGTTGTCCTTTTGGTGGAGCCCGATACTTGGTTCATCGAGAATATAGAGACAACCCATGAGCCCGCTGCCGATTTGGGTGGCGAGTCTGATTCTCTGCGCCTCGCCCCCAGCGAGGGTCCTGGCGTTGCGGTCCAGAGTCAGATAAGATAGACCGACGTCAAAGAGGAACCTCAGACGCTCGATTATCTCCTTTACTGCCCGTTCGCCAATCGTTATCTGCCGTTTATTGAGCTTTTTCGACAGGCCTTCAAAAAAGTGCAGCGTGTCCTCAACCGGCATCGCGGAAACTTCGGAGATATCTTTGCCAGCAAGTTTCACCGCGAGGGTTTCGGGCTTTAAACGGCGGCCGCCGCACACCGGGCATGGCTTCGTTGCCATATATTGATCGAGATCGCGTTTAACGTTCTCGCTCTCGGTTTGCTCGTACTTCTTGCGAAGGGCAGCAAGGACGCCATCCCACTTCGTGTGGAACTTTCTTTCTGTCCGCGCATAGCGCACAGTGACGAGGACCGGATGGGATAGACCGTTCCACACGGCATCCATGGCCTTTTCGTCGAGCTTCGAAACCGGAAGATGGGCATCGAAGCCAACTGCGTTCCCGACTGCGTCGAGCACGTCCGGCCACCACTCTTTGGTTTCGCCCGACTTGTACACAAACGGCGCTATCGCGCCATCTCGCAGAGGCTTTGAATGATCCGGAATGATCAGCTCTTGCTCGAACTCTGTTCTTGTGCCAAGTCCAGTGCACTCCGGACAGGCACCGAATGGCGAGTTGAAGGAAAACATGCGCGGCTCGAGTTCGGGCATGCTGAATCCGCACTCTGGGCAGGAGTAACTCTCGCTATACAAATGGTCATGCCACTCCTCCTCGTCCGGCTTTTGGACGCTTACGGTCACCATTCCTTTGCCCATTTTCAGAGCCGCTTCGATCGAGTCGGCCAAACGACGATCAAGGCCTTCTTTGATAACCAAACGGTCAACGACAACTTCGATGGTGTGCTGCTTGTAACGGTCCATCGGAATGTCGTCGGTGACTTCGTACATCTGGCCGTCCACGCGAACGCGAACATAGCCTGCGCGGTTGATCTCCTGCAGAGTGCCCTTGTATTCGCCCTTCCTGGCCCTTATCACGGGCGACAGGATTTGCAGCTTTGTGCCTGGCGGAAGGTCTTTGACCGAATCCACAATCTGGTCCGTGCTTTGCCGCTCTATCGGGCCATGGCCATTCGGACAATGAGGAGTACCGACTCTTGCGAAGAGGATTCTCAGGTAGTCGTATATCTCGGTGACGGTGCCCACCGTCGAACGCGGGTTTCTGGATGCCGATTTTTGGTCGATCGAGATGGCGGGGGAAAGGCCGTCGACGTGGTCCACGTCCGGCTTATCCATCTGGCCGAGGAATTGGCGCGCGTAGGCGCTGAGGGATTCTACGTATCGCCGCTGGCCCTCCGCGTAGATCGTGTCAAAGGCGAGGGACGATTTGCCGCTTCCGGAAAGGCCAGTGATCACCACCAACTGGTCACGCGGAATCTCAACCGTAATGTTCTTAAGGTTGTTCTCGCGTGCACCGACGACGACTATCTTATCATGCGGCATAGGAGAAGTTATCAGTAAACAGTAGACGTATTATGACGCATTTCAGACGGTGTGTTTAACACCCTTTTGCGACGCCCTGAAGTTTAATCTACGTGAAAGAAGCTTAAAGAGTTGAAGGGAGTTGTTGGAGCCTCTAATCCGACATCACCCTCCATTCATTAGGCAACGGTTTGGAGTTTGAACCCAAATAGCCTTGAACGCAAAGATTTATGGCTTCATGCTGTGCATGAAGCCATAAACTCTGTTCCGCGCTAAGAGCGTTATCGGCGAGGTCGGAACCGTGCGTTTACCGCTTCGTCGTCTCTCGACTTTTCCTTGCCGGGAAACTCGTCGGGGACTTCGGGAGCGCGGGGGGCTTCCTCGAACGATGCAACCGCCTGGCCGCCATCGCGAGGTCCACCATCTCTCGGTCCGCTATCGCGGGGTCCACTGTCGCGCGGGCCTCGATCGTCCCGAGGACCGCGATCTCGGTATCCACCACCGCCGCCTCGTCCGCCGCGGTCGCCGCCACGACCCCGATCTCCGCCTCGGTCACCGCCGCGTCCACGATCACCACCGCGTCCGCCGCGATCTCGGCCACCGCCGCCAGGTTGTGGGGGAGGAGGCGTTGCGCCCTCGTTCTCGGAGAGCGAAGGCAGGGTCTGCGGAAGACCCAGCGCGGTCAAGTTGATTGCCGAGCCCGTCGACTTCAAACACCTTGACGTTAATCTCGTCGCCGACGCTCACCACGTCGTCCGGTCTGCGAACCTGCTGGACGGTCAAATGCTCCATTGGAACAAGACCTTCTCGGCCGTTGATGTACTCGACCATCGCGCCGCGGCCCATAAGCGGGAAACCTTGCCTTTGAACTCCGCGCCCACCGCAACTTCGTCGGTCAGAGCCTTGATCATGGCCATGGCCTCGAAACCGCTTCGCCGCTCGTACCGCCAATCAGAACGCGGCCGTCCTGCTGGATGTCGACGGATGCGCCGGTGGTTCCCGTGATCTTCTTGATCATTGCGCCTCCCGGTCCGATCAAGCACCAATCTTTTCAGGATTGATTTGGATGGTGGTGACGCGGGGAGCGGTTGGTGCCGTCTCGGGATCTCGGTTCGGAAATCTCCGCTTGAATCACATCGAGGATCTTGAATCGGGCTTCTTTTCGCCTGTCTCAGAGCGTTCGCCAGGACTTCATCGGGGATGCCGTCCAACTTGGTATCAAGCTGTAGGGCGGTGATTCCGTTTCGCGTTCCCGCGACCTTGAAGTCCATATCGCCGCAGAAGTCTTCCATGCCTTGGATGTCGGTAAGAACAGCGTATTTCCGGCCCTAGCCGTTTTCGCCGCTGCCTTCGGGCCTTCGATATCCCATGGCGATGCCGGCAACCGGGGCCTTGATCGGAACGCCCGCGTCCATCAGGGCGAGGGTAGCTCCGCAGATGGAACCATCGATGTCGAGCCGTTGAATTCAACAACTTCGCGGGTGACCAGCATGGTGTAAGGGAAATCTGGATCATCGGGTGGGATAACCGAGCGCAAAGCTCGCTCGGCAAGAGCGCCGTGGCCGATCTCGCGCCGGCCGGGGCCGCGCATCTGCCGCGTCTCACCCACGCTGTAAGGCGGGAAGTTGTAGAAGTGCATGTAGCGCTTTTCCTCTTCCTCCAGTCATCGAGGGTTTGGGCTTCGTTGGGAAGACCGAGAGTCACGATTGTCATAACCTGGGTTTGGCCCCTTGTGAAGAGTCCGCTTCCGTGGACCTTGGGAGCAAACCGGCGACCGCTTCGAGAGGCCGAATGTCTTCCAAGCCACGGCCATCGGGGCGCTTGTTGTCCTCGATAATGAGCTTGTCGGACAGTGTCCTTCACAACCTTGTCAACCGCTTCCTTGAGCTGGGCGATCTTGTCGTCTTGGCCCGCGAGCTTCTCAGTGTATTTTGCGACAAGGTCTTTCTCCATGTCGCTGATGGCTGACTCGCGAGTCGCTTTGTCGGGGTTGACGATAGTCGCGGCAATTTCCTTGCCGGACTCTTTTTGGATCATCGAAATGATGTCTTTATCGACTTCGGAGAGGGACGGAACCTTCTTCTCTTTGTTCACCATCTTGGCGAACTTGTCGAACTCGGTGCACATCTTGACTATCGCGTCATGGGCGAACTTGAGTGCGGCGATCATGTCCTCTTCGGTGACATCGGTCGAGCCCGCTTCCACCATCGAAATCGCGCCTTTGTGGCCGGCGACTACGAGATCGAGATCACTCTCGTTGATCTGCGGAATGCTTGGGAAGAGTATGAACTCGCCGTTAATACGGCCTACGCGAACACCGGCGACCGCATCCTTGAACGGGATGTTGGAAATGTGGACGGCGACGCCGGCGGCGCAAACCGCAAGCACGTCCGGCGGACACTCCTGGTCAACGGCGAAAGGCATTGCGATGACCTGAACGTCGTTCCGCATTCCCTTCGGGAACAGGGGCCGCAGGGGTCTGTCGATAAGTCTGCTCGTGAGGATCGCCTTTTCAGAAGGGCGGCCTCCGCGCTTGATGAATCCGCCGGGGATTTTGCCTACGGCGTATTTGCGCTCTTCATAGTCGCAAGTAAGGGGAAGAAAATCGATGCCTGGCCGGGGTTCGTGGGACATTGTGGCCGCTGCAAATACGACCGTTTCGCCCATCCCTAACAGGACTGAGCCGCCGGCTTGCTTAGCCACGCGGCCTGTTTCGAGGCTGAGGGTCTTGCCCCCAACTTCGAACTCATGTGAGTGAATCATTACTGCCTCCGTTTACCGGGGCTTAACTTCTCGAATGCCTAAACGCTGAACCAAAGCGCGATAGCGAACCACGTCCCTCTTGCGAAGATACGCTTCGAGCCGACGTCGCTTACCCACGAGAACAAGCAGACCACGCAACGAGTGGAAGTCCTTCTTGTTTTCTTTCAGGTGTCCAGTAATTTGTTCACGCGCGCTTGCATAAGCGCGATCTGAACCTCAGTGGACCCCGTATCACCCGGGGATTGAGCGTAATCAGCTATAACGGTTGCTTTCTTTGTAGATTCAAGCGGCATTAGCGAGTAAGTGCGCCTCCAGTGTTGGTATGAGGCCTCGGTGAGAGTGCCGCTCTAAGCAAGCCCCCGTGGGAGCCTCCGTACAACGGCAGACTTGGCACCTTGGCCTCAAGCGACAATGTTACCACAAATGGGCGACGGGTAACGGATAACGAGTCACAGGCACGGAAAACGACTGACGGGAAAACACTTACCAAGCAGATTACGCTCCTTTGAATGTTGAATCGCTCAGATCGGCCTTAGGATCGAGTGCTTCAATTTGCAGTCCATCTGATCTTTGCCGGTATCCAAGTCGCTGACATGCGTGCGCCAAATGAAATAGGTTTTAGGGTCGATATAATAGCGGCACAGCACTTTGTCTTTCTTGGCAGTTTCTTCTAGAATCGTCCACTTTTTCCCGTCCCAGTTGGCGTCCTTTTCTATCCTGAACGTGCTCGTCGCCATGTTTTTACCGGTATCGGTCGAGAGCTGACGATCCCAGTCCCAGAAACATATGGATTCAAGGTTGCTTGGCACTTCCTTCTCAATTTCATCCATGGTGTAGGCGTTAGATGTGCCGGTCACGCTGTTCGTGACATTCTCCCCATCCGAAATGACGGTCATTGCCCCGCCCGGTATTTGCTTGTTCTTGAGAATCGCTCTCATGAGATTGGGGCTTTTATAAGCCATATCCACATCGATAACGGTTTGCTCCGAAGTCTGGGCGTCCCAGACAGTGACGGTGGATTTGTATGTCGCGGCCTTTACCGACTTATAGGCGCCGCGCATATGAGCCAACAGTTCCTCGACTTGCTTATCCGCCGCAAATGTGGCGCCAGCTATACCGGCGACGAGCAAGACAACAAGGCTTTTGGCAATTCGGGATTTCATGGCTTATATTACGCGCATCCTTTCAATAATTTATCCTTTCTTTAAAATCACGGAGCAAACATCACCGGCGGCCTTGGCTTCGGCTGTCTCGCTTCGTAATGCCTGAGTTCCGCATCGGTTATGGGATCGTTGATGACCAGGCTCTTGAGTTTTGTTTCCTGCTGCTCTTTACGAGTTGAGATGGCAACCGTATATGTACGCCAAACGAAGTAGGTCTTGGGATCGATATAATAGTCAATCACTTGATCCGCATCGCGGGCAGTTTCTTGCAGCACCAACCAGGACTTGCCGTTCCAGGGAACATTGTGAGTCAGGGCGAAGGTGCTGCTCGACATATTCTTACCGGGGTCGGTTGACAGTTGCCTTGTCCAGTCCCAAAAGCAAATCGACTCCAAGTTGATCTGCCGTTGGAGCATGTCGACGAAGAACACGAAGTTGTTTGTCACTCTCTGCTGTTTTCCGTTCAGGAGGACTCGGCGATATCCATCAATTGTGATATTGCCAAGCAATTCGCCGGCCGACGAAACATATGCCCTTATGATGTCCGGACGCCGATACAGGATATCGGTCTCGAAGACCCGAAGCCTTGACTGTAGCCTCTGAGAGTCGATCCTTCTCGCCACGGCCACGGTTTGGATCCGAGCGGACCTGACGGCCGCATAAGCTTGCCGCATGTTGGCAAGGAGGGCCTCAACTTCAGGATCAGCAGGCCCCTTGGCGAAGGACTGCACGGCCGACAGCAAGATGACGCCGGTCCAGAAGAGCCGTTTAGCATTCTTGGCGAAACAATGAGCCATGGTTCAAAACCCTTTTACCCAGGGTTGGACGCTCACGGCCACTCAATCGTCACTGTCTGCTAGGATCTGGCCGGTTCCGGAAGTTTGGGTTCTTCGGGCAGATCCTGAGCTTGGTGAGCTTGCCTCATTTTCTCATACTTTGCCTCAAATGCGGCCAGTGCGCGACCCTGCAGAGGGACTTCCCTGTTGTCCATTTTTGCGGCTAATGCTTCGCACTCGCTCTTGGAGAAAGTTACCGCCCCGACCACGTGATCCTCAAACGCCTCGTAAGCTATGGGCGCAACTGCCTTGGCGCACGTGCCCATCGCTTCGGCAAAAGCTCGGATCTCGTATTGTGCGTGGGGATCCAGCCGAAGGTGCAAGAAATGGAACAGGTTGTGTAGGTCAATCTGCCAATACCATTCCGTGTAAAGCGAAATCGGAAGGTTTGCCCGAGCAAGTTCACGGGCCACATTGGCGTCCAACAACTCCTGATAGTGGGCGTAGGCTTGCTTCTGCTCAACTTCCAATTTCTTGATAATCTCCATTGCCTGGTCGAGTGGCACCGCCTCGTCGGACCGGCCTTGTTTGTTCGATTTGCTCTGGTAGCGGATCTGCTCTGCATCCGGCAAATAGAACTCATCCTTCATCACCGAATAGCGGCCCGAGATCTCGTTAAGGCGGGCGGTTCGATGCCGAACCCACTGACGTGCGACGAAAATCGGCATCTTGGTATGAAAAGTAAGCTGCACCTGTTCGAAGGGCGAAGTGTGCCAGTTTTTCATCAGGTAGTGGATGAGCCCTCGATCCTCACGGTAAGTTTTTGTGCCTTCGCCGTAGCTTACGCGGGCAGACTGCACGATGCGCTGATCGCCGCCCATGTAGTCCACCAATCTCACAAAGCCCTTATCCAGAACCTGGATCTCCCGATCCAACAGGGCCTCCGCCTCTTCCACAATGATCCGCGCCATAAAGAGATTATGGACGGGAGATTTCCGTGGAAGGACGCGCTTGAAATTGTTGGCGCTCTGCACTAACATAAGAAAATGAAGGGGATTAGCTATCTGTTTGCCTCTATGCTGCTTGCCGTTCTCAGCAGTTCCGCTTCCGCACAGCAGTATCCGGGAGAAGTTTCCTGGCAACTTCAACACAACGCAGGCGGGATGGGCAAGTTTGTTCAAATCGATGAGCTCGGCCAGACCTTTGTTCTTGAGGCGAATTCGAACTCGACTTCGACGATTAACGTTTACGATGCTTTTGGCGACCTTGTGGGAACGAGACCGCTTGCCTTTGTTGCCACAGGATTTGCTATTGATCCTTATGCGGACACCGAATATGTGTCCCACGGCCAAGAGGTGGACGCGTTCTACCTTGATGGGGAGACCGCTAGTTCTTCGGACGCCACGAGTTTGTTGAACTTTAACAACGATGGCGGAGGCAGGGCGGTAGCCGTATGGGCCAACACGGATGAGGGAACCACGGACGTCTCTTGCATACCCAACGGTCCCCGTTGGAAACTCTCTTTTGTAGCCTCTTCGGCGTTGGTGGACTCCCAAGGCAATGTTCTTGTCATCAATGAAGCCGGAACATTCAACAAAGGCACCCAGACAATCTCCTTCTATTCGGAAACCGGCCAGCAGCTGTGGACCCGGACCTACAACCACACTTCACTCCAGGGGCAGTTCATTGGCGGCTTTGTTGAGGACCCAGACGGCGTTGGCTACCTTATCATTAACGGAACTGGTGACATTGTCAACTCGGTCAACTACCACATTGAAGCGATTAATCCATCCGATGGAGGTACAGACCTCTGGCAAACTACGGACCAACCCCAAAATGTTACGGCCGCGGCAGTTGATGATTCCAACTTGTATCTTGAGCTCAGCTCCGGGCAGCTTTTCGCGATTAGCTCGCAAAATACGGGGAATCTCCAAGCCGGGCAAACCGCCTGGTTCCTCAACCAACCCGCGGACCAACTAGCGATAAACACGGGCGGCGTGATCGTTGGGGTGTACAACTCGACAGCAAACGCCTACGAGGTCTTGAATTTCTATGTTGTGAACGGAAACCGGCTCTCGGAAGAGTTGATTCCCTGCGCATCGACGAGCGACGAAGGCATGCTCATCGGCGGTGAGAACATCTACGCCACTTATGTCGGGGCAACTGGTGGATCGAACTCTGCAGCAGTAGTCGCAAGATTGATTTTTGCCGGGAACCTAAACAGGGTTGTCCTACCGTCCTCCGTGGTTGGTGGCAGTTCCATCCCTGGCGATTTTGTGCTTACGGAAGCGGACTCGGGCGGTGTCTTCCTGACGATCTCCTCAAACTTTTCGAAGATCGTAACGCCACCTTCAAACGAGACACTAACCTCTCTCAGCACTACCGTCCCGTTTCCCACGAGCGCGATCGATACTGACACCGTTGTTTCTATCACGACCACGGAGCCTGGTTCGGGAGTGCGCCGCTACAGCACGGTTAAGGTTTTGACCGCTGAACCCGCATCTATAAAGCCGACAGTCTCCACAATCGTTTCCGGTGCAACAACAATGGCTACGATAACTCTGACTGGCCCGGCCGGGCCCTCGGGCAAAACCGTACTGTTGAGTTCCAACGAGCCCTCTGCCTTGAGCTTGCCGGCTTCGATTTCCATTAGCCCCGGAAAGTCCACCGCAACAGTAACATTGACCGCTCACACAGTCACGAAAAACACCGTGGTCACACTCACTGCGAAGATCGGGACACAAGATGCGTTTGGGTCGATTACGGTAGAGCCGTAGGTGAACTGGGAAGAGGTTTGGGAAGAACGGCGTATGCTATGCGGGTTGAAAGTTTGCTGCTTCCAGCGCCATTCCCTCTGTCACAATATAATTCAGTTCCATTAGCGTATCATTAGTTCCAAGAAGCCCTGGCTGACAAATCGCCCGGCTTAATTCTCGCGACCCTCGGATTTCAAATGCTACAGAATCCCTGGCAGATAAACCTACTTGGTGGATTTGCGATCAAGCAGCGCGCTCGCGAGAGTTCCTTGCCGCTCACCAACCAAATGGCTCTGCTCCTGGCGATGCTTGCCGACAGACTTGGGCGGCCGCAGCAGCGAGCTGACCTTATCGAGGGGCTCTGGCCGGACGTCGATACAGAAGTTGGGCGAAACCGCTTTCGCGTCCTGTTGGCTGAGATCCGCCGCTTGCTTGAACCGATGGGCACCCCGTCCGGATCCGTTCTTTCATCCGACCGGAGCGTAACCACCCTGTCTTCCAGCGCCTGCAGGGTGGACGCAAGCGAATTCCTCAGGCATATTCAAAAGGCAAATCAATCCACGGTCGCCAAGGAGCGAATCGAGCACTACAAGGCAGCCGACGACCTGTACCTAGGAGACTTTATGAGTGGCCGCCAAGGGGAATGGATCGAGGGGAGGCGAAGCCATTACGCCCGGCTTCAGGCGCTCGCCCAATTCCGATTTTCGGCCCTGCTCGAAGAAGCGGGCGACCTTCCGGGCGCAATGCTGCAAATTGCGAGGTCCATTGAAGCGGACCCTCTCCGAGAGGCGCCGAGGAGGCGGGCCCTGCGCTTGATGGTGGTGGCCGGCGACGTGGGCTCGGCCCTGTCCGAATACGAGGAATACCAGAAGCTCTTGAAGAGAATGGTGGGCCTCGCGCCAACGGCTGAGTTCCAAGATTGGGTCAAGAAGCTTCGGGCGTGGGTGGGCGCGAAACGAGCCGGCGGGACTGAGAACCCCGTCGCCGCCTCAATCATGGCCAACCAAGAAACGACGGCTACGGAACCAGAAAGGCAATTTCTTCCGCCTTCACTTTCGACTTTTATTGGCCGTTCGGCCGATATTGCCGAGCTTTCGGATCTATTGCCGCTCTACCGTTGGATCACGTTGACAGGGCCTGGGGGGATCGGTAAAACGCGGCTCGCCATAGAAACGGCCCGGGCGAACGCTCACCTCTTCGGCGGCGGACTGATATACGTTCCAGGTAGCGACTCTCCCGGCTCCTCCTCCCTTATTGAGACCATTCTTCGACAAGTCCAAATTGAACCTTCCTCCGAGCCATTGGAAACCCTTCGGCAATACCTTGTGCAGCCTGTGGAATCAGGTCGCAGCGCCTGCCTCTTGGTGTTAGATGGGATAGACCAACTCTCCAGCGACACCAACCAGGTGGTGCGGAAGCTGCTCACGGAGGTGCCGAATGCGACAGTGCTTGCGACGGCCCGTAAGAAGAGGGGAGCAAGCGGCGAACACGAGTACGCGGTGGGACCGCTTAGCGTTCCCGACTCCCAAACGCAGTGGGATCAACTCTTGTCCAACGCGAGCATCCAGCTCTTTGCCGAGCGAGCAGAAGCGGCTTCGCCGCGATTTGCGATCACGCGCACTAACGCTGCCGATGTCATCGCCCTTTGCACCCGATTGGAAGGTATCCCGTTGGCGATCGAACTTGCCGCGGCCCAGGCCGGAAAGGTGCCACCGACCGAGATTCTGCGCAAGCTCGGTGACGACGGTTCGCTCGACGCCCCGAAGAACTGGCGGGAGCCGCGTCACAGGTCGTTACAGGCCAGCCTTGCTTTCAGCTTGGATGCTCTCGAACCGAGGGAGCGGCAGCTGTTTTGTTCACTTTGCGTTTTTCGAGGAGGCTTTGACGCCGCGTCGGCATCGATCGTGGCCGGCGCTGCCTCAAACGATCTGGCCAAGTTGGCGGAACATTCACTCCTTGTGCGGGCTTCCGACTTGGAGCATCGGCGCTACACGATGCTGGACATGATTCGAGAGTTTGGCTGGTCCAAACTCTCCGTTTTTGAAAGAAACGCAGTACAGGATCGCCATGCGACCTATTTCCACCAATTTGCGGCGGACACGGAGAATCTCCACTTCAGCAGTGGCATGCAACAGCCACTAAAGCTCCGATTGGACGCAGGGAACTTATGCTTAGCCGCCGAATGGATGCTGAAAAAAGGAGACGCAGACGCAGCGGTAAAACTTGTCGTTGCCGTCTGCGGGGGAGGAATCCACTCGGGATTTCAGCGCGAAGGCCTGGATTTGATTGCGCGCGTTCGAGAGGGACTCTCTCTTAGCGAGTTACAGATTGCCCGGTTGGACGCCGCGGAGGGAGGGCTAGCATGCACCTTGGACGATGCCAAAACGGCACGAGAGCTTATCGGACGGGCGTTGCCGGTTATGGAGGCTCATGGGCTGACTCGTCACGCGGCCGGAGCTCGGTGGGGTTTGGCTTATGCGGCGTACCTTTCGGGAGACTTCGAACATTGCATATCGTACGCACAGCAAATTGAGCCGGGGGTGGGCGATTATCACGTCCGCAACGTAGCCTATCGCCGGACTTTGCTTGGCATGGCTTATTGTGAACTTGGGATGCTGGAGGAAGCCACTTCGGAACTACAGGCGGCGCTCCGAAATTGGCGTGATTTGGGCGATCTGCTGATTGTGAATTTCTGCCGACTGAGTCTTACGCGGGTGACCTGGAAATCCGGCCAACTGGCCGAGGCGTGGGCTGAATACCATTCCGCTGCGGCGGAATTTGACGCGGTCGGCGATCCAAGAGGCTTGGCGTATGCGATTGAAGGCTTAGGCCGTGTCAGTGCTGGAATCGGTTTGTATTCCCGTGCCGCGCATCTGCTCGGCGCGGCGCAACGGCTTCGCGAGTCGATTGGCCTTCGCCGCGATTTCGGGGACAACCAGGCCTTTGAGGAAGCCTCAGCTTTAACCCGAAACGGATTGGGCGGAGACTTTGAGTCCGAATGGCAAGCGGGTTACGGGGTTGCGCCGACGAGGGTGGCCAAGTGGGTCGCCGACATACCCGAGCCCCAGGAGAGCCCGGCTCCTCTCGCGCGGGATGCGTGAATTTGGGTGTTGGGTTTTGGGTGTTAGGTTTTGGGTTTTGGGTGTTAGGTTTTGGGTGTTGGGTTTTGGGTGTTAAGGCCGGAACACCACGTTGTCAGACTGGTCAGACCTGTCGGCCCTTTCGGACGATAGGCAGCCCAACACCTAAAACCTAGTCCCCAAAATCCAATCCTTCTCTCAATGGATCGTCCGGTGAGAAGATGAGGACCGCCTCTCCGGTAATGTGAGCTCGGCCGGTAATGCAGGGGTTAATTTGCTCTCCATTCGTGGTGTAGGCGCCGTGGAACAGGGTACCGATAATGCTCTCCTGCCGCCAGATTTGGCCAGGGGCGAGCTTGCCGTCTGCGGCGAGGCAGGCCATTTTGGCGCTGGTGCCGGTTCCGCAGGGCGAACGGTCAAAAGCGAGGCCCGGGCATAGTACGAAGTTCTTGCCGTCGGCATCCGCCCGCGTTGGGGGACCACTCAGTTCGATGTGATCGATTTCCGCTCCCTCCTCGCCCTTGATGCCGGCTTGTGCCAGCGCATAGCGGACGCTCTTCGAGAAATCCATGAGCTCTGCCAGGTTCGAAAGAGCCAGTGGCGCCGGTGACTCGGGTGTGATGAAGAACCAGTTGCCCCCGTAAGCGATGTCGCCGGTCACCCGGCCAAAGCTCGGCACGTGAAGGCTTACATCCTTTTGAAAGCGATAGCTGGGCACATTGTGGATGCTGACTCGGGCGTCTTCGTGAAGGATGGCTCGGACCATGCCAACCGGCGTTTCCACTTTGATTTCGCCGCAAGTGGTGCGCCCTAGGTGCCGCAGGGTTTCGGCCACTCCGATCATTCCGTGGCCGCACATTCCGATGCAGCCCCCGTTGTTGAAAAAGACGACACCGAAATCGGCTTGAGCGTTGTCGGGCTCGCATAGAAGGGCGCCCACAATCGCTTCCGAGCCGCGTGGCTCGCAGACAATGCCCGCGCGAAGACCATCGAAGCGGTCTTTCAGTTCCCGCGCTTTTCCGGGCAAGTCCTTAGCCTGCAATTCCGGGAAGCCACGTATCACAACCCTGGTAGGCTCGCCCTCGGTGTGACTGTCTACAACCCAAAGTCTCTCAATGTCCACTGCTAGTTGCGAAGGATACTTTGTGGGAAAGTATTGAGTGTTATATGTCAAGGCTTGGAGGAATTTGCATTTTTGTGCCGAAAGTGGAGTGAAATGATTTCCTTCACAGCTTTGACGGGCCAGTCCTGTGAGCAGGTCACTTCGCGAAACTTGAATCTGGGAATCACAGCAGACCGAGGCGGCGATAAATCGGATCGTTAATAGCAGCGAAAAATCGTCGAGTTCCATAGGGCTTCTAGCCCCTTTCCTATAGTTCGGCCGTTTGCGGTCACAGCGGAGAAGAATCGCCGTACTCCACAGCGCTTCGCGCCCCCTACGCTAGCAGTTCCGCCAACTTGAAGGTCAGTTCGCTGTTGGATGCAATCCTATCGCAACCCAGGCTCTTGCCCAACTCTCGAAGTTCTTTCTCCTTATGTCCGGCGTGAGCGATCACCCTGATTCCCACTTCTTTCAAGATAGGGACGAGGACATCGGGGGCGATCTTTGATGAACCGAGATTGACGATAGCGATTTCGCCGGCCACCGCTTGATTTGGGAGGCTGGAGAACAAAACAGCCTCGTGTCCCAGAGATGAAACCGACTGGCGGAGTCGCTGACTCCACATCAGGTTATCTTCGAAGATCAGAACCTTCATCTAGGCGACGGTGACGTCTTCGCAAAGGTAGACGTCTTGCACTGCCATCAGCAGATCGGCGCCCTCTTTCATCGGTCTCTGGAACGCTTTACGGCCACTGATGAGGCCCATGCCGCCGGCTCGCTTATTGATGACCGCGGTTTTCACTGCTTCTGCCGTATCAGCTGCACCTTCGGAAGCGCCGCCGCTGTTGATAAGGCCTGCTCTGCCCATATAGCAGTTGGCCACCTGGTAGCGGCACAGATCGATCGGGTGATCGCTCGCTAGCTCGGTGTAGATGCGCTTGTCGAACTTGCCGTAGCCACTGCTGCCCATATTCAGGGCCGCATAGCCACCATTCAGTTCGGGCAGTTTCTGCTTGATGATGTCCGCTTCAATCGTCACGCCCAGGTGGTTAGCCTGACCGGTAAGATCGGCGGAAACGTGATAGTCCTTGTCGCCGATCTTGAACGCGTTGTTTCGGAGATAGCACCACAAAATCGTGCCGAGCCCGAGTTCGTGAGCGTAGGCGAAGGCTTTGCTGATCTCCACGATCTGGCGGCCGCTTTCTTCGCTTCCAAAATAGATGGTTGCCCCCACGGCGACTGCGCCCATGTCCCACGCCTGCTTGACGCTGCCAAACAGGATCTCATCGAACTTGTTCGGATAGGTGAGCAACTCGTTATGGTTTAACTTCACGATGTAGGGAATCTTGTGAGCATATTTGCGGCTGGTGAAGCCGAGGACGCCCAGGGTTGACGCGACGGCGTTGCAACCACCTTCTATGGCCAGCTTAATAATGTTCTCGGGGTCGAAATAATCCGGATTTGGCGCAAAACTGGCGCCCGCGCTATGCTCCACGCCCTGATCTACGGGCAAAATGCTGAGAATAGCCGGTTCCGGCAAGACGGCCATGTTTGAAAAGCTCGTTCAGGCTTCTCAGTGTCTGATTGTTACGATCCGAAGGTGTGAAAATGCGGTCCACGAACCCGGGACCCGGGATGTGCAAGCGGCTTTTGTCGATCTTGCAGCGGTGGTGCAGAAGGTGCTCCGCCTCGTTACCCAAGAGACCTGCGATGCGGTCTAGTTCGCGTGAATTTGCGATGGCCATCGACTTTCAGTGTAGCCGATCCTGGGTGCCGTGTGACGGGTGACGAGCGATGGGACGGAAAGATCGAGAAGGCAGGAATTCGACGTTACGGGGCGGACCACGGCGCGCGCTTAAACGTGTTGCTTGGACCATAGGTGCTGGCCAGGGTGAAGGTGTTCTTATCGAGCCATTTCATTGGCCGGGGTCGCGTTTGCACTTTGTACACAACGCTCCGGAAGGACTTATTGAGCCCATCCACCACCATTTTGGCGGCTTTCAAATCTCCGGTTTTTGCGCCAATCTCGGCGGAAGTCGGCCTCTGGAGCAGCTGGTTGTCGTGGAGAGCGTAATCGAATCTGATCTTGATGGGAGTTGATGGCGCGGGCGGAAAAATCGCGTAGCCGAAGCCGGTTCCATTCGCGTCGAACTCCATTTTTGCCTTCGTGCCGTCCGCCCCGCTTTCCAGCCACTTGCCGACGATCGGGCTATTTGCCTTTTTGATCAGCGCAACTTGCTCTTTAGTCGGCTTGGGCGCGGAAGAACTCGGGGGTTCCCCCGATGAAACCGAGGAAGTCGCAGACGGCGGGACTTTGGCGGTCTTA
Source organism: uncultured archaeon (assembly GCA_963829965.1). Lineage (GTDB taxonomy): Bacteria > Armatimonadota > Fimbriimonadia > Fimbriimonadales > Fimbriimonadaceae > DASXZH01. The sequence continues at coordinate 191,003 of CAWHLK010000032.1, read as the reverse complement.
GCGCTTAGGCTCGGGGTGTCGATTGAGGGACTTTGTTGCGCGGGGATTTGAGCGGCCGGCTTTTGGGCTTGATGCGCAGGGGCTTCGGCGATCGACGAGGTTGGTTGCGGCTGTGGTGCGGCGCTGGATTTCGGGTTACTCTGGCAGCCTAAAACTGCCATGAGCACTGCGACAGAATAAATGACTCCGATTCGCTTCACAGAACGAATTATGAGCTAATGGTATAGCCCCTATGGGATCGCTAGCCGCCGGTGGCTTTCGAGCCGCCGGTTGTATCCGGTGGCGTGGACCCGCCCGTGCTGCCCGATGAAGGCGCTGCGCCAGTGGTTGCACCGGTAGTTCCCGTATCGGTTGTGCTGTTGGACGGCGGGGCGCCCGCGGTATCCCCGGGCGGTGGTTCTTCGCCGGTGGTAGTGCCGGTTGTTTGATCTGAGCCGGTGTCCGGCGGTCCTGTCGTCGTGCTTCCGCCAGTATCGTCAGAGGCGTGCTTCTCGTTTGTGAGAACGGCCTTTAAGAATGCTTCCATGTCATCCTTATGGGCGCTTTGCCATTCTGTTGATTGAGTTGCCTCGTAATCGTCCTTGGTCACGGTGGCGCTGTAATAAAGCTTCCGGTCGCGCATGGCGCGGAGGGAGACCTGGTTGACATCGCGGTTCAAGTTTTCCTTTACCAAGGCGAAAGATTCGGTCGCGAGCTTGGCGCCGATCTCCCGCTCGTCTTTGTCTGAAGGAGCGTTGTAGGTTACGGTGATTCCACCCGCGAGGTCAAACCGGGCGTCAACCATGTACTCAGATTCGCTCGTCTTTGAGGAGAGCAGTTTTGTGAGAGCGGTGTCATCTTCGGAAGCCGGCTGTTCCTTTTGACCGGGCGTGCTGCCCCCCGAAGTTTGGTTGGCAGTTGCGGTCATCCCGGTTGTGCCTGCGGTGCTATCGGTCAGGACAATAGGCTTGTTGACCTGCGACGTGTCGGTAGAAGACTTGGCGCTCTTGTAGGCGAACCACGCGAGAAAGGCCAACACGAGAATCGCGGCAACCGAGACCAGAGTGATCATTAGGGTTTTCGGCTTTTCATCGGGAAGGCCCAGTTCTTGGACGATGGTTTGAACCACGGTATCGTCCTTCTTTGACTTGGCGGCTTCCAGCTTTCCTTGGAGCGCCAAGTTATCCGGTTCGATATCAAGTGCCAGTTCGTACCACTCGACTGCCTGATCCAGGTTGTTCTGTTCGACCGCCAAATCGCCCATTAGGATATTGGCAGAGAGGTTGTGGGGAAACTGGTGTAGGATGCCCAGGCACGTTTCTTCCGCCTCTTTGAACCGCCCCCGCATGCGGAGCAAGTTGACTTGGGCGAGCTTGGGATAAACGGCTACGTCACTGCCTTCGGCCCCAGGCTTGTGCACGAGGGCTGCGCCACAGTTCTGGCAGAATTCCGAACCCTTCGGTGAAGGGTTGAAGCACTTCTCGCAAAAAACGCTGCCTTTATCTTGTTCCTGTGCTCCCAAAGCCATTTTCCCCTCGAACGGTATCTTGCGGGACCTCGGCGACTTCGACGAGTTCAGCGCGTGCGACCGGACTGATTACCAGTTGCGCGATTCGCTCACCCTTATCGAGTTCGACGGTTTCTGATCCCAGGTTGATCAGAAGTACGCCGACTTCTCCCCGATAATCGCAGTCGATGGTGCCAACCGAATTGACCATTCCAAGTCCAAGGCGGAGTGCAAGGCCGGAACGCGGCCGCACCTGCCCTTCGTAACCCGGTGGAATTGCCAGGCGCACACCCGTGCCGACGCATTTTCGCTCAAGTGGGCGTAGGGCGACCTCTTCGATGGAGCAAAGGTCCATTCCCGCAGCCCCTGAACTCGCATAGCGAGGCAGGCTGCCACCGGGAGCAACGCTTACCAACAGCTTGACAGGTTCGCAAGCCACAGCTTCCGAGCCTGATTCAACGGCGATATTCATTTGATTAATTGCAGTAAAAATGCGACGGGACTTTGTCCCACAATTCATCCTAACACAGATAATACGTTGGCGGTAGGGGCTTCGCCCGTAAACATGGGCTTCGCCCGTAAGCATGGCGCTTCGGGCCGTAAGCATGGCGCTTCGCGCCGTAAACATGGGCTTCGCCCGTAAGCATGGCGCTTCGCGCCGTAAACGTGGGCTTCGCCCGTAAACATGGGATTCGGGCCGTAAGCATGGCGCTTTGCCCGTAAGCACTGCGCTTCGCGCCGTAAACTTCGGCCGCGCTTGCCCATAATTGGGTATGAGGGTCGAAAGGCTTGGGGAATCCGCGGTCGTGCTTTACGACCTTCCGGCGCCTTGCCACAAGGTTGCGCGTGCGCTGGAGTCTTTGCCCTTTTGCCGGGATGCGGTTTCAAGCTACGAAACCGTGGGTCTTCATTTCGAGCCGGGAGCGCTTCTCTTCGAAACCTTGGAGGCTTCCATTGAGGACCTTCTGAATGGTCTTTCAAACGAGCTTGCGAAGTCATTTCGCATCCCTGTTTGCTTGGATCTTGGCGAAGATGTCGAGTCCTGCTGCTCGCAACTGGGGATCTCAGCGAGCGAGTTGCGTTCGGAGTTTTGCGAAATGGCCTATGAATGCTTCGCGATTGGTTTTACGCCGGGTTTTCCGTATCTTGGCTACCTCTCAGACCGGTTGAGCGGGCTGCCTCGCCGCGAAACACCGCGTGTGAGGGTGCCGGCAGGATCGGTTGCGATTACGGGCCGTCAGGTGGGTGTCTACCCTTCGGAGACACCGGGCGGTTGGAATCTCATCGGCAGAACACCGTTGGAAATCGTGAACCTGGAAGATGGCTACTTCCCTTTAAGCGCTGGTGACTCGGTCACCTTTTATGAGATCGATCGGGGCGAGTTCGATAAGACTAAAGGGGAGCGGCTGTGAAGATGGTCGATATCAACGTCGACATCGGGGAGGGATTTCCTTTCGACGAGGACCTCTTAGACTTCGCCACAAGCGCGAACGTATGCTGCGGCAGACATGCGGGGTCTTGGGAATTGACCAAGCAGACGGTGTTCCTCTGCCGGCAAAAAGGCGTTCGAATCGGCATGCACCCCGGGTTTCCCGACCGCCCGAATATGGGCCGAATCCGCATGCGCGAGGACGAGGTTGCCCAGTTTGCAAACAGTGTGTTGGAGCAGGCCGTCGAATTCATGAACTACGCGCCGGACACCGGCTATGTGAAACCCCATGGCGCTTGGTACAACATGCTCACTGACCCGGTGCCGGCGGATCCATCGTTGTACCGTGCCGCCGAGTTGATGCTCGATGGTGTAATGGCGGCGTGCAAATCTCCTGCGATGCTATTAGCCGGAGCGCCCATTTGTCCGAGGTTGGCCGATCGGGGTGAAGATGTCATCGCTGAGGGCTTTGCCGACCGAGCGTATGAGCCCGACGGATCCTTGCGGTCTCGTGCGCTCCCTGACGCCGTTTTAACGGATCCCTTGGTGATCGAGCAACAGGTAGTGAGGCTCGCACGCAAAGTGGACAGCATCTGTGTGCACGGCGACACGCCGGATTGTCTGGAACTAGTCGAGCTGGTTTATAGGACCTTGGAGAAGCACGGTTTTGAGGTGGGCTACTTAGCCTTCAGGTTCTGCGCATTGCAGCGGGCAGCACGCTGCAGGACGGCGGCCGTTTCGGCTACCGCAAGTTCGGCGTGCCGAACGGAAAGGCGCCTTCGATACGGAATCTGCGCTTTTGGCCAATGCGTTGGTCGGTAATCCGCCGGATGCGGTGGTTTTGGAGATTCCGCTTGTTGGCGGGGAGTTCGAGTGCAACTTCAAGACGTCGGTTGCGGTAGTGGGAGCAAAGGGCGGGGGGAAGCCCGCTATCTGGACGGCTTTTGGGCGTGAGCGCTTGCTGCTGTCGGCAGGCGGAAGACTCTTAATACTCCCTGCGGCGCAAGGAGTCCGGAGCTATCTGGCGGTTCCCGGAGGCTTTGGGGGCAATCGGATCCTAGGCAGCGCTTCCGGACAGGCGGTTTCCAAAGGAACATTGCCTTTTGAGCCTCGAGTATGTGGAGACTTTGCGACTTTGGCTGATCCGCCCTCTACGGTTGGCAGGAATGTTCTGCGATTTACTGCCGGACCGCAAGCCAGTTTGTTCGACTTGAAGCTCTTCGGCGGGACAGACTTTATGATCTCCAACGAGAGCGACCGGCGAGGAATCCGGTTAGATGGTCCCTATGAATGTGTAAGCCATGAGCTGCCGAGCGAACCGGCTTGTTTCGGCGCGATTCAAATCACGCCTTCCGGGATGCCGATCATCCTCGGGCCGGATGGCCCAACGATCGGCGGCTATCCGAAGATCGGGGTAGTTATTGACGCCGATCTTGCGGCATTGGGTCAGCTTGAGCCGATGAAGCGGGTCCGATTCGAGCAGGTCTCTTGGGACCAGGCGGAGAAACTGACCCGGGCGGAGAGCCTTCGGCTCCATAAACTGCGAAGCGCGCTGCTCGCGCGTCTTTAGAGCGTGAACGGTGAATCGAGAGTGGGGTCAGGCCTAATTCTGCAGGTTAAGAGTGGGGCACACAGCGAAGGTTTTCGCGGAACGTTGTCGTCGATCGAAGAGTGCGTTTGGGAACTGTTCGGATCTCCTTGCTATTCTCGGTGCCTGCCACCGAAGGTCTCCGCCGGCGTTCACCCCTCTCAATCTCCCCTCAAAGGGAAAAGCAGGCCCTGGAGACTACAAATCAATCCAAGGAGCGCCTCTGAATATCATGCTTGACGCCGTTATTCAGGAGTTTTTGGATAGCTTAGCCGCGCGGCGGTCGTCGCATACGGTGAAGTCGTACGGGGCCGACCTTTCCCAACTGGCCGCATTTTTGGACGGCGAGTTCGATTTGACTCCCGAGAACCTTCGCGATTACCTTCGCAAATATGGGGTGAGTTCGGTTACGCGGGCTCGCAAACTCTCAGCGCTTCGCACCTTCGTAAAGTTCTTGAAAGCGACTGGAAAAATCGACCACGACCCGACGGAGACGCTTGAAGCGCCGATCAAGCGCAAGAAGCTGCCCAAGGCGCTGAACCAACTGCAGGCAGCGGACCTGTTGGATCAGCCGGACGGGGGGCAAACGCCTTTGAGAGACCGGGCGCTGCTGGAGTTGATGTACGCGGCGGGACTTCGCGCGGCGGAAACGGTGAGCGTCACTCTCCACGAACTGGACTTCAAGGACCGGACCGTAACCGTTAAAGGAAAGGGCAACAAGCAGCGGGTTAGCCTGTTCGGCATGGCCTGCGCCGAAGCTTTGCAGCTTTATATCCGGAAGGAACGCGTGCCGGCAAAAGCCGGAGACCCGCTCTTTACCAATGGGCAGGGCCGAGGGCTCACCACGCGGACGGTGCAGAACATTGTGAAACGCTGGGCATTGCGGGCAGGTTTGGCGCCCGACGTCTCGCCTCACACGTTGCGGCATAGTTTCGCGACCCATCTGCTGGATGGCGGGGCGGACCTGAAGTCCGTGCAACAGCTGCTTGGGCACGAGAGCTTGGCGACGACGCAGGTCTACACGCACATCAGCATCGAGCGGCTGAAATCGACGGTTCGTAGCGCGCATCCGAGATCGAAGGGTTAGGTTGGGTTTTAGGCTTTAGGCTTTAGGTTTTAGGTTTTAGGTTTTAGGTTTTAGGTTTTAGGTTTTAGGTTTTAGGTTTTAGGTTTTGGGGGTGGTTTTGTGTTTTTGGTTTTTGGTTTTAGGGGTATATGTTAGGCCCGATCGCCGGTATTGGGTATTGAGGTTTAGAAACGCTAGGCGTAATGCCGGCCGATAAGCTCAACACTTAACACTCAAGCCGTTCCGACCATACCCCCGATACCCAAGGCCTGAATCCCAACACCCAATACAATGAGCAACCCCTCCGGCGCCAAGGATCCATTAGAGAAAGACACGAACCTGACCCACTTGGGGTTGGTCATCATTTTCGGCATATTCGCGACGACGCTGCCTCAGCCCCAGGTTCTTGGCCGGCTGCCCCTCACCTTCTTTCTGAAAGACACTCTTCATGCGCCCGCGGGCAAGGTGTCCTTCTTCTTCCTCGCCTGCGGCCTCTTCTGGTATATCAAGCCGCTTGCCGGCATTTTGACGGATGCCTTCCCGCTCTTCGGAACGAGAAGGCGAAGCTACATGCTTTTCAGCGGGACCCTCGCCGCGATAAGTTGGGTCGCGCTTCTGTTGCTGCCAAGAACTTATAACGCGCTCCTGCTTGGCGCAATCGTGGTGAATCTCTTCATGGTCATGGCGTCCACTGCCACGGGCGCTTATCTCGTGGAAGCGGGCCAGCGTATGGGTGCAACCGGTCGGCTGACCTCCATGCGGCAGTTCGTGCAGAACGCCTGCAGCGTAGTTACCGGTTACGGCGGGGGGCTTCTCGCCAGCGCGGGACTGCTGTGGACCGCGGGTGTCAACGCAGTCATGGTTTTCACCCTGGTGCCCATCACCTACATTTACTTGCGCGAGACCAAGCAGTCCCTTACCAGTTCGCAGTCTTTTCAGAAGGCGGGTCTCCAACTTGGGACGATCGTGAAATCCAAGCCGATGTGGTGGACGATTCTCTTCGTTTTCCTGTTCTATTTTTCGCCTGGATTTGGCACTCTCCTCACCTATCGCCAAAGCGACGTTCTCAAGATGAGCAAGGAGTTTATCGGGCTCATGGGGACGGTGGCAGGTGTCGGTGGCATTTTGGCGGCCGTGATTTATGGGTTCGTGATCAGGAAGGTTCCGATCCGCCCGCTGTTGTACGTCGGCATCATTGTTGCCTCCTTCAGCAGCGTCATCTACCTTTTCTATAACAGTAAAGCGGTTGCTCCACCGATCGATTTCACCAACGGCGTCTGCTTTGCTTTTGCCGAAGTTGCGCTGATGGACCTTATGGCACGGGCGACGCCCAAGGGATGCGAGGGTTTGGGTTACGGGCTGGTGCTTTCGGTGCGAAACTTGGCGTTGTTCGGCGCAGACACGGTGGGTTCCAACCTCTCTGACAAATACCACCTATCGTTCGCGACCATGGTCTGGGTCAACACGTTAACGACCCTGGTCGTTATCGTACTGCTGCCTTTCCTTCCGAACTCGATTATGAGATCCAGAGACGAGGCGCCGGTAGCCATCGAGGAAGCTTCCGAGGCTGAGAGCTCTGGGAAGCGTTCCCGCGACTAGGCTCGTCCCAACCACAATGGCTGGACCTCCGCCAAACATTCCTGAGGGCCTGTGGGGAACGTTCCCCTTCCGGTTGCTTCCAGCCGAACCTCGGGTCCGGGGAAGTGCTTCCTTGTTCGTCTTGCGGCGGGTAGGCTAACGCGCGATAAGTCGCATCCCATGCGCCTGAGGCATCGACAAAGTTAAGGACGTCAGTAGAACAATGGCAGGAACTCCTCCGAACGATCCACGCAGCCCTTGGGCAATGTTCCGCCTCCAAACTACTTCCAGCAGCCTCCGAGTGGGATGCCTGGTCCAAGTCCCTACGGTTTTAGCTTCGGTCCCCGGGTCGACTTTGAAGTGATTGGCCGTGCATGGTCGATGATCACCTCCGATATGGGTACGTGGGTGGTGGCTTCTCTACTCGTGATCGTGATTGCCTATGGCGTAATGGCGGCCTTGATGGTGCCGTTATTCTTGGACATGTTCCAGCAGATCAGCAAGTCGGTCGCCCAAAGTCAATCCAACCCTTCGAGCATAACGCCTTTCCAGGGCCTGCCAGGTACCACGAGGTTTTTATTGGTGGGCGCAGGGGATCATCAGCAACGGGTTGATGGCATTGCTCAACGTGGGCTTGTCGGAAATGTCCGGGCGAAAGACCGAGGGGCGGGCCATTTCGATCGGGGACGCTTTTGCCGGATTCAAACACTTCGGGTCGATCATGGGAGTTGCACTGATCACGTCATTGATCGCCGGCTCAGGAAATATTCTTCTTTCGATTCCACCCCTGTTTTCTCCGAGCATGGCGACAAGCTTAATCTGCACGCTATGCACCGTACTTATGGATCATCCCGCAATATGTCATTTTCGGGCTCCTCAGCTTTGCGCCGCTGCTGATCGTTCGAGGGCAAGCTCGGGGTTTTGAAGCCATTGGCATGAGCTACCGAATTCCGAGACCCCACATGTGGATGATGGCATTCTTTTGATTTTTGCGTTGTGATCCTCTCCGGCCTTGGCGCCCTCGCGTGCTGTATCGGCATTCTTTGGACTTACGCTCTCTTTCCGATCTCCATTGGCTTGACCTATGCGAAGTTCTTTTCTTCCAATGCCGCGGGAGCGCCGAGGCAGGAAGGACCGAGCAACTACTATCGCCCCTGATCCTTGGGTTGCCGACGAAGGTTCCCAGAGCCAAACAAAGTTGCATTTTTCTGGGATTTGTGGCTATAAAAAACCTGCAACAGGATAAACTGCGACGACCTTAAGGCGATATGCAGAACATTCAATGGTGAAGCGTTCGGCACGACGGATACGTCCAGATAGCATGCGGAAGCTTCCGTAGAGCTTCTATTGCAGCAGGGTTGGAGGAATTTTAGATGTTGACTCAAGAAGAAAAATCTCAAGCGTTGTTGGTTTGGGTGCTAAGCATCTTTTTTGGATGGCTATCTTCACTGATCTTTTTCTTAACAAGCAAGGACAAGCCCGGAGTCTACAAGTGCGCCGCGCAGGCACTGACTTGGCATATCTGTGTCTTTGTAGCTTTCATCGTTGTTGAGGTTGTCAGTTTTGCCATGACCATCGCAACTCACGGTCTTGGTGCGATTTTCTTCTTGCTAATCCCTCTAATCGGTCTTGCGAGTTTGATCGTAAGCATTATGGGTGCGATGGCGGCGAACAACGGTACGATTTACGAACCTCCCGTCACCGGCAAGTTTGCTCAGCAGTGGTTCAAGATCTAAGCTGAATTCAAACACTTGGTAAACGCCCGATACCTCTAACGAGGGATCGGGCGTTTCTTCTTTTCTGAACGTTTCGCCCCTCCAAGCGGCAGTGGTTTTTTTCCGGGACCCAGACAAAAGGGGGAGACTAACAGGTTTTACTGTTGGGGCAAGAGGTCCGTTTCAATAGCGGCGAAGGATCGCCGCACTCCAAAGCGCCTTCGGCGCGATCTGTTACCCTTCTTGGTATAATCAGCGGTTGGAACCGGTTGATGCTTCCCTCTCACCTGGTCGCACATTTGAACAAGGATTTATTGAGAAGAAATGGCTAAACAAATTACCAGCGTGATCAAGCTGAACATCCCTGCCGGCAAAGGAACTCCGGCGCCTCCCGTTGGCCCTGCGCTTGGCCAGGCAGGCATCAACATGATGGAGTTCCTGAAGAAGTACAACGAAATGACCGCGGGACAGATGGGCTTTAAGCTGCCCGTTGAGATCACGGTTTATTCGGACCGCTCCTACTCATTTGAGGTCAAGCAGCCTTTGGCGGCAGACCTTATTAAGCGCGCGGTTGGAATTGAAAAAGGCGCAGGCAATCCCAAGACGGACAAGGCGGGCGTGATCACGAACGCCAAGCTTCGCGAAGTCGCGAAGTTGAAGATGGCCGACCTCAACACGAATGACGAGGAGATGGCGATGCGCATTATCGCAGGCACAGCCCGCTCGATGGGCGTTCGCGTAGAGGGTTAGTTTTGTGAGCGTTGCTCAACAACGCTTCCCAGAAATTACGTAGTTGTGCTGGGCGGCCTTCTATGTCATCCATGGGTAGTTTGCCGAAACCGGTGGACCGCTGATATTGGGCGCGTAAAGTCTGGCGCTTGGCGCGCCAGACTTTACGCGCCGGAGGAAGAGGGGCGTCTCGTTGCTTCCTCGCGCCGGAGCGCTCGTCGCAATGACAACGCTTAGCTATTTTGGGTCTGCTGCGCAGCCCTTCTTGATTTCGAACTTAGGCTGTCCATCTTTTGTGCTTGGCTCGCGACTTAGCTTAAGAAATATGCTGTCCCTGCTGGAGCTGAACCCGCCACCGGTTTTCTAATCTTCAGACTCCCGGATCAGTGCGACGCTCCTAATGAAATCGATCTCGGCGCTGTACGGTTGAACCCTGTCCCACTGAGCTACGAGCCCTTTATTTATGGGCTGGTTGGGGCCAGTATAGGTTGATGTCTGAGGCTACGGTCGGTTTTATGTTCGTCGACCGGAAAACGAGTAGGCCGTTCGACACCAAGGGTGTGCGGAAGCCGGTGTAATACACTTCATTCGGTAGGACTTGGTCCCATTTTGTGAATAGGTAGGGATCCATCGATGTCAGTTCGCTGAGAGGCTTGGCGGCCGTAATCCCAGGAAAGTGGACTTCGACAATTGCGGATCCAATGGTGCCCTTCCATGAACTGCCAGTGGACATGATATATTGCACCTGGTTCAAGTAAAGCCCGTTTGCGCTTAAGGAAGCTCCTCCGCTTTGGGGCTGGCGGTAGGTGTCTCTAATCGTCAGCGTTTCGCCGGCGTTGAAGCGGACGACTTTGGCGTGCCAGGACCCGCCGTAAGTGGCACCCTTTGCGTTTGGGTTTTGTGAAAGGACGACCGTGGTTTTGATGGGTACGCCGTTCACCCATGATTTGAAGTTCTGCAGCGTTTGGAAAGTGGGGTGGGCATCCACTCCCTCCCCTTTGAAGTAGTTCTCCTCAAACGCGCTCTCTCGTCCGGTCCGGAAAGCCGATTCGCACCGAGCATGCCGGTCCATCGTTCTTGAACACAAAGGTGCAGTCGGCGTCGGTGTGTCCTTCGGCGTCACCGGTAAGCGGCGTGACGTTTAGGATTATCTTCTCCGAGACCATTCGCACGGTTGGATGCCCGGAAAGCATCTTCGGGCTGCCGCTCCAGGTGATTGCGGCGTCGTCGCCAAAGGCGAGGGAAAGCGTGGATATAACGAAGAGCGCGAGCAGGGGTTTAAGCAGACGCATGGGAGATTATGGCTCTTTTGAGTTTTGGGGTGATCGGTGAGCTGTGAACTGTGAACTGATGAGGGTAAACAGGTAAACAGGTAAACAGGTAAACGGGTAAACGGCATAACCCAACCTTAAACCCTCAACCCTCAATCAACCGGCAGCATGTCTGGTTGAAGTCCCACATCGCAATCGTAGCGGGCGCGGAAGCCTTTCGCACCGGTGCGGCGGACGGCCACCAACTTGGCGAGAAGGATCCAGCCCTCTAGCTCCATGGGAGGCGTTTCGGGATTCAGTGCTTCCAGGACCCACTTCCCTTCTTTATAGCGACAGACTTTTACGGTCTTCTTGGACTCGTGATTGGAAGCCAAGACGATGACGTTGTCTCTTGGTGTGGAGGTGGGAATGAAAAACGCCACGTCGCCGGAGCGAAGGGCGGGGTCCATGGAGTTGCCGGAAACTCTGCGGGCGAACATTTGGGAGCTGTAGAGGTCCGATTCCACTTCGATCCAATCCGGATCCGCATCCGACTCTGCCCATTCACCCGCCGGTATCTCCCCATAAAGGGGAACCAGATAGGGACTCGCCCCGGGGCCCGGGAGGCGTTCCTTGCTTTCAGACAGCTTGTGGAGGGCGGTTTCGGCCACGCCCGCTGACGTTAATCCGTAATCGTCGCTGGGATCGAGAATGTAATCCGGCGAGACTCCGAAAACACGCTGGAACGCGCGCAAATACTCCATAGAAGGTTTGGCGCTCCCCCGTTCATAAGATTGTGTTCGGCCCCGGGTGAACCCAAGGGCCTCGTCAATTTCGAACTGCGTCGGGTCTCCGGGGAGGTTGTGGCGAGCTCGTTTTAGTTTTTGTCCTGGCGTCATTTTCTGATTCTTGTTTATTATTATGCGAAGTTTTTACTCAATTTTGCCTAACTCGTGGTATTCTGATTTTATGATTATCATAAAATCATCACGAATGCTCACCACCACGATCCAAACGTGTTACTGCTGTTTACTACTCTATGCTTCTTCTGATCTGCCCTCTAATTATGCGCTAAATGAACCTGGAATCTTAGAAAACATCACAAATGTTTCGGATTTTTCTAACTTCTGGATACGAAACGAAGGCCATCCCAAGCTCCAATGGGTTGAAGATCAACCCGGAAGCTTGTCTTACAGATTCTCTGATTTGGCTAACCCACAACTGAACTTGCACTGCCCTTCTGATAATCAGAACGACCATGCGGCGATCTCAGAACTGGTCGACGCGGATAGGCAGGACTCATTCCATTTAGGAGGCGCTGAATGAAGCGCACTGACTTCCGCCGGTACGAGCCGCTGCCGGCGCCTGGCCAGTGGTACGAGAATGGCTCCGGTCAAGTCAAGGTGGTTTGCCTCGATGGCGACTATGTGGTACTCCAAACGCAGAAGGGGCCCACCAGCATGCTGGTGGAGCATTTCGATGTTTCCTATCGGCGGTGTCTCCCGCCCTCGAACCTGGGAGCAAGGCGAACGTCATGAAACAGGAGGACCTTATGATGTCCGGCACAAGGGCCACCCATGCCAGCGAAGCGAACGATGCTGGGCCCCAACTCCGGCCAAAGGAACAAGTCACCGCATGGTTGACCATTTGGGCCGATTTTGAGTTGTGTCACGCGGAAAAGGGTTACCTGCCTTGCGGCGTCGCTCAGTCCAAGGCATTCCGAACGGATGAAAGCCTACCGGTTGACGATGTCCGGTTGACCAAGTGGGCGGCGGTTGACAAACTCCTTCGTGAATGGCCGGGCGGGTATCCGCTCATGCTCCGGTCGTTCATGGTTTGGATTTATGGTCGGGGCGGCGAGCCACTTGCTTTTCGTCTTCCCAGCGGCAACTTCGTGAGTCCGGGCGGCGCATTGGTGGCCGGACATCTCGCCCTGCGGGCCAAGCTTCACGGGGCCATTCAGTTTCGGATGGACGAAGAAGCGGCACGCAAAGCGCGGAATGTGGCGGCTCAGATTATGGACTCGCAAAGGAGGAGGCGGTGAGCCCCGGGTCCGATTTGGTCCGCCCTTTAGAGGGCTCACCCTGAGTTTAGGTGTGCGTCTTTTACCAGGGCTGTGCGGCACAAACATCCGCTAACCCTTCGCCAAGTATTGCAGTCCATCGGGCATACTTTGCAGGTGCGCGCCATCCTGCTCCTCGCCGCTCTTTTGCTTCAAAAAGCTCCCCCTCCGGGCATAGCGGTTCTGTGCTATCACGACCTTCAGCCCTTGGCGAAGAACGATATGACGAACACGCCTGGCAACTTCGAGGCGCACATGAAGTGGCTGAAGGACCATGGGTATGAGACCTTGAGCATCGATGAGCTTGTTGCGATCATGAAGGGCAAAAAGCCGGAACCACCCAAAGCAGTGGTGCTCACGTTTGACGACGGCTATGAAGGCGTTTACAAATACGCTTATCCGGTGCTCAAGAAATACGGGTTCAAGGGCACCTTGTTTTTGGTCACTTCGGTGATGGGCAATGAAACGCCACCGATGCCCCACTTAACTTGGCCGCAAATCGAGGAGATGGACCGCGACAATGTCATTCGCGCGGAGGTTCACGCCTATGCCATGCATATCAAGCTGGGGCAGCTGTTGGAGCAGGAGAAGAAGGAGGGCAAAGAGCCGACGGACATCATCAGCGACCTGAAGCGGGCCAAAGGTCAGATCGAGGACCATACCCATCGAAGAGTGGATTTCATTGCTTGGCCCTTTGGGGATTACAATACGGATTTGATCCGGCTTGCGGCAAAGCTGGGGTTTTATGCGATGATCGATACCGATTACGGCGTAAACCGGCCGGGGGAGAGCGTGATGAAGATCAAGCGTTTGAGACTTTCCAGCGCCAATGATACGTTGAGGCGTTTTGAGACGAAACTGGCGCAGTATGGGTTGCGTTAAGGGAGTGGGTTTTGGGTCTTGGGTTTTAGGTTTTAGGTTTTAGGTTTTGGGTTTTGGGTTTTGGGTTTGGGTTTTGGATTTTGGGTGTTGGGTTTTAGGTTTTAGGTTTTGGGTTTTGGGTTTTGGGTGTTGGGTTTTGGGTTTTGGGTTTTGGGTTTTGAGTTTTTGGGGCGTTTGTTTACGGGATCCGTCCGACCCAGTCGGACTTGTCATACATGTCAAAACACCTTAACACCCTTACGCTTTGCCTTGCCGACCAAGAAGGTGCTTGTCGTTGACGGTTAACTACGAACTCCTCGCCACTTGCCCGGTTACCGGGGCGCGGCGGGGGCGGTTGCACACGCCGCATGGGGTGGTTGAGACGCCGGCGTTCATGCCCGTTGGCACGCAGGGGACCGTGAAGACGGTGTCGTCCGAGGATCTAGAGGAGCTTGGGTTTCAACTCATCCTGTCCAACACCTATCACCTGGAGCTGAGGCCAACCAGTGAAAGGGTTCAGCGGCTTGGCGGACTTCACAAGTTCATGGGTTGGAAGGGGGCGATCCTGACGGATTCGGGCGGCTATCAGGTGATGAGCCTCTCCCATATTCGCAAGATCACTGATGACGGCGTAACTTTCCGTTCCCATCTGGACGGTTCCGAGATGTATATGTCTCCCGAGTCATCCATTCAGATTCAGGGCCGGCTCGGAGTGGATATCAGCATGGCGTTCGATGAATGCGCGCCCTTCCCAAGCCCGCGTGAGGATGTGGAAAGGGCGATGCAGAGAACCCACGCTTGGGCCAAGCGGTGCCTTGCGGCCCGGGAAGACGGGCAGGCAGTCTTTGGGATTGTGCAAGGCGGCGTTCACGAAGACCTCCGGCGCGAGTCGGCGGCAGCGATTTCTGCAATGCCGTTCGAAGGCTTTGCGATCGGTGGAGTGAGCGTGGGCGAGCCTTCGGAAATGCAGTATCCGGTTGTCTCTTTGGTCGCGCCTTTATTACCGGCTAATAAAGCGCGCTATTTGATGGGGGTTGGACATCCTGCCGACATCCTGCACGCGGTGGCGGCGGGGGTTGACTTGTTCGACTGCGTGCTTCCAACCAGGATGGCGCGCCATCATGCGCTGTACACGATGCAGGGACGGGTGAATATCAGCGGCGCGCGTTGGGAGGACTGGAACGGGCCGGTGGATGAGCTCAGCGTGTTTCCGCACACCAATCGGTACTCGGCGGCTTATCTGCGGCACCTTTTCAAGGCGGGTGAGCCCTTGGGAGCACGGCTTGCGACCCTGCACAACCTCGCTTTTTACGCACGACTTATGCGGGAAATCCGCGAGGCCATCGAGACGGGGAGTTGGGGGGAGCTGGTGCAGCGGTACGAGCGGGCGTGAGCGGTGAAGCGTGAAGCGTGAACTGTGAACTGTGAACGGTGAATGTATTGCCCAAGCTAGTCTGGGACATGGTTCGTCTTTTCCAAACTGATGATTTGCCTTGAAGGAGATTATCATGAAGGAAGGCGTAGAGAATGTCGAATCAGCAGCGTCGTTGGACGGCTCAGCAGAAGTTGGCGATATTGGAAGAGGCTCACAAGGGGGACAGTACGGTGGCCGAGGTTTGCCGGAAGCATCAGATTGCTCCTGGGCAGTTTTACCAATGGGAGCGAAAAGTTCGCAGAGCCGCCCTGGAGGGTTTGACCGCAAGGCAGACCCAGCCCCGTGGGAAAGCGCAGGCTCCTCAGCGGACCGTTGCGGAGGCAGAAGCGGAGATAACGAGACTGAAGGAAGTGATCGCCGAGATCGCAGAAGAGAACCTTCGCATAAAAAAGGGGCTCTGGCCCTAGAGTGCCGTCGCCATAAGAGCACAGATCAGAGGGCGCATATTTTGGAGGCTGTTCGCGGATCCAAGGCACTTGGCTTGACGGTATCTGAGGCGTTAGTGGCTCTTGGCGTTTCTCGTTCCAGCTACTACCGCTACAGGTTAAGTCCAACCCTCTGCAAACGTCGCCGGGTTCAAAACCGCGTTCCTCCGACTCCCCACGAGCGTATGACGGTGCGCGACGTAGCTCTGTTGAACCCGCTAACGGGATACAAACGGCTGTCCGACCTGCTTCAAAACGAGTTCTTGGCCGGCCTGAGGGCTCACCAGGTCTACACGGTCCTGCGCGAGGAGGGACTCCTAGGCGTTCGCGCACCTTCCATACCCGGTTCTCTAAGACGTCCGAAGAAGCCCGAGACTCCGAACGAGGTTTGGCATATAGATCTGATGTATTTGAGAGTGAACTGGCGATGGTTCTATCTTGTGGACATCATCGACGGCTACAGCCGCTACCTGGTGCATTGGACGCTCAACCCTACAATGGAAGCTCACGCCGTGACGCTGACCGTTCAGGAGGCTCTCGAAAAGTGGGACTTGATTGGGAAAGCTCCCATCGTCGTGCACGACAACGGATGCCAGTTCTTGAGCAAGGATTGGCGGGATCTAGCTTCCCACCACGGGATGCCAAGCATTCGGACCAGGATTAATCACCCAGAGTCCAACGGACTCATCGAGCGGCTTCATCGCACCCACAGGGCGGAAGCTCTACAAGAGACCGAAGATTGGTCTTACACCAAGGCGCAGGAAGAACTTACACGCTGGGCGGGCGTCTACAACAACACCCGACCCCACAGCGCGTTGCGAGGCCTGCCACCGATGGTCTACTATCTTGGTGAACCCGAAGCGGCACTTGCCCAACGGGAACACTTTGTCCAAGCCGCAGCTGAAGCTCGGGCAAACTACTGGCAGCTACAACGGCAGGCCGTCAGTTGAGAAAAGAGGGCCGATGTCTCAGATTAGCCTGGGCAATACAGTGAACGGTGAACGGTGAACTGTGAACGGTGAACGGTTGGGCTGTTGGGGGTGACGGGGACCGGAAAAGTTCTTGTGCTTGCATCAAAACAACCATCCTCACCGCAAGAATTCGACTCTCCTGACTTTGCCCGTGTCGTTTGCAAAGGACGCAGCCAAGAATATAGTGGTCGTGCAACTATCCGCCCCAAAGGGGTCCCAGCGGCGTCTTCATAACAAATGCCGGCGTGGCAGTGCTTTGATCTTCATAATCATGATGGTCCTAGCCACCGCTTTCATCGTCTCTGTGGCCGCAACGTTTGGTAGGGCAACGAACGACAACGAATACCGAAGGGAACGCGACAGGGCAGCGACGAGTACTTGGGACGCGGCTGTGTCCATGGCCGATGCGAAATCCGCCGCCGACAGCTATTTCTCTCTTCCGGCGACTTTCCCCATTAGTCTCAACGGATTCACGGGCACGGTTACGGTAGCCAGCAACAACTCCAATTTGGTCAAATTCATATCTGGTCACATCCACGCTTACCGCAGCCGACGGGAGCCTTTATAAAGAGTCGTCGGTGATTGCGCAGGCGTCGAGTGGATATTTGACCGGCGCTTATTGGTGGACGAACGGTACGGTTGTGAACTCGTACGCCTCAGCAAAGACTTGGATGATGGACAACCCGACGCCAACCGGCACCTTCCAAAGCCAGTTGCTGAATTACACCGGTTTGGGCTCCTCGCTAGTTCAAAGCTGGCTCACCACGGACACCAGCACGTACGTGGGCTCCAACGACAACTTTGAGGACGGACTTAGCGAATTCAGCGGCTACATCACCATCCCCAACAACAACACCATCCTTCAGACGGCAAGCAACAGCGCCTCCTACGTAAGCATCGACGGTGACAATTGGATCTGCAACGACGGCGGGTCCAGCAACACGCCAAAAATCACGATCCCGACTGCCGGCACCTATCCCATTTTCATCAGCTATTACGCAAACGGGGGTGGGACAGGAACGGCCAGTTACCAACTTTCCTGGAACACGGCGGGCCAGATGAACGGCACATTTTCCGCCATTCCTCAATCAGCCCTAAAGCCGTTGAACCCGTCTTGGATTTTCAACGGGAGCGCCGTCCCCTACGAGAATGGCGTGGAACTGGTGGACGGCGGCACTAACGAAGCGGGCTCGGCGTGGCTTTCCAAGCCACAGATCGTCACCAGTTTCCACTGTTCCTTCGACTTTCAGTTTGTGAATCCCAACGCTAACGGCTTTACGCTTTGTCTGCAGGGCAACACCACTTCCGCCCTTGGCTCGAGCGGCACCGGTCTGGGCTATCAGGGCATCAACAACAGTGCGGCATTAAAATTCGATCTGTATAGCAATCGAAATACCACTGGTTTTTACGTCGATGGCCAATCGCCCGCATCCTCGGGAAGCGCCCTTTCGCCGGTAGCGCTAACCTCGGGCGATCTCATGCATTGCGCGATCGCCTATGTTGGAAGCGTTGCAACCATCGTTACGACCGACCTCGTTACCGGGAGTTCCTCAACCACCTCCGCCTCGGGGCCAATCTCCAGTGTGGTCGGCGGAAACACCGCCTGCATTGGCTTTACCGGCTCCACGGGTTCGGGAACCAACGTCTGTCGGATCTACATCACGAACTTTAACTTTGGAGTGTGATGCCGCAGAAGCGAACGCCAGTTTGCTTAAAGGAAGAGCCGCAAGTAGGGCTCTAGGTAGGCCAAAAGCGATTTTTTGGATTTTTCCAAGAAATATTTTGGTTAGTGGAAACTTTTCTGTATATCTGCTTGTTTCAAAAAATCAATACGAGCGAAAAGGGATTATTGCGTCCGATTGAACCGCTCGAATGATTCTTCCAGACTCAACTGCTCTCGGTCTCTTGCGCTTAGATGCGGCTACGATGGCTTCTATTGCCATGGTTTTTCATTAAAACAGGACCCAGTGGCGGATTTCCAGTACCCTGTGTTGAGAATTCTTTATTGGGGTGAGTTGTCGGACTTGTGGGCCTAGCGGACGTTCAAGGGAGTGCGTCCTTTAGCCTTTCCCCTTTCCCTCGAAAACGATTTGCCCGGTGAGGACGGGAAGCCGCGCCGAGGCGCACATGAGATGTGCGCCATCCGGTGGTTATTCTGAGTCTCTCGCCCCCGAACGGCTAAGCAAAAGGGCACATCCGGGCATTCCCTACCACGTCAATGGCGTGGTCCCAGGCCGGCCAGTCCCCAGGGGAGTTTTTCCCCTGGCCGGCCACTTTTCGTGTGACGTGTGACGGGGAGTGCGAGTCCCTGAGATTGATTGAGGCGCGCTCGATTTAACGCGAGACCCTCAACTCCGCCGGTATTTGTTGTTGGCCCCTTGCCACCGTTCCACTTTCTGACTTCGTCAGATGCGCTTCACCTTCCCCTGAAGATATTGCGCCCTTACAGGGCTGGGAATTTGGCTATCGCCCGTTTCCAGGGCTGAAGCCCTTCGCTTTAACATTAGGACCCTTCGGGCCCGGGACAAGCTCATTTTCATGCCCAGCTACGACCCAACCGTCACTTTATCTTTACTTATTTAACTTGGCGATTCAGGCCGAGAAACTCGGCCTGACCTCAACACTCAATACTTTCCAGCCCCCCTTTACGCTCGCCCCTCCACCCTCCGGAGTTCTCTATGCTACAAGCTTTTGACACTGCTGATTGGACCTTGAACCATGCCCACGAGATCTTTGCTCTCGACTATAAGGCGGTTGGCGTTTATTTACGCTCCGACCGCACGCCACCGGCAGAAATCGCGGGCCTGCACTCGGTCGGCATGAAAGTCTTTTCTATTTGGGAAAAGGGCTATCCTACTTCCCCAGGTTATTTCTCGGCCGCCCAGGGTCGCATGGACGCGCAGGCGGCGTCCGATTTCGCAGAGCTGATCGGTCAGCCTTTGCTTTGCACTGGCGGAGGTGAAGCTGAGACTCAAGGGGTGGTTGCCACTGTCAACCCGTCTTCACAGATCTTTTTCTGCGTTGATTTTGATCCGTCACTAGATGAGATCAATGGGCCGATCGCCGCCTACTTTGAGGCCGCGCACTCGGTGTGCCGGTCTCGTGGATATTTGGCTTCGGTTTACGGGTCTGGGCTGACCTGCTCTACCCTGGTTTCCCTCGGGTTCGCCCATAGCGGCTTCCTTTCCATGTCGCGAGGATTTCGGGGCTATTCGGACTTCGAGGCGCATGCGTCGATTTTGCAAGTGACGACTTCCGAGGTTGCCGGCTTGTCGGTGGACATCGATCGGGTCGTCGATCAGTCGGTGTGCTGGTAGCAGCCTCGCGTGAATCGTGAATCGTGAATCGTGAACTGTGAACTGTGAACTGTGAACTGTGAACGGTTTGATCCGTTCGACACACTGCCCATGTCCGCGTTTTCTTTGCTTTCGCCTTAACAGTTCACCGTTCACTCCCACAAAATGAACTTCAAGAAACTTCAACTCCACCGCAGGCGAAAGCTGCGGCTTTATCGACAGGGAATTCAGCGCCGCCTTGACCGGGCGCGTGCGGAGGACCAGTTGGCCCTCCGCAGTTCGCTGCCTCTCGCCGGCCCCATCAGAAGACCGACTTGGCGCCATTCGTCATTGCGACGGTGAAGTCCTCTTCCCTCTTACGCCTGACCCTTTACCCTCAATCCTTAGCCCTTCCCAGTTCACAGTTCACAGTTCACAGTTCACAGAAATGTCCCCTTCCATCTTCTCCAGCATCCTCAGCGTGTTTTCCTTCGCCGCCATTATCGTTGGCGGGTTTGTCGGGATTCGGACGCTTGCCAGGTACAAGTCCATTGAAGCGGCGAACGATGCGGCCATGGGTTGGAAGACCCTGGCGGAGTCGCTCAAGATCGAGAAAGAGCGGCTGGAGATGGACGTCCGGTCACTGACCGAGAAAGTCCATGTCCTGGAACTTGAAATCACGGGGCTGAAAGCCCGGCCGGACCTGGCGAGCGTGGTGGAGGAAATGGCCGCCCAGCGCAGGGAATTTACAAAGGGGTTTGAGCGGGTTATCAGCCATTTAGAGGTTTTGACGAAGCGCGTGAGTTTGTGAACCGTGAACCGTGAACCGTTGGGGAGAGACGCGGCGGGGTCGAGGCTTGAATCGGGGGGTCGCCCCCACAGTAGCGCGACCCTTAGGTTGGCTCCGCCGAAGAAATCGGCTCGTTAAAACCGGCGAAGGAATCGCCGCGCTCCACAGCGCATTCGGCGCAACGCTCACGTTTGGCTTGCCAAACCTTAGGAGATTAAAAATGCTATCCACTATCCTTTCAGGCCTCGGCCAGTTGGCCGGGGACCTCGTGCCCGCCATTTCGCACGTTGTTTCCGCGAAAACTACTTATGCTTCCCTGGTTGTAGGTGAGGTTGAAAACCTTGCGACCGAGCAAATCCCTTCGTTGATCTCCCGCCTGAAGCTGCCCTCCCAGGCAGTCGACAAGATCAGCAAGGACACCGGGATCGCCCCGGACACGATCACCACCGCGGAAGCCATCGTGGATGGCCTAATTGCTCATGAGGCCGGAAGGCAGAGTGTTAAGAGTTGAGTTTGGGTTTTGGGTTTTGAGTTTGGGTTTTGGGTTTTGGGTTTTAGGTTTTAGGTTTTAGGTTTTAGGTTCTGGGTTTTGGGTTTTGGGACTTGGGTTCTGGGTATTGAGCCGTGGGTCTGGTCAGCAGATTCAATATTCCACTTATGCCCAAAGATAACTCTAAAACCCAGTGCCTAAAACTAAGCACTTAACACTCAACACTCAACATTTGCCCGCCTTTCCTCCATCCTCCCCTCCTAACGGGCGCCCTGAGATATGGGCGCCCGCGGTTTTTCAGGTTCCAACAATGTGCAACAACAATCAGACCCTTTCCGGAATCCGGAGCGGTGCGGTAGACCGATGGCTCAAGACCGCGGCGCAAGCGACGATGGACCTCGACCTTCTGAGCTCGCACCCGGACCTTGAGCTTTACGAGCGCCAGAAGGCGGACCTCCTGGATCAAATCGCTGACGCAGCCGAGGGGGCCAGCGTTCCCAACTGGCAAAGAGCGCTTCAGCTGTTCGAAGGGGCCCGGCGGGATGAGACCGCAGATGTGGATGCTTTGGACGAACTTGGGGCTGTACTGAAGCGCGGCGCAGCGAAAGCTACCTTGGTGGCCCAACTCAACCAAATCACCAAAGAAGCCAGCCGGATCAGGAAGGACGAGAACAAGCGTTTGGCGGACCTGGAAGGGCGCATCACGCCGCGAGAACTGCGAAAGGTGCTGCTTACATACAACGACATCGTGCTGAAAAAACTGAATGAAACCGGACGAGCCCTCGGAATTGGAGACGACCAACTTGGACTCGTACGACAATCCGTGTACGAAGAGATGCGTCGCACCGTCGTGGGATGAAGCGAGGGACAAATGGCGTAACACGCCATCTAGTTCTGAGACGCTCGCCTATCTGACCGCAGAACCGATCCCCTACAAGGAGTGGCTGAAGCGGTATTTTCCGAAGGTTGCAAACCATCCCTTGGCCGAACGCCACAGGCGACTTTGGACGTGGTTCTCAGGACTCTATCCCGGCTCGTGCCCGGATCCAATCGTGGAGATCTGGGGCCGAGGCGGTGGAAAGTCCACGACTGTTGAGCTTGGCGTCACCTATGTCGGGCATTACGTTCACGCGTTTGGCCGCCGAGTTTGTCTTTACATCAGCGGCACGCAGACGCAAGCCGACAAGCATGTCGCCGCCATCGGCGAGCAGTTCTTGAAGCTGGGCGTGGGGCGGGCGATGACCGAGTATGGGCACAGCAAGGGTTGGAAGCATAACGAGCTTCGAGCGGCAACCGGGTTCAACGTGGTAGCGCTTGGATTGGATTCTGCCACGCGGGGAATCAAGCTGGACCAGTTTCGTCCGGATCTAATCATCCTCGACGACGTGGATGGCCGGGAGGACACGCCGGAAACCACTCGGAAGAAGATCGCCGCCATTACGAACACGATTTTGCCGGCGGGATCAGGCCTGGACTGCGCGGTGCTGTTTATTCAGAACCTAATCCACGAAGATTCGATTGCTTCGATGCTGGTGGATGGCAGGGCGGACTTCCTTCACCGCAGGCGGGTTGGACCGGTAGAGGTTGCGGTGCAGGGCCTTGCCTATGAAAAGAGGTTTGACGAGGATTTGCAGAAGTTTGTTTTTGTGATCACTTCGGGAGCAGCCACCTGGGAGGGCCAGAGCCTTTCAGGTTGCGAAAAGCAGCTCAACGACTGGGGGGTTAACGCTTTTTTGAGGGAGGCCCAGCAGGACGTGCGCTCCGCCTCGGGATACTTCTTTGATTCGGCTTCGTTTGGGTTGGTTGAAGTTGGCGCGGTTCCGGAATTGAAGCGGGTTTGCCGCGCGTGGGACCTGGCAGCGACGCAGGGCGGCGGCGATTTCACTTGCGGCGTGAAGCTTGGAGCTTCCGCCAATGGGAACGAGTATGTTTTGGACGTCTGCCGAGGGCAGTGGTCGGGCGACAACGTGCGGTTGGCTTTGCTGAGGTGCGCCATATTGGATGTTTCTGCCCATCCCTCAGTGCGGGTTTCCTACCATTTGCCGCGCGATCCCGCCCAGGCAGGGGCTGATCAGGCCCTTTTAATGGGGCGGCTGCTAAAGGGAGACGTGGATTGGTCTTCCACCGATTGGTCGCCCTACTTGGTAAGGCTCGCACCTGAGATCGCCGCGTTTCGTTTGGTTGCCGCGAAGCATGGTTGGGACGGGGACCAGGCCTTCGATTCCTTGGATGCGGTTGCGATGAAGGCCGTATTGAAGAAGTTGCGGGTGGTCATCGAACCCGTTTCCGGACGGAAAGCGACCCGAGCTGAGGACTGGGCGCGAAAGGTTTGTTCGGGGAACGTGTCCTTGGTGTCTGGGTCTTGGAACCAGGCTTTTGTGGACGAGCACCGGCGGTTCCGGGCGGACGAGAAGCACGAATTCGACGACCAGGTGGATGCGGCGTCCGACGCCCATACGGAGATCTGTTCGGTGTCGGGTTCGACGGAGGCGCTGAGGCAGGTGGAGGCGTTGGCGAGGGTCTGACGCGAGTTACGTTGCATCGACACCCTCGGTAAACATATGCAGGTACCCAGGGTGAGACCAGCGGATTCCATCATCGAGTTCAAAGAGCGTTCTCGGGCTAAGTTCAAAATAGGCCCTGCCACCAGCTGGGGCTCCCTGGGACCGTCGCAAGACTTCAACCATGGTAACGTTGCGATCGGTGCTGACAAGGTGTTCAGCGAAAGCCCATGCGGGCTTGTGCCGCTGGCCTTCCCTTAATAGATACGACAGTGGCACCAATGCTTGCGAGAAACGAAGCAGCAGGTCACACATCGGCATGAGACCATACAAATTCTTCGGCTGGCCTTCTTCTTCCACCGCGATGAAGATGCTTGTGAAGCCTTCGGCATTAAGGATCTCGACCAATCCAGTCACGAACACGTCCTGGGCTGCGCAGAGGGGGAATTTCGTGGCCAAATGATCAAGGCTGTTAAAAATAAAGACCAGATCGGGTTGCTCCGGACTGCGGCCCGGGAGAGTCCTGCATTTATTGACCGAGGTTTTTACCTTATCGATAGCCATTAGGGCTCGATGAAAGAATTCTTCGGCGGTGATGTATCCCGAGTGATAGGGAACTATTTCAAGTCGCCCTTCATCTTCTGCGGTATCAATGAGCGAGACGTTGTTCACGATTTGCGTATCGATAAACTTTTCCCATCTCGAGCGAACGTCAGCCGAGGGTCGGGTAGCTATAAGGGTAGCGAGGGGACTGTTTGAGGCATTCGCGACGTTCTGGTATGTTCCTATTGTTGCGAGCTCCTTTTTAACTTCCTTCGAGGAATCTCTTAGTGACACGACAACAACTCCGCCCCCTGCAACAAGCTTCTGATAACAGTACAGGAGAGCAAGGTGACTTTTGTGCGCTCCTCTGCTCCCAATGAACCCGCTTGCTCGCTGAGTCGGAATACTGGCAAAGCGCTTAAAACTGTGCAGCGCCTTGATAACGTCAGGCTTGGAGATCTCCGGAGTCTTATGCTTGTATACGGATAGGTGATAGTGGATGGAAGGATAAATGAAGACGCCGCCATCTTGAGCAAAAGGGTGCTGTTTTTCGGCGGCCTTCCTTGGGGAGTCGTCCTTCGAATAGATCTTAAGAACGTGCTTTCCTTGGATGCTTTTCTGGTATCGAGCCTTTGTAACCTCGATCGTCCGCACAGAATAGTCGTGTCCCGGAACTTCGCCAGAGGCAATATCAATAACTATGTCGGACATATACTCTCTGTTTCTCGCCTCGGCCGCCGGTTGAGTGGTGTTGGTGTCATCAATGAAAACTACGAAGTCAACGAGGTCGGCGAGGTTCTCCACCGATTTCCTTCGTTCCCTATTCCATTTCGAAACCAGTTCTCGAAATGCTGAAATTGCTCGTGATTTCCACGACCTATCCGTGAGCGTGGCGGGGTGGTCACCAGCCATGTCCGGAACGCTGTTTAAGCTGTCGAGCACGATCAGTCGAGGCCCGTGTGCCATGCCCCACCCTTTAAGTAGGTGATCCTGTAAAGTCGCGTCGCTCTTCACGTTGAAGAAATGGGCCAGCGAGTTATTTTCTGAACCAATGAACACAACGGCCCCTTCTTCCGTTACGAATTTGGGAGGATTTTCAAATGACGCCGTTGCAAAGACCTTTTCATTATTGAAGAACTCGCGGGCATTGTTGCAAAGCAAATCCCCTTCCTGTTCCAGCGAAATGTAGACGCTTGTTCCCTTTGGCTGCCCGATAGCAAGACGGTAGCAAAGCTCGGTCGCAAGTGTGGTCTTACCAACTCCCGGCGAGCCGGTAATCATAATTACAGTTGGGCTCAATCTTGCCGACCTGCTTACCTTCAGCCCCTCTCCAAGAAGAACGTCCAGCCAGCAGTTATCCTTGTAACTGTAAAACGCTCCTTTTGAATCAATCCAGCCAGCTGGGGAAACGCCCGTCCTTATTTGCTCCATTGCCACACCTGACGGATAGCGTACCTAAATCTGCTTAAATGCCAATGGATTTGTCTTCTTTTAATGAGGGCCATCCTTTGAGCCAAGATAGCATTTTACGTTCGTTTTACGGTTGGGCGTTAACCTATACGGCAGAATGGCAGGTCTTCGTCTACTTCCCAATTTCAGGGCCCTGATGGTTTGTGCGACTACCGCAGTTGCGGGGGCTGGGATGGCGCAGTTTCAGTTGCTGGGCCATCTGGGCGACCAGGACCACGTTCCTAATCCTTACAGTTATGCGCAGGGGATTTCTGGCGATGGGTCTACTGTTGTGGGTGGGTCCAGTATTGGGAGCAGCAGCGGGTTTGTTACGGAAACCGCTTTCAAGTGGACCGCTTCCGGCGGGATGGTTGCGAGTCCTGGGAGCGATGGGGACGACTATACGCCGCTTGACGCGGCGGTTGGGGCTTCGGTTTCCGGGCTTTTTATTACCGGCCCTTCGAACCTGGCGGGGCAGGACAGCGCCTATCTCTGGGTTGGTGGCGATATCAGTTTTTTCGGCGTGCCCGTCGGCGAAAAGTGGGATTTAACGGAACCGGCGGGGATCTCGCCGGACGCTACTACCGTGGTTGGGTGGTCGCCGGATTCGGATGACGTGTACAACGCTTTCAGCTACAACACGGAGACCCACGAGATGCACCTTTTGCCCACACTGGAGGAGGGCCGGACCGAGGGGGCGGAAGCTTCTTCCAACGGCGGCGATGTGATAGTGGGATATTCGGAGACGGATGAGAATGACCCCCATCCGATTCCGGTTTACTGGGAGGGCGGGAAAATCCATGAAATCCCCTTGCCGAAGGGGTTTGATAATGGGGTGGCTTTTGCGGTGGACCTGAAGGGCGATACCATTGCCGGCGTTGCGTTGAGCGACGATAGCCAGGAACTGTTTTTATATACGGTGGGAACGGATAGCGTCACGCTGATTCCAGGGCCGGGCGGCGACGATATCACGGACGTGGTCGGCATCTCGGATGATGGGGCGATTGTTGCTGGCAACTATGCCACGGTGGACGACCCAGAGGGCGAGACCGGATTCGTTTGGAGTGTGGACCTGCCTTCCCGGGCTCAGGACGCTTCGCTTTTCTTTAAGGAGTACGGTGCGCCTGCGACCGCGCCGATCGAGCTTACCGGCGTCTCGCAGGACGGCGCCCATTTTTGCGGTACCGCCAATCCGGAAGGAGATGCACCGGAGGCGTTTCTGGCAACGATGGATTACGTGCTGAAGGTAGGCGCGGTTCTGCCGACTACTTCGCAGATTTATGGCGGGGCGACGCCGGTTTCGCTTTACGTTTACCTGAGCCGGCCGGTGGAGGCTTCGGAATCGCCGTTTTCGGTGAAGATCACTTCCAACGATCCCGAGGCGGCCACGGCCGAGAGCTCGGTTCCGGTGACTTACAACACGGGTCAGAGCTACAAGGTGGTGGCTCTCAAAACGTATGGAGTTTACGACCACACGGACGTGACGCTAACCTGCACGAGCGAGGCGAACCAGGTTACGGTAACGCTTACGATTTTGCCGCGGAATTTTGAGGGGACGTTTACGATATCCCCCAACCCGATCGAGTCCGGCCAGCACGCGACGGGGAAGGTTTTTCTTTCCCATCCTCTCAAAGAGGACGTCGTGGTGAAGCTTGCGAGCGGAAACAGCAAGATCGTTGCCGTTCCATCTCAGGTGACGATTTTGGCGGGGGAGACTTCTGCGACATTCAATATCAACACTGCCGGCAACGTGACCGCCAGCACGACGGTGTTTATCTCAGCATCGGCGCAGGCGATGATCGATTACGAGAAGGTTGTCGTGGTGCCGGGGATGCCGTCCGGCTAGGCGTTGACAGACTTGCCAAGGTTGCGCGGGCAGGCCCGCGGATGGCAAAGCACGGCCCCTTCGACTCTGCTCATGACAGGCGGGGCCGCGCACTCCATGAACCTCACCCATAATGAAAAACCCTTTGACCTTTTGGCTCGAGCGGCGAGAAGCGGCCGCGGTGGAACGCGGGCGGCTTGCTGCGTTTTCCGAGGTCGCGAAGGCGATGCGCGGTACTTTTCAACCCCAGGCTCCAGTTCAGGCGGCCAACCCGGTGCTGTCCAGTTATCAGCTCAATCCAGTAGCGCCCAACCAGTACCCGCAGACGGGCGGCTCACCGTTTCCTCTCTACGGGTACGACAACCCGATCTGGTACGCCACGCCGTATTCGCCGAAACGCCGGCCGGACACGCTGGTCACGACCGATTTGATTCGGCAGTTTGCGGACCGGTACGACATCCTTCGCTCGTGCATCAATCACTTGAAACGCGAGGTTGAGGCGCAGCCATTCGACATCGTCCCTCGAGACCCTCATGCTCCCAAGAGTGGGATTCAGGCGAGGGTCATGGAGGCGGGCCAGTTCTTTGGCAGAGCCGGGGGTTTGGGGCTTCCTACGGAAAGCCGACGGCATTTTGAAAGCAAGATCTTTGAGGATCTTCTTGTGCTTGGCTGCTGGGCGGTTTGGAAAGGTTGGTCGTTGGGCGGGCGCTTGCAGGAAATGTTGGCGATCGATGCCGCCACCTTCCGCCCTCGCATGGACGCTTACGGCTGGCCGGGGCCGGAGGATGTTTGGTACGAGCAGTGGATCATGGGGATGAAGATCCGGGATTTCGAGGCCACCGGATTGAACCCTTCGGAGGCGTACAAAGTTGGCGGGTTTGGCCGGGACGAGATTGTCTACGACGGCCTTTGGCCGATGACCTGGACGCCTTGGTTTCGGTCTCCGGTGGAATACTTGATCACCACCGTGATGGCCGCGTTGGCATCCGACAAGTGGAATCGCCAGTGGCTGACCACGGGAGACACGCCCTCGGACGTGTTCTTTTTGCCACCCGAATGGACGCCGGAGGAGATCGAAACCTTTGCCCTATATTTCAACCAAATGCTATCCGGGAACACAGAAAAACGCCGGCAGACGAAGTTCTTGCCGGGAGTCTTGGCGAACAAGCAGTCCAGCGGCCGCAAGGACCAGGATTTCGAGAAGTTCGACCTGTGGCTGGCTCGCCGGACCGCGGCGATTATGGGCGTGCAGCTTTCTTCGATCGGCTTTGCGGGCGAGCAGTACAAGGTTTCGCAAGTTGAGTCCAACGATCTGACCTCTCGACTGGGAACGGTTTCCTTGCTGGCCATGCGCAAGGAACTTTACGATTCGGTTTTGTCCGACCTTGGTTTTGGGGATCTGGAAATTCAGGACCGGGTTGGACCGGAGGAGTCCAAAACTGATCTTGCCGCTCGCTTATTAACTTCCACGCAGGTTGCGCACAAGACGGTGAACGAGGCAAGGCTGGAAGACGGCTTACCGCCGGTCCCCGGTGGGGATGTGGTTCTCGTGCCCTCGGCCGGGGGGGTTGCGCCGCTGTCTGCCGTTGCAAGTTTGGATTCGGATGGGTTGGACGAGGCGGCGTTGGATGTCGACGATGCCGAGTCTCCTGACGGCCGACCGGGGCCGACCGTGACAGAGCGCGAGTAAGATCGCGCACTTCAAATGGGCTCCGACCTTCAACGTTGGCAGCGAAAATGGCTTGGTCTGCCCCCTTTCCGGAAGACAAATCTAACTCACACTTCCTGGTATTTTAACATGGCTTCCGCGGGTGTGCGGTTGCAGATTGAAGAGTGTGGCCGTTGCTCGTTGTAGAACCTGCGGTAGATCGCAAGCTTGATTTGAGCGTCGGCCAGGTTGTGAAAGACCTCGACATCGAGACACTCCCTCCGAAGGGTCGAGATGAAGCTTTCAGCGTATCCATTCTGCCAGGGGGAGCCAGGCTTGATGAACTTGCTTTCGGTTCCCGATAGGGAGAGGAAGACGGCGAGGCTCCTTGAAATGAACTCGGGGCCATTGTCGCTACGGAGAAACCCTGGAGCGCCGCGAGCCTCGAAAAGCCCCTCGAGAACTCTTTGCAGGCGTAGCGATTTTATGCTTGTAGCGGCCTCCAAGGCAAGGCACTCTCTGGTGAACTCGTCCTTGATCGCAAGGACCTTGAGCTTGGTTCCGTTGAGGCAAGCGTCGTAGCAAAAATCGACGCACCACACATTGTTTGGCGCCTCAGCCGAAATTGGAACGGAGCTCCCAGTGCGCTTCTTTCGGTATCGCTTCATTCGCCCCAGGCGCTCCTGCTTCCAGATGCGGTGGACCCGCTTCTCGTTGAGGGGACACATCTCGCGGCTTACGATAGCGTGCGCCATTCTGTAGCCCATATTTGGCCGCCAAACGGCCCTGAGGCGCTCCCTGAGCTCCGCATTCCGATCTGGTGGCTTGGGCCGGTACAGAGAGGCCGTAGAAATCCCAGTTATGCTTGAGGCCCGGCGGGCCGTCACTCCACGCTCCATCAGGAATCTCGCCCCCGCGACGGGTTCAGGAGCGCGATGCCGTTTTTTCGGAACAGCGCCTTTATGGCGTCTATCTCGAGATCGCGCTCGGCAAGCAGCTTCTTAAGCTGGGAGTTCTCCCTTTCGAGCTCCCTGAGCTGATGGACGTCGTCCTTCTGCATGCCGGCATACTTGCGCCGCCAAATGTAGAAGGTGTGCGAGGTCACGCCGTGCTTTCGGCAGATCGTCTCGATCGTGTCGTGCCCGGCGGCCGCTTCCTGCAAGATCCGAACGATCTGCTCTTCAGTGAACTTCGATTTGGTCATCATTCCTCCAGACGAGGAAGTGTGAGGTTATTTTGTCTTCCAATTTGGGGGGCAGACCAGTCTTTCTCGGTTCCAAAGCGGTAAAGGCGCAGTTGCGCCGTTTTCCTCTGACGCCATCGATCGGGCAACCAGACGACGAGTTGAGGCTGCACTTAGATCGGCAAAGACTTCTGAGGAGATAAAGAGGGCGTTTGATTTGTAGCCCGGATACGGGTCTCAGCGCCTGGCTTTGCATCTCCACCCGTACTTGCGGCGAGGATATTGGCTTGTTAAAAGGGGCGAAGATTCGCCGCACTCCACAGCGCCTTCGGCGCAACTGGTCAACCGACAAAGGAGCTCACACATGTCCGTTCTCACTCAAATCATCAACATTCAATCCGAAACCGTGATCACCGACGGCGATTCCGGATGGCAGCCATCCGGTGCGGTTGAGAGGTTGGCGGTCGATCTCGACGTCGCGTCTCTTCGAGGAGCGTCCACCCCTGGAATCACGTTCTTTGTGGATCGTGAAGGGCAGGACGGCAACGGCTATCCGATGTATTCCCCTTCTGAGATTACGTCCGCCGGCACGCTGAGTCAAAGCATTGGACCGGGGTTGCAGACCGCAATCTTGCCCTCGGCGAGTACGCGCTTGCGGTGGACCCTCCAGGGTTCTTCGCTTTCGACGACGGTGGGAACCGGCGCCAACTCAGCCACGCAGAATCTCTCGTCCACGGCCGGAATGCAGGCGGGCGACACGCTGTACTTTGCGTCAGCGGCGGTTTCAGCAGTGATCTCTTCGGTGACCGATTCGACCCATGTGGTTTTGGGCTCGGTCGTGAACTCGACGAGTGATGAAACGGTGACGGTCACCAACACGCCCTGCGCGACGTTTAGTGCGTCGGTCATTGGGCGTTAAGGCACTCTTACCCTCCGTCGTCAGAATTTGGGTCAATCCCGGGCGGGGTTTTGCGATCTAGAATCTCGCCCGTCACAAAATCATAGAGGACCAACTCTTCCAGCTTGCCAACTATGAGACCATATTGGGAGATGCGGTCAGTTGGTTCCGTTAGAGTTGGCTCACTCGTTGTTTTGCCGTGCACGGCAAACGGCGCGGCTGGAACAAAGACGGCAAGTACGGCCAAGTTCTTTTTCTTGGCTCGTGCGGCATCCGATGTCATTTTCTCTCGAAATACGGTACTTTCACTTTCCACGTCCGACTCGGTCAGCCGGTAGCGCCAGGCACCAGGGTTTGTGATGAGGAGATCGTAAACGACATCGCGGTATTTGTGGACCATGATCCTGTTCCCGTCGCTCGTGCCGCTGAAATAGGGCTCGTCATTACCGAAACTGGCTGCATAGGTTTCAAGCTTCACGCTCTGAGGTGTGGTTAGCCGATCATAGGTCACCTCCGGCGTCAAGCCGAGATCGCTCGCGTCGTCCGCTCGCATCGTCGTCGTCATTTCATGCTGATCCGCGTCATAGGAGCTATCTGTCTGAATGACAAACGCCAGGTTTGAGACGCCGCTAATATTGCCATAGAGCGGCTTTCGAGCTATGTTGTGAACGCGCTGGAGGAACTGGGCGTGGCTTTCGAATTCGTCCTTTTCCGGCATAATGCCATCCAGGGCTTTGAACACCCTATAAGGGCTGTGACCAACATAAACCCGCGGAAGGACCTTGGCATCCATGGGAAATGGATCGACGGAAACCGTGGCGCCTTGCGCATGCCCGCCCGCCCGACTAAAAAGAATTAGAAGGAGAGCGAGTACTGATTTCATTCAGTCCATTATGGCAAGAAATTAGCCTTAATAGGAACGAGGAACTGGACCGAATTACGAGGCTTTTTTTCGGCCCGCAGATTCCACCTTACAACTGTCATCGACCGGCGCGCTCTAATACTTCCTTGGTCGCGACCAGCCTAGTTTTCTCTCTACTCGAACAGACCTTCGAGCGTTCCCCCGCTCACACCTTTAACAAATGAAAACATCTCTAAACCCAATATTTGTTGACTTTCCAATCTCTCGCGTGGATGACGAACAGCGCATTGTCGAAGGCATTGCCTTCGCGAGCGAAGTCGTGCCGGGCGAGGGCGGGATCCGACTTAAACGTTCGGCCATGATGGCGGCAACTGCGGATTACCTTGCCAACGGAACTTGTAGAGAAATGCACCAGCCATCGGCGGTCGGCAAGCCTTTGTCGGTCGTTTGGGAGGGTGAAAAGGGGCACGAGCGAGCGCACCTCACCGCCAAGATCGTGGATGACGAGGCTTGGAAAAAGGTCAAGGAAGAAGTCTACAAGGGATTTTCGATCGGCGTAATTCCGCGAGTTATGCGCGGGAAGGACGTTGAGACCTGTCAATGGTGGGATACGTCGCTCGTCGATGTTGGGAAAGACAAGGAAGCCCGGTTCACGGTCTTTCGTGTGGACGGGGTTTCCGACCAAGCAGTTGAGGTCGAGGAGCTGCCGATCTCCGATTCCGACGAAGTTCCGGAGTCGGACACGTTGGGCGGCTTTGGCGAGTTCATGGAGCCGGCCACTTCCGGCGGCGAAAGCCTCGATCCTGCTCTATCGACCGATACCGAGCGGGCGCTGGAGATCAACGAGGAATCGGCCCTGCTTCGCGCCCTGGTCGAAGAGAAAGACACAACGATTTCCGCGCTGACTTTGGAGCGCGACAAAACCAGCGAAGAACTGACTCGAGTGCAAGGACTCCAGCTTGAGACGCTACGGCGTGCTGAAGTCGCCGAACAGGAAGTTAAGAGGCTGAGTGAACTGCCACGGGCCCAGCGCCCGATGGTGAATCCGCACCTTGTGCCTTACCGGGTTGGACTCGGGCTTGGGGACGAGGAGACTACCGCGAGAGCCGAGCTTGAGCGGAAACTGAAGGAGATCACCGACCTTGCTCCGACTTCGGACAAGAAGGAAGGAGATCGCCGCATCTACGAGATTCAGCGCATCAAGCATGCGCTTCGTGACATTGAAGGCACTGCGCCGCCCTTTAGCTACTAGCGTCTGATGGACGCAAGTTTTTAACGGACGCAACCTAAAGGTCGCGCTACTGCACTCTACAGGAGATTTTTTCAAGTGAACATTCTTACAGCGATGCCGCCGAACAACGCGCGGTTCTTGCCCAACGATTTGACCATTTACGACCGTTCGACGCTGCCCATTTCCCGTGGGCTGTTTGAGCGCGGTCTTTCCCGCGAGATGGACGCCAAGTTCGCGCAACTCGAGCGCGGCGAAACCGGCGACGTGGACGCGGCGACCTTTGTTGCGCAGCTCAATATGGAGATGCTCAACATCATGCGAACGGGCCAAACGCTTGCGGGCGTTCCGGTTCGGGAAAACCTTGAGGCTGAGGCCAAGATGCTGATCCCGATCGACACGCCTCTTCGCAACCGGCTGCCCCGCGTTCCTGGTTCGTCCAGCGCGAGCAGCTGGGAGCAGCAGACTTCGGTTGGCGGTGGCTACGGCGTTTCGACGACCGTCACTTCCGGCACCACGTCGGCTACCCAGACGGTTGGGAACGTGAACGGTATGCAGCCTGGAATGTCGCTCTATTTTGCGACTTCGAACCAGTATGCGACGATTGCGTCTATCACCAACTCGACCACCATCGTTTTGACCGCTTCCATTACCACGGATACGGGCGAGACGGTCCAGATGGGTCCTTACGGGCAGCCTGGCCAGAACCCACAGCAGGCCTTCTTTGCTGAAACGGGTGCGCCGGCGACGACCGCTGCGGTCTATTCGAAGAAAACCGAGACATACAAGCTTCTCGGCACCATGCTCTCGATTACCGGCCTTGCGATGGCGGCGGGCGCGACCTGGGACAACCAGCTCGCGATGGAAAAGCAGGCGGCTATCCGCAGGCTTATGCTGATCGAGGAGTTTGCGCTCATCAACTCTCAAGCGACGACGATCTATCCTCCGTTTGGAGATGGAACGAACGCGCTTGGTTTTGACGGGCTCTTGAACCTGATCACCACCGCCAACGGAACGCCAGTCCCGCAGATCCAGACTTCGGTTGGATCGCTGACCACTTCGCACCTTGACCAGCAGCTCACACGGGCATGGGCACAGGGCGCTATGGGCCAGTGGATCATGGTCAACGGCCAGGAAGCGCTTTCTTTGGTGCATCTTGCCGAGGCCTCGGGCACGGTTATCCGCGTGATGGCAACCGCCGATGCGGATGCGCCTCTCGGTCTGAAGGTGACGGGTTACAAGCACCCGATTACCGGCGAGATCGTACCGGTTCTCGTTTCCCGGTTTATGCCGGCGGGAACGATTGTCTTCGGCGCGGATTACCTGCCCGACGGCAAGGTTGCGATGGACGTGGACGTTCTGCCCCAGGTGCAGCTTCCCGACCTCGCCCCGAATGTGAACATCCAGGGCTATGTGGCTCAGGAGCTCGCCCCTTCGGTGACTTCGCCGCAGGTTTATCCTGCCATCGTCTCGGTCTTTGAAGTGCCGAGAATGAAGGGCGCGACGGTGTTCGCCAAGAGCACGGGCGTTACCGCGGTCTAGTCTGGGCGCTGCGCGCCGTGAACGGTGAACTGTGAACGGTGAACTGTAAAACGGCGCGCATCTACATTTTTCAAGGAGCTTTATGTCAATCACAGAAACAGGTATTCAAGAAGTCAAGCCATTTGACACGATTCCCCGCGGGCCCAGCCCGGAAATCCAGGGGTTCAAGGCGTTCACCGTCGAGAATCCGGACGGCATTCCGCTTCCTGGCTATGCCTCGGTCCAAGAAGTTCGGCTTGGCGCGCAGGATATTCCGGAGTCGATCGACCACCGGGTTCCTACCGATGCGACCCACAGGAACTTCAAGACCCTGCGGGTTTACAACTGGACGCTCCATAACGGCGTTCTTCTTCGCGGCGCGAACAGCAACGACGGTAAGTGGCAAAAGGGCGCCACCGTTTGGGTGAAGGGGACGCTGTCGCCGACGCCCAAGACGGAGAAGGCGTAGCGAAACCAGCCAAGTGTTGAGTGTTAGGTTTTGAGTGTTGAGCCGGACATTTTTCGGCGCAACTACCAAGGGCCTTAGTCTTAACAGCCTTCGCGCCCTCAACACTCAATACCGAAAACTCAACACTTCCCCCGACTGCCCCATGCCAACCTTTCCTTCCACCACATTTCCGGCCGATTCGGATATTCAGAGCTTTGTTCAGGGAGCGGGGTTGCCGATCCCGCCCGGCTATTCGTTTGCCGGGTACGGGGTCAAGGCTCAGCGGGAGTGGGAGCACTTGACCGGGAGGACGCCGTTCATCGGCAATTCCGGATCTCCGTTTTCGCTCTCGTTTGATCCACCCGGTTCGCATCCGACGACGCTGGCTTACGCCGCAGTTTATGGCGGGGCGCGGGTTTTGCCTTTGCGGCCGGGTTGCATTGGGAATCCGGTGAGCGTTTCGATCGGCGGCGTTGTCAAAGTCTTGAACACCGATTTTCGGATGCTGCCGCTGAACGCTCCTTCCAGGGGAAGGCCCTATGAGATGATCGAGTTCTTCTATCCGATCTACTCGGGGGCGTCTTCCATCGTGATCGAAGCCGACTGGGGGTTTGCGGATTCCATCGACCAGGATGTTTGGTTCGATGTGCTGAAGCTCGGCGGCGCGATGGTCGCGCGGGATTTATTGGAGGGGATCTTTGCCTCTCCTTCCACCCACCGGACCATCGACGGCGAGGTCCTGACCCAGGACAGCTTTCGAGAGTTGGGGCAGGCTTGGTCTGCCCAGGCTCAAAGGGGCACAGAGTTTTATAGGTTCAAGTTCGTGGGAATCTAGCGCTGTCGGTGCGTGAACGGGCAATACAGTGAACGGTGAACGGTGAAGCGTCGGTACGAGGTCAACTCGGCATAAGACTCCCAACCAGTGGCGCTTGTGGCCCATATCACGTGCCAAGCCGCTCCTAGCCTTTGGCTCCCGATTATTCCCAACGGCTGTTTACAGTTCACAGTTCACTCCGAATCATGCCTTACACACCCAACTACACCTATAGCGGAACCACTTCTGCTCTGGATCTCAGTCGGTCGTTCTTTGGCGACATCAATTACGTTGCCAACTCGAACGAGGAGATGATCCTTTCCGATCAGGAATACGCCAACTTCCAGACTGTTTACAACGGGCTCACCGTGGAATATGGGGTGGCTTGCCTCACGGCTATTTTGGAACCGGGTCCAACAGAACCCGGAAAAGTACAAAGCCGGTTCCGGCGATGCGGAAGCGGATTGGACGGCGCGGTTGAAGCAGTGGCGTTCCACGAAGTTCGAGCTTCAGCATGGACTGGTGCAAATGCCTACGGCACCTGGATAGGGGGCGTGAACCGTGAACTGTAAACGGTGAACCGCCGGAGCGCCTTCCTTAACCCTTCAACTCTTGTAGGCCGTTCGATTTGTTCGCGTCGCGCCAAGCTACCAACTCGGTCTGACTGTTCACAGTTCACAGTTCCCCTTTCACTCACCAAGAATGAACATCCCTCCCTCCATGCTTTCCGAAATACGGGGCTTCGCGGTGGAAATGGCCGATGCCGCTTGCAACGTGCTCGGCTCTTCCACTTCGCCGACGCCCAATGCGGCGGGTTACAGCACGACGCAAACGGCGATGCCGTTGAACAGCGTCCCCATTCCTTGCCACGTTTTCCGGCCCCGGGATTTTGGGATCGAGCGGCCGGAAGGGGGCGAACAAGCTTCCGTCGTGCGATTCAAATGCCGGCTTCCTTTTGACCTTTCTCCGTACTTCCTGAGCCCTTATGGATTGAGGGCGCAAGACCAGATCCAGATCGTCGGCGGCCCAACTTACGAGATCCTCGGAATCGACGCGGGCCGCACCGACGCGATCCAACAGATCGTTGACCTGAAGCTCGTGAAATTTCGGACCAGTAGTGATATTCCATGCAATACAAAGTCTTAAAGCAGATTGGCTACCAGGGCGGACTCCTTGCCCCCGGCACCTTGATCGAACTGGACGAAACGACCTACGGCGATACCCTGGCCGGCCACGTTGCGGAAGGCTATTTGCTTTCGGTTGACGAGACTTCCTCTAACCTCGCCGGCCCCCTCAAGCCGCCTTCATCTTCCTCCAACCAAGCGCATTCGGCCGCAGCTACGATCACGATCGAGGTCCCGGCCAACGAGGATATCAAGATTCAACCCATAGGATCATAGAAATGGCGATAGATTGCCGCGTGGCTCTAAACAAGCTCTCGGAGGTGCTCCAAATTGTTAGGGCCGGGGCGGAGCAAGCGTTGCTTGCGGGAGCTCAGGCGCAGGTCGATGATGCCAGAGCCCGCCTCACCGAGGCGGGCAAGAGCGGGCACAAGTACGACGACTTGCCCAACGTGTCCTCCGCGCCAGGGCAATCTCCCGCCAGCCAGTTGGGCGGCCTTGTTGACTCTTTGCACGTTGAAGAGGGCGAAACTTCCGGAGCGATCCAGGCGGTTGCGTGCGTTGGAGATGGGTCGATGGTTGCCACCTACCTTGAGGCGGGGACCTCGCGGATGGCGCCGCGGCCATTCTTTGGGCCGGCCGAAGAGGCCGGCGAGGCGGCGTTTATCGCCGCGAGCGAGTCGGTGATGGCGCGGCTTGATGAGTTGTAGGGCCCGACCCTATCCACCGTATAATAAGTTAGCGGTGAGTAAGAAAGACCAACCCAAAGGTGCGGATAAGAACCGGAAGCCGGTAGTCCGTGAGGCGGCAGCGAGTTATCCTAAGTCGGAATTACCCGTAATTACTCCGGAAGAGTTTCCGGATCTCTACAAACTAACGACCGACGCGCTTGTCGACTTAAAGGCTGGGCGTACCAGACGGTTGCCGGCTAATGGGCACAATGAAGAGTGGTGTCTCACCGATAAGCAAGCGGACGCCTGGGCTTCTGATGTTTTGCACCAGCATGAATCTGGCCAGACTCGACGGTTGCCGATTTTGGGGCAGGCCCGGTCTGACCTGCGGTAGCGCACTTGCAGCGCGCCGGAGTTGGGGCGAGGCTTCCAGGGGTTGAAACCCCTGGCTAAACACTTCTCACCCCTTCGGGGTTAATTTGGCCTTGCCGAAAGACTGCGCGCGTTAAAAGCCGCGAAAGGAATCACGGCACCTGCACGCCTTCGCGCCGGACCGGACCGAGCTTCGCTTAGTTCCCCTTCCGACACTGCGGAAGAGTTCGGGCGACGGTCCCAACTTCTCAACTCAACACTCAATACCTAACACTTTCGACTTCCTGTCCATGCCTATTCTCTCCCTCACCGACGTCGATGCGGCGTATTTCGCGCTGCTTGGGAACGATTCGCTTTTGCTCTCCTACCTGAACGGTGGGATCTGGGGCGAGGAAGCGCCGCAGGGCACAACGTTTCCTTATGTTCGCTATTGGAACCAATCGCCGGGTTCGGACACGCTCTCCCAGGGCGGGTTGGAGCGGGTTCTCTCGAACCCGATGCACGTGGTTTGCGTGGTGGATCGCCAGCGCGCCGACCAGATCGATTTCCTCGGCGGCACGACCGGGCACATGGCGGACGCCACCAAACGCATTTATTCCCTGTTGCACGGGCAGAGATTCTCGTTGAACGGGTTCAACTTCCAACTCGTTTGCAAGAAGGATTACCGGATGAAGGAGTTCGCGAGCGAAGGCCGGTACTACGTGTCGAGCGGATACTGGGTGCAGGCGTATGTTCATTAGGTGACGGGCTACGGGTGACGAGTGACGGGATCGGAGGGGAAGTTTTAAGTGTTGGGTTTTGAGTATTGAGACGGACGCCACCGAAGTAGGTGCAACTCGGCCCGTCACCCCTTAGGCATAATTAGCTTGGTCAACTGATGTGCTACATCCTTTACCTATCAACGGACAGCGAAGAAGACCTGAGCCTATTGCCGCATGACCATTACATGATTTCTCGCCTTCCGGTGGATTGGGAGGAAGATTCCGATGCCATCGCGTGCCTTGGCTATCCGAACAAGTGGTTGATGGATGGTCAATATGGCGGTTGTAGCTGCCATTTTCGGCACCTGGGCGAGGAGTCGATGATGCGGTTTGGGCCACCGGAGGATTGGTGTCCCGAGGATGCTGACGACGTTGGGGCCACCATCGGCGCCTTTCAGCTGTTTTCCCGGCTCACGGGCGAAGGGCACGGAGTGGACGTGGTGGACGTGTGGAGCGGCAAGCCGCGGGAGAAGGTTCACGAGTTGGAGATTTCGGTGGGCGAAATGCCGGACGAGGATTTTCGATTCTTTGAGAACTACAAGTTCAATTTTGTGGCGTAGCGACGTGTAAACGAAAGAAAACGTGGGCACATACTTTGGAGCCCGCCGCTACTTCTTGGGCAATGGCTCGGCAGTGAGAATCTCCAATAGTCGCCTGTTGTAAAAAAGCCGTTCGCGGCCGTGTTGTTGGCTCGTTAGTAGGCCAATTCGTTCCAGTTCGCGGAGGTATTCCGATGCCGCGTCCCGTTTGGCGATTCCTGCTTGTTCGAGGGAGGAAATGCGCGTATACGGTTGTTGAAAGACCAGTTCAATCAACTCCTTCTTGTATCCTCGTTTCATCTGGCTTCTGGCTATTTCGGTAGCTTCAGACATGGCGTCGCGAATCCCAACGATCAGTTGTCTGGTGGCCAGAGCTGTTGTTTCAACCGCCTCCAGCATATAGAGAATCCAATCCTCCCAGGCGCCGTTCAGGGTGACGTTGAGGAGACCGGAATAATAGTCCTTCCTGTGATGAATGATATAGCGGGATAGGTAGAGCACAGGGACGGCCAATAGCTTTTTCTCGACCAGATAGAGGATATTTAGAACCCTCCCTGTACGGCCGTTGCCGTCGGAGAAGGGATGGATGGCTTCGAACTGATAATGGATGACCGCCATTTTGATGAGGGGGTCTACGCCGTCGTTCGAGTAGATGTATTCGCTGAGGTTATCGAGCAGCGCTCGAAGGCGGTCCTGGCCGTCCGGAGGGGTGTAAACGGCCTGTCCCCGGCTGTTAACGATTCTGGTTCCGGACGCTGAGCGTATTTGTTGCGCCGGGTCCTTGATGGTCTGCACAATGTCCAAGAAGAGGTCCGCATTGAGGGGAAACCCACGCTGGAGCATCTCGTTGCCTTTCCATAGAGCCTCCTGGTAACGCAAGACCTCTTTGGTGGCCGGATCGGTATTGTCTGCCTTATCGCTAAAGGCGCGATACAACTCGTCGCTCGTGGTGACTACATTCTCGATCTCCGAAGAGACCTTGGCTTCTTGTAAGACGATCGCCCTGATTAAAAGCGCTTGATTCGGTATCAGTTGGCCGGACGCGCGCAGCTCGGCCAGCGCCGTGTTGGCCGAGATCGCTTTCTTGAGGGTCTTGACCGTCTCGACAGGCGCCCGGGCCGGCAACGTGGCGAGGTTGTTATACGGGACGGATCGTTCAAAGGGTGCTATTGGTTTTGCTCCTTTTCGGGTCTGTTGGATCGCTTGTTACAACTCGAGGTTAGCACAATATGCGTCTAAATCCGGAAAATATCGGCATATTCTAGACATATGCCGGCGCTAGCCGCATATTGGCCGTTACGGCGTCGCCCAACAGGTAGCAGCGGTTGCATATGCGTCTGAAATGTGGAAACATCGGCATATTGTGGGGATATGCCGACGCCGGCCGCATATTGGCTATGAGCACGAAGACGAAACGTGAGGATGGAGACTGAGTCCTACCCTAGCTCCAGATGTAGGAACCGTCGCCCGAGCCCACCGACGATGGATCCGAGCTTATGATTCCGACCGCGTTGATGGTGCCTCCATGGTCGACGACGAGGTCGTCGGTCGAGCCCATCCAAAAGTAGGTGTTTATCGCGGTGATCCGGCCGCCATACTCGGCCTTGCAGCCTATGCCAACGGTTTCGTTTACCGCCGTGCCGAACGTCGAGGAGTTGACGTCTACCACCGCTCCGTTCTCCGCCTGAACAGCGGTTCCATTCTGGCTGGGGCTGGTGAAGGACGAGTCCTCAGCGATGATGACGCCGTTATGATCGGCATAGATGCCGACCGATTTTGCGGTCGGCAGGGTCAAGTTGAGGTCCCCCGTGGTGACAGAGGCGGCTTGGTCGGAAATTATGGCGGTTTCGCATGCGACTATGGAGTCGGAGCCCATATACACGCTGGCGCCCTCGTAGGCATAGACGCCGGTTGCGAAGTTCGTGATCGTGGTGTTGTTGAGCGCGTGCAGGGCGGCGGAGTTTAAGAGCGTAAATCCCTGTCCGAAAGCGCTTTCTGGGCCAGGGCCCGTAATGCTGAGGTTCGAAATGGTTCCGAAGTTGTGGCCGTTCGTGAGGTTGAACGCGTTCCCATGTGGAAAGCTGAGACTGATCTTGCCGGCATCGTCTCCGAGGATCGAAATGAGCGCGCCTGATCCGTGATCCAGCGAAAACGGACCCTTGAAGGATTCGCTGAAGGAACCGTCGGTAGTGACGATGTCGATGTGAAGGTACGCTGCGTCGGCAATCCGGGCGTTAAGGGCAAACTGCCACGCGTAGACCAAGTTCGCAAACCCCTGCTTATCGCCCACCGTCAGGGTGGTGTTGGACCGAACGTAGTTCAACTCCCAATCGCCCTAGGCGCTCGCCGGGTAGGGCCCGCCTGCGGAGAGGGCTTTCATCGCCCGGTACCAGTTGCCGCCGTATTGAACGATGTCACCGGCGGCGTAGGTGGCGCTGGAAGTCCAGGCCGGTGGAAACGCTTGCGCGTTGCTTACGCGGGGCGCGGCTAAAGCCATTAGGAACATGGCGAAAATGGCGATTCGGCGTACGGTTGCTGTGTACATCTTTCGGGTCCTTTTGAGCCACTTCGGATGCGGAATTTTTTTTTGTAATGGATTTACTCGAAGTATTGAGTTTTGAGTTTTAAGTGTTAAGTTCCGAACTCAAAACTCAAAACTCAAATCCCTCTCACCATTCTCCGGAGACAAACCATGCAAACTTATTCTCTCTTACTGCCGCAATTCGGCATCGAATCGAGCTACGCA
Organism: uncultured archaeon; assembly: GCA_963829965.1. Taxonomy (GTDB): domain Bacteria; phylum Armatimonadota; class Fimbriimonadia; order Fimbriimonadales; family Fimbriimonadaceae; genus DASXZH01. Next base: position 148,723 of record CAWHLK010000032.1, on the reverse strand, counting down.
ACCAACGTTGCGGCCACCCGCATGTTTCTGGACATTCAAGAAAGCGGCTGGGATGCCAAGCCTGAGCAGACCCGCGAAGAGTCGGGGGTTGCGGGTATCGGCGCGCCGGTTCGAAGCATGCTCAATACGGAGATGTCCAAGGGGTCGGCCAAGTGCAAACTGACTTATGATGGTTTCGGCTACTTCATCCAGGGCCAGATGGGTCCGAGCACGAAGCAGACGCTTGCGAGCGGCGTTTACCAGAACGTGTGGTCGATTACCCCTTTTGCGCCCGAAGTGCCGCAGTCGTACACTTGCGAGTTCGTTTCCACCGGAAGGGCGCAGAAAGTGAACGGGCTTGTGTTCGACGGCATCAAGATCAGCTCGACTCGTGAGAAGCAGATAGACATGACGGCCCAATGGTTCGCGCAGGCGATTCAGGGTGCGGGCAGTTCTTCGATTTCGCCTTCGGCGGGGCAATCCAATGTCCAGGTGATTACGATCACAGGGGCGGTAAGCGCAGGCACCTTCAATCTCATTCTCGATGGCCAGGCCACCGCTGCAATTGCTTACAATGCGGCCGCTTCCGCCGTTCAATCTGCGATTCGCGGAGTTGGAGGCGTCTATGGGGCTGCCACCGTCTCGGGATCGGCAGGGGCTTGGACGGTCACGAACTCCTCGGGCCGGGTTCCCGCGATGGTGATGAACTGGAGCGGGCTCGCCGGCGGCTCCGATACTACGGCGACGGTTTCCGTCTCCGAGTGGGGCGGCATGAAGCAAAACCCCGGAGTTGTGGTCCAGCCTGGCGACATCACGGTTCAGTTTGGATTGACCGAAGAAGCATTGGTAAACGCTCCCGCCTTTACCAATGTGCAGCTTCGCGACGGAACATCGATTTGTCTGCGCTTTACAACCCGGTCTGGACGCAGAGCGCTACGAATACGGGCTACCAGTTTATCAACCAAAAGGACGCGAAGGACATCAAAGATATGGTGTCGATGAAGCTGGGCTTCGACACAGATACGATCGTGAACGACCTGATCCAATATTCTCAGGCGAACCAGCCCGTTTTCATGTACGTGAGAATCCAGTTTGGCGGGGTGAATCCTAACACCTCGGCGCCTATCGGTCCGCAGATTGGGTCGTCGGGCTATTACCAGACCCTGATCTTCGATTTTCCTTGCCAGATGAAATGGAACGGCCAGGAAGATTCCGGTCAAAACATTTGGCAAGTGGACATCGACCTTACACCCTTGGTGGATGTGAACGGCGCCGGGTTCTACCGTCGAGTTACTTCTATCAGCACGATTGAGGATTATTCGGCCTCGTAGCTTCGCTACTTCGCGTAAACATGGCGCTTCGCGCCGTAAGCCGCTGCGCTGTAAGCATGGGCGCCGGAGCGCCCGTAAGCAGGCAAACAAGGCCCTCTGGTTTACGTCGGGGAGTCGCATGTTTACCGAGATCGCATCAACCGGATGCCGCAGCCTATGAAGATCAACGCGCCGCCAAAGAAGCCGCCCCACGTAATCCAGCCGCCGACGACATCGCCCTGCCCTTGGACGATATCGGCGATACCCATCAACAAGAGAGCAAAGCCCAAAAAGGTGAGGGCGGCACCGGCGGCAAAATGGCTGGGCTCCCGCTTCGGCAAGAAGGAATTGTACTTGGAGGCGGATCGAGCGGGAAAGCTCGGCTCCCAGCGCCGCCGATGATCAGGATCGTTCGCCGCGAATTGCTCTTAGAAGGCATCCTACCCCCCTATCAAGCGCCCGGGATAAATACCTGAACTGACTGAATTCCCTGCTTACGATTCTTGCGAATCGCGCACTCAGAGGCTATGCCAAAAGGTTCCTCGCAGCCCTCGGAGAGTCGCGAATGGCCCTAATAGGCGGATCCGGGGGTGGCGTGCACTTCAGTGCATGAGTCCAGCTTGCTGGACCCCTATGGGTGTATAGACTGTTCCCACGATTCCCGCCTGCCCAGTTTCCGGATCATGCACTGAAGTGCACGCCACCCCAAGTTGGAAGGAGGAAGTATGCCAAGACTATCCGAAATGAAGAAGGCGGTTCGCCGCCTCACCGTTAACTACGGCTCGTTCAGCGTCACGTTTGACGCTCTGCTGTTCCGCGACGACCGCGAGAACGACGCCATCCGAGCCAAGCTGCAGGAATACGGCGAACGCGCCAACCGAATCCGAAACGACCGGGCCACCACGGAGATGGAGCGGGTGAAGCAGCTCATGGCTATCAACGCCGAATCCAAAGACATTTGGGAGGAGTGGGTGCTCAAGAACATCCGCTGGTGGGACATTTGCGATGATTCGGACAACCCCATTCCTATCTCCACCGAAGGCATCAAGAGCGCGGACATTCCGCACGAACTGGTGGTGCTCATGTTCGACAAAGCCACGGACCCCATCGTCCCGGAAGCGAGCGCCTCGCCCTCGAACGCTGGTTAGTCAACGTTCTTGGGTCGGGGCTGACTACCTTTGTTTTGGATGGGCCGCACCCGGTTTATTTTCCGGATTGGGCGCCCGCGGTTCGGCGTTATAGGGAAAACCCGCGCCAGATTCCTTGGCTCTGGGGCGTCTTCGAGCCCAACGACACTCGCTGGGGGCCGGTGGTGATGGAGTTCATCAACGCCTATGAACGGGCGGAGTTGTTTGCGATGGCGCAGGCAAAAAGGTGTTGAGGGCCGGGGAGTGTTGAGTAGTAAGTGCTAATCACTAAAATGCCGGAACACAAATTCCGACCAGGGCGACTACATGCTGGTTGTATAGATCATTCCGCCACCCTGAGTGAGAGTGCTTGAGCCGGCGTAGTCCAAGGCATCGATGAGACCAAGATCGATCGCAACCAGATCCTTGTACCCTGAGTTGGTGAAAGTGCAGTCCTCCGCTGAAACATTCCCTCCGAATTCAGCCAGACATGCGAAAAAGCAACTTGTGAACACTGCGTCATTGCATTGAATAATGCCGCCATACGTTGCAAGAGCACCTCTGTAGGTGCTCGTGATGGTCGCGTTGACGGCGTAGATCCGTCCTCCATTTTCCGCGTCGAGTCCCGCGCCGGCCGAGTTGTTTCCAGTGAAGTCCAAACCATTATTGAAGGTAACGGAAGCTCCATCGATGGAATAACATCCGTCGTCGTGGCAATTTGTGAGAACCATGCCCGCGCCGCAGACGATCTTTGAAGATTGCTCCGCGTAAATCTGGTAGTCGAAGCCGGTGATATTGATTCCATTGAGATTCAGGATCGAAGCGGTGCTACCCGCATAGACTCCCCAAAAGTTTGGGCCACCCGACAAAGTGATGTTCGAAACACTCGCGAAGCTGTGGCCTGAGTCAATGCTTAGGCCGGTGGAATTGGGGAAGTTAAGGGAAATGTTGGCCGCATCATCGCCGATGATGGAAACCTGCGAGCCCGAGTTGTGATCGAGCGAGAGTGGCGCGCTAAAGGATTCGGTGTAGTTTCCGCCGGAACTGGAGATGTTGAGGTGCAAATAGGCCGCCATCGCCACTCGGCAGTTGCGAACATAGTTCCACGCGATGGTAAGGGTTGGAAATGTCTGCCCGATACCGACCGGGATGGTCGTATTGTTTCGCACATAGAATAGCTCCCAATGTGAGTAGGTTTTGGAAGGATCCAAGTAGGGCTTGGTTACCGTTACTTCGCAACGGTAAATGTTGCCGTAGTCGGTGACTAAATCTCCGACTGCGTAATGGGCCTGGTTATTGTAGGCTGGAGGAAATTCGGTTTGAGCGTGGGCGACTTGGCACAAACCTATAGCCGTTGTCGCCAGGATAACGATGCGTGACATTGGGCACATGAATATTGAAACACCCCTGCAGAACCATCCTAGGACGCACCAGAATAGCCGATTGTTCGCGGGATATATCATTAGTGGCTAGAATCACGCGCCCGTCTATGTCGATTTGTTGGAGCACGCGACCTCATGACGTGTAAATATTTCCTCCGTTCGTGGTGGACATGCTGGCGCCGGTGACGCCGTTGGCATAAATCAGGCCCTGGTACCCGGCGTAAAGATCCACGTCGGTGCTTGAAAAGCTTCCGCCGGTTGCGATTATCGAACTGTTGAAGAACGAGCCACAGTCGCGTCCGCAGTTGCTGAAGGTTGAGTTCGTAACGTCGATCACAGAGTCGTTATAGGCGATAACACCGTAACCACCACTATTGAAGATGGACCCTTGAGCGACGACGCGCGAGCCGTGCTGGGCAGCGATTCCCGCGCCAAACGCTCCGTTGCCGACGAAGTTCAGGGCTCCGTTGGCGACGAAGAGCGATGAAGCGTCGAGGTGGATGCCGTTATTCAGACAGTTGGACATGACAATCCCCGATCCGAAGTTTAAACTGGAGTTTTGCTCAAGGTCCACCTGGGTGTCGAATCCACTGATTAGGCAGTAGCCAATGTTGGAATATACAGCGCCAGTGCCGGCAGAAATCCCGTTGCCATTGGCGCCGCCAATTAACGCAATGCTCTGGATGGTCCCAAAGTCATGCAGGTTGTCCAGGGTTAGCCCACCCGTATTCGGGAATCTCAGCGTGATGTGGTTAACATTGTCTCCGATAATGGAGACTTGGCTCCCGGAACTGTGGTCTAGAGATAGCGGCGCGTTGAAGGTTTCGATGAAATCGCCCCCGGTGGTGACGATGTCAATGCAGATAGGCGGCTTCTGCGATCCGGCAGTTTCGAGCGTAGGTCCAGGCGATGGCGAGGGTGGGAAAGGTTTGACCCGCGCCGATCGGAATCGTTGTGTTGCTCCGCACATAGAACAGCTCCCAGTTCGCATAGGTTTTGCTCGGGTCCAAATACGGTTTTGAAACCGTGGCTTCGCAACGGTAGATGTTGCCGTAATCCGTTACCAAATCTCCCACAGCGTAATGAGCCTGGTTGTTATAGGCGGGCGGGAACTCGGTTTGAGCGTGGGCGGCTTGGCATAGGCCAATGAAGGTTGCAAGCGAAGCTAAGACAATGCGGGTTAAGAAGCGTGTTGGCATGGTTTTGGTTTCCAGGAAGCCTAGGTGAGATTAAGTGGTTTGGGTGTGGGCGACTTGGCACAAGCCGATGGACAGGGCCCAAGCGCGGCGAAACAACGTGACATTTGGCACATGAACTTGAAACACCTCTGCAAGGCCTGACTAGGACGCCTCAGGTGTGCCGAATGTTCGTTAAAGATTTGGCCACTTTAGAATATGTTAGAGCCGTTGCTCGCCTGTTCGGTTGCAGTACTTCCGCCCGCATCAATCATCGACTGGTGGTTCGCGGTGAGATCGGGGTGAGCGTCACCGCTAAAGGTGCAACTGGTGGCGTGGATCGTTGATGCATAGTCTGCCACACAGCCGTAGGTGTTGTTGGAGATCGTGGATCCACCTACGTCGATGGCGCCGCCGAATTGGGAAATTACGGCGGTCGAACAATCGGAAAGGATCGAGTTTTCGGCGGAAATGCGGCCGCCTTGTTGCGCGAGCAGGGCTATCGCATTTCCACCCGAGTTCGAACAGATAACGCCTGAATAGAAAATGACCGAGGCGCCGTTGTTGGCAAAGCATCCGTAAAACGTGGTGCTCTGCAAGTCTATGTCGGCCCCGAAAATGAGTTGGGACATCTGATCCGCGGAGATCTGCACCTCGAAACCGGAAATGATGAAGTTGTTAATCGATGAAATCGAAGCGCTGGACTCGGACAAAATGCCAGAGTCCAGCGCTCCTCCCATTAGAGTAAGTCCGGAAATGCTTGCGATATTGTGATTTGAATCGATGGTGAGGCCATCGCTTGAGGGGAAGTGGAGGGCGATCTTGCTCTCGCTGTCACCGATGATCGAGACTTGCGAGCCCGAATCGATGTCTAGGGAAAAGAGGGGCGCTGAAGGTTTCGCTGAAGTCGCCCCCTGAAGTGACGATGCTCAGGTGCAGATAGGCGGCTTGGGCGATCCGGCAGTTGCGAACGTAATTCCAAGCGATCTGCAGGTTAGGGAACGTTTGCCCGACGCCGATGGGGATCGTGGTGTTGTTCCTCACGGAATACAACTCCCAATGTTGGTAGTTCTTGCTGGGGTCTAGGAAGGGCGTGGTGACCGCCATCTCGCACCGATACATATTCCCGTAGTCGGTGACGAGGTCGCCTACCGCGTATTTGGCCTGGTTGTTGTAGGCGGGCGGGAACTCCGTTTGTGCGTGGGCAAGCCGGCAAAAGCCGAAGAAAAGGGACGCTAGGGCGATTAACAAACGTGAAAATTGACCGCATGAATTTGAGACACCTTCTACAAGCCAGACTATGACGAAATTGCAGCCATGATGTTCGCGGGTGTTGGTGACGGATCCCGGCTAAGGCGTGAAGAAAACGTCCCCGCCGCTAGAACTGTAAACACTGGTGTCCGGGTCGCTCGTCGCGTCGATGACGCCATGCTGGCTTGCGTACAGTTCATACATCGAGTTATGGTTAAAGCTGCAGCCTTCCGCCTCGATGATGCCCGCATAGCTGGCCTGGAGGCCGAAGCTGCAATGCTGGATCGTGGACGAATCTACGAACGCGTAGCCGCCATATTCTGAGTTGGCTCCAATATAAACCTGGGTTAGCTCGCAGCCCTCCGCGTAGATACGGCCCAAGCTTTCAGCGTCGAGACCCATACCACTGCTGATATGCCCGGTTACCTTCAAACCGGGGGCGAAGGAAACCGAAGCGCCATCGTAGGCGCCGACGCCAATAAGGGTCGTCTCCAACGTCGCGTAGCTCCCGAAAACCAGCTTTGAAGATTGGTCCGCATCAACGCAAACCTGGCAGCCACTAATGTCGATGTTGCTGAGGTTGGCGATGTCGGACGAGGTCAGGGAATGAACTCCGGCGCTGCTTCCATTTCCTACAATCGAGACATTTGAGATGCTTCCGAAGCTGTGGCCTGTGTCGATTGTTATGCCGTTTGAGTTCGGGAAGGTCAGGGTGATGTTGGCCTCGGTATCGCCGATGATCGAGATCTGCGAGCCGGAAATTTGGTGTCCAGGTTCAGGGGCGCGTCAAAGGTTTCGCTGTGGTTGCCGGTGGTGGTGACGATATCGAGATGCAAATAGGCCGCCATCGCGATATGGCAGTTGCGAACGTAGTTCCAGGCGATTGCAAGGGTGGGAAACGTCTGGCCAGCGCCGATCGTGAGGGTGGTGCCACTGCGAACGGAGTACAACTCCCAGTCCTGATAGGTTTTGGAAGGGTCCAGGTAAGGGGTGGTGACCGTTGTTTCGCAGCGGTAAATGTTGCCGTAATCCGTGACCAGGTCCCCCGGCGCGTAGGTCGCTGTATTCACCCAGGCAGGCGGAAACTTGGTTTGCGCATGGGCTCCTTGGGTTAGGCCGACGAATGTGGCGGAAAGGGCGAACAGGAATCGGATCAGGTTACGCGTGCGCATGAGGTTTCCTCCTTTGGATCAGTCCATTATAACGCCAGTAGTAAGCGTAAGTGACTTTCTGCCCGGACTGATTGGCCAACCTAACTTAACCCGCTGGAGCACCGAAAAAGTGTTCGTGTGTTAAGTATTAAGCGCTTAGGTCCAACACAAATTTTGGACGCTTAGAACTGACTACGACGAGTAGATCGCGCCGCCTACGAACTGTAAACGTTGCCACCGTTGGTAGCCAATATTTTTGTGGTGTAGTCGTTCGTGTTGATGATAACTCCTTGATCGTTGGCGACAAGGTCGTCGAAAGTGCTCCCCACTAAAGGTGCATGAATCCGCCACCAGTGTGCTGTTCTGAAATGACTCGCAAGCGTTTGAGCAATTTCGTAAAACTCGAATTCGACACATCCACCACGCTCCCGTAACTTGAAAGCGCACCATAGGTCCCGCCTTGAACGGTCGCCTGCTGGGCCAAAATGCGGCTCCCGCGAGAGGCACTGATGCCGGAGCCTCCACTGCCCGAGGTGGCCGTCAACGCCGCCAGCGAAAAGGTCAAAGAGCTGCCAACGTCTGCGTAAACGCATGAGAGTCCATTGGTTAGCACGATATCGGAACTGAAAATTAGGTTGGCTGACTCTATCGCGTAGATTTGGAATGAAAAACCATCGATGTTGATGTCATAAAGGTTGGAAATGCTGGCCCCTGATTCAGCATCGATTCCGATGCCATGATTGGATCCGAGCAGCGAAATGTTGCCGATGGCGCCAAGACAGTGCGAGGTATCGATCGTGAGCCCACTGGAGCTAAGAAAGTTGAGTTGAATGTTGCCCGAATTGTCGCCAATGATGGAGACTTGCGCTCCAGTGTCCATATCCAGGTTTAAAGGAGTGCTGAAAGACTCGTTAAGGCTTCCGCCAGTGGTGACAATATTGAGGTGCAAATAGGCAGCGGTTGCCACCCGTGCGTTCCTTACATAGTTCCACGCAATGGCGAGACTGGGAAATGTCTGCCCAACGCCGATTGGGATGGTGGTGTTGCTGCGTACATAAAACAGCTCCCAGTTGGCGTAAGTCTTGCTCGGGTCCAGGTACGGTTTGGTCACTGCGGTTTCGCAACGGTAAATGTTCCCATAGTCAGTGACAAGGTCGCCCACCGCGTAGTGGGCTTGATTGTTATAGGCCGGTGGGAACTCGGTTTGGGCATTAGCTTCAGTCAGGCCAACCCCCGTTGCGATAAGGGCGATGAACAGTCGAGCGAGTTTGCGAACAGTCATTGGGAACCTCCCGGATTCTCGTTCTGGCATGGTATCACGGTCGACGGCCTGCCGTCAAATGGTGCCCCTGGGACGCAACGCCAGTTAGGAGAAAATGGTGCCGCCAAACGTGGCGCCCTTCGTCGCGGTTGGATTGTCCTGCCCGTCGATGGTGCCGTTGTACTGTGCCACGAGGTCGTTGCTCGTGATTCCGGTAAACGTGCAATTCTCCGCATCCAAGTATCCGGTGAAAGAGGCGTAGCCGCCAACGAGGCTATTAGAAATCGTACAGTTCTGAACGTCAACATAGCCTGCAAGATTGGAAAACGAGCCGTAGCCGGCGTTTTGGATGCTAGAGCCCTCGGCAAGAACCCGGCCGCCACGTTGTGCGTAAACCCCTGTGCTGTTAACACCGGCTCCCGTGAACATGAGGCTGGCAAGTGCTGGTGACAATAGCAAGATGCGGGTGGGCAACAATACTTCTATGTGAAAATAACGCCACCGTAGGTTGCGGAGGTGGTTCCAGAGGAGGTCCGGGCATTGATGACGCCCTCATCAAAAGCAAAAAAGTCGTATTCGGTATTGTCGCTCATCGAGCAACTTTCTGCGTCGATCGTCGCGGTGCGGCACTCGCATCCGTAATAGCAATTCATGATTGTGGAGTCATTCACCACAATGTAGCCTCCCCAAGTGGCATAGACCCCGGTTGAGGCAGCTTGAATGTTTACGTTTGATGCGAAGATTCGGCCCCCTTGCTCGGCGTCTAGGCCGGTTGCCTGGTCATTGTTGGGATCAATGGTCGTGCTCTGGCCGAGTGAAACAGCCGCTCCGTTTTGTGCTCGACAGTCGGATACGCCACAGCCGAGCAACTGGGTGTCAGACCCAAAGTTGAGGCTCGAGGATTGGTCCGCGTAGACGGAGTAACCGAAACCGGAGACGCTGATGTTGCTGAGGAGGCCAATGGTAGCGTTCGAGGTCGAATAAATTCCGTATGTCGGCTGTTGGCCGATGAGGGTGATGCCTGAGATAGAAGCCAAACTGTGGTTCGTATCAATGGTAAAGCCGTTTGTGGCGGAAAATGTAAGCGAGATGTTGGCTTCGTTGTCACCGATGATGGACACTTGCGCTCCGTTATCCATATCCAAGTTCAGAGGCGCGCTAAATGTTTCATTGAGGTTGCCGTTGGTTGTCGCGATGCTGAGATGGAGGTAGGCGTCTTGGGCAACTCTAGCGTTGTGGACATATTTCCAGGCGATCGCGAGGGTGGGAAATGTCTGACCAACCCCAATCGGGATGGTGGTGTTGTTTCGTACATAGAAAAGCTCCCAATTGGCGTAGGTTTTGGAGGGATCCAGGTATGGCTTGGTGACTGCGGCCTGGCAGCGGTAAAGGTTGCCGTAATCGGTGACCAGGTCACCGACCGCGTAATGCGCCTGATTGTTGTAGGCAGGGGGAAATTCGGTTTGGGCTTTAGCTTCAGTCAGGCCAACCACCGTTGCGATAAGGACGAAGAATAGTCGAGCGAGTTTGCGAACAGTCATTGGGAACCTCCCGGATTCTCGTTCTGGCATGGTATCACGGTCGACGGCCTGCCGTCAAATGGTGCCCCTGGGACGCAACGCCAGTTAGGAGAAAATGGTGCCGCCAAACGTGGCGCCCTTCGTCGCGGTTGGATTGTCCTGTCCGTCGATGGTGCCGTTGTACTGTGCCACGAGGTCGTTGCTCGTGATTCCGGTAAACGTGCAACTCTCCGCATCCAAGTATCCGGTGAAAGAGGCGTAGCTGCCAACGAGGCTATTAGAAATCGTAGAGTTCTGAACGTCAACATAGCCTGCAAGATTGGAAAACGAGCCGTAGCCGGCGTTTTGGATGCTAGAGCCCTCGGCAAGAACCCGGCCGTCACGTTGTGCGTAGACACCTGTGCTGCCGGCGCCGGTTCCCGTGAACATGAGGCCCTGGTACGCAGCCGCCATCATCTGCAAAGCAGCCAAAGGTTTGGCCATTGGCCCCCACGATGCCGGTGCCGAACACCAGTTTGGCGGACCGTTACATGAGCGTCACAAACACAACTTTGTTTCCGATTCTCGTAACACGTTCGCGCCAAAGCCTCGTTCGTGTCAGCTTGTGAACACAGTCCCACCATGCTCCATGGTGATATCCAGGCCCGATGCACCAATAGCCAAGATCACCCCGTTATATTGTGCATCTAGATCGACTGTATTCCTCGCAAACGCACCGCCAGTAGTAACAATCGTCCCATTGTTGGATTCGCCGCCGATGACGCAGTTTGAAATCGATGCGCCGCCAACATCCACGTAGCCGCCGAATTGGGCAAGAACGCCGTTAAAGGCGCCGGAAAGGGTTGATATTTCCGCGGTGATCTTCGCGCCGCGCTGGGCATCCAGACAGGTGCCTGACTGCGAGCTTTGCGACGCGGTCAAGTTGCTGCCAAAGACAATGGTTGCCCCCTGGTCCGCATGACAACATTCGTTGACGCCCCCGCTGAGCACAATGTTTTGTCCAAAATTGATGTTTGAGGATTGGTCGGCATAGATCTGGTAGGCAAAGCCGTTCACAGTGAGCCCTTCGGCGTCGACAAGACTCGCTCCTCCTGCGGTGTAGATGCCGTCATTCGCAGTGCCCCCCGTGAGATTCATGTTGGAAACATGACCAAGACTGTGATTCGAATCGAGGGTTAGGCCGTTACTGCTGGGAAAGCTGAGGTTAATGCTGGTGGACTGGTCGCCGATGATCGAGATCTGACTTCCGGAGGCATGATCCAAGTTCAAGGGCGCGCTAAAGGACTCGTTCAGGTCACCCTTCGTAGTCAAGATGCTTAGATGAAGGTAGGCGGCCTCAGCGATTCTGCAGTTTCGAACGTAGGACCAAGCGGTCGCCAAATCCGGAAACGTTTGCCCCACGCCAACCGGAATTGTAGTGCTGCTGCGGACGTAGAAGAGCTCCCAGTTCTGATAGGTCTTACTCGGATCTAAATAGGGTTTTGTAACCGTGGATTCGCAACGGTAGATGTTGCCGTAATCGGTGACGAGGTCTCCAACCGCGTAGTGGGCCTGATTGTTGTAGGCAGGTGGAAATTCGGTTTGGGCTTTAGCTTCAGTCAGGCCAACCCCCGTTGCGATAAGGGCGAAGAATAGTCGAGCGAGTTTGCGAACAGTCATTGGGAACCTCCCGGATTCTCGTTCTGGCATGGTATCACGCCCGACGGTCTGCCGTCAAATGGTGCCCCTGGGACGCAACGCCAGTTAGGAGAAAATGGTGCCGCCAAACGTGGCGCCCTTCGTCGCGGTTGGATTGCCCTGCCCGTCGATGGTGCCGTTGTACTGTGCCACGAGGTCGTTGCTCGTGATTCCAGTAAAGGTGCAACTCTCCGCATCCAAGTATCCCGTGAAAGAGGCATAGCAGGCGCAACGATTCGGCACCCATTAGGACGTATAAATGTGTCCGTCGTTGGCTGTGTACGTGCTCATGCCTGAGTACCCATAGGCTAAGATCACGCCTTGATAAGTGGCATTCAAATCGTAATAGCTGCTGCTGAAGGTACATTCCGTCGCATCTAGATAGCTATTTAAGGAAGACACGCAGTCGCGTTCGCCGTCAACGAAAGTGGATTCCCTAACGTCGACCATGCTTTCTTGGGTCGCTACAACGCAAACGCTGCTGTACGAGAACGTGCAGTTCTGCGCTATCGCATGCGAGCCGTGGGCGGCCTGAATTCCAGCGCCAAGCAGGTATGCGCCGGTGAAGTTTAACCCTCCCGGGGCAACGAACAGGGAAGAGTCGTCAAGGAGTATTCCGTCGTTTTGGCAGCCGGTCATGGCGATTCCGGTTCCAAAGCTCAAGCTTGAACCCTGCTCAAGGTCGACTTGGTTGTAGAAGCCGGTTAGATTTAGATGGTCTATGTTGCAAAACACAGCGCCCGAAGTGCCGTAGATCCCATCGCTGGTGCTGCCGCCAGCCAGAGTAATGGCGGAGATACTTCCCAAGCTGTGGCCGTAATCCAAAGTGAGCCCGTTTGTGTTCGGGAAGCTCAGAGTGACGTTGCTTGCGTTGTCTCCAATGATCGAGACTTGGCTCCCGGAGTTATGGTCCAGGGAAAGCGGCGCGCTAAAGGTTTCCGTATGGGCCCCGCCAGTGGTGACGATGCTGAGATGAAGGTAAGAGGCCTCCGCAATGCGGGCGTTCTGGACATACTTCCAGGCAACGGCGAGGGTTGGAAACGGCTGGCCGGTGCCGATCGTGATCGTAGTATTGCTTCGCACAAAAAACAACTCCCAGTTGGCGTAAGTCTTGCTGGGGTCGAGGTAGGGCTTGGAGACGGTTGCTTCGCAACGGTAGATGTTGCCGTAATCGGTGACCAGGTCGCCTACCGCGTAATGCGCCTGGTTGTTGTAGGCAGGGGGGAACTCCGTTTGTGCTTGAGCTTGGCAGTAGCCCACAAACGTCGCGATGATATAGAGAAGAAAACGAATTAGGCGCCGATTGATCATTTTGCTCAGACTGATGGTTAGGGCAATAGTATTACGCTTTATACGCCGCCGGGCACAAGGGCATTATGCCCAAACTTCAGGCGAATGAAAGGGCCGGAGAGGTTTACCCTCCATCAACCGGCATGGTGGGGCTTGTTCTCTTCCAGGTCTGTAGGGCCGGCCTTTTTAGTGCCCAAACCCAAAACTCACTACCTGAAAATCGTGCCTCCCGACCCAGTGGACGTCGTTATGGATGGGTTGTTCGCCGCATTGATCGTTGCATTGTTGACTGCGGTCATGTCGTCCGTCCCGCTGTTGCTTATGGTGCAGCTTTCAGCCTCCATATAGCCCATATATTCGGCGTAGCATCCAAAATTGCAGGTGGAAATCGTCGAGCCTTGAACATCCACATAGCCGGTAAGCGAAGCCGTCGCGCCAAAGCCCGCATTTTGGATGGACGCCCCCTCAGCAATGATCCGGCCGCCGCGTTGCGCATAAATTCCGAAGCAGATGTTGCCAATTCCCGTGAACGACAGGCCATTGTATGTAAACGTCACGGAAGCGCCATCGTCCGCAAAGCATCCGTAACTTTCGGCGCCGGTCTCCACGATTCCACCGCTGAACACCAGTTTGGAAGACTGCTCGGCATCGATTTGGCTGTTGAAATTTTGGATCGTGATATTGTCAAGATTGAGGATTGAAGCCTCGCTTCCCGCGTAAATCCCGTAGGGGCTAAGGGTCGAGCCGGTAATCGTAAGGTTTGAAATGCTGGCGATGCTGTGCCCCGAATCGATGGTCAGTCCGGACGAGTTCGAAAATCCGAGACTGATATTGGCTGCGTTGTCGCCGATGATGGAGACCTGGGAGCCTTGGTCCATATCCAAGTTAAAGGGAGCGGTAAACGACTCACTGAAATTGCCTCCCGAAGTGACGATGCTCACATGCAGGTAGGCGTCCGTGGCAACCCTTGCGTTGTGAACATATTTCCAAGCAATAGCGAGTGTGGGGAACGTCTGCCCTACACCGACCGGGATCGTCGTGTTATTTCGCACATAAAACAACTCCCAGTTTTGGTAGTACTTGGAGGGATCGATATAGGGCTTGGTGACCGCAACCTCGCAGCGGTACAAGTTGCCGTAATCGGTGACCAAGTCTCCAACCGCGTAATGAGCCTGATTATTGTATGCAGGGGGAAACTCGGTTTGAGCGTGGACGCGTATCGGCAAGACCGCCATTAGAGTGACAAGAAGACTGATGAAGATAATTCTCCAGTTCATACCCCTATGATATTCCGCTGCCGTAACAAGTTCGTGACAAATGCCACGGTTATTCTTTGCCGGATTTTTGCGGGATCGTTTGGTTCCTGTTCTTCGGCCTCATCGGTTCCCATTGCCGTTTCTGAGCTTTAGCGTTTTAGCGCCTTCAAATCCATGCCAACCGTCAGTGAACTCACAAGTGTTTACACCGCAGATATCAGCGATCTCAAGGCCAAGCACGCGAAGGCGATGCAGATGGTTGAAGAGTTCAAACGCGGTTCCGGTGGTTCATCCAATCCCTTTGCCATGGAAGGGGCGGATAAGGCAGGCGGGTCAGCCAGGAATTCTGCTGCCTCCCTAAGAAGGTCAACGGATGGCAGAGCAGGAGTTGCGGATTCCTTCATCGAAAACCTCGCGGACCATGTCAACACACCGGCAGGGAAAGCGTCTTGCGGATATTTCGCTGAGGCGATTCTCAAGGCCACCGGCGCACGATTCGTTGCCAAAGGTTACGGCGGCGGAGCGGAAGACCTTATCCAACGCGTGATCGCTCAGGGCGGGTATGAGGTCTCCGCAAAGGAGGCGCGCCCAGGGGACCTCGTGTACTTTCATGGCACCCAATATGGCGCCATCGATCCCAAGACCGGCAGGCGAAGCGAATACCACGTCGGCATCAACGAAGGTGGCGGGTTCATGGCCGCGAGCAGCGGCGGTAAAACCCGGGACCACGAAAAGCTGCTTCCCGACCCTCATTTTGTAAGGCCCTACCGAACCGGCACGCTCGACAACGGTGAGAAAGCCCTTCAGCATCAAGCGGAGACCTGGAAGGCAGCCGAGAAGTTTGCCAGACGACTCACTGCGGCGAATGACGAGCTCGACAAGAAGCTGAACAATCCGGACCGATTCTCCTACATGCTGCCAGGCATGATGAAGGACGAAGCGGCCCGGACCGTCTTCGACAAGCCCTACCGGAAGATCACCGATCCGGAACACCGGAAGGAGATCGACGACCTCTCCCGGAAGATGGAAGCGGCGCATAACCGGCGCTTCAAAGACAAGATGGCGGAAGAAGAAATGCGTCAGGCCCAAGAACGGTTGAAGAAGGAAGACGAGGCCCATAAAGCCGAAATAGAGGCAGCCGACCAGGCGACGAAGGCAGCGGAAGAGGTCGCCAAGAAATGGCAGAACGCGATCGAGAAGGCCGACGAAGCGCTGGCCAAGGCCAACGGAAAAGACTCCTCCGCCAATGCCAGAACCACCTACGTCCGGGAGCATGTGGACGAGGACACCAAGGATCTGCCTATGGGCGGGTACGGTGGCTTGGCCATGCGTGCGTCTCTCGCTTCCAAGTGGGGGCAAACCTACGACAAGAACGAGCAAGACCGCATGGACAAAAACTATGCGGATTCGCTGAAACAGCTCACCGATCAGCTTCAGCAGTTCGGCAGGGCTTCAGACGAGGAACGTCTCAAAGCGATCGAAGTGCGGGACGGCGTTCAGCAAATGACCGAGGCCGACGCCCGGCGCATCCTCGCCATGCAGAAATACGTGGAGGCAATGAAGCAATGGAACCAAGAGATCGACCAGCTTAGTGCGGACGCCACGAAGTCGGTGATGTCGATCCTTGAGAAGGTTGAAGTCTCCGGCTCGCATGGTTTGGGTAAGACCTTGATCCAAACGGGCAATAAGTTTGCACGGGAAGAGGGCAACCGGTTTCTGTCCAAGGAGCTGGACAGCGGATTTAGAAATCTGTTTGGCGGGGCCGGTTCTTCGCCGGATGGTTCGGCATTGAATCCTTTGTGGGTCCAGTTCGCTTCGGGTCTCGGGGGTTCGTTCAGTGAGCTTGGGAATGTGATTCCCGGTCTCGGTTCGGTTGGTGCGGGTGGTGCTGGTGGTATGGGTGGGGTTGTTGCCGCGGCTGCCGGTTTGCTTGGCGGTTCTGGCGGCTCCGGGGGTGGGCTGCTCAACCTAGCGGCGGCTCCCGGCGGGGCGATTTTGCCCAGTGCGCAGACGAACATTACGAACCATTACCACGGGGTTGGGAACCTGAACAGCAAGACCGCTTCCCAGATCGCGGCGGCTCAACAGAAGAAGGCGAAGATGGCCACGGGGCATGCGTAGGCGCCAAGGGGCGCGTCGACTGTGAACTGTGAACTGTGAACTGTGAACTGTGAACTGTTGAGGGATATTCCATGATCATCGATAACGTTGTTTTCTTTCCCACCTGGGCCAATGGTTGGGAGCGGGATTTTGAGATGGCGAACTCTGTCGCCACTACCCGCAGCGGCGCCGTTTACGTGGTTCAGCGCTGGCCGTATCCCAAACGGGTCTTCACGATCCCGTATGAGTCTATGGCGGCGGTTGCGGCGAACTCGCCCAACGCGCCTTCGGTCCAGCAGTTCACAAGCTTCTGGATGCTTCGGGGCGGGACTGCCCGCGGGTTTTTGCTTTGGGACTTGTTCGACTGCTACCTTAACGGTTTGCAGATCGGGACGGGGACGGGTTCTTTGGCGACTTTTCAGCTTGTGCAGCCCTTCTCCGATGGGGTCAACTCCTTTGACCGGACGATTTACCATCCTGCCCCGAGCCCTTACTATGTCTCGCAGAATCCGCCTTCTTCCTGGTCTTCCGGCATTACCTATGGCGCCGGCGAGTATGTGTTGGGCTCGGACTCCAATGTCTATTACTGCCTGGTGAGTTCGAGTCTGAACCAGAACCCGGTTTCGACTTCGGGGTTCTGGGCTGAATCGAATGGGACTTATATTCCAAGTTGGATCCAGGGTTCTTGCGGCGGTTATTCCGTGGCGCCGTTTTCGGTTTGGGTGGACGGCGTGTTGCAAACCGAGGGGACCGCGTACACGGTGAACTACTCCACCGGCATGGTGACGTTTCTCTCGGGGCACATTCCGGGTTCGGGGGCTCCAATTACGGCGACGTTTTGCTACTTTACGCCGGTGATGTTCACCGAGGAGACCGAGGGGGTTACGATGAACAGTTTGTTTGGGAAGGCGAGCGTGAAGTTGAAGGAAGTTTTCTATTCGTAGCGCGGGAGCGCGTGGACGGTAAGTAGGAGGGCAGCCGGTTCCAATTTGCTAGGTTGTTCCGCCAGGCAAGTTACGCTCCTTTGGGGCTGCCGGACCGGGCTCGTCCAGTAGACCGGACGCAAGATAAATCTCGCGCTACTGCACATCCGATGACCATGAGAAACCAATATGGATCCGGCATTGATGTATAACGAGTTAAGGCTTGTTCGATGCATCCTTTACTTCGAACCAAGGTGAGTTTCCCGACGGCCGTTTTGGCTTTGATGCTTTTGGCCGGTTGCGGACGGCGTTCGGACAACTCCGTTGGGGCGCTGCATTATAAGGTCACACCGGTCGTAATCCCGACGCAAGTGTCTCTCGAGACGAGAGAGCCCGCCGTGATCATCGACGGGGTTCACATCCGGCTGGTAGTTGCCGACCCCGACCAGCACACGGAGTGGGATGCAAGCGGAAAAGACCGTCCTTTCGATCTGGATTTGCAGCGCACGAGCTGGGATCCTTCGCCTGACGCCACCGCGCCTTCGCCTGATGGCACCAATCCCCGTGCCGTCGCGGCCCTGCTATCGGTTGCAGGCGACTCGGCCGAAGCGCCTTCGGGCGTGGTGAGGATTCCAGGGGTTGAACTTCTTGAGTCCTTTCCTCCTTACGAGCCGGCCAATGGAATTTACCAATACGTCGCTCCGATCTGGGCGCCTAACTCGGTTGACAAGGCCGACGTTTACGTGGGAGTTTCCGGCCAGCGATGGAAGACCGTCGGCGTTTGGTTTGGGAAGAAGAAGCACACGGGGTTTGATTTTGCGCCGCGAGTCATCGGTTCGCCGGCAGATAAGCAATTCATCTATATTCAAGTCCACCTGAAGCCGCAGATCCAGGACGAATTCATCCGAATGCTCGCCTACGACGGCAAAGGGAGGCCGTTCCTGTTCTCCCAGGACCTGGACGACGTCCCTGGGCTTTATGAAACGGAAGGTATTGAAGACAAGAAAGACACCAAAACTATGTCCTTTGTTCGTCTGGGAGGTTCCGGCGACAACGCCATCGTGGTTCCCATTGAACCCTCCGAGGTCGCGAAGATCGAACTTCAAGCAAGGCCCAAGACCTGGGTGAAATTCTTAGGCGTCCCGATGAACGAGAACTAGCGCGGGGTTGGCGCCGGAGCGCCGTAAGCCGCTTCGCTGTAAGGGAGTAAACATAGTCGCGTGGCAAACCGGTTTGAGGGTGCCCCGCTTACGGGCGAAGCCCATGCTTACGGCGCGAAGCCCACGTTTACGGGCGAAGCCCATGCTTACGGGCGTAGCCCACGTTTACGGCGCGAAGCGCCACGAATCCCATGAGAACTCAATATGGCTCCGGAACCCTTTTTCAGTCCCATACGCGCTGCTTCGTCTGCGTGATTACGCAGCCCAGTGGCAACGTTTGGGCGTTTACGGATTGGGGTGCGGCTTTTACGTTTCTGAGTCCTGTGACTTCTTCTGCTGTGAGCGTGCAACCGGTTGACGGGGTTGACGTTTCCAACATTGCCCAGCAGATCGGGACTCAGGACTCTAATCTTGAGGTTAAGTCTCTTCTGAACGATTCTTTGGGGCGGATTACGAAGGACGAGCTGATCAGCGGGCGGTTCTCGGGGGCTTCTTGCTACGTGTTCGTTGTCGATCCTGTGACCTTGAACGGGTCCGGGCAGGCGGCGAACTGCATTATCGTTGGACGGTACCGGTTCAGCAAGGTGACGATGCGGGATTCGGATTACTCCGAATCGCTCCACGGCATTGAGATCCTGCTGAAGAACCAGATTCACCGGGTGATGGGGTCTTCTTGCGACGTGTTCAAGTTTGGGGATCTTCGCTGTGATCCTGGCCAGACCTTGCGGACCGCTCGCACCTTTGCCCTTACGGTTGTTTCATGGCCGGATCTCTTTATCATCGACTTTGATGGTTCGGCGCTTAGCGGGGCTTCGGCGCTGCCGGACTACTTTGCTTTTGGGGATGGCGTTTGGACGACGGCGAACAGTTGCCAAAACTACGATGTTTCCTTTGAGATTTTGAAGCACTACGTTCCGCCAATCTCTTCTTGGTCTTCGTCGGTGGCTTATCCGACGGCGGGGTATGTGACTCACTCCGGGGTCCTTTACTATTCCAATGTGGCGGCCAATATGGGCAACACGCCGGGTTCTTCTTCGGAGTGGGGGACGGTTACGGGGAATCCTTCGGCGATTTGCCGGTTGGTGCTTCGGACACCGATGATGCTCCCGGTTCAGATCGGGGACGTGGCGGATTGCTGTTTCGGTTGCGATAGGACGGTTGCGACTTGTCAGTCGGTGGTGACCTCCAATCCGAGCGGGACGAACATCGAGAATTTCCAGGGGTTTCCGGGTTTGCCGCAGCCGGATTTGACGGTCCAGGTGGGCCGCCAGTCGTAAGTGCGTTTGTTGGGTTCGGGCCTGAGAGCCCTCACCCGGAGGAAGGGGGGTGGGCTAGTACCATGTGGGGAGGCAGAGTTAGAATGTGCGCTGTTTTATACGGGTGCGCATCGTCCCTAAAAACAGGAAAAGGCCCGGTCATTTCTGATCGGGCTGATTTCTGCGGGTGGGCGTAGCTCAGTCTGGTAGAGCGGGGGCCCTGTAAGTCTCGCGTCGCCAGTTCGAATCTGGTCGTCCACCCTAACTTTCTTATCGGTTTCCCGACTCCTGATAGACACTACGGACATGCCTGTTCGTTCGCCTCAGGGTTTTCCATATGGAAAACCTATTTTGCGCTCTTGGCTTTATTTAGAGCCTCTAAATGGTCCCTACAAGGCGGGAACTGCCCTTTTCTTTTAATTGCCCTGCGTCCGAGATATTCAGCTATTGCCTTGTTAACCATATGATTAACGCTCTTTCCAGTGGCTTCTTTGGCGTCTTGCAGCCACCAGTAGGTTTCCATTTCGATGGTCACCGAGATCGGTTTGGGTTCTACAAACTCTGTCGGGCGCGCCACGAGTTACAGGATAACTCATATGGGAAACCTTTGTTGGTTCGAGCCTTAGAGCCCTCACCCGGAGGAAGGGATGGGTGTTAGTACCAGGGCTGCGCGGGCACGGAACCCGCTTACCCTTCGCTATATTATTTTGCCCCGTTGGGGCACCCGGACCGGGCATTTCAGATCGGACGCAAGATAAATCTCGCGCTACTACCCTTTCGGGACGTACGTTTCCTTCAACAAATTCCCGGACGCAAGCTAAAGCTCGCGCTACTACGGTCGGACGCAAGATAAATCTCGCGCTACTGCTTTTCCGGACGCACGCTTCTTTTGGCAGGCTCAGGACTTCGAAATCTCGCGCTAATTCGATGATTCTCTCTGAACTCTTTCTCTGGCATGTCCGGGAGTGCCTTGGCGTTCCTTTTGTTCGTTGTGGGCGGGACCGGGCCCGGGGGCTGGACTGTGTTGGGATTATCCATTACGGGCTCTCTGAGGCCGGGATTGTGCATGATGATGCCCGGTACGCCTTGACCGGCGGGGCTGATCTTTATCCGCTTTTGGTGGGGTGTTTGGAGTCGTGTTTTGTGCGGGTTGACCCGCCGTTTCAGCCCGGCGACGTTTTGGCCTACCGGCACCCTCGGTGCCCCGGGCATGCCCTTGTTTTCTCGCACGAGGTTTGCGGGGAGCGCAAGTTTATCGAGTGCGTTCCCGGACGCGGGGTTCAGGAACGGTCGATCGATACCGATTGGCGCGTTCGGATTGAGGGCGTGAAGGGTGAGTGGTCGGTTTGGAGGTTGGATATGGATTCCGGTTTGTTTGGGTTCGGGCCTTAGAGCCCTCACCCGGAGGAAGGGGGTGGCCGTGGTACCCCCTCGGCTTCGCTCGGGACCTTCGGCAGGGCTGCGCGGGCACGGAACCCGCTTACCCTTCGCTATATTATTTTGCCCCGTTGGGGCACCCGGAGAAGCATCCGGGTTTGGTCCTGAAGAGTTAGATGCCTCGGCATTCCCTTCGAAAGTTGGGCCGGCGGCCATTGCCAGTTTAGCAGGTTGTTTCAGGTCATCCTTTCCGGACGCACGTTTCCTTCGACAAGACCCGGACGCAAGATGAATCTCACGCTACTACGGTTTCCGGACGCAAGATGAATCTCGCGCTACTACGGTTTCCGGACGCAAGATAAATCTCGCGCTACTGCTTTTCCGGACGCACGTTTCCTTCGACAAGACCCGGACGCAAACTTCCTTCGGCGAGCCCAGGACTTCGAAAGCTCGCGCTACTACGGTTTCCGGACGCAAGATAAATCTCGCGCTACTGCTTTTCCGGACGCAAGCTTCCTTCGGCAAGCTCAGGACTTCGAAAGCTCGCGCTACTGTTTTTCCTTTTTTAAGATCATGAGTCAATACTTGGGCGTGGCCGGCGGGGTTGCCGGGGCTGTTATTGGATCGGTCATTGGTGGTCCTGCCGGGGCTCTTGCCGGGCTTCGGTGGGGATTTACCATTGGGTCAATTGTTGAGGGGTTCCTTGCGCGTCCCCCTTCGATTGGGGATGCTCACTTTTCGGGTGCCAGTTACGGGACCGGGCTTAACCGGGCTCTTGGTATCGTTCGCGTGGATTGCCCTACGATTTGGGCTCAGCCTCTTTCTAACGGAACCTATCTGACCGACAACGGCGCTCCTGGGAAGGGGAAGACTTCGGGTGACCATTACTCGGCCACCTTTATGATGCACGTGGCGGAGACGGCGTTTACGTTTGCCGACGGGACGCAGATCGAGTGGCCCCTCGTGATCAACCGGGTTTGGATGGCCGACATGATCGTCTGGCAGTCGAATAACGCCGAGAAGATTTCCGATTGGTCTTCTTCCGTGCTCTATTCCTTTGGCGATTACGTGACCGACTCGGGCTCGGGCGACGTTTACTACAGCCTTGGCAACAACAACATCGGGCACGCGCCTGCCTCGGACAACCAGGCCTCGCCGATTTGGTGGAAGCTGGTTTCGGTGACCAACACGAACGTGGACATGACGGTCCACCCGCAGCCGGGCGAGTCTTCGTTTACGATGGCAGCGGATTCCAACCAGGTATCGAGCGCGGGAGTGACGAATACGAGCGCTTACCGTGGCTGCACGAATCTGTTCTTCAACAACCTCGACCTTTACCAAATCGGGAACCAGATGCCGCAATCGGCGAGTTGCGAGGTTGCGTTTGGGGCGCCGGCATGGTCGGACTCGATTTCTTATCAGAAGGGTTCGTTTGCTTCGGACGCTTCGGGGAACGTGTACCAGGCGCTTGCGGCATTTACTTCGGGCTCGGTGCCTTCGCTGCCTGCGTCCAAAACCTCTAGTTCCCACTGGCTTTACAGACCGCCTCCGACGTGGGCCGACTTTCTTTCTTTGGAATGCCGCTCGGCGGGGTTCTCCGCTTCGGACCTTGACTTTTCGGACGCGGATATTACGGATCCGGGTTCTTGGTCATCTTCGACGACCTACGGCTACGGGGCGCAGGTTTTGGGTTCGGACGGGAACTACTACTTCTCGATTTCCGACACGAACCTGGACAACAACCCGACGACCTCTTCCAACCAGGGCGCCTGGTGGCAGGAGGGGATGTTCCCTTCGCCGATGACGGGTGTGATTTCCAACCAGCGGATGTCCGCGGAGCAATCGATTTCGATGGTCATGGCGGTGAACGCTTTTGACATGATCCAGGTGGACGGCGGTCTGACGGTGGTTTCGCGGGGCGGGGCTTCCGCTCTTACGATTCCTTTGGGTGATCTCTCGGCGGCGCTGGGGAACGACGATTTACCGGACGCGATTGAGGCGGCGTTCCTGAACGATCCTTTGGAACTTCATTCGCAGCTCGAGATTCGGTTCCAGGTTCTAGAGGAGCTTTACCGGGTGGGGGCCGAGAAGGCGGTTCGGAACACGGTTCTTTCGCACAACCCTTCGTCGATCGACACGGGTATTTGCGCTTCGCGGGCGCAGATGGCCAAGTCGGCCGGCTACATGCTGGATACCGAGTGGACCGAGCTTGGGGGCGAGTTCAAGATTTACCTTCCCGCTTCGGGCGCGGGTGGGAACGCCTATCAGCAGCTTTGCGGGACCGATGTTATCACCTTGCCCTGGCTGGGCACGACTTCGCGCTTTAAGATCGTTCGGACCGAGATCAACGACATTAATCTGATCGAGGTTACTTGCTGCATCGACCAGCAGGAGATTCTGCTGCGAACGGAGGCGGGATCCTCGGGCACGGGGGCGACTTCAGGCGGCGGGACCTGGCCTTACCCGGTTCCGTTCTGGGCGGTTTCGCCTGCGCAGGACTTTACCGACGAACTCGCCAATAACAACGGCTTTTACGTGTTTGCGGGCCAGAAGTATCCGCAGCCTTCGGGCGGTTCGGGAACGGACTTTGGGAATCCGGGTTCACCTTGGGGGACGCCTCCTTCTTCGGCCTCGGTGACGTATTCGGTGACTCCGCCTCCGGGGATCTATGAACTTGCCTACGTGGGCGGTTTTGGTGGGACGAGCACGTTTAGCTTGGTAACGCCGGGCGGGACGTTTTCAAGTTTGCCTTACAACTTGACGTCCGCTTCTTTGCAGTCGTCTTTGAATACGATTTCGGCTTATGCCGCGGTGAAGTGCATCGGCGGCCCTTTGAACGAGTTTCCGATCTACATTTACAACGGGTTGACGGCGCTTGCTTCTTGCACGATCGCCTCCAACATGACGGGCGAGACGCTGGACTGGACGACGACTTCGGCTTCGCAGTCGTGGATAGCGGGCGGGACGGTGCAGCTCGGCAACGCGGTGTTTGGGGTGACCTCGGACGATTCGGGGGCTTCGCTTACGGGCCAGCTTCCTGACGCTTCGTATGCGGGTGAATATGACACCAGCTCCGAGATTTCGGCGGTGTTTCCGTTTGGGTCCTTGACCGAGCCGATGACGGATGTCGCCTTATCCCAGGTTTATCAGGGCACGACGAAGGCAGGCCTGCAGCCGGGGCTTATCGGGTCCGAGATCGTGGGAGTTGTGAGCGGCTCCATGCCGGCGACGGTTCTTTACGGCCAGACCTATTACACCTGCTACCTGGATATTGCGGGCTCGGTGACGACCTACTGGGCGACTCTTGGCACCGGGATTTACCGCGGCCTGCGGAACTCGCCTTTCACGGGACACTCGGATAACGAGCCTTGGGCGGTGGTGAACAGCGTCTCGAATCTGTTCAAGGTTCCGGTAGCAAACTCGCTGGTCGGCTCGGTGGTTTGGGTTTTGGTCCAGGCGCCGGGCCAGACTTTGGCG
The DNA here is from genome assembly GCA_963829965.1 of uncultured archaeon. GTDB lineage: Bacteria > Armatimonadota > Fimbriimonadia > Fimbriimonadales > Fimbriimonadaceae > DASXZH01. The sequence goes on along the minus strand of CAWHLK010000032.1, from coordinate 124,051 downwards.
GATGCCTATCAGCAGCCGGTGGTGATTTCCGGGAATGCGAAGTCGTTTGTTCCTGCGTTGGTGCCTGCGCAGGCGCCGTACGGGGTTTCGTACGCGATTTCATATAGTGGCTCCGACATGGTGGTGACGTTCACGTACAACCACGGCACCAATGCGCCCTTGACGCCTCAGACCTATAACTGGCAGTATTCGACGAACGGCGGTTCTACTTGGTCTTCTTCGGTGAACGCGGGTGCTTCCTACGTGGCGCCGGGGATTAGCTCGGGCGATATTATGGCGCGGGTCCAGGCGGTGACTCAGGCAACGGTGCCGACTACTTCGGCTTGGGTGGATTCGAGCATCCTGAGCTATGCGACGCCTCCCGCGGGGGGCGCGACCGGCTACCACAACGATGTCTTTACCGCTGCGTCCGGGCAGACGGTGTTCAGCCTGACATACAACTGCGCGGGGATGGATGTTCTGTTCTGGAACAAGGTCAAGGGGATCAACGGAGCCGATTACACGATCTCCGGCTCGACCCTCACGCTTTCGACGCCGGCGAGTTCGGGCGATACGATCGATATCACCTACGCGCATTCGTAGTGGCGCTGCGCGCCGTAAACATGGGCTGCGCCCGTAATGGGTGTGTTGGATTTGCCCGTCCCTCGTTACGCGCCTCCGCGGCGCATCCTTACCTGTTTACGGTCGCGATCTCGCCCATGTTTACGCGCCGCAGGCGCCACCATGTAGACTCGGGCTCATGAGTTCGGATCCGCCACAGAGCCGTTTTGCCTTCAAATACGAGACGCTTCCCCAAACCATCCACGACTTTGCAGGGTCCTACGTCGATTTCGCCGAGAGTGAGGTCCTGGAGTTTGGCTGCGGAGACGGAGCGGCGGCTCTGGGAATCGTCAACCGGTTCCATCCGCGCAAGTTCGTGGGCATCGAACTGGTTCCCGATTTCGTGGTAGGCCTCGAAGAAGCCCGTCAGCTAGGCATCGAAGTTCCGGAAGATCTGGACCTTCGCCTCATCAAGCCCGGCGAAATGGCCCGGCCGGGCGAAACCTTCGATTTCATCTACAGTTGGTCGGTGATGGAGCATGTTTCCCAGCCTCTGATCCCCTCCGTTCTCCGCAGTTTCCATGAGATATTGAAGCCGGGAGGGCACTTGTTCATCCAAATCGGGCCCCTCTTTTACTCCGCCTATGGGCACCATCTGCGGAGCATTATCCCGGAACCCTGGGTCCATCTCACCACCCAGCAAGATCTCCTTCGGACCAGGGTGATGGAAAAGGAACCTACCGGGCACCTGTGGAACGTTTACCAAACGCTAAACCGACTCTGCGCCCCCGAGTTGATGGCGCTGGTCGCCGAAGCGGGCTTCGAACTTCTTCGGGAATATTATTCCCAGGACAGCGAGGAGATCCCCCGAAGCATTCGCCCCGCCTACAACCCGAAGACGATCAAAACCCAGCAGGTCATTGGCGTCTGGCGAAAGGTGTAGGACACATCATCGAATGGTCCGCGGTCGAACAGGGTGGCATTGGCCAAACTGGTGACGCGCCGACCTGTCCGTAAACCTCCTGCTTTGCTCTCTTGGTTGGGCATTCCTTTGTCCCGACCTTCGCATTTGAGCATCTCTTAACTTCACTCCCGCCCTTCGGGCGAAGGAAATCTCTATGAAAAAGCTCCTCTTCGGGGCCCTTCTGGGCCTTGTTTGTTCGTTTGGCTATGCCTCCGGCTCCTCGCCGGCGGTCCGACCGTTCACCGCTTACCGTTCAAGGCTCACTCCCGACGCCTGGCGCTTTGCCAAGTCCGACGCCGAAGCTATGGCCCTAGCCTCCCGCGAGTTCGGCCAGCCTTTGATACCGCTTGCTTCGGTGGCCGGTCCCACCAACGGCGGCGTAGTCTACGGGAACGGGACCCACCTTGCCCAAAGCGCGGCGCCCACCACCGGTTACCTGCTTCAGGGCAACTCTTCGGGCGCGCCGAACTGGGCCGCGCTTGGCTCTTTGATTGCAGCGGGCTCCGGCATTTCGGTGACGGGAACCACGTCCCTGACCCTCGCGGCCGCGTTCCAAAGCCTCACCGCAGGGACGGGCCTGTCTATTACCTCGACTACCGGCAATCCGACGATCTCGATTGCGAATACCTTGGTGACGCCTGGCTCCTATACCAATGCTTCGGTGACCGTCAACCAGCAGGGGCAGCTTACGGCGGCTTCCAGCGGACCGGCTCCTGTGACCTCGGTTATCGGAGGGACGGGCGTCACGGTGACGGGCGCCACCACGCCAACGGTCTCGATCGGGCAGAGCGTGGCGACGTCGGCCACACCTAGCTTTTCCGATGAAACTCTGAACCCGACTTGGTCGCAGAACGGACTGACCATTAACTATCCGAGCGCGGTCGGCGGCGCGAGCGGGCTTATTGTTGTGGATAACAATGGCAACACGATGTTTGCTCCGTTTTGGGGAACGAATGGAAAGCTCACAATTGACGGCTACGCCCTAAGGGGTGCCTCGAGTAACCAGGCTACGATGCAGCTCGGAACGGCGCCGAGTAGTTACGCGAGCAGCGGAAGTGTTTTCAGCAACTACTTAACAGTTGACAACGGAAGCGGGTCATCAAGTGTTTGCGGAAACCTAGGATACTACGCTTCCCAAACTCATAACAGTTCAGCTTATGGAACAGACGCAGTTGTTGAGCTTGTTGCCAATGGGTCAACGCTGCTAACGAATCGCCTTTGGATTAGAAATAACGGAGACATCGAAACAAACGGCAACGAAGTTGCAGTTCCCACTTCGAGTAGCTCGGGATTTCTTTACATTCCCACGTGTGCCGGTGTCCCAACCGGAACCCCGACGTCTAGGGCGGGCGAAGCACCTCTGATTTACGATTCGACCGACAACGCTCTCTACATTTGGAATGGCTCAGGGTGGGCTGGCTTGCCATTTACGGGTGTCTCGGCGACGATCACGTTTCTGAAATCGGCGGGCGTGAACGGGACTATGACCTTCACCAACGGAGTCCTGACGGCTCACACCTAACCCAACGCTTCGGCCTGGACTTCTAGGCTCCTCACGTCCGCTAGGGGCGCCTTTTTTGCGTTTGGATTCCAGTTCTTAAGCTTAAGCACAGGCTTCTCGATCAGGTACCAGGAGCACGCGCACAAAACCCCCAGAGAGGGGATATATATAGCCATAGGCGCATCTCGCATGAGAAAAAAGAGTGGTAAATGAAGGATGTAGCAACCATAGCTAAGGTCTGGAATATGCGGCATCCTTAACGAGCGAAGGAGGAGGATACCGACCCCCATTAATGTGCCGGCCAGCGTCGAAGTAAGGATCACTGGGTACACGGAAAGCCCGATCAATGGGGCTGCTATAGCGAGAGTGACGAGGGCCGCACCCAGTGCCGGATTTGGGCGAACGCTGTTCCTGTAGAGGTAAACAAGTGATCCAGCGAAAAATGCCGGCGCGAGGTCAGCAATTCTGGCCCAGTCGGCAGCAGCTGATGATGTCGCCACGGCTCTCGCGACCGCTAAAGAAACCAGGAGGGCTATCCAAATGGGCCAAACTCGCTTGTAGGCAGAAAGCGCAAAGAGGATGGCTAAGGCTCCGTAAGCAACCTCTTCGCACATCAGGGACCAGGCCGGGTAGTTCGTTCCCGGACCGGGATATGAAATCGTGCCAGCATGGAGGTAGTAGTTGAATGTCGCGAGAGCTAACGGCACTCCGGGGCCCAGCCAAAGCAATAGGAACGACAGAACAAACGCCGGGACCACACGCAAGATACGTTTTTTGGCAAAGTCCACCCATCCTCGCGAGTGTTCGTAACTTTGAAGTACGTAATAGCCCGAGATTCCTAAAAATGCGTCCACCGCCCAAGTCGGGATATAGCCGTGCAAGAGCCTGCGGTGAAGCGCTACAACCGATAGCGCCAAGCTGAGCCGCGCCCAGTCGATGAACGTGTCTCTTCCCTTGGCTTCGGGTTTCGGTTCCACCTTAATATTGTACGGCAAGTTGTTGAAGCGATGCCTACAGTCAAGCGACCGATGATCACAGTCGCGACTTGGGCAAGTCCCCAGTTAAGCTCGGCCCCAAGGTTGAGCCCAGCCCACGCCCTAAGATGCGTTACAACCACAGAGGCAGCCAGAACATGCTCTCAAGGCGTCGAACCACGGATAGTGCTCTCGTTTCGCATGCAGTTCCCCCTTCATAACTCCAGCTTATTATAAGGCACGTTACGTCCATTCGGCCCTGAGTTGTAGCCTCGCGCCGGAAGTTTGCAAAGAAGGCAGCGAGCATCGCAGGGATCGGCAAGAAGGGCATCCGCGCCGAAGGCGCTTTGGAGTGCGGCGATTCTTCGCCGCTTTGTACGGACGGCAGCCTTGGCAGAAGAAAAGCTTTTTACAATGGATCTCCTCCCCTGCCGCAGCCGCGACGAAAGATCGGCGCTAAAAGCGGCGAAGAATCGCCGCGCTCCGTAGCGCTGCGCGCACCCTACCGAGAGCGGCTGAATCGCCGCGCTCCACAGCGCTCCGCGCATCTACCGAAAGCGGCGAAGAATCGCGGCGCTCCATAGCGCTCCGCGCACCTACCGAAAGCGGCGAAGAATCGCCGCACTCCATAGCGCTCCGCGCACCCTACCGAAAGCGGCTGAATCGCCGCACTCCATAGCGCTCCGCGCATCTACCGAAAGCGGCGAAGAATCGCCGCACTCCACAGCGCTCCGCGCACCCTACCGAGAGCGGCTGAATCGCGGCGCTCCATAGCGCTCCGCGCATCTACCGAAAGCGGCGAAGAATCGCCGCACTCCATAGCGCTCCGCGCATCTACCGAGAGCGGCGAAGAATCGCGGCGCTCCATAGCGCTCCGCGCACCCTACCGAGAGCGGCGAAGAATCGCGGCGCTCCATAACGCTCCGCGCAACTACCGAAAGCGGCTAAATCGCCGCACTCCAAAGCGCTCCGCGCATCTACCGAGAGCGGCGAAGAATCGCCGCACTCCATAGCGCTCCGCGCACCCTACCGGAAGCGGCGAAGAATCGCGGCGCTCCAAAGCGCTCCGCGCACCCTACCGGAAGCGGCGAAGAATCGCGGCGCTCCAAAGCGCTTCGCGCAACCTACCGAAAGCGGCGAAGAATCGCGGCGCTCCAAAGCGCTTCGCGCAACCTACCGAAAGCGGCGAAGAATCGCCGCACTCCATAGCGCTTCGCGCGTTCTACTCCGGCATCACGGGATCGTAATCGTCCGCGACCTTGACTCGATCTATCTTAAATGAGGCCACGGTTCGCTGCAGGGCACCTGGGGCATTCGCCCTAAACCATTTGGCGGAGCACCACGGATAATGGGCCGCTTCAGTAACCAAACGATGCCGGACAGGGTTCTCCTGCACATACCGCATGCGGGCGAAATAGGAGCGGCTCGACGTTAGCCGGGTATCCCAATAGTTGAACCACACGTGCCGGCCCACGGTCCCATCCGCCTCGTTTACTTGAATTGCGGTATCTCGATGGAGGCCGCGACATAGGGTTTCAATGTGTTCGGGACAAGCGGTGAAGCAAACGAAGTGGTAGTGATTCGAGAAAACGGCCCACGCCTGAAGATGAAGCTCGAGTTCCGCGCAACGGGCCAAGAGCTGGTCGTGCAGGTAGTCCATTCTCGATTTGGCCCGAAACAGATGCTCCTTGTTAAGCGTCGCCGCAGTGACGATATAACTGCCGGATTCTGCGAATCTGTGAATCGGCGAGTGAGGCCAATCGGGCATTGCGCATTTGTACCCGAGATCGTGCGCGAAGCGCTGTTAACGGCGTGATTATTGTAAACTCGCCAAGCCCATGGCCCCGGACGCCTCACCCTCCGCCTTCGCCTACAAATACGAGTTTGTCCCCGACATCCTTTCCAAGTGGGCCGGCCGGTACCTGGATTTTGGAAACAGCGACGTGTTTGAGTTTGGCTGCGGGGATGCCGCGGTTGCCCTCGGGTTCGTGAACAAGTTCAAACCGCGCAGTTTCGTCGGTGTTGAAGTGGTGCCCAACTTTGTGAAGGGCCTTGAAGAAGCCCGCGAACTGGGCTACGAAATCCCGGAAGGCCTCGAGCTTCGACTAATCCAGGCAGGAGAACTCGCCAAACCGGGCGAAACGTTTGATTTCATCTACAACTGGTCGGTGATGGAGCATGTGCATCAGCCACTGCTGGAGCCCATCATCAAGGGATTCTTTGAGATATTAAGACCTGGCGGCTATTTATTTATCCAGATCGATCCTCTTTTCTACTCAGCTTGGGGCCACCATCTGCAGGGAGAGGTGTCCACGCCGTGGGTCCATCTAACCACCCAGCAGAACATCCTCAAGTGGGACGTGATCAAAAAAGCGGGTGAGAAGATGTGGAACATCTACGAAGGGTTAAACCGCCTTTCTGCCCCTTATTTGTTGGAACTCGCGGATAAAGCCGGATTCAAGCTGGTTCGGGATTACTACACCTATGATGAGGAAGAAATCCCGAAAAGCATCAAGGGGATTTACAACGAAGAAATGATAAAAACCCAACAGGTTGTAGGCCTCTGGCGAAAGCCGTAAGTCTCGAAGATTAAAACTTTAGCCCTCTCCATCCGGAGAGGGCCTTTTTCAATTTGGGCGCACAAAAAAACCAAAACCCAAACCCATCAATCGCCGGCGGGATCCGACGGCGGAGTGGGGCCCGGCTACATCCCGGCGCCGCCGGCCTGCCCGGCCGCGCGGCGGGCCATGTCTTTGGCCGCGCTCCCGATTCCGCCGCCCGTGGTCTCGCCCAGGTTGTCTCCGCCCGCAACGGGAGTGGCTCCGCCAAGCTCGGGCCCCCCGAGAGGGGTGACGGTGTCGCCTCCCCCGCCTCCGGCGGGCGATCTGGAAGAAGAAGCCGCGGGGGACGCGGGCTCGGCCGGGGTGTTACTCGAAGGTTTTGAGCAACCGAAAACAACCGCGAGGACAACGATAGAGATCAGTATTGTGCGCATTTGGGGGTTGGGTGTTGGGTTTTAGGTGTTGGGTTTTGGGGGTTGGGGGTTGGGTTTTGGGGGTTGGGGGTTGGGTTTTTTGGTGTTGGGTTTTGGGGGTTTTTGGGTTTTGGGTTTTGGGTTTTGGGTTTTTTTGGTGTTGGGTTTTGGGGTTATTGAGCTTTTGATATTCCCTACTTCAAGCATGCGGCATAATCGCCGCTCAAATACGCTTTTCGCATGGCGTCGTGTTCCGACCCGGCGGGCAACGCGGTCCAGGCCTTGCGGGCCCGAAGGATGTCTTTCACGACTGCCGCGTCGAACCCCGGCACCAGACCGGATAGCTTGGGCGCGATGTTCTCAGGCGCGCCGATCTGCAGGTAGGCGGCCACGTAGTTCGTGCGTATCGCCGACGGGTTCGTGCCGAACGCATCCCAGTTGATCCCATCGTGGATCGCGGCCTGGAAGGCGGTGCGGAACATGTACCAGCCATATTGGTTTTTCAGCTCCAGGAACATGCCTACGAGAGGATCATGAAGGCCGTCTTTGATGTGCTGAACGGAGACTTCGGGGATGAGCTTGAACTCGATCTGGGTCGCGGTCATGAGAGGAAACGGGCTGCGGTCGTCGGCCCACCAGTCTCGGGGCCAGCCGCCGCTCACGATCAGTCCGGTGAAGCTGTTCACCATTTCGTGGGTCATGATCGCGTACGCCCAATATCCCTTGATCCCGTATGTCGTGCCGTAAAAGGCGTCATACGAGATGCCGATCCCGCTGCTGGACCGCCCAGCCGAAAACTTATGCACCTCGCCGATATCCCCGGATGCGAACCCGCCTCCGGTCTTCTCGTACACGAGCAGAAACTGTTGCGGGATGTCCGGCTTTAGCCCCCAGTTCTTGGCGAGTTCGTCGTAGGCGTTGTCGGCATAGTCGTAGAAGGACTCGATGTCGGCCTTATGGTCTTCGTATTGATCCTGCCGGGCGACCCATATCCAGTGCCGGCCGTGGTGGATCTCGATAAATGGAGCATCCTGGACCGGCGTGGGCGCCGGCTTTAAGAAGAGAAGGCACAGGGCCAAAGAGACAAGCATTGTCAGCCTCCTGAAGTAGCTTCTAGATTACCTAGGACGGCTTAAGGTGGGTGAACGCCGGGTTCTCTCCTCGTAACGTCTGCTTGCTTGGAACAAGGGCCGGAACACAAACGGTAACCCTGTCTCGCTGGCCGAAGCAGTGCTCTGCCGGTCACCCCTCTCGATCTCCCCTCAAGGGGAGAAGTTTGCCCTGCTAATTACAAGCCGGGCGCTTCGCGCCCATCTCTGGTTTGTGATTCTTCCTCCAGAAATGGGCATTCAAGCCACCCTAACCGAGCACATTCTGCGCGGTCCAGGTGCCGCTGCCACCGCCTTCGCTCGACCACTCTCCGGAACCCATCACACTGGCGCCTACCGTGGTGTAAACGTGGACCACGTAAAGGGAACCTGTAAAGTTCGAAGTCAGCGTGGACCCGGTCACTTTAATGGTTCCCATAAAAGAGATCAGCCCTGTCAGCTGGCTCGCTCCGGTGAATGAGGCGGCCTGGCCGCTATTGGTCTTACCGGAACCCGACAAACCTCCGGTCGCGGTGATTGTCATATTGGCGGTTCCTCCCTCGCTGCCGGTAAAGGCGACGTTGTAGAATCCCTGATAAGGCGATTGCCCGGCGTTTGCGATTAAGGTCTGAGAAACGTTGCTGTCTGTGGCGGCGCCCGTGACCTGCGACACGGCTTTATTGCTAGCAGACCAACTGGTGCTCACCTGAATGTTCCCTGCCGAGCCGCTCGCCGTGACGTTAAGCGTATTGCCGCTCACCGTGCCGGTTCCCGACGCCAGAATCCCGCTTGTATTGGCGATGACGACCTGAGCGGAGCCGTCGGTCTGCAGAACGACCAATACCGCCGAATTGGATGGCGACGTGAGATTGGCGGCGTAAGATCCCGCGTAGGGCGTGGTTTGAGTCACCGTTTTGGTGGAAGTACCGGAGCCACCGCAGCCGGCGAGGAGGAGCAGTGCGGGAAGCGCGAGGAACACCTTCTTATTCATGGAGTCCGAATCTACCCGCGTTTCGATGTGAGCAACGCCGCATCTCGCACGATTTCACGGTAGGGTTTGGGGTTTATTGAGACATGTCGAGCGGCGTAAAAAAACGTCCTTGGTCGGAAGCTCTTGCACACCTCCGGCGTGCCGGAAATTTGGGGATGCCGCAACCGGCAGTGTCGCCCTACGGCTCAACTGCCGGCTAAGCTCTTAAGCCCCTAGTAAGGTAATTGGCGGATGCCACGGTTGGATTATGCACGCACGCCCCTAGAGTCAGATTCGACCCGGAGATAGTGCCCCGGCCGCTGGCGTTCGGAAGACTCGCATACGATCTAGGGCCGCTGTCAAGTTTTTCGTGGCTTTCAGCGGCCCGTTTCTAACTAGGAAGAGTTCCCGAACGTTTGGCGTCCTAGGAGTTCTTCGTGGTTAAGAGTATAGCTTCGGTAGTAGGTATTGACGTGTCCAAGGACGAGTTGGTGGTGAACGTGGACGGCCGTAAGGCTGGCGGGTTTGCTAACAACCAGGAGGGTCTTCAGAAGATTCGTGGCGTGGTTCCCACTGGTTCGCAGATTCATCTTGAGGCCAGCGGTGGTTACGACCGGTTGGCGCGCCAAATGCTTAAGGGATGGGGATTTGAGGTTCACCTGCACAATGCGCGCAAGGTCCGACGGATGGCGGACGGGCTGGGCTTCATCGCCAAGAACGATGCAGTGGACGCCCATGCCCTTGTTAAGGTTGGACCGCTGATCAAGTCGAGGCCGGCGAAAAGCTCGGTCCAAGAGGCGCTGTGTGACATCTCGCGCACGATCAAGTGCCTGACAGACCAGATCACGGCCGATAAGCTGCGCAAGAGCACCCCCCAATTGCCATCGGCATGCGTGAAGAGTTACGAGGCGATGATTAAGGCGGCCAGAGAGCAAATTTTGCTTCTAGAGAAGGCGTATCGTGAGCTTGTCGCCAAGAGCGAGTTCATCGAGCGATTCAAACTCGCTGACAGCGTTCCAGGCATAGGCGCGGCTACGGCACGAGTCATTTCCTGCGAATTGCCCAAAGACATTGAGCGATATACGCCCAAACAGATCGCCTGCTACGCGGGCCTGGCGCCGATGGACGACAGTTCAGGAAAGCACGAGGGGCCCAAGCAAATTGGGAGAGGAAACGTGCATTTGAAGGCCGCCATGTACATGCCGGCAATCTGGGCAATAGGCCAAAGGAATTGGGCTCGCGAACTCTACGCGCGCCTGCGGCAGCATGGAAAGACCCATGATCAAGCAATCGTCCCGATCATGAGAAAGCTCCTAGTCACAGCGGTGGCCGTCGTCAAGAGAGGCACGGCTTACGAGGCGAATCCCCCAAGAAAAAACGGCATCAAATGAACCTTGACATTGGAACATACGATCTCCGGGGCGAGTCCGCGCGGCCCTCGAAGAGGAGGGGGTATGAAACTGTGGGTCGCCAGTTCAGAGGCCCTGTAATTCTTCAATAGTCTCCGAACGGGCGAGGATTCCTTGGCATCACGCTTTGTTTTCTCATCCAAACCAGGGACAACTCGGTCCGATCCCGGCCTGGATGAGGAGCGTGAGCCGGTTCATGCGGGCATAGTTGGGCACCGCCAGCATGGGGGTTCCGTCCGCCCATTTTCCTGTGATCGCCATGACTCCGCCCAGCAAGTCAGGCCGCCACTCCGCTTGCAGCGTGTCCGTCCCCAAAGGCTGGTCCAAACTTGCTTGGTCCGCGTGCTCCACGTTATAGATTAGCGGCCCGTAACGGAGGGCTACCCTCTCTTCGTCCGCCTTGATTTCGCTGCTCGCTTTGATGCGCTGGGGCTCCATCGGAAGTTCCAACTCGATCCGGTCACCCGCCTTCCATTCCCGGGTCACCACCGCATAGCCCTTCTCGATTTTCGGCTTCATCTCTTCGCCGTTCACCGAAAACCTCTTGAGGCCCTCCACCGAAGGAGTCGCTGGGTAAAGCTGGCTGGTGGAACGGTTCGGGATCCGCACGTAGACCGAGAACCGCTTGGACTCCTGGGGGTTCACGATGATCGAAACCGCTCCGTTCCATGGGTAGTCCGTCTTCTGGACCACTTCCACGTTTGTGCCCGCAATGTTCTCGACGTGGATCCGGCTTCCCACGAAGAGATTCACATAGAGGCCCTGATTATTCTTGACGTAGGTCCAAGTCGGAACCATCAGGAGCGTACGGGAGATGTTGCTGACACAGCAGGGGCACACATGCCAAGGCGTCCGGTCGGTGTTGATGAGCGGATTCGTGTAGCAGAAGTTCTTGCCTTCGAGATCGACCGCGCCAAGCAGGGCGTTGTACATCGTTTCCTCGTACAGATCGGCGTACTTGGCGTCGTGGTAGGCGAGGTTCAGTTTGTATTGAAAGAAGATGAGGCCGCAGCTTGAGCACGACTCGCAATAGGCGTCGTTGGGCAGAGAATAGTTGGGTCCAAACCCCTCGGAGGTTTCGCCCGCTCCCAATGCCGCCGGTGACGTAATATTTCTTGTTGACCATGTTGTCCCAGAGGGACAGCACCGCGCTCTCGTAATCCTGATCATTCGTCTCCGCCGCGATGTCCGCCATGCCGGAGTAGAAATACGTCGCGCGCACCGCATGCCCCACCGCCTCATATTGGCGGGTGGGCGGCAAGTGGCTCTGGTCATATTCCTGGCCGCCTTCCGGGAATCCAGCAGGAACTTGGCCAGCTTGATGTAGTCGCTCCCTCGTCCGTGGCCTTCGGTGTCGTTCACAAACCGGCCGAACCGGACGAGCGCCTGCTCCATTTCCTGATGGCCGTCGAACCAGGGCTTTCTTGCCCGGGCCGAGATTCGCGCACCAGCAGTCGGCCAGCTTCTTGGCCGCGTTGTAGAGGCGCATGTCCTGGCCGTCGTCAGCGTGTAATGGTTGATGGCGGATTCGATGAAGTACCCGGCCACATAGCCCTCGTGGTTGCCGCGGTGTTCGGGTCGACCATCGTTCCGGCCAGTATCGGCGGTCCGCCAGCGTGTACGCGGTTTGGAGATACCCGTCCGGCATTTGCGCGGCCGAGGATGATCGGGATCCACCTTTCCAGTGTTTCCCGCATTTTCCGATGGGCTTCGAGGATATCGGGATCGCCCTTCGGGTCGACCATCAGCGCGATGCACATCGCCTCCACGGTTTGGTGAACCCACGCGTTCGAGAACACATAGCCTTTATGTTTGCCGTGGGGTTCGCCACGAAGCGCCTTTCCGGCTTCGACGAAATTATCGATCCCGCCCTGACCCTCGGTAAGGTCGGTCCTTTCGCATTGGTCGATGCAGTGAGGAATCCAACTTGTGATCAGCGCCTTCGCCCGCGAGTTCCAGAGGGGGCTGTCGATGCGGTAGTTCTTGGTATACACCACGTCCAGCCTTTCTTTGGGAGGCGCCGGCTCGGCCCGAACGGTCAGAGTCGAATCGGCAGCCAATCCGCGATCTTTGGCGGTCAGCTTCAGCACATATTCCCCTGGGGCCGAAAACGTTGCGGTGGTGATGGGCGTGTCCGAGCTGGCAAAGGTAACGTGACCGGGTCCTGACTCCATGCTCCAGGCCACGAGACTCGCTGCGCTGGGCTTGAGCCAATCGGCCTTTCCGCTCAGATAACTTTTCCCGCCGACGATGACCACGCGGTCGATGCCCGCTTCCACCACGGGGGGAAACGCGGGAACCGGTCCGGAGCTATAGACCTTCCATTCCAAGATTCCGGTCGAGAGCTTCCCGTCCGACTGAATCTCCAGCCGCAGCTTGTCCGTGTGGACCTCGTCGAATGTGGTGGTGTTGAATGCGTTGCCGACGATGCCAAGGCCGGTTGCGTGCTCGACGGGAACAAACTCGCTTCCGTTCCAGTAGGTCACGCGGTAAGAGGCGGGCGCGCCCACGCCCTGCCCATCGATCCACCAATAGACATCGATTTTGTTCGTAGAGACCGGTTGGCTCCATTCATATTCCACCCATTGCGGATCCGTTCGCGGCCAGTTTCCGTAAGAGCCGTGGCTGCTGTCGGCCGAATTTTCGGATCGAATCCGTCGTTCATCGCCCGTACCCGCGTATCCCCCGAGGTGTAAAGGCTGCTCGGCTTCGCCACTTTGGCCAGATTCACGGGTTCGTCATCGGGAGTCATGGCATAGGCCTCCGCGTTGCCGAAGGCAGTTCCAAGAACCACTCCCGCCGCTCCGACTAAAAAGGTGCGTCGATTCAAATCGCTCATAGGTCCCCAGGTTGAGTTGGCGTTCGATCACTTAGGATTCTAGCAGTGTATCGGCTATTTCGTATCCGGCAGGACCCTCAAGTTTCCCGGATGCGTTGGAGGTTCTTGCAGGGGTAGGTTGGCCCCGCTCATTGCCGACAAGGTTCACCCCAAGGGCAGAAGGGAAAATTCCGGAATGAAAGACCGCTAAGTGAACCGGTTCAGCGTGCGAATTTGGCCCGAAAAGTTGGCTCCGCCTCCTTGCGTCGGGGGCAAGACACCCTAAGAATTATCGTTGAGATCAGTGAACCCTTTGCAATGATGGAAACGACGGCTAGCATTGACTGGCCCTCGATCGGAAAGTTGGTGGAATTCCTTTCGAAGGCAGAGAAGATTTTCGCAGCGAACCTTGGCCCAGCGAGCAGGTATTTCTAAGGGCACGATTCAGCGGCTGGAAGCCGGGAAGCCCGCACGTTCCATGACGCTCAATGCGCTGGAGAGGGTTCTGAATCTTAGTCCTGGCGTGCTTTCTGTGAGCGGTCCGCCCAGCCAAGGGCCTTTTCATGTCCCTTGCCCCAAAAAGGATTATATCGTTCTGAAGCCCAACCCCCGCTGCACGAGGAAGCTTCCGAACTATCCGCAGGAACTGCTTCGGGACCCCGCCGAGCGGGCGCGAATTGGATCGCTCGGATTTGCCAGCGCATTTCATTGGCAATCCGAAATGGGCCTGATCGGGTCCTCGATGCGGGGCGTCATTCTGGAAATCTATTCCGAAACCGAGGCGAACCAGCACGACGGCGAAGAGCTCGTCTTCGCGATCAAGGGGCGGGTTCGGGTCACGGTCAACGGGGAATCGTTTGTTGTGGACCCATATCGCTATGCGACCTTTTGGTCCGGCGAACCTCACGTTTATGCGCCGGCTACCGACGATGTTCCGGTACTGATATTCTCCGTTCGAATTGATCCCCCTGCCCTCGCCAGCGGCACACGATACGTCCATTAAAAGTCAATGGAATGCCCGCCCGAAACGTGCGAAGGGCGGGCAAGGCCTGAGACCCCACATCATTGCGAGGCGATGATTTCATGCGGGTCATCACACGTGAAGCCTCCTGCCTCATGAATTATCTCGGAGTTTTGGGCTCTCCGGAACCTCCGGCGAGACCGAGTCGCGCTAGTTAGCCCAAAACTGGACAAATAGGCCCTAAATAACCCCTGGAATTATAAATCCGCATGGAGGAAGCTCTTCAGATCTTCCCCACTGCCCCCCCCACCCACACTGAACAAGTTAAGGGGCGCACTTCCAAAGCCTTTTGCGCCGATTGTAGAAGCCGCTTGTCCGGGTGCCGGATCATCTGCTCTTCCAGCCTCTGGGGAGGGGTTCCGGTTGGCGTGCACTTTAGTGCATGAGTCCAGCTTGCTGGACCCATAAAATGGATTCCTGTCCGGGTGCCGGACCATGCACTAAAGTGCACGGCACCCCCGTCTTCCGTAAGACTCAACATTTTGCGCATGAGTCCAGCTTGCTGGACCCATAAAATGGATTCCTGTCCGGGTGCCGGACCATGCACTAAAGTGCACGCCACCCCCGGTCTTCCGTAAGACTCAACATTTTGCGTATGAGTCCAGCTTGCTGGCCCCCATCAAGAGGCCCCGCCGGCTAAGCTCCGGATCCATGCACTCTTCCAGCCTCTGGAGATGGTTCCGGGGTGGCGTGCACTTTAGTGCATGAGTCCAGCTTGCTGGACCCCATAAAATTGATTCCTGCCCGGAATCATGCACTCTTCCAGCCTCTGGAGAGTTTCCGGATCCATGCTCCCTTCGGCAAGCTCAGGGCCTTCGACAGGATCTTCGGTTAAAGTGCACGCCACCCCCGTCTTCCGTGAGACTCACCATTTTGCGACAGCCTCACAAGTGCGCCTCCCACGGAGGGCCAAGGCATCGGTCTTTATCGGCATCGAGCGCCCGGGTAGTGGCTGCCCGCTTTTTGCCGACAGGGTTCACTAACGGAGCCATCCTGGAACCCCTAAGACCGAACCTCGAACCCTCTGCGGGTTTCCGCGCGTTTTCAAAACCGTAAAACTCCTACCGACTCAGGAACGAGTGAACCGGCGCCGGTTGCGGCACGCCGGGTCTTAGGGCGTGCCATAGAATCGCGTTCAACTTCGCCGGGTCCGCCCGATCCACATCGCTAAAATCCAAGGCGGCCGATTCCTGCGCCCCCGAGCCTTTCGAAGGATTTCGCGCTTCCAAATCCACCAAGGGCGCCTGGCAGTTGAAGGCTTCAAGGTCTGGCGTATCCGTGAAGCAGCGGTATAAGGGCGTCGCGTGGTCGTCGAACTCCGTCATCGGCGGCAGGCCGAGAATCAGCTCGATCGTACGTACGAAGGAGGACGTGGTGTAGTGAGTGTGGTCGACAATCCCTCGGCGTGAATAAGGCGAAACCACGAGCGCCACCGAACGGTGGCAATCCACATGGTCGGCGCCGTCCTGGGCATCATCTTCCAACACAAAAAAGACGGTGTCTTTCCAGAACCGGCTCTTGGAAACGCCTTCCACCATTTCCCCCAACGCCTGATCGTTCGAAGCCACGTTCGCCACCGGCGTATAGGCTTTCGCGCTTAAGCCCATTGTGTGGTCCTCGTACAAGTGCATGACCATGTATTGCGGCCAAACTCCGGTCCTTTCTGCTTCCTTAAGATCATCCAGAAAAACCTTCGCACGGGCAGTATCGTGGGTGTTCAGCCCGCCCTTCACCTTGCTCCAGGCCAGGCTGAGGTGCCCTTCCAGTCCCTTCTCGCCATAAAATACAGGCGGCGCATTAGGAGAAGAATGGAACGCACCGCCCTCTCCGTAACTCAAAAAGGAGACGCCATGCTTTCGGCAGGCATCCCACAAGGCCCCCGCCGGCGAGTCACTGAGGCGGTCGTCAGCGTCGGGTTCGCCTCGGTAGGAATATCCATTCGCGGTTGCAAGTTCTTTAAAATCGGTCGCGTAGGCCGCATTGCACCATTCATGTCCGTCCTCGCTCACTTCGCCATCGCAGTAGAAGTTGTCCAGAAGCACGGTGTCGTCCGCCAGTTTATGGGCGTTCGGCGTGACCTGTAATCCGAAGAGGGCGAGATTAGGGTCGCCGTTGCCTCGCTTGTCGTCCCCCAAAACTTGGTCGTAAGTGCGGTTCTCTCGAATGACGTAGACAACGTGCTTGATGTGGGAAAGCGCCTTTTTCCCGTCCTCCACCAGCCGGGCATCTTCCGCGCCGTTCGCTTTGGGATGGGGAATATTGGACGCCACCTGCTGCGAATAGGCGGCAAGCCGCGCAGCATCCGGCAACTGAATGATGCAAATCGCTCCGCTTAAGCAGTCCATCACGTAATCCATATGGCCGGTACCGTCCGGCTGGGTCTGCCCATCATTCATAAGGGGCGGCACGTTCGGACGCGAGGCCATGCCCTTCCCTACGCCTACATAAAGCATTTTTCCGTTGGGGGAAACGGCCACCGCGGAGGGATACCAACCGGTGGGAATAAAGCCCAGCACCCGGGACTGCCTTTGTATGGAAGTGTCCACAACCGCGATGCAGTTGAGCCCGGCATCGGCGACGAAGAGTCGCTTGCCATCCTTGCTAAGGGTGAGAGCCAACGGGGTCGTGCCGACCTTCGGACCGCTGGGATCGGGACTGACGCGGATATTCTCCTCTGCCACGCCTTTGGCGTTCACCACGGCGACGGTGTCCCCGCCGGAGCAGGCCACGAACAATCGCGTCGACCCCGCATCCCAAACCAAATCGCAGGGGTGGTCACCCACGTCTGCCTTCGCAACCTGCTGCAAGCTCCCCGTATCAAAAAACGAAACAGACTTATCGCCCCAGTTCGAAACCGCCGCCAGCTTCCCATCGGGCGAAAGGGCCACGCCGTACGGCCGGTACCCGGTTGGAGCCTTGCCCAAAACCGCCCCACTCGCCGGATCCAGCTTATAAAGGGTGTCAGTGAGGAGATTCGCAGCAAACAAAGCCCCCGCGGAACTGATGGCCAGCCCCGAAACCCACCGATCTTTGTCTTCCAAACCCTGGATGGCCAAAGAGGAACCGCGCGCGTAGGAGCCATCAGGCTGCTTCTTGAAAACCAAAATAGGCGCGTTCAGCATCGGCATCGCCTCGGCCGGAATGTGCAGATCCTTTGTCGCCTCAGCCGCAAATCCCTTGCCCACCGGGCCGCCGCTGGAAAGGTAAAGCGTGGAACTATCGGGTGTGGCACACATTCCGGTCCACGACTTGCCCACGTTAATCGACTGGAGGATTTTCCCGGTGTGTGCATCGAGCCTGTAAATGCCTTGGTCGTGATATCCCACTGTGCTCGCAATCACTTCGCGGCCGTCGCCTTCAAAGAGGATTTTTCGCGGCATATCGCCGGGAAGGGCCGACGCCTTTCCGGCAGGCGAAACGACAAATCCGTTTGGAAGGACGGTGGCGGCAGACTTGCTATGAGTGGAGACGTAAAGGCCAACCGAAGCCACCGGAACAGCGACTAGCGCCAGCCAAAGCATGTTTTTACGGGCAAGGTCCTTCATTTAATCTTTTAGGGTTATTTGGGCTCACCCTAATTCGAAGCTATAGCGTATTGCCCACCTTATGCACCCGCAAGGGGCTCTAAGCAGATTGCAGACGAAATTCCGTACAGCGGTTGAACGTTTGTTAGCCTGTCAACTCCAAGGATTCTTTGAAGAAATAAGCCTAGAGTGGTTTATTAAAATGGGTTAAGCTTCTTTGTGTCCGAATTCGGCAGGACCGACAATTCGGCCAAGAATCCGTACAGCCACTGCTGGACTGCCCCTTTCGCGCTTCAATTATTCAAGTTTTGTTGAAGATTGCCCCTAAACGCCAGCCACTATTTTCAAGTGAAACCCCAAAGCGAAAATAAAGAAAGCGAAGCGATCCAGCCGTCACGAAGAGAAGTGCTCGCGGGAGCAGCGTCGTTTGCTGCCGCCAGTATGATCCCTAAAACAGCTGCTCTTCCCGAGGCCAGGAGTTCTGCCGGCAGTCCTTTCTTGAATATCCTGCGGGAGCCCGAACTCGCTCGCGTGTTTGTTCAGCCCGACATGCACGCAAAGCCCGTCCTATTAAGGACAAGCAGTTCGGGAGGGTGGGAAGCCAATGGAACGACTGTTCGGCTAGAGCTGATAGGTGAAAAGCTTTCGGTTCTGGTTCGGTCCGAAGGAGATCTTTCACGAATCCACTTGCGATGGGAGGGGGATTTAGGCGCCGCCGAACTCTTCCTCGGCGACGAGTGGGAAAGAAACTACGGCACACTCGAATGGCGGTCCGAGTCTGCGAACCGTGTCATGCCCTGGTACTGCATGGTTCATGAAAAGAATCGCACGCACGGTTACGGCGTGGAGACTTCACCGAACGCCTTTTGTTTTTGGATGGCCGATCGCAAGGGCGTTTCGCTGTGGATCGATGTGCGAAACGGCGGCTCTCCGGTGAAGCTGAGAGACCGAGAGCTAGAAGCTTGCCGAGTCGTTTGCCGCGAAGGAAAAGAGGGCGAATCCTCCTATGCGGCGACACGCGCCTTTTGTCAAATGATGTGCCCTAAACCTCGGCCCTTGGCAAAGCCGGTCGTCGGCACAAATGACTGGTATTACGCCTATGGAAACAATGACCCGGAAATGGTGGTCACTGCGGCAGACGTTTTGATGAGCCTGGCCCAAGGAAGTTCCGCAGAGCTAGTGACCGTTATCGACGCGGGGTGGTCGGTGCGTGGAATCGAAAGAGGGCCATGGATCGGAAACGAGAAGTTTGGGGATATGGGTAAAGTGGCCGGCCGGCTAAAGGCTCTTGGTGTTACGCCAGGCCTTTGGTTTCGGCCCCTTGCCCCGGAAACGGGGG
Source organism: uncultured archaeon (assembly GCA_963829965.1). Lineage (GTDB taxonomy): Bacteria > Armatimonadota > Fimbriimonadia > Fimbriimonadales > Fimbriimonadaceae > DASXZH01. Next base: position 104,929 of record CAWHLK010000032.1, on the reverse strand, counting down.
GCAACGAGTCGTTGCGTTTTAAGAACGACCCCACCGTTTACGATCCTTCGATTCCGGAAGCTCTGGAATTGGTGGCGGCGGATGTTCGGCGCTTTCGCGAATGGGGTTACGACGTTATCAAGCACGATTTCTCCGGAACCGACATTTTGGGCCGATTCGGATTTCTAATGGGCGCCAGCCTGACGAAAGACAACTGGAAGTTTAACAATACGTCTCTTACATCGGCCGAAATTGTTACGCAATTTTACAACGCACTGCGCGTCGCAGCGGGCGACGCCCGGCTGATCGGTTGCAACACGTACAGCCATTTGAGCGCAGGCGTTTTCGAAATGAACCGGATCGGAGACGACGTTAGCGGGCATAGTTGGGATCGGACACGTCGCATGGGCGTGAACTCTCTCGCTTTTAGAAGCGCCCAAAACGGAACTTTTTACGCCGCAGACCCCGATGTCGCACCTATCAGCGATGCGATCCCGTGGGAACTCTCTGAAAAATGGTTACGCCTTGTCTCCCTCAGCGGTATGCCCCTTTTCATTTCTGCCTCTTCCAAGGCTCTGGGGACAAGAGAAAAGGCAGCGCTAAGGAAAGCCATTGCAGCCGCGTCTGAGCTCCAGCCGCCGGCGGAGCCGCTCGATTGGTTGCAAACCCAATGCCCTCGAAGTTGGAAGCTCGGCGGCAGTAGTCAGACTTTTGAATGGATGACCGAAACGGGCGGCTGGCCTTGGACCGATACTTACGGTGAGGAATAGGCGTCTCAAGTTCTCTAAGTTCAATTTGAGTGGAGGTCTGCACGCCAGCTTCGCCGGGTCGAGGCGCCCCCTCTCGTCGCTATGACGCGTGCACCCCTATGACACGCCTAGGTAGCGTGAGAAACAAGGAGGGCTTTCTTCTCTCCCTCGGGGACCCACGGAATGTCTTTAATAAGGCGACCAGACCCGTCCGGATAGTACATGCTCAGGTCACTTGCTCCTGGATCAAGCTTATTTGCTTTGTTAGGCATCAGATATTTATCGAACCAAGCGAACACCCGGTTCCAGAAATCGACCTGCTGTTTGCCCGTAAACTGTAGCCAGTGGTGACCTCCTTTCGGATAAACCACGAGACCGGCCGGCTTATTGAGGCGGTCGAGACCGTTGAACATCATTTTCGATTGCTCAGGCCAGTCGCTTTCACCGTCGATAAAAAGAGTCGGGGTCTGCACTTTGTCTAGATTGAAAACAGGGGAGCTGTCCAGGTAGCGTTGCTTCTGTTCCCAGAGGGTTCCATCCATTGCTGCTTGCCCGCTTTCAAAGTAGTCAAATGCGGCGTACTGCAGATACATGGCGGGGTAGTCACTAACCCCTGCAGCACTGACTGCCACACTGAACCGATCTGTATCTGTAATCAAGCGGTTCACCGAAAAGCCTCCGTAGCTGTGGCCCAAAATGCCAATTTTGTCTTTCTCAATGATTCCCGACGCCATTGCCGAGTCGATGGCTGGAAGCAACGAGGCCTCGAGCTGCTGGACTAGCTCCCACGAGTGGCCGTTATAGTGGGTAGACGCATAGAGCAATGCATAGCCCCGTTGAGTATAAAAGTCTGGGGCCTCCGAGTTAGTGCCCCCGCGGTAAAAATCATTGCTGACGTCTACATCCCAGTGTTGGCCAGGATAAAAGCGAACAATCAGGGGAACCTTATGAGTTGCTGACGCATCCTTGGGCAAGAACAACAGTCCATTTTCGTTAATTCCGTCCGAGCTCTTCCAACTAACGGAGCGGGGCTGCACAAAGTTGAATTGGCTTAGCCACGGGTTCAAATCCGCCGTAAGCGTCGCCTTACCTGACTCAGCCCCTGAAGACAGATTAGAAAAATACAGCAGGGCCGGGTGCTTCCCGTCCTGGCGGCAAATTGCCACCGATTCTGCACGAGAAACGGCCGAAATGATTAGGCTTCCCGGGAGTGTCCAGTCCGATTTCTTCTCTACCGAAAAGTCTGTTGGCGAAACCGAGTAGATCTCCCAACTCGGGCCAGCCTCGGAAGCAAGCAGCAAGTCCCCACGTTTGTCTGCCGCTACCCTCCCCGTCGTATCCTTAAGGGGAACTGGGTTTCCCGGGCCGGTCGCGAATTTCTGAGGTGGCCGTTCGCCCCTTGGATCAAGCGCCCAGGAAGATCCATGCGCGGACATAATAATCCAAGTTCCATCCCGTGTCCAAAGCACGGGATTGCGATCGTCGGACATGCTCAGAACATTTTTGGTCAAAGCCGCTGCAGCTTTTGAGACGTTTTTAGCGCGATCCGTGCCAAATGCGTCTGCCACGTAGATGGATCGATCAGAGGCGTTTCCGGCGGTTATAAACGCGACCTCCTTCGAATCTGGCGCCCAGGAAAGGGATGTTCCAAAACCTGATAGAACGTGAGACAGACGAGGTTTCGCAGACTTGCCGCCGTCACCTTTCGAATCGAAGATATCAATGTCGAATGCATGTTGGGCGTCGCCCTTGCTTCCTAAAATGATTTTCCGGTTCTCAAAGTCAGCGATGAAGCGCCCATCAGGTGAAAGCGCGATTTGCCTCACTTCAGGTCCTCGATGGATGCGTTGAGAAACGCCAGATCGAAGATAGTAACACATTACATCGATATCAACGTTGCCGGACCACGCCACCATCTCTTCTGCTCCGCCCGTTGGGTTTCGAACGCTTCTCGATAGTTTCGTGTCCACCACCGTATCAGCCGACGTTGCAGCGATTGTGTAGCCAGCTAAGTCGGAAGATGTTAGGCTCGCATAATTGCCAGGTGGCAGAGCCAAGTAATAGACCCTGTTTGAGTCCGGCGACCATTGCGGCGGTTGGTCTCCCCAGGCGTCTCCTCGGGCAATTACGCCCTTATCGGCCGTAATCCGCCGTGTCGCTCTATCCCAAACACATAGGGCGGCTCGCCCATACAAGTCTGAGTAGAATGCGAGCCTTTTTCCATCGGGGGACCAGCTAAGGCCCCAGCTTGTGGTACCTGGCCTCGTAATAGACACATCGCTTCCGTTTTCCTGAAGGAATCGCACGTGTACGACTTCGCCATTGTGGAAGCCCGAAGCTCCGGTCGGCAAATACCTTGGAGTCCCTAGCACCCCCTTTGCGAGGAGATCGCATTCCAGCGTTGCCGCGCAATCGCCGTCCGGTGACATCACGAGGCCGCCGCCAAATGTGGTAAGCCTCACGATCCGAAGGTCGTCCAGTATTGTGTAATCACTAGCGAAAACCGCCGGCGGCAGCAAGGCCGCCGCGCATATTTGCATGAGAAGAAGAGCTTTACAGGTCATGTTAGTATCCGGGCGAGTGATTAGCTGTTCTACCCTGGCTTTTACCTTCTGCTCTGCTTCGACGAGGACGGACAGCCCCCATCGGCGCACCATATGCGAGCTTCGGCTTATCAAGAAGCAGCCCGTCTTGGGCTAACGTTTCGTATGCTACAGGCCAGCGCCTTTTTGCCTCGGATTTAGGAGTGCTCATAATGGCATCGATGGAAACGATGTTGTCTTTAAGGGACAAGTGTGCTTTTTGAAGGACCATCGGTAGTGAATTTGGGGCTGTAAACACATGAAAATTCGCGAAGAACGCCGTAAGCACAATAAAAACGCCGGCGCACAAGAGCCCGAGGCCTCGCAACAGCTTGCGGGCGCGAACTTGATTAGGAACAAGGTTCCTGACGCCGGCAGTTTTTTTTGATTCCTTCATCGGCCCGCCTTTGCGTTTTCCAGACGGGTCGTTAAAATTAGATCACCTGTCTGCATTACGGTGCGTTCGTCGGTTGGGTGTGCGGCAATGAAAGCTCCTCTTTGGTTGGGAGGAAGAGCTTCCACTCTAGCGAGAAAGTCCTTAGCTTTAGGAAAAGCCGCAACACGAGTCTGGCCCGGCGTTGCCGCAGGCGTAGAGGGGGCCGAGCAACCCCCCGCCCCCCATGAGCCGCAAAACATCACCAAAGCGGCAGCCGCAGGACGGCAAAAAAGCCCCGCCCTTATCTTAGCAACAACCGATTTCATCACGGTGTTCATTCTTACTTTCATCTTTGGGTCCATTCGTGGTGGTTGGGCACCCCGATTTGGCGAGGGACGGGATGCGCATTGATCAGAACTGTGTAAGTCGCCGCCTCACTGGGTCGGTTTCTGAAGCATATAATAATAGTCTTGGTCCCAAGCACCCCAGGTGGACCCAGGCCGGAAAACGGCGCCAAGCGTATATTGGTTGCACGCCGCCAACGAGGGCGCGGTGAAGTCGGCAGGGTTTTGGCCTACGCTAACGACCATCGACTTGGCATGGCCGTCGAACCAAGAAATGTTGGACGTTCCAGAATTGTGAATTCCATGGATCAGTCCATTGCCGAGGGGTTGTCCAGCGCGCCCAAAGGTTTCCGCGTTGCCAGGCGGGACAAAGTAGTTATAGGCTATGAGCCTCGATGGATTAGAAAAATACTCCCAGAACCCACCGTCGGCCATCCAAAGCGTTTCTGCGGGAGAATCCAGGGATGACATATTAGTCGTCGTAGTGTTCGACGGAACGTAGAGTCCAGTCGTGGGATTATAGTCGCTGACAAACGTCAACAGATTAATAGCATAGGATGTTGGCCCGTAAGGTTCTGGCAGTCCTTGTGCGGCAGGGCAGTCCTGTATCTGAACGTTTTTCATGTACGGATAGATAAATCCATCGTTGGCGTTGTACGGGTAGGGCGGTGAGAAGACCAGCCCGGCTTCCCAATAGACGAATACCATGGTGCCGCCAAAGTTCTCTTCAGCTTCGGAGGGGAATAGTGTATCGTCGTAATCGTTCGTGTACATGATGGTGGCAAGGCCGATCTGCTTTAGGTTGGAAAGACGGACCGCCTTTTTCGCCGCCGCCTTCGCTTGAGCAAAGACGGGGAAAAGGATAGCCGCGAGAATCGCGATGATCGCAATCACAACCAGAAGTTCTATTAGCGTAAATCCACCTTTGGATGGAATATTGTTTTTCATGAGTTCTCCATCTGCGGAGCTATCCGCATAGAAATCACTTTACGACGAAAAGCGGAAAAATCCAAGAAAATTTTGCCCTATTTTCATAAAATTGCGTACAAAGCTGTGTTACCATGTACGGAAACAAAAACAATGAACGGTTTAGTCGCTTAGCTGCCTTTGGCAAGCCATCCTGGGCTTCCTCGGCGGCAAGCAAGGCATAGAAGGTCAAGATGCAAGCGTCCTTTGATTACCAGGCTTTTGGAATAGGTGTTAAAAGAGTGCGAGAAATAAGGGAGCTCACGCTCCGAGAGTTTTCTTGTCTGGCAGAAGTCAACAAAGAAACGATTCGGCGGGTTGAAAGCGGCGTTCCCTGCAGCGATCGAACTCGCGAGAAAATTCGACGCACACTCAACACTTCGCTTCAACGCCTTTGCCTTCTTTCCCGGAGCGATGAATCAAAGATTTCCATTCATCGCGCAGACGCCACTAACTGGATAATCTCCAAAGACCGCCGGCCGTATGCTAAGAATGCCGATTCTGACATTAACCCTCCCATTTACGTCGAATCCAACCTGATTCAAAATTGCTCTGAGCGCAACCGGCTCGGGAATCTCGGGTTTGCAACTCGCTTCTTAAAGCTATTTGATTGTGATCGGCAAGGCGGCCGGGTTTTTGCCGGTCTTATGGAGGTTTACGATCGCGGCGATGCCAAGTCTCACCCCGGGGAAGAGTTTATCTATTGCATTCGCGGTGATATTCGTCTCCTGCTTAACGAAACAGAGCACATTCTTACGGAAGGTTGCGCCATCACCTTTGATGCGCGCCTACCCCACGACTATGAACCGCTGCACAATCTCAAGCCGGGAGAGCTTCCGCCGCTTGTGCTGTATGCGAGCATCAATTTGCCGAGGTCATCAATGCCATCCGCTGAGAAAATGGAAAGGGAACCTTCCAGCAAGTGCAAATGCCAAATGGCCGAGTTTGAGAATGCGCCAGTAATGACAACTCTAAACAATTCCCCAGGGCTGGATGACTTTGATTACAAAGCTTTTGGCCAGGGCGTATACCGGCTACGTCGTGTGAGAGGGCTCTCGGTGCGTCTGTTAGCCCAACAGGCTGGAGTGAATAAGGATACGGTCCGTATTGTGGAGGCCGGCAAACCATGCTCCGAACGCACTCGCGCAAAACTGCAGGCTGCTTTGCGCACTTCGATCCAACGACTCTGCATTCCGGTTAGCCGCTCGAACGAGACACTTGCCATTTATCATCCGGGCGAAACGAAGTGGATCATATCTCAGGATCGGCGGAGGCTGCCAAAACGAAAAGCCTTGGATGGTCTACCGCATGCCTTTGTGGATGGCCCTTCCATACAAGATGAACAGGAACGAAGCCGCCTTGGCCGATTGGGATTTGCCTCTCGGTTTATGCTGCCTTTCAGCTGCGACCTTGTGTGGAGTCCGGTTTTTACTGGCTTGCTCGAAGTCTTTGATGGAAACGATCCTCAGGCACATCCCGGAGAAGAGTTCGTTTACTGCCTTCGTGGAGGCGTAAAGCTACACCTGGACGGAGAACAGCATGAGCTCCAGGAAGGTGACGCCGCAACTTTCGATGCGCGGCTACTGCACGATTACGAGGCGCTGACCCCCGTCGCCCGGGGGCAAAAGGCGCCCCTGCTTTTGTATGTAAGGGTGGATGTATAAGGTGGGCAGGCGCACAACAACTGATGGCCGATTTGGATGGCCGAGCGTTTATCGCGGGGCCAGGATGCGAAGGGGATATAAATGACAGACACTTACAACTTTGTTTTTAAACCTACTGGGTTGGACGGAGTGAGGCTCAGGGCCTAGCATAACTATGGAGACTTCTTTAATTACGAAGCCTTCGGAACCGGTGTCCGACGGATGCGGGAAACGCGGAATCTCACGATTCGCGAGCTCTCCTCACTTGCCAAGGTTAACAAGGAAACCATTCGAAGGGTTGAGAGCGGTACGCCCTGCAGCAATAGAACACGGGAAAAGCTTCGGAAGGTTTTGGACACATCGCTTCAGCGCCTTTGCTTATTGTCCAATCACAAAGACCCTAGAATCGCGATTCATAGGGTCAACGACACCACTTGGACTATCTCTCGCGACCTGCGGCCGTCTGTACGCAAAGTCGATCCTGAAATCTTGCCTTTTACTCCCATTGAGTCGAACGGTATTCAGGACGACCAAAGCCGCAGCCGTCTCGGCCGGAGAGGATTTGCCACGCGGTTTCTGAAGCTCTTGAACTGTGACCGCTCGGGCGGCCACATCTTTGCCGGACTTATGGAGATTTTTAACGGAGGCGACGCTAAGACCCATTCCGGTGAAGAGTTCATTTACTGTATTCGCGGAGCGATTCGCATTCACCTAAACGGTGTCGAATACATTTTGACCGAAGGGAGCGCGGCTACCTTCGACGCCCGTTTACCTACGATACGAGCCTCTGTGGCCTGTGAAGCAAGGTGAGTTGCCACCCCTAGTACTCTATGCGGAAATCGACTTACCGGAGTCGTGGCTCGCTGAACAACTGCCCGCATCCGATGGGGATGGCGATTATCCGGCCGGCCAGGAGGATGAAGATGCCTTAGGGCCGTCCATGACAAGCTCGACTTTTAACTTTGAAGCTTTTGGACGAGGTCTTAGCCGAATTAGGCAGCTCAACGGATTATCCATTTGGCAGCTAGCCGACCTGGCCGGTGTAAACAAAGACACTGTCCGAATCGCGGAGGCGGGCAAGCCGTGCACAGAACGCACACGACACAAACTGCGCAGTGCACTAAACATGAGCTTACAGCGACTCAATTTTGGGGCAGCAAACCCGGAGGATCCGATTGCGATTTATCATCCCGGCGATACGAAATGGTGGATGTCTCGCGACTGGCGAAAACTTAGTGACCGCCCCAAAGGGGATCCCGCCATGGATGTTGACTTATCGGAACTCCAAAAACCAACTGAAAGAAGGCGGCTTGGGAGTCAAAACATAGCCCCCCGATTTATTTTGGAGTTCTCCTGCGATCTGTTTTGGAGCCCCGTTTACGTTGGGCTCATGGAAAGTATTCAATGGCGGCGACCCAAAAACCCACCCTGGCGAGGAGTTTGTTTACGTAATGCGGGGAGAACTTAGACTCATTCTTGATGGCCAATCTTACGAACTACGGGAAGGAGATGCCGCCTGCTTCGATGCCAGGATATTGCACGACTATGAGTCGCTGAATCCGGTTCTTGAGGATGAGAGCCCTCCGCTAATCCTATGGTTGATCGTGGAAATCTAGGATTTGGCGATCAAAACACAAAGACAAGCCACGCTTGGCCCGTTGTGCCTATCACCTTCGTCTTAAACGTAATTTCGTCTTCCCGACGCTGATTTGAATTGACCCCCAGCTAACCGATTTCGAGATACGTACGCGGAAAGATCGTTATCCGCAAGTGAGTCGCGCCATAGGGAACCAGTGTCACCTCCTCGACCTCCGCTCTTCCAAGCCGTACGGACAACTCATCATCGATAAAGGGCAAGGGAGGGGTGTGCCTGCGTCCCGGGTGCTTTGTATCTTCGGCCAGGATCCAGTCCGGCACCTTCTTTGCCGGTAGTCGTAAGGTTACAGGCGGCGACAGCCATGGATCGTCTGTGATCGTGTCTCTTTCAAAACGAACCTTGGTTGGCAGCTCGCCATTTTCGAAGGCAAACGCGTAGTTCCAATCGGATGTCGCGGTGACATTCCAGTCCGGGAAGGCCTCGGTGGACCATTCATTGGGTCCGGATTTTGACCAATCCTCTTTAACCGGAAGCGAATAGACCAACGGCCCGTGCTCGACTCCAATGCCATGGTTAGGCCAATAACTTAAGGTCGCATGCATTGGCAAGGTAAGGGTGATCCGATCGTCAGGGAGGAACCTCCGCTCCAACCGAACAAATCCCTTATCGACTTTCGGGACCGCTATCTCTTTGCCGTTAATCGCAATTCGGGGCGTTTTGCACCAGCAAGGGACGCGAAGGGACAAGACGAACCCGACTACCGCAGCCATCCGAAGGGTGAAACGGATCTCATCCTCGAACGGATAGCCCGTTTCTTGAACGATCTCAACCTCCTGAGCGTTCTTACCAACCCGCGCTCTCACTGTCGACGCTCCGTATAGGCAGGCGGACAACCCACCGTCATGATCGGACATCCACATGCGGATCACGTAGTTCGGCAGAAGCCGATGTACGTTGCCGCCGCAACATGCAACGCCGTGGCCCGGATTTGGCCTGTAGGCCATCCACCCTTTGCTTATGGGCACGAAGGGGACGTGAGAAGAGTCGTCGGTCGCGATGATCTGGTTGGGGCATGAGAAATACTGCAAACCTTTCCAGTCTTTCTTTACGGCGCCCATCCCCGCATTGAAGCAGGCCCGCTCGATGCGATCCGCCCACACTGCATCGCCCGTGGCCATCAGCATATAGCCCCAACTCCACGTGTGATCCACGATGTCGCAAGTCTCGTGAACGTCCAGTGCCGTCGTGTCGCCGTAATCCTCGGAGGTGGACGGCGCCCCGGAAATAAGCATGTGATGGTTGAAGATTCGATCTTGGGCCGCGATCGCAAACCGCAGATACTCGGGATTGCCCGTGTGCAAATACAGAATCGCGGGCAGCTTTGACTTCTCCGCGTAGGTAACTCCGTGGGCATGAATATAAGTGTTCGTAAAAACCCGATCCGGATGGAGGTCACCCGATGCGCGATCTCCCTGGGATGCGCTATGGAGGAAACCGTTCCAGGAACGTTCGGCTAGCGAAAGTAAGCGCTTGTCGCCAGTTTGCCCGTACGCCCAAAGCATGCCTTCGATGTTCGTCACGTCACGCGACCATCCCCCGTAAGTTGGGCGATTCATATCAGCAATGTAATGCCTCTGCATGGCCTGGCCCACGCGAGGATCGGCCGTCGCCTCGCCATGGGCCGCGAGCGCACGAAAGAAAACATTATGGGGCCAGCGGTAATTTTCGCCGCTAAACTTTGGGTCGGCGGTGTACTTCGGACCGAGAAGTCCATCACTATGAACATGATCGAGCGTGTATTGAACAGCCGCCAACGATCCTCGCAGCAGCTTCTCGTCACCGAGAACAATCCCACAGCGCAGGGCACCGTCGATCCAATATCCCCTTTGCTCCCACAACCATTTGTCCGGGTCAGCCCCACCGTCCTCGCCATCCCAATACTTGCCTGTGAACGGCGGCGAGATCTGGGGCAAATGCCCTCCCAGCTGTTCCGCCTGCTTCTGCAAATACAGACGCAGCCAACCTGCGGGCGCGACCGCGCCTGGGGCCAGCGGAAGAAGAGCTGCGAATCGGGCCGAATCAGAACTGTTGACCACAGGCCAACTGGTGGCGCGCAAGAAGCCGGGATCCAACATCATTGCGGCGGAACTGAGCAGTGTTAACCCAAGAAACTCTCTGCGATCGAGCCCCTTTTGTGGGTTTTGTATGCTGGACTGTTGTTTTTTCATCGGCTCCAACTTGTAAAACTTGCGGTCCGTATTTCGCAGTCGGCGACCCTCGAACCGGTATTCGGCCCTTGCACGAGAGTTCCTTAGATGCGGGTGCAATGTCTGCGACGTCCGGCGGGGACGGCATTGTCAAGATGTATCCTACACGCACTTGTTAGCTTGTTCGGTGAGCCTGGATCCATATTCATGCCGAGATTCTGCACAACTCGGCAAAGTGTGTACGGAAAAATCGCGCGACCTTCCCGCCGAGCGGGACGCGCTAAGCTGCAAGTCGGATGACCTTCGCTCCACGCTTTGCGCCAAGGCCCTCGGCCTCGAGTAGAGGGTGTCTGCCCCAGTCATCCCGCCCGCCCAAAATGGAATCGAGGTCTAGCGTTGCTTACCCCTCCATCAATGTCCATGAGGCACGATGCGATGGCAGCCCCTGATGAGCCGCGGAGCCTCTTCGTCCGATTTTGGATAGCCATATCCCCTGTCGTCCAGGGGCTTGACTTCATCGACTTGATTTCTCGCCAGGGCAACCAATCGCTTTGGGTTCGTGATCGTACAGACCACGGTGAAGTCAACGGTACGGTAAGGATAATATCAGACCCGAAGAAACAGCTCGACAACATTCGCTTGGGGGTGAGCGGTCTGCTGCCCGACAACAGGTTTCTCGTGCGTCGAAAGCAAGACTTCCAGTCGCTGACAAACGCCATCCAGCAACTTCCGCCGATTCTGCACGGGGCTATGGTTCGCGGCGGCAGCGACGCTTTCAGAAAGGAGATCGAAGGCGTCATAAGGGCCGATGAGAATCACTGCTTCTCCGGTCCACCGGGCGCTTGCGAGCAGAATGTCTTCTTCAATTGAGGAAGTGATCGCTTCCAGCACAACCTGATACTCTTCATCCGCAAGACAGACCGCCAGATGTTCGGAACATGCGCCGCTAAATGATCCCAAGTCTGCGGAGCCTAGTGGAAGATGTTCTGCGTTAGAAGTTCCCGAAAAATCGCAGTGGGTGCATTCCCACCGAGCCGAGTGCTCACCGGCAACAATACGGATGCGTCCCGGGCAAGCTTTATGATTCGGCCTCTTTATGCATCTGATCGGCGAAACAAACGGAACGTCGCGTGTGTGGACTGATGCTGCCCTTAAGACAGAAAAAAGAAAATTTGTAAAACGGAGGGCGGGATGAGAAGTGGTGGCCATGTTTTAAGAAGTTGACGGCCGCCGCCGCCCCAAAGAGTGCGCGCAATACCTAGAAAGGGGTGATTATCATGGCCTCACTGAACACCGGGACGCCTACGAAAAACGGAAAGCTGGAATCTTGGTCGGAAGACACGATTTCGCGGCTGCAGGTCGGTTGGTTCGACGCCATTCAGGCTCAACCAGGTATCCTTCTACCCGCGTCGGGGCGTGGCGCAGTTTGGTAGCGCGCTTCCATGGGGTGGAAGAGGTCGCACGTTCGAATCGTGTCGCCCCGACCAGGATTTCCTCTTCCGTTATTGCAGTGGCGCGTCCCGCTCGGCAGGAAGGTCGCACGTTCGTCCCGATTCGCCCCGGCAAGCACGCTTTGGGCCGGGGTCCAGAGACTCCGCTCATTTCCCTTCGGCGGGATCGCTGACTCGAAATCGTGTCGCCCCGACCATTATTGCGCCAAAAGCCGATCATTCTATATTGGTTGAACGTTCGAGCCAATCAGAGACACTTAAGCAATAGATGAACTGGAAAAGCTTTCTTGCAGCGGGTCTGCTTCTCAGCTGCATTGGCGCAGTTTTCGGTTGCTTGGGCCAAAGTCGGATTGGCGCGGCTAACGGGCATTTTCCTGAAACTACGACCTTCACCGCCAGCTTAGCCGGGTTCAGGGTCCGGCTTGTTGCGGTGGCGGACACCGGAGGCAATGGGAGAGTGCGACTCGCCGACCACGCCTGGACTCCTGCCGGCCGCCCTTTTGAAGGGGCCGAAGCTCAACTCTCCCAGCAAAACATGGTTAGCGCACCCCAAGGCGGGACACGGCGCTACGTCGTCTTCGAAATCGAACCGCCCAGCGCGAAGCAAACGACGCCCGCGGCCCCGACAAGCGCGCCGGAATCGGCTGCCCCATCGGAACTGGACGCTTTCGCCTATCTTCCGATGAATGGAGAATCCAGCGACGACAGCGTGGGGAATCCAGGGCTCAGCGGGCCCAGTCCGGGTGCAGATATGGCAGGGAGTTCCGCGGGATTCGGGCGGCAACGCGGTGCTCGCCGCCCCCTCCCGGGCGGCAATGGATCTCGGAGCTCAGAGCACGGATCCACAGCCCGTGGTTTTGGGAATCGCGAAAGGAGACTTCAGGGTGATTGCTTCCGGATCGGCGTCCGTGGCAGGGCTGGCGGTCAATCAAACGGCGGTGCTTGCGTCTGGCCCCTGGGGATCGAATTGAGGGAACGCATCTTCCTGTACCTATGGTTCAAACGAAACCTTCCCCCACTCACCGGCTAAGACTGCTCGGTGGCGGGTTCCCACCCAAAACGGAGCGACGTGCCGTGTTTTACGATTCGAAGGGAGATGTGGTGGCGACGTGTGGTGATGGGCCGAACAACCCTGCGTTCGCGGGGCCGCCCTTCATCGCTCGCTATGCTCCCGCTGATATTGCCCGCTTGGAGGTCCAAGAGCGGCCCTACCTGTTTGTGCAATTCGATAACGTCTGCTTCCGCGCCCCCGACATCGCAGCCTGCACAGGCGAGGAGGGCTTGGCCCGTGAAGTCGCGTCTCCCATCGGAAAGGTGATCGGCACCCTCAAATCGACGAAAGATGGCGCCTGGACGGGCTCCGTCCTCTACGCCGCAGATGGAGTCCGATGGCTTGACCCGGGTCCGGATATCAGCGCTTACGAGTTCGGCATGTTCGATCCATGGAATCACCCGTTGGACAACCGTTGGACCATCCTCTTTGCGCCGAACAGCCAATTTTTGCCCTCAAGCACACCTACGAGATGCGAACTTTATGCTGCCGATTCGCCCGACGGCCCGAATCAGGAACGCCTCACAAGCTGGAATGAGCTGCCCCTGGCGCATCCGATTAGCCAGATTCCTTGCAGTCCCACCAAGCGTCCCTACGTGCGCCTGGAAATAAGAGTAGGCGTTGCCAAATGGAGATCGCTCGAAACCGTCGCGGTCTCGGACCGAATCATCCATCTGGCGGAAACCGCAGCTTTAGGATCCAGGATTCTCGAAGTCTCGTTTCATGACGACGGATCCATTACGATTTGGAGAGACGAGGCCAATCCCGTCCAATCCCAGTTCAGATGGCGTCCGGGAGAACAGCGCATCCGCGTTCTTGCGCATTTAAGAAATGGCTCTACCGCCGAAGCCGATTTCAACTCGGGCGGGTATAGCGGATCATCACCCAGCCAGAACAGCTATCGCGGTCTAAGCTATACGAGGCAAACGAACGGGACGCTCGTGCATTCCGGAACCGAGAACATCGATATAAAGGACATCGCCGCATTTGATCTTCAGGTTCAAGACTTGAATCCGTCAGTGACCATTCCTCTGCATTCGCCGAAGGACTGACGCTGCCCCTTTGTTTATCATCTTAAGGAGATTTCGGCCAGTTCTTGGTCTGTCAACAGGCCGCTAAACGCCCCAAGCCATGGTCCATATCTTCGCCAACGGGCCACCGAACTGCGGTAAATAGGCTGCCAACCTGCCATCGACTGGGCGTGGAAACTTCGCGCTCGTTGGTTTCGTGGTGCAGGCAGGCTTCATCCCATTCCAAGCCGCAAAACGCCGTTAGCCCGCGGAGAGTTGTTTCGCGGTCTGTGACAAGACTCTCGTAATCGATGTCGATAAACCGATCGGCAGGCAGCGTTTCCCGCCAGAGCTGCATGTGGCGCAAATAGACTCGGTAGCCTTGAACGATATCCTCGCGGCTGTGTCCAAACGGGACCTGGCTCATATCCGCCGCGCTTAGATAAAGTGAGAGACAGGTGTCGACGGGATGCCGGCGGCAATGAATGATCCTAGCGTTGGGAAACAAAGCATGGATCACGCCGAGGGCGCTGTAGTTCATCGGATACTTATCGATAACTCGTTTCTTTTTCGCACCAAACGACTTTAGAAGCTGCTTGTATTTGAGGGCTATTTCCGTTGCCTTTGCTCGATCCGAAGTGATGGCCCTAAGCGCATCCGCACTGTTGCGGTGCCAAAACAACAGCTCGCCGGCGGCGGCGGCTTCGGGATGTCCGGAAAGCATCTGCTCCAACAGAGTCGTGCCGGAGCGCGGGGCTCCGACTATGAGGATGGGCAACTCGGTCTTTAAGCCGTAAGGGCAATAGCGCTGAAAAAACTCGCGCGTGAACTGATCGATTGCCCAGTTCACTCTCTGATTTTCGAGTCGAGCATCGAACGGAATGCTGTTCGCGGCAGGATAGTCGATCGTGATCCGGGCCGCGTCGTCGCAGTGGGCTAGAGCCAGTTCGTATTCTCCCAAAGAGTCGTGCGCTTTGCTTACCGCGTAATGAAGGTATCTCCTGTTTCGATCCGTAAGATCCTCTCGTTTAAGCAGGTCAGCCATGCGTTCGAGCAACGGACGATCCGACTCGTTCACCTTCTTTGAAGCCACGATCTGCAAATAGGCAACGGCTTGCCCTGGCTCGATGGCTAACACGTGGTTGTAAACGGTAATCGCCTCGTCAAAACGGCCGAGTGCCTGCAAGGCTCTCCCCATGCTCACATAGGCATCTGCACTGGTCGGGTCGATCTTAAGGGCTTGTTGCAGTATCGCAAGCGCCTCTTCAGCGCTGCTATGGGTGATCAGCAACAAGTTGCCAAGCTCAAAAAGAGCCTGGAACGAGTTTGGCAGGCCTTTGAGAGCCTCTCGATAAACTTCGATTGCGTTCTCGGTGTTGCCCTCGGCCAAAAGCAGCCGCGCCGTCCGCAGTCTTTCTTCCGGTTCTGACTGGCTATCAGTGATAGCCTCACGCATGATGCGGGCCGATCCTTCCTTCCCGCCGAGTTCTCTCGCCGCCTTCGCCAAGTTCTGCCGATACTGAAGATTCGCGCCGTCAAGCAGCACCGCTTGTTGAAAGCTTTTGGCCGCTTCATCGTATTGGATCAGCTCAAACTGGCAAACTCCTACATAGTTCCAGACGGCCGCGTTTGATGGAACTAAAGCGATGAATGCACGCCCGGTTTCAACTGCTTGTTCTAAACGGCCAACTTTGCGAAGGTGGCTTAATAACTGGAGCGAAGCCTCAGGGAATTCGGGCGATAGATCGACCGCTTCTTGCGAAAGAGAAATCGCCCGCTCAATATCGCCCGAGAGAGAGGCGATGACGCCGAGCATTAACTTGGCACGGGCGTCACTTGGATGCTGCTCGGCCGCCGCAGTGCAAAGCCTTTCGGCATCGGAGAGCCGCCCTTCTTTCAAAGCTTCTTCTACTGATGAAAGCTTTACCGCAACATCGGCTGGGTTGTGCAAAACGATGGACGCCTATCTGTGTGCTCTTTTCATACTCTTTGCTTTTTCGACCATAGCCTGCATGAGCATATCCCGTTTCTTGCGATCAGGAGAATTGGGATCATTTTTAGCTACCACGTCATAGTCCTTTTGGTGGGCCCTCATGAATCCTGATATGATCAATAAATGGGTCGAGGAGGCATTCAGCCGCGAAGACCTGGTTTGTGTGCCCTGAATAAGTGCACACTATTTCGTGTATAATTTATTCATGCGGAATGTGACCATTTCTTTACCGGACACCGTGATCGAGGCCCTACGGGAGAAGGCGAAGGCTAACGGAAAGAGTCTGAATGCGTGGTTACGCGAACTGCTAAGTCGCGAAGTCGAGCCAGACGCGTCCTGGCTTGAAGAAATCACCCAGATCTCTCAAATGTGCGCGCAATCCGCCAAAACCGGAAGCAACTGGAAATGGCATAGGGAGGAAGCTCATGAAGAGCGTCTTCCTCGACACTAACATCATCCTATATATGATCGATCGACGTGATCAGGCAAAGACGGCGGCCGTCTTCGACTTAGTCCACCGTTTGCACCGACAGGCCTCCATCTCGGTACAGGTTCTTCAAGAAACATACTGGGCGGCGACGCGAAAACTTGGTGTGCCGCCGAATGAAGCCCGTGAGCTTGTTGAGTCATGGTCAAAGAGACGCGTTTTCCAGCCTGGCCCAGACGACGTTATCAACGCCATCGATACCAGCGAGCGCTACCGAATCAGCTTTTGGGACGCAATGATCGTAGAAGCTGCTGCTGCGCTAGGATGCGACGTGATTTACAGCGAAGACCTGAGCCATAACCAAGTGATGAGAGGGGTCAGGATTCAGAGCCCTTTTCAATGAGCGAGACAATCGGCGTTTGCCCTTCAGTTCAAAAAGCTTTCGTCCGAGCCGGCAGTGCGGTTAAGCAGCTCTAGCTTAACTCCAGAGTTGCCGCAAATCTTCTCGGCCGCCCTTAAGCGCTCCTCGGTAACCGGTTCTTGGACAAGTTCGTCCGCGCGGGCATGACTCAAGCAATTCTACGCCAACCCAATTATGTATATGATGTCATAATGGTGGCATCATGGGCATCAGAACAACGGTTACACTTGATGACGATGTTGTCGCCCGGCTCCGGGAGGAGAGCAGAGCAAGGGGGGTTTCCTTTCGAAAGCTTCTAAACGACGCCATTAGGAGCGGGTTGCAAGGGCTTCGCGCGCCCAAACCACGCCGAAAATTCAAAATGGATAGCTTCAAGATGGGAGTCGTTCCCGGACTGGACTATAACAACGTTCACGCCCTGATCGACCTTGCAGAGGGCGAGCAGCATCGATGATCCTTCTTGACGCGAACATTTTGATTCGCGCGTCCAATGAGGACGACCCCGATCACGCGAAGATCAAGAAATGGGTTGAGGAGGCGTTCAGCTGCGAGGATTTGGTTTGTATCCCTTGGGTAAGTATTTGGGCTTTCTTAAGGATCGTAACCAACCCTCGGCTCTTTGCAAGACCCATCCCAACGGATCGAGCGTTCCTGGCGGTGAAGCGATGGGTAGCGCTCCCGAATGTGTCAGTTGTCAACCCAGGACTTCGCCATATGCAACTGCTCGAAGCGATGGTCGGTGAGGGCCAAGCAAGCGGGCCTCTGCTTTCCGATGCCGTGATCGCCGCAATAGCGGTCGAAGAAGGATGCGATCTGGTTTCGACAGATCGAGACCTACTTCGGTTTCCGGGCATCAGAGTCGTGAACCCCTTGAGCTGATAATTAGGGATATTGTCGTCTCGATGCAGATTTGTAACCTATGTGTCAGAATCCGCATAAGGTGTCTAAAGCCTTGTTCGAAATTGGGGATGTTCTCTTTTTGGAGCACCAGATACCCGATATACCGTATCCGTCCGGGTATTGGGTGCTCATGTCGCTCACGGATGTTCAGGCGACGGTCTCCCTTTTGGGAGAGAACTCGGCGGGCCTCTGCCCTACTGGGGCCACTTACAACATTCCGCGGGAGGATTTACCTGCATTCTCCAAGACCAAAGAACACATTCCGCCCGGGCAAATGGGGCCAAGCTCAACAGGAAGTTAAAGGCCCTTTTGAGAGGGGGAAAGCAAGCTGAAGGGATCCGTCCGCCAAGGGTGCGGCTAACAGACCTACAGATCAGTTCAAAAAGCTTTCGTCCGAGCCTGCAGTGCGGTTAAGCAGCTCTAGCTTAACTCCATAGTTGCCGCAAATCTTCTCGGCCGCCTTTAAGCGCTCCTCGGTAACCGGCTCTTGGACAAGTTCGTCCGCGCGGGATTTTAGCCGGCGCAGGTCAGAAGCCATCTTATTGGCAGCGTCCTGCGCTTCCTCGTCTTCAATCTCAAGATGGTAGGCCAAATAGTGGTTCCCCGCTTCGTATTTGTTGGCGAGAGTTTCCAGCCGCTCTGCGGCGCCCAGACTCTTGAGGTCATCCGCCAAGCGCATGAGCAGCCAAGTTTCTTCCGGATCGGCGCCTCGAAGGATCTGCGCGCGAGCGGACATGATATCCCGCGCCATTCCCTCTGCAACGCTCTTCTTGAATTTGAGGGGCTTCATTGCTTTGATGCTTTATTATAATGCAGCGCCCCACCATGACCATAATTCAGCCACCGTGCTTCCAATAATCTTTCTCCTGGCTCTCCCCATATCAGGGCCTCAACAGGCCTACGACACCCTCCACCTGGAAGGCTGGACCGTAAATGTCGACCCTGTCCTCAAGCAGAAGCACGCGGACCTTTGGAACGCAGTCGAGCAGGAGTTGAATGTCCAGCTCACGAACATCGAGAGGGTCGTTCCCGATGGGCCGCTCGCCAAGATCCGAACCATTCCCATCTGGGTCCACTTCACCAGCCCGGAAACTGCCTGCATGGCCTTCCACCCGGACTCGGATTGGCTCGCCGCGCACAAGATGGACCCTCGTATGGCCCACGGAGTGGAAATCGGCAACGCGGCGAACTTCGTTTCCTGGACCTACGAGCAGCCCTGGATGGTGCTGCACGAGCTATCCCACGGCTACCATTTTCTGTTCCTGCCCAAAGCGTTCGACAACCCGGACGTTAAAGCCGCGTATGACAAGGCCATGGCCGCGCATCGATACGACAGCGTGCTCCACTGGGACGGCAAAATGGCGAAAGCTTACGCCACCACCAACCCAATGGAGTACTTCGCGGAATGCACGGAGGCCTATTTCGGAACCAACGACTTTTACCCCTTCGTGAGGGCCGAACTCATGCACGCCGATCCGGACGGATATCAGCTCATGAGGTCCGAGTGGGGCGAGCCGCAGAAGCGCTTGCATTGGCCCGAATAACCTGCACCGCTTCGGCCGTTTCGAGCCTGACCGTGTCGCCAGCCTCTGTGGTGGAGGGAAGCAATGTCGAAGCTTTGGTTAGGCTCAATGCGATTGCTCCACCAGGACGCGCTGTGGTTTCGTTCAGATCCAGCACCGCGGCGGCTACGCTCCTAGCCAGGGTCACGGTCCCCTCAGGCTACAAGCAGACGTATTTTCTCGTGAACACGAGCAAGGTTAGGCAGGCTACGTGAGTGACGATTACGGCGTCGTTCAACTCCACTGCGGCCAAGGGCTCGCTAACAGTGGACCCCTAGTTAACTCGGGAGGATGTATCCTTTCAACATGCTAGCTACCGTTGAAGTCACCGTCGTTTGCACGATAACGAACCCAGAGCAGTTGGTCGCGCTGGCGAGAGACCAAGTCGATCAAATCAAGCCATTAGATGACCGCGGCTACTACTATCCAAAATCGGAAAAAGAAGCTCTGCAGCAGATCATCAGGGCTGCCATCGGAGCACGGCTTTTAGAAACTGAAGGAGTGACGCTCCATGAAATTGCACACAAGATCCGCCGCTAGCAGCCAGCCAACCCGAACATAGTCGCACTGGCCCCCACCAAAGCAGCGGCCATCAGCCAGGACGCCCCTTGGAAGTTCATCATCTTGTCCGCGAGGAAACCCACCGAGACCTGGCGGATGAGGCCACCGAAATTGACGAGGCGGCTGAACGCGCCTCGGTTAGTGGGCAAGGATCTGGTATTTGGATAGCATTGCCTCCCTACAGATCGAGTAGTGTCGATTACACCTTGGGGATGACGATTAAAGCATTTTTTAACACTACGAGCTAAAGCTGGATTCCCAACCGCCGTACCCCGCTCCGCCAAAACGTAAAAAGCACCAAGACCTCGCTCAGCAATGCCACGTTCAACGAAACCGCTGCTCCAACCACTCCGGAGAAACCAAGGGCCACGCTTCCCACCAGCATCAAGAGCAAAGTGCTGAACGATACCAAGGAAGACATAAACCTTGCCGTCGTCAGATGGTGCGCGGTGAGCATCCCTTTGATGTAATTCTGTTGCGAACCGATGAGCGGCAGGGTGATGCCGAACAAAAATCCCAGGTGCGCCATCGCCACGGTGGGCGGGTCCTCTCCGAGGACCTGGCCGAAAAACCACCGGTCGGCGCCGGTTAGGGCTGCTAACGCCATCGTTCCCGCAATGATCAGCCCGACGCCGATTGAGAAGTGGCGCAGCTTCCGCGCGCTTGCCGCATCCTTATAGAGAGTGATGATGACCTCCGGCAGGGCGAATTCGATCGTGCGGCAGAGCCAGATGAGAGTTGCCACCACTTGCCAGGATGCCAGGTTCAATTCCGGATTCTTTGCATGCGAAAGAGCCGCGCTGATCATCGGAGTGCCTACTAGCGCCACCATCGTCGTCGCGGTAAGCGGAAGATGAAAAGCCACGAGCCGTTTCATCGTAAGCGCGCCGTCTCTTGGCGCTTCGTCCGGAATCGAAGCGTCGAGAAGCGCGCTTTCCGCCAATTCCGAGGGGGCAAAGCCCTGCTCGTCGACATCGGTGTCGGCCGGCTCTGAGCCTTCAAACTCACGTCGAAGAGTGTTTCGGGCTGCAAAGTGGATAAAAATCGATTCGGAAACGACCGAGCTGAGCAGGGCGGCGCCCGCAATGACGATTGGAGGAAGACGAGAGAAGAAATACAAGGACCAACCCACGCCGGTCAGCGCACAAACCCGAATGAATGTGCCCACGCTGATCAGGCGGGTTCGGTGAAAACGGATTAGGATTCCCTGCAGATAGCGCCGCCAGCCGATGAAGCCGGCCCAGGGGATCATCAAATAAAGGCCGAATCTGGCATCGATTGCCACTTCACGGGGAATGGAGAGCAGGCGCAGCATCACCCACCAATAGAGTGGAGTGAGAACAAAAAAAGCATGTGCGACGGTGACCCAGCCGATAAGCAGAAAGACATAGCGCCGGATTTGCAGATAGCATTGCCGATCCTTGGCGAGTGTGGTGGAGGTGGAAGTAGGTCGATAACCGGGCTCTCGATCCACATCGCCATGCTCATCATCACCAGCAGTGCTGCCGAGTTGAGCACCTTGTTGGGCATGCGGCCGATAATGCCGGTAACGTTCGGTCCCTCAAGCGCCATGAATACCCACGAAAGCGCCAGAGGCAGGTACAGCTTGAGTATCAGACTCGTGCTGAGTTCGCGCTTCGCGCTTGGGGTTGCCTCTTGTTCGGCGATTGTGGCAATAAGAAGGAGAGGCTACCTTGGCGCGAAGGGACCCGTTTCGCTTCGAATGATCGACGCACAACTCGCCGGGATTGTATGCGGCCTCAGCAAACCCGCCATTGCCCCATTTCAGTGGAGATCGCTAACGAGTATGGAATGCAGTTCTGGTCGCGGGACTCTGAACTGCTGGACACAATCGGTCACGAAACCTCGCGGAGCGGCACGCTCCATCGGAGTCGAATAGAATAGATCTATGGCCTGCCGGGAGACCCTCGTGGTTCGGGAATCAACTTCGCGGAGTATGAGATCGAACCGTGCCAAGAACACAAAACCGGAGTTGGCGCTCCGAAGGGAGCTTTGGCGCCAAGGTGTTCGTGGATACAGATTGCATTCTCGCCTTCTACCTGGTCGGCCGGACATGGTCTTTAACAGGCAAAGGGTTGCGGTGTTCGTTCACGGGTGCTACTGGCATCGCTGCCCAAAGTGCAAAAAAGACGCGCCGCTGAAGACGAACGTTGCCTTCTGGACCGCAAAGCTTGAATCAAACGTAGCCCGTGACGAGGAGAACATCCGTTTACTTGAGCAGCTTGGGTATCGTGTTTTCGTCGTTTGGGAATGCGAGCTAAGGGCTGATTTACAATCTGTCGCCTCGGCCCTAATAAGGACTTTGCAAACTACCAATAGAAGTGTATACTTTTCTACATAAATGGAACGTGCGGAACTCGCCGAATTTGGCCTTTTTCCCACGTCTCTAGGGAGTAGAGAATGAGTATCACTATTGAGCCTGTCGATCTGCGGACCTCTGTGAGTCCGTGCGAGAGCGGGCGAGCTCCTCGCATGATCGATTTGTTCTGCGGGGCGGGCGGGATGTCTCTAGGCTTTGCTCAAATGGGATTTCAGCCGGTCTGGGCCAACGATTTCAATCGCTTTGCTGCGGATACCTACAATCTGAACTTCGGCCCCCATTGCCTCCACGGGGACCTTGTATCAATATTAGAATCCGAAGCGGAGTTAATCCCTCGGGCTGATATCGTCGTAGGGGGCCCTCCTTGTCAAGGGTTTTCCCTGCTAAACAGGAACCGTGGCACCGATCCCCGTAAACAATTGTGGCGACCATATATGGAAGTAGTTCGTCGCTCCGGTGCCCGCGTCTTCGTGATGGAAAATGTGCCGCAGTTGCTTGGAACGCCAGAATTCTGGGAGATATTGAACGAGGCAAGGGCGCTGGGATTTCGTGTTGCATATGCGAAACTCCCCGCAGCGAACTACGGGGTCCCGCAAACGCGGACCCGCGCATTCATCGTGGGCAACCTTGACTGCGAACCTGGGAACTTCTTCCCCCCTCGTCCGTCGCATCTCGATCCAGCCGCATTGCGAAAAGGGGAAGGCGACCTATTTGGCATCGGATGCTCAAAGCCCTCCTCATGGAGGACCGTACGGGACGCGATAGGCGACCTCCCTGCGCCCGTTGGCATTAGCCCTAGGGATGTTGCGCCGCCACTTGACCTGCACTTCGGAAGAAGCCCGACGCCGACGAGCATGGCCCGTTATCGGGCGGTTCCAGAGCAGGGCATGAACAGAATGGATTTGCTTAGGAATGCTCCGGACCTTACTCCGGAATGCTGGGTCCGAAAAAAATCTGGAGGAACCGATCTGTTCGGTAGGCTGTGGTGGGATCGACCCGCGTTCACAATTCGGACCGAGTTCTTCAAACCCGAAAAGGGCAGATATCTTCACCCAGAGCAGCACCGGCCGATCACTCACCGCGAGGCTGCTCGATTCCAATCGTTTCCTGACAGCTTCCGGTTTTCCGGAACAAAGATCGAGATTGCGAAGCAGATCGGCAACGCGGTACCTCCGAGGCTCGCCGAGGCAGTGGCCTCATCAGTCATGGCCATGATGCGCGCGGTGGTCGAGGCAGCTTGAGCTCTATTTTGGGCGAGCTGCGACGGTTTTACCACCGCGATCTCTTCGCTCAAATACTCGCTAGATCTGCCAAAACGGGCGAATTCAATATCGCAGATGTCGGCAACGAGAGTTCAAAGCGCATTGCCGCGTCGTTGGTCGAAGTTATCGGATTCCCGACCGCGGCCAAGCAGCCAAGCAGCCAAGCTTCGGGAAGCCTATTCGCTTCGTTAACAAGAGATTTTCTATCGGCCACCTTCGAGCACCTCCGTCCCATACGGCCGGGGAAGTTTCATTTCACCGTTAGCCAAAAGAAGCTTGGCATAACAGACTATGACCAGTTCGCTCACCTACTTACCTTGCACAACCTTCTGGAAGAACACAAAGAGCTTCGCGCGACTCTAGGCGGCGAGTATTTGATCACGCCCGATATCGTTATTCTCAAGCATCCATTTGAGGATGACGATATCAATGTCTCCGAGTGTGTGGTAAATGAGGACGAGTTCGTCGGGTCGCTCTCGCCTCTGAGGAAGAGGATCACCGCGAAGCCGACCTTGCACGCCTCGGTGTCCTGCAAGTGGACCATGAGGAGCGATCGGGCGCAAAACAGCCGAACGGAAGCCCTCAACTTAATCCGAAATAGAAAAGGGCAAACGCCGAGAATCGTAGCTGTGACCTTTGAGCCGCTACCTACGAGGTTAGCCTCTCTTGCGATCGGGACCGGCGATCTCGACTGCACGTACCACGTTTGCCTGCACGAGCTACAGCAAGTTATTAAGCAACTGAATCTCGAGGATCTGGACGACTTGCTCGACAACCTCGTTTCCGGTCGGAGGCTCAGGGATATAAGCGACTTGCCTCTGGATTTGGCAATCTAACCAAGCAGGCCCCGACGCAGCCTCCACCGCTACGACTCAAGCCACGCTAGGATTTCTACCCGAAGAATGTGCTCGGGAGTTTGGGCGGCCGCGCACGTTACCTCCCAGTCAGTGTTGCGGTTCTTCGTGCCTGATTCTCGGCCCGATAACGGGGTGATGTCGGCGTGAGGCATGCCGTGGGCAGCCAGGTCCGCGACCTGGTTTCGAATCTTCGAGTGGATGCTCGTGCGCTTCCGCCCCGAGCGTGCCGAGATGGCCGCGGTTGTGATCCGTTCCTGACTTCCGTGAACAGCGAGATACGCGCAGGCTCTCGTCTCAATTGTAGTGTATCGCTCTCCTGCCATGGACGGATTATACTGGCGTTTACAGGAAGTAGGGCTAGTGAGCCGTCGACGACGCATTCATTGGTTCGCATCGTGGGGTGGCGCAGTTTGATAGCGCGCTTGTGTGAGGTCGAAGAGGTCGGACGTTCGAATCGTGCTGTACCCACCAGTTCAATCGACAGATCCCCCGTAAAGCTGCAAATGTTGGGACGTTCACCGTTTCCTTTCCACTATCGGGTTGGTTACCGGCCATTGTCGGCAACCCCTCAAAGGTATCCAGGGTTGACGAAGTAAAATGACACTCGATGGCAGAGTCGCTTCGCCGCATTCAAGGGTTCAGTCCTGAGACGCTCGCTAGCCTCGGCGCTAGTTCTTACGTGTACGTCCTGATCGATCCTCGCAGGTCGCCAAGCGATCCTCGACGATACTTCTATGCCGGAAAGGGCGAGGGGAACAGATGCTTTGCCCATGCCCGTGAAGGTGTTAAGCAGAAGTCAGGTGAGCCGAGCATCAAGCTTAAGACTATCCGGGAGGTCCGCGACGCAACCGGTCATCCTCCACCTATCGAAATAGTTGACCATGGTCTCTCAACGGAAAATGCGTTCCGGCTGGAGTCAATACTCATCAAATTGCTGAAGACGGAGGGCAATGCTGTTTTCGGCCACCACGCAAGGGCCTATTGCCAATCGGCCGAGGATTTTGACGCGGGCCACGCAGCGCCTTTATCCTTGGATGACATCGGCGCATCTGTACTCCTCGTTAGCCTGAACGGCGGGAGTCACTCACCTGCTTGGCCAGACATTGCCCCAGGAGACCTGGATCGTCGTGTGCTCGGTGACTGGCCCGTTTCGCCAGGCCGCGCGGCGTCGGTCGAATACGTCATCGGAGTTTGGTGTCAGGTTGTCCGATGTGTATACCGCACCGCGCCGATGCCAGAGCGGTTTAAGCGGTTTCAGCAGGGCCTCGGGAAAGGGGGCAGACCGGTGTACAAGGTTCGGTTCATCGGACTGCGTTCACATCCGCACGAACGAGACTGGTACGGTCGCTCGATCATCGGAGTTGGTGGGGACGGCGAGCCTAAGCTATGGACGAAGTTTCCTTCTCAACGCGGAAGTACGTATCTGGCGACGGGAATTCGGGATAGCCAGCCAAAACTTTAGGAAGAGCGGCAGAGCGGGGATTACCGGGGCAAAGCGGCAATGGTCACTATTGCAGAAGCCGCCGTCCGGCGCTGAATGTGCTCTCTCAGAGCATCAACGCATTTACCTGGCGCTCGCACTAGCTGGAGGACATACAACGCACTCCCTTGGGTTAGATTTCGAATTTTGAATCTATACGAGTGGTTGATCTCCTCCAAACCAGAAGATGGTTTGACCTTTTCCCGAAGATCTCGCTATGGAAACGGGCCGAAATTTCCCGAGAATCGCCTCTACTTTCCCAATGCTTGGGAAAACATTCCTTTCGTGTCCATGCGCGTAGTCGTTTCGGTTCTGTCTGAGAGAGTGGAATGCGGGGGCATCGATTGCGTTTCTCTGCGCTCTCTTCTGCCTTTTTGACATGCCAACGCATAACTGTTTTATCGATTGGTCGATAATGGAACTGAGCTTTGGCTCCTCGCCGATGGCCACTCCTGCAAGCAAGAGATACTCCCGCATAAAGCCTTCGCCAACTGCGATGAGAAGAAGGGCATAGGCGTCTCAGTCACTTGCAATCCCTGCCTCAACACGATCACGCGAGAAGTTGGGATTTCCGGGGGCGCGACTCTTCTTAATCTTCGAAAGGAGCGCGAGGCCTGAAACCACGGATCGTCTCCAGTCGAATTAGTTCGAACGCGTCGTTATGGCGCGCGCTCAAGGTTTTAATGCCAAGTCAGCCAGTTTGTCCCATCCCCATGCCTGCATATCTTCTGCCAGCGGCACAGCGCTAACCTCTAATCGCCACTACTTCGCTCGTGGCCGATAAACCAGCTCAAAAGTGCGGAAATCCGACGTGTCGAGGCGTATGGAGCCGCGATTCCCTTTTTTTCCGGAGTATAGCGACTCGTATCCTTCGGTCTGAGTTGGGCTTCTTTAGCATGACGTCAGTTCGTTGTCTGAGATCAAAGGGAAGCGTGCTCCCATTGGTCACCTCCCAACCCTTTTCGAAGGCCCAAGTCTCCAGATTTGTAAGTATCTGTTTTTCAGGGGTGTAGTCAACCCGTGGGCCTGGTCAAGCCACGCGGGAATTACGTAATCGTGATTCATGGCTGTCTAATTAACTTCAAATGCCGTTCAAACCTTGAGTGTTGTTCCTTGGAATCCGAATCCGCTCGCACCATGCGACGACGTCCGCGAAGCGATGTTGTTCTAGCGCGCCGTAGAGCTTCTCGCGCGTGAGCTTGAGTTTGGTGAAGCTGGGGCTACTGAGTCCGCATAAGATTTTGGCGAGTTGTCTAGGCTCACGAAGCTCGGGCGGGCACTTTTCGAGCAGGTCTTTTACCTCCGATTCCCGAAGGTCGATTACATGTGCGGTGGGCGGGGGCAAGGTCTGGCGCGCTTTGGTGAGACATGTCGTGCAGTGCCCGCAAGGCTCTTCGCGGCTTTCGCCGAAGTAGCCGACCAGCGCATTCACCTGGCAGCCCTCGTGCTCAACGAGCTCGACGACGCGTTTGATACGTTCGATCTCCTGCTGTTCGCGGCGGTCGAAGCGCTGGATCAGTTCGGCGGCGACCTTATGAGGGTCGAGGCTGTTGGTCAAGCGTCGATAGGGAGTTTGAACGTCCGAGGCCCTCACTTCTACCAGGGCTTTTTGCTCCATGACTTCCATGGCGCGGACGACCCGGCGGCGCTCCACTCCGAGAGACCTTGCCGCGGTGTCCGGGTTAAGACTGAACCAAGTGCGACCCTGCTTTGCGATCTGGAAAATGCTTCGGACAAAGTCACCGTGCTGACCGGGAAACTGGTTGAAGATGGACGGCAACGGCACCAGCGGCTTCATCTCGTATCCGGCATAGATCGGTGTGCCGGCGCGGATGAGGCCTGCCAGTTCCAGATAGGTGAGGGCGGTTCGCAGCACCAGCATACGCATGTCGAGACGCTGCGACAGTTCGTAAGGCGACACCGCGATGGGCGAATCGGTTGGCCAGGAAAACGCTTCGCATACGAGAGAGCGAATCGACTCGGCAGACGGAGTGTCGCCATAGGCGAAGTTCTCCAGCGCAGGAATATCATCCGCACAGGCGAAAAGCTCCACGGTGGACGGCAGTTCGT
This sequence comes from uncultured archaeon, assembly GCA_963829965.1. Lineage (GTDB taxonomy): Bacteria > Armatimonadota > Fimbriimonadia > Fimbriimonadales > Fimbriimonadaceae > DASXZH01. The sequence continues at coordinate 77,100 of CAWHLK010000032.1, read as the reverse complement.
CGCGGCCCGCGCGGCCGATTTCCTGCGAATAGCTCTCCAGGCTCTTAGGCAGGTTGTAGTGATAGACGTATCGGACGTTGGCCTTGTCGATCCCCATGCCGAAGGCGATCGTCGCAACCACGATTCCACTGGGCTGAGCCATCCACCAGTCCTGCACTTCGGTTCGAACCTCGTTATCCATGCCCGCGTGATAGGCCCTCGCGGGGAGCTTTTGCGCACACAGCATGGCGGCCACCGCCTCGGCGGTCTTCTGGAGGGTGACGTAAACGATGGTTGGACCAGGCGGCGCTTCTTTCAGGCGCGCCGAGAGCTTCTGGTCGCGCTCATCCGGATTGGTCTGGGTCGTAAGGAAGGTGAGGTTCTTTCGATAGAACCCGGTTACTACCGCGTCGGCTTCTTCGATTTGAAACGACCGGCAAATGTCGGCGACCACGGATGGAGTCGCGGTGGCGGTGAGAGCGAGAACTCGCTCCGCTCCGATGTCTTTCGCGGTTTCGGCGAGTTTGAGATAGTCCGGGCGGAAGTTGTGGCCCCATTCGGAGATGCAATGAGCTTCGTCGATGGCGAAGAGGCCGATCTTCGTATGCTTCATCTCGGCAAGGAACCGCTCGTTATTGAAGCGTTCGGGGGCAACATAGAGAAGCTTGAGCTCGCCGTTTCGGATCGCCTCGGATACTCCTCCTGCTTCGGCCGAGGTCAAGGTCGAATCGAGCCGCGCCGCTGGAATGCCGCGCCTTTTCAGAAAGTCGATCTGATCCTTCATGAGGGCGATGAGGGGTGACACCACGAGGGTCAAGCCCTCAATCTGGAGGGCAGGAAGCTGGTAGCAAAGCGACTTGCCCCCGCCGGTGGGAAATACCGCAAGCGCCGAGCGACCAGCCAGGAGGGACTCGACCACCCTCTCTTGCCCCGGGCGGAACGTTTCGAACCCGAAATGGCGGTTTAATACGCCTAACGCATTGGTAGACATGCGTACAGTATAACGAGTTGATTTCTGAAACGCAAGGAGCAAGCGTTAGAAGTTTCCCCAGTCTCCGAAGAAACAAGACAAGTGTATTTCACGTTATTTCACGCACGGCTGATATCAATCGGTCATACTTTCAGGAATCTTTTATGAAGAAGCCAAGCGCCTGGATTAGCCCTCTCATCATTCTATCGTTCGTCGCCTTCCTGTTTGGTTGCGGAGGGAGCGGCAGTGGGTCCGGCCTCACCGGTGGAAAGACCACAGCCACCAATGGCACGAACTCCACTACAACCTCAACCAATGGAACTTCAGCGACGAACGGCACTACCGGGAACGGCGTTCCGACCTACACAATCGAGGCGATTCCCGTTGCGTCTGGCAGTGCAGTACAGAGCGCGGACGGCGTGGACAGCGCAGGGGATGTTCTTTACACGGTGTCCGGACCGATTGGAGATGTCCTTGACTATCCGCTCTATGCGTATCGATACAGTGCCGCGACGAAGAAGTCGACTCTCTTAGGCGGCTCCGCAAGTGGAACTCCGCGCTGTGGCGCCGCCGGCATGAATGACGCCGGAATTGGCGTGGGCAATCTGGGCCTGGGCACTGAGACTACTCAGGGCGTAGTTTGGCAAGCCGGCGCAACAGTTTACGAGGTGCTCGGTTCCCAGGGAGGTTGGGTAACCACCTTCGCGAACTCGGTAAACAACTCGGGGCAGATTGTCGGCTATGCAACCAACGCGAGCGGTGTTCATATTCCCGTTTTATGGAATGCAAGCAAGCCTAGCGAAGTCACCGTCCTCCAGAGCTACATAAGCGGCGACGGCTGCATTGCCGCCAGTATCAACGATTCCGGCCAGATAGTGGGCACCTCCACCGAGAGCCTGAGCCAGACAACCGCTGTCTATTGGAGCAGCCCCACCGCAAAACCGATCCCCCTCGCAGGGCAGACTCGTGGACAAGGCAGCTTTATAACAAACGCAGGCCTCATTTTTGGAGTTGATCTTGCGGCCAACTCCGACGTTTATTGGAGTTCACCCTCCGCCTCGGAAGCAAACCTGGCGGTAACCGACGCCAACTACGGGGGAATCAATGATTCCGGAGACTTGGTTGGAGGCGTTTTCGAGAGATTCGGACGGGCGAGGCCGCAGATCGGAGGAAACGAGGACTACCCGTTCATCGACACGCCTAAGGCGGGCTTCGTGAACTTGAACAACCAGCTGGATTCAACCAGCAAAGCGGCCGCCTGGACATTCTTCCCGACAGCGATCGGCAAAAGCGGAGTGATTGCTTCGTACGGATATCAGCCGGCGAACAAGAAGGCAACCGGTTGGTCTCTGGTTATTCTCGTTCCAACCGTGTTGGCTAAGTAGCGGGGCGTTTCGCGCCCCCCTACAACGCCAAATACTGGTGAACGAAAGCGACCGCCATGGAGCCTTCCCCAACCGCGGACGCCACTCGCTTCACGGACTCACACCGCGCATCGCCCGCGGCAAACACCCCGGGGCAGGAGGTTTCCAGAAATAACGGTGGCCGGGACTCGTTCCAAGCCCCTGATTCAAGCAAAGAAGGTCCGGTTTGAATGAACCCCTTGGCGTCTCGCAGAATTTTATCAGGAAGCCACTTGGTGTGCGGGGTCGCGCCGATCATCACAAAGACGCCGGCAATCTGCTCCACCTGCGAACCGCCGGTTTTGCGGTTTACGATCAGGGCCTCTTCCACGTGGTTCTCGCCGCGCAGTTCGCAGATCTCGGAGTTCAGCAGGAGGGTGATCTTTTCGGAATTCTCGATCCGCCGAGCGAGGTAGCTGGACATCGTTTTGCGTAATTCGTCGCCCCGGATAATGAGAAAAACGTGGGCAGCATTTTCGGACATGAACACCGCGGCTTGGCCGGCGGAATTGCCTCCGCCTACCACTGCAATATTGCTGCCACCGCAAACCAGCCGCTCCACATGCGTAGCGGAGTAATAAATCCCCTTGCCTTCAAAGCGCTTCGTCTCCTCGATGTCCAGTTTGCGATAGCTGGCGCCAGGCGCGAGAATCACACATTTGCACGCGACTTCGCCTTGGCCCTCGATTTTCACCGAATGGCCGCCCGCCTCGCCGCAGGTGATGTCCAGCACGTCGGCCGCCACGATCATCTGCGCGCCGAACCTCTCGGCTTGAATCAACGCGCCATCGGCCAAGTTCTGACCGGTCACCCCATAGGGAAAACCCATGTAGTTCTCGATGCGGCTGCTGGTTCCCGCCTGTCCGCCCGGGCTGTTGGAGTCCACGACGAGCGTGCTTAAGCCTTCGCTTGCGCCGTAAACGGCAGCAGCAAGGCCAGCAGGGCCGGCACCGACAACCACCAGGTCGTAAACCTTGGATTCAATCGGCCGGGTAATTCCGAGTGCCTTCGCGAGCTTGGCATTTGAGGGAGATTTGCAAACTTCGCCGCAGTTCGCCAGAAGGACGATCGGGGTTTGTTCCTCCGTCACGTTGAATTGGTCGAGGAACGCGCCGACATCCGGCTTGCTCTCCAAATCCTCCCAGGTGTGAGGAATGTGGTTTCGGGCAAGAAACTCGCGGATGCGCAGGGTGTCGGGACTGTAGCGAGAGCCTATCACCAACGGCCCCACCCTGGAATATTCCATCAACAACGTGCGGCGCATCAAAAACGCTTTCATGATCCTCTCGCCGAGGCCTGGGTATTCGCCGACGATCGCGCGCACGCAGTCCGCGGGAATCTTCAACAAGTCAAGATCGGCTGTGGCGACAGCGTCCACCAGAGCCTTTCGCCCACTTAAAATGTCCACATCGCCGGAGAACGACCCCGGGTTATGGGTGGCGACATAAAGCTTGGTGCGGCCGTCGTACACCGTCATTTCCCCGGAAACGACGAAGAACATGCAAAGATCCAAGTCGCCCGCGCGGAACACGTAATCGCCTTTGGGAACCTTCATTTCGGTTCCAAACGGCTTGAGCTGCTCAATCTCATCCGTGGTGAGCTTGGGAAAAGCGAACTTAAACCGCGGATCTTGCTGGATGAACTCTTTTTCTTGCAAGGTCATAAGGCTTCTTCAGAAACAAAGTTGAATAGGGGCTGCAAGTAGAACGCAAGCCCAGATTCTTAAAGAATCTGAGCTTGCATAGCGGCGCTAACGATTAATCGGCGTACTTGATGCCGCAGCCATAGGGGCGGCTGGTTTCAACCGCAACCGGCTTGCCGTTCATGGCTTCGCTGAGCGCTTCGATCGCATAGTTGCGAGCGCCCTTCAGCGACTCAGGGTCTGGAGACGGTCGATCGTCGATCGCGCCGTTATAGACCACAACGCCCTTGGGGTCGATGATCACAATCTGCGGCGTGGTGCGCGCATCGTAGATGTGGCCAACCAAACCTTTGGTGTCCAGCAGGGTTGCATTGGACTTGACGCTGTGCTCTTTGCGGTAGTCATTGACCTGGTTTGGCATCATATAGCCTGGCGCTCCGGGAGCCGAGGAAATGACGGTCAGCCAGACGGCCCCCATGGATCTCGCTTTCTCCTGCGCGGCCTGCATGTTGCCCGAGTTGTAGTGCTTCTGGACAAACGGACAATCCTCGTTCGTCCACTCGAGCACCACGTACTTGCCGCGGTAGTCCGTCAAATGCTCGGTTTTGCCGTTGCTGTCTAGGGCTGCAAATTTGGGTGAAATCTTACCGATTTCGGCTTTGTCGGTTGTTTTTGTAAACGCAAAGGCGGCCATGGAAGCGGCGGCCAGGAATAACACTCCCAAGCTAAGTCTCTTTTTCATTGTTCGTTCTCTCCTCCGGACTGTACTGTTGTTTCTATGACTGTACTGGTATATCTACGACGACCGCGCCGGGCCGGTCACCCATTTCAACCCCTTTCGGCGGGATTAAGAGCCCTTGAAGCCGCGAAATTTTCCTTGAAGCAAACTCCGAGACCTTCAATTCCATTGTAAACCCTTTTTCGTCCATTGTCACCGGCTGCGGCGCGGCCGGCTCAATGGTTTCTTCCATCGGGAAAAATTGGAAGCGTTGGGCTTGTCTTTTCGGCACCGATTTGGTTACATGCAACAAGATCGTGCCGCTTTTTGTTGTGGCGCTCAAGGATGCATCTTTGGGTTCAACCGGCAGCTTTTGTTCGGCTTCTTGGAGTCTGGCACCCCAGATGGGGTCCGGCTTCTCGGCGCCGATTCTTATATCGGTTTCTACCGATTGGGAAGCGGGGACGCATCCTCGCTGGCAGATGAGCCAACTAGCGATGCCTTTTAGTTTCGCCGTGGAACCAAGTTTGGCCTTCGCCGGGGGAGTAATGGGAACGAGAAACAGCGCCTCTTTTTCATATCCGTAGCTCACCAACCCGCCCATGGTTAGTTTTTCCGGCGTCTGCCACTGGATGGGGCCGGCCTTCCAGCCCTGCGGAAGCTTCCACGCGATGGAGGGCGGAATGCCCGAATCGCCGGGGTTGATCCAATACGTATGCCAGGTGGGTTCCATGGTCATGTGGATCGCAGCGAGGAACGGCTTACCCGGCTGGGCCGAAGTCACTGCCGAGACGAGCGAGGCATTGCTGTGGGGGTGGCTCGTGCTTGCGATAACGGCGAGGGCAATGAGTGCTTGCACAGAAAATACTACGCGGTTTTGGCGGGAAGGGAGCAACATTCTCAATAGCCGAGTGGACCTCGCAGGCCCTACCCGGGCGGCACAGCATTTAAGCGGTGGAATGATCCACCAGTTGCCGCCGCCCGTATCCCTGGCGTAGATTTCACCGGGTTGCGTATTCCGGCCTGGTTTGTAGCACCGCCTACGGGGTGCAGGATGAAAACGCGTATTACCGGTGGTGTCGCTTCGCTCAACCACCGGCTACCCGGGTTTCATGCCTCCGGCATGGGGGAGCGAGATTCTATTAAGTTGGCCGAGTTCAAGTGCAGGCACGCGTCCCTTCACTGAACAAAAGGGGTTACTAGCGGACCGTGGATTTGTCCACGGCTAGACGCCACGCATTTGACTTTCATTCCGCTCAAGACAGGGCTTTCCGACAAGTCACACTCGTCACTCGTCGCTCGTCACCCTGAAGATCTCTTTGCAGAACTGGACGAGGTTTTGGCGCCAGACCGGCCATTCGTGGGTGCCGGGCAACACGGATTCCTCGAACTTGATTCCGTGCTTCTTCAGCCAGGCATCCCACGCCCCGCCTGACTCCGCAAAGCTATCGTCCTTACCCCAGGTGATAAATAGGAGTCTAAGCCCGGCGTTGGCCTTAGAGCTGTTCAAGCCTTTATATTGGACATCGGAAGGCCCCGCGGGGCTGAACCCGCCCACATAGGCGAAATGGTCCAGATTGTTCAGGCCCACGAACAAACTTTCATCGGCCCCATACGAGAGCCCTGCGATCGCCCTAGACGACGGCCCCTTTAGCGTCTTATAGTCAGCCTCCACTTGGGGAATGATCTCACGGAGCAGCGCTTCTTTAAAATGCCCTTCATCGTCGTCCGGCATATCTCGCGAAGGCGGATTGTGCGTCTTTTGCGGCTTCATGCGGGGCGCGCCGTACACAAGCGGCATCACGATGAGCATCGGTTTCGCCTTGCCTTGGGCAATGAGGTTGTCCAAAATCACATTCGCCATGCCCACTTCGGTCCAGGCGTTGGCGAAGTCGCTATAGCCATGAAGCAGATAGAGCACCGGATAGGGTCCACCTTTCGGGTAGTCGGGCGGCGTGTACACGAAGTAGTCCTGCTGATCCCCGATGATCTTGGACTGGTAGAAGTGCTGATGGATTTCTCCGTGGGGCACGTCCTGAAGTTCCCAAGCGGCGGGAGGATCGCCGGGGACGAGAACCATGTTGCTCTGCCAGCATTGGTTCAGCCTGTACTGGTTGCAAAGGGGATCCAAACAGGTCTCGCCATCCACCGTGAACCAGTAGCCGTAGTAGTTGGGCGATTGCGGCTTTACCGTCACAGTCCAGACGCCGGTCTTGTCTTTCGCCATCGCAATGTCCTTTTGGATTCCCTCGACGCCTACCGCCACGTTATGGGCATAAGGCATTCTCAGGCGAAAGGTGATCGACCGGTCCGCGTTCACCTCGGGCGAGACGATGGGAGGCTCTTCCTTCTTTTGAGCGAAGGCAACAATGGGCAGGAGCAACAAGATTACGTAAAGGAGCCGACGCATGATGAAAGTGTACATCGGGGAATTGGGGCGTGAACTGTGAACTGTGAACTGTGAACCGTAAACATGGCGCTGCGCGCCGTACAGCGCAGCGGTTTACGGCGCGAAGCGCCATCGAGCAAAATAGCTATATGAAAACCGCCAATACAAAAAGGCTTCTTGGGATTCTGTTGCTAGTCGCACCCGCCGTTTCCATAGGCATCTATGTGGCTCGCCAACCCAAGGTTGCGGCGGTTTTGCCGAACGGCTTCACCGTCACGCCTGCCGGCGAGCAGTCGGAGCTTCCCGGCGATATGCCCCTCAAGATCCTTGTGGACGGCCAAGACCTGGTCGTGAGCACCGGCGGCTATCACGATCACGGCGTGTACCGGCTGGATGCACAAAGCGGCAAAATGCTCCAATCGATCAATGTTGGCAAAGCGTGGACGGGGATGTGCGCTACTCCCGACGGGTCGACCCTCTATCTTTCCACCGGCGGTGAGGTGAGTAAACACTTTGCAGGGGAAGCATCCAAGCGATTTCGCATTCCCGATGAGGCGATGGCAGCGCAAAACCAACCCATTCTGGTCTTCAAAAAAGAATCCGACGGGTCTTATTCCCGCAGGCCTTCGCTTGCCATTCAGGGATTGGAGGACAAGGACCGATGGGTCTCCGGCCTCGCTTTAGCTGCGGACGGCTCGCTGTACGCGACTAACCTGCTGAACGACACGCTCTACAAGCTGGATCCTTCCACCGGCTCGGTCTTAGAAAAGGCGACCACCGGCTACCGCCCGTACGGCGTGGCCCTGTCACCTGACGGAAAGATCGCCGCGGTTTCAAACTGGGGAGACAAGTCGGTTTCTTTCTTTGACACCCAGACTCTGACCCAGATCACCAAGGCAGCTGTAGATGCCCACCCTTGCGATCTGCTGTGGGACAAGAATGCCGGCGCTGACCGGCTCTTCGTATCTTGCGCGGGCAAAGACACCGTGGCTGTGCTCAGCAGCAAAGGGGAGGCGCAAGAGGTGATCCGGGTGACCCCGGACCCGAGCGGGCCGAGAGTCGGGGCAACCCCGCTCGCATTGAGCCTCACTCAGGACGGCAAGCGCCTGTTTGTCGCAGATGCCGGCCTCAACTGTATTGGCGTCGTGGACACATCCCTTCGAAACCAGTCACGCGTGCTTGGCTTCATTCCGACCGGCTGGTATCCGTCGGCGGTTTCAGTTTCGGCCAACGGGAGAACGCTGTACGTTGGCGTGGGCAAGGGCATGGCGGTTCGGCCGAACAATACGTACACGACTGCCGATGGGATGATGCAGCCGGACGGTTCCGCACACATGGATTACATCTGCGACTGCCTGAGCGGCGCCGTTTCCATCATCCAGCTGCCGGATGCCCGCAGGCTCGCCGCCTACACTCAACAGGTGGTGGCCAATATCCCCCATCCCCGCGCGAACGGCTCCGAAGACGCAGCTTTGGTGGAAGACGGAAAGCGTGCGATCAGCAATATCAAACACGTCATCTACATCATCCGTGAAAACAGAACCTACGACCAGGTTCTAGGCGACGAAAAAGAAGGCAACGGCGACCCAAGCCTCGTACTGTTCGGCCAGCAAGTGACTCCGAATGCTCACAAGCTTGTGCAAGACGGCGTGCTGTTGGACAACTTTTATTGCGATGGCGAAGTCAGCGAAGACGGCCACATGTGGTGCAACTCCGCCTACGCAACGGATTTCAAAGAGATGGCCTTCGAGAACAGCTACTCGGACCGGGGCGAACCCGATGCCGACGACCGCCTGAACGATTCGCCCGCCGGCTTTCTGTGGGACGCCTGCCGGAAACACGGTCTCTCTTACATGAGCTATGGAGAAGGCGCGGCGTTCAAATCCACTCCCGATGCCCCGCCGGTTTTCACCGGTTTAAAGGGGTTGGACGGACACGCCAGCCTCGCGTGGTTCAATGTGAAGGGCGGGCTCAACAAGCACGATACGGTTCGCGCACAGGTGTTCATCAACGACCTGCACGAGGCGGAAAAGACCGGCAACTGGCCGCAGTATATGGTGATGAGCCTGGGCGAAGATCACACCCAGGCGCTTCGGGCAAAGGCTTACACCCCATTCGCCAACGTGGCAGCCAACGATCAGGCCCTCGGCCAAATCGTGGAGGCGGTCTCCAAGAGCCGGTTTTGGAAAGAAACGGCGATCCTCGTCCTTGAGGACGACGCGCAGGACGGCGCCGACCACGTGGACTGCCACCGCTCGGTGGCCTTGGTGATTTCGCCTTGGACGCGAAAAGCCTATGTGGACCACACCCACTACACGACTTCTTCCTTCGTGCGAACCATTGAGCTCATGCTGGGTCTCCCGCCGATGACGGAGTACGACGCCCACGCAACTCCGCTCTTCCGCTGTTTCACTGACAAGCCGGATTTAGAGGCGTACAACTGCCAGCCGTATTTGGGTGATCTGGAGGCCAGGAACCCGGAGAAGGGCCTGGGCGCGCAGCAATCGGCTTTGCTGGACTTCAGCGACGTGGACCGCGCGGACCCGCAGAAGATGAACGCCATTCTTTGGCACGCGCTGAAGCCGGGCACACCGGTGCCCGCACCGGTGCATTCGTTCCTGACGAAGGGGTAGCGAAGCTGGCCCTTGGATAGCGAAGCGTTGTTATTCCGAACGAGGCCCTCGGACCGACTGGGGAACGTGTGCTTCCCCCCTTCTTCCGGCAAATGGTTGAAGTTCTGGCCGCAATCGCGGCCAGAACTTCATCATTTGCTTCCGGAATGCGAGCCGCCTAACCCCAACTTCCCCAAACTCAAAAATCCCCTGTTCGGTTTTGTCCTGAACCCTGCTTCTATAAGCGTGGTATCACGAGATACGAACTCTTCGATGGAATATCCGAACGACGGGCTCCTTCTGGAGCGGTTTGCGAAAGACGGGTCGCAGGAAGCCTTTTCGGCTTTGGTAACCCGCTACGCGAACATGGTCTACGCCACATGTCTGCGCTGTTTAGGCCAGGCGGAGGCGGCGGAAGATGCCTCGCAAGCGGTCTTTCTGCTTCTATCCAAGAACGCGGGCCGGCTTTCCGCGCCGCGAACGCTCGCGCCGTGGCTGCACAGCATGGCGGTGCTGGTTTGCAAGGGACACCTGAGCCGGGAGGCAAAGATCAAGAAGATGGAACAAGCGATTGGAGACGGGCAAAAAAACTCGGAAGCGAAGGACGTAACCATGGCCTTGATGCTGGATGAAGCCCTCGCCAACCTCTCCAAGAGGGACCGCGAGGCGGTGGTTATGCGCCACCTGCAGGGTCTTTCTCTGGATGAGGTTGCCCAAGCTTTGGGCGCCAGCCCGGACGCGGCCCGTATGAGGGTCGAGCGGGCGCTAGGCAAGCTTAGATCCAAACTGTCCGGCTCCGGCTTCTTCATCACGGGTTCGAATCTTCCCTATCAACTGAACGTGCCGCAGGCCCACGCGCCGGCCGCGCTCATCGCAAAGGCATCAACCGTAACCGCGGTCTCGCACACACCACAAGTGATTGCAATGGCAAAAGGAGCGACGATCCTCATGAAAAAGACAGCCTTCAAACTCGCACTTACCAAACTGGCCATCGGGGCCGGGGCGGCCGCGTTCGGCATTATCGCCTATCAACAACTGCATGGTCCCGCGCCGTTTACGACGACTGCCTACCACGTGGTTTCCTATGCGGTTCAGCCGGCAGGCGCAGACCGGGACCCCAATTTTAGGCCTCATAAGATCAGCGAACAGTGGATCAACGGGCTCACCCAGCGAATCACCAACTACGACTATTGGAAAGGTGGCAAGAGCACGGCGGATTATCTTCTTGCGGAAAGCAAGTCCGGCGAAACGGTGACGGTGCGCACGCCAAGCGGCGGCATTATGACGATCTCCAAGAGCCAAGCAATTGCCGGCACTTCGGAAGGAAAGTGGGCGCAAGCGCCGCAAATCACCCCTCTCGATTCCGACTTCAGCAAAATCGAGCACTTCTGGAAACGCGCGGTGGTGGAATTGCTTCCTAGCCGTTCGATAAAGGTGGAGGGCCAGCAATATACGGTGATTCCTCATCAAGTGACCGAGAATGGGATGTTCCGAATGACCGGTTACATTGATGAACAAACCCACCGCCTCGTGCGAGAAGAAACCTATAGCAAAGACAAGGCCGGGTGGTATCTGCTGGGTTATACAGAGTTTGACTATGATCCTCTGCCAAAGACCGCGTTGGCATCGGACTCCCTGGGCATCACTGCGCCGTTCGAACTGACGATGGATACCCCCCGCCAGAAATAGCGGAAGCAAAGCATTGGGTGTTGGGTTGGCCCAAACACCCAACACCCAAAACCCAACACTTCTCCGTCCGGGGTATCTTGTCTTTGCTTTCGGAGGTGAGGATGGAACTGATTGAGGCGATACAAAACAGCTTTGGACTTGGACTAAAGGAGGCGCAGACGTCAATGCTCGCGTCCATTGCACGATCAAAAGAGTTCGATGGCGGCGAAGTCATCATAAGGCAGTTCGACCGCAATTCGGACCTCATTCTTCTGCTGGATGGAAAAGCCAAGATTTTTGGCAATCTGGACAAGGAAATCAGAGAAGTGGGCGCAGGCAGCGTTTTTGGGGAAATCTCTCTGGTGGACGAAATGCCCCGCTCGGCCTCGGTTAGGTCCGCGGGGAAGTCGAAGGTTGCTATCTTTCCTTCCAAGCAGCTGCGGGAACTTCTCATGGCGAACCCCGATATCGCGTCGCGAATCTACGAGAACATCGCGAGAGTGCTTTGCGCGAGGCTGCGCGTGGCGAACATCGAGATGGACAGCTTGATGGGCCGGTAAAGAGTTACGAGCGGTGGGCTCATAACCGCAGTGATGCCAGTGAATCGGTGGAATGAGCCTCTAATATCGTACTGATTCCGGAATATTCGAGACCACCTTCCCTTCGCGTCACACGTTACCCGTCACGCGTTACGCCATTAGGCCGTAAGATAGAGACATGAGCACCGCAAAACTTCTCGCCTTCTTCATTGCATGCTGCGTTTTTCTGGCGCCGCTTACGGCCGGAGCCCAAACGGTTCCGCCCCAATGGAGCAAGACCGCAACTTACGCGCCGGGCGATATGGTCACCTACGACGGCAACGTCTACCGCTGCCTCCATGCGGTGACCACCCAAGACTTGGTGCCTACGTCAGCCTACTATTCCTGGGAGTTGAACTACGCTCGCAATCCGATCGTCATCCAGATCGGATCGCGAATGCCTTTCCCATCGTTGGCGGTTGCCTGGGCATACATCGCCAACGCGAGGATCGCCCAATCTTCGACGATCTCAATCGAAATCATCACCAAGTACGCGAACTTTGACGAGACCTTTAGCGCTCCTTTTTCGCTAGATCATCCGAACGGCGCGCAGATAACGATTGCCGGCGACTCTCTCGCCAACATCCAGCTTAGCTTTACGCAGTCCAGCGGGTTCATATTGGATACGGGGCATGCGTTTGGCGGGGTTTCCACCCTGCAATTGGAAACCGCGGAGCCAAGCACCCAGGGTTTTTACACGTCCACGAACGCGACGATGGGGTTGATCTCCAACGTGGAAATCAACGGATTCAGCACCGGCATCTTTGCCGACTGGGGCTCGACCGTAGCTGTGAACTCAACAACCACGATCACCAACTTCACCGCTTCCGGTGTTTACGCGGCCCACAACGCGACGGTGAATATCGCATCGGGCATCACCCTTGCAAGCGTCATCGCAGGCGCCCGCACCGATACCGGTCTTTTTGCGCAATACGGCGGCCACATAACGGCGCCCGCGTGCATCATCCACTATTGCCATAACGGGCTGCTGGCTACAGAAGACGGCAGCATCGCTGCAACAGGCGCGACGATCGGGTCGAACGACTACGGCGTGGTGGCAGCTTTCAGGGGCCACATAGAGGTTGAGGGCATCACTGCCTCAGGAAGCACCTATTACGATCTCATATGCAGCACCGGCGGCACCATCGACGCCACCCCCAACGGCAGCAAAAGCAGCACGTACAGCTCCTCCAAGGCGAACGGCAGCACTGACGGTTCCTATCTGTACAGCTAGGCCCGGGGTTGCCAAGGTCTAGGCGGCCAGGTTTTCGGTGAACTTGACGAGCGTGTTCATCAAGGAAGCCCGCGTGATCGGTTTGGAGATGTGATCGTCCATTCCCGCTTGCAGGCAACGCAAGCGGTCGTGATCCAGCGCGCTTGCCGTAAGCGCCACAATCGGCACATGGCGGCCGGAATCGCCTTCCATCTCGCGGATTTTTTTCGTCGTCTCATAGCCATCCATAATCGGCATCTGACAATCCATAAGGACAATGTTGAACGTGTGGTCTAACATCTCCAACGCGACCATCCCGTTCTTAGCCGTAACCACGTGACATCCTAGGCTTTGTAGAAGGAGATTGGCCACGCGTTCGTTCACATCGTTGTCCTCAACCAAGAGAACCTTCAGCCATTGATGGGCAAGTGCGAGAGACACCGGTTGCGTATTGTCAGGAAGGCCAGTAAGTGTCCGGTTGCCTGCCAGATGGCTGACCGCTTCCAAGAGCGCGGCGCGCATTATTGGCTTATCCAGGCATGCGTCAATTCCAAGCCCGGCGAGATCGACGCCTTCCACTCCGCACCCGGCGGACGTAAGCATGAGGATGGCCGGTTTCGAGGGAAGGGACAGCGAGTTTATGGACTTGGCTACATCCAGCCCGCTCAGCACGGGCATCATATAGTCCAGGACAAGAAGCTCGATGGGCGGGCGCCCCAGATCGGCAATACGGTCTAAGGACGCGGTTCCCCGCTCGGCGATCTCAACCTCGCAACCGGCGCCTCTAAGATGGGCCGCCAGGATCTGCCGATTTACTGCAATGTCGTCGCAAATTAATACGCGCAAGCCGGCAAGATCGCTGGCCACCGGCGCTTTTGGCTCACTGCAGCGCGTAAGAGGAATCCGGATTTGAAACTTGCTACCCACGCCAACTTTGCTTTCCACCTCGATATGGCCGTTCATCAGATGAGCAAGTTGGCGGCTGATAGTCAGGCCAAGGCCAGTGCCTCCATAGTTACGCGTGGTCGAAGCGTCCGCCTGAGTAAAGGACTCAAAGATGGAAGAGATGCGCTCCGACGGAATGCCGATTCCCGTGTCCTCCACGCTGAAACAAAACTGCGGTCCCTTCTCCGAGGCTTCCACCGATGCAGACAGCAAAATGTGCCCACGGTCCGTGAACTTTACGGCGTTGCCAACAAGGTTGGAAAGAATCTGCCGTAAGCGCGTGGGGTCACCAAGGCAAGTGACCTCAGTTGAGGCGGAGATGTCCCCAATGAGTTCGATCCCTTTGGAGTCGCCGGAGGGCGCGTAAAGCCTCAGCACGTCCGCAAGAATCTCACAAGGCCGGAACTCCACGCTTTCGATCTTGAGTCTGCCTGCCTCGATTTTCGAGAAATCGAGGATATCGTTGATCACCGCCAAGAGGCTCTCGCCTGAGGCCGCGATCGTCTCGACAAACTCCCGCTGCTCCTTGCTTAAGGAAGTGGTGGCGAGGAGTTCGGTCATGCCGATCACCCCGTTCATGGGCGTGCGGATCTCGTGACTCATGTTGGCGAGGAACTGCGATTTTGCACGCGAGGAATCGAGTGCTTCATCCCGCGCAGCTCCTAGAAGCTTGTTGGTTTCTTCCAACTCCTTTGCAGTTTCCATGAGGGCGATTTGCGCTTGTTTTTGTACCGTCACGTTCCGCGAAATGCCCACCATGCCCACCACTTCGCCTTGCGAATCCCGAAGCGGAACCTTGGTGGTGGACAGCCAAACCTGTGTCCCATCAGGATTGCGCCCGATCTCCTCGTGATTCAAGAGTGGCTTGCCGGATTCCATGAGCGTCTGCTCATCGGCGAGGCAGAGATCGGCGATTTCCTGAGGGTAGAAATCGTGGTCGCATTTGCCGAGCAACTCCTCGGGGCTAACTGCGTTGAAATAGTGTGCATGAGCCTTATTGTTGAGGAGAAATTTGCTTTGCCGGTCCTTCGCATAGACGGTGTCCGGCAGAGCGTCGATTAGTGTTCTAAGGAGATTTCGGTCAGCAGATTGGCGGCTTGCGCAGGTGATCATGCCGTGAAAAGGACCGCGAGGGCCCTCGGCCGAGCAAATGATCGAAAAGGGCTCCAGCTTGCCTTTTACAGCGGTGGGGACTCTCAATAAAACGGATTGTTCAAAGTGCGTTCGCGAGGCGAGAGATGCCAACCACTCGGCCTTGTCTTGCTTGCTTTGGAGAAACTGCGCCCACGGTTTGTTGCCGAACTGGGCTATGTACCGCTCGTTTGCGTAGAGCAGCTTCCCTTCGCAATCCACAGAAAACAGGGCTGCCGGCGCTAGCGACGCGCAGCCTGCTGCCTTGACTTCATTATCTAGCATATTTGCGGAGACCTATAAGATAGGTTATTGGCTGTTGCCGCTAACAGGTTAAGGCTATGTTTCTGCCTGCACTGAGTTTCTGTCGCTTCAACACTTGCACTCGGGATATGCTTGCGAGCATGAACTCCCCGAGTTGGCGACTCGTCTTCCGCGAACTTTTTGACTACGACCTGTGGGCCAACCGGCTCTGGCTGCCGGTGATCGTTGCCGAGGGATCGCCCGAAGAAAAGAAGGTTTTCAACCACATTCTGGCCGCAAGCACGGTTTGGGTGACGCGGTTGGAAGGCGAGTCTTTGACCGCAATGCCCGAGGTCCCGCTTACCGAGGAAACCCTGGTCGACCGTCACCATCGCTGGTGCGCGGCTTTGGATCGGTACGAGTTCGACCAAGTTGTGGCCTACAAGAACACGCGCGGCGACGCTTTCAGCAGTAATTTCAGCGACATGGCCCGCCAAGCGATGAACCATGGAACCTACCACCGAGGGCAGCTTCGTGAAAAGCTCGGCGCCCGCGGCGTGGAGTTTCCGGAGACTGATTTTATCGGGTTCTCGTTCGAACGGGACGGGGTTCGGTAGTTCAACTACCTAGATGTGAGGCCAAGTAGTCACGGTAGAGGTTGCACATGAGGACGACCTTGTTGCCCTCCTGCCTCGCAACGCCGGAGGCGATGAGCCGGTGAACGCCCTCGGACTCGCGGAAATCCGGGTTCGAGATCGAAGCGGTCAGTGCCTCAAGAACGGAAGGCATCTGCGACACGGAAATGAGCACCCGCTTGAGGTGGTCGCCGAAGGGGCCATCGTCGCGAATCGCGGTTTCCATCAGCTCATTGAAATCTATAGTTTTTCGTGCCAGCACATCGAGCGCGCGTCTGACCAAGAATGGCTGGCCACCGGTCAAATCCCAAAGCTGCTGTACCTGCGAATCGGTCATCGGCGAACCATAGCGTCCGTTCAAATCCGCAGTTTGGGCGAGCGTAAAATTTCGTAGCGCGAACTGCCGGCCCACATTGAACGGCGATTGGTTTAGGTCTTGGATGAACAGATGTGCTTCGGTGGCGTAGGCGATAACGACGGTCAGCCTTGACCAGGGACCGCGAGGATCGGTTGCTCGCGAGTTGTGCCAAGACCGTACTAGCCCAAAGAAATCGCTTGCGAAGGGAACGCCAAAAAGCTTGTCCGCCTCATCCATGAACCAGACAAACGGTTCATCGGCGGATTTGATGAGGGCCCGAACGAAGCCGTCCATGTTCATGTTGGCGCCGAGCACGTCCAGCCATTCACTTGCAAAGTCGTACTTGAAATCCAGTTGACGGGAAATCGCCACCGCAAGGAGGCGATAAAAGGCATCATCGGAGGCAAGATGGGTCGAGCTCAGCTTTTGAAAATCGGTGATAGCAGTGCGCCATCCGAGTTCGTGGACAAGGCTGGTTCCGCGCCCCATCATGGAGGTCTTGCCGATTTGGCGCGGCCCTTTGATGAGGAGAATGCTTTCGTTCGCTTTTAAGGCGGTCAGAGAACTCGGGGTCGCTGTCCCGTTCAACGTAAAAGGGCGAATCGGGCGGGACCGCTCCGCCCACCGGCTCGAACTGCCGTTCCTCTGCTTTGGGCTTTGGCGGCTCGGCCATCGCGGCGGTGAGTTCGGCAAGGACACGGCTGTTGTCCTGAGGGCCGTGCCAAACGCAAAAATTCAGACCGTTCACGAACGCGCCTATCGGGCCTTCCACCACCTTGTCCGTTCCCACCCGCACCGGCAGAATGAACGGCTTGCCTCGGCTCTTCTGCTCATCGATGGCGGTGTCCAACTCGTATTCGAGCATTTCGCTGCCAGTTGCGGAGTCGGAGAGAATGGCGATGACCACATCCGCCGCGCGGATCCTCTCCTCAATCGCCTTCGCCCACTCAACGCCGATGCGAAGATGCCGATCTACGAAAATCTCATGGCCGAGCTTGCCCAGTGACGATTCGATGATAGCGAGAACCTGGTCATCCGGCTGTGCCTTGCGACGATAAAGCACAACCACCTTCTGCGCACCGATGACGGGAGCAGCCGTGTTCCCCGGTCTCACTCGTGAGGGGAGGTCTCGATTTCCAAAGTTCTCGCCGCAAAGGTTGAAGACCACCAGCTCTTGCCCATGCTTCGTCGTGACCTCGCCGAATTCGTCGATGCGCTCCGACCACTGCTCAAACTGCTTCAGCCAGCCGGCGTATTGAGCGCTAAGGAGAATATGGCCTTCATCGGCCGCGTCCATGACCCGCTGAGCGGTGTTGATCCCTTCGCCGACAACGTTTTCCGACCCCGAGATATCGTTCTGTCGCTGCACAGGACCACTGTGGATTCCCATACGGATGGGCAGTTCGCCCAACTGGCTGGACAGTTCGGATGCGCAGAGAGCAGGGGCAAAGACGTCATCAAAAAACAAGAGTGCCATACCGTCGCCGGTGGGCAGCGCCATGACGCGGCCCCGTTCCTTGGCGCGCTGGAACGCGGAGGAGTCCCTCACTTTCTGGTTAAGTTCGTTGATGAGCCGCGACTGTGCCGTGGTAGGTTGCTTGGAATAGCCCACAATGTCCACGAAGAGAACGTGGGCAATTTCCGGAGAGTCTGGCGGGGGCTGATCTGTCATTTTGGAGCTTTGTTATTGTAAACCTTTTACCCTGGGGACTTGGATGTCAGGTTTTAGGTATTGGGATTTGGGTGTTAGGCGGAGGGGTCTAAAACCTAGGACCCAAAACCTAACACCATCTGCTCAATCCTTTCCGTCACCCTCTAGCTTAGGTGCCCGAAAAACCCGAATGGCCCCCGATTGGTCCGAAACATAGAGCCGCTGATCGTCCGGATGAAAGGCGATCCCGGTCACAAAGGTTTCACCAACATCGATTTGCAGCATCTGTGTTCCTGTTTTCGGATCCCAAAGCCTTGCGGTTCCGTCATCGGAGGCAGTGGCAAGGCGCGAATCGTCGGGCGAAAACTTGACCAATTCAATGTTCCCCGTATGACCACGGCAAATCACGGGCGCAATATCCTTGTCGACGTCAAACACCGGTACCCTGAAGTCCAATCCGGCAACCGCCAGTTTGTGCCCGTCATGGGAAAATGCCAAGTTGTTGATCGCCGCCGAATATCCAGTGAGCGTTCGCCGCACCCTTCCACTCTGCCCGTCGAGCAACCAAACTTCACCGTTGATTTTCGATATCGCAAGAATTTCACCATCGGGCGACCACGCTACGTTGGTGACCGGCGCAGTCTTCGAATCGTATCGCCACAGTTCCTTTCCTGACCGGTCGTAGCATATGGCATACCGGAAGCCGTCATCTATTAAAGCGATGCGTGTTGGACTGACGTCCATGGCATGCAAGTTGGAGTTCCAAACCGGAAGCCGGCACATCACGGCATCGGTCTCCGTATTCACAATTTCGGAACCTCCCGTCTTCAACGCACTCAATCGCCAGTCGCTGTTGCTGGAGACTCCGGCGGACGATGTCACGAGGCGAACATAGGGGTGGACGACTTTGAGCGAATCCCCGTCAAAAAACCGCATGGCGTTGCCAGTGTTGACCACAAGCCACCCTTTGCTGTTCAAGCCGAATATTATTGCCCATGTGTTTGGAATGGAGATGACATCCCTGTCAACTCCATTGGCGGTGTAGACCCGGGTTCCCGCACCGGAAACCACAATGGAACTCGCATCGCGCGGCATGGAAGCCGCCATCGCACCCCTTCTCTTCTCTAGTAATCGGCCGGTCTTCAAGTCCCAAAGGCACGCGGCCAAGTCGGCGCCAACGGTGAGTATCTTGCTTCCGTCGCCGGAAAAAGACATCGCGAACACCCTCGAAACGGCAAGATCAAAAATGAACCGGTGAGCCCTAACGTCCCTCACTTTGACGGTGCCTGAAGTTGGGAGGCTGAACTCTAGGAAACGCCCATCCCCCGACAGTTGGAAGCCGGCAGGCAGACCACCTGACGCAAACCGGTCGATTTCCGCGCCGGAGCTAAGGTCACGAACGACAACTTCCCGACCCTTGAAATAGTTTTCCGCTAGAGTAGGAGACTCGTTGTTAACCTCTTCGTCGGCTATGATTCGACCGTCGTTCGAAACCGCTTGTGAGCTAATGCGGCGGTTATTCACCTTGAACCGGCGGATAATTTGAAGGGTCTTTGCATCAAGGACGTAAAGCCCCTCAGGGTAATGATCTCCCTTGAAAACCACCGACGCAATAATGCTGCGTGCATCTTCCGAAATGTTTACTCCAACAAAGGATGCCGATCCAAGCCCTACCGCACCGATCGGCGCACCATTGATCGCATCCACAAAAGGCACTGCAGATGTTCCTGCAACCGTGCCAATCGCCCACCGTCCTGCCAATTCCACAAGAATCTGGTTTCTGGCCAAATGGTCGATCTTATGGATGAGATGAAGCTCCGGGTAGCTATAGATCGCGCCCTTTTGTTGGACTGCATCGTTGATTGCAACCGACTTCCCGTCGTTTGCCACGATCACATTTCCGAAGCCATTTGGCAAATCAGTTTGATAGTTAGCGTCATGCAGCTTGGTATTCCAGTAGTCCCACTCGAAGTTCCTGCTGGGGCTGTTCTTAGTCTCGTCCAACAAGTGCGACAACTGGATCAGGTCGTTATCGTTGTAGGCAGACCGCATCAGGTTTAGGTCGGCGGCGTAGGCTTCGTATCGGGCCAAGTCACGTTGTTCGCTAGCAATATGTGCCAAGCGCAAGCTATTAAGGGCAAGCGCCGTGATAACAGCAACCACGATTACCGAGACCAACCCGGTCCTTAGAACCCCTAAGTAGAAAGCGCGCTTTTGCCGCCTTAACTCCTGCCCAGGCATGTTCTCACGGATCCATTCGCGATCAAAAACATGCTCGTAGATGCGGTTCCGAACATAAAGGCGTTTGCCGTCGCTGCGCATGATTCCGGAAAGCTTAAGCAGAGCCGCGACTCGGTTTGCTTCATCGTCGGGCACAACTTTCCCATTGCGCGCTTTCTCATAGGCCGAAAGCAGATCGGCGCGAAACTTCTCGGGCTCGGGTTCCAGATCACCGGCGTGAAGGGCGCGGTTGGCCACGTCGGCAAGGTTAATATTTGTTTCGCGCGCGCTCGGCTCGAAAAGATCCCGAGTCACGAGGGAATCCACATCCTCCGCAGTTTTGATCGAGGAATCGGCGGCGATGGCTGAACAAAGGCTCTGGGTTAAGTAAGGGTGCCCGTTCGTCCAATAGTAGGCGCGCTCCAAGATCGCGCGGCCATTGGCGCCGAGCCCACTCGCCAAAGCCATCGCCTCCTCCAGCGTAAAGTCGCGAAGATAGATGCGTTCACCGATGTTAAATGGCGTGGAGGTTGGACTGTTAATGAGGTCGCTGGGGACCGCAACTCCGAGCAGGCAAAACGTAAGTCGTTCGTAGACTGGATCCTGAACGCGCCGGTTGTAGCATTCCCGTATTGCCGCAAAGAACTCATCCGGGCTGAAGGACAAAGAGCGGGTGGCATCGATCTCATCGAAGAAAATTGCAACGGGTTGCTCCGTGCTTGTTAGCACAACGTCCCGCAAAACGCCAAACAACCTTTGCATGGGGCTGAGGTGGCCGTTCTCTTTCCAGTAGGCGAGGATCGCGGATCGCAAGCTGGGCGTGTGGCCGATTTCCACCGCGATTCCCGTGTACCACTGCTCGATCGTTGCGTTCTTGCCCCCGATTTTGGTGAGATCGACAAAGGCGGTCCAAACACCCGCTTCCTCAAGCCGCTTCATGGTCCGCACGCACAGCGAACTCTTTCCCATTTGGCGGGAGTTGAGCACGTAGGCGAATTTCCCCGCCGTCAACGCATTTAGCAGGTCCGTGTCCGCCGCTCGCACAATGTAGCTTTCCGCTTCGGAGGAAAGCGTTCCTCCGGTAATGAAAAAGCGAGCCTGGGGCTGTTGTGTCTGACTCAACCTGGTTCCATCCTACCGTGCTGGTACTCGGATTGCGATTTAAGCGCTATCCGCCCGTTGAGAAGCCGGGATACAGGGTCATTCCTCCATCCACAAACAGGGTGGTGCCGGTTATGTAGTCCGCATCGTCCGATGCGAGAAACACTGCCGCCCGGCCGATGTCCTCGGGAACGCCCACCCGGTTATAAGGAATCAATGTCAGCAGCTTTGCTTCTGCTTCCGGCGTGTCCCACGCGGATGTGTTGATCGGAGTCTTGATCGCGCCCGGACCGATGCTGTTCACGCGGATGCCATAGGGCGCAAGCTCTTGGGCCATGCTCTTCATCAGCAGCATTACTCCACCTTTCGAGGTCGCATAGTTCACATGCCCACCCCACGGAATCACCTCGTGGACGGAGCTCATGCAAATGATCTTGCCCAGTGCCGTCGAAACATCCGGCCGGCGGCCACGTCGCAGGAACTCCTGCACTGCACGCTTTGCGCACAGAAATTGGCCGGTCAAGTTGATTCCCAATACAAAGTTCCAATGGTCCAAGGGCATGTCGGGAAACGGCGAATCCTTCTGCAAACCCGCGTTATTGACGAGAATATCGATCGTCCCGAACTCATCGAACATTTGGGTAAACATTGCATTCACCGACTCTTCATTGCTCACGTCGGCCTGAATGGCGATCGCCGTGCCGCCCGCACCTTTGATGTCCGCAACGATCTGGGACGCCGCATCCGGGTTGGCGACGTAGTTGATAACCGTTGCCGCTCCTGCTGCAGCAAGATGGCGCGCAACGCTCTCGCCGATTCCGGAGTTCGCGCCGGTGACAAGCGCTGCCTGCCCCTTGAGCGGCTGATGGGAATAGTGCGCGACGATGTCCGCTTGCGCGGGCTGGGGGACGGTTGTGTTCATTCTTTAGGCTTTCCTTTTAGTTTGGGGTTGCGGAGCATTCATTCTCCGCTCTGTTGCAGCAGTTTGGCGACGAGGCCGGTCCAGCCCGTTTGGTGGCTTGCGCCAAGGCCGGCGCCGGTATCGCCGTTGAAATATTCGTAAAAGAGAATCAGTTCCGACCAGGCGGGGTCCTTGCTGTAGCGGTCTTCGGTTCCGTGGACGGGGCGGCGCCCGGAACCGTCTTTCAGAAACGTTCGGGAAAGACGGCGTGACAACTCCGCCGCCACATCGGCAAGGTTCATCTGAGTGCCGGAACCGGACGGAAACTCTACCGTGAACTCATCTCCCAGATAGTAATGGAATTTCTGCAGCGACTCGATCAGCAGGTAGTTCACAGGAAACCAAATGGGACCACGCCAGTTGGAATTTCCTCCAAACAGGCCGCTCTGAGACTCAGCCGGTTGGTAACTCACCGTGTAGTTCACACCGTTAACCGGAAGGCAATAAGGGTGCTCCAGGTGGACTCGAGACACGGATCTTATGCCGGCGGGAGACAAAAACTCGGCCTCATCCAGCATCTTCTGTAACACCCTTCGAAGGCGTGCCGGCTCCGTAACTGCCAGCAAGCGGCGCTCGCCCGACCCCGGCGTTTTCATGCAGGCCATGTTCTCCGTAAGATCCGGTCGATTCGCGATGAACCAGTCCAGGCGCTTGCTGAAAGTTGGCATGGCGGCAAGTAACTCCGGTTCGAGAGTTGCCACCGCGAGCAGGGGAATCAGACCGACCATCGAGCGGACTTCCATTGGGAAGTGGTCGCCATTGGGGAGTCGAAGCACGTCGTAATAAAATCCGTCCTCATCATCCCAAATTGAAAGGCCGTCTTTGCCTCGATGATTCATCGCGTAGGCGATATAGCAGAAATGCTCCCAGAACTTACTGGCGACGTCTTCGTAGCAGCTCTCGTCGGCGGCCAACTCCAGCGCTATCGCCAGCATGTTCAGACAATACATGGCCATCCAACTTGTGCCGTCGGACTGCTCGATCGTTCCTCCGGTCGGAAGAGGCGCGCTGCGGTCGAAGACTCCGATGTTGTCCATTCCGAGGAAGCCGCCCTGAAACATGTTGCGGCCTTCCGCATCTTTTCGGTTCACCCACCAAGTGAAGTTCAGCAGCAGCTTGTGGAAGACCCGGACAAGAAACGACCGGTCGCCCACGCCGCGACGTTTTTGCTCGATCTGATAAATCCGCAACGCGGCCCACGCGTGAACCGGAGGGTTCACGTCGCTGAACTCCCATTCGTAGGCAGGGATCTGGCCATTCGGATGCATGTACCACTCGCGCAGCATGAGAACCAGCTGGTCCTTGGCAAAATCACTGTCCACGATCGATAAAGATATTGTGTGAAACGCCAAATCCCACGCCGCGAACCAAGGATATTCCCACTTGTCCGGCATGGAAATCACGTCGGAATTGTAAATGTGCCTCCAGTCGTGATTCCGTCCGTTTTCACGCTGAACGGGCGGTTCAGGACAGCCGGGGTCGCCGTCCAGCCAAGTGTTCACCACGTAATGGAAATACTGCTTGGACCATAGCATTCCCGCAAGCGCCTGGCGCATCACATTCTTGGCGTCCTCGGAAAGGGCGGCGGGAATGATGGTTGCATAGAAGTCATCCGCGTCCTTCTCTCTAGCTTCGAATGCTTTGTTGAAGTCGCCAAAGGGGTCGCCCTTTTCAGCATTGAAATCCCGGTTGGAAAGACGCAACTGCGTCTCGACGGTTTCTCCCGCACCAATTATGAGGTTGTAGTGAAGCGCGGCCTTTGTGCCGGTTTGGGACGGGTTAACCGCGCGCGGAAGGCCCTGCACGATATAGTCGTTGATGCCGTCTTTCACAAATGGTGAAACGTTGGCGGCTTGGAACAGCCGTTCGTTGTTCGTATCGTTTTCCGTGAAAAGCAGCTCAGGCGCGCCTTCGTAATAGAGAAATCGAGCGCCATACATGGCCTCTTGCAACCGAATCACCGGATGGCCGGCTGCTTCACTTGTCATGGCCGGGCGCTCGGCGTTGTTCCCCCAAGACCACAAATTCCGAAACCAAACGGTCGGAAGCAACCGCAGGTGGGAGGTTTCCGGCCCGTGGTTGGTGGCCCTAATTCTTATGCAGATGTCCTCGAAATCGGCCTTCGCGTATTCCACTTGAATGTCAAAATATCGATTCTCGTCAAAGGCGCCGGTGTCCCGCAGTTCGTATTCCGGATCGAACTTCGTTCGGCGAGCATTTTCCTCAACCAACTGCGAGTATGGGTACGCGCACTGCGGGTACTTGTACAGATACTTCATGTAGCAGTGGGTGGGGGTGTTGTCAAGGTAGTAATAGCACTCCTTGACGTCTTCGCCGTGGTTCCCTTGCGAGCCGGTGAGGCCGAACATGCGCTCTTTGAGAATCGGGTCCTTCTCGTTCCAAAGGGCGATCGCGAAGCAGATCCTCTGATGGCGGTCACAGATTCCGGCGATGCCGTCCTCATTCCATCGGTAGGCGCGCGAGCGAGCGTGATCGTGAGGGAAATAGTCCCAGGCTTCTCCGGTGGCCGAATAGTCCTCCCGAACGGTCCCCCACGCCCGTTCGCTGAGATAGGGCCCCCAGCGGCGCCAGTGCGCTTTCTGTTCGCGGGTGTCTTGTAAGCGCTGTTCTACGTTGGTCATTTCAATCTGGCCGTAAGGTGTTCGCCCACGCGCAGCGCGTTTGCCATGATGGTGAGCCCCGGGTTTACCGCGGAGCTGGAAGGAAAGAAACTGCCGTCAACCACATAGAGATTGTCCAGGTCGTGGGCTTTGCAGTTCACGTCCAACACCGAAGTCGCCGGATCATCGCCGAACCGCACGGTCCCGTTTTGGTGAGCCACGCCCGCGATGGGTATCTGCTTGCCCAAATACAGATCGTTGCGCATGGTGTGGTCGTCGATTCCGGTCTGGGCCATGAGCTGCTTCAGCTTTGCGGTGAGGCGCTCATGTGCCTCCAGATTGTTGGGTGTGTAGCTTAGCCGGATCTTACCGTCGGCATCGACTTGAACCCGGTTTTCTGGCAGAGGAAGATCTTCACTTGTCAGCCAGAAATCAATGGAGTGCTTTGCCATTTCGTCCAGCGCCAAATGCGGCGCGAACTTCGGAGCTTCCGATTTCAGCGCGTCCGCATCGGTCTTGCCGACCATGGAGATATGCCCAAGCGGATAATCCCAATCGTCCGACTTGTGATAGAAGTCGTTTAATGAAATCGTCTTTTGAAAAATGGTGGGGTTCGCGGTTAAGGACAGTGCCAAAATGGCGCTGTTGTTGTGGCACATATAGTGCCTGCCCACTTGGTCAGAGCTATTGGCCAGGCCGTGTGGATGCTTATCGTTCGCGCTGCGCAGCAATAACGCGGCGGAGTTGACCGCCCCGCAGGAGACGACGACGATGTCCGCCGTCAACGAGATGGTTTCGCCGCTAATCTGCACCTGGACGCCGGTCACCGTTCTTCCCGTGGTGTCGGTTTCCAGGTTTTGGACGTAGGCGTTGGTCATCAGGGTCACGTTGGGCGACTCCAGAGCAGGGGTCAACGCACAGGTCTGCGCGTCCGATTTGGCGTTGACGAGGCAAGGAAAACCGTCGCAGGTGTTGCACCGAATGCACGCGCTCCTGTGCATTTCCGCTTCGTTCAGCATCACGCCAAGAGGTGTGTGGAACGGACGATGCCCTAGGGCCTCGAGGTCGTTATGCAGCTGCTGAATACGTGGCTCATGGGAAATGGCCGGATGGGGGAAGGGCGAACTTTCGGCCCCCTCGGTGGGGTCTTCTCCGCGATTTCCATGGACGTGATAGAGGTTCTCGGCGCGAAGATAATAGGGCGCCATATCTTCATAGCTAAGCGGCCATGCAGGCGAAATGCCGCCGCCATGGACAATCACCTTGAAATCCTCGGGGCGCATTCGAAACAGGGCTGCGCCAAAAAACTTGGTGTTTCCGCCCACGTTGTAGTTGGTGCTGGGATGGAACTCTTTACCGTCCTTGTCGCGCCACGTATCGTGCGCCTTGTACTTTCCGTCCAGCACCACCGCCTTGCTGATCCAGTTGTCTTTTTCGCGGGGCACATAGCCTCCACGCTCAAGAACAAGGATGCGTTTCCCGGTTGAGGCGAGGCTGTGAGCCAAAGTGCCGCCTCCGGCGCCCGTCCCGATAATGATCAAGTCGTAGTGGGTTTCTGCGGACATTTGGCTTCTCCTTTACCGTTCCTGCGGGGTTGATAAGAATACTGGGAGGAGACGCGCGTCGTTGCGGTCCGGCCGCTCAACTTGCGGGCTTTTTGTGGTGCTCGCAAAAGATGCAGCGGTGGTGATTCTGATGGTGAAGCTTGGCACATCCGACCCCCTCCTTACCACGCCAACGAATATAAATGTCCGCCGCCAGCAGCATGCCAAGGGGAGGAGCCAAAAAGTAGATCCAAATGGCGCCCCAATCAAACGCGGCGACCGCCGAAGCGAACGTGCGGGCCGGATTCATGCTCATTCCGGAAAACG
This sequence comes from uncultured archaeon, assembly GCA_963829965.1. Taxonomy (GTDB): domain Bacteria; phylum Armatimonadota; class Fimbriimonadia; order Fimbriimonadales; family Fimbriimonadaceae; genus DASXZH01. The sequence goes on along the minus strand of CAWHLK010000032.1, from coordinate 50,191 downwards.
GAGCCTCGAACGTGATGTAGGCGGCCACTAGCAGACCCGCAAAAAGCCCGGTGAACCGGGCCACTCGTTGCGTGTTCGTGGCCCACAAAATGACAAACATCAGCAAGAACGTGATGATGAACTCGGCGACAAAGGCGATTCCGACGCCATAGCTCCCTGGCTTGGTCACCACGTATTGAACCGATGGGTTTGCCAGAACGGCATGAAATGCCGCCGCCGCGAGCAAAACCGCCGCGGCGCCGCCCGCAAACTGGGCGAGGATATAGAAGGCGGCGTCCCATTTCGCCATCTTGCCAAGCCGCAGAAAAGTGAGAGTCACGGAGGGATTCATATGTGCCCCGGACCGCTTGCCCCACGGGGAGTAAATGAGCAGAACCGCGGTTAGCCCCATGGCGACGCCAATCAGAGCGCGGCGCACCAATTGGGACATATGCGGCGATGCGGCAGGAGAGCCGGGGTACTCCAAAAGAGCGGTAAAGAAGCATGCCGACAGCATGAAAATGCCCAGCAGCGCTCCTTCAATAAGGTATTCGGGCCAGTGCTGCTTTAGTTTCGAAAACATAAACGGAGGCCCTGCTTGTGAATTCGTCAACCGAGCTATGAGTTTGGCAGGACAGCGGACTCCAAAAGTGTTAACGTCTGCTTTTCTGCATCCATGGTGGCATTGACGCCAATGGGCAAGGTGTATTTGTCCCTGATATGGCCAAACCAGGCGCCGCAATAAGCCGGAATCCCCATCTGATCTGCGAAGTTCTGGAACACCTGGAGCATGGTGAAAGTCTTCGAAGGATCTTCTTCGGGCTTTTCAGGGGCGGGTCCGCGCCGGCGAAAATCGCCAAACACGACCCCGCGAACCCCTTTCATCGAGTTGCTGATTCGCAGCGTATTCAGCATTCGATCAACTCGGTAAGGATCCTCGCCCACGTCCTCGATAAAAAGAATGTGATTGGCAAGGTTCGGCAAATAGGGCGAGCCCACAAGAGAAGCAACCAGGCTGAGATTGCCGCCTACCAGCCGGCCGGTTGCAACTCCCGGTTTCAACGTTGCCCCACTGGGGTTGGGCGGATTTCCGGTTGGCTGCTCCGGCGGCGTCAAAAGTCCGGCCGGGTCGGCTTCCTTCACAACCTTGCGGAAGTTCTCGCCTTCATAACCGCTGAAACTGGAACCGGCCATGGGGCCGTAAAAGGTGACCACCCCGGACCGCGCGTAAAGCGCCAGCACCAAGCCGGTGATGTCGCTGAATCCGATGACCACCTTGGGGTGGTCGCGAAACGATTGGTAGTCCAAGAGATCGACAAAGCGCCCGCAACCATAGCCCCCTTGATAGGCGATAATGCCATTGACTTCGGGATCGGCGAACGCGGCGTTCAGGTCATCGGCTCGGTGTTGGTCCGTGCCCCCAAGGTAACCCCAAGTATCCGCCGCGTGGGCGCCCACTTTAACGGTGAAACCGGCACTCTCGAGGTTCTTGCGAGCATCGTCCAGATCCTCAGGCTTGTCGACCCCGCTTGCCGGCGTCACCAATGCCAGCGTATCGCCCGGACGAAGGACCTTGGGTTTGAGAATCGGTTTCAAAGGCTTGGCGGACGAATGCCAGGGTCGCGCGAGAGCTGGAGTCGCAAGTCCAGCCAGCATGAAGTCTCGGCGAGAGAGCGGCATCGGATTGCAAGCATACCAAGGTGGTCTGTGTTAGTTCAGCCGGCGTAAGTTACGTGAACAGATCGTAAAACTCGGCCTTGTGTTCTCTAACATAAACATGGGGGAACTCGGCGTTTTCAATTTGATCCTTAGTACCCTCGGGGTTGAAAACGAGTCGACGATCTCCGTCCCAAAGCTTGAACCGCCGGGCCGCCAAGACGTTCTTCTGGACATGATGGGACCAGTTGAAGAGCGGCGATGAGTTGGCAGTTCTCCTAGTGGTCAACAGGAACGTATCCTCTGGCCTTCGTCCGTCGATAACGTTATGCCCATGGTAAGCGCCTTCATCCACTAGACTAAGTACCCTATTAAGTTCTGTAACGTCATTAAACTGTGCGATTTTGCCGAGCGGCGCGACAACGATAAGAAGATCCGCGCTTCGCGCAACCTCCACCTTATATTCGAGGTGCGACAGCTCTCTCGCGCAGATGATAAGTCTGTCGCAATTCTGGCCAACCAATATCCAGTTAGCGGTTAGAAGTCCCACGATGCGTGGGCGGCTAGATGCCTTTGAAAGTTCCTTGACGCCTTCGACAGTCTCCGCACCCAGCACTGCCCGATATTTAGCCATCGGAGTACCGCCAAACAGATGCATCTGAGATTCCGACATCGCGCCATCCTCTTCGTCGCAGAAAGCGATACAGCCGGAAAAGCTGTTTGTGTGCAATGCAACCCTTCCAGCTAGCCTGGCGTTTTGCTCCTGGCCAAGGCCATACGTGCGAAATGCACTGAAGAATGGTTGGAGGGTTGTTCCTGCGTCAACAACGATTGCGACATCCTGATTTGGTGCGCAAGAGCCCATTAACGAGGGCAATTGATTGTGAACCAATTCTCGCGCAAGCTGGTTCTTCTCAAAAGCGTAATGGCGAGTGCGTTCGTCAAATTGGGTCGGGAAACGTGCGCCCGCGAATATGTCCACGCGTTCGGTTAGGGAACGTACGCGCTCAATCACAGAACGACGCATGATAATAATCTGGCCAACGGAAAGCCCAACGAGAAAAACCATTAGAGCTAATTGAAAGGCCGCGATTGGCGATGCAGAAAGGACTCGTTCCACATAGCCAGCGACCGCACTTGCGACAATGCTGGATGTGACATTGAGCAGAAGGATGCCTCTGTACTTGGCAATAAACCCACGAACCATTGCTTAGATATTAGCGCAATATTCCTTATGCCTAACTCCGAGAGTGGACCGTGTCTTTATGCCTGATCCTTGGCAGACTCGAGGGGCGCTCCAGCCTTACATGTATGAGCTCGCTGGACACGTTTCTGGCTAAGCATTTGTATGTCCCAAGTCATCGCAACGCGCCGATTTTGAACTGAAGCACGGTCAAAGAAATCGCAGGAAACGTGTACCCCAGTGCCGGTCCAACATTTGAAAGGCTCGATTTCACCGGCGACACCCTCGCCGGCTCGGAAAACGAGTTGGAAACGTCCGGCTCGCCGGCTGCATGGCGGTCGGTTAGCGTCCACACCTCGGCGGAGGGATCTAGCTTGCGGAATGCGGAAAGGTCAAGCGGCTGAACAACCGGTTTCAGGGATTCGTTGACTGTGAAGAGCGTCAACCACTTCCCATCCTCGGAAAGTGTCGCGCTCATGTCGAGGTCCGGGGTTGCAGATTCGATCTTTAAAGGCCGCGTGCCCGCCAGGTTGGAGTACAGCCACTGCGCGTAATAGGTCGGCGTCAGGTAGAGTCCGCTCCTGCTCGTCTGAATGATCCCCGAGCAAAAGCTGTTGGTAAGGTTCGACCGGTTCGCGATCTGGACAAGATCGGCTTCGCGGTGAAGTAGGTTGTGATAACGGGAACAGTCCAGCGCGTTCTTGAGGGTCCAAAGCTTGGACCGCATGGGGCCGGCGTCGCCGGCCGTCGTGTTCCATTCGGTGACTCCAACCTTTAGGTCTCGTCCGCCTCCCAACTCACGGATCATGCGGCGGACATCGTCCAGTTCCCGCTTGCTGCCGGTGAGATTCTCGACGTCATATTGGTGGGGGCACATGAAGTCCAGGTCTTGTCCTGCGATCTTTACGTACTCCTCGCTTGGGAAACTGGACAAGAGCTTAATGGAGGGATCGACCGCCCGCATCGCCTTGCAAAAATCGGGTACCGCGTGCCAATAGGCTTCTCCCCACCGCTCGTTGCCCACTTGCCAATACTTGATCCCGTACGGCTTGGGATGGCCGTTCTTCGCCCGTAGCGCGCCCATGGGTGTATCCACCGATCCGTTGAAGTACTCGACCTCTTCGGCCGCGTCTTTTGGGGTTTTCTTTTCGTATCGAACGCAAATCAGCGGCTCTGCGCCAACTCTTTGAATAAGCTGCACAACCTCTTCCAGCCCCGCGCCGGGGGTCTGCAATCCGCCCCAGGCGGTAAAAGGCGCACGCCTATCCGGATCACCGATCGTGTCCTTCCATTCGAAGGAACCGAGATTGGCGTCGTCCATGACACTGCCGCCCACGCGGATGACGCCGGGTTTGAGATCGGTCAAGACCTTGACCACGTCTTTTCTCCATCCACCGACCGCGTCCTGCGGCATGAAGGAGGCGCTGTCCAACCAAAGAGTGCCGGGGCCTTTGAACGTGATCGCGATTTTGGCCTCCGGATCGGTTGCCGTCGGTGTCAGCAGGGCCTGCACCTTGCTCCATTCGGTGCTTACCGGTAAAGAGGCCGACGCGTATTGGTTCGGGCCGTGAAAGAGCCGTACATAGAGGGTCGTGTTCGTCAGCCCGCGGGTATAAATCGAAAACTTGCATGCGACGCCCTTGTTTAAAGACAGGCCGTCTTGAGCGATGCCGCCTTCGCAGGGCGTTCCGTCCGTGAGTTTGATCCGCTCGCTGGCAGGGCCGCCGATGGAACTTGTCTTGTCCTGCTCGATCTTTAGCCTATTGGGTTCACCAAACGGATACCAGGGCTTTTCCTTAAAATCGGTTTCCTTCAGGAAAACGAATTTATAAGGTGTGAGCCCTTCGAAGCTCGGATCGTAAAGCTTTTCCGCCCACATGGAGGGCACAAGATCGCAAAGGTATTCAATGAACTGGCCGTACTGCATCGGGTTGATTCGCCCGGGGCAGAGGGGTTCGTCCGTGATTTTAATCGGCTGAGATTGAACGGCGTATAAGAGTAAAAAGGACGTGATCATCTTTGTATAGAAGGGTTCATTTCTATCCGTTCTACCACCTCGTCATAGTAATGCCGCCTGAGCGCCATGACGCCGCAAGATTCGCGCTAATGTGTTAGAGTTAGCTGAAGGAGTTCACTTGAATATCTATCGATTCGTGCTTTCTATCTTGCTCGTGGGCGCAGTCTGTGCCCTTGGAGCAGCGCAGGACAACTGGGTTTTGCGTTGGACAAAACTCCTTACAGACCCCAACGAACTCGTGCTCGGAACCATCACCCGCTTCGACAGCTCGGGCAACGTTTACCTGGTGATTACAGAGTCCGAAGAGATCTACGTCAACAAATATGATAGTTATGGCTCGCTCCTAAAAACCCTATCGTTGCCCGGTAAATCACCCACCGGATTTGCTCTGGACAGCCTAGGCGACATGTTCCTGCAGTATGATCAGGTCCAAGGGACTAGCCTTCCCACCGAGACTCTGGCCGGCTGGAACTCAAGTGGAACGCTCCTCTTTTCCAAACCGATCCCCCCAGTTGGAAGCGATTCCCAATTCGGCCTGGGGCTAGGTACCGATGCCTCCAACAACGTCTATCTCGCAACGCAGGCGACGGATTCCTCGGACCAATACATGAAGTTTTCTCGCACAGGCGTCCAGGAGTTCCTGGTCGATGTGCCGATCTCTGAAAGCTCCGTTGTAATCGACTCTACTGGAAGGTGTTCGATCCTAGGATTCGATCTCAACTCCAAAAACTTGCCGATCGGCGCCCATGCCGTTGTGCTTAGCCCTACAAACGGGGACGTGTTATTTGAAAAAGACCTCGCTGACACTGCGAACAGCACCTATACCTATTCCTTTGGCGGAGGCAACTTCGATCCCGCGGGAAACCTCTATCTGAACACCATTACGGTGTCAGGCGGGACGGTTCTCTCCTCGGTGGAATGCTACAACACGTCATTTTCGAAGGTCTGGGAAGTGGGCGGGATAAAGGGTTACGCCTGGCATGGTGAAGCCGAGAGCCCTGGTAGCGCATATGCTTGGGGCACCCTATTTAATGGTGTTGGACAGGGAAGCTTTGTAGCCAGCGTTAGCGGCGGGAAGCTTAACTGGAACAAGAGCACTGGCTATGCCATCGACGGGATTTGGGGCGATGCCTTGGGAATAGAACTCCTCGATAACCTCTCCTCGAATCAGGTGATGTTCTATTCCTTTGATCCCGACGACGGCAACGATGACCTATTCGGTCAAGAAGCGGCGGGAATTGGATTGCTTGCGGGAGGGGGACCGGGGGCACTCGGCATTTCCCCCCACAATGAGGGTACCGAGGTAGCCGCCCCCATTATGGTAAGCCCGGGCGGAAGGCCGCAGGTGCCTTATAAATGCTACCTTTTCGTAATCGGACAGGGCACTCTGTTCAGCGCCCTGACAGGCCCTTCCGCAGTAAAGAGCGGCGCATCCTTCACCCTCACCGTTGGGACGAATCTGAAGACTACGACCGCCGTTCAGGTGGCTCTGGAAGTTAGCGGCGGCACTTTTTCCAATGGGATAGCCACCGAATCTGTCATGATCCCGGCTGGGAGCCAAACCGTCACCACCCAGGTCAATACGAGCCCGGTCAGCACGGCAAAGAACATCAACTTTCAAGGGAAAGGGGTAGGTGTGGTGCGCACGGCTTCCATCCCGGAATATCCACCCGCGATCCTCAGCGTGAGCCTAGCTCAAACGGTAACCGCTTCTACTGCCAGTAGCGATGCCTACACGGTGGTTCTGGACGGCAAGGCGGCCGCAGGCGGCGTAGCTTTAACCATAAGCAGTTCCAACACCCTGGTAATCCAAAATGCCAGTGCGGCCGTTGCCTCGAATGGCACAACTGTCTCAGGAACTCTCAAAATAAGCAAAGTCACGGCCACGGAGGTAGTAACTCTCACGTTCAAAACATCCACTGGCTCGACGCTGACGAAGCAAGTTACCGTGAAGCCGTAGGTCCGAGATATCCGCTTTATCCCAGACTTGGCCCGGTTAGTCCACGGTTAAGTTCAAGCCGCCCGAAGTGCCACCCCCTGGTTTCGGATTGGTGACGGTGATCGCCGCCACCTTCTTGATGGCGTACCAGACTGACGAAACCGAAGCCTGGAGCTGGGTTGGCGAAATGTAAGTGGTGGGCAAGCCCTTGCCGCTCCATTTCACGCAGGAAGCAGGAGTGAAGTTCGAGCCGGTTATCGTCAGCGTAAATCCGGAGCCGCCCCAGTTGACCGAGGTGGGTGTAAGCGAGCTAATCGCAGGCAGAGGATAGGCGCCGACGAACGCGAGCGTCGCGTTCGTAGTCGTGGTGCCGCCACCAACAACTGCAATATTAGCAACAGCGGAGTTGGTATAGCCGGGCGCCTGGAACGTGGCCGAATATTGGCCGGCAACAAGGCCACCGCAGGAGTAGGTTCCTGTCGCGCCCGTTGTAGTGGAAGTTGGCGTCGATGCTCCGCGATTTGAGAATGTGACCGTGACGTCGCTCAACGGATTTCCGTTGACGTCCGTCACGAGGCCGGTTATGACCCCAATAATCGAGTTAAGCGCAGCATTCGACGTTGTCGCCGCGTTTCCTGCAACTACGATTCCTGTTTGAACGACGGGTGCGAAGCCGGCATCTTGGAAGTTGGCGGAATACGTTCCCGGTACAAGATTATTGACCGTGTAGTTGCCGCTGGAATCGGTCGTGGCCGTCCCTGCCACCGCATTAGAACTTCCGGTAATGGACACCGAAACCCCGGGCAGGATGTTTCCATTGGAATCGGTGACGTTGCCCGAAATCGATCCGACGATGAGTTGAAGACTCGCGCTCACCTGGGTCGTGTTGTTGCCGGTTATGCTGACCGAGTTCTGAACGACCCCTGCGTAGCCTTGCAACTGGTACGAAACCGAGTATTGCCCCGGTAGAAGATTCGCGCAGGTGAAGTTCCCATTGGAATCGGAGGTCGCCGTTTGGGAAGTTGACTGGCTGCTCAATGTGAACGAGACAGACACCCCGCTTAGCGGGTTCTGGTTTTGGTCCACAACATTGCCGGACGCCGAGCCAACTATGAGTTGGAGCGTGGCATTGAGATTCGCCGAGCTCCCCGCGGTAATCACCACTGGCTCGGTCACTGGATTGTAACCGCTATCCTGGAAAGTCGCAGAATACTGGCCCGGAACGAGGTTGTTGAAAACAAACCCGCCGGTCGCATTTGTCGTTGCGGTGGCAACGGAGTTGGCCGAGTTTTCCAGCGAAACCGATACTCCCGCGAGGGCATTTCCGGAGCCATCGGTGACGCTTCCGAATGCCGCGCCGGGCGTGATCTGAAGAGTCTGGGTCAGCGGAGTCGAAACTCCACCCATAACCACGATGTTGCTCTGGACCACCGGCGAATATCCAGCCACCGAATAGGTTGCTGAATAAGACCCGGGGTCGAGAGCTTTAAAGACGAAGTTTCCGTTAACATCGGTCGTCGTCGTCGCCATGAATGAATTGGTCGCACTAGAGAGCGAAATCATGACTCCTGCGATGGGAATCCCATTCGAATCGGTGACGTTCCCAGTAGCCGAGCCGGTGATGATCTGGAGTGTCGTCGCCTCCGGCAGAACTTCGTTAGCAACGACGGCCATCGGGAAGGTCGCGGTGATATAGCCCGTTAGCGAAACGGTGATGTTATAGGGCAATGGGGATAGATCGATGAAGTTGTAGATCCCATTAACGTCGGTATTCGCTTGGGCGATCAAGTCTCCCGATTGATCCGTCACGTTCACCAAAGCGTTTTGCAGCGGGCTGCCGTTTTGATCCGATACCGTCCCACTGATGGAGCCCACGAGCGGTGCGAGTGCCGCATTCAAGGTCGTTGTCGTATCAAGTGTGACCGTGGTTGGATTGGATGAAGGGTTAAAGCCAGCAGCGGAAACCACCGTTGTGTACGTCCCCACGGGGACGGCGGAGATGGAGTAGTAACCGTTCACATCCGTAGTCGAGATAGAAACATTGGATCCCTGGGTGTTTTGAACCGCGATGCTTGCGCCCAAGATTGGATTCCCATTGGAGTCGGTAACGTTGCCGGATAGGGTTCCCGCATTCAGGGTGAGGGCGAGCGGAACTGCAGTGGTGGTGTTGATTGCGATGGCGACGTTTGAAGCCGAGTTCGGAAGGTAGCCAGGAGCGGTTGCCGTGAAGGTGAAGGTTCCGGGAGGCAGCCCCGGAACCGAATAGTTACCCGTGGAGTTCGTGTTTACGGACCCGTACACATATCCTGTGGAATCCGTGACCTGGACGAGGGCCGCGCTGATAGGATTGCCGTTTCCGTCCACGACGGTTCCCGCTCCCGTTCCGCGGTCTCTTGTTACGGAGACGCGGCCTATTTGGGGGTTACCGGCCAGGTTATGAATCCGGAAGTCCTGGTAGTCGTGCATTGTGCCATCGACATTGATGTCAGGCACGGAGAAAATCGCCGTTCTCCATTTCAGCGTGCCCTTGCATGTGACCGAGGGAGAGTTTTCTTCGACCGCGCCCGTGCCCCCGTCCCAATCGACCCGAAATCGGGACGAGTCGGCGGTGTCGTAGTAGTCGACCGATATCGTCACCGGCCCCGGAGTTGGGGGCAAGAAGTGCTTATCCATCTGGAAGTACATGAACAGGCTTCCGGAAGAGATTTCGTAGGCAGGACCTGACGGATTATCGATATCCGTGTAGGAGTTGGGCCCTAAGCTGTTTTGGTAGAGACCTATACTCGCTTGATCTGGCGCGGTAGTGATCGTGTTTGTTGACGAGTAGTCATAGGAAGTGTAAGCGGCTGCCTGGCCGGCATAGGCGTTCGTCATCGCCAGGTACCCATTCGCAGGCAAAGGATCGTAAGTTTCGTAGACAAACCCATCCGAGGCCACACCGGGACCGTCGGGTTCGATCTGAGTCGATTCCGTCCACTCATTGAAACTTGTGATGGTCATGAGCGGCGTGGAGGCGTTGATTCCCAGGCTCCTGGCCATTGCGGCGGAGAAGGTCTCCCCGTCGTCGCGTGGAGTGATTCCTGTCCAACCTTTGCTCCGAAAGGCATCGAAGCCGGGCGTAACCGTGGGAACATACCAAGCGTTTGGAGGCAAGGAACCGATCATCCAGACGCTGTCGTTATTCGTGGGAACGATGCTGTATTCGATGATGCCGTCGAAGTGGCCGACGGTAACCCAGGTCGGATCTTCCAACTGCGGGTTGGCATTGTTGACGAGCATGATTGCCCCATAGGTGTTATGGATGTAATCGTTCATCGCCGTATAGTCGGCGGGGTTCCATGCGGTGTTGTCAAACACCGAGATGTACATCATGAACACGGGACGCGGCTGCCCTGCTGCGAAGAACGGCGTCGCCCTCGTCGACCTATAAAGGTTGGGCTGGGTTCCAATTTTGTTTAGCAGATATCCGACGTCGCTCGAAATGGATGCCTGGGTTCGCCCGGCGTAAACGTCGATATACGGGATGATTTGAATGCCCTGGGGAGCGGCCGCCTGCATGACGGGAAGAAGGTGAGCGTCCGTTCGAAGGCTGATCGGTACCGTGCTTTGGCCCCACCATGAATAAATGAGTGAGTTAAGCCCCGCCTGCTTTGCCCAGATCATGTGCTGATTGATTACCGCCGGCGACCCCGAATCGTAGTTTCCAAGCTCGGGTAGAAACTGCGTATTGGCGCCCCACTGGTTGCCGACCCACCACGAGTAGTAGAAAGCAGACACGCCAGGTGAATCGTTATTTGCCGTGACCACCGGAGGAACGTAAGCCTTCTGCGAACCAGTGCTGACACTGCCGACCTGTCCGAACCCTGTACATGCCGCAAGCATTAAAGCAATGAAGCTGTAAAGGCGGAATCGCATAGCCCATAGCTTACTTGGACGCGCGTTATTTTGGGTTCGCGGCGGCTTGGCTCCGACCGAATTTAGTTTCCGGGCAAACAGCCGGATGCGGGAGAAACTGAATTGTGTACGCATTGCTTCCTTCGAGAGGTCAAGGCTGCAATGCCTTACGCCGGTGCCGGCGGGGTGAACCCAGACCGCTATTATAACCGAACATTGTGTACTAGACAAGTCCCAATGGAAGCGATAAGCCATTTACTCAAAACGCAGTGAAATTACAGATTCTCGCCCTAGTGGGGAGGTAAACCAGCGAAATGTTTGGATTGATGCGGGCATGTTCCTGCAATAAGGATTCCGCCCAGAAAGAGCTTCAGCGTCTTCACTACTGCGGCACATGCAAAACGATGGGGCGGCTTTACGGCCAGAAGTCGCGCGTGCTGCTCAACTACGACGCGGTTTTCCTCGGCGAAGTCTTGGCCGCTTTGGAATCGCCCAAAACCTCCTTCGCGCCCGCCTTTATTTCCCGAAATTGTCTCGCGATTCCCCAGGCGGGCCAGATTCCCTGGACGCTGCAGTACGCCGCCACCGCAAACATCGTCCTCGCCGAGTTCAAGGTGCTGGACCACATCCAAGACACCGGCTCCAAACTTTTCCGGCTGCTCGGCCGGCTCTATTCGCGCGAGTTCCGCAAGGCCAGCCGCACGCTCAAGAGTTCGAACTTCCCGCTCGAAGATCTGAAGGGGCTGATCTCGCTTCAGGTCGAACGGGAGCGCGAAACCGCGCCAACAATGGAAAGGCTTGCAGAGCCGACCGCGAGGGCAAGCCGCCTCATTTTCCGCCATGGCGCGGTAAGGATCGGCGCGGATCGAGAAACCACTGAAACCATGGCGAGCCTGGGTGCTGTCTTTGGCGAAATCGCCTACCTGGTCGACGCGATTCAAGACCGCGATGAGGACACGAAGAAGGGCGCCTTTAACGCCCTAACCGCGGCCCGCATCAGCAATGAGGAGGCTATCGACGATCTTAAGAGCAAACAGCAGGAGATGTTGAGCCACATTCGAGACTTGCCCATCGACGAGGAACGAAAAGCCCTTTTCTGCTCTCGACTAAGAACAAACCTTGCGCCCGTCCTTCATTCCGGCTCGGTGCTCCCCATGGGCCGGTGGAATAGAGGCTATCGCCAACAGGCTCACCAACCCTATCGCCAGACCTGCGCCGATCGTTGCGGCTGCCGCGGCGGCGGTGGCGGCGCCTGTTGTGATGGCTGCTGCGACTGTTGCAATGCCGGATGCTGCGCATGCCAGTGCGCGGAAACAGGCTGCTGCATCGCGGACTGCCTAGGATGTTAGCAAACATTCTTTCGCATCGGTCCTAAATGCCCGGTGGTCGCCTCAATTACGGGTCCAATAGAGATTAATGAGTGTGACGACCCAGACACATCCCGAAGGATTCCTGACTTACTGCCTAGGTTCGAGTGAAAACGAGGTTGTTGTCTCTACGTTCGGCGCCCAAATCCTCTCCTGGACGCGGGGCGGCGAAGCTATCGTGTTTGAAAACCGCGAGAGGGCGATCGTGGATGGCGAGACGCCTTACCGAGGCGGCGCCCCAATTTGTTTTCCCTACTTCGCCAAAGGCTTGCTGCTGCCTTTAGGAACAAGTCTGAACCCGCAGCACGGCCGCGCGAGAACGACAATCTGGGATTCGGCTTTCGGTGACTCTGATACCTCCGTGACCCTCGCCACCCGCCAGCCGTCACCCGAAGGATATGGCCCCACTGAGTTTTCGTGTCGGCTGGTGTATTCGCTTTCCGACAGCTTAAGCGTTCAGGCCACCATTCGCAACGTGGGCGACCATGAATCGCCGTTTCAGCTCGCGATTCATACCTACTGGGCGACTGAGGACCCGTCGTCAACGGTGGTTCATGGCCTTGGAGATCGTTACTTGGACAACGCTCACGGGATGGCCGATTGCCAAGATCCCGACTCATCCAATCCCCATCCTATCCCGTTCGATCGCATTTATCCCGATGCCGCTAGCAGCCTAACCCTCTCGACTCAAGAATACCGAGTGGATATTTCAACGAATGGCTGCAATGGCGCCGTGATCTGGAATCCCGGACGAACCACGGCATCGCCGACCTTGGAACGCCGAATTTCATCTGCGTGGAGAGCGGAGTGATTGCCCCTTTCCGAACGTTGGCTCCAGGGGCCGAGCATATCGTCGAAGTTCGCTATAACTGTGTGATAGAACACTGACTCGGCCGGTACAACGTTGAGGCCAAACTAAATGAATAAGAAGGGGCATGACACCCAGGCAGGTTCGAGCGAGTTCGCGCCGCGATGCAAGGCTCCTCTGCGCTTTAGGCCAAATCCCTTCGCTTCCAAGATGATCCAGCCGTTTTCCTTGCATCCCCATCTTGTGCAAGGTCACCGAGCGCCCGAGCCCAAGCTCTTGTTGGCTGTCCACCGTTGCCACGTTCGTCATACTCTTGTGCCATGCAGTTCACACGTTACCGCGATCTGAAAGGGCACACTGCCGCAGTGGTTTCGGTCGCCTTCTCGCCAGATGGAACACGCTCGCTAACTGCCAGTATTGACCAAACTGCCCGTATTTGGGATGCAACGGACGGGCATGGGTTATTGACACTTGAGGGGCATGCAAGCGGGCTTATGGGTGCGGTCTTTTCTCCCGACGGTTCCCGCATCCTCACGTTCGGGCGGGACAAGACTGCGCGGGTTTGGGATGCTGCGGACGGGCGGGAGATACTTGCTTTAACCGAACTCACCGATTGGATTCGGGCGGCTTGCTTTTCGCCGGACGGGCGCCAGGTTTTGACGGGTTCCCTTAGCCCTTCTGACGCGGTACGGCTTTGGGATTCCACCACCGGGAAGGAGTTGTTACGGGTTCCGGGTTCGGTTGCGGGTCCGCAGGGAATGGCATTTTCGCCGGACGGAAGCCGAGTCCTCACGGTCAATATCCCCGGCGGGGACGCCAACTGGTATTGGGAGCAGCAGACCGGGCGGAAGCTGGATCGGCTTCCTAACAGTCCTGGCGAGGATTGCAATGGACATATCTGGGACACGGGCGGTCGGGAGATACTGGCACTGAAGGATTCTTCCGATCAAACCAAGCAGTTCGCCATCTATTCACCCAATGGTTTGACAGTGTTCACCGACTCCGGGGAGTCAGGCATTCTTTGGGATGCCTTGATGGGTGAAGAGAAATTCCATTTCACCAACTTCAACGACTCCTATGCAACGCACTTTACGGCAGCGTGCTTTTCACCAAATGGTTTGAGCCTGCTTACCGGCAATGACGCCAACTCGGTTGACTTATGGGATGTGGCGGACGGCTCCAAAAAGATTGGGCTTGGAGGGGATCGCGATCCGCGATACCCTGGCAGTTCGGGTTCGGTTTCCGGCGTTGCTTTTGCGCCGGACGGATTCCATTTTCTTGCCTGGGGCAGCGCCCCGACCATCCCGGTTTGGGAAACAAATGGAACCAAGGCCGGTTCCTTGGAGGGACATACCGACGTCGTGCTTGCAGCAGCCTTTTCACCAAAAGGTGATCGAGTCCTGACCGGCAGTCGCGATGGCACGGCAAGATTGTGGGATTTTGGGTTGAGGGGTAAAGGGTAAAGGCGAGATTCAGTGGGCGGGTCCTTCGGCGGGGGGTTGCCGGGCAAGATCAAGGGGTAGGGGTTGGGCCAAATGTGTTATCGTTAGAACGTGGCTTTTGTCCGGGCTGTTCTTGTAATTCTTGGGTTCCTCTTAGTCTTCGACATCGGCGGAGTGATCCTGTGCCTTATCTTCGATATCTTGCCCCTAAGAGGCGTGAGCACCGCTCTTTATTACACGATCTGGTTTGTGGCGGGCGTTTTTTGCGGACTCCTCGCTTATAACACGGCAGGTGGACAGCTTCTTAAGGTGGAAGAGGGTGATTGGTCCAGCGCGCCGGGTTCCAGCAAAACCGGCTTAGCAGTGATCTCTGTGTCCGCTATTATCCTGGCCGGACTCTCCGCCTTATTTTGGAAATTGAGTTGGAAAGCCGGCGGCTCCAGCGATTCCTATGTGCCGGATAATATGGGGTTGACAATAACGTTCTTCGCAGCGATCTTCCTTAGCATGGTTTTGGGGCACGCGTTTCTTCGTCCCAAACCCGCTGTAGAAAAATGATGTAATTGCGTTCTTATTGTGATAAGATTCCTGCACTATGCCAGCAAAGCTTGAGCTCCAACCCGGCGAAACCATTCAGCATGAACAGGTCCTCTTTTACATTCCCGAGAAAGGAGCCAAGATGAACGGCAAACTCTCGGTAACGAACACCCGACTGCACTACGAAGCTAAGTATGAGGCCGGGCTCATTGGCCAACTGGAGTCCACCATGTTCTTCACTTGGGGAAAGGACGCAGGCTTTTTAGACATCCCCAAATCCGAGATCGCGAGCGTCGCCGTGGAGAAGAAGTTTCTGAGCAAGAAGTGCATTGTCACGCTGAACGATGGCAGCAAGCACACGTTTGACGCGGCCGCTTTGGGCATCGACAAGGCCGCGGAAATGATTCAGGCAAAATAGCCCCTTTTAAGGAGTTAATGTCAGACTCGCCGTTTTCGTGAGCGTGCCAAGAGTCGCAGTGACCGTGACCGGAGTTGAAAACTTTACCGTGTTCGTTTTGAGCACAAACGAAAAACTGCTGGTGCCCACGGGAAGAGTCAATGATGCCGGAACTGTCACTGCGATATTGCTAGACTTAAGAGCCACCGTGCAGCCGGAGGGTCCGGCTTCGCCGTTCAGGTGAACCGTTGCCCCCGCGTTCGTGCCTCCCTTCACCGATGCCGGCGAAATCACAATGCCGGAAAGCGCGGCTGGTTCCACAGTAAACGAGGCGAACTTGGTTACGCCATTGAAAATGGCGGAGACGGTTACCACTGTTGACGCGGTTACACCGCCGGTCTTGATCGCAAACGTCGTGTAGGTCCCGCTTGCGGGAATAGTCGCAGTGGCGGGCACGGTCACCGAGGCTGTGTTCGACTTAATACCAACCACGTCGCCGGAGTTACCTGCCTGCGTTCCAATAATCACTTCTCCAAGGGCGGTTGCGCCGGCCGTAACGGAACTCGGAGTCACTGATAAGCTCTTAAGGGGCGCGGGGGCAACCTGCATGGTAAGGGTGGAACTTTGCCCCGCCAAACTCGCGGTGACTGTAGGGTTCGTTACTTCGCTAACCGGGTGGCTGCTGATAACAAAGGTCGCTGTAGTTTGCCCCGCGAGCACCTTCACCGTCGCCGGAACGGTGATGGAAGGATCACTGGAAACGAGGCTAACAGTCTTCCCAGAAGACCCCGTTGGGCCACTCAGCGTAACCGTTCCTGTTGCGGTCTGTGAAGGATTAAAGCTCGTCGTCCCACAACTTACAGGCCCGAGAGTTGCAGTAGTGACTCTCACAGTGGCGGACCGCACCGCTCCGCTCTCATATTGGCTACCCGTGATCGTAACGTCCGTGTCTGAATCCACGGGAAAGGTGGAGAGTTGGTAGGATTGGGTGACCAAAAACGGTTGAACTTGCGCAACGGAGTGAACAATGCTTGGTGCGCTT
Organism: uncultured archaeon; assembly: GCA_963829965.1. GTDB lineage: Bacteria > Armatimonadota > Fimbriimonadia > Fimbriimonadales > Fimbriimonadaceae > DASXZH01. Next base: position 33,930 of record CAWHLK010000032.1, on the reverse strand, counting down.
GACGTCAACGCAACGTTTTCGAACTCAGGTGAGGGGGACTCGGTCAAGTTAAGTTGAAGAGCAAGTTTCGAACCGCCGGGTATCGATGCAGGCAGCACCAGAGATTGCAAATTCGGACCGTAAACCACGTGAACCAAACGTGCGGTCGCAGAGGTTCCTCCGGTCGAGCCGACAAATTCCACGCCCCTGTAACCGGGAGAAATCGCCCCCACGTCGGTGGAATCAGGGAGGAGGACGGAGACCGTAGAGGTCGCGGAGCCCGTAGAGACGTCGAGGGCGGTGATTTGAAGCAACTTGGTCCCGGAATCGTAGTGACTGACCACTGGGCTATTTCCGCTGACAGTTAAGGAGTCGTTGGCTTGGGTCACATTCCACAAAACTGTTCCCGGCGTTTGGGCACTCATGGTATCGGCAACTGCAGCAACGAATGGCTGCGTTGATTGGCCCGCGATCACAACTTGTTCGTCGACGAGGCCTGTCGAAGTGGCCGACCCCGGAATATTGGGAGACTGCCATGAATTGGTGGACCCATCCTTCGGGTCGATCGCAATGACGTAGCAATTCTGATTTGTTATGGTCGTGGAATGATTGATCACCAGATACTGGGTCATCCCGTAATCAGATTCAAAGCCGACGATAGAATTACGCCCGGCAATGCTCGTGGAAAAGGAACGTGTCCAAAGGCTTGCGCCCTCCGAGTTATAAAAGTTTGCGAACGCGGTGCCGGACTCAAAATTACCGGTGGATCCTAGTAGGAGAACGTTTCCTTGCGAATCGATCTGTGCGCCGGTGGCCACGAAAGGCGCCGTCCATGTGTAGCCCCGGCCGAAACCAAGTTGAGCAACGACAACGGTCTCGTTGGAGGCGACAACAGTGTAAACATAGATCAGGTTGCCGTAATAGTCCAAGGCGGTTGCCAACGGAGGGACTTGCAGATCTGCTCCAGTCTCATAGCCGTTCCAATCCACGACAGAGTATCCCGATGCTAGGTCAAAGACCACGGTGCCCGTTTCCGATGCTACCGACATTCCACCGACGGACAATCCTCGAAGGTCGGTGGACCGGATCAAGCTCCCGTAAATGTTGTAAATGTCCAGCGTAGAAGCCTGTGCGTTCCCAGTTAGCGGAGTCTGCTTAAACACATAAATGTTTCCGTCTATATCGGTTTGGACGTATTGCGCGTTTGCGAACTTGGGATCCGTAACCGTCCAGCCAATTTCCGCCGTCTGCCCCCAACAGATTTGCGTGGACAGTGCGAGCAGGTACAGGGCAATAAATGCGGAAAGACGGCGTGCCATTTCTACAATGATACAGCAGCCGTCAGATTTGCAAAACGGCAATAGATGCGTCGGGCCACTATTGCGTTGCGCCGGAGTGTTGAGTGTTAGATTTCGAATATTGAGGCCGGACTTAACACTCAATACCCGGCTCGGCCCTTGACTACGGCGTCAAGGTCAAGGTTGCCGTCTTCGTCACAGCTCCGAACGTAGCGGAGATCGTTACCGGAGTTTTGACAGTGACCGCACTGGTCTTAATAAGGAACGAGAAGCTGCCGGTGTTTGCCGGGAATGTGATCGAAGTGGGAACGTTCACGGCCGCATTGCTTGAATTGAGTGCTACTACGTATCCGAAAGCGCCGGCTTCTCCATTCAGGTGAATGGTCGCACCAGCGTTATTCCCTCCCTTAACGGAGGCTGGCGCAACCACAAGGCTTGAGAGCGTCGCCGGTTCAACCGTAAACGAGGCGAACTTCGTGACCCCGCCAAAACTGGCGGTGAGAGTAACGGAGGTTGAAGCCACCACTCCTTCGGTTTTGATGGGAAATGTCGTGTAAGTCCCGCCTGCCGGAATGGTCGCGGTAGGCGAAACGACCGCAGAGGCAGTATTGGACCTGAGAGTTACCGCATCTCCCGAGGACCCGGCCAATGTAGAGATAATGACTTCTCCGGTAGTGGTCGCCCCGGCCGTCACGGAAGTCGCGCCGACAACGGTGAAACTCTTCAGAGGCGCGGGCATTACTTTTACCGTAAAGGCTGAAGAGAGCCCAGCCAAAGAGGCCGTTATGGAGGGATTTGTAGCAACCCCCACCGGATGGCTGCTAATGGTAAAACTCGCGGAGGATTGCCCTGCCAACACCTTCACCGTCGCGGGAACCGTAATGGACGGATCGCTGGATTCCAGCGTCACAAGCTTGCCGGAAGGCCCCGCCGGGCCATTCAAAGCAACAGTTCCTGTTGCGGTCTGAGAGGGGTTAAAAATGGATGTGCCGCAGGTAACCGTCCCCACCGTCGCGGTCTTTACGGTCACGGTGGCCGATCTTTCAACATTCACAACTGCACTGCCTACGCTTGGCTGTGCAGCCTGGGTTGCGGTAATGGTCACGTTGGTGTCTGCATCCACCGGAAAGGTTGTAAGTTGAGAAGTGATCACCTGTGAGGTTAGATTGAAGGGCGGAAGCGAATTCACTACGTTAGGCGCGCTGGAGGTGAGCGTAATCGCCTCACTACCGTCCTGAAACAAGCCGGCGGGCGACTGGGTCAGGTTGCTTTGCGCCAACAGAGTCGAGCCGCCCACTATCGAGGGAGGCAAGACAAGAGACCGCAAATTCGCCCCGTAAACGACAGTGGCCACGAATGTGCCCGGTTGTGATCCTCCCATCGAACCAATAATCTCCACTTGCCCACCATCGTTTGTCTGTCCGCCATTCTCAACGAGCCCGGTCGCGCTGGTCGGCCCCGAAGCGGGAATCGCCAGAGTTGAGTTGACCGCGCCTGTAGCGGAGTTGAGATTGATGAGGTTGACACTCTTGGTTGTCGAGTCATAGTGGCTGACCACCGGCCCTACGTAGCTATCGATCATGGCGTCGGCCGCTTGAGGCACGTCCCAGGCGATTACGCCGCCGGTTTGTACAGAGTTCTGGTAAAGGACCGCTGCCACAAAAGGTTGGGTTGGTGACTGGCCCGCAACCAGCATTTGGGCGAATTCGTTACAAGCGAGAGTGGCGCTTCCGGCGATGTTTGGAGACTGCCACAAATCCTTTGTTCCATCCTGGGGATTGATCTCGATGACATAGCATTCAGGATGAAGCTCACTTTCCGAATGATTGATGACGAGGTATTGATTGCCCAGCCTATCCTCGACGAAAGCTGCTATCGATGTCTTTTGAATTTCCGTGCTAACGTAGGAGCGAAGCCAAAGGTTGACGCCGGTCTCAGAGTAGAAGATGGCAAAGTTCGTGCTCGACTGTTCAGTGCCGGAGGCACCCAAAAGCAGCACATTTCCCTGAGAGTCTATTTTCGCTCCGGTGGCAGTGTAGGGCACGCTCCACTGAATCGGTGTGCCCTCTCCATTGGGGGTGAAGGCATAAACGATCGTAGTGTCATTGGCGGTAAAGACGGAGACTAATCTTCCAAGCGGGTCTGTACCAACAGCCAGCAAGGGAAAGCCCTGGTTATAATCCTCGTAGTCTTCACCGTCCCAATACAGGGCTTGGAAGTTGTTGCTGAACCCTATCACAGCGGTGCCAAAAAACGGATCCACCGCAAGGGCGCCAGCGACGGAAACTCCTCCAAAAGGGGTCGAGCTTATGAGATTCCCAGAAACATCATAAATGTCGAGCGTGGTTGGATAGGTGGAACCCGAAGGAGGATTCTGCTTCACAACATAAACGTGCCCGAGCTGATCGGTTTGGGCAAACAGGGGGTTTGCGAACTTGTAGTCGTTCACTTGCCAAGAGATCTCCGGACCCTGGCCCCAAGAGATTTGAGCGACCCCCGTCAGCAGGACTAGTGAGATAATCGCGAGAATACGGCTTGCCATTTCGACAATGATACAGCAACCGTCAGATTTGACTGGGCCTAGATGTTTGACGTGAGGAGGCCCAGGTTCGGAGTCTGGACCGAGCGGTTGTTGGAGCCAGTTGAAGGCGTTGTCCATCAGCGGCGAAGGAAATCGCCGCCAGAGCGCCTCGCGCTCCCTTCAAGCCAAGTCTTTTGGGTTTAGAGGAAGCCTCCGTATCCGCTTCCCGCTTGCGGCGAAGACCGCGTTCCCGATCGCGGCGATCGAAGGCGGATAGGCAGGCTCACCGATGCCGGTAGGGTGGTCTTCCTGCGTGGTGAGGTGAACTTCTACCGCAGGGGCGTCTTCCATCGAAGCCCATTGGAACTCATCCCAGTTCGCTTCCGCGGCGCCACCGTCCTTGATCGTGATCGCCGAATAGAGGAAGGTTGAAACCGCGTCGCTGCTCGCGCCTTCGACTTGGGCAGACACTCCGAGGGGGTTCACCACGTAGCCGCAATCCACTGCCGCTACCAGCCGATGGACCTTGACTTTATTCCCGACAACTTGGACCTCGGCGACTTGGGTGACGCTGGAATTGAAGCCGGAATAGCAAGCTACGCCGCGTCCCCAGCCTTTCTTCATCGGCGTGCCCCAGCCTGACTTTTCAACCGCGAGTTGAAGGGTGCGCTTTAGCCGCTCGTCTTTCATGAGCGCAAGCCTTGCTTCGACCGGGTCTTTGCCTCCTGCCGCGCAGAGCTCATCGAAGAAACATTCTTGGACGTATGCCATGAACGTGCCGTCTACCGAACGCCAGGCTCCAGTGGGGACCGGGCTCTCGATGCCGTCCCTCAGGAAACGGGCTTCGGGAAGGCCATAGGGAAACTCAAGGGCGCCCCAAGACGGCGCACCGGAGGACTCTTCGCCCGCCACGAAAGTTTGCTGACAGAACTCGACCGGCATACCTTCGGGGCCAGTCGAGCCCTTAAGGGCGTGATAGGTCATTGGCCGGTAGTTGTCGTGCTGAAGATCGTCCGTTCGCGTCCAGACCAACTGCACCGGCTCGCCCAACTTTTTGGCGATCTCGATGCATTCCGTGATGTAGTCCTGGCTTAACCGTCGACCAAAACCACCTCCGACGAGAGGAATGTGCATGGTGATGTTCGAATGTGGGACGCCGGAAGCTTGCGCAGCTTCGCCAAGGGCCGCGGCGGGACTTTGGGTGGAAGCCCAAATCTCGCAGTGATCGCCCTGAAGGGATACGGTGCAAATCATCGGCTCCATCGGCGCGTGAGAAAGATAGGGCAGTTGGTAAACGGCCTCAATCGTTTTGGTTGCATCCGTGGGTGGGGCGGGAAATGGCTGAACCGCCTTCTTGAATCTTGCGGTGAGGTCTGCGCTCGTGAGGGTTGCGTTGGGGCCCTGATCCCAAACGACCTTGAGCTTGGTGGCCGCTTTCATCGCGGACCAAGTGTCCTTTCCAACAACGGCAACGCCGTGCGCGACCTGGAACGCCTTGAGGAATCCGGAGGCGGCCTTGCAGCCCGAATCGTCGAAGCTCTTTACGCCTGCGCCAAACGCGTGCGGCCTCACGATGACGGCAAACCGCATGCCTTTGATCCGAATATCGGAACCGAAGGTTGCTTTGCCAGTCGCGACAGCCAGATTGTCAATGCGCTTCATCGGCTTGCCGACATAGCGGTAATCCTTGGGATCCTTGTAGAGAATGGAGGCGGGGTCCGGCTTGGGCAGCGCAGCCGCAGCGGCCACAAACGTGCCGATGGGAGCGTGTTTGCCGCTTGCTTTGTTGGCAACCTCTCCATTTTCAAGCACGCAATCGGATGCAGCGACGCCCCACGCTGCGCCGGCCGCAGTTTTCAGAAGGGTCGCGGCGGTGGCGGCAGCGGTTCGAAGCGGACGATAGGAGCTAAGCATCGACTGGCTGCCGCCGATGCCCTGAGGCCCAAAACGCCTGTCCGGTGGGGCCTGTTCGATAACGATCGCGTGCCAATCCACGCCAAGCTCCTCCGCAAGAACCATCGGTAACGAGGTGCGCACACCGGTGCCCAGTTCCGGGCGCGGCGCTGTGAGAGTCACGTGGCCGTTTGAATCGATTTTGATGAAAACGTTCGGTTCGAAATCGGATGCGAGAGACCCCTGAGGCTCGCCCAAACCGAGGCGGCAGCCGAGGATCAGGGTCGCGCCAACGCCTCCAGCGGCTTGGAGGAAGCTCCTCCTGGACAATCGGATTACGCTCACTTGACGCCTCCCGCAGCCCTTAGGACCGCGCGCTTGATCCGGCGGTAGGTTCCACACCGGCAGATGTTGGTCATCGCCTCATCGATATCGGCTTCGGTCGGATGCGGTTTTTTCTTTAGGAGGGCCACCGCTGAAAGTATTTGCCCGGACTGGCAGTAGCCACATTGAGGCACATCCTCCTCGATCCAGGCGCGCTGGACGGGATGGTCGCCTTGCTGAGTGAGCCCTTCGATGGTAATGATCTTGCCCTTTGCTGCGGTCGCAAGGTCAAGGGAACAGCTTCGAGTGGCTTCGCCGTCTACAAGCACCGTACACGCCCCGCACAGCCCTGCGCCACAGCCGTACTTGGCGCCGGTCAGGCCCAAAGTGTCCCGAAGAACCCAAAGCAGAGGGGTGTCGGCGTCGACCTCGACATCGTGCCGCGTCCCATTGACGTTCAGCGTGAATCTCGCCACGTTCACTCCTTGAAGCCTGATCCCAGGCTCTGGTGCGCGCGGTTCGGCGTATGCGGTCCGCGCGGCTCATTATGAGCACGCAGCTCGGCAGATTCGCTGTCGTTGATTCCTACCTCAGCGCGGCATGCCAGCCGGACTATGGGCCGAGCATCCGATAGCCTCGCACGAAGCCCACGATCGCAGCGACCGTTTCGATCGCCAGGAAGGGCCAGGACAATCCGGAGCTCAACGGCAGTTCGCCAGATTTCGTGAAGACGCGGTCGGTGATGATCTGGTACATGACGTAGAGGATCAGCAGTGAAGCAATGAGCAGAAACACGATTCCCGACTGAAACTCGGTGAGGCCTTTTATTCGATAGCTTCTTCCCTCGTCTTCACCAATTGCCATGCCCGTGATTCCTTTCTAGATATTTAGGCTGCGGTCGCAAGGTTCTGGAGTAGGTTGCTGGAATCCGACTGACGTTCAGGTATGAACAAACTACTCATGCCAAGCGCGAACGAACTGCAGGATCTGGCTTCGGCTTCCTATTCGCTCGCCCAAACGGGACTGCAACAACCTCCCAAGCTTGTTCTAAAGCTCGCTGCGCTTGCAGATCGCAGTCTGAAGCAGATTGAGGAAAACTTGGCGTGCAGGCCTGGATGCAGTTGGTGCTGCCGCCGAAATATTGTGGTTTCGACGCCGGAGGCCTTGACGATTTTTGAGCTCGTTAAGGAGTGGCCGGAGGACCGGCTGGCGCGGTTGCGGGAGTGCTTGAGAGGTTTCTGGCAACTGGCCGAGCCACTTCGCCCAAAGAACTTCTGGGACCTGAGAGAGCCGTGCCCATTCCTGGATGGGGAAATGTGTTGCAATTTACGAGCATAGGCCACTACTGTGCCGATGCGCCGCCTCTACCGACGCGGGAATTTGCAAGTCCTTTGCCGAAACTGCCGACCCACGCGTGGCCATACCCTCGCCAAACGGAGAAGCTGAGATTGGGAAGGCGATCACCTCCGGTCTCGTTCGGGCATTGGGCGAGCGGGGCCACCCGGCTCAACCTCTGCCTTTGGCGGGAATCGTGTTGGCGCTTCTAGAAGGAGATTCTTCTCTGCTTCGTCGGCTTGAGTCTCCTCCGGAGTCTCCATGGGAAGTTAGGATGGCCCCCCGAGCAGGCGAACCGCTCGGGGTGATTTATCCTCGCGACCCTGCGCTAGACGCCATGCGATCTTCAAGGAAGCTATTGCCCTTGGAAGTGGCTTTTTCGAAGATGCCGCAAGCGGAAACCCGGTATTTGCTTGCCCGGATCGGCGCGCCTCGGGCTTATCGAGACCAAGACGAGGTCGAAATTTGGCGGGAGCAGTTTCTTCATTCGATTTCTGCTTTGGAGGACGCGGCATTTGACCCGCGAGAGGCTTACGACGCGCTGCCGGAGATGGATGTGCTCTCCGCCGGTTACGGCGGCTATTCCATGCGTGAGCCGATGTCCAAGCTTGGAAAGTTGCTTCACGACCGTGTGGCAAAGCTTTTGGCGCCGGAGTTGCTTGCCCCCCTTGGACCGAGGAGGCCGGGCCGCGTCCGGGTTGGCTTCGCGAGCGGAAACCTCTACCATAACAGCGGCGGAAACTGGGTTCACGGCTGGCTGCGCAACTTCGACAAATCCGAGTTCGAAACGTTTGTCTTCAAGCTGGGACCCAAGCAGGACGGGTTCAGCTTTATGCTGCAAGCGCTTGCGGATCACTACTATGTGCTGACCGGCAGTCCGCTGGAGGGATGCCGGTTCATCCGCAGCTTGGATCTGGATTATCTGATCTATCCGGATCTTGCGGATGAAGGGCCGAACTTCCAATTCGCCATTTTCCGTCTGGCTCGGCGGCAGGGGTTGGCGTGGGGTTGCCCGTTCACGTCGGGGCTGCCGACAACTGACGACTATTTGAGCTCGGACCTGATGGAGCCGCCTTCGGCGGACTTGGAATATACGGAGAAGCTGGTTCGGCTACCCAACTCGGGGATGACCTATTACCGCTATCCGCAGGGCATGGGGGTTCGGACTCGGGCGGAGTTGGGCCTGCCGGAAGGGCTGCTGGCGACGTACTGCCAGAACCTGAGCAAGTGGCTACCGAAGCACGACGAGATGATGGCTCGGGTTGTGGTGGCTACGGGCAATCCTTTGGTGGTGTTTCGGTTCGGAACTCATTATGCTCAGCACGTTTTTGAGTCGCGAATGGCGCTTCATGGCGTGCGTTTGTTGTGGATGGATATGGCCGAGCCGGACCTGTTTCACCGGATTGTGGAGAGTTGCGACGTGTCGCTGGATGCGCCTGACTGGAGCGGCGGACACACTAGCTTTTACACGCTGCAGTTCCGAACGCCGATCGTGACTTTGCCGAGCCCCTATTTGCGGGGACGGTTTGCATCGGCGTATTTGAAGATTTCCGGCGTGCCGGAGATGATTGCTTCCTCGCCTGAGGAGTATGTGCGGATTGCGACGGACGGGGAGTTGTTGCGGTCTGTGCGCGAGAGAATGGATCCCGATAGGTTGTTCGAGGACGTCTCGCCGGTGGTCAAACTACGAGACTTGATTTTGAGACATTCCATGCCTGCGTGATACGGCACGAAGCTGAGAGTATTAGTATGTAACAATGTTTGCTTGCGTCCATCGCTTGCTGAGGACGCGGTTTTTGGAGATAAGAGGATTGGGGAAATTTAGAGTTCATCGTTTTTGGGCAGTTGTTCTGCTTGCCTTTTTGTTCCTTTCTCGGCCGGGCGTTAGCCAGGGCTCAGACCTTTCCGCCGGTTTGGAGTTCGACGGCCACTTATGTGGCGGGCGACGTGGTGGAATATGGGGGCAACTGGTACCGGGCGGTGATATCTCTCGGCGCTCACGGCCCTTATCCGGCTAACGCTTACGGCGATTGGGAGCTGAACTTTGTGCGGAGCAACACCACGCTCACTATTGGTTCGGGGCAGGGATTTGCCGACCTCCTTCGTGCTTGGACATTTGCCAAGAGCGCGCGGATTGCGGACACCGCCTATTTGCATCTGCAGATCGTTACGAGCAAGGCAGCGTTTACCCAGACTTTCTCGGCGCCCTTTTCTTTGGATCACGGGTCGGGCGCGCTTATCTCCATCTCTGGCGACAACCCGAGTCTCATCAACCTGACGTTCAAGACGAGTGGATTCACGATTGACGGCGGGCATGCGCTTGGAGGGATCTCCAATGTTTCCATCAACGGCCCGGGCTCGGCGCAAACTCCCAATATTGGGATTACCGCGAGCACGGGCGCGTCCATTCTCAGCATTTCGAACACGTATTTTTCAAGTTTTAACGTTGGAGTTTTTGCCGATTCCAATGCGAATATCGCGGTTGGCTCGAACACTCGGTTGATCTCTTGCTATTTCGGCATGAGCGCCGATCACGGCGCAACGATTGTGGCATTGGGAATAGGATTTTATTCCTCCACCCCAGGCGACGGCCTGTTCGCGATACGAAACGGAGTCATCGATTTTTCCGACAACACGCTCTCCAACGCCGACACGGGTTCGGGCAATGGCGCACTTGCGGAATATGGCGGCTTCATCGATCTTGCTGGATCGACGGTGGAAAACTGGGATGTCGGCGCGGATGCCACTGACTTCGGCCACATCAAAGCAGGAGGCGGGATATTTCAGACCAACACGACCTACGATATCGCGGCAAGCTTTGGTGGAGGGGTCGAGGCCTTGGGCGCTGCGGAAACCAATATCAAAGTGGGGAACGGCGACGGGTCTTACGTTTTTACATCCTAACTTTTGAGCAAGGCGAGACGGGAAGCTTGAGCGGCTTGTGATCAACCAGGGACTTTCAAACGTTGCAAGTCGTTCTCATTGGTCCTAATCTTCGAGGACGGCTGCAATAATCGCCTTGGCGATCTGGGAGTCCTCCAGTATGGGAAATTCCTTGGACAGCTTTCCTGAAATGGTCCCATGATTCTCCTTGATGGAGCGGATGATTCTGTCGATTTCTACGTCCGGGGCCTCGAGGACTTCCTTGACGCGCTCGCGGACCTGCCGTAACTGGAGCAAGAAGCTCGCTTCCTGCCGCATTTCTGTTGCCACCGTTTCACGGATGACTTCGCCTAGATATTCGACCTGAGACGTTAGGTCCATGAAGGCCCATGAGAACAGTGCGTCATCGTAGGCGGAAAACTGAAAGTTCGTCCGGATTCCGTCGTCGCATTGGACCATGGCCCCAAAAGACCAGGCGTTTCCGTAATGCCTCATGAATGGCCGGGAAAAGTGTTCCAGCGAGTGGTCGTAGGCTGCGCGGTTTGCAACCGTTCGAGTGATCGTTGATGAAATGGGAAGAATAAACGGCTCGGGAGCCGCGCCGTCCCTCCTTAAAGTGTCGTTGACCAGGAACCTTGAGATTCGCCCGTTTCCATCTGCCATCGGATGTATGTATACAAACGCGAAAGACAGAACTGCGGCCCGGACAATTGAGGATTGGCCGGCGGTTAAAACGTCGAAATCGTGCAGCCCTTCGAGCATTGGTTGGATGTTGTCCCAGTGGGGAGCAATATAATGAACAACTTCGCCGGTTAACCCAGTTTCACCTATGAAAACAGGCGACTTGCGGAGACCTGAGCGGAGCGCTCGCTCGCCGAGTATCTCAGATTGAAGTTTGGCCAAAAATTCAGGCGCCAGGGGGTCCTTGCTGATGCCACAAAGGGTCTCCATCACGGACGCGAACCGTTTGATCCGGTCCGTTTGGGCCTCTTCCCTCTCGATGGCGAAACTGGCTCGGCTCTCCTTGATGGTTAGCCAGACGGCGCTCCTCATAAGGATGTCGACTCCAAACTCTGCTTCCAGTTCGGTTAATGCGGCGAGACAGTCGTATTCCTCAAAGATCTTGACGCCAGGGGTCCGTCTAACTGTCGGGCAGAATGCGGGGCTACCGATCAAGTTGTTTCGAACGCGCCATCGGGGAATATTCGAGGGCTGCGTTGTTGTGAAATATTCTTCATCTGACAGGACCGGAACGTAGTTTCCGACGGTTACGCCAGGAAAATCGACCTGGCGGTTTGTGAGCCATTCATAAAGAAATCCTAAACGGCGAGCGTACTGGCCACTCGGCTCTCGGTTAGCCCATTCGCTTATCTGCTTTGTCTGCATTTGGGCGAAGAGGCGGGCCAAGAACTCAAGGTGGACTCCCTCGTGCTTGAGAGCGAAAGTTAGGTGCTCGGATACCGCCGGCTCTGGTCGGGCGGTGGCCATGAAGGTTCGGATTGTAATGCCATTTTCCGTAGATGTAGATCGGGTCCGGCCGATTCTGCTCGATACGGGGAATGGCTGGACTGGCTCAATCCCGAACTCCCGTGCCAACCACCGGTAGCCAACCCATTCGTCCATATAGGAACTTAGCATATCCGCTCAATTCGTATACTTTTCAATTATTTCATATAAAAATTGGCCTTATGCCGACAAAACATATAAAACTTACCCTTGCAGACGACTCTTTACGAGGGTGGATTTGCCGTTCAAACATGCGAATTGCACGGCTGGCGCCGGCGTTCTGACAAAGACAAGGCTGATATAGCTCAGCCCGGATTTGAATTAATTCGTATAAACCGCTGTTATTTCATATAGAAATGGCACTGATTCGTGAAAAAGGTATAGCCGCCTTAGTGAGCCATGCCACCGGCCTGGCGGCTTGCCCTTCGGGCGGCGGATAAATTAGCCGTTGTGGTTGCTCTCGTTCTTAATTCTCGAATCGGCGAGCAGGAGTTTAATCCCGGCTTCGGAATTTTACTCGGGGTGCGGTCAGGTTTCTAGAGCCTTGGAGTATATGTTCAGCCAGCCGTTTGGGCCTTTCTGCCAGGTGTCGTCGTTAGCGAGTTGCATTTGGACGGGTTCGCGGGTGTCTTGCTTAACCGCTTGGTAGGGGCCCTCGGCGCGTACGGTTAGCTTGTCTCCGTCGGTTCTGGGGTTGGATATTGTTCGTGGCCAAGTGATTTCGTCGAAGGTTTGGAGTTGGTTTCGGACGTTTTCTACGAGTTGGTCCCGGGTTACGGCGCTTCCGCCGAATTCGCCCGTCCAGGCGGGTGAAACGTATTTGGTGTTGACTTCGTGTGGTTTCTTATTTGCGAGTCGCTCAATCCACTGGCGCGCGGCAGGCGATTTGAACTCGAGGGCTGTGCTCACCGACTTCGGAGTGAAGCTTTGATATCCTTCGTGAGAATGTAGAGGTGTAAAGGCAGGTCTTCCGTCGATACGAAACCCCACTTCTCATAGAAGGCCTTGGCGTCATCGTCTTTGGCGTGGGCAAGGAGCGCCCTGGCGCCGATGCTCTCCTGGACGGCCATGAAACGTCCGAATGCGTCAATAAGTAGGTTCGCGCCGAGCCCCATTCCTTGGCAGGTTGAATCTACGGCAAGGCGAGCCAGAAGCACGAGGGGTACCTCATGACGGGCCAAGCCTTTACGGATCCTCTCGGGAGTTTGTTCGTGTTCGACCGATGCCGCGCAAAGGCTGTAGTATCCGACGACTTCATTGGCGCCCAGCCTCGTGGACACAAATGTCCTGGCTGAGTTGTTCGATTGGTTCTGGAGGGTGTGGTTCTTGATAAACGAGTCCAGAGCGTCTTTCCCGCATGCAAATGGGGCCACGTTATGGCGGGCAGTGAGAAGCACAGGACGCTCGAAAGCCGCGCTCACTCGAAAACGCTTTTCCTAGCGAATAGGGCTCGGAGTTGAGGAATGTCTCTCGGCTCCTCTTCGAGGTTTGCGAGAAACTGGGCCATTTTGTCTTCGGGGAGGGTGAACCGGTTCTGGTCGGCGAGGGCGAGATGGGCGGCTTCGGTCGAGGCGCTAATCACGAAGTCGGAAAGCTTCTTCCCCTGAGACGCGGCCGCACGCTCCAGAAGGGCCTTTTGGGTTGGGTTGACCCTGAGGTCAATGCGAGCATCTTTTGAAGTATGGGTTGCGGGCTTCATTCTGGCTTTAGCTCCTCATTTTGTTCTTCCGTACATTGTACACACAATTGGACAATGCATCGTAGCTTTGGGTTCCCTCGAGGGCGATCAGGCTTAAAACCAGGCACGAGCCATGCTACTCAGTCCGGATGGGTTCGACGCTCTGTCGTGGTTCAGGACCTGTCGCCCGCCCTCGTTCTCACTGCCGCTTACAAGGTCTTGTAAGTGAAGTTTCTGATGCGTATGCTTCCTTCGCCGCTGCTGTAGATGGCCGGCCTTAGACTCAGGAAATCGCCTAGCACGTTGTGGTGCATGCCGGATACTTCCATTTGCCAAGGATGCTGCACCCACGGCTGACCGTTGTGCGAGTAATGGAAAGTGACGATGTTTCTGTCATTCCTCAGCTTGATTGTCACCTTGGATGCCGGCATTTCGGTTCGCATCCATTGTTGTTCCTGACCGTAGTTGAACGTGCGCATTTGGGTTGGGGTGAAGCCTATGCCGACGAACATGCGCTCGCTGTAATAGAGCAAGAGGCCGCCCTCGCCTTTGTCCTTTATATCGAGCGTCACCGTGACTTCGTAGCCAAGGTCGCCGACGATGCACGCGAGGGGCGAGCAGTTGATGGGCGAGTCTCCTTTTCCAGCTACCGTTAGCGCTCCCTGCTCGAACTTTGCCCGGCTCATTTCGTTGGGGCCGGGATTGTGGAAGCCCCACTGGATTCCAAATTTGCTGTTGGTGAAGTCATCGGACAGGGGAAAGCCTGAGGGGCCGCTGCTTTTGGCGGGCATTGGCAGCGGGGACGAAAGGTCGCCGCCTTTGGCTCGGAACCAGCCATTGGACGTCCATTCGATGGGTTCAAGAAGGGCCTGGCGGCCCAATGTCCGGAAACCGTTCTCGTAGCCGTGGTAGACCATCCACCAATCGCCGGCGGGGCCTTCGACAAGGCTGGCGTGGCCCCGGGACCACCATTTTTCTTCTGCGCTTGTGGTTCTAACGAGCGGGTTTTGCGGGCAATTCTCCCACGGGCCAAGGATCGATTTGGAACGGGCGGCTATGACCATATGGCTGGTTGGTGGACCGGCGGTTCCGCCCACTGCCGAAATCAAATAGAACCAGCCGCCTCGTTTAAGAAGTTTAGGGCCCTCGGCGGAGAACATTTCGACCACCCAGTCCGCCGGGTAATGCCAGGGATCGTAGGCTTGTTCCAGCTTGCCGTCAGTGGACAGCCCGTCATCGGTCAGTTTTACGCGCCGGATGCCGTTTACGAACAGGTACCGTTTGCCGTCTTCGCCTACCGCGTGGCCGGGGTCAATGCAGCCGGGCAGGTTCATGTCGATCGGCTCGCTCCACGGGCCCTTGATATCTTCGGCCCAAGTGACGAAGACGGTTTGCCGGTCAACACCGGCGGGAATGTAGAGGAAGAAACGGCCGTTGTGCTTGACCAGATCCATGGCCCAAACGCTTCCGATTGGCTTGGTAAGCGCGGGGCCAACGGGTGTCCAGTTCACGAGATCGCGAGAATGCCAGATGACCGCTCCTGGGTAGGCGTGGAACGACGAGAAGGTCATGTAGTAGTCTTCGCCGTCTTTCAGGATCGTGGGATCGGGATGATCGCCTGCGATGATGGGATTCAGGAAAGTCCCGTTGCCAAGATCGGCCTTCCGCTGGCCCTCGATGCCTTTCGCCCAAGTTGGCTTGTCCGTTCGCTTAGTTTTGATATTGGCAGTTGAGGCTTTCAACGATTCGGGCACGATCAAAACACCTCCGAGAATGGCCTTAAGGGCTTCACGCCTGTTTGTATGCAATGCATATCCTCCTACCAACATTGGCTGATGCTAGGGACCTGCCTTCGGCTCCTTACGAAGTTCCATATAGTAGTCCCACATGTCTTCGGCGGGGCCTTCGGTCAGACGCTTGCGCGCACGTCCAACGGGCCAAAAGAGCCTGCCAGAGCGATCGGCTCGCAACCCTGTGAAGGGCCCATCTCCCGCGTCTATCATGCCCCACGTCGCGCCGTGGTTCTTGCGAAACACCTCACCGACGTAGTATCCATAAAGCTTGGCGAAACCATCGATCTCGTCTTCGGTTGGTCGGGCAGCAGGAAGTTGCCGATACATGTCTGCCATGGCCGCTTCGATATGGCGAATGCTTGAGTCTGACCAGTCGAGAACGACCTTATATTGGCCTTTTAGGAAGTCCGCCGCATCGAGAGCGTACGCTTCTGCAACGGCCTGAACTTTCGGGTCCGGTGTGAAGTTCATGGTTCCATTTTAGTCGGAACGCCGAGCCTCTTTATCATTGGACCGAATGAGTGACCTGCATACGCTGGAATGAGCACGAACCCCGAGTACTAATACTTATCATTACACCCTGCAGTTCACGTAGCACCGTAGACTAATGGGTCCTGACCACTAAGAAATTATTCCGAGTCATCCTCGCACTCGTCATGCTCTCCGCAGGCGTGTTGCACTTTGCCCAACCTCAGTTCTTCATCTCAATCGTGCCGGCGTATCTCCCGTATCCCGCGACCCTCGTGGCGGTCAGCGGAGCCGCCGAAATCCTCGGCGCTATCGGCATTCTGGTACCCCGAACCCGACGATTCTCGGGCTGGGGACTGATCGCCCTCTACGTCTGCGTCTTTCCGGCGAACATCAATATGGCCCTCCATCCCGGCCAATACTCACCTGCTCTGCTCTGGCTGCGGCTCCCGTTCCAAGCTCTGTTGATCGCCTGGGCCTACTGGGTTGGCCTGGTGTCCTAAGCAAGTTCCCATCTGCGTCACTGATTCCAAAAGTTGTGTACAGCATTGAACTTGAAATTGAAGAACCCGTCTTTGCCGAGATCGAGCCTCAATCGTGCCCTTAGGGTAGGACACACATTCCGTTTCTCCTCGTTCTTTGCATATAATTACTGCGGCTGTTCGCAGGGGGAGGAAGCGAGCAAGTCGCCTCCCACTGATTTGTGCGCAACTCAGAAGTTCGTGGAGGCAACAAACGTTGAAACAACCGGCACAATCCGCCCGAGCCTTTAAGCAAGAAGTAACCGAGCAGAATCAACAGGACGAGGAGAGTGTCCGGATCGGGGCGAACGCCAAGGCCGAGGAAGTGGCCGAGAACCCCATCGGCATGACGGAGGGAAATCTGGCTGAAGCCAAAGTTCGCCGTGACGATGACATATTTTTCGTTCTCATTCAGAACAGCCCATTCGGCATCTTCCTGGTAGACGCCGACTTTCGCCTGCAGCAGGTCAGTCAAGGAGCGCGGAGGGTCTTCGAGAATATCCACCCGCTCCACGGGCGAGACTTCGCCGAGGTGCTCCGCACTGTCTGGCCGGAGCCGTTCGCCAGCGAAGCGATCGGGCGATTCCGGCACACTCTTGACACCGGCGAACCCTATGCCTCGCCAAGCACGGTTGAGCAAAGGGCCGACATCGGGCGGGTCGAAGCGTACGACTGGCGGATCGCGCGGATTAACTTGCCCGACGGCAGATACGGGGTAGTGTGCTATTTCTACGACCTGAGCGAGCGGCAGAGGTGGGAGACTATCCTGCGAACCAGTGAAGAGCGGCTGCGGTTGGCAACCGAAGCGGCCGAGCTGGGCATCTGGACATGGCAGCCTGATGGAGATGTGGCCATCTGGGAAAATGACCGGCCCTACGAAATCTTCGGCATTCCCAGCACCGAGCCTTCCATCACAGCTGCTCGCTTTAAAACTGAATTCCTGCATCCGGAAGATCTTGAGACCTTTGAAATTGCGTTCACCCGCACGGTGCATGAACGGGCGCCGTTATTGTGCGAGTGCCGGATTCGCCGGCGAGACGGGGAACTTCGCTGGGTTGAGTTCACGGGGCGAGTGGTTGACGGCGAGGAAAACCTACGCATTATCGGGACCGTGCAGGACATCAGCGACCGGAAGGAGGCTGCCGAGGCCATCCGCTTAAGCGAAGCTAAACAGCGTTTTACCGTTAGGTTGGCCGACGCCTTGCGCCCGCTCTCCGATCCCATCGAAGTGCAAGCGGAGGCTAGCCGCTTGCTCGGCGAACACCTGGCAGCGAACCGGGTGGTTTACTTTGAGATTAGCGAAAGCGAATACGTCATTGAACGCGACTACACCGCAGGGGTGCAGCCGCTCAGTGGCCGATACGCTCTCGCCTCGTTCGGCCCGTCCCTTCTCGCTATGTTGCTCGGGGGTCGAACGGTCGTTGAAGCGGAAGCCACCACCGAGCCAAATCGCTCGCCCAGGGAGCAGGCCGCGTTCGCAGCCATCGAAGTACGGGGCCATGTGGACGTGCCGCTGGTCAAAGGCGGACGGTTCGTGGCGGGGATGACCGTCCACGTCTCCGAACCACGAAAATGGACCCTTGAAGAGGTCGCTTTGATTGAAGACACGGCCGAGCGAACCTGGGCAGCGGTCGAGCGAGCGCGAGCTGAAGCCGCGCTGCGTCAAAGCGAGGAGCGATCGGCGTTCGTCCGTCGCAGCAGCGGGGTCGGGTTTTGGTACTGCGACCTGCCCTTCGACGTGCTTCAGTGGGACGACTTGGTGAAAGCCCACTTCCATCTGCCGCCTGACGCTTCGGTCACGATTAAAACCTTCTACGACCGCATCCACCCGGACGACCGGGAGCTGACCCGCCAAGCCATAGAACAGAGCATAGCGGGGCACACGCCGTACGATGTGGACTATCGCACGGTTGACCCCAATACCGGTGCAGTGAATTGGGTGCGAGCCATTGGGCGGACGTTTTACGGCGCCGACGGGGCTCCAGTCAGCTTCGACGGGGTGACGCTGGACGTGAGCGAACGGAAGCGCGCCGAGGAGAATTTAAGGAGGTCGCAGCAACAGCTTGAAGCCGTTTTGCTAAGCATTGACGACGGTTTGGTAGTGCTGGACTGCGACGCGCGGTGCATCTTCGTAAGCGAGCAAGCCGCACGCATGGTCGGAGTCGCCCCGCAAGACATGGTAGGCGTCGTCATGTGGGACCTGGTCCCTCAACTCAAGGGGACGAGGTTCGACGAAGCATATCATCGGGCAATCACCAGTGGTAAGCCGGTCCACTTCGAAGAGTTCTATCCCGAAACCATCAATAAGTGGCTGGAGTGCCACTTCTATCCGTCGGTCGACGGACTGACGGTTTATTTCCGGGAAGTGACAGATCGCAAGTTGCGGGAGGCAGAACGGGCAATCTCGGAGCGGCTATTGGCTGAGGAGCGAGACAAGCTTCGCTTTATGGCGGACTCGCTGCCTCAAAAGATTTTCACGGCAACCCCCGACGGGTCGCGCAACTATTTCAATAGGCAGTGGCTGGAGTTCAGCGGACTGAGCCACGAGAAGCTCGAGGGGCTGGGCTGGGTGGACTTGGTGCATCCGGATGATCGCAAGAGCCTTCTCGATGAGTGGGCTAGATCTATCAAAGCCGAAGAACCATTCTATTTCGAATATCGCCTGCGGAACCGTGACGGCGCCTATCGGTGGCATCTATCGAGGGCTTATCCAAAGCGAGATGAACTCGGGGCGGTCACAATTTGGATCGGGTCAA
Source organism: uncultured archaeon (assembly GCA_963829965.1). Classification (GTDB taxonomy): domain Bacteria; phylum Armatimonadota; class Fimbriimonadia; order Fimbriimonadales; family Fimbriimonadaceae; genus DASXZH01. The sequence goes on along the minus strand of CAWHLK010000032.1, from coordinate 14,975 downwards.
GCACCGACGTTCACGAAGCCAGGAAGGTAGAAGCCTTGCAGCGAGAAAAATTGGAACGCGAGGTGGGGATTCGCACCGAGGAACTGATGCGGTCAAACGAACAGTTGCAGGGGTTCACCTATTCGGTCGCTCACGACTTGAGGCAGCAAATTCGAGGCGTTAGTTTGAACTCCGCAGTTCTTTTGAGAGACGCAGAGGGGTCTCTGAATGACGAATGTAAACGAACCCTCGAATTACTTACCAACAATGCGAAGAGACTGTCGCTCTTGGTCGACGATCTACTAACCTACGCCCGGCTCGGTCGGCAAGAACCCAAGCGCGTCGCTCTGGACTTGTCCCAGATGGCGCGAGAGGTTGCAGCTTATTTGAGGCAATCCGGTCGATGCGGGCCGCAAATCAAGATCAAAGTTGCGAGGGGCTTAACAACCCATGGAGACCCAGCCATGATTCGCTTAGTCATGGAAAACCTCATGGACAATGCCTGCAAATTTTCGGCTGATGCCGAGAGCCCAGTCGTGGAGATCGGTCGCTCTGGCGACTACTTCTTCGTCCGTGACAACGGTATAGGCTTTGACATGGAATTCGTAGGCAAGCTATTTCAACCTTTCGAACGCCTGCACAAAGACTCCGAATATCCTGGAACAGGTATTGGTCTGGCAAACGTAAAACGGATTGTCGAAAAGCACGGAGGAAACGTAGAGGCGAAGGGCAGAAGCGGCGAGGGCGCAACCTTTTTCTTTAACCTTGGGATCGGGAGCAGTGCAAACGGCCCTCCTCCCTAGGCGCACGGCTCGTTGACCCGAATCCAGTATTCGGCTAACGTCGATAACCGATGAATATATTCATCGAAGTCGACAGCCGCCAGGATCCTGGCGAACCGCGATCGGCACGTAGCCGACTTCGAGCCCTTTGGGCGGCCTCACGATCAACCCAGGATCGAGTGATGCGAGTTCACCCCGGTCCGGGGCCGCCATGTACTTCTTGTCCGGCGTCCAAGCGCGCTGAATCTTCTCGACTAACATCTGAAGCTCTTGTTTTCCTGCCGCGGTCAAGCCGGCGTTCTGAAGCGACGGCTGGTCGATGAACCGGTACCAGTAGTACGTCACCACGCTTCCGTCGACAAGCCTTGCCTTGAACGGACCAGCTTTCGGGCCAGGGTGCGTCCAAACACCTTTACCGTCTTCTGAGGGCGTGTAGAACTGCGTTTGGTCCGGGGGCGGGAACACAGCGTCCTTAAGACCAGTTGCGCCGGGCACCGTCTCGCTGGCAACCGCATCAACCTGTGCCTCTTCATGTCTGAAGTAGTCCGGGAAAATGCCTTTCCAGATGCCGCCTTTCCAGGGCGATAACCGGGCTCGCGTCCATTGAAGACCAAAGGTGTGAGCATCGAGATTGCTCGTCGATAACCACCCTTCGATGCCTTTAGCCACCAAGTCCTTCCCCCCTTGAGTAAAGGAAAGCGGTTCGGCTTTAATCTCCGGGACGAAGGCGCCCTCCGGATCGAAAGCGCCATTGGGCGCGGGGCCGCCCGCCATCCAGGCAGCCACCTGATTCCATAGGGCGCTTTTCGAGTAAACGGTCAGCTTGTGCAGGAGCACGGTTTGACCGTTTTTGTTTGCAGGGAACTGGAGTTTGGGGATGCGCGCGTACGTGGCGTTCCCAATGGAGCCGCTGACGAACTGCGGCACCGATCCGATCTCGATCGCTCCGCTGTCGGCAATCCCTGGCAGTGCATCCAGACCATGTCCGATAGCAGGAGAATAATTCGAGGACATCCGAGACCATGCGATGGGCAAATAGAAAGCGACAGGTCCATGGAAATTCTTCGTGTTGAAGAAGCATGTCCAGCATTGGTTTCCGATAGCCACCGGCGTGTTAGTCGGCGGGATCAGGGGCAGCGCCATCCATGCGTAGCCAAAGAGCTGCCCCAACGTGCCTTTCGCCAACGTCACCCCGTCGGGCGGGACGAGCACATGCGAACTCAGCTGGGCGATACCCATCTGGTCTCCGGGAAGCGGCTTCCCGCCAAACTCCCATCCTGGGGTCGAAACTTCATGGTTGTATCCATCGACCGACCCGTTCATCCTGAACTTTGCACTTGGGGCGAAATACTTGTTGCTCTCCCAAAACCCCAATCCACCCTCGATGGTTTGGAAGACCGTCCAAAAGCTCGGCCCCCGCTCAGGCATTGAATCCCGAGCAACCGTGCCATGGGGAACAAGAGGAAAGGCCACCGAGCGGTTGTCGGGCAGAATCCAAGTGGAACAGAGCCCGATTTGGAAGTTTGCAACCGGATGATCCAGGAGCGGCCACGCCGCAGAATAAAGACTCACGCCGTATCCGAACCCGGCCGGCGGCTCGGCCACCCTCATACTGATGTAGCCGGCCAGCCCATCGGAAGCCAAGCGCGGCGTCCGGCCAAGAGCGGCGAGACCGAGCAAGAGGCTAAACATCACCTGGAGTGTACATCGTTACTCTATGGAGTGTCTTTTCAGGATTCGGGTGGATAGTTCGGGCCGCGAAGACTTTGATTCGCCTTGATTCAGAACCCGTGTAGAATTGCTAGGTGCCTGAACCCATCCTTTGCGATCGCGTTGTTCTCGAAACTTGGCCTTTTAGCGATTCGCCGGGGAACGAGAGTGGACACTGGCCCGGCGGCTGGGTTTCGATTAAGACGCCCGACGAGCCCTTTGTCGCGGCCTATCGGTCAATTTTAACTTGCGATTCGGCCCGAAAGGTCCGCATCCACATAACCGCTGACAACCGGTACGAGCTTTACGCCAACGGAAGCCTAATCGCCAGAGGCAGCGAAAGAGGGGACCGCGACAACTGGTTTTTCGAAACCTATAATTTAGAGATCCCGGCGGGAGCGCATGTTCTCGTCGCCAAGGTTTGGTCGTTTGGCGATCGGGCCGCCATCGCCCAGATGTCATTCCGCCACGGGTTTTGGCTCCAGACCGATCGCAAAGAGGATTCGAGTTTGCTCTCCACCGGTGTGGCGAAGTGGGAGGGAAGGGTGCTGCCCGGAATCACGATTACCGAGGCCGGAGCCGCATGGGGCGCGGGAGGCAAGGTCGATATCGATGGCGCCGGTTTTGACTGGCAGCTAATGTCCGGTACCGGCGAGGGCTGGTCTGTAGCTCGGATGGTGGAAGAGAGTGTCAAGGCAGGAAACACCAACGATCTTACGCCGAGCCATCTGCTTCGTCCTGGGCTCTTGCCTTCAATGATCAGCCGGCCCTGGAAGAAGAGCATTGTCCGGCATGCGGCGCCCCATTCCGGTGAAACAACCTCGAAGACTCCGATATTGGCCCGCGATTCCGTTCCAACAGAGTCGCAAAGGTGGCAGTCACTGATCGACGGCAAGCCGATCGAGATCCCCGCCCAGGCCACTTGGCGCATCCTTCTCGATCACGCGGATTATTTGACCGCCTATCATCACCTGGTGACCTCGGGTGGCGCCGGCGCGACGGTGAGGATCAACTGGCAGGAGGCTTTGTTCGTCAAGCCCGATGCGCCTGCGAAAGGCAATCGTGATGAGATCGAGGGCAAATACTTCACGACGATTTATGATTGGCGAGACGGAATTGGCGACATGTTCAGGCCCGATGGCGGGCAGGACAGACGCTTTTCGAGCATCTGGTGGCATTCGGGCCGTTATGTGGAGATCCTGGTGCAAACCAAGGCGGAGCCACTCAAAATCCAAGAGCTGATCTTTGAAGAGTCCCGGTATCCCAAGGAGAACGAAGCTCGCTTCTCGGCAGACGACGCGCGGCTCGAAACCGTCATCCCCATCGCGCACCGGACACTCCAGATGTGTTCCCATGAGACATTTATGGACTGCCCGTATTACGAACAGCTCCAATATGTTGGTGATACGCGGATCCAGGCGCTGGTGACGTACGCGACTTCCACCGACGACCGGCTAGTCCGAAAGGCGATCGAGATGTTGGACATTTCGAGGTTGAACGATGGGCTGACCCAAAGCCGGTACCCATCGCGGGTTCGCCAGATTATTCCCACGTTCAGCCTATGGTGGGTGGCGATGGTGCACGACTTTGCCCTATGGCGTGGGGACATGGAGTTCGTTCGCAAGCGCATGCTGGGGGTTCGTGCCGTCTTGGAGTATTACCGCAGCCTGGTGACCCCGCAATTTCTCGTTTCCGCCCCCGATGGCTGAAATTTGTGGATTGGGTGCCCGGATGGGGCGGCGGAATGCCTCCCGGCATGAGCAAAGACCACTGTTCGGTTCTACAGTTTCACCTCGCGATGGTCTTGAAGATGAAAGCAGATTTGGAGAAATGGGTGGGCGACGAAGTGCTGGCCCATCGGGACGAAGTCCTCGCGGGCGAACTTCTCAAGCACGCACGCCCCTATTTTGACCACGATCATCAGGTTTACGCGGACGATCTGAAGTTCACTTCATGGAGCGAGCATTCCCAATGCCTCGCCCTTCTTGCCGGCAACGATCCGTTCGAAAGCGTCATCGCCAAAACTCTCACCGCGAAGGACAAAATCCATCTCAATCAAACGACGATCTACTTCGATCATTATCTCTTTGAGACGTATTTCAAACTTCGGCGCACCGATCTGACCCTGGAACGAATGGCGCTTTGGTTCGACCTTCCCAAGCAAGGCATGAAGACCACCCTGGAGATGCCGGAGCCGACAAGAAGCGACTGCCACGCCTGGGGCGCCCATCCGATCTACCACTACTTTGCGAGTTTCCTAGGCATTCGCCCGAGCGCTCCTGGGATGAAGGAAGTTTCCATCAAACCTTGCCTTGGCCCGTTGCAGCATGCCGAAGGCGAAATGCCTACTCCGCTAGGGCCGCTTTCCGTGCGAGTGGAAGGCCAGGCCCTCAGCTTCACCGCTCCTGCCGGGATGACCGTCTTTGCGGGAGGGCAGCGGTTCGGCGGGGGTTCACACCAAGTTCGGCTGGAGAATGGGTAAATGGTGGGCGGTACAGGACTTGAACCTGTGACCCCTACAGTGTCATTGTAATGCTCTACCACTGAGCTAACCGCCCGGCCCGCAAAAATGATACCACGACCTGGGGTCTAGCTTCGCCCGTTTGATAAAAGGCGCTGATACTCGTCGTAAGTAGCCCGCCAAATCGGTTGCGGGCGGAACTCGCTGAGCATTCGCGCCCGGCCGGCGCGGCCGTGCCGTTCCCTCAAATCGGGATCGGCAAGATAAGTGGCCAAGGCCGCCTGAAGAGCGCCCACATCGCGAGCAGGCACCAAGGTTCCGGTCACGCCGTCGGCGATCGCCTCCTGGCAGCCGGGAATCAGGGTTGCCACCACCGGAAGCTCCATGGAAGCCGCTTCCAGCGGCGCTACCGGCAACCCCTCCCTATAGGTGGGCAGCACAAGCAAATCCATCGCCGAATAGGCGGCCGCGGTGTCTTCGATAAGCCCGGTCAGGTGCACCCGTTCGTCCGCCTTGAACATTTCCAAAACGCCCGGTGGAAGCGGGTCGTGGGGTTCAATCGGTCCGGCCAGCAGCAAATGCAGATTGGGAAACCGTTCCCGCAGCTGGGACCAGGCTTCCGCCAGTTCGCCGATCCCTTTATCCCGCACGATACGGCCCACGAACCCGACGACCAAGGCATCCGATGGAATACCGAGAGACCGGCGCAAAGCCACGCCCCGCTCTTTAACAAGCTCTGGGTTAAAGCGGATTTCGGCATCTACGCCGCTGATGCTTCCACCGCAAAAAGTGACTATCTTGTCGCTGGGACAGAGGCCCTCGTCGATGTACGTCTGCCGGGCAAAGTGGCTGACGCAGAAGACCTTGCTGGCGAGCCGGCACGACATCGCCTCGGTTCGGCGCAGGAGCTTATCATGCTTGTGACCGATCAGCAGTCCGTGAACGTGGAACACGCGGATGGGGACCCGGCACACCTTGGCCGAGATCATGCCCAGCAGCCCGGCCTTGGGTGTGTGCGCGTGCACAATGTCGGGCTGGATTTGCCGGATCACCTTGCTGATCGCACGGACCGATCCCAAATCGAGCAGCGGGGATATGCGGCGCGGCATATCCACCGCGAACACGTTCACCTTGTCTTCCGTTGCGAGCGCGGTCAAGTCGTCTCCGCCGGAGGACAACGCAGAAACCTCCATGCCTGCTTCCTTCATGAAGGCGAACTGGCCCTTCATGAATCGGAAGGTTAGCGGCACCGTCGCAATATGCAACAGCCTTATTGGGGTTTTGTCAGCCACAAGCCTTATGAACCGACGGCGACCGTCTGTTGGAAATACTCCACCGTGCGTTTGATGCCCTCAGAAAATGGAACCAAAACCTTGTAGCCCAGCATTTGCTGGCCGGCTTCGATCGATGCGTTTGAGTGCAGAACGTCGCCCGCTCGCTCCGGTCCAAAATTGGGGGTCGCTTTCATTCCCGCCGCATCGCCGATCTCTTGAACCAGTTCGATGAGCGTGTGACTTACGCCGGTTCCCACGTTGTAGGCCCGGCCAAGCGCCTCGCCACGGGCGTCGAGCGCCATGAGGTTGGCGTGCACCACGTTCTCCACAAATGTGAAGTCGCGCGAAATAAGGCCGTCCCCATTGATATGCGGGGATCGCCCGAGAATGATCGACTCGGTAAAGAGAGGAACCACCGCCGCGTAGGCGCCCTGCGGACTTTGCCCCGGACCGAACACGTTGAAATAGCGAAGGGCCACCGTTTCAAGGCCATAGGTCTCGTGAAAGATGCGGACATATTCCTCCGCGGCAACCTTGGAAAGCGCATAAGGGCTCTTTGGCCGAAATGGCATGGTCTCCCGCTTCGGAAGCTCAGGTGAATCGCCATAGATGCTCGAACTGCTGGCGAAAACGAAGCGCTTGACCCCGGTGTCCCGTGCGGCAACCAGCGCGTTAAGCGTGCCTGTGCAGTTCACATCATGGGTGGATTGCGGGTCGTTGATGCTCCTCGGCACGCTTGCGAGAGCTGCCTGGTGCATCACGTGGTCCACGCCCTGAAAGGCCTTTTTAAGGGCCTCAAAATCTCGCATGTCCGCCTCGATAATCGTGACGTCGTTCTTCACGGAATCGAGGTTTTCGCGCGGCGCAGTCGCGAAGTTGTCGTAAACAAAAACCTCATCCCCGCGCTTTAAAAGTGCTCTGACGAGGTGCCCACCAATGAACCCCGCCCCTCCCGTAACCAAAATTCTTGCCATTAACGATCCGTACCCAGGGCACGCAGTTTACCCATTTGAGTTCAATTTCCTTTAGAAGCCGAGGGTCAGGGCGGCGGTAGGATAGCGCCCCCGAATAAAACCGAGCATAAGATTGGCTTCGAATCCATGGGCAGGCCCGCCCTCCTCCGTGGTGTTGTGCACTCGTCCGGCCAGCAGGATGCCTTCGTTAAAACCAAAGCCATCATATTCCGTCCAAAGGCGGAGGGGCCTATGATCTGGTAGCTGGATGAGGCGAAACCCTTATCAAACCGCCTTGATCCCCAGCCGCCGGTCAAATAGAGCGGGTTGTTTCCGAGGGGAACATGGGTGGTAATCGCACCGAAGATCGAACGAGAAGTATCGGTATCCCCAGGGATGTTGGCTCCCGCCGAACCGCCATCGCCGACGATATCTTGAACGCCCGCGCTGATGGAAACTTGATCCTGGCCCTTGGGTTTGTAGGACACTTGCAGATCCGTGCTCGCGTCACCACGATAGCTCTTCACAAAGTAGCTATAGGCCACGCTCAACTCGTCGCCAAACGAGTGGCCGTAGGTGAAAAACGCCTTCGAAGAACCATATCTGTTATTGCTGAAGCTGCCCCATAAGTGGTTCAAAAAAACTGGGTTACGTCTGCCCCTAGGCGGACCTGGTCATGGCCAAGGGCGATACCGAGCGGAGTGGAGAATGCGGTTGCCCCGCTGAGCGAGCCCCATCCATCGAGATCCAATCCGTAGCCTCCCCCCGAAAGCCCGGAAATCTGCCGGAACTGGGGGAACTCGTTAGTCCGAAAAATGGGTTTTGGGCGCTGCAAACGGCAACGATGCCTGCGAGCGCGGCTCCAACCATGGCAAGCCTGACAATCCTCATGATCCTAACACTATACCTTTACAATTTTGCAAATCTTGAACCTGAATCCTTGTTTGTCGAGAGCAGGTTTCCCTGCCCTCGACATTTGTCCTTCCCTCTTATAGGAAGGCATGGAGCACGGCAAGAAGGAGTGCTCCGGAGACGATGTCCTTCGTTACCGCCTCAGACTGCGCAAGTTTGTTCGTGAACTCCACGGACATAACCTGGGTAGGAACGTAGATCTGGTCTCCTAGACCGATCTTGGTGGACCTGTTTGCCTTTTGCACGAGCCCTCCGGCGCGGATAACCACGACGTTGTCTTTCGCCGCGTCAATCGTTAAGCCGCCGGTCTTCAGGATGTAGTAGCCGACCGTATGATCAGGCTCATACTTGACCGCGGATGGCACGATCACTGCTCCCACGATCGTCACCGTGCTTGGCGTTCGAGGAATCACAATGATGTCCCCATCGGACAAGAGCATGTTCTCCGAGGACTTCGTCACGAAGAGCCTTGGCGATACGCACGTTGACGTTCCCCACCGGAGTGAGGTCGTTCGCCGTGAGCGTCCTCGCGGGTGTCACAGACGGCTGCTCCACATGTCAGCGGGGACCTGCACGTTGCTGCCGGAAGTCGTTGCACTGCCTCCCAACCCCGGAATCGGGATCGAGCTCCCGCCGCTGTTCACCGTGCTTAGGAATTGAGCCTTGGACACCGCGGACAAAGCGATTGCCCGCGTGTATTCGTCGGCCGCAACCACAGACATCACGCTTTGGAGTCTCGGGGAAAGCTCGTTCTGCGTATCCGAAACCAACTTCGTTGGGTTTCGGTATAACTGGGCGCCGTCAAGGAAGCCGTCCGACACTATGCCGCCGGCTCGCCTGATCACATCCCAAGCCTATCGGTCTTCTTCACCGCAAAGTCACCCGGATACGCCACTCGCCACGACAATGACCTTTCTGGGGCCGTTGAGGTCGATATTCGAGTCTCCGGAAACGGTAACCAGGCCGCCATCACTGAGAACAGGATCGGCGCCCGTGCCGGTCATCACGTCCGCCAGTCGGAGCTTTGTAAGCGGCGTACCGTCCGGTACGCGGGCATGCGCGATTTCAACAACGTTGCCCGCGTTCGGCATCACACCGCCCGCTTCCTGAATGAGGTCGCTCACTCGGAAGTTGTTGTTGTTCGGGTAATTGCCTGGCGCCTGAATCGATTCCAGAATGTTCACCGACTGGTTGGGCAGGTAGTGAGCCTGCGCCTTGGACTGACTGGTCAGATCGTCGTGATCCTGCAGAAGCACGTCTGCGACATATCTCCTGCAAACAGTCGTCTTAGATTGATCGGAACGACGGGTCCTTCGGTGCCGTCCTTGTCGGTACGTTTTAGGTATGCCGTGTTGAGTAGAGCATCCGGCCTTATCCGCCGGCCTCGAGGACGAGGTCCGCGACGTGCTCGTTATCCTTGCGCGTGTAGGTTTGCGGCTTTTGCACGTCTCCATCGATGTTGATCTGCCTCGGATCGACGTACTGGCGTCCGCAATCGCATACACCTTGAGTGTGTCGTGGGCTTGAAGGACAACGTTGGCATCCGGATTGCGTGCCAAGGCCTTGGGCAGATCAACCTGGATCAAGGTCTGAGTTTGATCTCGGTTCAGCCGAAGGAGGTCCGCTCTAGGTTGTAGGCATCCGGTCGGAGACCGCGAGCCTTGCCGACCAGTTGGGCAACGGTTTCTCCCCTACATACTGGTACGTGCCAGGTTGCTCCACGTCGCCTTGCATGGTCAAGTCATCCAAAACGTAATCGGGGCGAGTGCTCAAAATAGTAGCGACGTCGCCATCAAACAGGCGCCCGCTATTGCCATCGTCCTTGACATCCACATCCTTGACGATGTGTCCCACGCCGGGGTCTTCGGTTTGAAGATAAACGCGTTGAGCCACTCCGGTGGCCTTGGCCGCCCGCGTACGAGACGATGTCCTTGAGCGAATCGCTTGGCAGCGCTTCATAAACCGCGGGCCTGGGCACCTCACCCTTGACCGAAACGCGATTCTGAGCAGGAGCAAACCAGATCACATCGCCCGGCTGAAGTGGGACGTCCAACGTCTTTTTGCCAAGGACAAGATAATCGTAAAGATCGACATCTTCTTGGTGCCGTCGCTGTGACGCAGCTCGATCTTCCTAAGCGAACCGGAGTCTGCCGGACCTCCGCAAACATAGATCGTATTGAAAAAGTCGCGACTGCCGGGATCCGGTATTCGCCGGGCAGATAGGCATCGCCGGCCACCGTGATACTCATGGTGCGCAATTCTTCGAGGGCGAGCGTGGCCTTGCCGCCTTTGATAATAGTGGCGATTCGGGCATTGACCATCTTTTCCGCCCACCCAAGGTCTTGCCTCAAGGACAAGCTTGGTGTTGCCGTAAATTCGTGAAAGCTCCCTAGGGTCCAGCTTCAGGTCGAAGTTTTGGGCGTCCATAAGGGACTCAAAATCGTGACCGTCAGCATGTCGCCTGGTCCCAACTGATAATGGTCCGGATAGGGCACGTAAACGTTCGCGCCCAGTTGCTCCCATGGCTTACAACGTAGCGCAGCGCATCAAACGTCTGTGGCTGTGCGCTCACCGGCGCTCCGTTTAATGGGCTCGATCCATAGGCATTCCCGAGGGATTGAAGACGGCGTTGTTTGATTGGGCTGAGAGTTGCCCAAGAGCGGATTGTTGGCCTGACCGAAAGGCAGTTGCAGCCCGTTGCCCCCGAAGGGCACTTGCTGGCCGCCGAAATTGCTGCATTCCTTGGCTGCCAAAACCCTGCTGGCCCTGGCCGAAAGGCCCTTGGCCGAAACCCAATTGAGTTTGCCCGAAGGGACTCTGGCCACCGATGCCTTGCCCTTGGCCCCCGAATTGGCCTTGCCCGCCAAAACCCTGGCCGCCAATGCCTTGGCCGCCTCCGCCTTGTCCAAACTGGCCCTGCCCGCTTTGGCCAGCGAACCCCGCGCCGCCGCCAAGTCCACTTTGCCCTCCCTGGCCGCCAGGGCTGCCAAAGCCGCCGTAGTTGCCAATTGGCCGAGACCGTTGGGTCCTTGGCTAAGTTGGCTAAGCGCCTGGGCCGCTCCGGGCTGGGAGCCTAACTGGCTGAGTGAGCCGATTCCGCCCGGCTGTGCCATTTGGCCAAGCTGGCCTTGAATGCCGCCGGCAAGTTTGAACCGCCATCCCGCCTGGCTCGCCGAAGCCTGGTCCGCCCTGTTGATTCATCGGATTCTGGCTTTGATTGAATGGGCTAAGCGGATTGCCACCCGGACCACCCTGAATATCGATTTTGAAAACGGGGTGATAGGAGGCAGGAAAGCGCCTGGCGTCGGCTATTGTTTTGAGTGCCTCCGAGCATCCCCCATTGCTGCATAAACTGCTGCATTGGATTCTGCTGCGAGTTTGGCTGCGGAAGTTGTAGGGATGAAAGGTATTGCTGCTGGCCCAACTGCCCTGGTCCAATAAGCGGCATCCCGCCGGTGCGCAGAAGGAACAGGCGCGCATCGAGCAACGCCCGCGAGCTTCGGAAGAGGTCGTAGCCAAAGTTTGCAAAAGGGCATTGACCGTGATCGTCACCTGTTGAAACGCCTGGCGGGTGCTGTCGTTGTTGTCCATCGCCCAGACGTAAAAGTTGTACATCCCGGGCTGGTTGGGAATCCATGTGAAGATGCCCGTTTTCTGGTCGATAAGAGCCCCACGGCGCTCCAGTCATCGCAAATGTATAACCAAGCTTCGGGTTCAGGCGGTCAAAAACTTCGGCAGTGAAGGTCACTGTCGAGCCCACTTCTACCGGCTTAACGTTGATGGCGCCGATCGTGAGAAGGGTGGGCGCATTCAGCAGCGTTTTGGTTGCATTGAGTTGCGACATCGCTTGGCTCAAAGCGGTTTTTCCCGCCGTAAGCGGATCGCCACCCGCGGGAAGCTGGCCCGACTGTCCGTTTTGCCCTGGCTGCGCCGGCGGTGTCGGAGCGGGAGTTTGCGGCGCCTGCTGGCCCTTCTGCCCCTGGTATGGGCTGTTCGGCTGGGCAGCCGGCGTCGTCGGCTTATCGGGTTTCTGCTGCGCAAAAGAAGCGCCCAAAATGCCCAAGCCGAGAGTCGCTAACGCGAACGTCTTGAAAAACGAAATAGATCTCACAACCGATCCCTCCAAAGCCCCCTAAACAAGCCTGGTCCAGCTTCATTTGGGGTAGAACCCCGCCATTATACCTATAGCAAAGCCGGCGCGCCGCCTGACCTTTTAGAGATCAAACCGGCGTAGAAAAGAATCGATCAACCATAACGTCAAGCGGTTTGCTGCGTCCATCCAGAGGACGGTTTTGACGCCTTGGTTCCAAACAGACTATGAAATTCAGACATCTCCTTGTCACGCTCACTTTGCTAGCAACCGCTAGCTGTTTTGGGGACAGTCTCAAGTTCTCCATCACAAACGATACTTCGGTAGCAAGGCCCCTGTGGCCGGTCACCGGAGGTGTGCCGCTGGACCGGGCGTGGTGAAAAGCCTGAAGAATGTACAACTCGTAGATGCCGGAGGAAACCCCGTCGACTTCCAAGGCCGAACGATGTCCCGCTGGGATGACGGCTCGATCAAGTGGGTGCTTCTCGATTTCCAGGGATCGCTGGCGCCCCAGGAATCCAAGACATACAGCCTGAACTACGGGGTCGGCATGACCTATGTGAAGCCAGTCGGCATTACGGTGGCCCGGGGCGCTGGAACGATCACGATCAACACCGGCGCGCAGACTTTCCAGGTGGATACCACCAAGATCCCGATCTTTCGAGAGCAGATCATCGGAATCCAACATCAACCGCCGGGCCCAACCGATGAGGAAAACTGGATGCGCCCCGCCAGCGACGAAGGCACGGAAGCGTTCCACCTCACGCAAATCAAGACCTCTATCGAAACTGAGGGCCCGATGAGAACAACGCTTATCGTGACCGGAGTTCCTCATGGCAAGCGAGGCGAGGATCACTATCCGACCGAACTGCGCTACAGCTTCTTTCGAAACTCCAAGCTCGTCAAGGTCGAACACACGTTCTTGTTCGATTCGGACCCAAACAGAAACTTTCTTAGAGACTTCAGGCTGACCCTGCCCATATACGGCGGCAATCTGCAGGCAACTTTTGGCGGATCCGGCAAACCGTACAGCGTTCCCAAGGATGGTTACGTGGACCGGATCGAAATTGGACCGCCCGCCCATTACAACAGCGTGCCCCGTACGGTGGACAAAACGGTTTCATGGACCATAACGAGCAATGACCATATCGCGGAAACCGGCAAAGAAGCGCCGGGCTGGGTATCCGTTACCTCCGACTCGGGTCCGATAACGGTCGCCGTGCGTGAGTTCAGGCACCAGCATCCCAAAGAGTTCCGAGTGGACGGAAACGGTTCGCTCGAGGTTTATCTTCACCCTTGGGCCGGGAATCAAGTGCTCGATCTTCGGAGGCGCGACGAGTTCAACGATGCCACCCACTACGATTTGATCAAGTGGGATGGAGGAGGGCGCGGGCTCGAAAAAACCCATGAGATTTGGATCAGCTATGACGCTGCCGAATCCGGGTGATACCCTGGCCGCGGCCGTCGATGCTCCGCTCGTCCCCATGCCCGATCCAGCCCAGTTTTGCGCAACCAAAGTGTTTGGCGATATCGCGCCACGCGACATCAACAGGTTTCCGGCTCTCGAATCGTCATCAGGATTTCGCGGTCGCTTGGATTCGGGCGAACCAAAAGGCATTTCACTGGAGCGGATTCATCGATTACGGAGACTGCCTCTTCTGGGGACTCGGCAACAAGCCTCAAAAAGGAACCATCGACCCCGAAACGTGGGCTTGTCGGGGCTACCACCGGCTGGCTCAACGATGACGGTGGCCTGACCCACGCTCTCTATATGTACGCGCTGAGAAGCGGAGACTTGGAAGCCTACCGGGAGGCTGACCGAATGGCTCGCCACGATATCGACATCGACATCGATCACTTTTGTTCCCGGCGATCCAGCAGCGTCGGAGGAGGCCACCGGCACGACGAGCAGCATTGGGGGAACATCCCCTCGTTGGATATTGCTCATGCTCCCAGGGAGCCATGGACTATCTGGTGCTCTCGGGAGATGAACACGCTCGTGAAGTGGTCCAAGAAACCGCCAACTTTCATTTGAAAACAGCAGCGAAAACGAAACAAGATCGGAGCGCTTATGCGCGCCAGCGAGATCCTTGACAACCCCACTTATGCGGATGCCGCGAAATCCTTCTTGAATCAAGAGCTGTCGGGAGGAACTGCAGCATGGCCTTTTAAGACGACGAGAACGTTCCGGTATGTCTTCAACATGATCTCGGGTTTTGCTTTGTACCGAACGGTCACTCGCGACCCGAACCTTGACAATGCGCTCGTTCAGGCTGCGGACGCCGTAAAAGGGCCGATGCAAAGTACCTGGATGGACGGTGGCTGGCTGCCGCTGACCACCATTCCCCTGGCCTACGACATCCACCCCAACCATGACTACATCGATGACATCTATGCGATGATCCAGCGGCTGGACTTGCCCTCCGATCTGGACGGCCGGAAGCTTTGGCCGCAGGGCCTCGATGCGGTTCCATTCGACAAAATGATCGAGCTCTCCAAGCAGGCAAGAGTCAACGACATCTTCGATGCCACTGCGAGGGGCTCGACGGTCTGCCCTACGCCATTTATGCGCTGGAGCAGGCGGGCGCGGACGAAGGGAAAGCGCGCGCATTCCAAAGGGTTGCCAACCAAGCGGAACCGTTTACTGAAACTCTGGTGAACGCCAGGTTTGTCCCGGTTTCCGGCCACCTGTTCAAATATTATTTAACCCATCAATCGATCAGTGACCGTGAAGGTACGTCAACGCTCAAACTATACGAGAACGGAGTCGAGATGACCCAGGCCCACGCTCGAAACAAGGTGATTGCGGATCAG
>CAWHLK010000031.1:0-62255 GCA_963829965.1 uncultured archaeon | reverse complement strand
CCGGCGCGAATGCTAGTGAATCTGCGGACGGCTTCTAAAGAGAAGCCGGCATAACACGGCGCAACAAACGTCCTTACCCAACACTCATCGGTGAGTGATAGCCTCATGCCAATGCGATGGCTTTTGATGATGGGGGCGATGCTGACGGTTCCGTTGTGCCTGGCGCAGATGAGGCTTCTAACGCCATCGGATGCGGCTCATCTGCCGCAAAAGGACTTAAGAACACTTCTTCGACTAGTTTGTCTAGGCCACGCGTTGACGTCCGGTTGTGACGTGTGCCCTGCCGGAGCATCTTCACGATCAGGTCAATGGGATCTGAACGCAGCCATACCCGGGCATTTCGTCTCCCAGGAGTCGGAGGATGTGTTGCTAAGTGGGTCTGGTTGTGAAGACCATGCGGATGGTTACGGCGGAAGCTTTCTTTTCACCCGTTCGGGAGGGGAATGGCATTTACTGAACTATGCGCCCGCGAGGATCGCCAACGACTGCAAGAAGCTGAATGGATCGGACGGACGGGACCTTCTGATTTGCGAGGCGTCCGATCGGCATTTTGGTGTAACAGATTCCTTCCTGTATCTCCTTGATCCGAGAGACACCGCTGTTCGTGGCAAGGGACTCGACATCTTTTTTATTGTGGACGACAGTTTGGGCGGTTGTACAACAGTGGAGAGAAATGACCGCCGAGTGGTTGAGAGCGGGAGCATCGACAAGGTAGCGTTCGCGAAGACAGTCGAGAGTGGCATGGTGAAGATCACCGTTGATGCCATGCTCGGTGAGGCGGTTGTTCCCGAAGCAGCACTGGCCGATTGCGAAGAGCAAAAAAAGATCGTCGGGAATTTGTTACAGGTCAACATTCGAAGGGAACGGCTGAGCTATGCGTTCGCATTCGATGGAAAAGCGGCGAGGCCGCTGCCGGACAATCCTGCTTTGCATGGCTCCGAAGCGAGTGCTTCGGTCGAGTCGCGGTAGTCGTAAGGGATGATCGGCAGAGGGCGGAGCGCTTCAGGCTGGAACCGATCCAGCGGGCGCTCGCGGGTCTCGCTGTGCATGCGTCGATTGGCGACTTCGCTCAGCCACTGCCGTACCTGCCGATTCACGTCGTGCAGATCGGTGAACTCGCGCAGGGGCCAGAAGTTCTGGCGCAGGTACCCGATGGCGCGTTCGATTTTTCCTTTCTCCCATCCGCTGGCCGGATTGCAGGCGTGCGGGTAGAAGTTATATTCGCGGGAGAAGCCGAGGAAGCGCGGATGGAAGCGGACGATTCGGCCATCGTGTTCGGCGACAGCTGTGGCCAGGTTGTCATAAGCGATCTGACGAGCGACGCCGCCCAGTGCGGTGAACGCATGAACGTGACATCGAACGAAGGTTTCGAAGCTCTGGCAATGAGTGAACTCGACGTACATCATTCGGCTGTGGGCATCGACGAGGGCGAAGGCATATAGCTTGCGCGAATCGCCTGAGTATGTCAGCGCGCCGAAGTGGCCCCAATCGACCTCGAATCGCTCTCCGGCAACAGGCTCCATGCGTACGAGAAAGCTCGGCGCGGAGCCAGTTGCGGCCGCACCTTGCGGACGTACTCCTGGAGAATGCTCGATCCCCCGTCGTAGCCGAGGAGCTGCAGGCGTTGTTCGATCACTGCGGCAGTGACCAGCGGGTCCTTTTCCAGCCATGCGGCGATGTTGCCTTTGAAAGAATCGAGTTTGCTCGAACGACTACGCCGCGCCGGTCCCTGCGCTGGCGCTGTAAGGTATTTGCTGATCGTGCGCCAGCCCATTTTCAGATGACGTTCGATTTTGCGGATGGACCAGCGCTCGGACCAGTAAAGCCGGTGCAGGTCGTTAATCTGTTCCGTGTCGAGCATCGCCTTTCTCCGTTATGCGGCAGGATCGGCGGCTACGCCAGCAGGATGTTGTTTGCAAGATGGCGGCTGGGGAGCCCGGCGGGGTTGAAGTGCTTCGATTACCCAGACTTGCGCCGGAGCTGAGTTGTTGTTTGCAAGATCCGCCGCGCCGGGCCCGACGAGCCAAACCTGTGCGGCGGAATGCTTTAAATCCAGAGCTGAGGTGTTGTTTGCAAGATTGCGGAGCCGACGCTTGCGGTCGCGGAGTTGCTGTTGGCTGACGGTTTCGTTCAGCGGATCGGGGATTCTTTTGCCGATACTGCTTCCAGTAATCGGGATTGCGGGAGCGCCATTTTCGAGGACTGTCCCGGCAGACGTCGCGGTATTCGGGATCGACGGCGAGTTTCTTACGGTGATAGTCGGCGCGCCGACGACGATGAGTTAAAGGGGATGTGTTAATCCTGCACACGTATCTCGGCATGGGGCCTGCCGCCAGCGGACTATCCCCCTTGGGGGCGGGCCAAGACGGCTGAGGAAGCCTCTCCCGTACTTCGGCATGCTGACTCGCTCGAGCAGCCTCGGTCGGGGAGGGACATATCCTAAAGATATTGCCGGTACCGCGACTCTTCCTCATAGATTCTTTCGGATTTATCTTCCGGGCCTACCATGCTCGCGCTAGCAGCGGGCTCCACCCATGCGGACGGCCACCGGGCTTTCGACCGAAGCCGTTTTCATCTTCCACAACATGCTGCGCAAATTGATCGCGACGTTCAAGCCCGATTACATTGCCGCGATTTTCGAGAGCAGCGAACCCACCGTTCGCAGCCAGACCCTTGCCGATTACAAGGCCAACCGTACCGAGATGCCCGAAGACCTGGATCCGCAGATCCCCTATGTGCGGCGCATTCTCGCGGCGATGAGCCGACCGCAATCAGGACAGGCGCGTTGCTGCTGAAGGTATTCCCGGCCGGTTGCGCAATCACGATATCTTGCACGCCCGACAGTATTCGCGTTCTGCTCGCTCGAGCTCATGCCCAAGGTTTCCATTGCCAGCTCGGCCCGCTCGATCGTCAGCAACGTATGGCGTTGGTCTTGACTCGCAGGGACAAGGCTCAACGGAATCTACCTAGTGTAGAAGTTCTCAGATTGGCCGATAAGACAGTATAACGGCTAGACTGTGCCTTTGGCGGCTCGTCTTCCGGATCTGATATGTCTATTTGGGGGATTGGGTCGCGATCTTTACTGGCATGGGGGGCCTGTCTGCTCGCTTCATTTCCGGCCGCCGCACTCGACCCGGACAAAGCAATACTGCAATATGCCCACGCAGCGTGGGGATATGAGCAAGGACTGCCACACACAACCGTCCCTGCGATTCTTCAGACGCGCGACGGGTATATGTGGTTTGGGACAGAGCTTGGGTTGGCGCGCTTCGATGGAGTGCGCTTCTCAGTGTTCGATCACAAGAATACGCCTCAGCTCAAGAGCAATGTCATATTGGCGCTCGCGCAAGATTGGGACGGAACCCTCTGGATTGGAACAAAGGGCGGGGGGCTGACGCAGTTCCGGGATGGAAAATTCGTGGCTGTCGCCGAAAGCCTTGGGGCATCCAACAGTGCTCAATCGTTGTATCTCGACCGTTCCGGAGCGATATGGGTCGGAACGGACGGGGACGGAGCATTGAGGTACAAGCAAGGCGCATTCAAAAGGTTTATTACCAAGGATGGACTTTCGGATAATTCTGTATTCTCGTTTGCGGAAGATAACGGGGGAAGTTTGTGGATTGGCACGCACTGTGGGCTGACTCGTCTGTCGGGAGGAAAGTTCACGGTGTACCGGACTGCGGACGGATTGCCAAACGACTATGTTCACAGCCTCTGCCCCGACCGGACCGGTGGACTGTGGATCGGCACGAATGGAGGTGGAATCAGCCTGTGGAACAACGGGAAATTTAGAAACTTTTCAACCCGGAATGGGCTGGGGAGTAATGCCGTCAGCACGGTTTTTCAAGACCGCGGCGGGACTCTTTGGGTAGGTGAATTCGGCGGCGGGCTGAGCCGGCTGACCAAGGACGGCTTCAGTTCCTACAACGCGGACAACGGATTAGGAAGCAACGAAGTTTGGTCCATAAACGAGGATCGGTCCGGAAATCTCTGGATCGGAACAAGCGGAGGAGGCATTCGCCGGCTTTCGGATGGCAAGGTGACTACCTGGACCTCGGCCAATGGACTCACCGACAATGTCGTCCTGGGTGTCATGGTGGATCGTTCGGGAACTCTATGGGCAGGAACGCAGCGCGGTGGCATAAACAGCTTTCGCGATGGCCGCTTTACTGCCTTGACGGAGAAATCGGGCCTCTCTGATAACTTCGTCCTTTCGATTTGTCAGGACTTCCAAGGGGATATTTGGGCCGGGACGCGCAAAGGGCTGAACCATTTCAGCCACGGCAAGGTGACGGTCTATACGACGAAAGACGGGTTACCGAACGATAGCGTGCTGGCACTCTATTCAGCAAAGGACGGGAGCATTTGGGCTGGAACAAGGGGGGGATTGAGCCGATTCTCCGGTGGCCGGTTTACAAATTTTACGACTGACGCAGGGTTGTCGAATAATTACGTTGTTGCCATTCTCGAAGGCCAGGGAGGAGATCTCTGGGTCGGAACCGAGGGGGGCTTGAACCGCCTGCACAATGGGAAATTTTCGGTATACGGAACCAAAAGCGGTCTTTCGAATGCAGCGATCCTGTCTATTTTCGAGGACCCGGATCATACGCTGTGGATTGGAACGGACGGCGGAGGTTTGAACAGGCTGAAAGACGGCAAATTCAGCGCTTACTCCACGGAGAACGGTCTTCCCGATGACGCCATCACTGCCATTCTCGACGATGGAAGAGGGAACCTTTGGATGAGCTGCAACAAAGGAATCTTTCACATCAGCAAGAGCGAGTTAAATAGTTTCGCCGACGGCAAGATACGGTTTGTCCAGGCAACGACTTACGGAGTGGCCGACGGAATGGGAGGCGCCGAGTGCAACGGCGGATTCCAACCTTCCGCATGGAAAGCGTCAGACGGCAGACTGTGGTTCCCAACCATGAAGGGCGTGGTGTCTGTCGACCTGAACAAGTTGGGGGTCGGCGAAACAAGCTTGCCGGTCTTCCTCGAACACGCGAAGTTCAACCAGAAGTTGGCAGACTTGCAGTCCTTCGCGTCGGCAGCTCCGGGAAGAGGCGACCTCGAATTTTCTTATACCGCGCTCGACTTCACTGCTCCGGACAAGATTACCTTCAAGTACAAGCTGGAGGGGTTCGACCACGACTGGATCGATGTTGGATCGCGCCGCACTGCGTACTACACGAACATTCCGCCTGGAAACTATCGCTTCACGGTACTCGCCCGCAATGCCGAAGGAGTTTGGAGCTCGACACCAGCCTCCCTGCATTTTGTTCTTGAGCCGCACTACTACCAAACGGCCTCGTTCACAACTTTTTGCGCTGCGCTTTTAGCTGCCCTGTGTCTTGCGACCTTTCGTTTGCGAGTAAGACATATGAAAGCGAATGAGAAGAGACTGGTGAGTCTGGTTAACGAGCGTACGAGAGCACTGCAGGAGCAGGTTCTCGCCAAGGAAAGAGCACACGCCGAACTAGCCGAGGCACAACAGTCACTCATTGAGCTTTCCCGGCGCTCGGGCATGGCCGAAGTTGCAACGGGCGTGCTGCATAACGTCGGAAACGTATTAAACAGCGTCAATGTTGGCGCCGCTCTGATTGGCTCGAAGTTGCGGGAATCCCGGATCGATAACCTTCCCGCGGCGGTAAGCATGATTCAGGAGCATGTTCACGATTTCTCGAGCTTCCTCGAGAAGGATCCTAAGGGACAGCGGCTCCTGCCGTATCTTGTTAAGTTGTCCCAGCACCTCCAGGGTGAACGCAAACAGATGCTGGCGGAAGCGGAGAGCCTTACGCAGCACATAGATCACATGAAGGAGATTGTCGCCGCGCAGCAGGATCTGGCGAAGGCGCCTACGCTGACCGAGGCGGTTTCCCTTCCCAGAGTGATGGAACAGGCGTTAAAAATGCTTGACGCAACTTTGAATCGGCATCAGATCGAAGTGCTTTGTGAGATCGAGGACGTCTCGGAAATAAAAACGGCCAAGCATAAGCTTCTTGAGATCCTGGTGAATCTGTTGCGGAATGCGAAGGAGTCGCGTAATCGAACGGAATGGACCTGTTCGCGAGGTTCGGATTCGTATGAGGAAACATGAGACGGACCGCATTCGCATCGAGATCGAAGACACTGGCGTAGGGCTCTCGGCGGAGAATCTTACGCGAATCTTCGCTCATGGGTTCACCACCAAGAGCGACGGTCATGGCTTCGGCCTCCATTCCGGAGCATTGGCAGTTAAACAAATGGGCGGTGCCCTGTGGGCGGAGAGCCCGGGACCCCAGCTTGGAGCAACGTTTATTCTTGAACTCCCCACCAACATCGCGGTCGAGGCTCCGGAGATGGTTCTTAACTGAGCCTGCCGCGCAAAGGGCTGTGCAGCGCGCTCTTTTCGTACTCGGCTTTGCAGCACGTCCGGGATTGCGCACGATCTGGAGGGAGCGGACCTGAACTCCTCCGCGAACGTGATCCTGCAGATCACAAACAATGGGTCCAATTCATAGAGGCCTGCGGCAATGCCCGTGCTGTCCTGCGCTGTCATGATGATGCTAACCCGACTTTCGCAGTTGAGCAGTTTTACTAACGATTTTGGCGGGTTGTCGACTGATAAGTCCATAGGCTGCAACGACAGCGTTTTAAAAACGGCTGCGGTGAAGACCTACCCGCTATCTTTCTGAAAAGTTATCTGGCATTCTGCTGCTTCGATGTTTTTGCGCAGCACAAGTCGAAGGAAGGACGGCAAAGATCACCGCTACTTCAGCGTGGTCGAGAACCGTCGTTTGAGCTCCGGGAAAACAGCGCAGCGCACGGTCTTGTATCTGGGTGAAATCAACGACAAACAGGAGTTGGCATGGCGCAAGACGCTGGAGGTCTTCGATGAGGACCGGCAAAGCTCGACGAACCTGAGTTTGTTTCCCGATGACCGCGAACTGCCTGCGGATGCCGTCGATACCTTGCAAGTGAAATTGAGTGGTCTGGAACTGCGACGCCCACGGGCATTCGGCAACTGCTGGCTGGCCTGCGATCTCTGGCGGCAACTGGAGTTGGACCAGTTCTGGCAACAGCGATTGCCGGACGGGCGCGAAACCGTGAGTTGGGAGAGGGTGCTGCAGTTGCTGGTGGTGAACCGGTTGATTGCTCCGGGCAGTGAGCTGCAAGTACACCGGCAATGGTTTCTGCAAAGCGCCATGGATGAACTGCTGGGAGTGGATTTTGCGGTGGCCGAGAAGGACCGTCTCTATCGCTGCCTGGACCGGCTACTGGAGTATAAACAGGAGTTGTTTGTCTGGCTGAAGCAGAAGTGGGCGGATCTGTTTCACGCCGATTTCGAAGTGTTGCTGTATGACTTGACCAGCACCTACTTCGAAGGGGCGATGGAAGAGAATCCGAAAGCCAGACGCGGCTACAGCCGCGATGGGCGTCCCGATTGTTTGCAGGTGGTGATCGCGCTGGTCGTCACCACCGACGGCTTTCCGCTGGCCTATGAAGTGATGGACGGCAACACGTCGGACCGCACGACACTGCGCGGCTTTCTCGACAAAATCGAAGCCAGCTATGGCAAAGCCAAACGCATGTGGGTGATGGATCGCGGGATTCCTACGGAAGCAATCTTAGCTGAGATGCGCAACCCCGAGCGGCCCGTGTCCTATCTGGTGGGAACGCCCAAGAGCAAGATCGGCCAGCATGAAAAGAAGTGGCTCGACTTACCGTGGCAAAAGGTTCGCGACTCGGTTGCAGTGAAACTGTTCGAGCAAGACGGCGAGTTGTATGTGCTGGCCAAAAGCGAAGGCCGGCACCTGAAGGAGATTGCCATCCGCCGCAAGCGGCTGGTCCGTTTGTTGCGCAAGCTGCGCGCCATGCGCCGCAGTTTGCCGGTGCGCGATCAACTGCTGATGCGCATCGGAGCGGCCAAGACCGAAGCCGGCCGCGCCTTCGGCTTTGTGCAAATCCAGTTGCCCGGAGCGCGCCAGGCGGTGACGCGCGAATCGTTCCGCTTCCGCGTGGACAAGCAGAAGCTGAAAGACGCCGAACTTCGCGATGGCCACTATCTGTTGCGCTCCAATGTCAGTGGCGAAGACCCGGCTGTCTTGTGGACGCGCTATGTGCAACTGACCCAGATAGAGTCGGTGTTCCGGTGTTTGAAAAGCGAGTTAGGCATTCGCCCCGTTTACCATCGGCTCGAACATCGAGTGGATGCGCACATCCTGGTGGCGTTCCTGGCTTACTGTCTTCAGGTGACGTTGAAACACCGGCTGAGTGAACATGCGCCTGGCTTGACTCCTGCCGCTGTGCTGGAAAAATTAGCGGCGATTCAGATGATCGATGTTTGGGTGCCGACGGTAGATCGGCGCTGGCTGATTCTGCCTCGCTATACCCAGCCGGAGAAGGACCTTTCGCTGCTTCTGCAAAAGCTTCAGCTTGAACTGCCGGCTCAGCCTCCTCCCCGCATTACTTCCCGCCCGCTTGCTTCGGACCGTCTCGCTTCTCCGGCTTGCTAACCCAGTTTGTGGTGAAGACCTAGCCGTAGCCCCTCTTGAATCTAAAGAACTTATGCCCCTTCTCCTGCTCGAACTGCGAAAGTCGGGCTAGGAGCCGCATAAAGGAAGAGACAAGCAAACGTTTCCGCGCCCCTGAGAGTTTTTGTTCTCGACATAGAAAACCTCGTGTCTCTAGTCGCTCGTACCTGTAAGTAAGCAATGTCTTCGCGAGTAGTAGAATATTGCTACTGACAAATACTTATTGCGCGTTATAGAGACTAATTATTCGAACCCCTAGAGAGATCGTTATCACGATTTCGAAATAAAAGATCCCGAGTAATATTCGGTATGTGACCGTCACAAGTTCGGGAACAACCTGCAGTTCCAGGACGCTGGTCTACTTCGATCCCTGGTCTTTCGCCCCAATGCGTTAAGGTTTTTCTAGTGGCCATAAGAGAGCGTCCTACTGTCCGTGAGTTTCTTGCGAACGTGCTTGGACTATTCCCAGCTTTGATCGCAGACTCGCTCGATCTGCAGGTTGGCGGTGGAACGATCCGCGTGCGCTTCGGACCGGGCGGATTCGATGTGCCGCGGGAATTGCTCGTCGCCTGGATTACTAAAGTCCGCTAAAGCGGTTGCAGCTTACTACGGGGTTTTCCCGGTACCCGTTACAACCGTACAAGTGAACTCCTCGCGGGCTCGGAGCGGCGTTTTCGGCGGAACGACGTGGGGAGACAATCCACCGCTCACACGCATCTTCGTCGGGCAGCAAACGACGGATCGGCAACTCGCCGAAGATTGGATGATGACCCATGAATTCGTTCATCTTGCTTTCCCCGATGTCGCGGACGAGCATCATTGGATCGAAGAGGGGATTGCGACATACGTGGAACCGATTGCTCGGGTACAGATCGGGGACCTTTCTCCGCAGAGAGAGTCTGGGGTGACATGCACCGCGACATGGTGAAAGGAGAGCCCGGACTATTTGACCGTGGTCTCGATAATACGCACACGTGGGGACGCACTTACTGGGGAGGCGCGCTGTTTTGTCTAGTTGCCGATGTTCGAATGCGTAAGGCGACGAAAAATCAAAAAGGACTGCAGGAAGCTTTGCGCGGAATCAGGAACGCGGGCGGCATGATCAATAACGACTGGCCGCTAGCAAAGGCACTTGAAATTGGCGATAGGGCAACAGGAACGAACGTGCTGACAGCGTTGTACGAGGAAATGAAGGACAAGCCGGTTACTGTTGACCTGAACAGCCTCTGGCGGGAGTTGGGTGTTAGTTCAGCGGGAGGGGATTTCTCGCTAAGCGATTCAGCGCCGCTAGCAGAAATTAGAAAGTCAATTACGAAGAGAGCGACCTGAATGACCGAAGAGAGGCGCGATCATTGTCACGCCTCTCCGTAAATATGGTCAATCTAGCCGAGACGGTGGCGGTCCTATACGATCGACTTAGTAAGCGGCGATGCCGTTGAAGCCTGCAGCGGCGTCAGATGCGGGAAGCGTTACAAAGGGTTGAGCAGTCAGACTACCGTCGGCATTGATGGTCCAGATACCGACGGCGCCACTACCGGCGTTGGTGGAGTAGAGGAATTTCCCGTCATTCAGAAACGGCGAGATCGAGGGCCTTGTCGCCTGGAGTCAACGAGGCAACCACATTGGTCTTACCGATCAAGCCAAGGACACCAGCCCCTGTGAGGGTAAAGCCGGAGAGTGTGTCGCTGCTGGTATTGGCGGTGTAGACATACTTGCCGTCCGGGGTGATGACTTCCAGCAGGTTCCGCTGTCGGGATTAGACTCGCTCTGGAGCACGGACAGGGTGCCATCTGGATTGACGGTACTGGATGTAATCACGCCTGCGCCGGGTTCAAGAGAGAGCACCGCGCCGCTGGGCGCGATCGCCAGTCAAACAGCCCGGCTTGAGCGTCTTTCGTGACAACCGCAGTTCCAGAGTCCCGTCTGTATTCACGGGAAATACATCGATCTTGCCGGTAACTCGTTCAGTAGCCAATAGGAACTTGCCGTCCGGCGTGAAATTAACCGAACTGCCGCCTGAAAGGGCAGTGCTGAGGTAACTGAGAGCCTTCGGAATTCTTCTCAGGTTGCCATCCTCAAGACGAAAACCGACGACGTTGCTATTGCCCGCGACATTGAGAACGTAAACGAGATCTCCCCATTGTGCAAGGGCGTTTGGGGCACTTCCGCCCGAGGGCTCGACGTCGGCGAGTTCAAGACTGGAACCATTCACTCGGAACGATGAGATAGTCCCGCTGGCCGAATTAACAGCGAGCAAGAAGCCTTCGTCTTGGGTCAGGAGAAGCGAGTTCTGCGAGCCAAGCGGATCAATGGTCCCGCCGCTGCCACGGCCGCCGGTGTGAGAACTGCCGACGAACACCAATGCGCCGGTTTTCTCCCGCCCGAAGCGCAGGATTTGATTACTGGTGTCATTGTTAGTCATGACAAAGACAGCGCCAGCATAACCATGGTTGGCGCCACCCCTGAACTGGGCAAACGCCGACGATCAGGACAAGGCTACCAGCAGCGCGATCGACGAAGATACAAGTCTAATTGACATTTCGATTTCCCTCGAAAAACGTGTTTCGGGACAAGTTTGACTTTCCCTGTCGAGGGGTTCGTGCCACCGCGGACAAAAGTTACGGCAAATGTAAAATCGCGCCCAAATAAAATCTGAGAGGAGTGGTGTGTGGTATCAAAAACGTGCGCGTGACAAATAGACAGCCCTTCTGAAAGCCGCGGCGTCTTCGGGTGTCGGCAGCGCAAAAGTAAGGAAGGCTAGCCCCATCTCATCGGCTGTCTGCTCGCCATACGTGACCCGTATCGGTGGATGCGAAGGATTCCTCGGGTTGCCTTCCGAATTGTCGTATGTATACTCCATTTCGACACGCGTCCCTTTCGGAAGTTTGATCGGACTTGCATATGTGTAAGCGCTCTGCCAATTGAAATCCCAGTCTCTAATCCAGATGAGTGGCGTTACTGAACCGTCCGGGAGATGTGCGTCGATCTTCATTTCTTTACATAGATAGTGCGCATGCGGTGTGACGCGAATCAGTTCGGCATCGGACGGCGTCGTGATCTCGGCTTTGACAATATAATGCGAGTCCCCCGGTGCGATATCGATTTGCCGGTTGCTGATGATAACCGCCGTCCGGCCGTGGGTTGGCGGGTCGCCGTAGAAGAGGCCTAACGAAGACTGGTCCTGCTCTGGCTTTCCGGATGGATGATAGTGAATCTGAATCACCAGATCGGTGCCTTTCGGCAGCGGAGTTGCATAGCCTGCGACTGGCTTGTTAGCGACGAATCCCGGAGCCCAGCCACCTATCGATCCGCCCGCGAACCCAGGGCCTCCGAAGCAGGTATACCCTCCATCAGCCGATCCTTCAGCAAGCCTCCGCCCTTCATGCCTGGGATCGGTAAACACCAGGGCGTGATGGACAGTGCGGCGGTCGTCGGGGCGGAACTCTATGGCACTCACGTAAACGTCTTTATCGAGATCCATCGGAATTACGAAGCACCGGTATTGATCGGGACTGTCCGCGGGCACGGCAAACTTCGCTGGTATCGTCACGATCTTGTCGGGTTGACCGATTTGCCAGCCATTGGTAAACACCGGCGGCTTGGGCTTTGTGGCGGGGTCGCCTTCCGGAGCGCCATTGCCCGCCCATTTCTGGATGAGCGCGATCTGGTCGTCTGTCAACCGGCGAGCGTCTCTGAAATCGCCGTATCCGGGTTTTGGCTTCCATGGAGGCATTACGCGAGCTTTCGTTATGGCAGCGATCAAGGCAGCGCGTTTCGCCGTGTCCTGGTAAGTAAGTAACGAGAACGGAGCAACTTCACCTGGACGATGGCACATCGCGCAGTTCTGGTAAAGTATTGGCGCGATGTCCCTATTGTAAGTCGGAGCAGTGGCTCCACTAAGTTGGGTTGCCGTAATTAGGGCGCAGTAAAACAAGCACTTCATAACGAGTCCCTCTCAATTCTTCCGAGTAATCGCGCAACCCAGCGCTCGTGTACGGGCATGTGGTACAGCCTTCCCTGCCAAGATGGCGTGGAGAGCATCCTTTAAATCGAATTCGGTGATCTGTACGCGTTGCTTACCGAAGTCTTCAAGACGGTTATCGATCCGGCCCCGATAAAGCAACTCGCCTTTGGCAGAAAGCACGGCCGCTTCCGGCGTCGTGGTGGCGCCCACGAACTCGGCCAGCGCTTCCTTCGGATCGAACAGATAAGGGAAGGTGTAGCGCGAACTCCTGCACGTGCTTGCGGACTTCTTCGGTTGTCACCGTTGCATCACCTTGCACCGCATAGAACACAACTCCTCGCGGCGCGTAGGCAGCCTTGATGGGTTCAACTCGGGAACGTAACTGTTGCTCAACGGGCAGTCGGTGATAAAGAACAGCAGCACCACCGCCCGCTTGCCCGTCCATTCTGCGGGCGTGTGAACTTGTCCGCTCGTGTCGGATAGAGAGAACTCGGGTACGGATTCCCCCCACGCCAGAGAATTGCCACCGCAGCAAACGCCAACAAGAGAACGCCAGATTTGGGAACGAGCTTTATCATCGCAAATGTCACCCTCGCGCGCAGCAATCCCTGAATCTTCTCCCTAACCCGGGACAACTCGCAACACAAGGCAAGTAATGTCATCGTGCTGCGGCGCTGACCCGGCAAACAGATCCGCGGATGTCATCAGACCTTTGAGCGCGTCAGAAGCGCTCCTGCCGGAGTAGCTGTTCAGAATTGCCATCATGCGGTGCTCACCATACTGCTCTTCCTTTTCGTCCTCGGCCTCCACCAGACCGTCGGTGAAGATTACCAGCAGGTCGCCGTATCGAGCTTCGCTTTTCCGCATTGGTAAGTGGCGCCGCGCATAAGGCCAAGCGGGACGCCTCCGGTCTCCAGACGTTCAACCTGGCCTGACCGACGCATTAATACGGGCCAATTGTGCCCAGCGTTAACGTATGTCAGTTCTCGCGTACTGGGATCGAGTTCCGCCAGGAAGGCAGTTGTAAATCGCCGGCCGCCGACGTTCTGGTCGCAACAATAACGATTTAGTCGTTCGATCAATTCCAGAGGCGTGGTACATATGCCAGCCAGAGTGCGAAGGCTTGCCTGCAGAGTTGCCATTAGCAATGCGGCAGGCACGCTCTTCCCGGCGACGTCAGCTACAACAAGCAGCAGAGGCGGGCACGTCTCGGTCGAAGCCGGGACAGTTGTCCGCAGGAACGCATCATAGTAGTCGCCCGCCACGGTGTTGGCCGGACTGGTTGCGAAGGCCATCTCGACACCGGGAACTTGCGGGGGCGCGGAAGGCATGAGCCAGCTTTGAATTTCTTTCGCGATCTCGAGATCGCGTTTCATGGTCACGCGATCGGCGAGTTCAAGCGCCAGAAGGATCACCAGAATGATCTCGCCCAGGAACGAGAGGTTGGGAGTCTGCACCTCGCCCTCGCCAAAATGGAAATCGAAACCCGGGAACACAAGCATTGCCAGTGCCACCACGAAGAGAACTCGCCGGGCCGGGGAAAGCTTCAACACCATAGCCCAGAACAGCGCGCTGATAACGCGCTTCCATCTTTGACGTCGCTTTTCGCCTTCGCCTTGGTTCCAGTCAACCTCGCTGGAGTAGAGCCGGTAGCTGACACGCGCTTCGGAATTCAGTTGCGACCAGAGCTGCTGGATGGCGATCCCGTCGCTGATCCGTCGCCAGAAACTTCGCACGCGAGTGGGCATCTTATGAGTTTGCACTGTCCGCAAAAAGGGGAGACGGAGAAAAGCGTTCCCAAGTTCAAAACCCGAAATCAAAGCGCCTATGTGACGACCCGGCGCCTGAAGGTTCGAGTTCCAAGCATAAAGACAACTAAAACAGAAGTTGGTAACGCGGACAGGATCCAGAACAGTGGGAGCGTGGGAAAATCCTTGCCGGCAACTGGCGGCACCATTGCATATCGGAGACCTTCCGCGGCATAAGTGAGGGGATTAATAAGGGTGAAGATCTGGAACCAGTGAATTCTGCCGAGTGCGCCCCAAGGATAGTAAGTGCAGCCGGTGAAGAGCAGGGGCGTAAAGATCAGCGTGAACATCAGGCTGATCTGGTCGGGCTTGATGATCGTCCCAATGAGCAGGCCAACTGTCGATCCCACCAGAGCGGTTAGCAAAACCATGGCGAGCAGAATGAATAAGCGATCCGTTCTGACATGGAACCCGCTGCCCAGAATGAGCCACCCGAGAGGGAAGATAACCGAACTCGCGATGGAGCCACGCACAGCACCAAACAAAACCTTCTCGAGCGCTACGAACCAGACCGGCATTGGCGCCAACAGGCGGTCGTCTATTTCGCGTGCGAATCCGAGGTCCAGGACTAGTGGCAGCGTCACGCCTTGCATGGCCGCAATCATGCCGGTAAGTGCCACGATGCCCGGCAGCATGAGCGCTGCAAAATTCGGTGCGGCGAGTCCGATGCCCGGCAGTACTTTGCCGAAGATGAACAGAAAGAACAACGGCTGCATCAACGCCTGAAGCAAGAATGGAATGAACTCCCGCCCGGTCACGATCAGATCGCGGCGGAATGTCGCCAGGAACGCCGATATTGCCAGGGATGTTCGCGAGGAGCCGGTCTGCTGGGTTTCAGTCATCTCAAATGCCTTCCCGTGAGCGCCAGGAAGACCTCTTCAAGAGAGGGTTTCTTTACGCTTACATTGCGAACTTCGGCGCCGGCCTCATAAATCGCCTGGGCGGCGCTGCCGATCAATGAGTGAACGTTGTCCCCAAAAAGCTTGTGTGTGTAAAATCCGAGTTCCTCGACACTGGTTCCGGCCGGCGCCGTATCGACCTTAGCCGTTCCGGGAAGCGAAGACAAAGCTACAGAGATGCGCTGATTGATCTCGTCGTGCTTGCCGTGGTCGGTGAATGTAAGTAGTTCAAGGGCGCTGCTGCCGGGTAGAGTTCGCTTCAGCTCTTCCGGAGAGTCATTCACCAGTATTCGCCCATGATCCATGATTGCGATGCGGCCGCAAAGCTGGTCCGCTTCCTCCATATCATGCGTGGTGAGCAAAATGGTCAGCCCGCGCGCATGTAACTCGCGGATTTTTTCCCATAGAAACAGACGCGATTGCGGATCGAGGTTGTTAGTCGGTTCATCCAGGAACAGCACCTCGGGTTCGTGCATCAGCGCTCGGGCAATCATCAGGCGTTGGACCATTCCACCGGAGTACTGGCTGACTTTGTCGTTCTTTCGTTGGCCGAGGCCCAACTGGTCCAAAAGACTGTCGGCTAGTTTCTCTCGTTCCCTGCGCCCCACTCCGTGATAGGCAGCATGAAAAGTGAGGATCTCGCGCACTCTCAAACTACGATCGAGATTGCTCTGTTGCGGCACGACCGCAATTCTCTGTTTGACGGCGATGGGGTCTCGCGCTACATCGACTCCGCCAATTGCTGCCGTGCCCGAAGTGGGAACAATAGCCGTAGTGAGAATTCCGATGGTCGTGGTTTTACCTGCTCCGTTCGGTCCGAGCAGTCCGAAAATCTCGCCTCGGCTTACAGCGAACGAAACATCATCGACGGCATTCGTCTTCGCTTTGGGATAGCGCTTGACGAGATTCGTCACCGACACAGCGGATTCGTGTGCGGCGCGAACTTTTGCGGGCTGTTTGGGGTTGCCGGTCACAACGGTCCGGAACCTATTATGCCTGCCCGCGGCTGCCGCCCGCAAATCTCAATGTTTGAGGGGTTCGAGCTACCGCGCCGACAATGTCACTGAGCTAATGCAAGACGCCCATCGTATATTGGAGAACCGCGTAGGCTTCCTGATAGTCGTACTTCGCGCTTACGTTTTGAACTTGAGCCTGAGTCAGACTTAATTGCGCCTGAGTAAGTTCGACTATAGAAGCCAATCCCAGATTGTATCGGCCTTGGGCCAGCTTCAAGGAGAGCTCGCTTTGCTGAAGAAGTTCGGCGGTTGCCGCGATCGCCTGGTAAGCAGTCTGCACTCGTTCCCAGGCGGTGCGAACGTCGCGCACGATGCGATTCTGCAGATCTCGCGTCCGCTGATCTGTCGCCTGCAACTGGTATTCGGCGGCTTGTCTGCGCGCTGAAAAAAGGTGTCCGTTGAACAACGGGATTTGCACGTTCACGCCAACGGATTCGTAACCTTCCGGGATATCGGGATTCGCGTTGCCGGCATTGATGTAAGGAAGCGCTCCGCCAACCGCTGTCAAATTCACCGATGGAAGCTTAAGATCGCGCTCGGCTCTAACAAATTTCTGGTCTGCTTCGCTTTGAAGGCGCAGGCTCGCAAGTTCCGGCCGATTCTGAAAGGCCTGGTGAATAAGTTCGCCCGGATCGTCCGGAGGACCAGGGGGCATCGGTACGTCCGCGAGCTGGTACGCGACAGCCTGCTGGGTCCCGAGCGCCTCACCCAAGCTCGCGTATGCCTCTGACAGACGATTCCGTGCGCGAAGAAGCATCAGCTTCGCATCTACCAGGTTCACTTGCGCAAAACTCACGTCCACCTGAGACTTGAGCTGATTTTTGAATAGCTCGGATGTCTGGCCCACCACCGTTTGGCGGGCGGCCACGGTTTCGATAGAGACTCTGACAAGTTGTTGCGCGAGGAGCACTTCGTCGTATGCCTGATTGACATTTAAGAGCACGTCATAGCGGCTCGCCTTGAGATCCTCACGACTTGCCTGAGCCTGCAGACGCGCTTGTGCGACCAAATTTGAAGTGCGCCCGGAATCGGTAATCAGTTGCGAGAGACTTAATCCGGATCCAAAGTGATTAAAAAGGCGGGGGTCGTTTAACACGCCCGCACCGAGTCTGGCATCTACGTTGGCCTGCGCACCCGTTATCTCGCCAGTCAAGGCGGGATAGTATGCCGAGCGCGCTTCTCTTGTCAGTTGGTCCGACCGCAGCGACAGAGATTGCGAAGCCAGAATCTGGGGATGGTTCTTCAGTGCCATCGCTTCAGCATCCGCCAAACTGAGCGTCGGAGCCGCCGCCTGCGCGCGCAAGAGACAGGGCAGAGCAAGCGAAAGAACTCCAAAAGCAACGATTGCGTTCTTCATAGTCAGCCGTTACGCGTTTGCAGGCTCATCCTGGTTCGATGTATCTCGGTTCTTCTTGCCATAAACAAGCAGGTAGGCCGCTGGAACAATAAAGACTGTCAGGATCACCGAAGACGTCAGACCGCCGATGATGGCACGCGCCATCGGAGCATACTGTTCAGAGCCGGTTCCGAGCTTTAGGGCCATCGGAAACATACCGATGATCGTAGCCAGCGAGGTCATCAGAATCGGGCGAAGCCTCACCCGGCACGCAGTGACAACGGCGTCTCCGACCGACATATTCTGTTGTTCAAGTTTATGCGCAAAATCGACGATCAGTATGCTGTTCGACCCAGCTACACCAATCAGCATCAAGACACCCATGAGCGACATGACGTTGAGAGTCGTTCCGGTTAGCAGCAGAATTAAAAGGACTCCGATGAACCCCATAGGGATCGCCAGCATGATAAGAAACGGATCGATAAAGGATCGAAATTGCGCCACGAGTATCAGATAAAGCAGCACTGCCGCCAGGATAAAGCCAAATGCGAAGCTCTTAAATGACTCGCGCATGCCCTGCACCATTCCTCGAAGGTTGATCCGAACATTACCCGGTACTTGAACGCCGGCGATCACTTTGTCGATTGCGCCCGCAATTTTGCCCAGGTCTTCTCCCTTGGGCGTGACGTAGATGTCGGCCGACCGCTGAATCTGATAGTGGTCCACTTCTGTTGGAGTCAGAGTGTGGTCGAGACTGACCACCGTATCAAGTGTTGTCGGTTCCGGCAGATTTGGGGCTTTGAGCGGGATGCTTGTCAGGTCTATAAAACTATGAATCGCGGGTCTGCCCTTCTCGTAATATTGAACGGTTAGGAAGTAGTCGTTTCCCGTCTTGTAGTCGACCCAATAGTTAGGCGCAATCATCGCATTAGGAGTTCAACGCGGTTATGACATTGTCGACGATATCCTTCTGCGAGAGTCCCAGTTCCGCGGCATGAACGCGATTGACTCGCAACCTTATCGCCGGGTAGTTCAAATCCTGCGGAATGTAGACTTCGTCAACGCCGGACAGGGCCCTGATCTTCTTCGGCGATTTGCTGCGCCAAATGATAGTCCTGGGCAAGGTTGAACCCCGTAATTTGTACATCGATAGGTGCGGGCATTCCCGAATTCAATGTGGCATCTACCATTGAGCCGCTTTGAAAAAACGTCCGCACGTCGGGATATTCTTCAGCGATGGCGCTGCGAACCTTTTCCATATACTCAAAGCTGCTGATTTTGTGGCCGCTCCTTAGAGCAGTCTGCACAGTTGCTGTGTAAGGCCCTGAGTTGCTTGTGTACAAAAGCCGAGAAGTCAGGAACCATGCCAATGTTGGAGACGACCATCTTAAAGTCACACCCAACCTTGTTTCGAATCCAGGTTTTCTATCTTGGCCACATACTGCTCCGAAACCTCAATCCGCGAGCCTGTCGGCGCCTTCACGTTGACCGTAAACTGCCCTGCGTCGGTTCGCGGGAAAAATGCTACGCCCAAGAATGGATAAATTACCAAGCTGACAGCGAACAGGCCGATCAAGGAGACAACCGTTAGCGCCGGACGGTTCAATGCGCGTCGGACAAGTGCCTTCGTACCAATCGAGAAACGAGTTGAAGCGCCGGTTGAAAACGGCGTTAAATCTGTCCCACCAGGAAAGGTTCGAAGTGGCGGTTGACTCGCCATCTCGAGCGAACCGTGAGGAACAACCTTAAGGAAACGCGAACAGAATAAAGGGATCACGGTCATGGCAACCACGAACGAGATAAGTAGCGAGATGCAAAAAGACAGCGCGAGGGCCGTGAACAGAAACTTGCTAACTCCGTATAGGAACGTGACTGGAAAGAAATCGACAACGCCGACCAGAGTTGCTGCAAGCACTGCGAGTGTGACCTCGGAGCCGCCGAGCCTGGCAGCGAATCTACAGGAGGCTCGCCCATTTCGAGATGCCGGTAGATGTTCTCCAGAGAGATCACCGAATTGTCGATGACCCGCGAGAATGCGAGGGCCATTCCGCCGAGTATCATCGTGTTCACGGTGCTACCCATCGTATAGAGGATCACGAAGGTCGCCAGTGCCGAAATCGGAATGGACAAAAGAACGGCTGAGGTCGCCCGCAAACTTCCAAGGAAAAGAAGAATCATCAGACTCGTGAGAAGCAGGCCAATAAGACCTTTCATGGAGCACTGTCTGAATGGCTTCTTTCCCGAACACGGACTGATCGAACAGCAACGTCGTCTGCCAACCGTTTCGGAATACCGTAGAGGTTCTTCAGCAGGCCCGAACGCCATTCACTACCTGAATCGTATTTGTGTTCCACCTTGCTTCATGATCGGGATGTAGGTCGACGCTGCCCGTCTACCCGCACGATGTTGTACTGAATGGCGCTGGCGTCTACCGCTTTGCCGACGTCTTTGATCGAGACCCACGAATCGCCGACGGTCTTTATCGGAACATCTTTTAACTCCGCCATGTTGTCGACAAGGCTATTCGAGTAAACTAGTAGTCAATAGGATTCAGCTTGACGTCTCAGCGGA
This sequence comes from uncultured archaeon, assembly GCA_963829965.1. Classification (GTDB taxonomy): domain Bacteria; phylum Armatimonadota; class Fimbriimonadia; order Fimbriimonadales; family Fimbriimonadaceae; genus DASXZH01. The sequence goes on along the minus strand of CAWHLK010000031.1, from coordinate 42,148 downwards.
AGTATTAGGTTCGCGCATTGACCGCTTTCCTTCGTCCATCGGGCTGAGTTGCCGCGACATCAGGCTTATAAGGATCAACATACCCATCACCTGCCGATACTTACCGCCGAACGGAGGAGGAATGGTGGCGCCCTCGACCACCGCAATCTGGTTTCTTATCGTGAACTGCGCGAGGTCGTAAAGTTGGGTTTGGGTAATCCCTGGCCCTTGACAGTAACCAGGCATACTGGTTCGCTCGAAGACATCGAACTTAACACAACAGGCAGGAGAAGGTTCCGGCGGCAAACGCTTCAAATCGGCAAGTGCCAGATTCGATAATTCGGTTACGTCGGTGTCGGCGCTCGTGCCAGCCTTGAAGTAAACCCTGATAAGGCTGACTCCTGACATCGATCGTGACTCCATATGATCGATGCCCGCCGCTAGTGTAAAGAATCGTTCCAGGGGATTAGTTATGTCTGTCTCGATATTCCTGGTGGCATTCCGGAGTAGAAAGTGGCAACCACCACCTCCGGCATGTCAATAAGCGGAAAGAGATCGACCGGCATTCGCGCGACGCTGACCGCCCCGATAAGCGAAATCGCAAGGCATACGACAACTATGAAGTAAGGGTTGCGTATAGAAAAATTTGACATGATGAAGCGGAATTCCTTAGTCTGTTTGCAATCGGGGTAAATCTCGGAACTTGTATTCAACTGCGGGCTTGGTAAGTCGCGGCTTGTGTGAGCTTAGGCTGAACACTTTCACCCGCGCGCAGACCGGCTTCTTCGCTAATGACCGTCTCATCGCCTTCCCGCAGCCCGGAAAGCACTTCCGCGTCGTTTTCAGTCTAAATTCCAAGCTTGATTTGGCGAGGCTCGATCTGGTTGGATGAATTGACGACCAGCACGCTGGCGCTGTCGCTTCCCTGGTTTATCGCTTGAAGAGGTATCGCGAGGGCATCGGTCTTCCGGTCAAGCGTCAGTGTGGCCTCGGCGTAAACCCCGAATCAAAACATACTTCTGGAACTCAGGGATGTTTCTCTGGTCGGCGCGGACGCTGGCCAATGCCGTCCGCGAACACCTCCCGGAGACCGCTCCGCTTCTGGAAGCCATCGCCGCCGCCTACGGCACACCGGAATTCGACGAGGTCTTCCGTGAAGCCTACCCCAAGTGCGAGAACATCTCAGTGGATTATGCCGAGTGCTGGAGCCGCGCCTGGCCAAAGGCAATACTTCTCCCACCTGTATTGCATTCCGGCGGAGTTCACCTGGAATGATCTAGGCTCCTGGGCCTCGCTCTACGAATATCAGCTCGATACCCGGTTGCGCGGCGATGTCGAAGCCAATGTGGCGGAGACCCCCGGCCACATGGCACTGGACGCCGCCAATAACTACGTCTACAGCCCTCGCAAGTTTGTGGCGCTGGTGGGCGTCGAGACTCTGGTCTCGACCCCTGTTTGGTCTCCTGCAGAAAGCCCTTTTTGGCGCTCAATCTCGAGAGTACCGTCAAGATCGTGGTGTACGCGTGGTCGGGAAAGTATTCACCGACTTCGCGAACCGTGAACGCCTCGGACGGGTTCGTCCATATGACTTCCATCACCCCACGCTCTAACTCGCCAAGTCCCAACGCCCACCTCGTCATCGATGTGTAATAGCGCACTCATCGTAGTTCCCGGGTCGGCGCCGTTTCGACAATTTGACTTTTTTTCTTCTCGTTGGGTCCGATCTTCCGTACTACATTCGGTAGTTGAACGGGGGTGTCATGTCAAAGCGCACGATTGGGGCATTACTTGCCACCGGGTCAGTGACCCTGATGGCGCTCATGGGTACGCCCAGTGGGGCGGCGGCGAACTTTCCGCAGCCCCCTTCAAAGGTGGGGGTCGCGACGAGCATCGCACTACCCGTCGCCGTGCGCGACGCGAAGTTCGTCGATAAGAACGGCACGCCCGAGACGTTGGGCGCGTTGAAAGGTCGAACGGTTTTCGTGGTCCCACTGCTGACCCTGTGTGGCGACACGTGCCCATTCACTTCCGGAAACCTTCTTCAGTTGCAGACAAGAATCAACGCGCCCGCGAAAGTGGGCAACGTGGCAGTCATTGCCATCGACGTTGATCCTTACCGCGACACGCGCTCTCGTATCGCGGCCTACGCAAAATTGATTGGCGCCAACTTTCAAATCTGGACCGAATCTGGGGCGACTTCGACTCCCTACATTCCGATCAAGGAGTACGCCAAGAAGAATCCGGTAGGCAAGGGCGACCGGAACGCCAATTTGACAACCATTGAAAAGTTCCTCGGATGGACTGTCCAAGTAGTGCCGCAATCTGTCCCGGCGCCGACGGATTGGCTGGCACCTCACGATCTCCTGTCCTATGACATCAATCACTCTGACGGGTTCTGGATTATCGACGCCAATCAATCGGTGCGATTCGTCAGTGGTGACCTTCCAGCATTTACCGGCCGACTGTCGTCGGTCCTCTCGACGTTCATGGGCTACAAGAGCAACATTTACAACAGTCCCGTCTTCAAAGGTGGGTGGACGCCAACCGAAGCAATCCAGGCGCTCCATTGGGTCACCGGCAAGAGGCTGTGAGTCGGTCGCGAGCCATACATGACTGGGGACTCGCACTCGCTGAGGGCGTGGACGGTGAATCCATCGGCGCCCGCCGCGATCGCTTTGTTTGCTTCGAAGTAGTTGAATCGCCGCCATGATCGCTACCCTTCCGAGTTCACTTTCTCGCCGCGTTCCCCCTCGCATTTGCGGCCGGGGTGGTTTCCTTCGTGTCGCCATGTGTGCTCCCGCTCCTCCCGGGTTACATCGCCTTCTTGAGTGGGGCAGCCGGTACAAACGGGAGGGCCGGCGGGTAAGGGTCGGACGGTCATCGGTTCACTCGCATTCGTCGTAGGTTTCGCCGTGGTCTTCGTGAGCTTCGGTGCGCTCTTTGGAGGATTGGGAAGATCGCTGAGCACCCACCAACGTGAGTTGGAGATCGTCTTTGGCGTCATCACCGTCGTGCTCGGACTGTTCTTTGCTGGTTGGTGGCCGGCCCACTGGTTACTGAGAGAGCGTCGCGTTCATCACCTGCCGCGGGCCTCGGTCATTGGTGCCGCGCTACTTGGTTTTACCTTCGCCCTGGGTTGGACGCCCTGCATCGGTCCCACTTTGGCGGCAATTCTCGGTTTGGCCGCGTCCTCCTCAGGAGCCACGGCAATTCGAGGCTCGATGCTCGCCTTCGTTTACTGCCTAGGCCTCGGACTTCCCTTCGTCGGCGCCGCGTTTGCCACCGAGTGGATGGCGAGCACTTCTCGGTGGCTGCGTCGTCACCAGAAGGTGATCGGCCGCATTGGGGGCATAATGCTCATTTTGATCGGTATTGCCGAAGTCACGGGCGCCTGGCAGGCCTTCGTACTATGGCTCCAAGTTCACTTGCCATCTTCCACAAGCTTCCTTTGACCAAGGATTGCTCGGGTGAGAGGCCTTGTCGACAGACCGGGCCCCACCGAACCAGCGAAGCCTCGCCCGCTCCAAAGTATTGAAGCGGCTCAATTGTGACGTTGGCTCCGATTCTCACAGGCGACACCGTGGTTACCATCACGTGCGACCGTGTCCAAAGAGCATCGTCTCGACATCCCTTGCGAATCGCTCGATCCGACTGGCGTTGAGTAGGCGCTGCACCGAAAGTGGAGGGGGTGGAGACGATCGCCCGGCGTAAGCCTGACCGTAGAAGTGTCCCCACAGGTGGATGATTTCCTCTTTCTCAACTTGCGCGATCGCGCAACGGTCTTCGTCGTACTGCAGCGCGTCATATAGAAGACGACCACACCTCCCTCACTCAGGTTCGAGACCGGCTCACACCCATAGGCAAGGACAGCGTCATAGCCATGCCATCCGTCCACGAAGAGGAATTGGAACGGCTCCGTCCATCCTTCAGCGAGTCACTCGACGTGGCAACAATTGAATCGAGATCAGATCTTCTCCAGCCGTCAATTGTGTTATGCGTGCGGAACATGTCAAAGGTGGGGATCTCTGACGTCGAGTTTACCTATCAAGCTGCTGACGGTCACCGGAGAGATGATCGATCGCCGTCACTCGACCGCCGGTACCGAGGACTTGCAGTGAACGGGCGAAGAAGGACCCGTACTCCTTTCCATATACAGAACCAATCTCGACGATCCGTTTCGGCGCCAACTCGGCGACGACGGTGAACATCGCGACGGCGTTGACTTCGTTGAACCACACCGGCACGCCGCTCGTCGACGCACACACGTCGTCGAAGCGAGGATCGCTGTCTCGGAGCGTCAACATCGTCCAACCCATGCCCATGCGGAACCCCAGGGACTCCCGGCAAACCCGCTGAAAGCGGTTCAGCTCGCGCAGCCCGAACGTCACCGGGGCCCGTCACGGTACTACCTGACTCCGAGCGAGTGCGATGCAACGTCCGACCGTGCATCGCGGCGGTGCGCCTTGGAGGAACCCGCGCGGGGTTGACGAGACCTTTGACACCGCGACCGGGAATCCGTCGGTGCGATGGAAGTTGCCCTCGCGGTCGATGACGAGGGCTTTCCGTACCCGTCGATCGCCGCGACGAGCCCAAGCGCCTGTTCCCCCGCGACGGCGAGCGCGGTGGCGAGAGCAGTCGGCGAACCCGCCTGGCCGGTGACCGTCGCCGACGCCGATCGCGACAAGGGTTGGCGAGTTCGTGGATCGATGAGGTGCGGGCCTTGCTCGTAGTCACCCGACGTCGCCACCGCTCCGGGACTCTCAACGACACCGCGCCCAGGCGCATCGTGTCCGTCGGATCGACGATGCCGATTCGAAACGGTGCGCCGGGCAGTGGGCCGCCGAGGAACTTGGCGGTGTCGCCCGCGGCGTTCACCAGCGCGCCACAGATATCGCTTCAACCAAGGGCGTTCAAGGGCTCGCTGGGCCGCCCAACCCTTTCAGGTCGCCGGTGGGGTGGAAACGCCGCCGGGCATGGCCCACGGATCGAACCACCCCTTCGTCGCCGCTTTCGCGATCGCGCTAGGCGCTGCGAGCGTCCTTCACCGATATTGGGCACTCGTCGAGAGGGTTGGCCGCGTCGGAGCCGAGAGATAGCGCTGTCGTCCTTGTACGTGCTGAAGACGTCGTCGGCGTCGTGCAACGTCGCCACCGCGTCGCGAAGCAGGTCCTTAGAAGATGTCCGCGGGTGCGCGCTTCGTCGTCATAGAGGTCGAGGTGACGATAATACCGATCGCACTTTCCTCTCGTGATGGAGGATCTTGCGAGTCGTCGAGGCCGCCGGCGCTCCCCGGCTGAATGCCCAACTTGGAGAGGGCGGACTGGAGCGACTGCGCGAAGCCGGCCGACGTGAAGCTCGCGCCCGAGACACCCTGGATGTTCGCGCTCTGGGCACTGATGGCCTCTTGCTCGAGGATCGGGATCGACTGCTGGTCGATTTCCTGTGAACGGGGGTTCCCCCCGTCATTGATCGAGGCGATGGAGTGGTTGGTGATCTTGCTGCCCGAGGCGGTGACCTTCACGGCGAGGATGCCGTAGTTGTAGTTGATCGAGGGCCCCGTCGCGCTGCGAGAGGCCGCGGGCGGCGCGGTCGTGGTCGTAGTCGGCGGAACGCTCGACGTGGTCAACGTTGGCTTGGATCCCCCGGCGCGCGGCGCCGTGGTCGTCGTCGGCGCGGCGGTCGTGGTGGTGGTCGGCGAAGTCGGCACGGTCGCCGCCGACAGTGAGCCGAGCGACAGGTTGACGGCGCTGAAGTTGAAACTCGAGAGAGCCAGGCCAGACCGACCACCGTGCCACCGATCACGTAGTGTGCCCGTTTCATCTGTTGCCTGGAGTGATGTTCATTGTGTACGCCTTTCTGCGTCTAGAAAACGAATGCCTCTTGGTGGATCTGCTCACGACGCGCCCCGAGACGCGACATGGTGTCGGCGATGCCTTCGCTGAATCCGGCGGGACCGCAAGACGTCGATGTCCGCGTTGCTGACGTTCCCCACGAGCTTTTGAATCGCATTGAGGTTCATGTTGAGCCCTTGCTGCACGTGCCGATGATCTCGTGCAGCTGTCCACCGCGTTCGTTCACCAGTTGCACGATTTCCTCTCGATGGACGACATCCTCAAGCGTGGTCGCCGCGCAGGATGACGGTCACGTCGGTGCCGACCGGAAGATCCTCGAGCAGGGCCCGGATCGGCGTGATGCAGGAGCACCCTCACCGGTTCCAGGATGACCCGGCCGCCCCGTCGGACGTGTGGGGTGAAGCACCCCGTAGGGGCCTTGGGCGAAGCGCCTGGTGCCCGGCTTCAGTCGCGTCGCCGCCAAGCTCTGCATCCCCAGAGACGTTTGATGCTGCACGCGAATGAAGGGAGGGCGAGGCATGGCCGAGAGCGAATAGGGGTGCGAGTGCCACCACAAGTCTGGCGCGATGAATCGCCACTGGAAGAACTGACCCCCTGAGACGTTGAACCGCGACATGTTGCGACCCTTGAGGACCAGCGAGTACGCGCCCCCCAGCCTGCACGCCGAACGCTCACCACTCGCAGCTGGTGGCGCAGGTTACCGAGGAGGGGACGGACAATCCGAAGCACAATGGTTCAGTGGCAGTGCTGATTGCCTGGGGAAGTTTGGCCCTTGGCCAGATTTCCGGCAAGGTAGTGGATCAACAGGGAAATCCTGTGGCGAACGCAAAGTTGGCGTACATCACCGGGATTGATAAGGAGGAGTTTGGCACGACAGGAGCGGACGGCAGGTTCACCTTCCCGAACCTCCGGTATCGAACGGTGGTTGCCATCGAGACCGCAAATGGCCTTGACTTCGCGGTAATGTCGCCGCTTATAAAACTTCACGATTTAGGGAGCGCCAAGTTCAGAATCCTCTTGCCGGATGGTAAACCTGCCGTCGGCGTCTCCATGAATCCGGAAACCATCTATCAAGGGCACATGGGGTTCGGCGTCTCGAGGCGCCTTCGGGCTCAACTTGCCAAGACTACCGACGCAAACGGCGAATGCAGGTTCGACGGGCTGCCCCTAGGCGCAAGTGTGGGGGTTGGCACTTTTGACCACCGGTTCGCAGACCTCCGGGATCAGGAGCCGCGGCCGGTCATCGGAAAAGACCCGGTTTTGACAACGGTCAAGCTGCAACCGGGAGCTGCTATTAGCGGTCGAGTCCTGGATGCAAACGGCAATCCCGTGCCACGTGTCCAGGTGAACACCTGGGGGCCGAGTGGAAGTGGCTACGCTTTCACGGACAGCAGCGGCGACTACTCCATATGGCAGTTGCCCGGCGCGGGGACGTACAAAGTCCAAGTAGAACTGGACACCCTCAAGACGTCCTGGGTTGCCTCAGCCAAACATGGCTTGTCTCCCCAGCCGGGCCAAACCTTATCCAACGAGGATTTCAAGCTCGTGAGAGGGCAGCGCTTTTCGGGCAAGCTGACCTTCGCGGGTTCGGGAAAGCCGTCGGCTGCGGACTGGATCTCCGTTCAAGAGGTTGGCAGTGATGACCAGTGGAATGACAAAACCGACGATAGCGGAAACTTCTCCATTCAGTTGCTTCCGGGGAAATACCAGGTGACGGCGGGGCAGAGCGCGCCTCAGCCGATCACCATCTCGGACGGAACAGACCTGCGGCTTGACCTTGTGGAGCCCGAAAAGAAAACCCCTAAAGTGCTGAACGGCACGGTTGTGGACGAAAGCGGAAAACCGGTCTTTGGCGCAACGATCCTCTGCTCCGCGAGCCAAATGCCGGGAGCGGATGACATCGTCAGCGACGAATCTGGCCACTTTACGATCGATGGCGGCGTTGAGCCTGGCAGCGAAATCATGGCCCAAAAGGGCCGAATGGTCACCCCTCAACCGGTCACCCCCGGTCCCGACGGCCAAGTGAACCTCGTTCTCCACACAATGCCCAAGACGTTTATCCGCGGAATGGTCTACGGTGGGGAGAAGCCGTTGAGGGGAGCGGCAGTGCAGATCTCGCGGTGGCAGACGGACCAAGTAGGACTTGACTGCGACCACACTTTGACCGATGCGAACGGGGAGTTCTCGGTCGAGGAGGAGCTCCCTACCAAATACTCCGTGGAGGTCAAGGCGTCCGGCTTCGCGGAAACAAGTTCTCAGAATTTTAAGCTGACCGATCCGGTTCACGACAAGCTGGTGCTTCGGTTGCCGATCGCCGATTCGTTCGTCGCGGGCAAAGTCGTGGATTCCAAGGGGCGGCCCGTTGCGGGGGCAAATATCTCCGATGAAGACACGGATACAAGAACGGTCACCGGGAAAGACGGCCGGTTTCGGCTATCAAACGTGGCTCGCGGAAAAACTGTTGTTAACGTGGACTCGCCAAAAGGCATCGCGAACGAGGAAGTGCCGTCGGGCAAGAGTGACGTGGTCATCACCTTGGAGTTTGCCAACGACGTGTCCGGTGATACTCCCGCGGCCGCCCCTGCTGCGGCCGCAGAACCCGTTGTCCCGACCAAGCTGGATTGGGTAGGCAAAGCGGCCCCCGCGCTTGATCCGAAGTGCTGGCTCAACCTTGTGAACGGACCGGTCAAGAGTCTAAAGGGCCACGTGGTGATCCTGGATTTCTGGGGCATTTCCTGCAAGCCATGCGTCGCGGAACTGCCTGCGCTAAACGCCTTCCAGAAGAAATACGCGGCCAGGGGGTTGAGGGTGATCGGCTGGCAGGACTCTTATGACAAAGTAGCTGACGTCATGAGGTTCCTGAAGAAGCATCCTTTGGCTTTTCCCGTGGGCGTGGACAAGGGCAATCCCAAGACGGGCGGGCAATTGTTCCAGCTGTTGCAGGTTGGCACGCCCGCCCAAGTGGTAGTTGGCAAAGATGGCAAGATTGCCCTGGTGACCCAAGACCTGCAAACTGCAACCGATCTGGCGATAGCGCTCTTGAAAACGTGAACTGTGAACGGTGAACCGTGAACCGTAAACTGTCGGAGGCCTTCCAACAGTTCACAGTTCACAACTCACAGTTCACGCGAAGCCCGGGAACTCCAAACCACTCGAAATGTGTCTATAATAATTAGACAACATGGGGGCGAACGGGTTCGACAGGGCCGGTTCGACTTTCGGTTGCGAGCCGAGGCGCCGCTGGCCTCGTTAAAAGCGGCAAAAAAATAATTGCGAATAACAATTACGCATTCGCGGCCTAATTAGCCCGCGCATCCGCGCCTCCCGAGCCGGTAGGGAGAACGTTGGGTGTAACAAAATCCGGATCGCCTCGCGAGCTTCTGTTCGTAGCAAGCTAGGCTAGAAAAATCGAACTGGACGTCTACACAGGCAGCCCCGGCAGAGTGTAGCGTCGAGATAAAGTACAGGGGAGACGCTCGTGGTTTAACTGAAGGGCCGACGGTTTTGGAAGCGAGTTCAATTCTCGCCGCCTCCACCATTTTTTTGAGCGACCGCTCAAAAAAATGGTGTCCTGAGCAAGCGCAAAGCGCGTCGAAGGGCATTAGTAGTAGAGCAAGCGAAGCGAAGTAAGAAATCGAGCAAGCGAAGCGCAGCAAGAAATCCGAGCAAGCGAAGCAAGAATCCGAGCAAGCGAAGCGCAGAGAGAAATGAGCCACTACGTCTACATTGTCCAATGCAATGACGGCTCCTACTACGTCGGTCAAGCAACCAACGTCGAAGAGAGGGTTGATGGCCACAATGCCGGACGGGGCTGCGAATACACGCGAACCAGGCGGCCAGTAGTGCTCGCACACAAAGAAGAGTTCATCACGAAGTCCGACGCGACTCGCCGCGAACGCCAACTGAAAACGTGGAGCAGATCAAAGAAAGAAGCCCTGATTCATAACCGGATAGCTAAGGCCATGCCCCAACACCGAGGCCCGGTCCGTGGCCAATGTTAAGTTTTGGATACGTTTGACTGGTGTGAGATTGAAATCTGTTACAATAGCCTCAGTTGAGATTTGCTTCATTACTTGTTGCATGGGTTGCGGCTCCTTTATTCTTTGGGGCCCTGTTGTCCTTCGGTTGCAAGTCAGCTCCTACGAAGGGAAACCCGGCAGATGCATGCTCGTTCGTTTCTGACGATGAGATCAAGGACGCCACCGGATTCGCGGTAAAGGATAAGGCGTCCAGGACCATGGACTATTGGTACACGCGAAACGGCGCCGAGGTCGATGGTAAGGACGTAGCGTGCGAATACAATATTGAGAAGCATTCGATGGGGACGGATTCCTACAGCAACGTATCCGTCGTGGTAATCCCGGTTGATCAATTGAGCGCTAGCGCCGAGCCCAATACCGATAAATCGTTGCCCCCGCCGGAGCCGGTTTCGGGAATTGGCGATCAGGCGTTTTGGCTCAAGACAGGCGACGGGACCGGCAATCTGTACGTTCGGAAAGGGAGCCTCGCGATCTACATCGGGGTTGGCTTGCTCAAGCAGTTCATGCCCAAGCCTGGCATCGAGATCGGCAAGCAACTTGCATTGGATGCGGTGGCAAGGTTCTAGGGTGGCAACGATGGCTCTTTGGCAATTGCGAACTGCTTTAAGCCCAGGACTTCGCCAGTGTGTGATTCGAGATCGGTAGCTAGCGACCGCCTACTGCTTGAGTCGCGCCGATGTCCGGCGGGCTCAGAAGCGAGGTTCCGAACAGATCATGCAAGCCCGGATCGACTCCAAACTGCTCCATCGGCAGTCCCGAGCCAATAAGTGGCGACTTGGATTGCACCTGATACCCGTTGAGCGACGAAAAATCCAAGGCGGACCCTAGGGTTATTCCAGTGCCGATTCCAACATAATCCGGAGTCCTAAAGAAGCCAACCGGCTCACCGTTCAGAATCTCCTGCCCAAGCGCCTGCCAATCCCCTTGACTGCTAACTGAACTTCCATCCCAATCAATGGAAAAGCTTCCACCGCTTGCCCAATAGGCGTTGCCCTGAAACACGGCGCTGACCTGAGGCGTGTCGCTCACCACCAGCGGAGAGCCCTTTGACACAATTGCGTTATTCCTCAAATAAACAGAGTCAACTTCGCTAAGGAAATGAAAATCCGGCTCCGGATTGGTGGCATAGAGGGTGTTGTTATAGATCTGAACGTTGTGGATGCCGGTGTAACCGTCCCAAAGCGTAATCGCGCCATCGCCCCTGCGCCCGTCATGCTGCGAAATGTTATAGCGGAGGGTGAGCCCGTGCAAGGGGCGAGCATCGTAGAACTCCGCCACCAGGAACCCGGCCCCATCGTTATCGTGGCTGTAGCAGTACTGGATCGTGCTGTTTGTGGTCCCGCCGTCGAGGTCGAAGCCGTCGCCGTCCACCGTTGCCGTTCGGTTGTTGTGCGCCTCACAGTATTGGATGGTCACATTGTCCGAATCCCAGCACCAAATGCCGACCGGGCCTCCGCCGCTAAAGTCGTTCAACTCGCCGTTCAGATAGGATTCGCAATATTGGATCGTGGCGTTCCGCACGTCGCCCAACACGATCCCGTTCCCCGAGTTGTTTCCCGTCCCTCTTACGCCTTCGTTGTTATTCGTGGTGCAATGGTCGACCAAGAAGCCAATATGGGAATAGGTCGTTGCGTTGGTGTCGAAATAGCCCCAAGAGGTAATGCCCGCCGCGCCGTTGTCAAACGCGTGGCAGTTCGTGATGGACACGTTGCTGAACCCGCTCTTGCTGCCGTCCGAAGGGTAGCTTCCAACCGATATTCCGCCGTTCTTGAATCCGGAAACCGAAAGGTTGTTGACAGTCAGACCATTTAGGTGAACCGCTCCCGGGATATCGCAGTAGGCATCTACACCGGCTCCGGTATTCCCGGCTTGGCTGCCGGCGTTCCAGCCGCCCTTTAGCACCAGGTTCTCAAGGGTTGCACCGGCCGCATCATAGACAAAGATTCCGTCTCCAACCCCTGCATCGATCGTGGGCCGCCCAGGCCCGTAAGAGCCGACCGTGATGTTGTTCACACCTACTGAGATTGATCCGGAAAAGGAATCGCCCCCATGAAGAAAAACGTTATCGCCCGGGCTTAGCGTGGCCTGCCCGAGCCTGCTCAAAGTCTGCCAAGCGGTTTGCGGAGTGGTCCCACCGGCGTTGTCATTGCCCGTGGCGGAAACATAGTAAGTGGTTGCAAAACTCTGTGCGGCAAGGACCGCAACAATCAGCACCGCAGCCGTCTTCATAAGTTCGATTATACGACTGCTCTGGTTCCAATGAGCCTGATTAAATAGCCAAAACCAGTGCGGTGCCGCAGTTCAAATAATCTCAAGGTTTTCAAGGCGTTCGACAAAGCTCGCTGTCGGTCACCCATGGTTACCGGATGGACAATTTCCACGTCCAATATACAGAATATGAAAATTAGTCGAGGCTCTGACCAACTTCGGACCTTGCTTATAGCCTTCACCGTCGTCATCGCGGTTTCGCTTGTCAGCCTGTGTCCGGCTCATTGCGCGCCGCTTGTCGATGAACAACGATTGAAAGGCATCCGATCCGGCCTTGAATCGGCGGACCAAACGGTTAGGCGCACTGCCGTTCAGGACGCCGCCAATTACTCCTCCAGCGGAGCACAATCTGTAAACGAACTCATCAGCTATCCCCGAATGGCGGAGGACCTGACGAGGGAAGTGATGGACCCCCAGGTGCCGGACAGTATCTGGTGGCTTCTTTCCAAGTGCGGCCCAAAGGCAAAGGCTGTGATCCCCGCTCTCGTAGCCCGGCTCGATTACCGATTTGCCAGGATCGATACTTTGGCCGACGTGGTCGGCGGGATGGATGCTTTGGCCGCCCAGCTTCGGAAGTCCCTTGATCACGGCCCGGATGGGGTTCGGCTGGGAGCGGCGAAAGGACTCACGGAAATTGGCCTTTACACCGGCGATCGTCCAACAAACGGATCGATTCCGAGCGCAGGCAGGAGGCTCGCAAAGGGCATCCCTTATCTCGTCGGGAAGCTGAACGATCCAGACCCAAGGATCGTTCAGGTCCTTTCTGACGGGATCCTCATGTTGTCCATCTATGCTCCGGCAGCAACTTGGACCGAGAGTATGCCCTCGTTAAGGGCGGCAATGAAGAGGGGCTCGAAACTTGAGAGGCGAACTGCGGTGAGGATCGCCTCGATCATGCCCGTTCCTATCCTGCAGGTCCTGGACGATCTCATTGTGTGCACAACCAGCACCGACTACGAAACGCACAAATATGCTCTTTTCGGTCTCGAAAGGTGCATGAGCATTAATCCCCAGCTAACGGCCCAGCGCGTTTTTGTGAACATCGGCTCGCCAAAGGTTGATGAGCGGGAAAGGGCATTCAATAGAGTCGAGGCGGTTCTGGAAGCCATCTCCCACTATGCGCTTTGGGGTAGCGGGGCAGAAAGACCCACTGAACGCTATTACACTTTCACCATTTCCAAAGAAAGGAGCCTTAGCGATGCCGAAGATCACGCCACCGAGCTCCAGTTGATGACAGCTCTCAAGTCAGGAATTGGAGATCCCGACCCTGCGATCAGGAAAATCTCAGATCGAATCCTGTTAAAAATGGGCAGGGGCTTGAACCAAATGCTCAGTTTCGGGGGAATTAGGACTTCATACCATCGAGATGACGCCAGGCCCCTCAGTGACTTGTTAAGGGACGCGGGCGGTGCGCTGAGGGGCGACTCGCCTTCCGTGGCCAACGAGATGACGACGTTAGCCGGTCAACTAGTGGGGCTACGCGCTGTTATGTGACCCTGGAGCTTCCCAATCGGCCCTATTGCTCTCCCTGAAATATCGCAACGAATCCTGCATGTAGACCCGTACCGTCCTGGAAAGTTCCTTCGCCCAGGATGGGTCGCGTTCGCCCCTAATCCATGCGAAGACCGCTAATCCGTACGCATATTCTTGAACGGAAAGATATCCTAGCCGGCCAACGGACCATCCCCTGGAATCCCGTTTCTGAACAAAAGCCGCGTTCGCGTTGAAAACGCCGAACCCGCTGAACACGGTCATCAGATCCGTCAGCGGTTCCATTTTCTCCAGATCGCGTGGGATTTTCCCATCTCCAAGCAGGAGCACATGGGCGAGTTCATGGGCCATGGTCGCAATCATCGTTTCCGGTTCTTCCAACATCGTCCCGTTGATCTGAACCTTGGCGCGGGGCGTACCCTCTTCGGTCTTCATTTCGTGATAGAGCCCGCCAGGGGCGGGAGGCGGCTTCACGGCGAATCCGGTTTTCTTAAGATGCGCCCAGGGGTCTTCTATAAACTGCGAATTCCACCCGCGGGCGTGAAACCTTCATGAGATCGCAGACGCAGCCGAACGCAAACGCGGCCCAATCCTCGGTCGGCTCATACTTCTTGGGAAAGAACTGCTCTTTCGGCAGGACCAGAGGAGCGTTCCGCACCCAGTCGACGCCAAACAGTTCGATAAGAAACTGGAACGAATTTTCGATCCACTCCTGCTGTTCCTGGGTTACGGGCAACTTTGGCTTGCGACCAAACATGAACGAGTTAGGATGCTACCCGCCACCAGCAGCGGATAATATGAGCGGGAACCTATGTATCCAGTCGACGATCTAGATCAGGTGGTTGAACTGACCGAGTTTCCACAAATGGACCCGCCAGGCCCATTGCCTCTGGTTCTTGCCGACGAGGGTCGGTTGGCTCTTGTTTATGGACTCGCCGACCATTGGGTGAGGGCCCACCTGGAAGCTGAAAAGGGAGATGAGTTCAGTCTTATCGTCGAGTTTCACGGACCATGCTGTCACATGTTTGGCTGGCCAAACGAAGAAGTTCTGAAGGGTCACCCGCTCGGTAAAAGAGGACTGACCTGGTACGCGGTCCACGAAGTGCAAAACTCTTCTTGGGTCAGGCAGTTGGAGAGGATGAACTCGGTCCACACGCGGCACAATCCAGATCACTTCAAAGGCCTGAAACACTACATTTTCGTGTTTCACGATTCGACCTTGGAGGTCGTGGCAAAGGGATACGAATACTATGTTGTTCCCGCCAACGAACGTGGCTTGCCTCTCACTTACACCCTTCAGGTCGCCAAGGAGTTCGCGCGGAAGTCCTCAAGATCGTGATCGGGAAGCAGGCGAGACCCGAATTGTCGGAGACTCAGCAGGTTGGTTTGGTAAGCCCAACGCGCCTGTTTCTCATAGCGAAGGCCTAAGCGAATCTGACGAAGTCAGAGAACGCAGGCCTGGCAGAAGATCGCAATCCCAATCCGGCGGGCCAAGGGGCCGCGTTATATTGGCCCGTTTCAAAGCTCCCAACAAGCGACTGGCGCCGGTAGGCGAAGTCGAACTCAAAGGCAAATCTGGCCCCGGTGCCGTTGGTTAAGGCAACTCTGGCTTAGGCATGTTAGAATGAACCCAGGGACTGTCCAAATGACCAGAAATCACGCCCGTGCCGCTCTCACCATCTTTGCTTTGGCCGCCGCGTTATGTATTGGGGAAAAGGCAAACGCCCAATCTTTTCCGCCCGCTTGGGTCAACACCTCCCACTACGCGCCGGGAGATATGGTCACCGACTATGGCAATGTCTATCGCTGCCTCAAGGCAGTAACTACACCCTATCTGGACCCTTCGAAGACCTATGCCGATTGGGAGTTGAACTATGTTCGCAATAACACAACGGTCCTGATCGGCAACAGCGAGCCTTTCCCAACCCTGCAAGCAGCATGGACCTATTGCCTCAATGCTCGTGTTGCGGACGGCGTGTATCTTCATCTGAACATCGTCAGCGCCAATAAGTCTTTCACAGAGACGTTTTCTGCGCCATTCTCGTTGGATCATGGCTCGGGCGCAAAGATCTCGATCAGCGGCGACAACTACGGCTATATAAGTCTCGACTTCTCGTTGTCGAACGGGTTTGTGATCGATGGCAGCCACAGCATTGCATCGATATCCGGAGTCACGGTAAACGGCCATGGCTACATCGGTATCACTGCAACGCAAGGCGCCTCGATTTCTAGCATGTCCAATGATGTTGTTAGCGGATTCGGAACTTCGTTCTATGCGAGCCTCGGCGGTTCGCTCAATCTCGACGGCTCCGTTGTCGGTCAGCAGCTTAGCTATGGATGCGAAGCCGATCAACTCGGTTCCATCTTCTACGGAGAAGGCTTCGAACTAGAGGGGCCTGGCTCTAACTCGGGCGCCGTCGCTCTCTACGCGAATCATGGCGGATCGATCGTTGGTAAAAGCGGCTATATTAGCGGTTTTCAGAACGGTGTCCAGTCTGTAAACGGAGCGATCATTGACGTCACCGGCTGCCAAATATCAGGATGCACGATCGGGGATCTGGCTTATGACGGGGGAAGGATCAACGCGGCGAATGGGTCGTACGGCACCAAAGCCGAAGGCGGAGTCGCGAACACCACCGATCTAATTGCTGAAACCGCGGGGACCATTGAAGCGAGCGGAGCGAACTATACGACGACGAGCACTGGGAACAACGATGGATCATACATCTTTACCGCCTCACTCTAACCTGGTAGAGGGTACATGCGATTTGTGACGCTCTTGTAACGGCTGCCCCCGATAATCGGTTTTATGAATCGAACCACGCTTATCGGATCTCTGGCCCTACTGCTCTCGTTCTCGCCCGGCCTGCTCCATGCGCAGAGCTTTCCGCCCGTTTGGAACAACACGTCAAGCTATGTCGCAGGAGACATGGTGACCGACTACGGCAATGTTTACCGCTGCATCAAGTCGGTGAGCACTCCCTATCTGGACCCCTCCAAGGACTACGCCAACTGGGAACTCAATTTCGCGAGAAGCAACACGACGCTGCCGATCGGATCAGGCGAGACGTTTCCCGACCTTGAAACCGCTTGGAAATACTGCGAGAACTGCCGCGTGGCCCAGGGAGCTTATCTTCATCTGAACATAGTGACCACGAACGGCGACTTCAATGAAACTTTTCCATCGGCGTTCTCGCTGGATCACCAGTCGGGGGCGCAGGTTTCGATCATTGGGGACAACGAAAACAATATTGGTTTTTCCTTTCCCAACTCTAACGGGCTCACAATCGATTCCGCACACGGGTTCCAAACCATATCGAGCGTAAACATCAGCGGCCAACCGGCTTATCTTGGAATTGCCGCCACGCAAGGCGCCGCAATTGCAAACCTGGAGAATGTGCAAGTCAGCGGCTTCGGCACCGCATATTCGGCCGCGGGTAACGCTTCGCTCTCGATTGCGGCTTCGTGCGGCGGGGTGGCTAAGGGGCATGTGCTTTCCGCTACGCAGTCAGGGTCGATAACGGTTGGGGCCGGCATCATTTTGCTCGGCACCGGCGAGAGCGTGGCTCTCTTCGCGGCCTACAATGGGACCATCTCGGCGGATGGAGCGGAGCTTCTTGATTTCGCGGACGGGGCGGAGGCGGATTTTGGCGGCGTCATAACCATTGGCGGCGCCTCCATTTCTGACTGCGGCACCGGCGCTGTCGCAATCGACGGAGGCAGAATCTTGGCCATTACCGCACGTTTTGGCACGGCAGTTCCGTCTGGCATCGCTAACAAGAAGGACCTGCTGGCGTTAACGTCCGGCACTATCGAGGCCACAAATGGGTATTTCTCTACCGAAGCGACAGGCGACAACGACGGCTCATTTATTTATGTCGGGATAGTCAGCTGATTTCCAGGTTCGATCCCGTCCCCCGTCCCCCGTCCCCCGCTACACGTTACGCGCAGCCCACAGGTAACCTCGGCTCATGCCGGCAATTGCTTTTGACCGCTACTACCGATACGATGAACTTGTAGCCCTCCTCCAAGCCTACGCTGCTGAATTCCCAGATCTGGTCACGATCGAGATCATCGGCAAATCGTATGAGGGACGGGATATACCCCTCGTCACCGTTTCCGCAGGAGATGACCAGGACAGGCCCGCCTTCTGGTGCGATGGCAACATTCACGCCTCCGAGGTGAGCGCCTCGACCGCCATCCTCTACCTGCTGAACACCCTCTGCACCAAGTACGGCAAGGATGAAACGGTAACCCGCGCCTTACAAACGCGCGCCTTCTATCTGGTACCCCGCGTGAATCCGGACGGCGCGGAATGGGCCCTCGCCGACCAGCCTCGAATCATTCGCTCATCCACAAGACCCTACCCCTACGACGAGGACGACGTTTACGGCATCGAAAGGCAGGATATCGATGGCGATGGCCGTATCCTCAGCTTACGCATCAAAGACCCCAACGGCCCCTGGAAAATCAGCGCAACGGAGCCCAGGCTTCTCGAACGCCGCGAACCCATCGAAACCGGCGGGACCTACTACCGAGTCCTCCCGGAAGGTCTCTTCCACAATTTCGACGGCCTTACCATGCGAAGCTATCGGCGCAAGCAAGGGCTGGACATGAACCGAAATTTCCCGAACGCCTGGAGGCCGGAGCACGAGCAGCTTGGCGCGGGCCCCTATCCCACCAGCGAGCCCGAAATCAGGGCTCTGGTGCAGGCTATTGTTGACCGGCCCAACATCTGCGGCTCCATCAGCTTTCACACGTTCTCCGGTGTGCACCTAAGACCGCCTGCGCGCTACCCGGACGACGACATGGCTCCCGAAGACCTTTGGGCGTTCAAAGCGATTGGAAAGAAGGCCACGGAGCTAACCGGCTACCCTGCGGTCAGCACGTTCCACGATTTCAAGTACCACCCCAAAGAGGTGATCACCGGCGTTTTCGATGACTGGATGTACGAGAATCGGGGTGTTTTCGCGTGGACCACCGAGATCTGGTCGCCCCAGCGGCAGGCAGGAATCACGGACTTCAAGTACATCGAGTGGGAGCGCGACCACCCCTTCGAAGACGACGTCAAGTTGCTTGCATGGAGCGACGAAAAGCTGGACCACAAGGGACACATCGACTGGTACGAGTTCGAGCATCCGCAGCTTGGGATGGTTGAACTTGGAGGTTGGGATAGCCAGTATGCCTTTCGAAACCCGCCTCCGGGGTTCCTGGAAAAAGAAGTCGCGCCCTTCAGCGATTGGGCAATCTGGCATGCGTTGACTTCGCCCAAGCTGGAGCCTCGCGACCTGTTAGTGGAAGATGCGGGCGCAGGCGCAAAGCGCATCAGGTTTGCCGTTCAAAACACGGGTTGGCTTCCCACCAACGTGACCAAGCATGCCGAGCAAAAGAAGCTTTGCAGGGGCGTGGTCGGAGAGATTTCGCTGAGAGGTGAAAAGCCGACAACTCTGGGCACGAAGGCGCCAAGTTGGCTCTTTGCGGGCAAGCTGCGCGAGGAGACCGGGCAGTTAGTGGGCCGCAACCACGTGGAGCCCGGCGGATTCGGCTGGCATATGGATCCAACCGAAGACGTTGCCGTCTTCGATTGGGTGGTGGCTTCTCCCGGCGAATATGAACTAGTTGCTAAGCACGAACGCGCAGGGGTTGTGCGGCAGAGCGTGAACGTTTAGCGAAAATAAAGCGATGGTTCGTCCGCAGCAGGGGATCAAGAACTGCTGCCCTCCCCGGGCCCGAAGGGTCCTAATATTAAAGCTAAGGACTTCAGCCCTGGTAGCAGGTCGCAACATTAAACGGGGCGGAAGGATTTTGGTCTAGGTTCGAAGAACCGGCCGAAAAGCCTTCCGCCCCGATAATCTGGGAGGTTCTATAGCGGCGAAACAAACGACATTTTCAGAAGGAGCCGCTCGGCCTAAAGAGGCGATTACTTGCGCCAGAATAAATGCATGCCTAAGTTTCATCGTCTTCAAGCCGGCCGAATCGAGGAGGAACTCGGCGAGATCGAGCTGGAGTTCTGCCCACGAAACGGCGATCAGATCCTTCTCAAGCGCCTTCCCGGCGACATGTTCACTGAGCGCTGGCAGGCGCAGGAAGTCAAAGGCGTCCTGTTCGATACGGAGAACAAGCGGGTCTGCCTCGTGGTCCAAAATCACGAGATCGGCAGCACGTTCGGCAAAGGCAAGATCTCGAATCTCGGCTGACTTTCGCATGCCCGCCATGAGTCAGTCGAAGGGGCGAACCAAGATAGAGGCTATAGGGCTGCCCCTCGACGACGGCAGGATCGCTGATCTGCGTTTTTGGGGCTGGAACTGCCCAGCTAGTTAGCTGAGTTCACTATCTTGTATAGTTTGCCCTCGATTCGGTAGTTCACTCCCTTCGGAGCTGCGGCAATGATTGCGTCCAAGGTTTCCCGCAGAGTCGCCTTAGTTGCTCCGCAGCTAATGGGGGCGTCCGGAACGTTGGGGGCAATCGAGTATTCGACCCCCGCGTGTTCAAAGACTTTCGCCAAGGCAATACGCAAGGAAGCGCCCTCGAAATTCATGGTCATTCTGTCGTCTGCCGGTTTTGGCGTTGCGTGAACCGCAGGCTTAGCGCTGGCGGGAGCAGCATGGACGGAGGCAATGGCTTGCTTCTTGGGTTTTTTCGCACCTCTCGCTTTCTGGGTAGGAGCAGGCCTGGCAGTGTGGCTCATGGTGGCCCCGGTAGCCAAACGAACAACGGTTACCCCGCCACCAGGCGCATTGGAGGCCGGCGGCGCTGGAGCAGGAGCGCCGGGGTTGGCCGCCGGCAGTTCGGGGAAGTCGAACTTCGCGCCAACCATCGTCTTCCAAGTCGCCTTCTGCGCGTCGGTAAGCACTCCCATGAGCTTGCCCATCAACTCTTTCTCGTGAGCCCCGATTGCTGCGCGGATGTCTCCATCCGCAGGGATCGGATGCACCGCTTGGTTGTCGGCGTCTATGATGGATTTGATCTGGGAGTTCTCATCGTCGGAGAGCTCAAGCTTCTTCTGCACTTCAGGTCGGTAGAAAGCCATGGGGCCCTCGCCCTGAATAACAAGCTGTTGGTACCGGGTGTACTGTCGATCGTTCAAGATCTCCTTCATCTTGGCGTCCGTCTCACCCCGGGTCATCTTCTGTGGAGGAGCATTCAGGCCCTCGTCCGGAGGCGTTATCGCCTTGATCCTGGCGATCTGGTCATCCGTTAGTTTCAGCTCTTTTTGAACGGTCTTGAGTTCGGAAATCATGGGCCCCGCGATGATCATTCCGCGGGGACCGCTTTGCGTTGGCGGCTGCTCGGACTGGGCCAATGTGTGGCCTACCGGTGTGGTGACCGCAATGGCCGAGACATGTGCCGCCGCTTGTGCAGTCACCGACCACGGCAGAGCACAAATGGCGGCCAGGGCGACAAGGAGGGCCGAGGCGCGCACGCTTCGGGCTGAGGTTGTTGGAGTAGAGCGTTTTAGCATGGTGATTCTCCTTTGGAGAGATTTGTATCCGAGCGCAGTGCCCAGGGCCGCGACAGAGGTCCCAGCTTGGGCCGAAGTGAGTAAGAGCCGTGCGTATACGGTGGGCGAACCTTGGCTAAGGCGCAGGGTCTCCGCATCGCAGGCCTCCTCGCAAGCCAGAGACGCCTCGTGAGACGCCAGCCAGGCGAGGGGATTAAAAAAGAATAGGCCCTTCACAAGCGTGGGCGCCAGCCCGAGCCAAAGATCCCGGCGCTTGATGTGCAGCAACTCATGGTAAATGGCCAGCTTGATTTCTGCTTCGTCGAGACTCTGGACTGCCCAGGATGGGAGGATGAGAACCGGATGGAGCCATCCGGCCACCATAGGACACGGAGCAAGAGCCGATTCGACAACAGAAGGCTTTGGAATGTTCATCTCGGAGCTGAGATCCCGTACAGTGGCCAATACCTCTTCCTGGACCGTGTCTTCCGAGCCCCGAATCAAACCCTTCACGGCTCCCCACCGCCTCAGGGCAATGGCAGAGAGTGCCAAACAACCCAGTAACCAACACGTCCCTAAGAGGAGCATTCCGGAAGGCTTCTCGGGAACTTCCGGCTGAGTTGGCGAGGTTGGTTCAGCCGTGCCGGCGGAAGGAATAGAGAACTCGATCGCCGACTCCAACTTTTTGTTAGCTGTGGCGGCAGCGACACTCCGCGTGGTTTGTGCCGGCATGATCGGCAGCGTTAGAAACCCCACCGGGGTAATGCGGAGGCCCATTTGAAGGCACGCCAGCCACCAAAGCCATCGCTTTGCTTGCGCAGGCATGCTCGGTATGAGGCGACATGCCGCCCAGATGATCGCAACGAAGATCCCGCCTTGCCAGGAAGCGCGCCAAAGCAGGTTCACCCCAGAGCCGGCCCAATCGTTCGCAAGATGCATCATCGTTTATCCTCCGCCCCTTCCGATTCCAGGTTGTCCACCATTCGGCGCAACTCAGCAACTTCACCTTCGCTGAGCCTTCCGGAATTCGCGAGATAAGCTACAAAGGGGGAAAGCGATCCGCCGAGAGAGCGTTGGACGAAATCGCCAACTACGGAGGTTAGCAAGTCTTCGTGGTCGACCCTAAGGGAGTAGCTCCAGACGCCGCCCACTTGCGTGCGAGTCAGGTAGCCCTTGACCCGCAGCCGCTCCATCATTGTCAAAACGGTGGTGCGTGCAAGTCCCTGGGCAGTTCCGTAAGACTTCGCCGCTTCTCCAACCGTAAGGGGCGAATGCTCCGCCACATAACGCAGCATTGCCAGTTCGTGTTCTCCGAGATTTTGCTTTCTTTTCATCGACAGACTACATCCGTAGTCACATCATATCATAGACTACGCCTGTAGTCAAGGGTTTCGTTAGAAATTCTGACATAACGCTCAAGGCGCTAAACTGCCAGTGGAGTTCGTTTACGAACCAAGCCAAGCCGACCGAGACATCTATGAACTCGTCGCAACGAAGCTGCAAGCGTGTTTGGGTAATCGGTTCGTAAGCATGTTCGCCTATGGCGCAGCTTTCTTTGAGAGGCCGAGTTCATGGAAAACCGATGAAGATCCGATGCGCTTATTTAAGAAATAATGAAGTCCCATAACAAACCTTTCGTCAAACCGTAGAATAGCGGCATGCAAATCGAAGGAAACGTATTCATCGTTACCGGCGCGTCGTCAGGCATCGGGCTGGAAACGGCCAAGGCCATCGCCGCCAAGGGTGGCAAAGTTGCCCTCCTGGCCAGAAGTACCGATGCCATCAAAGAACTTGAAAAAGACCTTCCTGGCAGCCTGGCGGTTACCTGCGACGTCACCGATTTCCCCGCCATTCACGAGGCAGTTAAAAAAGTACACGGCCATTACGGCCAAATCGACGGCCTCATCAACAACGCGGGCCGCAGCTATGCGGCAACGGTTGAGGCGATCGAACCGGAAGCGTTCGACGAAATTTTCCACCTCAACGTCCTCGCTCCGATCATCGCGCTTCAAGCGGTGGCGCCGATTATGCGCGCCCAAGGCGGCGGCAGTATTGTCAATATCAACTCGGGCACCTCGTTCATGATCATCCCGACTTACAGCGTGTACTCCTGCTCCAAGCGTGCCTTCATGGGCTTCTCTATGGCCGCGCGAGAAGAACTGGCGAAGGACAAGATTGTCGTGAGCCAGGTCTATCCCGGTGTAACCGCGACCAACTTCGGCGTGAACCGCATGGCCGCCCCAAACGTGCAGGGACCGCCTGCCAACTACGCAAGCGGCCAACCGGCGAGCGAAGTGGCGGACGTGGTGGTGCAGGCGATCGAAGGCGGGGAAGCCCATTACTACTGCAACGAGTTCATTGACAAGGTCGCCCACCAACCGTCGGTCGAACCGGCGGTGCCTTCTCACGCCCGGAACTAGGCAAGGGAATGGAACATCGCTCTTAGGTTCAATCCCGAGGGCCCGTAGTAGATCGAGCTTTAGCTTGATGCCCTGACGTCTCGCGAAGCGCGACCGGCCAGCCTCAACAAATCAAATTCGGACAAGAATCGCTAAATATTTAGCGATACCCCTTGACAAGCACCAAAAAGTGCGCTAAATTATTAGCGGTTGATCCAAACATGGGCGAATATCGATATCTTTCAAAACGCGAACAGCAGATCATGGAGATCGTGCACAGCAAGGGCGCGGTCACCGTTTCCGAAGTGGAGGAAGCCCTGCCGGGAAAGCCGGCCAACTCCACCGTGCGGACTCTCATGATGATCCTTGAAAGGAAAGGCCTGCTCGAAAGGTCAGGCGCAAGCAAGGGCGCCGTTCTCTACAAAGCAACGGACAGCCAGGAAGAGGCCAGATCCTCTGCCCTGGAAAGGCTCACCCAAACCCTGTTTCAGGGCTCGGTCTCATCGGTCGTTTCCACGCTGCTCAACGCGAGGAAGGACAAGATGAGCCCCGGCGAGTTGGAAGAACTTGAAAAGCTCATTCGAAAAGCGAAGGAGGAAGACCGATGAACGAATATCTAGTCGTGGCCACATTTAGGGTGGCGTTGCTTATTCTTGCCGGCGCGGCCGCGTCGGTGCTGTTAAAGAAGAAATCGGCCGCGTTGCGGGCGGCTGCTTGGACCGCGGTTGCAGGCGTCGCGATCTTCCTACCGGTTTTGCCGGCTCTTTTGGGAAGCGTGGTAGTACCGGTAAAAAGTGCGCCGTTGCCTAGCGATCCTGCAGCTTCCAGCCAGCTCCAGCTTTTAGGGGGCGCGCCCTCTGGAGTAATCGTTTCGGGTCCAAGAGCAAAGAAAACTCTGCAGGGGGTTCCTTCCTCCATCGTTTCTCCGCTGGAAGCCCTCTATTTGGGCGGCGTTGGCTTCAGCGCTCTGTGGTTCCTGATTGCCTTGGCCGGAGCCGGGCGAATCGTTCGCCGCGCCGGCCTTTCGCTCGCGCTAACCGAGAAAGCGCGATCGATCGCCCAAGAAATGGGTGTTCCGAAAGGGCCGAAGGTGCTCCTCGGCCCCGTAGGAATTGTCCCGTTCACTCTGGGAGCGTTCAGTCCGGTCATTCTCCTGCCGGACGGCGCCGAGGAATGGGGCGACGAAAAGTTGAATCGAGTCCTCCGCCACGAAACGGGTCACATCGCGCGTAACGATTGGGCCGTGATGGCCTTGGCAAGAACCGCTTGCGCCGTTCACTGGTTCAATCCCCTTGTTTGGATGGCGGCCCGTGAGCTTCGCCAAGAATGCGAAAAGGCGGCAGACGACCTCGCTGTTCAAACTCTCGAGACCTCGGCCTATGCAGCAGAACTGCTCGGCTGGGCCAAGTCGGTTTCCGCTCCCACTGTAGCGTTGCCCATGGCACGCCCCTCCAACATGGGCAAGCGAATCCGCCACGTGCTCGACCGCAACGCGGATCGCAGTCCGGTTTCAGGAGGTTTGAAAGTGTTCATCGGGGCGGGTTGCGTTCTTGGCGCGCTCATAGTTCCTGGCATCGGAGCCCAATCGACTCCGGACATGCTGCAGTTGAGGCTAAAAGGCATCGACCATGCGAAGCACATCGCCCTCGCTTATCTCATGTACGAGAACGATTACGACGACATAACGCCATACGTGGACAAGACGGAGACCGTTAGAAGAATCACATTCCCGTACCTGAAGGCAGATCATCCGGCCCAGGGGGATAAAGTTCTTGACAACTGGAAAACAATGAACCCGGAAGGGAGCGTGTTCCTTGTCAATCTGTGCTTAGGTGGGATAAGCGACACTCAAATTCCCGAGCCGGCAAACACCCCACTCTTCTATGAAAGCAAGCCGTGGAAAGATGGGAAGCGACTTGTGGCCTATTCGGATGGCCATGTGAAGGTTCTCGACTCCGACGCTTGGAAAAAGGCGGAGCCCTATCTGCACCTTCAGATCAAACGCAGGGTCAAAAATATCCTCAAGGCGGACCCGATTACCGGTGATGAGGCCCCCTCATCCGGCACTACCAGCGAGATCGAAGCCGTCTCACCTCCCATCTCTAACGGCAAAGATTGACGGCGGAGGCGAAAGCGGCCGGCTGAAGATGGCGTGCAAGTCCGCGTCGCCATCTTCAGCAAGGCTTGAGTCAAAGAACAATCGTCGCTTCCTCGAAATTCAACCGCGGGTTGCGTGGGAAAAGCTTCTGAGGATCCCCGTAGCCGAGGTTGATGATGAAGTTCACTTTCCACTTGCCATCCGGGAAAAACTCGGCGTTCACCTTCTCGGGATCAAATCCGGACATCGGGCCGCAATCCAAGCCATGAGCGCGGGCGGCAATAATGAAATAAGCGCCCTGTAGCGAGCTGTTGCGGAAGGCGGTGTCGTAGACAAGCGTATCATTTCCGGCGAACCACGCCTTTGCGTCAGTCTGGGGAAAGAGCTTGGGCAGGTGCTCATAGAACTCGGTATTGTATGCCACGAGGACAGTAACGGGCGCGGTGCGCGTTTTCTCAGCGTTCAGAGGGGCCATCGCAGGAATCAGTCGTTCCTTAGCTTCGGGGGATTTGACGAAAACAAATCGCCCGGGGCTCGTATTGGCCGATGTGGGGCCGAACTTCGCATTGTTGTAAATCCGTTCCAGCAGCTCGACGGAAACGTCCTTCGGCAACCAGGCCGAATGGGTCCTGGCGTTACGGAATATCAGGTCTAGGGCGTCGTCGCCGGCGGTTTGAGGTTCTTGATCGATTGTGTTGGCACTCATTGTTCACCCGTAGTATACTTGTTATGGCGCTATAGAAACTAATACGCCTTGTGGTTCTACGGTTATTCTTTGGTTGTGTTAGCGACGATTTGGGGTTGATTTAACTCGGCCGTTCAGGCCTCCGGAATATGTTTGCTGCTCTTAACCAGAGTTTCGCTTTTCGACTTCGCTTCGTCGCGGCTTTCCGGAGGAAGGGAGGGTGCGGTTACCAGGGCTTTGCCCTTCGAAATTGTCGCCCCGTTGGCGCTGGGGAAGGTTGGTCCCTCATCAGGAACAACTGGGTTCGGCCGTTGGTATCGCAGCGGGCTAGCCTGCACCCTCTTTCAGCGCTGATCCCTTGCGGCTTGCTGTGATCCCATTTTCATGCCTGGTTGTGGAGCCCCGTTACCTGTCGTCGTTAAGTTAACTGTGCACGGAGTCCTCATTTGCCGGGCCCGACGGTGGCTGGAACCTGCCGACTGACACGAGTAAAATAGCTCCCATGAGGAGAGCTCTTTTCCCTACTTTTCTTGCCCTGTGTCTCGGCGCCGTCGGGTTCAGTGCAATCCCGACTTATTCCCAATCGCCCCTGGCCGGAGTGACTGTGCTCATTATTCGTCATGCCGAGAAGCCCGATATCGGCGCGGGGCTTACTCCCGAGGGGACCAAAAGAGCGCAAGCCTACGTGGGCTATTTCAAGAGCTTCCGAGTAGAGGGAAAGCCACTTAAACTTGCACATATCTTTGCGGCAAGCGATTCCAAGAAGAGCCATCGGCCGCGGCTGACCGTCGAGCCTCTGGCCAACGCGCTTCACGCGGATCTTGACCTTCGCTTCGCGGACAAAGACCCGGAAGCCTTGGCAGGCGATCTTCAAAGCCATGACTATGGCAAAGAGATCCTTATCTGCTGGCGCCATGGCGAAATCCCTGCACTCCTGCAAGCCCTCGGAGCGAATCCCGCAACCTATGTGCCCGAGGGCAAGTGGCCGGGCAGCGTTTACGACCGGGTGATCGAACTTCACTTCAACAAGGAAGGCAAGGTCGAGACGGCCAAGTCCAAGCTAATTTACGAGCACCTGATGCCTGGCGACGAGCATTAGGCCCTCTCGATCTTGAACCTGTCAACCTCGTTGCCCCACTCGTCAACTTGGCGAATCTCCAACGAGTGAGCGCTCACGTCCACGACCGTCACCGAGTGACGGTCGGAAACAACCTTCACGCAGTAGTCGGCATTGCCGTCTTCTTCGTGCAGCCAGTTTTTGGGGTTTTGGTTCATCTCCGGGTCGTAGAGATGCTTGCCGCCCGCGCCCGTGGTGAGGTAGATCACGCCATTTGGTCGGGCGTGCCCGGCGCCGTCGTAGTCACGGTCAATGGTGAAGTCTCCCGGCACCAGGCGGTGTCCGGAGCCCACGGCCTTGGCTCCGCCGTCGTCCTTGGCCGCAAACTTAATCGGGCGCGTGCGCTGATAGTTGTGCTCGTGTCCACTGAAAACTAGCGCAACCCCATGCTTTTCAAAGATTGGCGAGAGAACCCGCATTTGCTGCTCAGCGTAGTGCTCATGCCCAACGTTGTAGGCGGGGTGGTGGTAAACCACGAACTTCCAAGCCGCATCGGTGTCGCTCAGATCCTGGTCGACCCAGGCTTGTAAAGTCGTGTCGGTCGGATCGACATAGGTATTCGAATCAAGGCAAAGAAAGTGCGCATCCCCGTAATCGAATGAGTAGTTCGCCTGCTTGGGGAAGCGGTCCCCGGCTGCTTTTTTGAAGTTGTCGACATGCTCCTGAGTGCCCACGGCCGGGGTTGGGTGCGCGGCCACGGGGCCGTTGAGGGGCAGGTACATATTCGTATAGATGCCAAGGGAATCAGGCGCCTTGGTGAAATCGGCAACCGGCCCATTGGGCCCCTTTGTGGGGACATCATGATTGGCCATGACCGTATAGAACGGCACCGAACGGAGTAGGGGGGCGCCGATGCGCGGGCCCGCTTGGTCGGCGTTGTAGACAGGGAAGAAGTAGCGGGCGTATTCGTCATCTCTGCCGGATTCGTATACGTTGTCTCCTGCATTCATAACGAAATCGGGCATGGCCTTATAAGCCTGGAAGGCGACTGCACGATCGGAAACGTCGCCATAGGAGTTATCGCCGAAGGAGACGAAGCGGGTTTTTGACCCTCGCGGCTTGCGAGTTGTGAAGTATCCCTCGAGCACGGTTTCCCCGTTCATTGCAACGCGATATTTATATTTGGCCCCGAGTTTGAGGCCGGTGATCTTGGCCGCATAGTTGATGCGGTTCTCGCCCTCCTTCTTGATATCCCCAAACTTTTTGACGCTTTGGATCTCCGCAGTTTGACCTGAGCCGTACGTGACTTGGAAGTTGGCAGGCGTGTCGTCCGTTTGCCAGGCGACGATTAGAGATTCCTGACCATCCGCAAGCTTGCTCGAGTCCGGTCCTGGCTGCAGATAGGGGACGGCGGTAAAGATCGGCGGCCGGTCCATCGCAGAATGGCCGACCGGGAGTTCGTAGGTCGGCGATTCAGCTGCCGAACCAAGGCGGGGAATAAGGGCAAGGAGGGTGACACCTCCGGCTGCCTGCAAAAGTTGGCGACGAGAAAGGTGTTCCGGCTCTCGATTCTTCATTGTTAGCCGGGCGAGGTTACCCGCGGCATATGGCCGCTCCTGAAAATCTCCCAGCGCCTTAACAAAGCGTTAAAGACCGGGCAACAATGTGAGGTGAATATCTTCCAGATGAAGCATGGGTTTCATCCTCTTCAACATACGGTAAGATTGCCCCTAAACTTTTATTAAGGTAGTAAATCATGGATCAACCACCTCCTGAAATCCCGCCCCAGCAGTACGGCGCCTATTACCGTCCGAGCCAATACTATGGCTCCTCAGTGAAATTGGAAGCGCTCTCCAAAGGTTACTTTGGCCTAACCACCGCTTTCATCGTGAACATCGCCATCGTTATTGCAGCGAGGGTTGGTTTGAGTGCCGCAATGGAAACGGCGAAGCCAGGCATTTATCTGGCTTCTCTCCTGATTGCTGTTGGAGTTATTTTTACGGTAATCGCCCTGCTAACCTACCCGGCAAACAAGCAGGTCGGCATTGGTATGGGCTGGGCGCCGGCGACTCCAATCTGGGTTTCCCTCTTGATGGGCCTCAATTCTGCCTTGTGCTGCGGCGTCATTGGATATCTCGTGGTCCAGTCAATCGCGGCCGGCGAGATAAGCAAATACGGCATTAAGGGCGGCGCCTTTCGTGGAGTCAAAAAGAAGGAAGTTGCGGCCGCGGTCGAGGTGCTCAAACAGCAAGAGGCGCAGGGAATAAGCAGCCAAGTTCCTCCAGCATAGGCAATATTTGCGCCTGATAAGGGGTAATCCTTGTTCATGACGATTCGTCCCTGTCAGCCCGATGACATCGAAGCAGTCACTTTGCTAATTCATGAGCTGGGTTATGAGCGTGAGCCCGCCTTCATTCAAAGTCGCGTCCAAACGTTACGGGCAACCGGCGAGCACGAGGTTTTTGTGGCCGACGTAGACGGCACGGCGGTTGGACTGATAGAAGTCCATCGCGAAGAGTCCTTCATCGATGGCGCGCGTGGGCTAATTGGCGCTCTTGTCGTGTCGAGCAAGTGCAGGAGAACAGGGGCGGGCCGCCGACTCGTCCAAGCGGCCGAAGAGTGGACCGCCAAACACGGCCTAGCAAAACTGCGAGTTGGCACGAACATGGTGCGCGAGGACGCTCACAAGTTCTACGAGTCCCTCGGCTTTACCCTGAATAAGCGCCACCACATCTATGTGAAGGCTATTGGCTGAAGATGGAGTTTAGGTTTAGGGTTTTGGGTGATAGGTTTTAGGTCTTGGGTGTCAAGGCTGGGCGCAGTCCGGCTTGTCCGACCCGTCAGACGATGGCCGACCCAAGCCTAACACCCAAAACTCCAAACCTAAAACCCAACACCCAAAACCCAACACCTAAAACCCAAAACCCAGCACCTAAAACCCAAAACCCAAAACCCAGCACCTAAAACCCAAAACCCAAAACCCAACACCTAAAACCCAACACCCATCACACCGGATAGATGTAAGAGCCGTCATTTGTGCCCACCGTCGATGAAGAATAAGTGCCGCTGGTGATGTCGACTGTCCCTCCCTGAGAGACCTTGATATCGGTGCCATTGCTCGTGAACGTATCGTAATGCGAGTCAACCATGCCGCGTTTTGTGCACGATACACCGACTGTGGAGTTCTCAATGATGCTAAACGGGGTGATCACCGTTCCACCCGTGCTGACCGAGACGGCGGTTGTGAAGTTGGATATTGTCAAACTGCCCGTGTTAATTTGTCCGCCGGCCGTCGCCTGCATACAAATGCCGACCTGGCCCTGGCTCGCATTGGAAAACGTCTGGTTCCCGAAGATACTAATGAATCCGCCCTGATCGGCCCAGAAGTAGTTCTGCTGACCTGAGCCAAAAGAAATCAGCCCGGTGATCTGGATCTGCGCCAACTGCTCCGCGTAATAGCAGTGATTGTAGTTAGAGACCGAGAGCCCGGAGACATTGTTGAAAACGGCTCCCGTGTTGGCGTTCAATACGGACATCCCTGGCGCTCCCAGGCTGCCACCGTAAAAGGACATTTTGGAAATCGAACCGATTGCATGGGAATTGTCCAAGGTAAAGGCGTTGGCATCGGTTACAGAGGTGAAGTCTACATTCTCCGCGTTGTCACCCATGATCGAGATGCTGCTGCCAAAAGGATGATCGAGGTTCATTCCGAGGCCGAGGCTCTCCGAATAAGGACCGTTGGCGGTGGAGATTGCCAGGTGCAGGTATGCGCCTTGGGCAATCGTCGCATTCTCAATGAAAGTCCAGGCTGTCTTCAGGCTGGGAAACGTCTGCCCTGTGCCGATGGTGAGGGTGGTCCCGCTGCGCACATAGTTCAGCTCCCAGTTCGTGTAGGTCTTGGAAGGGTCAAGGTAATGGGTTGTTATCGGTTTGATGCACCGGTAAACGTTGCCATAGTCGGTGACCATGTCACCGGCAACGTAGTTTGAGGTGTTGTTCCAAACCGGTGGGGAACTCTGGGCACGCAACAAACAGGGCGAGACCGAAAGAAGGAGAATCAAAGATCCGATGAGAGTGGGGCGATTCATATTGCAATTATCTGTCACCGCCGTTACAACAGCGTGACAAATCAGAACTCTTTTTGTCTCTCCTCCGAGCAGAGGGTTCTCACCACAAGCCGTTAGGCGGTTTACTAGTTTTCCGAAGAGGAATATTGCATCTGCAGATTTGGAGCATTGCACAGATTGCGATCCGTGCCTGTCAATCGATTTGTATAATTTTCAGGCGTGCCTAACCCACAAATCGGCATAGTGTTGTCGCATAGGCCGGTATTGTTGCCAGCCAAGATCAAGTTGGTGGTGGGCGCAGGATTGGTATGGATTAACCTGCAGCCACTAAGATCCGCGCTCGCCCAGATCGCTCCCGGTACAAGCCATTTCGCGTGCCCATCAAAAAACGAGGAGTTCATGCCGCCTGTGTGCCGGTTCGCGGGAACGTTCATTTCATTTGGGAATGTCTGTTGGGGCAGCATGTCGCCGTCCATTTCGTCGACCCAGGTATCGCCCGCAGTGCTCCATTTCTCCGTAACCACAATGGAGCTGACCGGATTCTCAACTTGCGAAGAAGCCAAATCTTCGATTGCGGAGGAGATGATATAGGACCGGGCAATTGTGTCAGCGCCATTCGAATCGGCGCTTATGGTGGGCTGGCCATCGCTGGGACAGGCCCAAATCTTGGTGGACTTGTCGTAGGGCGTCAGTAGGTTGTACCAAAGCTCAGGGTAATAGAGGGCCGGATTAACTGTTTTGGACATGTAAGTTGGACTGGCCACGCGGGTACGCCCCACACTGGTGGCCGAAACCGTGCGGAAAAAGAGCTGGTCGTCGTAGTCCTCTTGGTATAGCACTGTGGCCAGGCCAATCTGGTTCATGTTCGATAGGCAGGCGGTCTGCTTTGCTTTTTCCTTGGCAGCCGCGAAGACCGGGAACAGCAAGGCGGCTAAAATTGCGATGATCGCGATGACGACCAAGAGTTCGACCAGGGTAAATCCTTTTTTGTGTGCAACCAATAAAATATTTTGAGTCATCAAAACTTTCCTCGGGCAGGACTATACCGGTATTCTCTACCAAACAGTCAAGTATGTCTTTACAATTTAGTAAAGAATGCTCGAAACATGCGTGCAAGCGCCCTGCTTGGCCGCGGAATTGTGCCCGCGCAGCGAACTTTCCGAAACAGCGAGCGCTCTAGCAGCACTTCATCCGGTAAAGTAGCCGCGAATCCCTTAAACTGAAGTTGGACTTATGGATCAGCCGCCGCCCGAAATCAACCCGCCGCCGCTTGAGGCCCCTCCCCAACAGTACGCTGCTTACTATCGCGGGCCCACTGGCTATCAGGGTGAGCCTGCCAAGTTGGAAGCGCTTGGATCGGGATATTTTGGACTCAACAAAGCGTTTCTGCTCCACATGGTGCTGGCGCTTCTCGTCGTCTATGGGCTGCCGGCACTTCTTATCAGTCAAAACGTGACCGGTCTTATAGGGCTTGTGGTTTTTCTTGCCGCATTTGTTTTGTACATCGTGGCGGTGGTGTTTATCACTTTGCCTCCCGTCAGGAAGGTCGCCTTTGGCATGGGATGGGCTTCGAGTTCAGTGATCATCTCGGAGATTGGCATCCTTTTGCTCGGACTTATCGCATACATCGTCTTGCAAACGGTCGCCTCTTCGGAAATGAAGAAGTACGGGGTCAAATGGAGGTTATTTGGAGTCCGCAAGCGCGATGTGGCCTCGGCGGTTCAGGCACTGAGGACCAACGAGGCACAATACACTGCGCCACCACCGGCCCAGTCTTAGACCTGAAGCCGTTTGCGGTAACGTGAACCCTATGGCCGGATGGTGCGTTGAATCGTGCAGCGATCCGCGTTTGATCGCAAGCGTTCTCAACCGGGCGCTGCCGGCGGAAGACATCGACGAGACTCGAATCGCGAGACAAATTCTGCTCGATCCCAACTTCCGGCCAGACGGCTCGTTGCTCGTGACGGCTGACGATGAGGCCGCCGGCTACTGCTGGGCGGTGAAGCGACACACGCCCCTGGAGAACGCGCCCGACGACCGTGACCGGGGCTACATCGTGCTCTTCGGAATCGTGCCCGAAGCTAGAAGAAAGGGCCTTGGAGGCCTGCTTCTGGAATGCGCGGAGAACTATCTGGCGTCCCAGGGGTGCAGCTCCTGCTGGATCTCGCCTTACGCGCCGGGATACTTTACGCCGGGGATCGACGTAACCGCTTACAGCACCGGTTTGGCAGTGCTCAAGGAACGGGGATACAAAACCGAGAGCCGGCCTCTGGCCATGGAACTCGATCTCGCCAACCTAACCGTTCCCGAGCACGCGGCTAAGAAGATCGCCCAAGTGGAGCAGGAAATGCAGTTCTCCGCCTATACGCCCGACCTCACGATTCCGCTATTGCACTTTGCAGCCGAAGAATTCTCGGGAGACTGGGTCCGGTTCGCCAGAGACGCGGCAAGGGCAATCCTCAAGGGCGATGACCCAGGCAGATTGCAGATCGCAAATATGAATGATAGAGTGATGGGCTTCTCGCACTATGAAGGCGCCCGATTCGGGCCGATTGGGGTCTCAAATCAAGTGGAAGGGAAGGGCGTAGGTTCAGCCCTCATGCTTCGTACGCTCAAGTCCATGGCGGCAAAGAACGACCGAATTTGGTTTCTATGGACGGAAGACACCACCGCCGAGCGCTTTTACGCTCCATGGGGTTGGAAAGAGTGGCGTAGGTTCGAAATCTTGCGTAAAGGTCTGACCTGACCAACAGACCCAATTGACATCTGCCCCCCAAACGCGATACAAACGCAAATTTCGGAGTCCTGATAGAGTAATAACATGAAGCTGCATTCAGTGGGAGTTCGCATCGTGGCGACAGCCTTCTTGTCCCTGATCGGTCTTGGCGCTTACGGCCAGGTCGTGGAACAGCAAGCGTGGAGATCCCTTTCACCCAACCCGAGCGGCGAGCCCTTTGTTGCCAAGACCATTGGCGCCGATATTAACGGGAACACCTACACTCTGGAAACCCAAAACACCGGAAATTTTTATCCATGGATCGTTTACGCTACTGACAAGTTCGGCGTGGAGGACTACACGAGGAGTGCGGTAGGCAATGAGCCCGCTTTTGGGATGGCGGTGGACTATTACAGCGGTGACTATTTTGTCCTGACCGGCAAATCTGGCGGTTATACCGTCAATGGATACTTGGCCAACGGCTTCCAATGGAACAGCGGGTTGGGCGCCATAACGCCTCTGGCGATCAGCTTCGATCCAGACGATGGCCAAGTTAAAGTTGCTTACAACTATGACAATGGCTTTTACGTCACCGCTTTTTCCGAAGACGGATTTGTAGCGAACGACAGCGTCAATGACCCCAGTCTCAGCCCTACTTACGCGAGTTTCGATACCTACGGCAATGCCTTTGCCTGGGGCGCAACGACCGCCGGAAAAGTTGCCGGGAAACTCTTTGACTTTAATGGCCAGCTCGAATGGACCCGCGCCTTTACGAATTCAAGCACCGACACGTATTCGATTGGCGGTTATGCTGTGGACCAATATGGAAACGAATACATTGCGGTAAACGACCTGAATACGAGTTCAGGGGACTCAACTTTTACTTGGGATCAAGTCAATGGGAGCACCAACACTTTCAATCAAAACGGCAGCGGCAAAGCCCAGTATTTCGCGGTTGGAGATATCAACCACGTTTATGTGGCAGGAACTGGCGCCAGCGAGCCTTTCCTGGACATGTTCACCAACACGGGCCTCGTGTGGTCAAACGCCCAGTTGGTGCAGTCGATGGGCATTTCTCCCGACGGAAGCGTCCTTGTCGCTGCCTACGAACCAACGTATAAGGATGTCGTCGCCCACAAGTACAGCGCGACCGGTGCAAGCCAATATTCGTTTTATTGGGAGGCCAATTCCAACTCGGACGTGGCGAACATTCAATGGGTCTTGGATGGCAATACATGGCCCTCGGTTTACATCGCTGGAGCTACGACCCCTTCGAGCGGTTCGGCTGTCGTCATGATCAAGTACTTGGAGGGCACCGCTCTCAAATCTGCGACCTATCCAGCGTCGCTTGTGGGCGGCCAGGCATTCACCGCCGCCTACACCCTAACGGCTGCTTCGACGTCCTACTACTATCTGCAAGTCGATGGCGAGCAACTAGTGAACGTCAGCGGCGGGCAACTCGGCATTCCACCGAACAAGACGTCCTATTCCACCACCGGCATGTCTTACGGCGTTGACTCAAGCCAACAGGTGACCATCACTACCTCCGATGCCCGTGGGATGCAAATCCTGTCCAACATGACGATCGAGCCCGCGAGCCTCCTGAGCCTTACTCTTTCTTCAAGTTCGGTTACTCCGGATGCCCCGCTGACCGGGACCGTTAAGCTGAACGGCCAAGCAGGCCCAAGCGGCGTCGCGGTAGCCATAAGTTCGGATAGTGCGTCCGCGATCGTTCCGTCATCGGTTGCGATCGATAGTTACACGACCAGCAACACCTTCCAAATCACGACCAAACCGGTATCGACTTCTACCTTGGCGCATATCACCGCCAAGTACGGTTCGATCACCGAGACTCAAGCCCTTACTCTAACGCCGCCCGTGCTCTCGTTACTAAGCCCCGCAACCGTAACTGTCATTGGCGGAAACAAGGCCAACCTTGAAGTCTGGCTGAACGGCGAGCCCGCGGCCCCGGTAGTGGTGACTTTGAAAAGCAGCAATACGGCCGCTCTGCCAGTGCCCGCAACGGTTACGATCCCTGCCAATACCTCCAACGTGACTTTTACTCTAACAAGCAACACTGTAGCAACAAACACCTCGGTGACCGTAACCGCAAGGTACGGAAGCGTCAGTAAGACAAGCGTGTTCACGGTCGAGCCATGATAGCCTCTCAGCTGCAATAGGTCAAAATTTAGAGACAATCGCAAAACTCACAACGGCCTTTCAAATCTGCCTTATCAACAGCCTTGGATGACTGTAGGAGGTCGAGCTTTCCGAAGGTCCTGAGCTTGTCGAAGGATAGCTTGACACTCCGCGAAGCGGAGCAAAAGAAACTTTGAGGACATCCCAAATGGAATTCGCGATAACCTCTATGGCTTGACAAGGCGGGGGTAGGGTGCACTTTAGTGCATGATCCGGAAACACCGGGTAGGTCAGCTTCCAATGCAATCGCAAACGCACCAGCCGTTTAGGCTCCCATACCGGCAGTATTCCCCATCCACATTCGTTCAGAATGTTGTGCGTGAATCCCGTCCTAATGGCTCGTCTCAAAAGCGGCCTCTCTGCCCCTGTCGTTCACGAGCTTGCTCCCCTACTGAACCGAATTGAGTTGGAGTTAGACTTCTCCGATGCCTTGGTCAAGGCTTTAGAAGGGAAGCCAGAGCTTCCAAAAGCCGCCAAGAATGAGTTGGACAAGGCAAAAGCGCAGCTAGAGGCCTTTGACCCTTCCAAAGGAACCCCCGCCTTTAGAAAGCTTGTAGAAGAAATCGAAAAGGACCTCGCTCCTCTGGGGCAGATTGCCAAGACCTTTACGATCCACTGCGTGGGCCACGGCCACATCGATATGAACTGGATGTGGAGTTGGCCGGAAACCGTGTCTTCCACCCACGACACCTTCGCCTCCGTGCTGAACTTCATGGATCAGTACCCGGAATTCACCTATAGCCAAAGCCAAGCCAGCGTCTACGCGGCGGTTCAGAAATACCACCCGGCTATGTTCGAGGAGATCAAAAAGCGGGTGAAGGAAGGCCGCTGGGAAGTGGCCGCAAGCCACTGGGTGGAAGGGGACAAGAATCTGGCCTCCGGCGAAGCGCTTGCCCGCCAACTGCTCCTGACCCGCAACTACTTTCAAGAGCACTTTGGGCTGAACCCGGAAGACGTGCCCATCGACTGGGAACCGGACACCTTCGGCCACGCCAACACCATCCCCATGATCAATAAGGATGGCGCGGTGAAGTTCTATTACTCTTGCCGCCCCGGCGGCGGGAACGGCCACCCTCGAGTAGGCGACGAAAGACCTCCCGTCTTCTACTGGGAAGCGCCAGACGGTTCAAGGCTCCTCGTTAACAAGGAAACCACTTGGTACAACAGCTACATCAATATCGGCGACAACGTGGCGCTGCCAATGGCCGATTTTGCTGGCAAAACCGGTCTGCATCACTGGCTGAACGTCCACGGCGTGGGCAACCACGGCGGCGGACCGACGCGGACCGAGATCGAGCATTTGATTTTCCTGGACAGCCTCCCGATCTACCCCAACGTAAAGTTCAGCACCGCTAAGCGCTACTTTGAGTCGGTCGAATCAGAAATTGAATCCACAAAGCTCGAAATCCCGGTGTTAAAGCACGAACTGAACTTCGAGTTCACCGGCTGCTACACGTCACAGAGCCTGATCAAGCAAGCCAACCGGTTCGGCGAGAACTATTGCGTGGAAGCGGAAACCCTGGCCGCCATTAGCGGCATGTCCAGCAAGAAGCTTTTGCACGAAGCGTGGGTCAATGTGCTTTTCAACCAGTTCCACGACATCCTTCCCGGCTCCGGCGTGCGGGAAACTCGCGAGCATGCGAGGGGACTGTTCCAGGAAGTCGGCGCAATAACAGGCGCGGTAAAGCGGGAGGCCCTGAAGAAGCTGGCTTCGAAGATCGACACGTTGGCGCTATTGCCGAAAACTCCCGAAGGCGAAGAGGAACGAAAGCGCGGCGACAAGGCCAACACGGAGTTCGTGGCCGGCGCAGGAATCGAGGCGGGCCAGTCCGGCTTTTCCATCGCCACCGGCGGTGGCCGCAAGTTCCGGCCGTTCATCGTTTACAATCCCTGCCCATGGACCCGCTCAGAGCCGGTCAAAGTGGCTTTGTACGACACGGACTTTAACCCCAAACACATAGTAGCCCTCGACGAACAAGGCAAAGCCCACCCAACCCTGTATCTAGGCAAAGAACATGACTGGGCTCATGACCGCCTGAACGTGCTCTTCCACGCCACCGACGTCCCTGGATTCGGCTACCGAACTTATTTGTTATGCGATGGCGTACCAACTGTAAAAGTTGCGGGAGTAAAGGCGTTGGATCCATACACGCTTGAAACGAACCTCATCCAATGCGAGTTCAACCAGACAATCTGCGGACTTTCGAGTTTTCCGTTTATAAAGCAAAAAGGGAGTGCTACCGAAAGCAAAACCGAAGACCGGCCGTTTGGGAGCATTTTGTTCAATGAAGAAATCGGACCCAGAAAGAGCGCTTGGGTCCTGGGCCGGACGCCTCATCGCAACGCGCGAATAGGGACGGCCCTGACCGCGCACACGTTTCAGACCTTTGGGTTTACGGAAAATGCAGGCACTGGAATGCTCACCGAGGGCGAGCCGATTGCTGCGGGAGCGAACTGGAAACTGGAAGTTCCGACCCTGAACAATAGCTCGGTTGAGGTTACTGCCCTCGTTCATCCCTTGGCGCCCCGAATCGATTATGAAGCCAAAATCGACTGGCGTGAGTTGGGAACTGACGAGACATTCCGCGGCCTGTTAGCGGAGTTCTACGCGCCGGGGACTCCTGAGGACTTCGTGTTTGAAACTCCGTATGGCTCGGTCATGCGCTCTCAGTATCCGTCCGATGTGCCGGCCCTTCGATACGTTCACGCCTTTTCCGAAAGCGAGAAGGCTGGCTTCACCCTTCTACAGGACAGCAAATACGGCTTTGGTATTCAGGGATCGCATATTTCAATGCGACTCTTGCGCTCAAGCCTCAACCCCGACCACGCCCCTGAAATTGCCAAGACTAACGTGCGCTACGCCGTCCACTTCCACACAGAAAAGCCAACCACTGCGGAGTTAACAAGACTCGGCGCGGCTTGGAACCACCCATTCATCGTCGCCCCCGCCAATCTCCAATCCGGCGACGCCCCTGCAGTGCAAGGCTTTGCCGAAGTAAAGACCCCAGGCGTGGTCCTAACCTGCCTTAAACAGGCAGAAAAGGGGGAGGGGCTCGTCCTTAGATTTGCTGAATATGACGGCAAAAACACCGAGGCAAAAGTGGAAATAAACCCCACGCTGCTTAACGGCCGCGCCAAAGCTGAATGCGCGGACCTGCTCGAGCGACCCGCCGAAGGCAAAGTGAGTCTTGAGCGAAATCTGCTCACGGTCGCGGTCCCTGCAAACGGTATTCGGACCGTACTCATCGATACTGCTGTGTCGTGATTTTCCACTACGTAGTTCTTGCTTTAAACTCAACAAGATCGTCTTCCCTGATAAATATCAATAGGAATCATTGATTTTGTCAATACGAACGCGCAAGACTAGATGCGGGGAAGGCGGTCGTGGAATATGCATTTAGGCAGGTGGGTCCTCGCAGTCATAGCAGCCGGAACAGTTCTGGCCGGCGCCGTTATTCAGGCGGCTCAGGACAACCAGGCGAAAAAGGCGCCTCAGACCGATATCAAGGTCTTTGCTGAAGCAAAGCACGAAGATTTTATCGGCGATCAGGCCTGCGCGGTTTGCCACTCAACCGAGGTCGAGAGCTTCCATAAGTCCGGCCATGCCTCATTTAGCGCGGATCCCACGCAACCCCTCGATAAGCAGGGATGTGAATCCTGCCATGGGCCCGGAAAAACCCATCAGGACAATGAGGGCGGCACGATCATCGATTATGCCAAGATCAAACCCGCCGAGGTAAACGCTGTTTGCCTGCGCTGCCATACGGACGTGATGACCTCATCGCAATGGCATCAAGTCGCCCATGCCAGAGCCGGCGTCTCCTGCACCTCCTGCCACCAGATCCATCCGAACGAAACCCCTGAATCGTCGGCTCAAAAGGCCGATCGGGGACTGGTCCAAAAGAAGATTTTCCCCTCCGCCAAGCCTTCGGAGCATTTGCTAAAATCGGACGAGGCGACCCTTTGCGGTTCTTGCCATCGGTCGGAGATTGCCTCGTTCCGCATGAACTCGCATCATCCGGTCCCAGAGGGCAGATTGGTCTGCAGCGACTGTCATGTCGCACACCCTGAGAGCTCCTCTGACAAAAAGGTCCAGGTTTACAAGCAAGACTGCACCAGTTGCCACGCGGATAAGGCGGGACCGTTCGTCTACGAGCATGACCCGGTGGCCGGTTGGATGAGCAATGGGTGCACGGAGTGCCATTCGCCCCATGGCTCGCACAATCCAACTCTGTTAAAAGCTTTCTCAAGGGGACTCTGCGCCCAGTGCCATTCGGACAAGCTTGCCAATCACCACCCGGGTTATTCCTGCTGGAATGCGGGATGCCACGTCGCCTTGCACGGATCGAACAGCGATCCTCATTTCCTAGCGAGATAAATC
Organism: uncultured archaeon; assembly: GCA_963829965.1. Taxonomy (GTDB): domain Bacteria; phylum Armatimonadota; class Fimbriimonadia; order Fimbriimonadales; family Fimbriimonadaceae; genus DASXZH01. The sequence goes on along the minus strand of CAWHLK010000031.1, from coordinate 1,475 downwards.
ATGGAGCGAAAAATCAGGTCAAACGGTATGAAGCATCTGGCAGCAGCCCTGGTGTTTCTCGCAGCGGTGGGAGCTTACGGACAGGATCAAGCAACCACCAATCAGAACCCGGCGCCGGCAAACTCGGATTCCACAAAGAAAGCCGACAAGCAAGATGCCTCAAAGGACAAAACGAAGGACGCTCCTGAATCTGACGCAACTGCACCCGACAAGAAAGGGCCGATCGTAGACCTGGGTTACACAAACTGGGACCTCACCGGGAACTTCCGAAAGTTTCGTCAATATGCCACTCCTGCCGAGGGCTTCTTCATCTCCCGGATACTCTACGGAGATTCAACGCCGGACCTGAGATATTCCGGCTCCTTTGACATTCAAGCCCCTCTTCAGACCGATTACCGCCTGAGCGGGGCAGCCATGCTCAACTGGGGGCACACGATCATACGTGCGAGCAACGGGCTGAACGAGTTCTATACTCCGAGCGATTTCGTGATCGACCCAAGCGTTCGGCAAATCAGCAACGCCTATCTGCACCAGAAGATCGGGCAGGCGATCGCATTCACTCTCCGCGCAAAGGACGACCAGCAGGATCAAGTTTTTGACGCTCCGTACGACCAACTCCATCAGAGGACCCAAACTTGGGATGCCCTCATGCAAGGGTCGGTCAGCAAGAACGGCTTTGCGAAGGTGAACTTCACGGACAGCCGCTATTACGACCGCACGGGAGTGCTGCCGGATACTCACTTAACTCAGTGGAGTGCGTCCTATGCCCACCAGGTATTGCCGACGGTGAACGTGGACGCCGGTTATCGGGGAAGTTTGATCCAACAGGGTTCGATGGCGGACAGCCGCGTTCAGGAATGGAATGCGGGTGGATCCGTGGACCTTGGCGATTCCACAAATCTATCGGGGCGCTGGCGGACCGAGTCGCTGAGTCTGCCCAACGTACAGAACGCCTATGTCAAGCAACGATCGGAAGAGGGCCTGAAGCTTGCGTCGACCTTCAAGGGCTGGACCGGGCAGTTGGGGTTTGACGAGCAGGATGAGGAGCGAGTCGATGCGAGCCACACCTTCATCGACACGCCTACTTATCGCACCTTGGATGCCCGCTTCTCAGGCAGCATTACGCCCTGGCTGAGATTCACCGGCCAAGGCATGCGTCAAGCTCTGCAGGGCGCGGCAACCATGGTAACCGACGATCCGCTTGCGCTCTATTGGCGAGACAAAGATAACGTCCAGTTCAAGCTGGATGCATTTTCCACCAATGTCAGCGGTTACGCCATCTATCAGGTCAGCGACCAGAGCAACAACAACCGCGATACGAGTGTCCACAACAGGGTGCTCACGCTTGGCGGCGAATACGATATACGGCCCGATCTCGACCTTTACATAGAGTCCACCCAGGATTGGTGGGGCGCCACTTCAGGAGATCCCGAGGCAACCACTCTTGGCCTCTATTTCCCGAACGCGGACGATTT
>CAWHLK010000030.1:0-9281 GCA_963829965.1 uncultured archaeon | reverse complement strand
GTGGGTCTGGTGAAAACTTGTGGACGGGGGGCCCTGCCTGCCCTCGGCAGGTGGATATTTCGGCAGGTTCATATCCAGGTCATATGGGAAAAGAATAGGGCCGGATTTAATATAACTGGCGCATCATGAGGTGGGAGAACAGAGGAGATAAGTTGCAAGAAATCACGGACACAACCGGGTGGAACGAACTCCCTCATCGGGCGGAACCGGGCAGAGAGCAATTCGAACTGGAACTGATCGAAGTGAAGAGCGGGCACTCGTGGGAGAGAACACAAGCCGGCGAGATCAAGTTCTCACCGATGGGAAGGCATTGTCTGGGGCCCGTCTGCCGGACTTGCGGGTTCACATTCTGCATCGAATGCGGAGTGCCAGACGCTATTTTCATGTGCCGGTTCGGGCAGCCCCAGTTGACTGAGCACTCAGTTAAGGGTTTGAGCGGGCAAGAGCTCGTCGTTTATCACCGCGCTCAACCATGCATGGCTGACGAATCCAGCAGCTCTCAATGATACTGAAAATCCTGCGAATCGTTCTTTCGAGATTGGGTTTAGGAAATCGCCACCAGCTAGGATTAACACCCAAACCCAAAACCCAACACCGGTATTTTCCGCTATAGCTACGGTTTCAGTGCCGGCGGTTTTTTCATACCCGGCCGCACGCTGAAATGGGGCGAGGGCTTTGCACCAGGTGTATTTCCAAACACCCTCTTAAACCACCTGAACGGCCACTGGATAACCTTGACCCACGGCGGAGCCGTGCCACAGCTTTCGCAGCCGAACAGGGGGCGAATATCTGAGAGGATCGCATAAAAGAAGTTCAGGGCCATCTGAAACGGCCTAATGCCAAAGATCGAAACTGAAAAACTCCAAGCGAACCACCGAGTGTTGGGCAAATCTCGCAATACTTCGGCGACCGCCTCGCCGTCCAGTTTCATCGACCCATCGGGCATCAGAAGATGAATGTTCGCGTAGGCGTCCCAAATGTCGAGGTCCGGATTGAGCAGACGAAGCGCTTCTGGATCATCACCGATCGGCCGTACCAAGATCGCTCGTTCAGCGGACCCATTTCCTGCCGATTTGTGCACCCAGCGTGCGACTCGGCGACAGACGCTGCACTCGTCATTATAAAGAAGGATCGGACGTTGTGGCGCTTTCGCAGCGATCACTTTTTCACCTGAACGCCTCGGAAAGGAGCAATTCAACCCCTTCTACGCGTGGGTCCGGACCGTCGGACCTTCCAACCATGTTTCCGTCTCGAAACATGATAAGGGTTGGAGTACCGTTAATTTCGAAGCTCGCGGCCAATTCTGCCTCAACGGCGATGTTCACCCGAAAAATCTTCACGTTCGAGCCTTCAGCTTCCGCAACTTCCTGTAGCACTGGTTCGAGTCTCCGGCAAAAGGCACAACCGTACGACATGAATTCCACCAGCAATTGGCCCTTGGCCCTGCAATATCCGCAGATCAAAATCAGCGCTCGTAACAGTGGTGATTCGGTCAGTCAAGGGTGCGTTGGCGTTAGCTCTCATCTTAGGACTCCCACTTCCAGCGATGGAGGGAGCGGATCAGTTCTTCAACCTGCCCTGGCAACGATCTGCTGTTTCCGGGATTCCTGCTTCGATTGCGAAGCCGAACCCACAACGCTCGCACACTGGCCCGCAGTCATACAGCTTCATCTGGCCTGAAGTGGTCCGCTCCCATGTATGGCCGGACCGGATCTCGATGCTTTCGAGCTTCAAATGTTCGGCGCTTGGAAAAGCAGTCGGTGCTTGCTGCCGACGTGAGTTTGAAATACTATCTTGCATTTTGCGCCTCCGCACTTCATGGTAGTTCAACTATCATGCGTAGTCGGGGGCTTGCGAGGCTATATGATTTCTAAATGACCCAGGGCGGAGGTTTGGCTCTGGAGCCTCTCATAAAGGCGACATGAAGAGCGAGGAACCGTGTCCGCGTAATGGGTTACCAGTCGCGCTTGAGGAGCTTGGTTGCAGGAGTTGCGGCTTCAAATCCAGAAACTACGTCGAAGAGTTCTTCATCGATGCCGCTCTGCCGTAAGCGATGGAACTCTCCGCGAAGCGTCTCCAGCAGATCGACTATGTTCTTGTCAGCCCGCTCCATGGCCGAGAGCCGGCTCGCATTTTCGCTGGCAAGCGACTCCGCACAGGCCCGAAACACCGAAATGAAGAGGTATTCGCCAACAAGGGCCCCGAGGGTCGCAGGACCTGAGAGAACTTCCGGAAGGTTCTTTGTCGGCCAAACCGCATGGGTGAGGCCCTTTTGCCACTCTGCGTCGAGAGGCAGGAGCCGCTGGATCACGGGTTCATAGAGCGACCCGGACAGTGGACGGTTGTGAAAAACAAAAACCCGCGAATAGCCGGCCCTTTCCCGCAGAGCTTCACTCGCGGTTAGGACCCTCCCGACGAGGGGGGCAATGCCCTTAACCGAATCAGGTACGGGAAATTGGCCGAACACGGCTAGCCCGGCGTCGGCGACTCGCCTGCGAACGCGGTCTCCCACCGCCCAAATCTGCGGCTTTCCAGGTTGGGCCGCAAGATGTTGGATCGCAAAATCGGCAACCACCTCATTGAACTGCCCAACCAGCCCCTGATCCGATCCGAAGACGATAGCGCCAAGCATTTTCTCCTCTTCACGGCTTCTCTGACCCGGCTCGGCCAAGGCTGCGACTTTCCGGAAACAAACGCCCATTCCAAGTTCCACGATATGGTAATAGTCCGCCAGGGCGACGACGGATTTCTCGTACTGTCCCACGCTTGAAGCGGCTAGGGCCTTCATCGTGCGGACGACTGATTGGAGATCCTCCGCGCTGCTGATCTTCCTATTCAGACTGGCAGTGGTTTCGCCGATGACTTCTCCTTGTAAACCGATTCCGAGAAGGTCGCCACCTTTACAGGCTGGAAGCTTGCGAGCGATTTTTTAGCTGCTTCAACGATGACGCCGTGATCCTCGTCGCTCAGCTCCTTGGCCGTTTCGAGCCTTAGCAGAACCTCCTGCGGAATGGTTTCGGCAGCTTCCTGCACAGCGTGCTCGGCCTCTTTCATCTGTTCCAACGGAATCTCATCGAACAGGTTCGAGATCAATGCTAGCAGAACGGTGATTTGCCCGACCATGGAAACCGGGCTTAGCTCCGGTTGCTCGAGGCAAGCTCGGATTCGCCGGCCATGATCGATAATCTTGCGCGTATCTTCGTCGAGGCTTGTGCCAAACCGCGAAAACGCTTCAAGCTCTTCAAACTGTGCGTATGCCAGCTTAAGGTCACCGGCCACAACGCGGTAGGCGGCGCGCTGTGCATTTCCGCCAACACGCGAAACCGATTTGGCGACGTCCACGGCGGGCAGAACCCCCAATTCAAACAGGGAAGGTGACAGGTAAATCTGGCCGTCGGTAATGGAAATCAGGTTGGTCGGAATATAGGCAGATATGTCCTGGGCTTCCGTTTCGATGATGGGCAGGGCGGTGAGCGATCCGTTGCCAAGCTCTTTGCGAAGACGGGTTGCGCGTTCCAACATCCGCGAATGGATATAGAAGATATCGCCGGGAAAAGCCTCCCGCCCGGGTGGCCGCCGCAGCAAGAGGGATATTTCGCGGTAGGCACGGGCGTGCTGGGTAAGGTCGTCGTAGACGATGAGCACGTCCCTCCCAATTTCCATGAAGTATTCCGCGATGCTGGTGGCTGCATAGGGCGCGATGTAGAGCAGACCGGGAGGGTCGTTTCCCTCGGCCACCACCACGACGGTGTATTCCATTGCGCCGTTCTCGCGGAAAACCGCCAGCGCCTTGGCAACTGCGGACGCTCGCTGGCCGATCGCACAATAGATGCACACTACATTTTTCCCCCGCTGGTTGAGGATCGTATCGATGGCGATAGAGCTCTTACCGGTCTGCCGGTCTCCTAGTATCAGTTCTCGTTGGCCCCGTCCAATTGGGATGAGGGCATCCACCACCACGATCCCGGTTTGAAGCGGCGTGGTTACGGGATCGCGGTCCATGATTGCCGCTGCCGGCCGCTCAATCGGTAATCTCTTGCCGAGGGCCACGGGCCCTCCGCCGTCCATTGGCCTTCCTAGCGGATCGATCACCCTTCCCAGCAAGCCATCGCCTACGGCGACGTCCATGACCCGTCCGGTCCGAGTGGCTTGCGACCCCGCTTGGATATCCAGGTAGTCGCCAAGCAGGACTACGCCAACTTCATTCTCGTCCACGTTGAATGCGATCCCAAACACGCCACCTGGGAACTCGATAAGCTCCTCAAAACCCACACCAGGTAGGCCGGTGACCATGGCAACTCCGATGGAAACCCTTGCTACGGTGCCAACCTCTTCCACTGCGATGGCCCGCTGAAACGCTTCGCGCGTCTTGCGCATGTCGGCAAACGTTTGGTCAAACGCGGCCTTTAATTCGCTCATTGGCTGCCCACGGGATTCTTGGGAGAGGTTTTCAACAGTTCGGAGACGCCCTTTTCCAGCGAATCCAGATATTCAGAGATGCTCCACCCGATCTTTCTTCCGTTGGCGACTAGCTCGATCCCGCTGACCGTATCGGGCGTGCTCTCAAAATGCAAATCGGGCGTAGCCTCAAACAACTCCTGGATCACTTTCTTGATAGTTGCTTCCTGAGACACGCTCAGCGTGAATGTGCTGCTCACTGTCGCGCGATCTTCCTTGCCATGAAAGGCCAGCTTAAGCATTTCCAATTCCTTGGGGCTGGAGGCTCGCAGGCGCCGAACAAACACCGCGACCATCTCTTCTTCCAAACTCGCTTCTGCCAGGTCGGATAATGTCTTGCGGGCGATGGCAAATACTTCGTTTCTTGCTCGCAATGTGATTTCTGCATTCAGGCTTTGCTGCTCGTCAATGAGCGATTGACGCCGCGCCTTACTTGCTGCGTCCGATTCCTTCCTCGCTTCTTCGAGGAGCCTGCTGCGCTCAGTCTGCGCTTCCTCCTTTGCCTTGGTGAGAAGGGCATCCCGCTGAACGTCGAAAGCGACGTTCTTTTTCTCAAATTCGTCTCGCTCCCTGTGGGCTTCGGTTTCAAGCGCCCTCGCGTCTGACAACGTGGTCGCTATTTGCTTTTCTCGCGAGTCAATTGCCTGAAGCACCGGTTTGTAAAGAAACCGCTTCATCAACCAGACAAGGACGAGGAAGTTCAGGACTTGCGCTCCAACTGTGAACCAGTCTATTAGCATGTGATCACTTATTCGTCGTATTGGCAATAGTGTGAGACCAAAACGGATTGGCGAAAATGAGGATCATTGAGACCACAAACGCATAAATGGCAGTGGACTCGATCATCGCAAGTCCCACAAAAAGGGTCCGCGTGATGGTGGCGGATGCGTCTGGTTGTTGGGCAAGCGAAGTCATTGCCGCTGCAACCGCCCGGCCCTCGCCAAGCGCGGGGCATGTCACCCCGATACTGATGGTCAGTCCTGAAGTGACGATCGACGCAACCGCGATAAGCGTGGTGCTATCCATGGGGTTGTCCTTTGTTAGTTTGATTTTTCATGAGCTGAGAGCCTGCGCCAGGTTGGCGCTTCGTGTCCGAGTGGCGGCGGCAATGTAAACCGCGGCCAAAATGCTGAAAATGTAGGCCTGCACCATGCCGACCAGCAGCCCGAGCGACGTCATCACCACCGGGAAGATGAAAGGGGTGATGGTCAAGAGGATGGTGACGATCATGGCGCCGCTCATCATGTTGCCAAACAGGCGAACGGCAAGAGCGAGAGTGCGAGAAAGTTCGCCGATGACGTTGAACGGCAACATGATAAAGGTTGGTTGCAGAAAGGATTTTAGATAGCCGCCAACGCCCTGATCCTCGATTCCAAATAGCGGGACTGCCACAAAAACGCACAACGCGAGAGCCGTCGTTGTAGAGAGCGACCCTGTTGGCGGCTCGTAACCGGGAATCACCGTACACAGACTCGCCAATGCGAGGAACAAGAATAGCGAACCGATAAAGCCGATGTATTTCTCGGGCCGGCTTAGACCGACGTCCTTGATTTGCCCGTTGATCGCAGTTACCACAATTTCCAAAAGGTTCTGCCAACGGGAGCGCTTAAGGCTCTTGGAGAGTTTTCGCGTGACAAGGCATGAGCCCAAAACAAGCACAAGCATCAGCGCCCAAGTGAAAACGATGGTGGCGTTGATCTTGAAAAACCCGTGCTGCCAGAAAACCAGCTGATCGGAGCTAAGACGCATTGCCTGCCTCCCGCCCTTGGGAGGCAAGTTTGGCGGGTTGAGGCCGGGTAAACCAACTCACTGCAAGCCGGGCCATGATGAATCCGGCCAGACATGGGACCATCCGCTCCCAGTGCCCGCGGGTGATTAGGAAGATTCCAACGAGCACAAGGCTCGTGCGGGCGAGCATGCTGCCAAGAAACCAAAATGCTGCCCGTTTGGAAGTCATACCTAAACGAACCGTCCACCAGAGGCCGCCGAAAAACATCCCGCCGAGCGCAACGCCGGCTGCCCAAGAGAGCAGGTATCTCAACTCATCACTTGTCATCGTCGTCTCGCTCCTCGTGGATCGCCTTGTCTTCCCTGGCGACCCATGTCCATGCGTTAAAGCAGCCGAGCGTGAGACCCGCCACCAATAAGGCCAAGGTCCAAGAATGACCGCCAAAATGGCGGCTATCCAGCCATGATCCTATTACCGCTCCAAGCAGAGTCGGAACTACCACGGACCACCCGATAAGGCCCATCATTCCCAGACCAAACCAGACGCCCGGCGCAGGGTTTCGCCTCGCTTTCAATTTGCGGTTCGCCTTGGCTTCAATCTGGCCGGGAAGGGTGGGATCTCTGTCCAACTGTCGCTTGGTGGGTTGATTCATGATGTAATGGCGGCCAATCGCCGGACCAAGCCGATCTCCAATTTGGCCATGACCGTGCGCGTGCTTTTTTCATCCTCGTCTAGAGTCAGGAACTCCTTTTCGACCAAATCTCGCAGTTGGGTAAGGTCCTTCCCGGCCACAGCCCTTCGCACCGAGATCAAAACGTCCAAACCCGTCTTGACGAGAACGCCTTGATCGACGGCTATGAACTCCTCGTCTTTGCCCTTGGATTGGTAAGTGAGAATCCCTGGTTCGAGCACACCCACGCAATCCAGCCGGAGCGGAAGCAGTCCGAACGATCCGCTCAATGTCTCCGCAACGATCCTTGAAATATCCGCCACGTCGGTGAAGACCTCGAATGGCAGGAAAATCTTGAGATGCATGGATTCAGCCGCCATCTTATGCCACCAGTTGAGGCTTGGCCCCTGGTCTTGGCTTGTCTGCCTCGCCCAGCTCTTCTTGGGCGGGTGGTCCTTGGCTTTCCTTGCCCCCGCCCTTAGGATCGGATTGGCTTGGGGCGGACAGTTTCGACTTTAGTTTTGCCTCGTCAACCGCACCTATCATGTAAAGAGCGCTTTCCGGAAAATCGTTGAACTCGCCACGCAGAATCCGTTCGCAGCCATCCAGGGAGTCTTCTAGTTTTATCATCTTGCCGGTAAGGCCTGTGAATTGCCGGGTAGCGAAAAATGGCTGGGTGAGATAGCGCTCCAACCGGCGCGCTCGCACGACCACGTCCCGGTCTTCGGGCGAGAGTTGCTCAAGGCCGAGCATCGCGATGATGTCCTTGAGTTGCTCGTATTGGGCGAGTGTGCTCCGAACACTCTGAGCAAGTGTGTAATGACGTTCGCCGACGATCGCCGCGGTGGCCATTTTAGAATTGGATTGAAGTGGGTCCACAGCGGGGAAAAGGCCCTCGCTCGCTCGCTTGCGCGAGAGGACCAGGGAGGCGGACAAGTGCGAAAAAGTATGCACCGCCGCGGGATCGGTGAAATCATCCGCCGGCACGTAGACCGCCTGGATCGACGTGATAGCGCCTGATTCTGTATTGGCAATGCGCTCCTCCAAGCCCGAAAGCTCCGTGCCCATGGTAGGTTGATAGCCCAAGCGAGACGGCATTTGCCCCATGAGCCCGGACACTTCCATGCCTGCCTGAATGAACCGAAAGATGTTGTCGATGAGCAGCAGCACATCGCGGTGCTCGTCGTCCCGAAAATATTCGGCCATGGTTAATGCGGCCAACCCAACACGAAAGCGGCTGCCGGGCGGTTCGTTCATTTGGGCAAAGATCATCGCCATGTTGGGGAGCACATTGGCGTCTTTCATCTCTCTGTAGAGTTCTTCGCCCTCACGACAGCGCTCACCGATCCCGCAAAAAAGGCTAACACCCTTTTCGTGCCCGATCATGTTGTGGATCATCTCGATCAAGAGCACGGTCTTTCCCACTCCTGCCCCGCCAAAGAGCCCGGCTTTGCCGCCACGTTCCAAGGGCATAAGCACGTCGATGACCTTGATGCCAGTCTCAAAGATTTCGGATTGGGTGGAACGCTGACGCAGAGCCGGTGGATCTCTGTGTACGGAGCGCCACTCAACTTCCTTCAACACAGGGCCCCGGTCGATCACGTTGCCGAACACATCGAACATGCGGGACAGAACCGCTGTTCCCACTGGCGCTTTTAGAGGGCTCCCGGTATCCTCTGCCTCCATGCCACGGGCAAGTCCCTGCGTCGGCGTCAAAGCAATTCCCCGGACATGGTTGGCGCTTGACTGCTCAAGCACTTCGATAACAATATGCTTTTGTTCTCCGGTGAGCAGAATAGAATAAATGGGCGGCAGAGAGCGATCGAACCTCACCTCAACGATGCTTCCGCGCACCGAAACAACGACGCCCAAGTTCTTGAGATTCTTCTCGTCAAGCTGCACATCTGGAAGGCGGACAGACTGGTCAATTGCTTTCCGTTTGCTGGAATCGCCGTTTCTTTCGCCATTGTTGGTGATGTTCATATCTTAAGGCGCCTACCCATCATCTCCGTTTTGTTTTTGCAACCCCAACCTAACTGTCCTGCATTTGTAAAGTCGGTGACCAAATCGATTCGCGGCCTCATGAGGCAAGCGAGGCAATAGCAGTCGGATTTTTAGCCCTCCTACCTAAGCCGTACGTACAGAGGCGAATCCCAGCGGGTGAGTTAAAGGGCCATATGATTTAGAAATGATTGACCGGTCTCTATTTCAGATTCCAGGCAAATCCGGAGGACCCATTTTAGGTAGCGTCGCTCTTCCTCGCCAATCGGGTCATCGGCTACGGACTGGCGCTTACCCGCCACTGCGCTTTCTTGGTATCCCATTTGTGTCCCGAGGCTAAGCTCGTCCGATTGTAACTCTTCCTCGATAAGTCCCATTCTGTCCTTGTGGTCATTCCATGATAGGCCCTCAGATTGACTGGAA
>CAWHLK010000029.1:0-39817 GCA_963829965.1 uncultured archaeon | reverse complement strand
TTGTCTGTTATCGGCTGGCGGAAGACGCGCAGGCCGTCCTTCGTGGTGTGGAGGGTATTTCCACGGGAAAGAAATCTCTTGGTTAAAAGGCATGTCAGGAAACTTGGCTCCGCGCATCCACGCCGCCTGGATCCTCCGGCCATCGCCGGTATCGGTATTCGCCCAACTCTGGGTTGCATAGAGATCGGGCCCCACGTCGCAAGGGCGGCGCGGGGTTTCCTCCGTAAACTGGGTTCCGTTAAAGGAGCCAATGGAGTAGTTGCCACTGCCTTGAATCAGCACCCATTTCTTGTTTTGGTGGTTTCCATCCACGGGCAACTCAAAGAAATCCGGGCATTCATAGCTGTTCGGAATGGGGTGGTGCTCGTCCTTCCAATCAAGAAGGTTGGAAGACGTCAATATGTGATAATTTCCTTCACCATACATAATCATTACCCAATGCTTGCCGGGTGCGTACCAGAACACTTTGGGATCGCGCTCCGGGTGGTCGAAGATGGGGTTCTTTGCATACTTCGTCCAAGTTCGTCCGTGGTCCAGGCTGTAGCTTAGGCATTGGCTATGGTTATCGAACCGGGACCAAAAAGCAACCATCGGCGGATTCTTCGGGTCCGGTGAGAGACCCGAAGTGTTGTGATAATCAACCACGCAGGTTCCGGACTGAACACCGCTGCCGGGCGACTCCTCCCAAAATGCGGGCTCAAGCTCCTTCCAGTGGACGAGATCGCGGCTCACCGCATGCAGCCAGCACGTGGCCCACCGCTGAGCGAACAGGTGGTACTCGCCGTCGTAATAGATCAACCCATTCAGATCGTTGATCCAACCTTCTTGATGCTCGACCGGGTTCAAACGGCGGTCCAACCACTGCCTCGCAGTAAAGTGGAATTGCGGTCTGAGCGGCTCGTTATATAGCGGTTCTTGGCCGGAAGTGTTCATCGGATTTGAAATATAACGGCTGACCTTGGGTGCAGTGCTCGCAGCGGGGATCGGCGTTGGGGCAATCAGTGCAATTAACGCTAAGATGCTCGTCATGTTCTATCTGAAGAGGATAGCTCCAATAGGCGCTCCGCCGCGTCGGAGTTCCTTCAAGATGCATCCATCTGTTGTCCACGCTCGATCCACCGTTGCTTGAATCCAGGCAAGTGGCATTACAAAGTCCGGTTTGTGAAGGCTGGCAGCATCGGCGGGACAGAGCCGCAAAGCCTCCGTCCGGGAGTTTCACTTCGCTCAAAAAACGTTGCCGAAACCTTGCTCGGGGAACCTGGCTATCAACCGTTAGCCACGCACCTAAACGAGATCTGTTCACTACGATCCATTTGGGGCCAAAAGTGGATCAGCTTGGCGGAAAAGCCAGGCAATTTTGGCCGGAATCTGCATACCATTCCGACCCGCCTCTCGGCTTTTCGCAGCCGCCCTTAAGGAACGAAAACGTGGTCCGGCCGTCCGTATGCTCGCTTTCGGTCCAGTTCCAAACGGAGCCGTAAGGAAGCGAAAGCTGCTCCACCGCAACCTGCCACTCGTCCTCGGTTGGCAGCCGAAGGCCTGCCCAGGCCGCGTAGGCTCGGGCATCGTGCAGGTCTACAAACACCACTGGTTTGTGAAGGTCTTCCGCCTTTGGGTGCCCATTTTCCCAATGGGTGAGGAATCCACCCGCAAACTTCGGCCGATAGCCGCTCTCATGCAAGAAAGCCTCAAACTCGGAATGGTGACTTCCCTTTCTGCAACGGAAATTCTCTCCAGTTCAACCTCACGCAAGACGTGGCGCGGCTGATGCAAGTCCGGATAAACCAAGTTGTTGAACGCCCCATAAACGTAGTCGCCGCACTCCCGCACTCGAAAGTCCGACTGAATCTTCCTGACCCCAGTTCGCTTTCTGGTTCCTTCCGGCAACGGCGTCCGGACCGGCAAGGGCTCAACCCGTTCAGTGGCAAACGAAGCCTTTGCCGCGAACTCAGCTCGATCGTACAAGAATTGCGAAAGAGTGGCATCCACGGAACTCGAAGGAATCGCCAAAAGCGCGCCGATCCCACGTCCGATGAGATTCAACTGCGCATGATCCAGTTCCTTGCCATTCACAAGGTCAAACACGCGATTAGACGAATCGCTGCTCACCGATTCGATAAATCCTTCCGCCGGCGAGTTGGAACGGTTCACCACCGTCCATAAGGTCGACTTCCCAAGAGTCCACCGCGTTGCAAACAGGTCTTTTGAACTCGTCGGTACCAGTGGGGTCCACTCGCCGGAAATGAAGTGGTCGTGGAACCTACGTTGAATCGGCAGCATCTGGCGCAAGATCGCTTTATCTCGGTCTTGCCAGCCGTTCCAAGACCCGAAGACGTTTTGCCAAATCATCATGCCTGCGCCGTTCATCCATGCGGTTTGCAGTTCGGAAGAGTGGTCAAGATCCCAGCGATGGATCAAGTGCATCATGTGCCTGCGCTCGAACCACTTGTTGCGCAAGACCCCCGGTGCCGCGCTCTCTTCCAGCCACTGCGCCCAGGATGCGTGGTGCAATGGAATGGCCGACACGGCCAGGTCAAGTTCGGACTCCATCACGATGCCGGGGCGCACGCCATCCATCGCGTGTCGCATTGCGAGACCTCCTTCTTTAAGGGTGTCCAAGAACACTCCGTTCAAACCCGGTCTCCCCCACCAGGTCCGCCATGGTTTCCAGGTCACCCTTGGGCTCTCTCCGGGTGGTCGTATCCCATGGGTTGTAACAAAGGAAAGTCTTGATGCCGCATGCATGAAGGCGGTCGTTCAAGTTCTTTAACCCTTTCACGCCGCCGGGAACCAAGCGATAGTGGTCGAACTGGTTCTTGGAGTCGATCCCTATGCGCGGGTAAGCCTGCCATAAAGCCAAGGCATCCAGGCCGCCGAATTCAGCGCGCATCATTTCAACCCAAGGTTCGACGGTGAACTCGTTTCGATCCGGATCAAAGAACTGCCTATCGAAAAGCATCACTTTGCCCATGGCGAAGGCAGTTCGCGCCCACGCGAACTCGGGCATCTCATAAGGCGACGGGTCGTACTTGAGCGCTTTACGAGTGTCGTCGCGCCAGTTGACAAGATCCTGTCGCCACGCATCCCAACTCGTGGGATCAGAGGGAGCTTGGATCAGCGGGGCGGGGTTGTCCAAGTCAAGACCTTAGGCGGGGGTAAACATGGCGCTTCGCGCGCTGTGAGTGTTGGAGGCATCCTAGGACGTGCCTGAAGCGCCTCATTCTTCGTTTTGACCTACGCCCATACCGGTCAAGCGCCGGCGATAGGACTCTAGGCGAACCCCGAACTCATCTTGTTCCGGCTTGCCCGACCAGAGGATCTCCGCCATGGATGCCAGGCGCGGGAAAACCATCTTATGCACGGTTGCAAGGTCCGGCACATATTCGGTCCAAAGGTTGGCCTGCCCGCCGAGGACATGCGCGGCCTGCTCTTCCGACATTTCCGGAGTCACCGGCTGGAAATCCAAAACGTGGGTTGTCGAAGTCTTGTCATATCCGAAATCAAAATAGCAGTGTGAATAAGGGCACATGATCACGTCGTGGCCTGCCTCGGAAGCGGCAATGCCGCCCTCGTTTCCACGCCAAGACATCACGACCGCGTTCGGCGCGAGCCCCCCCTGTAGAATCTCGTCCCACCCGACAAGGATTCGCCCCGCTTTCTGCAGATGCTTTCCGATTCTGCTCACGAAGTAGCTCTGGAGTTCATCGACGTTCGTCATCCCCTCCTCCTCCATGCGCTTCTTGCAGCGGTCGCAGTTCTCCCATAGAACCTTGAATACCTCGTCCGCGCCGATATGGATGTATTTGGAAGGGAATATGTCCATGATCTCGTCAAGCACATCGCAAAGGAACGTAAAGGTTTCCTCGCGGCCTGCGCAGAACACGTTGGGTTCCGGCATGCCGACCTCCTTTCGGAAAACTTCGGCCGCCTCCGGCGTGCATGCGAGTTCCGGGTAGCTCCAGATTGCCTCCAGGCTGTGCCCTGGCATTTCTATTTCGGGCACGACCTCGATATGTCTTTCCGCCGCGTATCGCACAATCTCGCGCATCTCGTCCTGGGTGTAAAAGCCGCCATAGACCGGTTTGTCCGTCCCCGGCCCAGGAAACTCGATATCGAGATAGTCCCAAACAAACTCTTTCTTGGTTCTCCAGGCGCCCACTTCTGTGAGCAGCGGATACTTCTTGATTTCAGCCCGCCAACCGCCGTCATCCGTTAAATGCCACTGTAACACGTTCAGTTTGTGATAAGAGAGCAGGTCCAAAATGCCCTTGATCTCATCCACCGTATAGAAATGCCTTGAAACGTCGAACATGAACCCGCGCCATGCGAATTTAGGTACGTCGACGATTTCGGCTGCGGGGAGCGCGATTTCGTTCGATTTTTCCGTCGGCAGCAGGTGGCGCAAGGTTTGAACTGCAAACCAAGCTCCAGCCGATCCGGCAGCTGTGATTTGGATGCCAGAGTTGCTGATGTCGAGCGCATAGCCCTCGCTGCCAAGATCTTGTCTCTCGGGGTCATGCACGAAGCTGATGGGCAACGCCTCAACGCCATCGAACTTGGCCCCCGCCTCCGCAAAATAGCGCTTCAGTTCGCTCGCTTCAAAGGCAAAGGCGGAAGGACACTGAATACGCACGTTCTGAGCGGATACCGTCGAGTTCTTCAGGCTGCTGCTCCTGGGACTCGGGATAACGTCAATACTGGTGCGTTCAATAATCATGGGGTTTAACTCTTGCCGGCAGGCCATCACTCTATAGAAGAAAGCCGCACTATGCGAAGTGTACTATACTTTTTGGCTCAAGGCAAGGGTGGTTTTGCTTTGTTCGGAGGAGATTTCGGAGGCATGCTTAGTCAACGCGGGCCCCTCAGGCCAACGGATTAAGCCGCGTTGAAGGATTAACGGGTTAACGCAGCTCCGCGAATTCCCCCAGCCAGGGCTCGTACCTTCGCCATTTCTCAATCGAGGTGTTGTAGATAGGTTGGCGCGCTTGTAGCATGCTGGGCGTGTTGATGCGGCGGCTACCGGTGTAGAACGCCAGGCAGCTTTCGTTCCACTCTAGGCCGCAGAACTCGATCATTTTCCGGCTCCATGTCTCCTGATCGGCCACCAGATCTTCGTATCGGACGTCGAATATGCTTCCTACGGGCAGGAGGGCTTCCCAGTGCCGCATTCGCCGTTGGTAATCGCGGCACACGGCCACGATATGCTTCTTCCTATAGGAGAACTCGGGAGGAGGCTCACCCAGGTCGGTCATGTAAATCGACAGGGCAGTGTCCAGGGGGTCGCGTGCAACATGGATGATCTTCGCATCCGGATAGGCGAGCTTAAGCAGCCCCACATGGGCGTAGTTCATCGGCCACTTGTTCGATACTATAGGCGAAGAACTGTCAAATCGTCGAAGTATCTCGAGGTAGCGATCTCGCGCATCCAAGAACGCTTCCTTCCTTAGTTCTCCCTTATCGAAATCGACTAGCGCCGGGAATTCGCTAGTCCAGAACGGCTGCTCGCCGGCATCGCCGATCTGCGGATGGCTGGTCAATATTTGCTGAACCAGAGTTGTGCCTGAGCGGATCATGCCGATCACAAATATTGGCGATGGGCCCGGCATGCCCAGTCCGGCATTTCGCTCCATAAAAGGGCGGTCAAAAAAACTAAGGAAGCTTTCCCTTGCCCCGTCCAGACGCCTGGGGTCGAACGCGTGTTCCGCAGAAAACGCAGCCATGCCAACTTGCGCAGCCTCGTCAAACCGTGCCATCGCAAGTTCATATTCTCCCAAATCATCGGCCGCTTTGCCCAGGGCCTTAAGCAGCGAGTAGCGTTCGTTGGGGGCCAGGTCTGGCCCATCGAGCACCTCGCCCATGCGGGTTAGAATCGAGCGATCTTCTTTACTGATCCGGGTGCTCTTAACAAGGCCGTAATATGCTCGGCCTTGCACCGGCCTCAAGGCGATCGACTTCTCGAGAATCAGCCGAGCTTCCTCGGTCTTGCCGTTCGATTGGAACCAGGTTGCAACGTGCGCAGCCAGGCTTGGGTCAAGTTCGGACGCACGGAGCGCTTTCTCATCCGCTTCCGGCAATTGGCCCAAATGGTGGAGCGCCTTAGCCGCCTGCAAATGGGCTTGCCCATAGCCCGGATTGGCGGAAATGGCCTTCAGCGCAAGGCTCAGCGCCGCGGCAAACCTGCCGTCCTCAAGCAAGATTCGAATAGCCCGATCATAAGCGTCTTTCAGCGCCGGATTCAACCGGACCGCCTCACGATATTCGGCCAGAGCATCTCGGTTGCGCTTGGCCTTTTCGTAAGCTTGCCCAAGCAGGCGATGAACCACCGGGTTTTGCGGAGCAAGCGATCTCGCCGTCTCCAAGTGAACTACTGTTCGCCCGTGCTCGCCGCTCTTGGCACAGGCGCGGCTCACGCTCATCAGGAGGTTGAGTTCCCGGGGCCGGATTCTTAGAGCCCGCTCTCCAATCAAGGCCGCCTCAACGAAACCACCCGTTTGCATAAGCCCGCCGTGCAGCCATTCCAGAGTCAAAAAATCATCAGGGCTGCTCTCCAGGGCTCGGCGAAAGAGCTGTATTGCTTCAGCATGATTTCCAGTCGCAGCCCGCGTCATCCCCTTTACCCGCAGTGCGCCAGCGTGGCTGGGCTGAGCCGACAGCAACTCCTCGCAGAGCTTTGCAGCCGTGCCCAAATCGCCCTTACGAAACGCTTGCTCGGCAAGTTCGACGTTCATCTTTCTGCATTGGACAACAACTCAGCAAACTCTCCAAGCCAAGGCTCGTATCGACGCCATTTCTCCATCGACGACTTGTAAATTGGCTGGCGAACTTGCCACCGGCTGGGCGTTGTTATTTGGCGGTCGTTCTCATAAAACTGTAAGCACCGCTCATCCCATGGCAACCCGCAAAACTCAAGCATCCGCCGGGTCCAATGTTCGGTGTCGTTGATAAGGTCCTCGTATTGCACGGTCAACATGTTTGACTCAGGAATGAGCTGCGTGAAACGCTCCATCAGCATCTCGTAGTCCCGATAACCGGCCACGATGTTTCTTTTGTTGTGCGCGAAATCCGGGGGCTTGGAGAGGTCGGTCATATAAATCGAAAGCGCCGTATCAATGGGACTTCGTTTCACATGGATGATCTTTGCGTTTGGATAGGCCAGATGGATCAGCCAAATAACGTAGTAGTTCATCGGCATCTTGTCCGTAATGCGGCGCGCATTCGGCTCGAGGCTGCGCAGAACCGCAAGATAACGATCTCGCCCTTCGATGAACTTCTGCTCGTCAATCGTCCGCGCATCCAGATCGATCATTTCCGGCGCCTCCGCCAGCCAATACCGCTGTTCGCCGCCGCCACCGACTTCCGGGTGGCTCGCAAAGATCTGCTCCGTGAGCGTCGTTCCCGACCGGATCATGCCGACGATGAAGATCGGCAAATCGGTGTCGCTGCCAAGATGCCGGTAGCGATCCATGAGTTCGGGAGTGGCCATCGCGATGGTCCGATCTCGCCACTTTGCAATCTCCGCCGGATCATACGGCTTGCCGCTAAGGTGCAGCTTATAGTTCACTGCATTTCCCTCGTCGAACCGTTGCATCGCTTTCTCGTAGTCGCCGAGGTCGTTTGCGGCTTTGCCGAGCGCATAATAGGTTGCCCCACGGTCCTGCAAGCTCTGCCGCCCTTCCAACAGCCTTTCGATTTTGGCGAGCAGCGGACGATCGCTTTCAACGATCTTGCGTGCTCTTACAATGCCGTAGTAGGCCGCGCCTAGGTTCGCGCCAAGCTCAATTGCCTTCTCGAACAACAAGGCTGCCTCTTCAAAGCGCCCGTCCTCTTCCAACCATTTGGCCGCCGCCAGGGATATTTTAGGGTCGAGAGAGATGGCTTTCTTGAGCGCTTTATCGGCCAATTCATACTCGCGGACATGGCGAAGGGCTTGGGCGTAAACCATGTGCATCTGCGCCGATAGCGGCATCGCCTTGAGCCCTTTCTGTGCAACGTCAAGGGCCTCAACGTAATTTCCATGCCCCATAAAAAGTCTTGCCAGCCTCGAATAAGGTTCTTCCGCGGTTGGGGCGGACTCTATCGCGGCAAGGTATTCGCAGTGGGCTTCATGATCCTTTGCCTGGAGCTCATAAGCCGCTCCTAGCTTGCACCTCAGAACGGGGCTCGCCGGCTGAAGTTTCACCGCCGCTTCCAAGCATGCGGTAGAAGCATCAACGTCCTGCTCGCCCATCATGTAAGCGTGGCTGAGGCCGACGAGAACTTGAACGTCGTCCGGCCAAAGGGCGCGCGCTTTCTTGGCAAGAACAATACCCTCGGAATAGCGGGCAGACTCATAGTAAGCGCCGAGAAGCCAAGTCGTCCCCATGTAATCGTTGGGGCTCAGTTCCAGCGCCAACTTCAAGAGTTCTATCGCCTCGTTCAACCTGCGCAGTTTCAGCGCCGCCATCCCTTTCAGCAGCGTTGCGGGAGCGCTGTTGGACTCGGACGCCAAAATCTCATCACAAATTTGTTCCGTGCCCGCAAAATCGCCTCGCCGGAACGCCAGTTCCGCCGCCAGGGCCTTTTCTTCGCTCACTGATCTTTAGTATCTTAGATTATCGATCCGTTCCTTTACCGGCTGCAGCCTCGGCAAGTCGGTTGTGGGACGATCCAGATAGAAATACGCGACGGAGGAGTAGTCGTCACGACGGTAGAAGTTGACCCACGAGTCAAGGGGAAATTCCTTTGAGTCGAACTTGGGATAGGTCTCGTCGGTTAGAAGGCGTCCAAATCCCGGATTGTCCGCAGCCGAGGAAACAGGGATCAACTCCGCGCCCGCGTTCTTGAGCTTTCTCACGTTTTCGGTGCCGTCGCCACCGATATCCTGGATCGTGACGTGACAATCGTGGTCGAAGTAAATCGGGTCGGGAATGTGAAGCCTATAGAACGCCCAGCAGTGCAGTTTGTTGTCCGAAACCGTACAGCCCTGATATTGGTTCGAGAACGGCCCCATGCCCCACCCTGTGCCGATGTAGTCCTCAGTTCCCGTGCCGGAGATCGTCGGCAGCTTGTCGTCCCCATCCAGGTACATCTTCACCTCGCCTTCGCCCCAACCGGAATCGCCGTACTGAGGGTGGCCCTGCACCCCAAGGGTCGCGCCCAAGTATCGGCCCCGTCCATGAATGGTTGGCAAGATATCGTAGTCCTTTCCTAAGGCTGTATAAGGGTCGCGCCGCCAAAAGGCATGAAAGTAGCAGGCGTCGGCCGGAATCGCATCCCCTTTTGTGATGTCAATGTCGTAAAAGAACAACCCCACATCTTCGGTGTTATCGTTCCGCAGCACCACACGGGCGCCCTTTCTAAAAGGCATAGGCACATAGCAGTTGTAAGAACGGCCCTCCGGATTCGAGAACAGCGCACTTTCACCTTGCACGGGCTGGGCCAGCCCATTTGCAAAGAAGTCGCCGACCGGGACTTCCACAGCCGGCTTTTTGGCGTGGTCCCAATAAATCTCAAGGACCAATGAGCGAAGCATTTTCTGATTCCATGGCCTCAGGGTGAACCATATTCGACGAACAACGCCGGAGCCGTCCACGTTCATCAGCTGGCGTGAGGTTCCGGCCTGGATGGGTTCCCAGGCATCGCCCTTCGCGCCCTTATTGGTTGAAGCGGCGGTTCCTTTGCCGCCGGTTGGGTTTTCAAAGCTGAACCACCTCGGCCGTCCGGTTTCCGGCACTCGAGCAAGGTCCTGGCCAAAACTGAGGGAAGAAGAGAGCACGACTAAAAGAATTGTTAGGTTGGTATGTAGGTTCACTTGAGCCTCGTTGCCGAATTTAGCATGGAGTTCGACGGTGGAATTCTATAAGATTTTTTGAGAAATCTTTGGGCAAACTATAAAAGATGCGTTATTATATCCATTGTGCTCTATAGTAAGAGCATAGTTAAGGCAATCGGGGATCAGGGTCGCTTTCGGGCCTTGAGCCAAAAGAAAACCCTTTAGGGGGTTCGCCGACAGCCAACTGAGTCTCAATGCGGAGACAATATCCGCGCGATATCGGTAAGAACGTAAAGCTGGAATGAAGGACATCAAGGACATCCCGCCTTTGTATCTCGCCATCATTGCCGTGTTGGTAGTAGGGGTCATCGGGTTTTTCGGTTATAGATCGCTGAGAGGGCAATCTTATCCACCGATTACAAGCATGAAGGACACCTATCAGAGCATCGACGATATGGCACGTAAAACGCAAGGCGATTTTTCAAAACTTACTCCGAAAGAGCAAGACGATTTGAACTCGTTCTCCCGGGGCCACGGCAAGCAATATCTTCTGAGCCGGTACAAGATCCTGACAACAGGAGCCAAATAATATGAAAAGCGCTCATCCTAAATCTAAGGGTTTCACCCTGATTGAACTTCTCGTCGTCATCGCAATCATTGCGATCCTCGCCGCCATCCTGTTCCCTGTTTTCGCGCAGGCCAAAGAAGCCGCAAAGAAGATCAGTTGCCTTTCCAACATGAAGGAAATTGGTCTTGCGCACCAGATTTATGCGAACGACTACGACGACAGCTTCGTCGAGCCGTTCATCGATCCTCCTGCGTACTCCGGCTACACCTATCCGGCAACGCACTCGTGGCTCTATTCGATTCAACCTTACATTAAGAGCACGCAACTCATGACATGCCCGGACAACGCCTATGCCAAGGCAGGCGACGTTGACCTGGAGCCGGATCCGATCAGCTACTGCTACATGGACGACCCATGGACGACGGGCTACGGCGCTAGAGCAAGCCGAAACGAAAGCCTCATCACGAGCCCGGCGGGAGAGGCCCAAACCGGCGAGTGCCGATATCCGTACCCGGATATGTCATTCTCCGAGGTCAACCCCTCGACCCTCTACGCCTACTATTACAACTCCTTGGACTACACCGCGGGAGGAACTTTCTTCGGGTGGACGTTCAGCGGGGCGGGTGGATGGCACGGCAACTCGCTCAAGCCAAATATCGGCCCTATCCAGATCCACGGTGGTGGCCAAAGCAACTACCAGTTCTTTGACGGCCACGCTAAGTCGTTTAGGTTGAACGCTGCTTTCGGCAACGGAATCATGTTCGACCAAACTCCCGGAGCCTATGGCACCGGCCGAACCCTCCAACAAATCGAACAAGGCGACGTTAACACGATTGCGTTGTTCACCGAGTACAGCAACCAAGGTTTATAAGCCTTTTGGGTTCTGCTAATGGTTACTTCCTGGCGGCCTAAGGGCCGCCAGGATAACCGAACTTATGAGTTCTGATGATCGCTTCCCTCGTTGTCGCGTCCGTTATCTTCCGAACCCAGGCGCCCCTCAAGCGCGCGCTTTGGATGTGGCACGGAAGGCCCCTCGTGGAGAACGGGCAGGCGAGACGCAAGTTTTTCGATTTCATCAGTGCGCCGAAGGGCGATCCAAATCACGCGATCACCGTCATTTTCCTTGGCGAGGTGGACCCCGCCGATCCGAAGTCAGCGCCCGCCCTGGGTGGGCTAATCCGAGAATGCCACCAAAAGGGGCTTCGTGTGGATTTCTTATGCGGGGAATCCTCCTGGGCTCAGGGTGACGAGAAACGGAATTGGCGTCGATAAAGTCAATATGGTTCTGAAATTCAACGGGTCCACTGCCAGGGACGAGAGATTCGACGGTTTCCAGTTCGATGTGGAACCCTACGCCCTACCATCCTGGCCCAATCCCCGCCTTCGAGCCTCTTTTTTGAATTTGTTTGACCAATCTCGTGCGAGTATCAACAAATCAGGAGGCAGTCTCCTGCTGGGCGCTGCGATCCCACGGTGGTTCGAAGCTCCCGACCTTGATGGGCTGGAAAAAGAAGTTCTGGACCGCGTGGACTATGTTGCGGTTATGGATTACGTCAGCACGCCGGAGAACTTCGTCAAGGATCCAACCAAGACGGTTGCCTATGCCACTCAGGTAGGAAAAAAGGCTTGGCTCGGCGCGGAAGCCAGCGAGTTACCCACCGAGCCCGTCGCCACGTTTTTCGCCAAGGGCAATGCGGAGTTGGAACGAGCGTTCAACGCAGCGCAGCAAGCCTATCGTTCCCAAAACGGATTTGCGGGCGTTGCCGTCGAATACTATGAAACTTACGTCGCCTTAAGACCATAGAACGGTATATAGAATGCTGCGCCTTCGCCTATAAACAAAGTGTATCCTGAAGCAGACTCCTGCAAAAAAGCGTCGAACCAAACATGAGCAGCAACCCCAAGAACAAGAAGTCCGTAATGGGCGAAAACCTCGCTCCTGGCTCGGCTCCACCCGCTAAACGTAGAAGCAAGCGAAGTTCCTCGACGGGTACCAAGCATAGCGCGGTTTCGCAAGCTCTACTGCAAGAGATTGAAAACGGAGTTTGGTCCTCGGGCGAGCGGATCCCTTCTGAACAGGACATTGCGGCGAACTATGGAGTTGCCTACATGACGGCCCGGCAAGCGGTCTCCTCGCTGGTGGCCGAAGGCGTTTTGGAGCGACTTGGGCGAAAAGGCACATTTGTAGCCCAGCGCCGGCCGAACGTTCCCACCAAACGCTATCGATTTGTGATGCTGATTGAAGGCGACGGCAAGCCTTCGCTCGATCCCTACTACCTACCTCCGGTCATTGGCGAGTTCGAACGCTGCATACGCAGCCATGGCCAGGATTTCGTGATGTACGGTTACACTATCGCGATCCTGGAACGGCTTCTTGCCAAGGAGGATGTCGTTTGTTGCGTTCTCTTGAGCGAACCCGAGGTTCTTTACGCCAACCTCCTCGTGGACTGCGGCCACCATGTGTACGCGATCAACAGGTGCCCAGCAGGCAGTCGCGTGCCTTTTGTGATGCCAGACAACGAAGGGGGAGCGCGAGCCGCAACCGAGCACTTGATCGGCCTCGGCCACCGGAAAATCGGCTTCATCCGCGGTCTGCCGGGCAACATCGATGGCGCCGAGCGTCAGCGAGGCTACCTGCAGGCAATGGCTGAGTATGGCCTTGCCCCTGGCCCCCAAGAGGGCAATCACTTTATCGAATCCTGCGGCCATGAAGCCGCCGAAAGAATGCTTTCGAGCGATGACCCGCCGACGGCGATCTTCTGCGCCAGCGACCTTTCGGCGATCGGTGCGATCAAAGCAGTCGCGGAGGCCGGGCTTTCGGTTCCGAACGACATCTCGATCATGGGCTTTGGCGACTTCCCCGTCGCCGGCTTCCTTCACCCTGGTCTGTCAACGGTTCGCCTTCCTCTCGGCGATCTCGGTGACACTGCGGCTCGCGAAATCCTTCGCCTTGCTGCAGGGGAGGATGTTACGGAATCCGTCTTGCCCTGCGAAATTGTTCTTCGCGGGACCACCGCCGAGGTCGCCCGCGCGGCTGTCCGGGCTCATGCGGGTTAGGTGGAGACACATGGGTCAGCCGGAGAGTTGTCTGCGGCGCGCGGCGTGTTGCAACGGGTTATTGGGCCTGCGTCTTCCTGTTTTGACCTTGATCTCTCGCCTGCACCTGGAAATGACTGGTTTGAGTTAGAAGCTCAGGCTGGGATCGTTCGCGTCAGAGGAAACTCGGGGATTGCCCTATGCCGCGGGGCTTACCACTATCTCCGAGAAATGGGCCTCGGCCAAGCCTCTTGGCCCGGGTTACAGATTCAACTCTTTCGCCCCCCAAACCCTATACCCAAAACCCAATACACAACACCCAATCATCTTCCCGATCTTCCACTCACACGTATCGAAAGTCCAATCCCGAAACGCCACTATTTAAGCGTCTGCACCTACGGATACTCGGCCGCTTGGTGGGATTGGCCACGTTGGGAACAAGAGTTGGACTGGATGGCTCTTCACGGCATCAACTTCCCTCTTCTGCTTGCGGGGACCGAGGCGATCTCTCGCCGCGTGTTTCGAAAGA
Source organism: uncultured archaeon (assembly GCA_963829965.1). Taxonomy (GTDB): domain Bacteria; phylum Armatimonadota; class Fimbriimonadia; order Fimbriimonadales; family Fimbriimonadaceae; genus DASXZH01. The sequence continues at coordinate 25,933 of CAWHLK010000029.1, read as the reverse complement.
TCGGACTCACTGAGGAAGAGATCGCGGCCCACTTCAGCGGGCCCGCTTACCTTTGCTGGCACCGGCTCGGGAACCTTAACGGCTTTATGGGGCCCCTACCTGACTCCTGGATCCGCGGACAGGAAAAACTCCAACAACAGATTCTCGAAAGGGCGCGCGAACTCGGCATGGCGCCGATCGTTCCCGGCTTCTCAGGGTTTGTCCCTCCCGCCATGCAGCGAGTTCGGCCGGAAGTGGAGCTTCAAAGCGCGGAGCCTTGGGCCGGATTCGAAAAGACAGCTTATCTTGACCCACGGAGCCAAGCATTTCAAGAAGTGGGAAGGCTTTTCCTGGAGGAATACCGCCAAGCCTACGGCCCTGTTCACCACTATCTCTGCGAACTCTTCGCAGAGCAGGTCCCGCGATTGGACTCAAAAACGGAGTTGGAAGACCTCCGTGAAATCGGCCGCGCGACTTGGCAGACGCTAGTGTCCGTTGACCCGGAAGCCAACTGGGTGATGCAGGGTTGGCCGTTTTACTTTGCACGGGATTATTGGCAGCCAGAGAAATCTGCAGCCCTGCTCGATGCCGCCCCGCCCGGGCGGCTCTATGTTCTGGACCTTGCCACCGAGGAACTGGAAACTTGGCGCAGACAGCCCGCCATGCGAGAAAAAGGCTGGATGCACAACGTGGTCCACCGATTACTGGGCAGAACACCCACCTTCATGGCGATCTGCAGGGATTTATTGACCGCGCATCCTCGGCCGTTAAGGATCCGGAGCACGACATTCTCCAAGGGATGGGCGTTTCGCCCGAAGGGATCGACCAAAACCCGGTAGTTTACGAACTTCTCACTGATCTGATGTGGGAGCCGAAAAACCTGGATCTTAAGTCTTGGTTAAAGGACTACGCTCATGCTCGTTACGGATCCGAGGGCGCTGAGCACGCCTGGGAGATTCTGGCCGAGAGCGTATACGGAAAGGCCCAAGCGATTCACTATCGATTTAGCTGGCGCTTCCGCCCGGAGGACCAGCCGCTGGCCACTTCCCCTGATCCCCATCAACTCAGGGCGGCCCTAGAAGCTCTTTTGAGCCAAGAGCACCTCTATGCGTCCGACCACTTCCGGCGAGATGTTGTGGACGTCGCCAAGACCTGGTTGGGGGCAGTCGCAGACCGCCTTCTTGAACAGCGTCGCCAGCACGAATTCGAGGATGCTCTAGGGGACCTGGACTCTCTCCTCGCCACCCGGCCGGAGCACCGCCTATCCACCTGGCTCCAATCCGCGCGCAGCCTTGCCAACGTCGAGGCCGAGTCAAACCACTACGAACACAACGCCAGGTCGCTCATCACCTGGTGGGGGGGACCGTTCCTGTTCGATTACGCAACTCGCGAATGGGCCGGCCTCACCAAAGACTTCCACCTCAAAAGGTGGAGAATGTGGTTCGATTGGCGCAACGGAAAAAGGCCGGAGCCCGATTACGCAATTTGGGAAAAGGCTTGGTCCGACTCCACAGCCCGTCCTGAAGAATCCGAGCCGGGAGATGAGATCGCCACAGCGCGAGCTCTCCACCGCAAATATCGAGAACATCGAGTTCGCTGCAGACCCGCCGATGGAAGTTATCCGGCTAGAGCCGCAACCGGCTAAGGGAAAATGCGTTGAGTTCGATCTCGGCAAAGCCACAACTCTTATGGCGGCCGCCTGTCTCCCCATCTTCGGGCAAGGCATGAAAGCTAGATATAGAGCTGAGACCTCCGTTGATGCGGTCAGTTGGGATCAGTTAGATTCCGCCGTGGCCTGTCGCGGAATACGCATTCGACTGGACCAGCCGACCCGCTACCTCAGGTTCTGGGTCGAAAGAATCGAGGGCAGTGAAGACCAACTCTTTCAGGTTGTTCTATTCTCGAGACTGCCTTAGTAGGCCATTTCCAATCCGAACACCCGGCGAGCTTGGTTTTGCTCCCAATGAATGACGGCTTCGGCTTGCTCGCGGGTCACATCAGGCCACCCGTTCAAAAACTCCTCGATGGTGCCGCCGTCCATCGTGTCGATTAACGCCTGCACGGGTACGCGGGTGTCTTTGAATCGAACACTGCCGCCTAGGGCGTCCGGCGTGCTTACGAGCACGTCTTGTAGTTCTTCCGGAATAGTCATGGCTTTGCCTTCCTCAATTTAATATTATGGCATTTGGCGTGGAGAGTCACGTGGGAAAAAGCGAACCGAGCGCTTTTCCTTGATGTCGACCTCCGCAGTACGTGACTACCCTTTAATGCCGGTCAGTGTGATTCCGCTCACCAGGAGCTTCTGAGTAAAGAAAAACACAACGACCACAGGCAAAATCACGATCGCGGTCGCCGCCATGAGCAGGTTCCATTGCGTTCCTCCATTTTGGCTCTGGTAGAACTGCAGCCCAAGAGAGAGAGTGAAGGTTTTCTGATCCACCAAGTAGATGTGCGGCCCCAAGAAATCGGTCCAGGTCCCCAGGAACGTGAACAGCGCAACCACTCCAAGCGCAGGCTTGGCAAGCGGCATCACGATGGAACGAAATACCCGCCACTCGCTCGCGCCATCAATCGTAGCGGCTTCCGAAAGCTCAAATGGAACGCCCCTGAAAAACTGCCGAAGCAAAAAGATATTGAACGCGCTGCCAAAGAAGGCAGGAACCCAAAGTGGGCGAAAGCTACCCACCCAGCCCAGGTATTTGAAGAGGCTGTAAGTCGGCACCATCAAAACCGGAAACGGCACCATCATCGTGGCAAGGGTGATGAAAAAGAAGATATCGCGCCCCTTGAAGCGCAGCCGGGCAAATCCATAGCCAATCAACGCGTTCGAAAACACCGTTCCGACCACGCATAGCCAACATAGGAGGATCGTATTCCGGGTGTAGTTCAGGAAAGGGATGTAGCCCAGCGTATCGGCATCATAGTAGAAGGCATCCTTGTAGTTATGCCACTGTGGCGATTTGGGAACCCAGACCGGAGGCTGGCTTACCGTTTCCGGGAGTTGCTTTAATGAGGTCGAAACCAACCAAAAGAACGGGATCAAAAACACCAGAGACAGCACAATCAGCACCACGTGCGTCAGCGCGACTTTGAGCTGGGCAGACCTGCGCGCGCTCTTCACTATCCGCCTCCGTAGTACACGTGCTTCTCGGTCATGCGCTGAGAGATCAGGGTGAGCGAGACGATGATCACGAACATGATCCAACCCATTGCGCAGGCGTAACCCATGTTGTGGAACCGGAAGGCGTTGTCGTAAAGATAGGCGGTGTAGAAGTAGGTCGAGCGCGCGGGCGCTCCGCCCGGAAACATCACGTACGGCACCGTAAAGATCTGAAAGCAGCCCACGATTCCCATCACGAGATTGAAGAAGAGGATCGGAGAGATCATCGGAAGGGTTACTGCCCAGGTTTTTGCCCACGCCTTGGCGCCGTCCACCTCGGCTGCCTCATAGAGTGATTGCGGCACTTCCTGCAGCCCCGCAAGATAGATGATCATCGTGTTCCCAACACCCCACATGCTCAACAAAATGATCGTGATTTTGGACCATGCGGTGTCGGTCAGCCACTGCGGTCCTCCAATGCCGACTGCCGCTAGAAGGTTGTTGGCAATGCCGTGATCGGCATCGAAGACCCACAGGAACAACACCGCGGTCGCCACTAGAGGCAAGAGCGACGGCAGGTAGAAGATGGTGCGGTACAGGGCAATCCCTTTCACCTTGCTGTTGAGTAGCATTGCCAGCCCCAGCGCCAAGATCAGGCTCAAAGGCAAATAAATCGCTGTGAAGTAGACCGTGTTCCACAGCGATTTCCAGAAGACATCGTCATGGAACAGGGCGTTGAAGTTGTCAAACCCGGTGAAGATCGGCGGACGCAAAACCGAGTAATCGCAAAAGGCAAAGTAGAGCGAAGCAACGATCGGATAGATCGAAAACACGGCAAAGCCGATCACCCACGGGGAGACAAACATCCAGCCGAGACGGCTCTCTCGCCGAACCTTGTTCAAGGTTTGCTCCCTGTGCGAAGCCCCATGATCCAACGGTATCGATCGAACTTCTTTTGTATGCGCGCTTGAACATAATCCAGCGCTTCCTTGGGCGTTTTCTTGAGCGACTTGATCTCGTCGAACGCCTCATTTAGGTCGTCGATGTATTCGTTGACGATGCCGATCATCGGCGGATGCACCGAATAGGGCAGCTTGGGAGTATCGGCGAAGACCCGGATGAACGGATTTGGATGCTTACTGTAGAACGCATCGCTCACTTTGATGAGGGGGGACTGCTTTCGCTGCCCCAGACAGAGAAGCTCCATGTTCTCCTGCTTTTGAACGAAGGCGATAAAGTCAAATGCAGCATCCGGGTGCTTGGCACCGACCGGAATAGCAAGATCGTCCAGGTCGGCAAAAGTCAACCCTGCCAGATCGGGCCTGCTTGCCAAGTGGGGAAACGGCGCGGCCGCCCAATCGAGCCCCGGGTTGAAGCGGGATATGAAGTTGTACATCCATACCCCTTCCAGTTGCATCGCCTCTTTTCCGGATATGAAGCTGTCGTTCCGAGATATATTGGTGAACCCCGAGGTGAACTGGGTGATCGCGGATGCACCGTATTTGCGCGAATAAGATGCGATCCAGTCAAACGCCTTGACATTCTCAGGGGAGTTGCATGTGATTCTGCCGTTTCCGTCCCACAGTTTTCCGCCGAACAAGTACCCCCAACCCCAGTTCCACGATCCAGGGTCTGAGGGCAGGAACCCGAACTGGGCGTATTCTCCCTGGGAGTCCTTCTTGGTCAGCTTCTCGGCCAAACGTCGAGTTCTTCGATTGTCTGCGGAGGCTTATTGGGGTCAAGTCCGGCTTCCCTGAAGGCCTGGCGGTTATAGTGCAGGGCGGTAGAGTCCGGCGTCGATGGCATCGCGTAAACGTGCCCGCGGTAATACATTTGATCCCAGTAGTTGGGCACGTAGTCTGACTCTTTGATGCCGTACTTGCGGCAATAATCGTCGAGGGGCATGACCGCGCTGTTGTCCGCGAACGCGGCAAGTGAGATCGTGGAAAGGCCGGCGATGTCCGGAGGAATGCCTCCGCTCGTGGCAAGGAGAGTCTTATCGGCGAGGTCGCTGCACGGTTCGAAGTCAACGAAGATGTGCTTCTCTTTGCCCTGGGTGGCATTGTATTTGTCCACCACCGCCTTCATGGCGTCCCGCTCAAAGGCCGTCCATTTCTCCCAATAGACAACATGGGTGACGTTGCCGTAATCGACCGGCGCCGTGATTTCCTCACAATAAAGAACCGCGCCAATCATCGCGAGCACGGTTGCGCCAGTTGTCAGGTGGGTCTTCGCATTCATCATCGAAGCGGCACAGCAATCGCTACTATACACCAACTCTAGAGCAAAACCAATAGTCGAGCCCGTTTTAGCTATGAATCCTACTCTAGAGTAAATATTTTTCATTGCATTCTTCGAGCCACTTAGCCAAGGGTCGCCTCAGTTTCTAGCTTGATCATGAAAAGGCTGTCCGGTCTTAGCCATGCCAGGCAGCAAATCCTACGATTTGCCGCATATTTCCACAAACTTTGGCGGCGGGTAGCATTGCCTCGTGACTACAAAGGCTGCTCGACTGATCGCACTCTCCGTTGCCGGCACGCTCTCGGCTTGCCTCGCCCTCGCCCACATCGCGCAAACTCACCGCGACGGCTACAAGGATACGCCCGTCCTTCCTGGCCAGAAGTGGCATGTCCACGATTCGGATCGGCCATATCCTCGCGAAGTTGCTCCCGCGCCGATTTCAGCAAGCCACCTTCCGATGCGATCGTTCTCTACAACGGCGGCGATCTGTCGCAATGGATCCAAACGGACGACGGCACCGAGAACGGCAAGCCTCACGCTCCTCAATGGACGCTTCACGACGGCTATTTCGAGATCAATCACGGAACGGGATATTTGTACACAAAAGAGAAGTTTGGCGACTGCCAGCTTCACGTCGAGTGGGAGGAGCCGACCGATATCTCGGGATTCGGCCAGGAGCGCGGCAACAGCGGCGTATTCCTCATGAGCCGCTATGAGATCCAGGTATTGGACTCTTACCGCGCCCCGACCTACGCCGATGGACAAGCAGGCGCAATCTACGGCCAATGGCCGCCTCTCGTCAATCCTATGAGGAAGCCAGGCGAATGGCAGAGCTACGATGTGATTTTCCAAGCGGCACGCTTTGACGGGGACAAGTTGGTGGAACCGGCCTACATGACCGTGTTTTTCAATGGCGTGCTCGTTCACAACCACCAGAAGCTTAACGGCCCCACTGGGCACCGAGTGATTTTGCCTTATACAACCATACCGACAGAGGACCGGCTCGCCCTTCAGGACCATGAGTCGTCAAGGCCCGTGCGATTCAGGAACATCTGGATTCGACGTTTAACGGATTACGACCAGCAGTAATAGTTGGGAGCAAGGTGCGCGGAAACCGAGCAAGCCCACTATGCGATTGCTTCAGATTTTCGATCAACCCGAGGCCTTTCGGGAAATATTGATCGTTCGGGAGAGCCGCGCGCCATGACCCCGTTACTGCGACCGGCCAAGGTATAAAAACTTCTGTGGCATTCAAGATAACCCGATTGGCACCCCGGCTCGATGGCGAGGCGCGCCCCGCCAGGCGTACCGCCGACGCTCGTCGTGATGCATTGCACTGCGCAAGGCGAGTCTGGGCCCGAAAGCACGGAAACCGCCCTTGGCATTCTCCGAGAGCGGGGGTTGAGCTATCACTACATCATCGCCAAGTCCGGAGGCGTGGTGGAATGCCTCCCGCCATCCATGAAAGCGTACCATGCAGGCAGTTCCTATGGGCCGAAAGAACAAGTCCAGAATCTCCCGACAGAACAGGAAGACGACGGAATGTACCTGGCCAAAACAAGCGTGAACCCCTATTCGATTGGGATATCGTTTGTGAACCTGAACGACGGCGTCGATCCTTACACAAAGGAACAAACCGAATCGGCGGTTGCGCTTATCCTTCAACTTCGTGAGCTGTTTCCAACCCTCGAAACAATCACCGGCCACGCCGATGTCTCACCAAGACGCAAGAGCGATCCATTAGGGTACGACCTTGCGGCGCTAGCAAAACTCACAGGTCTCGGTGTCTGGTCAAGAAATCCGTCGAACTAAACGGCCGAGTCGGCTGTGATCTCCTCTACCTAGCACACCTCTGGTTTGCGCCAGTCAACAGTTCTCCGTCAGTTGTTCCCTTGACATAGAAATAAGGCTACTCATGATGAGCCCAATTGGCTCACTTTGTACTGAGGGCCGTAGATCAAGAATCACGGCAACGCGTCGATCCGCCTTTATCGAGCGGCTCTCAATTGGTGGCCGTTTGATTAACGAAACAACGAATGCATCGCTCATATTTGTAGCAGCCGCCTGGACAGAGTCTATGAGAGGAGGAACCTGCGATGGCCGGCGATGAAATTCGGCGAAATTCAAAACGAGGGAGGGCTAAGCCTGCCGCTCTCTTGCTTCTTGCACTCATCACGCTCGTGGTTGGAGGCATCTCATTGGCTCAGACGCCGGGCACCAAGAGCAAGGCGAAATCTGCCGACCCGTCGGACACAACCTTCACAAAAGCCGAGTGCCTGGAGTGCCACTCCCTGGATCAGTCGGATGGGCACTTATTCAAAGCAGTGAATGGCAAGGCCCTTGCCTCCTCGCCCCATAAAGATATGGAATGCCAGGACTGCCACACCTCCATGGTGGCCGTCCCCCATACGCCTAGCATGGAGCACGAACAGGCAACCTGTGGCGATTGCCACGAGGACGAGTTAACCGCCTATAAGGCAAGCGCGCACGCCAAGCCCGACAAAGTACAAGGCGACCACCCAACTTGCGTGTACTGCCACGGCGGCGGCGACCCCCATGCGATTAAAGCAGCCGCAACCTTTACCCGCGTGGCCAAATACCGGCTGTGCAGCCAATGTCACCGGGACAAGGACCGAATGCGGCGCTATGGAGTCGATCCGGATGCGGTCAGTTCTTACGATGACAGCTTTCACGGTAAGGCTCTCCTGCGGTTCGGCGCCACCAATGTTGCCGTTTGCACCGACTGTCACACAACGCACAGCATGCTTCCGCCGTCGGATCCGCGAGCGCCTACAAACCGGGCAAACGCGGCCAAGCTCTGTTCCCAAAAGGGCTGCCATAACGGTGCGGGCGCCAACTTTGCCATGTCCGGCGCCAACCACCTTAGGCTAAAAATCAAGCAGGATCCGATTCTTTTCGGCACTGACCTGTTTTTCCGAGTCCTCGTTATCGGCATGGTGAGCTTCCTGCTTCTCGGCGTTGTGCTGGACATCCGCCTGAAGGTCTTTGGAAAGGGCGAGCCGAAATGCGGCCGCCTGGCAGGGTTGTTGGTTTCGATCAGCTTTCTTCTGGGAGTGTGCGCGCTGATGGGAGGAGCCCTCCACCAGGTTGGACTCGCCGCTGCCCTCATCGTCGGGGCCTTCGTCTTTCTGGTTCTTGCCTATGTCGTTTACTTCGTGAAGAACCCGAAACAGCCGGAGGGCATTGAACCGCCAAGAACGTTTGAGCGATTCAGCCTCTCTCAACGAATCCAGCACGTTGCGCTGATGGTCTGCTTTACGTTCCTTATTGCGACGGGCTTCCCTTTGCACTTCTACACGGTTCCCTGGCTGCAAGGACTGTACGCCATGTTTGGAGGGCTGCATACGGCACGCGAAATCCATCGGGGCGCTGCGGTGGGGTTGATTGGGCTCTGGTTGTTCCACCTCGTGGAGCTGCTCATAAGGTGGGCAAGGGCCGGGTTTTCCCACACATCGATGACCATGTTGCCAACCCGCAAGGACATTCACGACTTCATCCAGCAAACGAAGCTCTACCTTGGATTATCCGATCAGGAACCGGAATACGGCAAATTCCAGGTTCGGCAAAAACTGGACTACTTGGCCGAGTATTGGGGCGTCCCCGTCATGGTGATCTCCGGCATCATTATGTGGTTCCCCATTTACTGGGGCAACCGGCTTCCGGAGGAAGCGCTAAGCATCGCGATTGTCGCCCATGGGTGGGAAGCCACACTGGCATTTCTCGCAATCATTCTCTGGCACTTGAACCAAGAGATTTTCAGCCCCGACGCATTTCCGATGCGCAAGGTGTGGCTTACAGGCAAGCTCACCTACGACGAAATGGCTAAGGATCATCCCCTCGAGCTGAAGCGCCTTGAAAAAATGAGCTTCGAGGAACCAGGGGCATGAAACTGAGCAATCAATATTATCTCGCCTACAGGAGGCACTTGCAATGACAATGAAAACCAAAACTCTGGCCGCCATTACCGGCGCGCTGGCAATATCCGTCGCTTATGCGCTTGAGATTCAGAACTACAGCGTGGATGGCGAACACTCATCGATTAGCTTTACCGTGCCGGTTGCCGGCGGGCTCGTCCACTTGCAGGGCCGCTTCAACCGGTTCACCGCGGAGCTGAATTACGTTCCCAACGATTTTGAGCATTCTTCGGTAAAAGCCGATATCGACGTCTCCAGCCTCGACACCGGCGTGCCCGGCCGCGATCACCATACGCTCGAGCAGGACGGATTTAACGCGGCGAAATACCCGCACATCACATTCGTGAGCAGGAAGATCGAGAAGATGGGAAAAGGATTCGAAGCCATCGGAGATCTGACACTGAAGGGGGTGAAGAAAGAAATTCATGTTCTCTTTCACGCGACCGGTTCGCAAACGATATCCAAAGGCGTGACACTCTTGGGGTTCGAAGGGTCATTCAACATCAACCGGCGGGACTATGGGATGAAATGGGAAATGCCGCATAACCCCTCGTGGATCGGCGACGACGTGGAAGTGCATATCAGCGTTTTGGCAAGACCAAGCTAAGGCAATATAGAGCATCTAGGCACCAAGCCTCACGCTTGAACGCGCGGGCGGTAGGATGGATGAGCGGCCTTGAAAACCAAGACAACCATCCTATTCGATATTGGCCTTATCCTCAAAGGCATCGACTCCTTATTTGAAGTCGCCGGCGGCATTATCCTGCTTTCACCTTTAAGGGTCAGCGGCTATTTGGAGATCCTCTCCCAACACAGCAAGCACGACTTCATATCCCGCACGCTGGAGAAGCTCGCCACCGGCGTGCATGCGGCCACCATCGCCACCGCTCTGTATCTCATTGTTCATGGACTTGCAAAGGCGATCCTCATCGTCGCTGCGCTCAAACGAAAAACCTGGGGCTACATAGGCCTGATCGGCGTTCTCTCGTTTTTCGCCATTGCGGAAATGGCAAGGTACTTCGAGACCCAAAAGGTCGCTCTCTTGATCTTTTCGCTATTCGATGCCGCACTGGTTGTGCTCATCGCTCACGAATATCAGGCGAGATACAAACAAAATTCGGACGCGTCAAAGACCGCGGCCGAATCAGACGCCAACGGTTAATTCTCTAATCGAGGCTTATCCCCCAATCGGCTCGCGTGCCTTCATCAGCGAGGAATCCAAATCCGCCAGACTCCAAGCCTCGATGATCTTTCCCTCGTGCCAGCGGGAAAACGTCATCGCAGTGAATTCCGTTCGCTTCTTCGTGGAACTAGGCGTGCCGCTTACGAGGAGCAAGGACGCTGCCTTGTCGTGATCCACCACATGATATTTGACTTCTACGTGAATATCCGGGAGTGCTTCATGAAGCGCAGCAAAAACTTCCTCGAACGCCTCCGGCCCTCTTCGGAATGAGCCGTCCAAGCTATGCACTTTGCAGTCTTCCGAGACCCAGTGGCGGATCCGCTCCACTTCATGTTCGCCCCAAACTTCTTCGAACCAGCGCTCAACGTTGCTTCGAGTGGCTTCCGACAGCCCGTGGTGGCCATCTTGCACGATAACGGGCGTATGAGTTTCCACCAGAGCCTGCTTTGTTGGCGTCTTGGGCGCGTCGTCATAGTGATCTCGCTCAGTCTCATACTTTAAGACTTCGACGCCCGTGTCAAATACCGGAGGATTAAACATCCGCTCCTCGGTTGCGGCTTGGAGGATCAGAGTCTCAAACCCTTTGCAGCAGGCGGTTACCCGGTAAGTGAAACTGCTCCAACCATCATATTGCAAATCCACCAATTCGAACCAACTTTCGTGTTCATCGCCGTGGGGACATTTGAGGTACGCGTTCTTTGCCTTAAACCTCTCGTTCCACTGCTGCAGGATTTCGCTGAATTCCGCCAACTTCGCCGGATCTGTTACCATACTCATACTGTATCACTGATGCAGGTGAATTGCAATGTACATTCCGTAGAGAATGTCTTGTCCATCTTTCTCCCCTCGTGGTTGGAAAGGCGCTTCGCGCCGTAAAAGCATGGCCCTTCGCGCCGTAAGACGCTTCGCTGTTATTGGGTAAAGGGTAAAGGGTCGGGACACCGCCGCATTGGATGAGGATGCGTATTTACCTGTTTACTAGCGAAGCGGTTTACGGCGCGAAGCGCCATGATTACAGCGAAGCGGCTTACGGGCGAACCCTCTCCTTACGGGGCGAAGCGCTACGTTGACAAGCGAGACTTTTGACGCTAAGGAGATTCTCGAACCTGCCAAGAATTACAGGGACAATGGCTCTGTTCCTACGCCTACCCAATCGAGAGAAGATCCAAGCCGTCCAATTCGACGTCCGCGCCCTTTACGGGGAGGGCCAGGGCCTCATGAACCAGGAATGCTGGTTTGCAGCGGAAGCACGATTTAGGCAAGTGCTGGCGATCACTCCCGGGCATGGACTTGCACGGGCACACCGAGCCATCTGTCTTTACAACATGAGCCGTGAGGCTGAAGCGGTTCGCGAGGCAGAGCGCGCGGTTTTTTCGAGCCCACGCGAAAGCTACGTTCACTTTGCACTCGGAGTGGTTCGGCATGCCTCGGGCAAGCTGAAGCAAGCAGGCAGAGCCATCGAAAGAGCGCTGCGCATCGAGCCCGACAATCTTTTCTACCGGAAGAGGCTGGACGAGATCGAGACCGCTCTCCTCTTGGAGAGGAAGCGGTGAGCCGCTGTGGAATCTGCGTCGTTACCCCTTACATAATGGGGACGTGGACCCAAGCAAGGTAGAGCGAGAAGCGATTCTCTTGCGGTTTCGGACAGACCATCCAGGCGCGCCCAACGACGCCCGCCCCTCGCCCGACGAAGAGTCGCAGATACTTGCTGAAATTAGGCAAAAGAAAGCCAACGCCAAGAGAATGATTGAGCAAGCAACGCACGTTGCGTCCAATTCTTCAACAAGACGGAACGCTCGCAACGCGGCGGTGTTTTTCTTGGCCCTTACCGCTCTCGTCGGAGTTCTGGTGCTCGCCCTCTGGTTTGCAGATCAGTACTATCATTTTTAGAAAGGTATAAAGAGATCTAAGCGTAGGCACCCCTTTTTTTCTCAAAGGGCTTGAGGACATCGAGACTACTCTCCTTTTTGCCAAGCAACGATGAGCCGATTTTGAATCCCCGAAGTGGCGGGCCAACGTACATTCCATGTGGACCTGACCAAGGCCGAACGAGAAGCCATTCGTTTGAGGTTTCACGCCGACCATCCCGAAGCGCCCAGTGACGCTGAACCAACTCCGGAAGAAGAGAACGCCATCCTGGCTGATATTAGGAAGCGCGAAGCTGAAGCTCAGGCGAATGCGATGAAATTGCTCAGGCGAGCTACTTATAACCCGCCGTCATATTCTGGACTGAATTCCAGGTATGCGGCTTTCGCGTTCTACGTTCTCTTTGCGTTTGTCGGAATCTTGCTCGTCATCGCACTGGTCGTTTGGGGGATCGGCCGGATTTTCCATCTTTAGAACGTCGCTACCGTACGCTGAGTTCATCCGCAAAAATGAACGCCTCGCCTCCCGCGCCCATGTGCCAAGGAGGCAACGCGCCGTAGTTCTTTGCGGTCACCCGAACATACCTTGCCTGGACCGGGTCCACACTTCTTGCTGCAAACCAATCCGTTATCTGCGAAGTGTCCGTATCCTTCACCGTATTGGCGACCTCATCGTAGGGCGCCCAAGTGGAGCCGTCGTTCGAAGTCTCGAAAATCACAGACTTCGGCATGAGAATCCAACTCGGCATATCCTGGAGGCAGTGAAGCGCGATCTCTCCTATTTCCATCGGCTGGCCGAGATCAACCACGGCCTGCATATCCGTTCCATGCCAACCAAGCCAAAAGCCATCGTGGAAATCTGACGAACCGATTATGCCGTCCACAAGGCCTTTGCCGCCTGCGGAGGCGTAGGGCGAAACGGGTGACGTCAGCAAAGTGACTCTTTTGCCAAGGGCAAGGTCACGGACCGTTTCGAAAGTCGCAGGCTCTTGAAGCATGTCTCCTTTTCTGAAAATGGCGACCCGGAGAGTTTCCCCGGCAGGCCATTCGATAGAAGAACCGCCGGCCTGACTGGATTCGTTCGGGACCGAGCCGTCCAGCGTGTAGTGGAGTTCCAAACCGGGCATGCCAAAAGCCGCCTGTAAGTTACACGTTTGTTTTTCAGAATCGGCTGCCACCTTGTAGGTTACGATCCTGCGATCTTCAGGCCCAAAGTCAATGCCGTGGGACTTCATAAAGGCCAGGTGACGATGAACCCGGTTCTCAAAATCTTGAAATGCCTCTCGCTCCCAGGACCACCCTATCTCGCTTACCGCGAGCCCCCTGGGCATGAACATGGTCAAACAGTTGACCGATGTGATCCGCTCCGACCACAACGTTGTTTCAACTCCCATGATGAGAGCCGGGTGGTCGATTCCTTCCAGCGGCGAATAGCTATAAACATGCTTCATTGGAAGCTCGTCGGCGGGATGGTTCAGATACACGCTCGCGTCGGGCGAGAGAATCACTCGACTCCCCTGATCTGTCGCTTCTTTCGCTTTCGCCTGGTCCCGCCAAACCTGGACAACCGCACCCTTTGCCAGGCCGCCCTCCATGATCTCATCCCATCCAACCAACTCACGTCCCTTGTCGGTCAGCATTTTTTGGATGCGGCGCACAAAGTAGCTCTGAAGCTCATGCTCGTCCTTCAGGCCTTCCGCTTTCATGCGCGCCTGACAATCCGGGCAGTCGTGCCAATGGTTCTTTGGCACCTCATCGCCACCGATATGAATATATCTACAAGGAAAAAGCTTTACAACCTCATCCAGAACGTCATCCAAGAATTTGAATGTTGATTCGCGGCCGGCGCAATACACGTCCGGAAAAACACCCCACGTTGTGGGAACCTTGATTTGCTCTTTCGTGCAGCCAAGATCAGGAATAGAAGCAATGGCAGCCGATGCGTGCCCTGGCATTTCGATCTCCGGCATGATCGTGATGTTTCGGTCCTTCGCATAGAGAACGATCTGCTTGATCTGTTCCTGGGTATAGAATCCGCCCGTCTTCTTTCCGTCCGCCTCGGTTCTCCAGGCGCCAACCGCGGTCAGTTCCGGATGAGACTTGATCTCGATTCGCCAGCCCTGGTCTTCGGTTAAATGCCAGTGCAAGACGTTGAACTTATACAGAGACATCACGTCCAGAAGATGCTTGACGAACTTGGCGCCCATGAAATGGCGGCCCTCGTCGAGTAAGACCCCTCGCCAGCCGTATCTCGGCGCATCTTCGATCCGGGCGCATTCGTAGCCGTCCGAGGTGTGCAGCTGCCGCAATGTCTGCAGTGCCCAGAATAGGCCCTGGGGAGTGGAGGCTCTGGCTTCAATGGAGCTGGGGGTCACCCACAACGAGTAAGTTTCGTCCCCTTTGACCGCGGGATCGATTTTAAACAGCACTTCTCCCGCGCCGGAGTTGGCGACGCCGGCCGCCTCATCCGCGCCAATAAACTTCTTAGCGGCGCGAATAAGCCAGGTTTTCTGTTCCAGCGGAAGGTCGCCTTCAAAACGAAGCCTAGGGCTCCCGGCAAAGTAACCATCGTCCATTTGAATGTGCTTCGGCAGCGGAAAGATGGCGGGTAAAGATTGGGGCGCCCCGCGAGCGGCAGCCGTAAAGCCCACGCAAGCAAGGGAAATGGCGATCAACATCAGTTCAATCCTTTTACCCGCTCAACTAATTACGGAAACGTATGTTGGTTTTCTAACAATTATCTGTTAGAATTCCAACATCATGCGGCTAGAGGCTTATTTGAGCAAGCGAATGCAACAGATCATGGACCTGCTGTATAAGGAGGGCGAACTCACTGCCGCCCAGCTTGAAGGCCTCTTGCCGGGCAAACCGAACAATTCCACGGTCCGATCCCATTTACGGGTTCTTGAGGAGCGTGGGCTCATTGCCCACCGCCAAGAAGAGGAAAGTTCATTTTCCGCCCAACCAACCCCCGGCCGCAAGCGGCAAGAAGCGCAATTCAGCAGCTTTTGGACACGTTCTTCGCGGGTTCGGCAGAAGCGGCGATGGCCGCCCTGCTCGATCCACGTGATATGAATCTCTCGGCGGAGGAGTTGGACCGCATCGCTCTCATGATTGATAAAGCTAAGAAGGATGCCAAGCCCTGAAATTCCAAATTCCGCTCACCATAAGTCTTTAATGTAGAGCCACCGTTGGCTAGCGTATGAATGGGGGACTCTCTGCCTCGAGGTCCCCCCGGGGCGGTCTTCGCCGATAAAGACTCCTCCAGAATTCTTAACTCGTGGCACGACCGAGAATCTCGAACTGGAACACGACAGGCCGAATTAATCGCCTATCCATTGCCACATATTTTCAAAAACGAGGAAATCCTCCGGATTTGCTGCGATAATGAGTCCCCCCTATGAAGTTCTTCCGATTGTTTTTGCCTGCCGCCCTAGCCTGCTGCCTGTTATTCTCCATTTCTGCTCAAGTTAGGGCCCAATCCTATCCGCCGGTCTGGACGAAAACAACGAGCTACGTTGCCGGAGACATCGTTCAATACGGCGGCAATTGGTTTCGCGCTATGAAGGCGCTCAACGCCTCCGCCACCTCGCCGACCTCAGCTTACGGAAGTTGGGAGCTCAACTTTGTGCGGTCCAATACAACGATTCTGATCGGAGCTGGCCAGCCCTTTGCCAACCTGGAATATGCCTGGCTGTTTGCGCACAATGCACGGGTTGCCGATGCCGCGTATCTCCACTTTGATATTGTCACCACCAAGGGCAACTTCAACGAGAACTTCATCACTGCGTTTTCCCTCGACCATGGCTCTGGTGCTGACGTTTCCATTATTGGGGACAACCTGACAAATATTAATTTGACATTCCCTAACGGGGACGGGTTCGATATTGATTCCGGCCATTCATTTGCTTCCTTGTCCAACCTATCCATTAACGGGCAGGTCGCGAATCACGGAGTCTCGGCGACTTCGGGAGGGTCCATCTTGAATGTATCGGGCCTAAGCATCAGCGGCTTCGGGCGCTCCCTGAACGCTGCGACCAATGGGTCTTTGGTTATTGGAGCAGAAATGCAGTACGCATCTTTTGTTTATGCTTGCACAGCCGACTATGATGGCTCGATTATGGCTCCCTATATTTCAGTTTATGGCAATGCATCGTCGAGTTCTGCCGGACTCGTGGCAGCTCACGGAGGCGTGATCAATGCCAGTAACTCGTCGCTAACGAATCTTGGCGCCGGCGCCCTTGCTACAAACGGTGGGATCATTGATATGGGCGCCTCCCAAGTATCGGGATGTACCAACGGATGCGAAGCCACTTATGGAGGACGCGTTTTGGTTGAGAACGGTTACTTTGGCGTCAATGCTTCCTTCTCAACCGCAAACGGAACCGATGCAGTAGCGACCACCGCGGGCATCATTGACGCCAACAACGCGAGCCAAAGCCTGCCAACTATATCCGTCGGCAACGGAGACGGTTCTTACGTCTATGCGTCGACTCAGTAGGGCCTCCCACTCGACTCCAAAGCCGAAACTGTTATCGCGTCGAAGGGATATCCTTTATCCATGCCAAAGATGAAATTGGGCGTGATTGGGGCGGGCAGAATTGCCGCCGCTTTTGTGAAGGAGTCACCCGCCTGTGAGTTGGTGGAAGTCGTTGCCATCGGCAGCCGTTCGCAGGAAAAGGCGAACGAGTTCGCCGCCCGGTTCTCGCTTTCCAAAAGCTACGGGTCCTATCAAGCGCTCTTGGATGATCCTGAGATCGACGCCGTCTACATCGCTACCCCAAACGGCGAACACAAAGAGTGGGCGATCAAGGCTGCTCAAGCATGCAAGCACATTCTATGTGAGAAGCCCTTGGCGATTACGGTGGCCGATGCGCGGGAAATGTTTCAGGCGGCCAAGAAAAACGGGGTCGTATTGATCGAAGCCTTTCCCTTTCGGTTCCAGCCCCAGACACTTGCCGTGCTTGAACGAGTCCGCTCCGGCGAAATCGGAGAAGTTGTCACCTTCACAGGCTCATTCGGCTTTCCCATGACCGATGAAAACAATGTTCGGCTTGAACCTGACCAGGGCGGCGGCTCTATTTGGGACGTGGGCGTCTATCCGATCAACCTGGCCCGCGCCGTCCTTGGCAAGCCGCCGGTTCGGGTTTTCGCGGCCGCCAAAATGCACCCGAAGGGCGTGGACATGTCAGCGACGGTCTTGCTGGAATACGACGACGGACGAACCGGCTAAGTTTGGTGCAGTTTTGAGACCGCCCAAGTTCGCCGTGCCCAGATTGTGGGAACGAAGGGTTCCATCGAATTCGCTCACTCAAACCACACTGCGGATGCCGCTTCAGCGGCCTACATCATTCAGGTTGAAAACCAGAACCAGCAGTCGTCGAGAACTCGTTCGCGAATGGCTTTGTCTTGGAGGCGGATGCATTCGCTCAACTCATCCGTAGGGAAGCAGCCGGATTCCAAGGCACAACCGAGCAAGAAACAATTGAGAACACGGCAACTACCGTGGCAGCCCTAACAAGCTTGGCAACCGGCCAGCCGGTTGATGTGGTTCTCTAAAGACACTTGAGAGCAATTGCATAACGATCGCTTCTTCTGTTGCGTAGGGCTGACGAGATCGACCAAATGTAGGCCCAAAGGGCCGCGAAGAATTTGAGCGAAGGGCGAAGCCCTGGTAAAAAGCGGCGAAGGCGCGGCGGGCTGAAGGTCCGCGATAGGGGCCTTGGGGGGCGGCAAACCCAACGTGCCCGTTGCACCAGAGGCTTTTTGTGGCCGACCTTCGGCCGGCCGGACATAAATCACTTGATAGCTCCAGGCCTACGCCCTTAGCTCAACTCTTCTCGGCCCTTTGGGCCTGAACCGAACGAAATGGCCGCTCATTCAAATGGTTGGCATCACGTTGCCACCGGAAACCGAAATATAGGCGCCCGTAACAAAGCTCGAGAGGTCCGAGGCCAGGAACGTCACCACGTTGGCCACTTCCTGGTCCGTCCCCGCCCGACGCATGGGGACACGCTTGATGTACTCCGCTTGCACGTCTTCCTCAGATGCCCTGATCTTGTCCGACTGGATCCAGCCCGGCGCAACTTCGTTAACCGTAATCTGATGAGAACCGATTTCTTTGGCAAGGACCCGCAGCAAGCCATCCATTCCACGCTTGGCCGCCACGTATGCGCTCTGGGTGACATCGTTTTGCATCGCACACTCGGTGTTGATGGCGACGATACGCCCGCCCTTGCCCGCCTCGATCATATCCGGCACAAACGCCTTTGCCATGTGCAGGTTGTGGAGAACGCAGGTTTGAAATTGGTCCACGTAGTCGGCGGGGTTCTGCTCCAGAACCGTCGTCCAAGCATATTGGCTGACCGCGTTGTTCACAAGGATGGTGGCCACCCCCAAGTCCTCCTTGACCCGCTCATGCAACGCCTTTACTGAAACAAAATCCGCGACATCGACTTGGTATGCCTTGGATCCAATTTCGTCCGCGACCGCTTCAGCAGATGAAGGGTTTCAACCGGTAGCAGACGGCAACATTCGCCCCGCATTCCGCCAGGGTCCGGCACATGGTGCGTCCAAGTTCGCCGCTGCCGCCGGTTACGACCGCCACCCTCCCAGTTAGATCGATCTTCACTTGAGGCCGAGAAGCTTCCTGTTGAACTCGGTGTTCCGCGCCGGCGCTTGCGAAATCGTCGAACGCCTTCGGAGTGACCCGAATGATGTGATCCTTGATGAAGGGCGCGCCTTCGGCCGCGCCGTCCTCGGGATGCTTGAGGCAGCATTCCCACTCCAACACTGCCCATCCCTCGTAATCGTAGGCCGCAAGTTTGCTGAAGATTCCCAGGAAGTCCACTTGACCATCTCCCAGCGAACGGAACCGGCCCGCGCGCTTGATCCAGCTTTGGTATCCGCCGTAAACGCCCTGCTTGCCGGTAGGGTTGAACTCCGCGTTTTTGACGTGGAAAGCCTTGATGCGCTCGTGATAGAAGTCGATGTAGGTGAGGTAGTCGAGGCATTGAAGCACGAAGTGGCTTGGATCGTAAAGGAGACACGCTCTTGGGTGATTGTTGACCGCTTCGAGAAACATCTCGTAGGTTTCGCCATCGTGGAGGTCTTCACCGGGGTGGATCTCATAGCAGACGTCCACTCCGCATTCGTCAAAGGTGTCCAGAATCGGCTTCCACCTTTTGGCAAGCTCGCCAAAACCTTCTTCGACAAGGCCTGCCGGACGTTGGGGCCAAGGATAGACTGTTGGCCACAGCAGCGCGCCACTGAACGTGGCGTGGGCGTTTAGGCCAAGGTTTTGTGAGGCCTTCGCCGCATATTTAAGCTGCTCAATCGCCCATTCGGTTCTTGCCGCCGGGTTGCCTCTGACGATCTCAGGTGCGAAGGCATCGAAGAGATCGTTATAGGCCGGGTGAACGGCAACGAGTTGGCCTTGAAGATGGGTGGAAAGCTCGGTGATTTCTAGGCCCGCGTTATTGACGATGCCTTTGACTTCGTCCGCGTAGGTTTTGCTTTCGGCCGCCTTCTTGAGGTCAATACAGCGCGGGTCCCAGCTTGGGATCTGCACGCCGATAAAGCCAAGGCTCTTCGCCCATTTGCAGATGTCGGGCAGGGTGTTGAAGGGTGCGGTATCGCCGAGGAACTGAGCAAGAAAAATGCCGGGGCCTTTGAGTGTGGTCATAGAGATTTCTCAACCGATGTTACCGGAGGGTACGCCGCAGAAGGCGGGGTTTTTTGCTCTTGGAAAGGATGGAAGCTAAGAGCGTTCTGAGGAATGTCGCCTCGGGGCGTTGGGTGACCATATTAAGGAATTCGTCTTAGTTTGCGTGGCCCTTAATTTCGGGGGTCAGGTCAATGGCTCTTGTGGGGGGGGGTCGAAAGTCATGGGAGTTTATCTATACATTTGCCCGAAATCCGCTGTTCTAACAGTCCGCTTGGCAGATTTCAGGCTCTGTCTGTTTTTTCCCCAGTACTTGCATCCTCAGAGGCAGACCTATATTCGGCCAAATATTTATCGATCTCTGCGCGTAGTTGCACTTCATTTAGTGAGTCTGTCTCGCTCGGGAAATCGTAACGATCGCAGGAGGAGTGGATTGCGTCAAGCGCACCGGTCAGGAACCAGTCGTATCCGTATAGTTCAGTGGCCCGTCGTTTGAATTCTTTTTCCGTTATCTTTCGATGCTGGTACAGGTTGGTTAACTCAAGGTCGAAGCGCTTTGGCCAAGTGCCGATAAGTTCCTTGGCTCTTGCCGATTTTGCGTCTCTATTCTCCATCCACAGCTTAACGTACGCGCCGCAAAAGGCCCGCGCTCCTACTAGGTTCCGTTGGAAGCTCTCAATCAGGGCGAGGAGGTCATCATCTTCTTTCATTGGATGTTCCCGCTTCTATAAAGGTTCTGTATTTGGTCGCCACTCAAACCGCCAGGCCCCCTCGAGTCCGCCATTCTCATTTACGCCAGCCCAAAGTTGGGTCGACGGATCGTAGTAGTGGGTAACGGGCGTTATACCTCTGTAGGTCCCGGGAATCTGCTCGGGCGCATTTGCAATATGGTCCTGTAATGCCTGATCAAAGGCTGCTCCATTTTCACTGTTCCAGTTGCCGTCAATGCCAAAATCTGACGCGTGTTTGAACTCATGCTGAAGCTTTCCAATATCGAATCCGCACTCATTGTGGACCCAGATTCCGCCATGAGCGGTGCCAACATAGTAGGTATGGTCCTTATTGACGGTAAGGTTGTAAACGGTAAAGGTTCCGTGTTTTACAACTTTGCCTTGGAGTACCATTCCGCGTCCGTCTCGGGTGAGCACGACGTCGCCTTTTTGAAGGTTGCCGGCGAAGACAAGTCCCCTCGTGGTGAAGAACGGGTGGTTAGGCGTACATGTTAACTTTTGAACCGCCGACCCGCCTAGTGTGTCCCCAAAGAAACGGTGACAACCCCGTCCGTTTGGCGGATGAAATATGCAGTTGATCGCTGAACATCTGGGCCAGGGTTATCGGGATCGGCCGTATTAATCGCTGTTCCGATGTTGGCGTCTTCTATTGGTTCGGAGCTATCAAGCCGGAGGGCAGAGCTAAGCTTCCAGCTCTAGCCACTTCCGTTCGGACTTCCCCGACGCAATTACGGCGTCGATGAATGCCATGCCTCTCACGCCATCCTCCACTCCAGGGTAATCCTCCCATTCGGGTTGCGTTTTCTGACCGGCCAAATCTGCTTTTACGCAAAGCGCGAAATTCCTGTACAAGTTGGCGAAGGCCTCCAAATAGCCCTCCGGATGTCCGGCGGGGGTGCGGCTATTGTGCTTGGCATAGGAGCTGACATAACCCGTACCCGTTCTCACAACTGCGGCAGGTTTATCCGGCCAACGCAGGATCAGGGAGTTCGCGTCTTCTTGTTTCCACTCCAAGCCGCCGCTCTCGCCGTACACCCGCACTTTGATGTTGTTCTCCGCACCGGCAGCCACCTGGGTCGCGAACAAAATGCCGCTGGCGCCGTTGTCGAAGCGCAGGAGCACGTCGCCGTCGTCATCTAGCAGGCGCCCGGGAACATAGGTGTTGATATCCGCGCAAAGCTTGGTGACCTTCAACCCACTGACATACTCCGCCATGTTAAAAGCGTGCGTGCCGATATCCCCCATCGCACCCGCTTTGCCGCTCCGGTTGGGGTCAGTTCGCCAATCGGCCTGCTTCTGGTGGCTCTCCTCGAGCTTCGTGCTGAGCCAGCCTTGCGGGTATTCCACATAAACCTTCCGCACTTTCCCGATCCTGCCCTCCCGCACGATCTGGCGGGCTTCTTTGATCATCGGATAACCGGTGTAGGTGTGAGTCAAACAGAATCGGCGTCCGGTCGCTTTAACCACCTCACCCAGCGCCTTGGCTTCGTCGAGGGAGAACGTCATCGGTTTATCCAGAACCACATGGAAACCGGCTTCCAAAGCCAGCTTGGTAGGCTCAAAATGCACGTGGTTCGGGGTGACAATGCTCACCACCTGCATTCTCTCGTCCTTGGGCAACGCCGCTTCCTGCCGGATCATTTCGCGGTAGTCGCCGTAAACGCGGGCCGGATCAATTCCCAGAACTTCCCCGCTCTTTTTGGATCGCTCCGGCGTGCTGCTGAACGCCCCGCAAACCAGGTCATATTCGCCGTCCATCCATGCCGCGTTTCGGTGCACCGCACCGATAAACGCATCGATCCCACCGCCAATCATGCCGAGTCGCAACTTCATGCTCAAAGAATAGCCCGAGCGCCGGTGGAAATGGAAAACATGGACGAAGAATTACGAACAAGAAAGGCCCCCCGTTAATCAAGTCCCGCTTGTGTCAAACGCCGGAAGCGGCCACGCGTTTTCCGGTAAAACTGAACTATGAACTCGCCCCTCCATTCGATCAAGATCGGCACCCTCGTTCCCGGCAACGAAAACACCCATTGCTACATCAACACCATCCTTCCTCACGGCTTCGAAAGCTTCCAGATCAATTTCTGGCGCAAGGTCACGGTTGATGACTTAAAGGGCTTGGCAGCCAAAGTCAATGAGGAAAACGGCGACAAAGCGGTCATCGGCGCGCTGGGCATTTACGGGAACCCGTTGGAAGATGGGCCGGAAGACATTGAAACTTTGAAGGGTTGGGAAAGACTGATCGACAACGCCCATCTTTTTAATACCGATGTGGTCGCGGGTTTCACCGGGCGAATAAGAAACAAACCGATCGAAGATAGCCTTCCCCAGTTCAAGAAGGTTTTTGGCGAACTGGCCAAGCGTGCGGCCGACAGAGGCGTGAAGATCGCCTTTGAGAACTGCTCGATGGGCGGTAATTGGGAATCCGGCGACTGGAATATCGCGCAGAGCCCTGCCCATTGGGAGTTGATGTTCAACGAAGTCCCCGCGGAGAACCTCGGCCTGGAATGGGAGCCCTGCCACCAGATGGTGGCCTTGATCGAGCCTATCCCGCAGATTCGGAAGTACGGCCACAAGTTCTTCCATATCCACGGGAAGGACGCGACGATCCGCTGGGATGTGGTGAAAGAAAACGGGATCATCGGCAACGTGCCCTTTGCCTTCCACCGGACGCCGGGATTCGGCGACACCGATTGGCGGCTTGTGATCAGCGAGCTGAGGCTGATTGGGTTCAAGGGATCGATCGATATCGAGGGCTGGCATGACCCCGTTTATCGGGGAGATTTGGAAATGACCGGGCAAGTGGCTTCCCTGAACTACCTCAAGGCATGCAGAGGCGGCAACGAGTTCGTTCCCAATCCTGAATAAACGGGTAAACCCTTTGGGTGCATTTCGGCAAGTTAATTTCTAGATTTTTCGACATCCACTCTTGAGGGAGAGTCGGGGTGGTTGGCCTTTGCGTGGGGATTGGTAGGAGTCTCAGGCGAGAAATCGCCGGCAAACACGGGGTTTGTCGCAACTCTACATTGTCGTCCCAAGCGAACACCCCTCTCAATCGCCCCTCAAGGGGAGAAGTGGAAGGTGGCTACCACCAGATTCTTGTTTCTTGCAAGGGGCGGACCTTGCGCAGGGAAAAAGGCACTTGCCTGCGCTTACCTCATCGTTGCCTTCTGCGCAATCGGCGCTGCTCAAGACAATATTCCCTTTCGCCCGAGCCACCAAGGATCCCTAAAGCCCTACCAAGATTCGGCCCTAAATATCGACGAGCGGGTTAAAGACCTCCTCAAGCGCATGACCTGGCAAGAAAAGGCGCGCCAACTGGACATGTACACCGGCGCGCCGATGGTGGACAAGCATGAGGATTACCGCGCCAAACCCGGCGCAGAATTTAATCCCGCAAGCGCAGAAAAGGCGCTGGGCGATCTCGGCGTCGGCAGCATCCATGACCTTTACGCAAACCCGAAAACCAGCAACGAGATTCAGAAATGGGTGATTGAGCACAACCGGCTTGGCATTCCTGCGCTGTTCATCGAGGAGGGCCTGCACGGATTCTCCGATGCGGATCGCACCGGCACCGTGTATCCCGAGAGCATCAACCTCGCCTCCACCTGGGACACGAACCTTGCTCAATTAACCGGATCCGGAATCGGCAGCGAAGCCAGAAGCTGCGGCGTTGACTTTTTGCTCTGTCCGGTTCTGGACGTGGCACGAGAGCCGCGTTGGGGACGTATCGAGGAGGATTTCGGCGAGGACCCCTATCTCACCGGCGAACTCGGCGCTGCCTACGTTCATGGCATGCAGGGCGACTCGCTTGACACCGACCACACGGTTGCCTCCGAGCCCAAACATTTCGCAGGCCACGGCTCGCCCGAGAGCGGCTTAAACACGTCGCCCGTTCACGCCGGCGAGCGCGAGGTCCGAAGCATCATGCTGCGTTCCTTCCAGCCGGCCTTTACAAGATCGCACGCAATGGGCGCCATGGCCGCCTACCATGAGATCGACGGCGTTCCTTGCGCAGGCAACGAGTGGCTCCTCACCGAAGTCTTACGCAACGAATGGGGATTCAAAGGCATCGTGGTCTCGGACCTCGGCGCGATCCACATGCTCTATGAGTTCCACCATGTGGCAGCAACGCCGGAAGAGGCAATCTACATCGCCCTGCGCTCCGGCGTGGACATGCAGTCCTATGATTTCCCTCACGACCAATCTAGAACTCCATTGTGAATGGCGTCAAAAACAAGGAACTGGAAGCCGCGGTTGTGGACCGCGCGGTCAGCCGAGTCTTGCGGCTCGAGTTCGCGATGGGCCTTTTTGACCACCCATATATCGACGAAAGACCTTGTCCGACAAAGGGAAATCGGAGCCCCGCCCATCTTCGCCGCCCTCCAAGCGGCCAGAGAATCCGTGGTCCTGCTCAAGACGAAACCCGCACTCTTCCGCTAAGCAAAGATGTACCCCACATCGCCGTGATTGGTCCCAAGGCGGATCAAGCTCTGACCGGCGACTACACCGAACTAAGACCGGACGTAAAAGCGGTCTCGCTCTTGCAAGGAATCCAGATGGTGGCTCCAAACGCCCAAATAACTTTTGACAAGGGAGACGACGTGTCCAAAGCGGTAGAAATCGCCAAAACCGCCGACGTTGTGATCTTCGCGGGCAGCGAAGGTGACGGCATCTCCGGCGAAGGCTCGGACCGTATGAGCCTCAATCTCCCCGGCAACCAAGAGCCCCTGCTTGAAGCGGTAACTGCAGCAGGCAAACCGGTGGTGCTGGTGCTAGAGAACGGCCGGCCGCTTTCCATTCCGTGGGCAGCCGCGCACGTGCCGGCGATTCTGGAAGCCTGGTATCCCGGCGAGCGAGGCGGCGAAGTTATCGCGGAAACCTTGTTTGGGCTGAACAACCCAAGCGGCAAGCTGCCCGTATCATTCCCAAGAGACGTAGGCGCGATTCCCGACTATTACAACTACCATCCCTCCAAATGGACCAAACCTGCCTGCCCTACCTGCCTGCCCTCCTCCTCCCTTGCCCTCCTCCTTCCTGCCTCCTCCTCCTCCTCCTCCTTCCTCCTACCCTCCTCCTCCTCCTCCAATACCTCCCTCCTCCTCCTCCTCCTCCTCCTCCTCCGACCTCCTCCTCCTCCTCCTCCTCCTCCTCCTCCTCCTCCTCCGACCTCCTCCTCCTCCTCCTCCTACCTGACCTGCCTCCTCCTCCACTGTCCTGCCCTCCTCCTCCT
>CAWHLK010000028.1:0-74356 GCA_963829965.1 uncultured archaeon | reverse complement strand
ACGCGACCGGCATCAACATGCATCCCTGGTTCGACCAGTGGATCCTCAAGCCCGGCCACCCGGTCATCGATTGGAGTTGGACCACCGACGGAAACGGCAGGAATGTCATCGTTCACATCAAGCAAACCCAGGACACTTCCAGAGGCGCCCCAATCTACGACGTGCCCACAAAAATGGGCCTCCTATACTCGAATGGCACAACTGTGACCTACCCATTTGAGCTCAACTCGGCGGACCAAACCGTAAAGATTCCGGTGGAAGGGAAACCCGACGCGGTAGTGTTCGACGCGGATCAGCAGTTCGTCCGCGAGATCCCCAAGCAGCCTTGGGCGCTGAGCGAACTGGTGACCATTGCCTGCTACGCGCCAAACTGCGTGGACCGGCAGGATGCCTTGAACATGCTGCTCCAAGGCTCGCCCTCGGACTCCGACATCAGTGCAGTTGTGAAGATGCTGCAAGCGGACAAGGGCCGGGAGCCTGCGATAACCAACACCACCTCGCTTGCCGAGCTAAAGCGGCCGCAGTTGCGAAGCTTTTGGCTGGGAGAACTGAAGCACGATTCGTTTACCAGGAGGGCCGATGCGGTGAGGGCGCTCTCTCAGCTGCCAAACGATCCCGCCACCAACTCGGCGTTAACCGCTATCGTGAACGACACGACGCCATACGCCGAGGAAGCAGCCGCAATCAATGCGCTTGGCACCCTGGACTACGCGGACAGCAAAGCGATGATCAAGGAAGAAGCGAGTAAAGAAGTGAACACCCAGGTCCGAAGCGCGGCCCTGCGTGCGCTCCTGAAGAACGACGAGCCCGGCACAAACGATATCGTTTTCGCCTCTCTCGACGACATGCAGCCGGACTCCGTCCAAGCTGCCGGAATCAGCGTTCTCGCCCAAGTGAAGGGCGACGACGCCCGCGTGCTTGCTGCGGTTCGGACTGCCCTCAAGTCACACAACTTCCGGCTTCTCCAAACCGTGCTGCAGACCGTGACCGAACGGAAAATGAAGGAAGTGATTCCTGACCTTGAAGACCTCCAAAAGGAAATCCCCAGAGCCGCAGGCTTCCTTCAACCGATCATCGACGAGTTGAAGAAGGACTAGTTCAAGTGTTGAGTATTGAGTGTTGAGTCCGGATCTTAACACTCAATACTCGAACCCCAATACTCTTATCCGGCAAGATTCGGATGGTCGGCGAGATACTTATCCGCGTTGTCCTTGGTGACAATCTCGGTGGGCAAAATCACTTGCTTGCTCTGTGGCTTCTTGCCGTTTAGAAAATCCGAGGCGATATCGATTCCCGCGGCGCCAGGCTGCGGATATCGAAAGGTCGCGTCCAACGCTCCATCTTTGATGTACTGCACCACTTCTTTTTGGCAGCCGTCGATGCTGACGATGACCTTCTTGGGAGTGCCCGCCGCTTTCATCGCAAGGTAAGCGCCAATCGCCATCTCGTCGTTATGAGCGTAAACCGCATCGAACGGCTTTTTGCTCTGCAGGAAGTTCTCCATGTAGGTTTCTGCTTTGGCTCGCTGATAGCCGCAGTCGTCACCTTGGATCACCGTGATGCCAGGGTATTTCTTCATCGCATCCATAAAACCGCCGCCCCTCTTTTTGGTGGGGTCTGCGTCCGCGATGCCGCGGATCATGAGGACGGTGCCTTTGCCTCCCAGCTTTTTGGCCATGAACTCGCCCGCCTGGAGCCCGATATCGTAGTTGTCGCCGCCGATGTAAACGTCCCACTTATCGCCAGGAACGGACCGGTCCAAAAGCACCACGAGCGCCCCTGCTTCGTGGGCTTCTCCCACTGCCTGCTCCGCCGCTTCCGTGACTGGGCTCACCAGTAAGACCTTCGGCTTCTTAACCATCAGCGTCTCAATCTGACCAATCTGTTTGGTCACATCGTCGTCTGCCTGCTGCTCTTCAAAGCTCATCTGATCGCCATGCTTTTTAGCCGCGTCGGCGATGTCTTTATCGAAAACCTGCCGCCAGGGATCCTTGCTGTTCGCCTGCGCGAACGCGACCAAGGGTTTGTTGCTGTTGTCGTTGCTCGCGCTGCTGCCGGAGCTGGAACTACCATTGCAACCCGCCAATGCGATCACAAGGCACGCCGTTGATAAGCCTAGGAAAGATCGTTTCATCGTTTGCTATTATGGCTTCGCCTGTAAAGCGCTTCGCTGTAAGGATGGTGCTACGCACCGTAAAACTGTAAACATGGCGCTACGCGCCGTAAACATGGGCTTCGCCCGCAAACAGGTAAACGTGGTTTAGGGTTCTTTCCGGGCTTACGCGCGGAAGGCGCATGTTTACAGGGCGAAGCCCGGCTTACGGGCGCTCCGTGCGCCCATGCTTACCGAGTCCAGCTACTGATCTCCTGCGCGCACCCGGCCCAGGTTCTGCATGTAAACCGCCAAGAGGATGATCACGCCTTTGAGTCCTTGGCCGATGTAGGTATCCACTCCCTTTAGCTGAAGCAGGTTGTTTACGCACACGATGAACATTGCTCCCACGAACGTTCCCAGTGCGTTTCCGATGCCCCCCATCAAGGAAGCGCCGCCAACGACAACCGCCGCAATTGCGTCCAGTTCGTAGCCTTCCGCGGCATTCGGCTGGCCGCTGTTTGTTCGGGCTGTGAGCAAAATCGCCGCGACTCCCACGCATAGCCCGTTCAAGGCATAGGCAGCGATACGGGTTCGGTTGATCGGCACGCCCGCATATCGGGATGCCACCACGCTTCCGCCGATGGCGTAGATTTGCCTCCCAAACACGGTCTTCTTGAGCACGAGCCCGGCAAGGATGGTCAGAAAGATGAGGATCCAGCCCGAAATCGGCAGCCCTAGTAAAGGCTTTTGGAGAACGTCGAGAACTTCCCCAAAGCCGGAGATAACGCTCTGATTGGAGTAAATGTAGGCAAGCCCGCGCAAACTTGCCATCCCGCCAAGAGTGACAATAAACGGCTGCATCCGTAACCGTCCCACCAAGAATCCCAAAAACGCGCCAATCACCGTTCCCCACGCTAGAACGTAAAGAGAGGAGATCCAGACATTCGTTCCATGCTTGAGCCATGCGGCAAGGATCACGTTCAACAGTGCGAGGTGCGAGCCAACGCTAAGGTCGATGCCGCCCGTGAGGATCACAAAAGTCATTCCAATAGCCAGCACACCGGGAATGGCGAGCTGCTTAAGGATCACCACACCGTTTTCCCTGCTTAAGAAATCCTTTTCAATGAAGAAGGCGATGATGATGAGCAGCAGGAGCCCGGCGAGACCCTGGTATCGCTGAAGGTTCCGCCCCAGCGTTGCCGCTCTTGTCATTCCATGTCCTCAGCCGGCCCACCGTTGGACTGGGAAACTCCTTTGTTTGACATAGGTGAGAGTTTAGACCTTAGG
This sequence comes from uncultured archaeon, assembly GCA_963829965.1. Classification (GTDB taxonomy): domain Bacteria; phylum Armatimonadota; class Fimbriimonadia; order Fimbriimonadales; family Fimbriimonadaceae; genus DASXZH01. The sequence continues at coordinate 70,974 of CAWHLK010000028.1, read as the reverse complement.
ACCTTGAACAAGCATAAACGCGTGTCACCTTTTGTCAGGGAAGCAGGAAATCAGGGCAGCTTGAAAGCCGTGCGCCCCATTGCGCTGTTCGTCCCCCTAGCCAAAAGGCGACCAGGCAACTGCGGTTACTCCTACCTTTCCTCGGGTGGGCAGCTAACAATATCCCGCCGGCAACGGACAACTGCCGCAAGTTGGACGCCGAAAAAGCCAAATCGGATAGCCCCCAAAGCATTCTCCGAAGAACTACCTTCCTGGGCCGGTCGCTTCCTTCATGAAATCGCCGACATCGTGCACAAACTGCTTCCGGCTCGGCGTATCGATGTAGATCATATGTCCTGAGTGGAAATATCGGAACCGGATGTTCTTCTTCAGCTTCTCCTGCTCGCCCAGGTGGTCGATGACGTAGCGCGTCCCGTAATAGGGGCATGCAAGGTCGAACCAGCCGCAGCACAGCATCACTTTCATATGTGGGTTTTGCTCCATGGCACGGCGAAGCATTTCGCTCGTGTCCGGCGTATCACCGCCATTCCCATAATCCCAGCCCCCGATCTGGCCGTAGGCGACCGGTCGATAGGTTTCGCTCGTGTGGAAGTTCAGCTCGTCCACCAGATAGTCGTTGAAAGCGGCCGTGAAAACGGGTGTCACCGCAACGTCGCTGGGATCGTACTCCGCACCTTGGTTAACGCCGCTGGAGTTGTGGCCTATCAGTCTCGCGTCGTAACGCCCCACGATATCCCAAGTGTCTCGGAGCAGTTCGGCTCGGAATCCATATGGGGAAACTCGCAGGTTGGATCTTTCAACATAGAGCGGGCTAAGCCCCAAATAAGAAGCAACTTTAGCCGCGATGTGCTTCCTCTCTGCCTCGGTGAGCATATTTCCCTTCATAAGGGCTGCCGCGTATTCGCCCGCTGCAAAATTCTCGCAGTCCTTGACCGTCTTGTCGAAGTTGTCGGTCTGCACCTTGTGATGATAAATTGCGGTCGCGCATTCAGCGGGCATGTAGCTGATATAAGGGATGTCGTTGTCTTTGGCGGGATCGATGGTTCCCATATTCATCACGCCTGAGATCGAAATGATGCCATTCACCGCAATGCCTTGGTCCAGCAGCGTTTGTGACAATCCGGCCACACGGATGCCGCCATAGCTTTCGCCCGCCACGAAAATGGGCGAACGCCAGCGGCGAGCCTCGGTCAGATAAGTCTTGATAAAGTTCGTGAAGGCAGTGAGGTCCGGGCGCATGCCGTAGAAGCTGCGGTTTGCCGGGTTCGTGGGCCTGCTGAAACCGGTGCCAATCGCGTCGATCATCACGATGTCGGTGTCTGGAAGCCAGCTCTCCTCGTTATCCACGATCTCGAATGGAGGGGCAGGAAGTGAGCCATCGTCGTTCAACTTTGCCCGGCGTGGCCCAAGCGCGCCAATGTGCAGCCAGATGGAAGAAGAACCAGGTCCGCCGTTAAATGCGAAAGTCACCGGTCGCGTTGCCTTGTTCGCGCCATCCTTCGTATAGGCTACAAAGAACATCTGCGCATCGGTCTCGTCCTGGTCATTCTTGATAGGAATGAACCCGCAAGTGGCCGTATAGGAAATATTGCCAGCCGGTCCGTGCCATTCGTGGGATGTGTTCACCCACTCCTTGCTTATTGCAGGAGAGTGCATCATATCGATGGGGCTAGGCGCGGCGGGAGTTCCGGTGGAGGGCTCAGACGGTGTTTGAGGAGGAGGCGTGCCACGGCCGCGTCCTTGGCCGGGCTGGCGGCCCTGTCCACCCCCCGGGTTTTGGCCCGGGTCTTGAGCAAGGGCAAAGGAAAACAGGAGTCCGAGGATCGAGAGCGAAGATATCAACCTCATTTGGAGGGGTAGATTACCCAGGCATCTACTCTGGTCCCCAATTTTAGAGTGGTTTCAGCGAGGAATCCGCCGTCGACGCCAAAGGCACTGGCATAGCCTAAGAAGAGAAATGCTGCTCAAAATCGGTTGCTGGGTGACTCGAATGCGTGCAACAATCAGCCGGTGACCGGACAGGAGCTCACGCCCTGGCTCATTCGATACGCGTACGAGCAAGGCGTTTTCCCAATGACGATGGAAGACGAAACTGTGGAATGGTTTCGGCCTCTCCGGCGCGCCCTTTTTCCGATATCCGGGATCCATGTTTCGCGCTCTCTACGCCGGACGATTCACCGCAGGGAATACGAAATCCGGTTCGATACGAACTTTGGGGCCGTTATGCGCGGCTGCTTGCGGCCGGATGGCAACTGGATCAGCGAGGATTTCATCCGCGTCTATTCAGAGATCTTTCATCAGGGCTGGGCGCACTGCAGCGAGGCTTGGCGGGAAGGCGAACTCTGCGGAGGCGTATACGGCATCGCGTTGGGGTCATGCTTTTGTGCGGAATCGATGTTTCATCGCCGAACGGACGCCTCCAAGGTGGCCCTTGCAGCCTTGGTTGATCGATGCAGGGAGGCGGAATTTACGATTTTTGACGCGCAGATCATGAACCCACATCTTGCCTCACTTGGGGCGCTTGAAGTCTCAAATGACGACTATCAGAATATGCTGGGCTCAGCTCTACGGCGTAAGAATAACTGGAAGAAATAGGGAACCCCGTAATTTTTTCGGCAGTAAGTGCGCGGGGATTCCCGAAGATTTCTTTGAGCCAAGGAAAAGGCTTCTCAAAGTCGCCACTGATCTGGGAGGGTGGGTAGCGGAAATGAGGGTCCCGTAAAAAGAGGTGCATGGATTGGCACGCAAACAGCTAAAAATAGTGCGGCTTTTGGAGCCCGAACTTTGTTACGATTGTCGTTTCGCCCACATGGCGGATGTGGAGGGCGCAGACGGATCGATGAAGCGGATGATTTATTGCCGCCGGCTCGATTGCGACAACTGGGATTTCACTTCTGCGGAAAGCGCGAAGAGCGTTCATATTCACGAGGATATGGACGAAGCCGCATGACAGGGGATAACGATTGAGTAAGCAGCGCAGGGGCAGTCTTTGCTTACATCGAACCGACCTTATGGTTATTGCCTAGGACAAACTCGATTGTCGCTCCTCACTGGGGGAACCGGCAAGCGAACTTAGCAGTCCAAAATGGAGCTTCGTGCAAAGAGCACGGTTCGGAGGCTCAAGCATGATTTGGCATGGTTTTTCTCACCGCTTTGCGTTGCCCTTTATTGCGGCTGCCGCACTAATTTCCCTTTCAGCCCATTCAAGAGCCCAGTCGTATCCGCCCGTTTGGTCCACGAGCGCCAGCTACGCCGCGGGAGACACTGTTCAATATGGCGGCAACTGGTATCGCTCCATGAAAGCCCAGACTCCGAACTCGCTCAGTCCAGCGACCACTTATGCTAACTGGGAGCTAAACTACGTTCGCTCAAGCACGACTCTGAACGTAGGCGTCAAGCAGGCGTTTCCGTTGCTTATTAACGCCTGGACTTTTGCGCACAATGCTCGCATCGCGGACGGCGCCTACGTGCATTTGGCGATTCTTACTACGTACGGTAAATACAGCCAGTCTGGCGGCCAGTCGTTCTCGATGGACCAGGGTTCAGGGGCAAACATATCCATCATTGGAGATAACGTCGCGAATATTCTGTTTACGTTCGGTTTGGATGGCTTTACCATCGATACTAGCCATTCCATAGCTCTCATCTCTGGGGTCGGAATTGTCGCTCCTCATGGCAGAGCCTTTTGGGCAAGCAGCGGCGCATCGATCGGCAGAATTTCAAATACGACGATATCAAATGTTGGGGAGGGTGTTGAAGCCGACACGAACGCCAGCGTTAGTTGCGACAGTTCGGTTTCCATTTCTGGCTTTGTCACCGCTATTGCTGCCAACAATCTCGGAAGCGTGGCGGTGGGAAGCAATGCTTCCTTCGACGGAGGGGGCAAGCAGAACGGGGACACCTGCTTCGGAGCCTCTTGGGGTGGAGTTGTGCAAGCGGAGAATTGTAGCGTCACGAACTGCGGATATGGCGCCTACGTGGAAGAGGGAGGTATTGCTAACCTCGACAGCTCGTACTTTGGCGGATGCGGAGTTGCCGTGCTTGCTACGATAAGGGGACATGTGGAAGCTGGACACTGCACATTTGGGAACCCGGCCGCAGATACCACAGATATAGTCTCCAATACCGGCTCGACCGTGGACGCGCCGGGCGCAACCTTCGCAACCGCCAGCGTGGGCAATAGCGATGGCTCTTACATCTTCGGGCCGTAGATGAGTTTTAGGTTTTTGGCGCCGTTTTCACGGGATTAAGACCCAAGACCCTACACTCGGCAACCTCGGTTTTTCGTTTTCTCAGGCCGTTGAGACGCTGTCCTCGAATCACGGCAGCAAAACCTGAACAAGCCCCCATCAAATCGCCACAATAGCTAAATGAAATCAGCCACCGACTATCTCACCTTTCAGACCCAAAAGCGGGAAGAGTTCGTTTGCATCACGCGAGAAGTCGCGGCGCTGGTGCAACGCTCGGGCATCCAAGAAGGATTTTGCCTCGTCAGCGCAATGCACATTACCGCTGCCGTCTACGTTAACGATCTTGAATCCGGTCTCATCGAAGACATCAAGGAGTGGCTTCGTGGCCTTGCCCCCACGAGGGACTATCGCCATCATCGGACGGGCGAGGATAACGGCGAAGCCCATCTCAAGAACCTTATCATGCACCATCAAGTGATCCTGCCAATCACCAACGGGAAGCTGGATTTGGGGCCATGGCAGCAGGTTTTCTACGCGGAGTTCGATGGCCAAAGGCGCAAACGTGTGATCGTCAAGGCGATTGGCGAGTAGTAAGTCCATGCTTTGGGCTGCCTCGCCAACCAGGCATGTAGATTGACATGCCCTAGGCGGGCACATAGGGATATGCCGAGGTCCGGTATTCTTCACCCGTTTCCAATGGGCAATTTGGTAGTACGCGAAATAGAACCGAAAGACGATCCCGGCTTTCGTCATGTCCGCGCAATGGTGTACCGACACGGTAATGCGGTTCCGCCTACGGACTTGATTTTGCCTTCAGATTGCATCGGTTATGTTGGCGAACTTGAAGGTGAGATCGTTGCCGCGGCCACCGCGATCCAGATGACCGCAACCAAGGACGGCGCGAACCTTCGCTGCGCAGGTATCGCCGCCGTTGGCGTCCTGCCGGAACGACGGCGCGGCGGCGTAGGCGGAGCCCTGATGTCCAAGCTGACACCGCTTTTGCGGGAGCGGGGGTTCCCGATGGCCTCCTTGTATCCGTTTAGGTCCGGTTTCTATCGCAAGTATGGCTATGCTCACTGCGGAAGCAGATTCGAAATCACATGCCCCACCGATCGGTTGCCAAGAATCGAACCGGAACTGGATGCGGTGCTCTTGCCACTTGAAGACCGGGCAAAGCTAGTCGGTTGTTACGAGGCGTTTGCCTCCCGCTACGCGGGAATGAACATTCGCACGCCGGATCAATGGGACCGAATCATAGGCCTGGAGACCCCACACCAGATTTATGTGGCCGGCGACCCCATCGAGGCTTATGCGATCCTTCGACTAAACAGCGATTTCTGGGTCAACCAACCGGTCAGGGAGTTCGTTTGGACGACCGGGCGAGGATACCGCTCACTCCTCTCGCTTTTTCGAGCGCTTGGCATGAACAAGAACGCCGTGGAATGGCGAGAACCGGGTGATTCGCCGTATTTTCAATTCCATGCGGAGCAAGGATCGGATATCAAAGTTGATCGCGGGATTATGTATCGCATCGTGGATGTTGCGGCCGCCCTATCCCAGATGAGGCGTGAAGGTTCCGGTGAGTTCTGCCTCTCGGTCATTGATCGAGATGATCCCGAAAACGACGGTGTTTGGAACGTGTGCTTCGGGGCAAACGGGTCTTCCGTCGAACGCGGCGGAGATCCAGACTTGGAAATGGATATCGGAACCCTCACACAGGCGTTTCTGGGTAATCCGAGTCTCAGGGGCATTTTGGCTCAAGGTCAAGCCAAAGTTCTTCGACAATCGGGTTCTGCAGAGGCACTCAGGTTCTTTTTGCCGGCGAACGTTCACTGCCTGGATTTCTTCTAGCCTCTTCGTTGTGCCTGCAATCGCAAGAAAGTGATTCCGTAATTCAGAGCGTTAAGTTATAATTAGCTTCGAGTAGTTTTTACTTGTTTCCAATGGTTGGGGGCGGCCAAGGACGCAAGGGGGTATTCATGAACGTTCGGCCTTTTGCTATCCTAGCCTCAGCCTTGCTCAACAGTTTCTGTTTTGCCGGTCCTTCCAAACCCAGCCTATCGGCTCTATCCGGCAGCCGCGCTCTAGGGACTGCCTTTGTCGAAAACAAGGGTCAATGGAATTCTCAAGCAGCGTTCCTTGCGCAGGGCAAGGGCGTGAACCTCTGGATCACTAAGAGCGGCCCCGTTTATGATTTCGTGGGTCCGGCTAAGAAAGGCAAAGCCAAGCGGCAAGTTGTGCGAGTCGGGCTTGTTGGCGGAAAGTCTTCAAGTGCGGCCGGCTTCAAAGAGCTCAGTGGCAGATTCAACTATTTCGTCGGCAAAGACCCCCGGAAATGGGTCAGGGATGTGCGGAGATTCTCGGAAGTCCGCTCGGATGAGGTGTACGAAGGAGTTTCCGTTCGGTACTACGCCGAAAACGGATCTCCAAGATATGATCTGACTCTTGAACCTGGTGCTGACCCATCGGAGATCGCAATGAAGTTCGACGGCGCGGATGGGATAGACGTCCTGCCAGGCGGCAATCTCCAAATCCGGACCTCACTGGGCCTTGTCGAAGAGCGTGGACTTGCAGCGTACCAAGAAATCGATGGGCAACGCAGCGAAGTCGCTTGCCGAATGGTAAGCGACGGCAATCTGGTGAGCTTTGATCTTGGCGCTTACGATCCTTCCAAAGCCCTGATTATCGATCCCCTCGTCTTCTCAACATTCGTGACCTCGCCTTCCGAACTCATGTGTTCCGCCGCCGTCGGTGCGAGCGGCGACGTTTACGTCGTCGGAAGTTCGGCTTACTAGTAATTTCCCGGACTTCGGGGGGCAAGGCTCGACCTCAGAGCCCAGCTATGCCTTTATTTGCGAGTTGAACTCAACGTGCACGGATTTAATTTACGGAGACTTCATTGGCCAAGGCGTTCTCACGAATCCCAGCGTGAGCGGCACGAGATTCATTAAGGTCGGCGTAGACAACTCGGGGGATGCCTATGCGATGGGAGTCCTTGCCGGCCCCGATTTTCCGGCAGTGGGCGCAACTCCAACCAACCCGGGCGGAGTTCTGGATCCGTACAGCACGGGACCTTTCCTTCTCAAAGTAAATCCGGCAGGAGACAAACTCCTTTACTGTCAGCTTCTGGGTCTTGGAGTTGAGGGTCTGGACGTTGACTCCTTGGGAGATTGCTATCTTTACGGCTACCCGCTGGGGTGCGAGGCTACACCTGGCGCCTTTGACACTATCCCGTATTACACGGGCACGCCCGACGCATCTTTCCAGAGCATGGTTGCGAAGATTGATCCAACTGGCAGGAAACTTCTTTATGCGACCTATCTCCCGATGATGTTCAGGGTTTACTACGAAAGCCTCATCACTATCAACGATGGCCCCGCCGTGCAAGAAGATGCATCAATCGCGGTGGACGCAGCGGGTGAAGCCGTGGTTATCGGCAGCGCGGAATCCGGATTCCCCACGACGCCAGGCGCTTTGTTTCCAACGAGCTTGGGCAACTGCGACGTGGTAGCCAAACTCAATGCCACAGGTACCGGCCTCGTGTACGCAACCTATCTCGGCAGTGGCCCGAGTGGCCGGTGCTTTGCCACAGGCTACAACCCGTACGAATCCCCGGGGGCGGAAAACAACTGGATCTCGATGGGCGGTTTTGCAGTTGCCGAGGACGCCGGCGGCAACGTTGCCGTCAGCGGCGAAACGGACAAGACGAACTTTCCGGAGACGGTGCCCTCCGATATAGGCCCTGACCCTGACCAGTATCCGGTTTGGGTCTACTTGCTGAAACTAAATGCGAAGGGCGGTATCGACTTTTCGAGGTACCTCGGCTGGATGACGCCGATTACCCCCTATGGTGTAGGGATCGACACTTTGGGAGATGTAATCGTTGGGTGCAACGCGATTTCGGGTTTCAATACGACCGCGGACGCGATCCAACCAGAGGGCCCCACGGATTGGACAGAGCCTTACGTGGTGAAATACGACCCAACCGGCAAGACTTTAATTTACGGAACTTACTACGGGACCCCGGCCGAATCGGCCACTTACGGAACCATCCTCTGGTCCCTTAACATGAGCCCGAACGGAGTGGCCGTCATCACAGGTGCTGTTAGTTCGACTGCTCAAATCAAATTCCCGACGACCCCGGGCGCGTACGAAACAACGATGAATCCGCTTGCAACTAAGAGCGGGACTGTTTATGAAGCTGGCTTCTTAGCGGGCGTTTCCCTGCCGGTTCTTTCCGCCAGCCTCACCATCGGCGCTCCCGATTCGGGTGGAAAGGGCGACTTTCTTGCCACACTCAGGACAAGCGCGCCTTTGGCAACCCAGAATACGCTCGTCTATATTCAGTCGAGCAATACCAATGCGGTTCCACCTTCGGTATTGAACTTGCCGGCGGGCTCGGATTCCGAGAACTTTCTTATTGAAACCAAGCCTGTTACCGCGACCACCACCGTTACGATTTCGGCAATTCTGTTCGGGCAGACGTACAAGGCGACTTTGGTTCTTCAGCCAGCCAAGCTAACTAACTTCTATGTCTCGCCGACATCCGTGATCGGCGGCATGCCGTCTGACGCAGTGATCCGATTTGCGGCAACCGCTCCGACAACAGGAAATACGGTTGCCATTTCCTCCGCAAAGCCAGTCTCCATGCCGTCGAGCATAACGGTACCGGGCGGCGAGTTGGCCGCCTCCGCCAGAATTACCACCGTTGGCGTTTCCGCTGCCGTGACAGTTCCCCTGAAAGCCACTTTTGGAACCCAGAACCTGAGTGCATCCCTTACCGTTTTGCCCGCGCCTTTAAAGAGTCTTTTACCCAGTTCGAGCGTCATCGCGGGTGGGACATCCTTAAAAATGACAGTTATCCTTGACGGGAACCCAGGACCGTCCGGAGATTCCATAGCGCTGACTCATACCGGGCCCCTATCCATGCAGTCGAGCGTGAATATTCCCGCTTCTGAGGAGGCGTCGTCCTTCATGGTAACCGCCGAACCAGTAGCTGTGGTGACTACCTCTAAGGTAACCGCGGGCTTTGGCGGTTCCACCTTGGTGGCGACCATCACAATCGAACCCGCAATGCTGACGGCCTTTTATGTTATGCCAACGGCCGTGATAGGCGGGCAACCCTCCGACGGCGTGCTGAAGCTCAACGGGGAAGCCTATTCAACTGGAGATGTCGTTTCAATCTCCGCTTCGGGTCCTGTTACGCTGCCCGCGACCGTAAAGATTCCCGGGGGCTGGACTGCAACTTCGTTCCCGTTCAAAACCTCGGCGGTTTCGTCCACCACCGTGGTCAGGATTACGGCAAAACTGGCCTCAACGAGCCTCAGTGCGTCAATAACGGTCAACCCTGCGGTCCTAACCGGATTCACTCTTGCAGCCACCACGGTTGTGGGAGGCAAGGGCACGACGGGCACCATTAGCCTGAATGGTCCTGCCGGGCCAGGTGGAGATCTGGTGGCGATATCGGCCGCGGGACCGGTTTCATTCACCCACTACGCGATCATTCCGCAGAATGCATCTTCCGTGACATTCCCCATAGCGACCAACGCTGTCACAACGAAAACCGCGGTGAAATTCTCAGTTGTGCTTGGCTCCGTAACTCTGTCCCAAACCCTCACGATAACGCCCTGAGATCTCAGCGCCAAATGATGTTGATGGTTCCGTCAATCTCCAGGATCGCTGACCTTACGGCAGCGACATCCGCGCACTCGCGGCTGCGGAGAGCTTGCATGACGTCCGGCTCGGTGAGCCCTGCGCGCTTGAGGTTCTCTTCCAGAACACTCCATCATGGACGAGCAGGATAGGGCCAGATCCCGCCAACAGACGCAGTTTTTTGAACCTGCCGAAGATCTTCGATATCACAAAATTCGCAACCATCAGGGTCGCTGCGCTGAGGAGGCCCGCGCGGATGGCGGTATTGCCATTGATCATCGCTGTCTCCACCGTGCTGCCCAATAAGATCACGACGAGCAGGTCAATTACCGTAAGCTGTTCGAGCTGGCGTCGCCCGAAAATGCGCACCAGCACGATAAGATAGATGTAAATGATGAAAGTGTGGAGGGCTACTATTCCATACTCGCTCATCTTGAACGAATTCTAGCAGGTGTCAATGCTCTCAAAAATCTTTGACTATCCCGATTCTCATGGCATCTTTCTGATCGTTGCCAAAACAGTTGTCATCTATCTCTTTCTCATCGGAGGGCTTCGGCTGCTGGGCAAGCGAGAGCTTGGCCAAATGACGATTTACGATCTCGTTCTGATTGTTGTTCTCGGCAACGCGGTTCAAAACGCCATGATCAACAACGACAATACGCTCTGCGGAGGGTTGATCTCTGCGACCACGCTTTTAATACTCAATCGCCTTTTCAACCTTGTGATCGTACACTGGAAGAAGGCCGAGCAGGTGATGGTGGGCGAACCGGTCCTACTGCTCAAAGACGGCGTATTGAACGAGGACGCCATGCGCAAGCAGGGCGTAACCCGCGACCAAGTTTTTGCGGCGTTGAGAGAACACGGCTTTGATAAGCCGGACGAAGCCGCCATGGCGGTTTTAGAAGTTGACGGCACGATCAGTGTGATGCCGGTTGGCGTCGCCAGTTTCCGCACCCGGCACCACTACCGCGCCCTGAGGTTGCCCTAAATGGATCAGGGCCAACTCCCTTTGTGGGCCTATGCGATACGGGCAATGGTTGTCATGCTCTTTCTCTTCTTGGCCTTTCGGCTGTTGGGCAAACGCATCGCTGCCCAAATGAACATCTATGACTTGGCCATGATCATGGCAGTCTCTAACGCTGTCCAGAACGCCATGACCGGTGGCCGTGGGGAGCTTGGAGTCGGGCTCTATGCTTCCGCAGGAGTCATCATTCTCGCCTGGGGACTCACCAAACTCTTCGTAAAAGCCCCCGCTTTGGAGAAACGGTTTGTCGGAATGCCCACCATTCTTTTAAACAATGGCGAGATATTGGAAGATCGTCTGCACCGCGAACGCGTGACAGAAGATGAGCTCATGGAGGTCATCCGCTCGCACGGGCTCACCAAGCCCGAAGAAGTGATGCTGGCGGTGCTGGAAGTGGACGGTTCAATCAGCATCATTCCCAAGAGCGCGGACCATCACCATACCGAGAAAGTTGAGCGGGGGAAGGGTGCGGAGGGTCAGGAGCCGAGTGCTGAAGTGCACGAGCCAAGCTAACAGCTAGCGTCATTACGTGATCGAGTATCTCGAGGGGCTGTATCGCCAAGGGCCACTGGACGCTGCCCAAGAGTTTTCTGCCCAAATCCTATGACGCAACAGCTGACGCGCCACAAAAACCCCCCTACCAATTTACCAGCCAACGGGCCGACATTATAGTAAGGTCTCCATGCTCGAACTGTCGATAAGACTCATTGCTGCCGGACTCATTTTTGTCTCCTCCGCTTGGTTTGGCATGCCGGATGTATCTGCAGGCTGGATGCTCGCCCTCGGAATTGGCGTGTATGCGGTAATCGGCTATGCCGTTGAAGCACGTGGCAAGCAAAACTCAGGGCTCGCGGGCATCTTGTCCGTATGCGATTCCGGCGCAATTCTTTTCGTTGGGGCTTCGCTACACGGAGTTGATGCCGCCGCAGCGGTCAGCATGCTCCCCGTACTGTATGCATTCAAGCGCTACGAGATCAACTTGTGGTTGACCGTCCCCTGCGTAGTAGGACTCCTTTTTGCTGCTTCCGCAACGTTTAACGGGCAAGATGTTGGACCGGGAATTTATTTCGAATCCCTCGCTGCTTTGACACTGCCTTTGATCTTCAAACTTCCTGACGCTCAGCCCGCGTTGCCCGCGCCCAAGCCTCAGTTCCTGCCGACGAATTCGGAGCTAGGGGTGGATCCAGACTCCTTCTTTCTCCTTCGCGAGAATTTTCGAAAAGTGAAGGACCGGTGCAAGGAGCTCGAGGAATCAGGCAAACGCGACCATATGCTGGCAGAGCTTCACGGCTGCCGGCTGGCGACGAACCAGGATTTCCACACGAAGTTGTCCGAAATCATCTGCAGCTTGAGCGGCGCGCAAAGTGCGGCCCTTTACACGCTATCTCAGTTCGGGGACACGATGATCGTGCGGGGCACTCACGGGCCGGTCCAATCCGTGATCGAGGATTCAAGCTACTCGGTCAATCTGACGCAGGCTGCCCGCCAAATAACCGACCATATCGAACTCACAACCCGCGCCATGCTGGCGGAAGAAGATCGATCAAAGGTCGCCACCGTGCTGCTCACTTACGACAACCGCTCGATAGGCATGGTCAACCTATTCCATGCTTCTTGGGAGGATCTACTAAAGGCCAAGCGGGAAGTTGAATTCTCGGCGCAGACCATTGCCTGGATCATCGTGGAAGCCCAGCGCAGGGCCGGCCATGACAAGCGACTTAAAGAGCTGCAGTTGCTGTACGAAACCGCAGTAGTCAGCACCGGCGCCACTGACCGAAAAGAGTTGGTGGAACGCGTCAGCCACCGGTTAGGGGCGATCGTGGATGCCGACTTTATAGGCGCATATCTGATTCAAGATGGCGTACCCAACCTTGTCGGATCGAATGGAAACGAGATGCATTTCCTTGAGTCGATGAGTTTCTCTGGCGGCTAGGATTCAATGGCTGGATGGCAGCCGGGGCCCCTGAACTTGCAGTCTTTCAGCCCAGAGACGACCAGCGCTGCCGCGCGGACGAGTTCCTCCGCCGGCGCATAGGAAGCATCATCTTGATCCCGCTCCAGTTCGCGGAGCAGCCATTTGGGTTTATTACCGCCGTTTCGCGCGTTTCTAACCGTCTGGATAGCGCGGATCTCTCTGCCTTGCGAGCCGTAGGGGCTGAATGCTCCCAGGCCGTATGCCGGATCGAGCATCCAACTCAGATCACCGGAGGGCTCGTGACCCCGGCGGCATTTCAGAAGGTGTTGGGCCGTGCAAGAGTGGGCTGCATTGTGTATTTCGAGCTTCTCAAGAAGCAGCAGTTCATTGAGAACTGTGAGAGCCGTGCCATTGAAGACGGCTTACGCGAGTTCTCATATCGCCTGAGAGGCAAGCTAACTGCAGGCGGCGCCGCCTGCCAAAAAGGCGTTGGCGGTTTTATTGTCTTTTTGCCCAATGAGTCCACGTCCTTTGTCTCAAGTTGGGCGAATGACGTAGCGGCAACTGCTTCCATGATCGGTGTTCGAACAGCCGGTGGCAAAACAACGATCCCTCTCGCGTTTCGAGCCCGAGTCGCAAACCTCGCTCCGCAATCCAACGGGGAATTAGCCACCCAAACGGTCTAACCGTACAGGTCCGGTAATTTTCGCTCGTTCCCGGGCACGCGCGCAGGCGCTATTCTATTCCATATCAAGTTCGCTTATTCGTGGTTCTGCGGATAGTCGATAGACAGCAAGGGCATGGCGGCCCGAGGGGATCAAGTGGAAGTGCGATGACGAATTTCGAACTGTTGGCAAAGGCATCCTTATGCGAAACTCCCGCAGCGGCTTTAGTCCTTTGTAACCAGATTCTGGCGGATGACGCTACGCACTTGCCGGCCATTGAACTCAAGATCAAGTGTCAGTGGCGTTTAGGCTTGTATGAGGATGCTCTTCAAGGCTTGGATCAAGCCTTGAGCCTCAACCCTTACGACCCCGGCTATCATTTCTTGAAAGGCGACTGCCACCAGAACCTCCTCCGTTATGGCGATGCTTTAGAGTCCTTCCAGCGCTGCCGGCAAGGAGACGACCCCGATTTAGCCGCTCAGGCAGAAGTTAGAATGAAGGGCCTGGAAGAGTGGCAGGCCTCCCTTATGGATGAGTTGCTCCGCTCGCAACCGCAACTGGTTGCGAAGTTTCAAAGCGATCCTGCCGAACTGCTGAGTTATGGTTTCCGCCCTTGCGAAGCGAAGATGAGCGAGACCGTTATGGCGCGACTTGCCAGCCCGTCCATGTGGGCACGGCCGAGCTAACCCCGGGCCGAGTATTGAGTGTTGATAGTCAAGTATTGAGTGTTTGGTATTGAGTGTTAAGATCATTCGGAACTCAAAACCGAACACCCAACCCTCAACACCTTCTCTCCTCTCCAGTAAAATCGACAAATGGCACTGACGCGTGAACAACTCGCGATGCGCGCCGCGAAAGAACTCCGCGACGGCTTCTACGTGAACCTCGGGATCGGCATCCCCACCCTCGTCGCCAACTACATCCCGAAAGGCATGGAGATCACCCTTCAGAGCGAAAACGGCATTCTCGGCATGGGGCCGTTTCCCTATGAAGGGGAAGAAGACCCCGATCTGGTCAACGCAGGCAAGCAAACCGTAACCGTTTTGCCAGGCTCAAGCTTCTTCAGTTCCGCCGACTCGTTCGCCATGATCCGGGGCGGCCATATCGATCTCTCCATCCTCGGAGCAATGGAAGTGTCCGAGCAAGGCGACCTTGCTAACTGGATGATTCCCGGAAAAATGGTGAAGGGCATGGGCGGCGCCATGGACTTGGTCGCCGGCGTCCGCCGTGTAGTAGTGGTGATGGAACACACTAACAAAGCGGGCGAAAGCAAAGTCCTGAGAACATGCACATTGCCATTGACCGGCAAAGCGTGCGTGGACCTCATCATTACCGACCTATGTGTCTTTGAAGTCGCTGAGAAAGGCCTGGTTCTTGTTGAACTCGCGCCCGGAATCACCCAAGACGAAGTGAAGGCAAAAACGGAGGCGAACTTCATGGCATCCGAGCATCTGAGCACTGTCGGCGTCTAGTTCGGGCAAAACCTGATGCTAAGATAATCTATGCTCACCGGCGGCGTTCTGAATCCGAATGTTTTGTCCTTGCTTGCCCGGGTTCGACACACAAACGCCCTAGTGATTGCCGACCGAGGCTTCCCTTCCTGGCCGGGAATGGAAACCATCGATCTATCCCTGGTGGACGACGTGCCCAAGGTTCTACAGGTCCTGGCAGCGCTCAGGCTGCATGCCAACTTTACCGAGGCGTACATGGCCAGAGAGTTTCTCACCGAGAACAACGATTCGGTAAAGGCCGAGTTTGAAGCGGCCTTTCACGGGGTACCGCTGGCTTTCGAACCACATGTGGAGTTCAAGAAGCGTGTGCCCGGCGCCGTAGGGCTCATTCGCACCGGTGAAACCATTCAATACGCGAACATGATCCTGATCTCGGGCTAGCCGCCCGACTTCGGAGGATTTTGGGGAGGCGTTGAAGGGGCCGGCGAGTTTACCGGAGGCGTGCCTGGTGCGGGCGTAGGAGCAGTCTTTGCAGGAGGCTGGTTGCTGCCGCCGTTCTTTACTGCTGGAATGTCTTCATCTTCGGTGCTATAAACTCCATCGGCGCCGTCCGCGCTGTACTTCTCAACATCCTCTTTCGTCGAAACCTTGAACCAGTACGCGACGAGATCGTCTTCGATGGAGTCCTTCATGCGCGTGTCTTTCTGGCCGTCCGTGCTCTTGAGGGTCAGCAAGTCATTTTCGCCATCATAAAGACCTTCATGGGTGATGACACGTCGCCAGCGTCCGCCGGGGAATTCCTGATAGCACTCTGGGGAGCCGGTAATCACTGCGTGGCGAGAGCCTTTGGCGTACCAGTAGGTGATTTCGTCCGCTCGCACATGGGCCGCATACTTTCGAGTCGTTTTCGACGAGCGAAGCTCGTCGTCCAAATCTTTTTCCTGCTGAGATTCTGCGGTTTGCGGCGCAGCCGGCCGGCTTGCTGCCACGCTATCCGGTACCGGTGGGTGCCAGGGCGGAATCTCGCTCACCTGCAACTTCTCCTGGTCCTTCGGCTTCACCAGCATATGGACGTTGCCGCTGAGAACCGCTCTTTTTTCGCGCCGGTAAATCACCGCTTTGTCACAGACGCAGTTCGCCTTTTCGCTGTAATAGTAAACCGGTCCGGAAAGAGTGAGAATGTCCGTGTGTTGATCCAATACGCCTTTCGGCGCGGTGACTAAGATCTCGCCGTCATCTGCGCGGATGCCGGTGTAGGTGGCAATGCCATTCTCGAAATCCACCGCCCCCAAAATGTGCCATTTCGTTTTTGTCGGCTGGCTGCCGCCTTGGGGCAGTTGGGCGACTTCGGTGCCTGCGTCCTTGGGCGGCACGCCCTGCCAATCCACGAGCCCAAGGGTGTAGTGGGTGAAGTTGGGTTTCGCAGTGTAGGTGAGATTCCGTCCGGTAAAGATCCCCCCGTAAAGGGTTCCGTGCGCAGTGCCCGGCATCTTGAGCGTATGAGCGTCTGCATCATAGACGAACCCGGGCACGGTGGCTTTCAAATCTTTACTGTTAATGTTGGCCGTGCTCGTCACCATGAGCTGGCGAGTCAATGCGTTATAGCTCGCGGATTTGGCGTTGTCGAAATTAAGCGGCCCATCGGCGGTAGCAAAGAGGCCGTTACTGATGCCTTGCATGTCCAGATATTGGTGATCTTGGCGAACAGTGACCTTGCCGATCTTTGCTTTGCCGACCAACTTGTCCTTGTCGTAGCTTCTCATCGTCACGCCCTCCATTTGGATGCCAAGGCTGGGCGCGGCGCGATAGCGCGCGAAGGGATCCTGAGCCAGCACGTTGTGAAGCTTGTTCACGAGGCCCCCGATCAAGAGCACCGTTAGAATCGAAATTAGAATCTTGACTAGACGTGACATCGGCTAGATACCGCAAATAGAAGGACGTGTTGAGCGCGCCCGTTGTTACTCTAGGTCTACGATTGGTTTTGTAACGGCAACGCCCAATTGGGTTCACCGCTGCTTGAGTTTACCGTGCGGCAAACTGATGGCTAGCGCCGTTTCAACCAGTCGATCAGCAAGTTCTGCCAATCCCGCAGGCCTGGCTCCTTTGACCGCAGTCCGTAGCCGTGTCCGCCCTTCGAAAACATGTGATATTCGACCGGAACTTTGTGTCGGACACATGCGAGGTCGTACGAGAGGCTGCTGACGTTGGAGACGTCGTCATCTGCCGTCGTCAAGACAAAAGCCGGAGGCGTCGCCTCCGTGACGCTAACCTCGGGCGGAAGCACCGGCTCATGGTCCGTGTCCAGATAGGCGGGGTAAATGAGAACGGAAAAGTCTGGTTTTGCAGAGAGATGGTCGGTGTCGTCAACCGCAGGATAAGAATCGGTCGAAGCGTTTGAGCAAACTGCGGACAAATGCCCGCCCGCCGAAAATCCCATGATCCCCACTGGACCTTCCGACAGGTTCTCGCGCTTTTTCCACGCCCTAAGCAGACGCAGGGCACGCTGAGCGTCTTGAAGCGGGGGACCGTAGCGAACGTCCGTGGGCAATGGTAGCCGGTATTTCAGCAAAGCCGCATTGAACCCAGCCTTGTTGAGCATTGCAACGATTTCCGTTCCCTCGTGCTCAATCGCCTCGACCGAATAGCCACCACCCGGGCAAACCATGATCAACGGTGCGTACTTGGCAGCGCCTGAAGTCTTATAAATCTCCAGAGTTGGGTGAGAAACATTGCTTACGAACTTGAACGAGGTTTCGCCAAGCTTTTCCTCGTCGGTTCGATGCCAGCCACCGGGATTCCCGTTGGGCCACAGGTTGATGATTTCGTTGGAAACAGAGACCGTCATAGAAGCGAGAATAGTCGATACTGCCAAAACTGCTAGCACAGAAAGCAGTATAACGGCAAACCTGGGCTATAAATCCAATCGACGAGCGCCATTTCCGTCTACGACCAACACGCGATCGGTGGACGGGTGGAAACCCTTTAGATGGATAATGCCGCCGTGCGCAAGATGGTCTTCCCCGGCGCCGCTTGGGAAGCAAAGTTTCTGTACTTTCGGATTGTAAGCGACGTCCGGAAGAATGTCTGGGGTGGAGGAATAGAAGCCGTAGGCGAGAGAATCGTAAATGGTCGTAAGAGGATAGAGTCGTTTGGGATTGGACGGGCGGATTGTCAACTCATAATCGTCGGCACCAACTTTATGGCCGTCGATCCGGTCGTCGCGTCTGACCGCCAACTCACGGAACAACTGTAAAATCTTCACCTTTTCGTCTCCGTAAAGATCGGAGGCGAGCAGTTGCATGTCGATAACATAGAGGCCCGCGCCGTCGATGTTTCCAGGTGAAGCGAGAACGTAGATCCGCCTCGCAGGCAGCATGCCCTTGATAACTTGCTCCGTCTTTTTCGCCACGATGCCCGATTGTCGCCAATCCATGATGCACGGCACAAACTGAGCCAACGCAACCGCGCAGCAACAGCCCACTGCCGCGGCTTGAGCGCGAAACGATCGGAAGACGCAGCATAAGAAAGCGATCAAGGCCAGGGCAGAAAACGCCGTCGCAGCGTACGACAGTCGAAACTCACCGATGAAACTCACGGGAAGTCCGGAAATGCAGGCGGGTAGAAGCGCCAACACCGACGCCGCGAAGGCGATTATGGCCGCATTGGAGGCTATGGTTCGGGCCCTCATTTGATCGGCTTCCTCTCCGGTCTGAGTCACTGGCCGGCTCGCGAATGCGGCCCAAAGACAGACAAAAACCAGGATAATGTTCTCCGGTGTCGAGACCCAGGCATCCCGGTGGATGAGATAGGTCAGGATTGTGAACGCGATCGGCATCGCGAGCGGGCGGACTTCGGGATCGAACCACGCATGCATAGCCTTTGCTCGTGCAGCAAACCATGCGGCTGCTCTACGGGCTCTGCCCTTTGAAGCAGCGAGAACGAGAAGTGTAGCCACCAGTAGGGCAGAAGCAACCCGGCCGCCGGGGCCGATTTCATCAAGCACCTCCAAAACCACGAAGTAGGTCCCCTGATACTGGCCCAAAGCTAAGAAGTAAAGCCACAGCACGAGCCAAAAAACAAGAAGTCCGGTGAGGAAGACCTTCATTTTCTCCGAGATCGGCTTTGTCCTTGGCCGGAGGCGAACCACCAAAATGCCGGCCAATACGAGCCCCGTGCATAGCACCCTGTTGACGGTTTCTGGACCTTGCCAATTGGCGAGGAACCGGTCGAACGGCAGATAGGCGTGACTCAGATTGATCGCGAAGCCGCCACGGAAGAACTCTCGATAGAACTCTCTCGTCGAGTTCGTGTACCCGCCCACGACCTTGCCGATGACATGGCTTCTGGCGACCATGTATAAAGCCATGAGCCCGAGCATTAAAACCGAATTCATAGCGGTCTTCAAGGTTTCGGACCGTTTCCAAGGCGTCGCCATGCCGCCCACAAGGAGGCAAATGAGGGGAAACGTGAACGCGGCCTCCTTGGCAAGCATGGCGGTAGCAAGAAGGCAAACGGCAAGAATCAGGTAACGAAGCTTGGAATCTTGACAATAGGAGATATAACTCCAAATTGCGAGGATCCCGAACGTGATGGAAATTCCGTCCGTCATGCCGGCGATCCAGGCGGTGGTTTCGGGATGGCTGGGCCAAACAAGGAACACTACGCCGACGGCAGTCCCTAGCCAAGCGGCGTTTTTTAGCCCCGAAAACATGCGCAGCCAAATGCTCCTGAGCCCGTAAGCCGCGGTTGCCGCCAGAAGCATGTTGAACATCCGATACGCCGGAAGAAAGAGCCCGAAGCACTTCCACAAACACCAAAACGTAATGCTGATCACCGGCCGCCAGAATCCGAGGTTCGTGTGGTTCAAGCCGAGGGCGCCGCGTTTGACATAATCGAACCACCAAAGGTCGTCTAGTTGGAGGCCGCTGTTGAGAGTTGGGAGATAGAGAACAAAGGCAACGGAGCACAGGAGCAGAAACACGAACAGGTTGCTTTGTAACAACCCCTTGCGCGTTGCGCGCGTTTCTACTTGGATTGCGGCCTGGCTTGCCCCAATATTATCTGGCAGCAGAGACGCGCGTTCGCGGGTTGGCACCCCATGCGGCTGCCGAAGTACCTCGTTCGCGGGGTTCGGCGCTGATCCCACGCGGAGCCCTTTCCCCGTGTTCCGATTGTTCACGAAACAAGCTCGCTGACGTAAGGATAACACCTTACATGAGTCCCGACGCACGTAATTTCCTTTTGTTTAGCAGCTTATACTGATTAACAACGAAGCGTTAATCAGGGGCTTCGGTGTAGTATCGGATATGCCCGAATTGCCGGACATCGAGCTTTATATCGCAAAGTTGCGCGAGCGAATCTCAGGAAAGCGGCTTGTTGCCTTTCGAGTTTTTGGACTCTCTGTGTTAAAGTCGGTCACTCCCGCTCCAGCGGATTTGGTGGGCAGGGAAGTCACTGGACTTCGTCGGATCGGCAAAAGAATTGTCATCGAGTTCACCGGTGAACTATTCCTCGTAATCCACCTTATGATCGCCGGCCGCCTGCGTTGGGTCGATACCGGCGTCAAGCCCCTGAGCGGCAAGATCGTGTCCGCCATCATCGAGTTCGAAAACGGCTCACTAACCCTTACCGAGGCAGGCTCCAAGAAGCGGGCTTCTGTAACCGTGGTGCGAGGAGAAGCAGCATTGAAGAAACACGATCCAGGCGGATTGGAGCCGTTGACCAGCACGCTGGAGCAATTCACGAAGGCCCTTACTAGCGAAAACCACACAGTAAAGAACATGCTTACCGATCCCCATGTCTTCGCGGGAATCGGCAATGCCTACTCGGATGAAATCCTGTTTGCCGCCAAGCTTTCTCCGCTGCGCCAAACCCAGAAAATGACAACCGAGGAAATCTCGCGACTCTATGAAGCCACAAGAAGAGTGCTGGCGGAATGGACCGATAAACTAAAGAGTGATTTCGCCAAAAATTCCCGGGAACCGGAGACGTAACCGCCTTTCGTCCGGACTTTGCGGTTCACGGTAAGTATGGCAAGCCTTGTCTGGTTTGCGGCAATCCCGTGAAGCGGATCCGTTATGCCGAGAACGAAGCCAATTACTGCCCGGTCTGCCAAAACGAAGGAAAGGAACTCGCCGACCGCGCTTTGTCTAGGCTCTTGAAGTGATAATCGCAGTAAAGAACACGAACGTGTCGATATCGCAGCGTATCGAACGATTAGGTTATAACCCATCGGAGGCAAAAACACAAATGCAGAAAATCACACCGTTCCTATGGTTCGATACCGAGGCCGAGGACGCCGTAAACTTTTACATCTCGATTTTCAAGAACTCGAAAATCAACAACATCACCCACTACACCGATGCCGGCCCAAGAGAAAAGGGCATGGTCATGACGGTCGATTTTGAACTCGAAGGACAAAAATTTGTGGCCCTCAACGGCGGCCCCGAGTTCACCTTCAACCCGTCCATCTCGTTCTTCGTGAACTGCGAGAACCAACCGGAAGTCGACGCGATTTGGGACAAGCTCATGGATGGCGGGAAGGCCCTCCATTGCGGCTGGGTTCAGGACAAATATGGCGTTTGCTGGCAAATCATCCCGGAAGCTTTGCCCAGGCTGTTAAGCGATGACGACCAAGCCAAGGTTCAACGGGTGATGGAAGCGATGTTCACGATGGACAAGATCGATGCGAACGTTCTCGAACGGGCCGCCGCCAAATAGAAGCACTATAATCGGTTCATGGTCGAATAAAGGCCCATGGTTCTGTTCGGATCTTCGCGATCCAACGGTGAGACGCGCCGGGCCATCGAAATCGCCTTCGGTGGCGACGCAGACTGCATCGACCTCGGGATGTACGACATCGGCTCGTACGACTACGAAATACGGCAACCGAGAGGACGACTTCATGAAAGTCGTGGACCTCATCTTGCGAGACCGGCTGATTTTCGCCACGCCGGTCTACTGGTATTCGATGAACTCCACGATGAAGGTTTTCTTCGACCGATTGACAGATCTAACGGACATCGAAAAAGAAGAAGGGCTGTGCCCTCGCAGGAAAGCAAGCCTGGCTCATCGCCACCGGAACGGACGAAGCCCTGCCAGAGGGCTTCGAATTTTCGTTCGCGGGAACCTGCGGCTACTTCGATATCGAATATCGAGGTGCGGCGTACATGTACACGGGCAATAACTCAATATTAAGAGTGCAATCCGAGGCGGGCGTTAGATCCCTTGGATTAGAGATACTCCAACCGATTATGCCGGGCTGACGCGCTGCAGCTCGATCTTGAATTCCGCACCGGGCTTCCGGTTTCGAACCGAGATTTTGCTGCCCCGGGTGGCCACTATCGCTGCAAACTGCCAAACCGATTCCAAATCCGCCCGACGTGCGGTTTCGCGAAGTCTCGCCCCTGGTGAACCGCTCAAAGACCTTGCCGATGAGTTCCTCGGGAATGCCGAGCCCTCGTCCGCCACGCGTACAACCGCCCGGTTGTTCACGACCTCCAGAATCACCGTACAAGTCGAGCCCTTGGAGAAACCCGAGGCTTTGCCGAAAAAGTCGTCGACGATGCATTGGAGCTCCTCCGGCCCTATCTGGAAAAGACTTCTTCGGTCTGAACGTTAAGTTGCACGCCGTTCTCCGCGAACCGGTCCAGCCAACGAGCAGCAGTCCCTTCAATGACTTCGGAAAGCTCGGTAATCGGGGCGGCCTCGTGAGTAGCTGTCGCCGATCGTAGGAGCATCTCCACCAATCGGGTTAAACGGTCGACTTCGGGCAGCAATGCGTTCATGGCCGTTTGGTATTCGCCTACGCTGCGAGTGCGCAGCAGGGTGCTTTCAATGCGCCCTCGCAAAATGGCAAGGGGCGTACGCAATTCGTGAGCGGCGTCGGCCGCGAATTGTTCTTCACGCCTAGCGGTCTCCTAACTCGGTCCAGCAGCATGTTCAGTTGCTCCGTAAACTGACCAAACTCCGCCTTATCACCCATTCGAGCCGGCGAGATAGGTCATGGCCGCTGAAATCGGCGGCCTGCTCGGTGAGGATGAATAGCGGGCGGAACGTTGCCGCTGCCGCAAACGAGCTCACCGCCCCCACGAGAGCAACCATAAAGCACCATAAGAACAGCAGGATCAATGAAAAGCGGTGAAGCCGCTGCTCCGTGAGCTTCCAATCCACCCCGCCGACAATCGTGTAGTCCTTGGCATCCAGCCCCATGGCGGCGAAATACGCATTGTTGCTCGTAACGAGGTCAAAGGCCTTGTAAGGCTCAAGCGGCAGCCGCCCAATCTCCTCCATTGCCGCCCGTCTTGTCGTAAACCGCAAAGCTCACGTTCGGAAAGGCCTGATAGACCTCGTTGATATCCGCTACCCTGCCCTTGTTATTGATATGGTCCGAAAGCTGGGTCAGCGCGGACTCAAGCATGTGGTGATGGCCCGCAGCTCCATGCGTTCCGACAGGCCCACCACGCCCAAGAAAATGATGGCGAGAATTGCGGCTGCAACCCCCGTTACAACAAGAGTCAACCGGGTTCTATGGTTCAACCTGTGCTCCCGGGCGAAATCATATAGCCCTTCCCCCGCTGTGTATGAATGAGCTTGGGTAGGCCATCTCGCTCAACCTTGTTGCGCAGGTAATTCAAATAGACCTCGACCACGTTATCGTCCCTGCTGACGTCATCGTGCCAAACGTGCTCCAGTATCTGGCCCTTTGAAACCGGTTCCCCAACGTGGCGCATCAGGAGTTCGAGCACGGAAAACTCAGTGGCGGAGAGGTAGAGGTGACGGTTTCCCCGCTGGGCTTGACGGGTTCGAAGATCGATCTGTAAATCGCCGCACTCGAGAACCATGCGGGTGTCGTCGCTCCTCCGCACTCTTGCTCTCACGCGGGCGAGCAATTCGGCAAGCTGGAACGGCTTGGTTACGTAGTCATCGGCGCCTAGATCAAGCCCCTCAACCCGGTCCTGAACCTTGTCCTTTGCCGTTAGAAACAAAACCGGCGTAAGGATCTTCTCTGCCCGAGCCTGCTTGAGCACGTCAAAGCCGTCCATGCCCGGAAGCATCACGTCCAGCACGACAAGATCGAACTCGCCCTGCCGAAGCTTCGTCAGCCCCTCAGCGCCGTGGTAGGCCAAGGTGACGCCGTATCCGGACTCTTCGAGTACCTGCCGGAGAATGTCCGACATCTCTCTTTCATCTTCCACAACCAGAATTTGCTTCATTAAATTCCCACTCGGGTTCTAATTACTCTAAACGTTATGGTAGCAGTCGTTGCGTTCGAATATGCTTAAAGATTACTAAGTTGCTCTAGGATTCCGCTTTCTCCTCATGAGGCGGTTCAAAACTGAATCCGCTTCCGTCAAGCCAAGTCGCTTGGTTCCAACAACATAAAGCAGGCCGGTTATCGCGAAGATGACAAAAAACCATACGATGGCGAGAAGCTTCCCGACATGGGGGAAAGCTTGCATTCCCAGGTAAGCGAGACCTCCCACCGGTGCGGCGACGGCTAGGCATTGGAAGAACGTAACGATGACGGCGCCTTTGGACATTTTGCCTATTTCACCCTCCAAAGCCACGAACAGAATCACCACCAGAATCAGAGCGGAAATATCCATCGCCCAAGGCAAAGCCAAAAGCAACGGCCTCACTTGATGGGCAAATAACGTGCCCACGCCTGGAATGTTTTCGGTCATCGCGAGATTGACTACTTGGAATTGGGAGGGCCGAAGAAGGATGCAAAGCACTATGTAAAAGAGCGTCATTGCGGTGCCATAAGCCACCGGTTTCAGGGTCTTGTGAAGCGAGAAAAAGCCTCGCATGAGGCAGGGCTGCAAACACCACGCAGGAATGGCGAAGCAAAAAATGCGAACGCATGTGGCGATAAGGTCAAGTTCGCCTTGCTGCGTACTTGCCCGCCCATAGCCGTAAAGGATCTTGGCGATCATCGGCGCAAGGGCAAACATCAGCACCGCGGATGGCACGCTGAAGTAGATCGTTGTTCGCAAAGTTCGGGCTAGCATGTCCCTATAAAGCTCCATCCGCTTCTCCGCGAAAAGCTGGTGAGCAGGGGGAAAATGCCCATCGCGAAGGATTGGCCGAAAATGGCCAACGGCGCCTGCATCAGGGCATTGGAGTAGCTGAGCACGGTGTTCGAACCCGATCCGAGGGCCGAGCCGAAGAATTGGGTCACAAGGTTCACCATACTGGGGAGAGAGAATCCAAGAACCACGGGCAGGAGCAGCCTAAAGAACTTGCCAACACCGGGCGCTTTGAGATCCAGCGAGATGGTGAACTTGTCTCCTTGCGGGACCATCAGGAAGAGCGGCAGCAGGATGTTGCCGATAAAGGCGCCACCCAAGGCGCCCCAGGCAACGCCAACAATTCCAAACCCAAAGACGCCCGGCAGAATCGCCGCGCCAAGAATAATGCCGACGTTGTAAATGTTGGGCGCGAGTCCGGGACCATAAAACTGCTTGCGGGCATACAGCGTCGCCAGCATGATCGAACCGATCAGAAAGGCATACTGCGCGGGCAGCATGATCCGGCTCATGAGGATCGCCGGCTTGATGATCTCCGGCTTGCTGACTCCATAGAGAGGCATGATCACGGGCGCAAGCAACCATGCAGCGATGATGAGCACAACCGCGGCAATGGAGCAAATCGTCACCACCACCGAAAACGCCTTCCAGGCCTCTTTGCGCCGGTTCGTGTACCAGAATTCGGTGAAGACGGGAATAAACGCGGAGCTGAGCCCTCCGCCGGCAATGAGCATGAAGATCATGTCCGGTATGGCGGTTGCGATCCGGTAGGAGTCATTGACCTCCATGAGTCCGAACTTGCTCGCGATGATGGTGTCTCTCAGAACGCCCAGTATTCGGCTGAGAAGGAGACTCCCGGCCATAATCGCGCTGGCCGATCCTGCCGTCTTGGCTAAAGAGGGTTCAGGTTTTTCGGAAGGGGGCCCGTCGGCCGTGGCTGACATCGAAGACACTATTTAACCTGACGTGCCACATGCGGCATCGGGATCGTCCCAGGAAATGCAAGCTTGGATTAGTTCGCGTTGTGGCAGTCTCTCGCTATACTCTGGCTGTGCGCGTTGAATTTTAGGGAGTGCCTCGCGCCAACCGTCGGAGCCGGTTCAAGTTTCAGCTTGGAGTCGTCCACTAAAGGCGGACCGTGAGGAACAATAAAATGGCAGCGGCGGTGAGCATGCAGTCCAAGGTAAAGGGGCTAAGAGAGCAGCAGAGGAATTGGAACTAGCCGACCGCGAAAATGAACTTCACTTCGACAATCTTCTGAAACGTCAACGCGTTGGGGTCGCCAATTAGAAAATACATCTCCGTGCCTTTCCCGCCTGAGTTGTGATAGTAAAGAAACGCGTTCGTTCCACCGGTCTGGCTAACAACGCGTCCCCCAATCGCCTTGGTTGGAGAGAGTTCATAGTTGGCGGTGAAGATGTGCTGTTGGGTCACCCCGCCCAGGTTTAGAATAGACCCGGCATAGGTGAGGTCCAGCTTCTTCAGAACCCTAAAGCTAACTTGAGGCGTGATGAACGAAGCCGGCTCATCGTTCAGTATGCCGAACTGGTAACCCAAACCCCATTGGCAGAACCGGTTGGTCACGCCGCGAATGAACGTCAGGGTCAGCGTCTGGTCGCTTGAGGCATCGTACCGGTTGTAGTTGTATTCAAGTTGGTAGTGTGTGTCCGAGCGAGAATCCAGCGCAAGCTGGAAATCCACGCCTCGCTGGTAAACCTGGCCGCCCGAATGCCATGTGTAGTCCGGCACAAAGGTTAGCTGAAAGTCGCGGAAATAGCCGTGCTGCCAATTATTAAACCAGGCCATGACGCCTGTGAAACCTTTGATGCCGATTTGCGGAATGTAGGAATCCTCCGCATTGAAGTTGTTCGAAAGATCCTCGTACAGCAAATCCCATACGAGCAGCTTGTCCTCGTAGGAGAAGTTCTCAACACTGGCCCCTCCGCCCGCGTTGGTGCCTTGCGTGGTTGCGCTGATATTCTCAAATCCCGCTTTGCCCCACTTGTCGTGGTAGTCAAAGGACGCCAGCGTGTTGTCGTCTCCGGGCGAGGTCTTTTCCGATATAAAGACTCCAGCATTCGTGTTGGGGCCGTAATTGCGAGAGAACCGGGTCACCATATCGTTGCGTCCGTCAAAATCGTAGGCGTTCAGGAATCCCATGGTGTCCAAGGGATCGAGCTTGCCGTATACATTCAGACCCAAATCGAAGTTTGGTATTCGGTCCGGGTAGAAGAATTGACCGATCCCCGCATATTTCAAGGGCACGTTCAAATAACCTTGGCCCTCCAAAAAGAACGGCCGCAGGTCCGGAACATAGCGCTCAGTCCGTGAGAACTGAATGCCCTCGATCGCCCCTTCTACTGTCGAAAAATCAGGCTCGAGGCTTCCAACCGCGGTTAGTTCCGGCGTAACCGTGTAGCGCGCGTCCAAGCCCGTGTGAACCGCGCCGGTTTGAGTATCAACCGCGCCCAACACGTAGGGAAGTAGGGAGAGATGGGGATGAAATGCGCTGGGAGGAACCTGCACGCCCGTCCAATAGCCCTCGTGATCGTAAAGTCCTAGGGGCCCAACATTGCTCCACATGGATGTGATGTTTGTGTGGGTTTGATATCGGTAGAAATCGATTCCCATGTCCATTGGTGCGGTCGAATGGGGATAGTTGAGGCTTGCCCATGGGATTTGCATATGCGCGACCCAGCCGGTCTTTGTTTTCTGGGCTTCCACGAGGAAATCACCCTTCCATTCGGCCTTGTTTCCCCGCCCTCCCGCCAACGCCGCGGACGGCGTGCCAATGGCGTTCACCGAAAAATGGCTGACTTCTCCCGGCTTGTGGGTCCTGAAGCAATCGAGTTGGAGTTCCACGTTGTCCTCGGTTTCGCCGTTAGTTTGGTTTTGAAATTTGTTGTCTCGAACGGTTTCACGCGCAGTTATTTGCGTGGGGATGGAGTCCCGGCAGTCGAAAATCGCGTAAATGTACTTCTCGTCGTAGGTGATCTTTACGAAGGTCTGATCTTGAACCAGGTGATTGCTCGCGATATCCACAAATCCGGTCACGGTGGGCGCTGTTTGCCAGGCCGGATCGTCGAAGGATGCGTCGATTTTGGGAGGGGCGGACTTGACCGCTGGAACCCTGAGGTCCTGAGCCACGGCTGTCGCGAAACAAGACAACAACAAGAATGTGAGAACAAGCCCCCGAAAAAACCGCACACGGGTTGTACCGGTTAAGTGTGCGCGAATCGTTCCCTCGGTGGGCCGATGGACCCAAGCGAATTAGCGAGTTGCCCTTACTCTCTTAAGTAGCTCCAGCCCTGCTCTTGTTTGAGAACCGCTTCCGCGATTCCAGCCTGCACGACGGTAACGCCTTTGATGAGCCGCTCAAGTCCGATATGGCGGCCATGCATGGTGTTGCCACAGGCTGCGAAGATCGTGCCCTTCCTTTGCTCTTTCTGCACGAGGCTCATCGCCTCGTTATTGTGCCTAAGCAGCATGTTCAAAGCATCGCCACGGCAGACGATCTCGATGGTGGTCGGCTCCGAAAGCAATGCCTTTCTTAAGTTGTCCACGCTTTCGAGAAGTCCCTTAAAGCCAAACTGGCCACCGCCGGTGACTTCGATGACAACCCGGTGGGCCTTCTGGGCCAAACAGACGTTGGCGACAAGGAAGAAAGCCAATGCAAGGGCGATTTTGCGCATAGTCCTTTTTAGCCGTTTTTGATCATCGCCGAACATAGGAGCGGGAAACTTCGCCTATTATTGAGACATGAGCCTCGCGCTAATTTTAGGAGTTGTCGCCCTTTCCTCGCACGGGCATACTGCCCCGCCGAAATGGTTCGATAAAACGCTTGCCGGATACGAGCTTGTATCCGCGGGCACGGTCGGCGTCTATGATGCCGCCACTGGTTTCATGCTGATTCGGGATATCGAGTGTGATGGCGCCGACGTAACCCTTGTGTTAACCCGGGACCGCAAGGAGATCAGCAAGGACTATCAATACGCGGTCCCGAATTACACAAGCACAGTTTCGCCAGAATTTCAGAAACCGATGAAGTTGAAAGCATTGCCCCTCACCACCGGAAAGGGCGTAAAGATCGGAGATACGATGGACGACGTCAAAGAAAAGCTTGGGCCGCCCACTAAACTCGACAAGACAGAGAAGTTTGTGAGTTACGTTTATTCTTTTGTTACCGGGCCAGCCAACGAAGGCGATGAGTATACGGAAACGTATACCTTCAAGGCGGATAAGTTGATCGAGATCATTTTCTCCAAAGACCCCTATCACGGCGATTAACGAATACGGGGACTATAATGTCCCGGTGCCAGTTTGGGACGCCGATGTCGAACTTTCCGAATCAATCGCATCGCGGTTGATTGCCGGACAGTTTCCGGAATTGCCGATCATCGAGGCCAAACTGATTGGCGAAGGCTGGGATAATGCGGCCTATCTTGTCAATGAAGAGTGGGTCTTCAGGTTTCCGCGCCGAAAGATGGGCGGGGAACTCATTGAAACCGAGTGCCGTTTGCTTCTCTATCTTGCCAACCGCTTAAGTCTCCCCATTCCCAACCCAGTGTTCATCGGCTCGCCGGAAGGCGATTATCCCTACTCCTTCGCCGGTTATAGACACTTAAAGGGTGGGCCGGCCTGTCATTTGAACTGGACCGATGAAGAACGTGCCAAGAATGCTCCAATAATTTGGCGAGTTTCTGCGATCCTTGCACCAGACACCAGTTAGGGAGGCGGATAGGGCCTGGGCGCCAGGAGATCTGATCGGGAGGTCCGATCTGGCGATGCGTCACAAGCATAATGTTGCCAGGATTCAGGACCTATGCCACTCCGGAGAAGACCACCTTGCCGACTACGACGCGGACAGCATCCTCGCTTTATCCGCCGAGTTGAGCAGGGCCGCCCCATACGGCGGTCCGACAACATGGGTCCATGGAGATGCCTACCCCTGCCACTACCTCGCCAACGATCAGCACGAAGTTTGCGGCGTCATCGACTGGGGCGACGCCCATCTCGGAGACCCAGCCCTAGACATTCAGATTGCATTCAGTTTTCTCCCGCCGGAGGCAAGAGGCAAGTTTCGAAAGACCTACGGAGACTTGGACGAAGACACCTGGCGCCGGGCTCAGTTTCGAGCCTTGCACTATGGTCTGCTTTTCGTGAAATACGGCTTAGAGACAGGGAAGCTCGAGATGAAACAGCTCGGGCTAGACATTTTACGTTTCACTCTTGCATAGGCGCTTGAGGCGATATTCAGAGGCCAGGTTGTAAACTGGACAGCCGCGCCATGGGGATAGCTCGGCGGTTGTGAGGAGATGACGCGCCGGTTCCAATTTCATCCGTCCGAATTTTCGCCGGTTGCCTTATGGTCCGGCCGATATCGGCTTCCTCTTTGGCCTCTTTCTCCTCCTTTACGGGCTTGGCAAAATCGGTTCGGGGCTGTTCGTTCCGTTCAAGCCACCGGTAATCACCCCCAACATCAGCCTCGACCCCAAAAACCTCCCCTATTACGCGGCCCGCAGCTGCCTGCGCATGTTCATTGGGCTGTTCTTCTCCGTCATCTTCACGCTCGCATACGGCTATGCGTGCGCCAAGAGCAAAAAGGCGGAAAAGGTGCTCATCCCGATGCTGGATATTCTCCAGTCGGTGCCGGTTTTGGGCTTCCTCACCGTCACCATCACCGGCTTCATCGCCCTCTTCAGGGGCAGCCTGCTTGGTCTGGAATGCGCGTCGATCTTTCTCGTGTTCACCGCCCAGGCGTGGAACATGACGTTCTCGTTCTATCACTCCCTCATCACTCTTCCCAAAGACCTGGATGAGGCGGCAACGATCTTCAGGCTTTCCAAATGGCGGAAGTTCACGACCATTGAAGTTCCCACCGCGATGATCGGCCTCGTGTGGAACGCGATGATGAGCTTCGGCGGCGGCTGGTTCTTCGTGTCCGTGAGTGAAGCGCTCACTGTCAACAAGGACACCTACACTCTTCCCGGCATAGGCTCCTATGTAGCGAAGGCAAGCGACGCGGGCGACAACCATGCCCTGATGCTCGCGCTGATCACGATGGTCGTCATGATCGTGGTGGTGGACCAACTCTTTTGGCGACCCATCGTTGCCTGGTCCGAGAAGTTCAAGTTCGAGATGAGCACGGGAGGGGAGCCGGCCAAGTCTTGGGTGTTAAACCTTATTCGCGCATCAAAGATCCCGCGCCAAGTCAGCCGCTTCTTTCGGCGGATGGCCCGGAAGACTCCGAAAGTTCATATCCAAGCGCCCAAGGTCCACTTCCCGGATCGATTGCGGCCCAAGCCGAACAAGTGGCTTAACGACGACTTGATCTTCGGCATCTTCATTGGCATTTTAATAGTTGCCGGCGTCTACTACGGATTCAAGTTCATCGACCAAGAGGTGCATGCGAGCGAAGTCTGGAAATGCATCTATCTAGGATTTCTCACTCTCAGCCGAGTGCTTTGCATTGTGGCTCTGGCAACCCTCATCTGGACTCCTATTGGCGTTTACATTGGGTTCAATACCAAGCTTGCCCAAGCTTGCCAACCCATAGTTCTGTTTCTCGCGTCGTTTCCTGCCAACTTCGTGTTCCCCTATGTCACGTTCTACTTTTTGCGATACAACATCAGTCTCAGTTGGGGAAGCATCCTGCTCATGGCCCTTGGCACCCAGTGGTACGTGCTGTTCAACACCATTGCCGGCGCCATGTCCGTTCCCACCCCGTTACGCGAAATGGCCCGCAACTTTGGCCTGCGAGGATGGCATCTTTGGCGCAAACTTATTATTCCCGCCATTTTCCCTGCGTGGGTAACCGGGGCGATCACCGCTTCGGGAGGAGCTTGGAACGCAAGCATCGTCGCCGAAGTCGTTTCGTGGAAGCATAAAACCCTTACTGCGCCCGGCCTAGGCGCGTACATCACTCAGTTCACAGACCCCCGCGATATCCCTCGCGTGGTGCTTGGCGTCACCATCATGTCGTTTTACGTAGTCGGAATTAACCGCCTTTTCTGGCGCAGATTGTATGGACTCGCCGAGTCCCGTTACCGCTTGGGATAAGAACATGACAACACTCGCACAGACTTCCAATCAGGTCCTGCTCTCAGTCGAGGGCATCACCAAAACGTATCCGCGGCCGGAATCGGGCGGTTCCTTCACGGTTCTGGACGAAATCCACCTGACAGTCAAGAAAGGGGAGATTTTAGCTCTGCTTGGCCGAAGCGGTTCCGGAAAGAGCACCTTGCTGCGCATCGTTTCGGGACTCATCAAAGCCTCGAAGGGAGTGGTTAGCAGCAGTGGCGTGCCCGTCACCGGCCCGAATCCGGACGTGGCGATGGTATTTCAGAGCTTTGCGCTGCTGCCATGGCTCTCTGTGATGGAAAACGTGGAACTAGGGCTGGAGGCAAAGCATCTTGAACATAAGGAGTCACGCAAGCTATCGCAAGAGGCGATTAGGATGGTTGGCCTCGAAGGCTTTGAAAAGGCGTATCCGAAAGAGCTATCCGGCGGCATGCAGCAACGAGTAGGATTCGCGCGAGCCTTCGTGGTTCGGCCCAAGCTGCTGCTTTTGGATGAGCCGTTCAGCGCCCTCGACGTTTTGACCGCTGAGAACCTGCGGGGAGAGTTTGCCGACCTGTGGGAAAGCCAGAACTTTCCTGCGGAGAGCGTGATCCTGGTAACCCACAACATCGAGGAGGCGATCATGCTTGCAGACCGGGTGGTCATTATCCAGTTCCAATCCCGGCCGGGTTCGCGGCGAGATCCCGATCGATCTATGCCGTCCCCGCGAGCGCAACTCACGAGATTTTAGGGCCATGGCGGACCACATTTACACGATCATGACCAACCCCGAAACCAAGATCACACCTGCTTCCACCACCCTCGGTTTTGGGCACATGGACGTCAGCCCCCTGCCTCACGCCCGCCCTGGCGCGATCAGCGGTCTCCTTGAGTTGGTCTTGGAATACGGCGGTCCCGAAGACGTTGCCGTGCTTTCCGATCGCCTTCGCATTGAGGCCGACGATCTCTTGCCCATCCTGGACGCGGCCGTCCTGCTAGGACTCGCCGAAGTCCACGAGGGTGACGTGACCGTCACCGAAGTTGGCCAGGCCTTCGCTCAGGCCGAGGTTGAGGATGCCAAGGACATTTTTAAGGACCACGTGTTGGACAAGGCGCCCCTGGTGCGCACGATCTTCAACTGCCTTGAAAGCTCCCGAACCGGCCAAATCAAGGATGAGTTTATTCTCGACATCCTTGATGAGAACTACAGCGAAGAAGAAGCAAGAAACCAGTTCGATACGGCCGTGAACTGGGGCCGTTATGCGGGTTTGTTTGATCACGACTCGGACGAGGGAATTTTGCTTATTCCTCGAGAGATGGAGGAGCCGCCTACTACCGATGAGGTTCCGTCTTAGGAAACTGGCCTTCGTTCAACAAACGGAGCTTGCCCTCAGCCCTTATTGACCGCAAAAAACAGCCGGATGTCAGTTTCAACGGCGCGTCGTAGGTGTCGAAAGCCGGCGGATCCGTCAAACCGATGGATGCGGCCAGATGCGCGTTGATGTCCCGAAGCATGTCTTGGGAGTAACCAGGCCACATGGTGTCGATTTTCCCTTCCGGGGTGATAAGCAGATTATAAACCGAATGCTTGGCTCCGAACGCATGAACGGCTTTCAAATCAGGGTCGGCGAGAACCGGATAGGGGGATTTGTAATCCTTCACCCATTTCGCAGCGATCTTCTGGCCGGATCCGATCACGGCTGCGAAATTCACGCGGCCCTTGTACAGGGAGTACAAGCGCTGAAAATGCGGCTCCGCAGTTTCGCTGCAGGGGCAGTCGTTGATAATGAAATAAAGATAGAGTGGCTTACCCTTCGTGAGACTGGCCAGCGTCCAAGTTGTGCCAGTAGAATCGGCGAGGGAAAATGAAGGGGCGGCCTTGGCCTTCCAGGCGGCTGTTTCCGCAGCCATTTCAGCGGTTACCGGATGGACCGGATTGACCTCCGCAGAAGGGCTAGGGTTAGGTGGCAGGTCGGGCGGCGACGCGTGGGACGCTGCGACCATCAACCAAACTCCGCCCATCGCCATCAAGGCGCCAAACGGCAAGGTGACATAGGCCAACCTCACACCCCCAGTTTACCGTCCATACTTAAGCTGTGATCCTGCCGAGCCTGCTGTTGCCGCTCCTTGTTCGGCAGTCTGAGCCTGCCAAGACCTGGTTTGGACCCGCCGAGGTCAGCTTCAATATCCAATACTCGGGCAACCCATACGATCCTGCGGTGAACGACACCAAGGTCAAGTTTACGAGTGATGGCGGCTTAACAGTTGAGCGCCCGGCTTATTTTGCGCATGGCGCATGGAGAGCGGTTCTCGTCGCTCCTGCGGCAGGCCATTACAAAGCGAAGCTCATTCACAACGGCATCACCTCGAACGAAGAATCCATTCCCGCCGTGCTTGTGGTGGACCAGAAACCGGCTCATGGCTACGTAACCAAGGACAAGGTGAACGGAAACCGCCTGGAATACGATGACGGCGCGGACATCTTCCCCTTCGGTTTCAACCTGGCATGGCAAAAACCCGCCG
This sequence comes from uncultured archaeon, assembly GCA_963829965.1. GTDB lineage: Bacteria > Armatimonadota > Fimbriimonadia > Fimbriimonadales > Fimbriimonadaceae > DASXZH01. Next base: position 36,464 of record CAWHLK010000028.1, on the reverse strand, counting down.
GACCGCGCTGGGAGGATGAGGTCGCCAAAATGGCGAGCGATGGTCTGAACTGGACGAGAATTTGGGCCGATGACAGGGACAACAAAGACCCCTGGTGGCCGCATGACGACCCATTTGCCATCAAAGACCAGTTGTGGCCGAAGGCTCTCGACCAGTGGGCGAAAGTGACCTCTGCTTGTGATGCCGCAGGAGTCGACTATCAATTCGTTTTATTCCGTGGCGCAGCATTCAGCAGCGCAGCGGATGGCAAGTGGGCCAAGAACCCCTGGAATTCCGCAAATGGCGGCTTTCTTAAATCGGCTGACGAGTTTTTTTCCGATCCCGAGGCCAGGCGAAGAGCCAAGATGTGGGTGCGGTACGCCGTGATCCGCTGGGGGGCTGACCCGCGGCTCTTTGCGTGGGAGCTCTTTGATGACGCCGAGAACACGGATGCCGCGAAGGATGGCCACTGGAAGGACATAGGCGAATGGCATAAAGACATGGCCGGATTCATTCGCTCTCTGGATCCCTATGGTCATCTGATCACAACGAGCAGCGATCTGAGCCATCCTGAGCTCTGGCCGGCGATGGACTTCTACCAGCCGCACCACCATTCCGACGCGATTCTGGAAAGAATGCCAAACGACAAACCCGGCTTCTACGGCGAATTCGCCCCCGAGCAAGACCTGGGACCAAGTGAGGCAGGATACATCGACAACATTGTCTGGCAATCCATCCGCCAAAACCGGGCAGCTCCTGCCATGTACCTGCATTGGGATCGAGTGGAATCGTTGGGCCTGTTTGGCAAGTTTCAGGGCTGGGCCCAGATCATGTCCCAAAGCGGAATCGCGCTACATCCTCAGGCGGTGGCAAGCGACGTTTCGAGCACGGCCGGCCACGCCGACGGCCTCCGCGACATCAACTGGGTTCTCGTTCGGCTTCGTGGCGCAGACAGCCAGATGCCAAAACTGGCGTGGCCCGCGATGATCGATGGAACGTGGCTCGTAACTGTCTTCGACTTATCAAGCGGCCACAGTTATAACGACATCGCCATTGCGAAAGGGCCCGGGATTCAACTCGGCAAAGTCAGAGGCATCGACGTGGTCATGTGGTTGCGGGTCGGCGATTGACCTCCGGTTTAAAATTCGCCGAAATTGGTGTAGAAGACACTGATAAAGAACCGAGAATTCCTTAAGGATTGGGGAATGGGGAGAGTTAATTTGAGTGGGGCCCGAGGTTCTTGGCTCACCGACGAGCAAGCCTTTGACAAGCTGGTGACGCGGCTCGAGTCCTTGCGCTCGAAGGACCCGGTAGCCGCGATTACCCAGATTCAATCACTTCTTGGCCAGGCTAGCGGCAAGCAACTCTATGTGGCCATTCTCGGATATCAACTTGGCGCTTGCCATCGCCGGGTTGGGAACCTCGTTGATGCCTATAACTTCGTCAATGCCTCGATCGAGGTCTTAGAATCCCACCTCTCCCATCATCACTACGTTCGCGCGATAAACCAGCTTGCCTTGTGCCACTCGGATATGGGCGAGTACAGCAGTGCAGTCGAGTATCTGGTCAATGCGTACAAGATTTCTGAAGAGCACGATCTTCTCACGGACATTTCATACACCGGCGTCAACATCGGTTACATTTATGCGGTTCAGAGCCAGTTTCAAAAGGCTGCCGAGTTTTACGACGAGCTTCTCGCAAACCATGCCCAGCACTGCGACGAACGCACGCTCATTCTGCTCTACAACAATATCGGCGGGTGTTTGAACGAACTCGGCCGCTTCGACGAGTCTGAGGTCTACATCGACCGGGGCTTGGAGCTTGCGGGCGGGGACAAGGAGCCCTTCTATTGGGCTTTGCTGCTCGCCAACAAATCAATCGTGGTGGCTTCAAGAGGCGAAGACCAAGCTGCCTGGGACATGGTTCACCGGGCCATGGATGGTTTTCGAAAGACGAATCATCACGGCCAGGTCCCTGAGCCGTTGTGCGATTTGGGTTCCGTTTATCTCAAAATGAATCGCCCGGAACGGGCGTTGGAAAGCCTGAAATTACGCCATGTCCCTATCGAAAGAGCATAAGGGGCAGCCGTTCATGCGGCGTATTTTCGAGCTGCGTTCTCAAACCCACAAGAAACTCCACATGTTCGAGCAGGCGTTCGAGGATTTGGAAAAGGCCACCGAACTCGGCGTTCAAAAAGCGCAAGAAGACCTGGATCAGAAGATCCGGCGCGCGGCAATGAGGCACGAACTCGAGTGGTCGCAGAAAGAAGCCGCGATCCTAAGAGAGACGAACAGGCAACTGGTTTCCGCGAAAGAAGAGGCAGAATCCGCCAACCGAATGAAGTCAGAGTTTTTGGCGAACATGAGCCATGAGATTCGGACGCCCATGAACGGCGTTATGGGAATGGCTGATTTGCTGCTGTACACGCATATGGATGAAACGCAGCGCGAATATGTTGGCGTGATCAAGGGCTGCGCGGACACGTTGCTGACGCTTATCAACGAGATTCTGGATTTGTCTAAGATCGAAAGCGGCAAGGTCTTCGTTGAAAGCGAGGAGTTCGACCTCTGCGCAATTATCGAAGACGTTGCCGAGATGCTTGCTACCAAGGCGCACGAGCAGGGATTGGAGCTTGTCGTGGCCGTCGACCCGAAGCTTGCCCCCGTGATTCAAGGCGATGCCCAACATCTGAAACAAGTGCTCATCAACCTAACTGGCAATGCGATCAAGTTCACCAGTGAAGGCGAAGTTGTCATTCGGGCGGACATTGTGGAAGAGGACGAAGACAGATTGCGGGTCCGAATCGCAGTCGAGGACACCGGTATCGGCATTCCTGAAGAAAGACAAATGGCGGTCTTCGAGAGCTTTACACAAGCGGATGGCTCTACTCGCAGGAAGTTCGGAGGAACCGGCCTCGGATTGACGATTAGCAAGCGCCTTATCGAAACGCTCGGCGGCGAGATCAAACTCGAAAGCCAAGTGGGGGTGGGCAGCAAGTTCTCCTTCGAGCTTGAGTTTGCAAGGGCAGCCGAAGAGTATTCCTCCGTTCTGCAACTAGGAAATAAAAGCATCTTGATGGTGGAAGCGAATGAAGCTACCGCAAGTTCCATATGCGATCGGTTGACGAACTGGGGCGCCACTGTCATCGAGACTCCAACGTGGGCTCTTGCGCTAGAGATTCTGAAAGGCCCCTGTCCGATAGACACTGTAATCCTGGATTCCAATGTTCCCGATATCGATGCGCTGCAGGCAAGCTTTGGTATTCGGTCAGCTTCGCACCGATCCGGGGTCCAGTTAGTCTTTTTGACGCGAGTTGGAGACTTGGCGCCGGCAATGCCAGGAGTGCTCCAGGGCTCCTTCACCATACTCGGTAAGCCGATTCGGCGAGCGCCGCTGTATGAAGCTATCTCCCGCGCTTCATCCACCTTCGGCGCGCGACCCAACCGGGAGTCTCGAATCCCTGATGGCAGGCCGCTCGATGGTCTGCGCATCCTTCTCGCGGAAGATGACGAGGTAAGCCAAAAAATGGCCCGCCGAATGCTGGAGAAAGTCGGAGCTACGGTAGATGCGGTTTCAAACGGATTTCAGGCGCTAGAGAAGTTTGGGAATGATATTTACGATGTCATCGTCATGGACTGCAACATGCCGGAGATGGATGGCTACGAAACGACCCGCGAGATTCGTCAGCGCGAGATAGAAAGCGGCAGCCATGTGCCCATCGTCGCACTCACCGCGAACGCCATGCCGGGCGACCGGGAAAACTGCATTGCGGCAGGCATGGACGACCATGCTAGCAAGCCGATCAACCCTTTACAACTCGTCGAGGCGATCCTTAGGTTTACGTCAGTGGCAAAAGCCGCGTAAGATGTGTTGTGCCCACAGATTTGACCAAGCGCCAGCGCAATTTGCGTGGGCGTCTCATTTTTTATGGGGGCTTGGCGGCACTTCTCTGGGGCTTTTGGGTTTGGCAGCCATATGAGTACGACTTTTTTCCACGCGAGCCGGCCTCAAATCCGCCGGTAGACCCCGAAACCAAGTTTCTTTTCTCCGGCAAGGCAAAGGTTCTGGTCGTCACCGCTCATCCGGACAACTCCTCGTTCTTTATAGGGGGATTGCTCACCCAATTGGCGGCAGTCCACACGGAGATCCATCAGGTGATATGCACCGACGGGGACAAGGGCTACTATCCGTTCGAAGACTGGCAACGGAACCGCCGGGTCCGTCGGGTGGAAGCGCTGGACGAAGCGCGGGCTTGGGGTGGGAAGGATGTTTTGTTTTTGGGCCAGCCGGATGGACGGATGCGTATTTCGCCCTCTATTGTGGATTCTATAGAGGGGGCGATTGAGCGTGTTCAACCTGATTACATTCTTTGCTTTGACGGCCAATACCCTGAGCGAATGTCTCACCGTGACCATCGCGCCTCCGGCATCATGGCAATGGAAGCCGCGTTAAGGAGCGGGATTCCCAGGTGGGTGTTGATGTTCCAAACCAACGCCCCAAACCATTTCTTCGATATCGAGAAAGAGTGGCCCAACCAACAGGATCTACTGGCGATCCACAAGAGCCAGTTCAACGGTGAACACTTGGATGGCATCTACGCGATGGTCGGCGGTCGCGCGGAACGCGACGGGAGGAAGAGCGGACTCTCAATGGCGGAGGGGCTGCGGTGCGCGCGGCTACGCTAGGTGTTGGGTGTTGGGTGTTGGGTGTTGGGTGTTGGGTGTTGGGTGTTGGGTGTTGGGTGTTGGGTCTTGGGTCTTGGGTGTTGGGTCTTGGGTGTTGGGTTTTTGGTATTGGGGTGATGAAGACGCCGCTGGGTCCTAAAAGGCTAGACATGTCAGACAGTCCCACAAGTCTGCCCAGTCGGTCAAGGTAGTGCTTGCCCCCCAAATCCAGAACCTAAAACCAAGAATCTAACCAGGCTTTCCAAACTGTGCCAACGCGGAGTTCTTGTACCGAGGATTCTCGGTAACCTCCAGCCCCACAAACTCAGGCAACTGGACTTCTTGGTCCTCCGATTCCATTTCCACTTCCGCGGTGAGAAGCCCATCCAACTCCCCGTGGTAAACATCCACTTCCCAAACGCAACCTGCGAAAAGAATCTTGTGCCGAGTCTTGCGGATCTTTTTGTAGGGCGATAGCGCTACCATGGCCCGCGCGTCCTCAAGCGGAACCTCGAACTCGATTTCTTCTCGGCTCACAAGCCCCCCGCCCTTTACCGTCATAAACGCCTTTTCGTAATCTACAATGCGGACCCGGACGGTTGGAGACAAGCCCAAGTAGGCCTGAACAAAATCCTCGCCTTTTGGTAGAGGATTCGGCAGCTTCTCGGGAATAACCAGGAACTTGCGCTCAATCTCTTGATGCGGCATTTATCTCCACAGCCCCACTTCTACACGGCGGAGGCACATGCGGCCCCACTCATCAACTAGTAAAGCCCATGCTCGCGAAGGGATTACGCGGAGCGCTCTAGAGTACGACGACTCCTCGTCGCTTTTGCGAAAGGATATTGTTGCCATTGCTGAGCTCAAAAGCGGAAAATGATTGCCGCACTCCAAAGCGCCTTCGGCGCGTTATCCTACGCTGCCTTCTAAACTAACTCCTAGCAGCTTCTGCGCCTCTACCGCGAACTCCATCGGCAATTCCCTAAAAACCTCTTTGCAGAAGCCGGAGACGATCATGTTTACCGCGTCCTCGGTCGGGATGCCGCGCTGGTTGCAGTAGAAGATCTGGTCCTCGCCGATCTTGGACGTTGAGGCCTCGTGCTCCACCGTTGCAGTTGGGTTTTTGACCTCGATATACGGAAACGTGTGCGCGCCGCAGCGGTCGCTCATGAGCATGGAATCGCACTGTGAGTAGTTGCGCGCGTTGTCCGCGCCGGGGTTGACTTTTACCTGGCCTCGGTAGGTGTTCTGACCGTTGCCGGCCGAAATTCCCTTCGCCACGATCGTCGACCGCGTGTTCTTGCCGATGTGAACCATCTTGGTGCCCGTGTCCGCCTGCTGCTTATTGGCGGTCAACGCAACCGAATAAAACTCGCCGATCGAATCATCTCCCATCAATAGCACCGAGGGGTATTTCCAGGTGATCGCCGAACCGGTTTCCACCTGGGTCCAGGTGACCTTGGATTTGCGCATGGCTTTGGCCCGCTTGGTCACAAAGTTGTAAATGCCGCCCTTACCGTCTTTATCGCCGGGGTACCAGTTCTGGACGGTGCTGTATTTGATCGTAGCCTCGTCCAAGGCCACAAGCTCGACCACAGCCGCGTGGAGCTGGTTCTCATCGCGCATCGGCGCGGTGCAGCCTTCCAAATAGGAGACAAACGCGCCCTCGTCGGCGACAATCAGGGTCCGCTCAAACTGGCCGGTTTTCTCAGCGTTGATGCGAAAATAGGTGGAAAGCTCCATCGGGCAGCGTACGCCCTTCGGAATGTACACAAAGGACCCGTCCGAGAACACCGCCGAGTTCAGAGTCGCGTAATAGTTGTCGCTATACGGCACCACCGAGCCCAGATATTGCTTGACCAACTCCGGGTGCTCGCGCACCGCTTCTGACATCGAACAAAAAATGATTCCAAGCTCAGCAAGCTTCGCCTTGAAAGTGGTGGCCACCGAGACCGAGTCGAAAACCGCGTCTACCGCAACCGTGTTACTCAGCTGGCCTAGCGGGTTCGTTCCGCGTGCATCTGCGGACGTCTCCGCTGCGCCGACAACGTTCAGGAGCACCTTTTGCTCGGAAATAGGGATTCCCAGCTTTTCAAACGTGCGTAGAAGCTCGGGGTCGGCCTCGTCCAAACTGTTCAGGGTCGGCTTTTTCTTAGGGGCCGAGTAGAAGATGACCTCCTGCAGGTTCACCGGCTGGTAGTGGACGTTTGGCCACTTCGGCTCCTTCATGGTGAGGAAATGGCGATAAGCCTTCAGCCGCCACTCCGTCATCCATTCCGGCTCTTCTTTCTTTTTCGAAAGAGCGCGGACAACATCCTCGCTTAGTCCGGGGGCGAACTCGTCCGCGTCCACATCGCTGACAAAGCCCCACTTGTAGTCCTGGTTGGCGAATTTTTCGAGCACCGCAGTGCTCTGATCAATAGCTTCACTCATATTTCACGTTTCAGCTCGCCCACCCGGCAGCACCGGCATCGCGAACCTCCAATTTGTTCTACGAGTTTACTATACAAAGTTGTAGAGTTTGCCGGCTCATCCTTTTCGTGAGCCCGTTTTCATGTGTGCACCCTCGCTAACATTGCTTTCTCACAGAACCTGTACTTTGCGTAACTCACCGGTTTTTGCGCTATTGGCAGCAGGATTGGAGTCCCCCATAATGCTCTCGATGGCCCGGGAGTAACAAACGATAATGGTCTCAATAAAACTCGCTTTCGATCTCCTTGCTCTTTTCCTGGCCAATTCCCGCGGGTTATCACCTCATGGCATCGTTGGAAACCGCGGACGCCATGCTAGCGATCAAGCCAAATAGCCTATCTGCGAGAAGGTTCGTCCGGTTCTTGACTGCGATCAATGCGGCTGCGGTTGTGTGCTTTCTCCTCGCTGCCGTAGCCATTTGGTCCTCGTGGCCAATTGGCATCGGCCTAATGCTGACTCCCCTGCTATTCCTTGTTTATGCCGGATTTGACGCCAGGTCAGCCAAGAAAAGATCCAAGCCTGCGTACGAGATTTCTTGACCTCCACCTAAGAACAGTGAGTGCCCCATTCGCCAAAATGGGGTACTCATGGAAACTTTCGACGTTGTCATCATCGGCTCCGGGCAGGGGGGCGATCCATTGGCCAGGGAATGCGCGAGAGCGGGGCGCAAGACAGCGCTTATTGAGCGCGAGCATGTGGGAGGAACCTGCATCAACACCGGTTGCACGCCCACGAAGACGATGGTTGCCAGCGCCCGAGTCGCCTACCTCGCGCGAAGATCCGGGAACTACGGACTCACTGCGGGCCCGGTGCAAGTGGATATGGAGCAGGTTCGGGCGAGGAAGAGGAAGATCGTCGAGGAGTTCCGTTCCGGCAGCGAGGATCAAGACACCCACACCGAGGGCCTGGAACTTATCCGAGGAGAGGCAACTTTCTCTAGCCCCAAAACCCTCCAAGTCGGAGACCGAACGCTAAGCGCCGGAAAGATAGTCATCGATGCCGGTGCCAGAACCGTTCGTTCCGTCAATTCCAGGTTTCGACCAAATTGACTATTTGGACAACGAATCGATTATGGAGCTGGATAAGGTCCCAGAGCATCTTATAGTGCTTGGCGGCGGTTACATTGGCGTCGAGTTCGCGCAGATGTTTCGCCGTTTTGGCAGCCAGGTAACGGTCGTACAAAAAGCCGGCCAACTGGTTGAACGCGAAGATGAGGACGTCGCAGACGCTCTCGCGCAGGTCTTCCGGGAAGATGGCATCGAGGTCATTACGAACGCCGAGGCGGCCGGCGTCGAGAGCGGACTCACTGTAAAGTTGAAGACTGAGAATGGTGATCGCGCGGTAAAAGGTTCACATCTGCTGGTGGCGCTGGGCCGAACTCCGAACATCGAACGGCTGGCCTTGGAAAAAGCAAATGTGGCTAGTTCGCCGAGAGGCTGGATCAAAGTGAACGAGCGTCTTGAAACGAGCGCTCCCGACATTTATGCCATTGGGGACGTGAACGGGGGACCGCAGTTCACGCACATCTCCTATGACGACTACCGAATCCTCAAAACAAATCTCTTGGAAGGCGGCGACAAGACGACAAGCGGGCGCCTCGTCCCTTACACAGTCTTTACCGACCCGCAACTAGGAAGGGTCGGTCTGAACGAGCGAGAGGCCATTGCGCAGGGCGTCAAATATGAGGTGAAAAAGCTGCCGATGTCCCGCGTGGCGAGAGCCTTGGAGTTAGATGAAAGCCGGGGCCTCATGAAGGCGATCGTCGATCCGAATTCCAACGCCATTCTCGGTTTCGCTTGCCTTGGCATCGAGGGAGGAGAGATCATGAATATGATCCAGATCGCCATAATGGGCGAACTGCCGTACACGGCGCTCCGAGACGGCATTTTCGCTCACCCTACCCTCGGCGAGGCATTCAACAACTTGTTTGCATGACGTTTTACGAAGGCGTCGTGTCGTCCAAGATCACGGGCGCAATACCCGCGGGTAGGGTCGTTGTTTCGCTGTCAAACGGATAGGGGGTTGGCCCCATGCCTTTTCCAGTGAGAAACGGAGTCAACGCGGTGACTACTGCGGCCATATTTGGAAAGGACCTCGTGAACGTCCGCTCGTAAGCAAGATTGTTTACGGTATGCGATGGGGGAACAACGCTCTCTTGACCCAGTGAGAGTCCGATTGTGTAACTCAATCCGAGATCGTTGGCGATGACACGCCCGAGCACCCGGTGCTCGCATTCCACTCCCATGATTTGGGCGGCGACCACTCTGTTGCCCGACGACGAAAAGTCGCGGACCCCAATCTCGTAGGCCGCAATGAAGGTGTCCTCCAGAGTCACAAGAGTGTCGATCGTAGTCTGCCGGTTTGTAAACATCCCAGTTGGGAAGTCGAAATTGGTTCCCGATTTCACCGGCGCTCCGCCGAGGCTTACAAGTGTCTTGTAGTGGTTAAGTTCCTGCTCGAAACCGGCGACCAGATACGCTTGATCCGGCGCATTTCCACTAAGATCCTTGTAAATTGCCCCTTTGATCAAGTTGTAGTACATCGTGGTCGCGAGAGCCTCCGCAATTACTGCGGCGTTAAGGATGCTCGCGTCCATGTTGCCGACAGTACCGGTTCCCGTTCCGTTTCCGGCGCATCCAGCCAAAACGCTAAGCGTGGTAATCGATGCGCCCGCTAAGCCAATCTGCTTCAGGCAGTCCCTGCGGCTTGTAGGGCCGCTAACCTCCAATATCCCTGATCTCTTCCACATAAGAAAAACACCACCCCAGTATTATGGACAGGTGGCAGATACTTCATGCAACGGGATGTTGAGAATGGATGACAAGTGACTGTTTATCTGAATGCGAGGTTGGTTACTGGCCTATGAAGAGCAGTTTTTGGCCGTTGGGCGTCGGGTATTGAGCCGGTCCGAAATAGGCCATTCCGAACCTAATCTGGACTCAATAACCGACACTCAACGCGTGGACCAATCTAATGAACCGTCAAGTTCTCGCTGTTTGAGCTTCCGCCGCCCGGTTTCGGATTGACGACTGTGATGGGCACGGTCTTCGCGATCCGATACCAACTCGCCGAAACCGTCGCCTGCAACTCTGTGGGAGAGACGTAGGTTGTCGGTAGGCTTTTGTCGCTCCACTTGACAGTTGAAGTTGGCAGGAAGCCTGTCCCCAACACGGTCAGCGTGAATCCGGTGCCGCCATGGGTGACGGTCGTCGGACCGACTTGGGAAAGACTCGGCGGACCAGGGAATATTTCGAACGGCAGCTTGGCGGATACGCCCCCGTCCGAGTTGGTGACCCCAATCTGCACGGTACCCGGCGAAGTGATGTCGCTGGCCGGGACATAGGCGGTGAGCAGGGTGGTCGAGTTCGACAGCATTTTCAGCGGCGTCCCGTTCCAGGTCACGACCGCGCCAGGCTCAAAGTTCGAGCCGGATACGCCAAGCGTGAAATGGGTGTCACCCACCAGCCGTCCACTGAGCGTGAGTTCGTTCGCAATGGGTGAGATAGGAGAAAGGGCAATGAAGCCGTAGGGAGCAAAGCTCTGCTCGCTTCCGCTGTAGTAGCCCCAGCCAACGCCAACATAGAGCGAGCCGTCAGAGCCGATCGCAGGCGAAGAGGCAACGTCCCCATCAAAGCCGGCGCCGTAGACCCAGATGGACTCGCCAGAAGTTCCGTTGATCGCGTAAAGGTTGCCGTCGTTCGAGCCTACGTAAATCGTTCCGTCCGCGCCGATCGCTGGCGAACTGAGCACCCAGTCCCCGGTTGTAAACGCCCACTTCTCGAGTCCGTTCGAGCTGATCGCATAGACGTTGTCGTCGGTCGATCCGACGTATACGGTTCCGTCGGGGCCGATAGCCGGCGAGGAATCGACTTCGCCGCCGGTTGTGAACGACCATTTCATAGAGCCATCGGCCGGGTTTAAAGCATAGACTTTGCCATCTCCGCTTCCAACCATGATGCTCCCGTCTGGCGACACCGCGGGCGAACTCAGGATTCCCGCTTCTTGCCCGGAAAGCACTGAGGTTGCCCACTCGAAAGTGCCGGTAGAACTAAGGGCGAACACGTAGTTGAACCCCGAAATATAAAGGTTTCCATTAGAGAATGCCGGCGTTGAGCCGTTCGTATACGAGTAAGAGCTCGAATATTCCCACTCTAGGGAGCCATCCGCAGGGTTGAGAGCTTCCACATTGGTAGGACCGAAGTTGTCTGGAGTCCCGAGCAGCATGTAAATCGTTCCGTCGGGGCCGATCGTGGGCGAACTGAGGGTGTAGTAGGGCAAAGAAGGAAGAGCCCACTTAAGGGTGCCGTTTGGGTACAGGGCGTAGAAAGTGCCGTTGTCCGCACCGATATAGATCGTGCCTGCGGAATCAACGACCGGCGAGCACTCAATAGCGCCGCCAGTTTGGAATGTCCATTTTGTGGCGCCGGTTGTGGGGTCGAAGGCGTAAAGATTGCCATCCCAATAAGCCCCAACGTAAACGGTGCCATCTTCCCCAATGGCGGGCGAGCCCGGGCAAATCACATTTTCATAGTCGATGGCGGGCATGGCTCCCCACTTGAGGTTAGGCGTGGTAGCGCGCGCCCGACTCTGGCCGGTGTTCTGTAGGTTTGCATGGAACTTAGGCCAAGGCGAATCGGCAAGTTGCGCGCTCGACACTGCTGTCAGACCCAAGGCGGCCAGAGCGAGAAGTCCCAACTTCGAGGTATTTCCAGTGATTCGGCCGGTTTGGGTCTGAGGCCGATGTGGTTCAAGGAGTCCACACTTGGTAAATAGTTTCAAATACAGGTATGCATTAGGCATGTCGAATCTCCACCATCCGGCATCGGCCGGCTGATTCGGAGATGATCGCGCAGATTCGCGCAATTCGAAGATTCTTCCGAAAATTTGACGGTGGCGAGCATAGGGAGGCCTGATCGGCCAGCCAACCTACGAAACCATCGCCGCCTGGCCGAGCCGGAGCCTCTTGATCCGAGTATGGTCCCAAGCCGTCATCTCGTACCCCTTCCTGACGCGGATCGAACGAGACCGGTTGAACGTCTCCGCCGATTCCGGTAAATTCCCCGCCAGCCGGTGGGCTTCAGCGAGGGTCTCCAGCAGCTGAACGTCGTACAACGCAAACATTCGGCCGGCGGATTCCTTTTCCAGGTTATCCAGCAAAGTGATGGCGTTGCCGGGGTCGCGGAACGCGCCGATCTGCCCCAAGGCGAGTCCGGACATCAGACGCAAATAAAAGTGGTTCGTGGATTTGGCAATTTTAAGCGGAAATTCGAGCACCTTGGACGCTTCCTCACACCTTCCGAGCGATGCCAAGTAGAACGCCCGCGCCGCCTCGTCGTAGGCCATTTCAAGCGACGACAGATTGGGGTGACGGGTGAGGGACTCGAGCAAATCGAGCCCTTCGCGCCATCTGCCCAACCGAATAAGCGTGCTGCCCCGAAAGCTCTCAATTCGTTTCAAGTCCTGGGGAGCGGGACGCGGGCCCAGAAGGGATAGGGATTTGTCTGCTAGAGACAGAGCCTCTCGAATCCGCCCATGAACCTCGAGATTACCGCCGAGGCAAAGTGAGGAGAAGGAAATCAGGGAGTGGTCGTTGGTTTCGATCCCTCGCTGCAGTGCATGAGCCTGATATTCTGCCAAACGGGCATTGGGCCCCGCAAACCCCCTAAGAACGTGCGACCATCCAACAAGCCGGTGGTTGACAGGGAGCTTTGAGATCGCAACTGAGAGGATTGGCGCCAGTTCATCGGGATACAAGCCGGAAACGAGGTCCGTACTCACCCGCATCATTTCAAACATCTGGAGAGGGTTGTCCTCCGCCAGCCACCGAAGCGCCACGCAAAACGCGGGCAATTGGCCCCGTTTGCGCCTTGCTCGAATCCGGGACGGGGTTTGGCAGTATGGCGCTCGGATCGACGAGCACGGGAAAACCCGATGTAAGCGAGCATTCTGTCCTCGATGACTGAACCGCTTCTTCTCCAACCGCCTTGCGGAGCTGGTATAGGCATTGACGCAAGTTTTGCTTTGCCGTATCGAGGCAAGCCTCGGGCCAAAGTCTTACGGCAAGAGCTTCGCGATTTAGGCTCTTGTTATTTGCAGTTGCCAGCGCGAACGGCAATTCCTCTACCTTTTTGTAGGCGAATTCAACCCGCTTGCCTTCACCGTTGAAGATTTGAAGACCGCGATCTTGCCTGATCACCCAGGGCCGCTGGTTGGATAGCATCTAAACATTGTAACAGCGACTCGCGCGGTTCCAAACGCAGGATTGTTAAGTTCTCGCGAATACGGCGTTTGACGTCTGGCTTAACTTACAATCAGCACTGGCGGCTCTGCCCGCTATGCGGCTTTCGCCTTGGATTCCAGCGGCATTGGCTTTGCGTTCTCGATCAGCTTCTTGGTTGTTTTCCCGTTGACAGGAAAATCCGCGAATCCGATTTCAACGCGGACCGGACTGTTCGCCGATTGTCGGGCGGACATCCAGCCTTGGACCTTCTCGATCAGCCGCTCGCGTCCAGGAACTACGGTCTGACCGGTTGAGGGCAAAATGATGCCAAAGCCGTTGTCGCCGATTTTGCAAACCAGGTCCAACCTTCGCAAATTCTTGCGGCAGAACTCGGCCGCGTCGGACATAAAGTCCGAAACGCTGCGCGCGCCGTAAAAAGTCTGCAGCGTGTCCAGCCCTTGGAAGTTGATCAGCACGACGCCAAGCTCGCCATCCTGCGATGACGCTCGGTGGACTTCTTCCTCAAGCCGAGTCTTGAAAAAGGCCTCGGTATACGCGCCGGTGATGGGCTCGATCACGTCGTAGTCGATTTCAGCCGCTTGACGGCGGAGCACTCGATCCTTCTCGCCCTCGCTGACAAGGATCTTGCGCAGCTTCGCCAAGGACTGCCGGAGAATGTGTGAAACGTAGTTGCACGAGATGTTGAGCTTTCCGGCGATCTCGGTCTGGTTCATGCTCTCGAAGTGAAAGAGCACGAGGACTTCTCGCTCGAGGTCGCGGAGTTGCCGCATGGCATGCTCAAGGACCAGACGGTCTTCCATGCTCACCTGCTCGGGACAGAACGCGGCGGCATCGAGCTTTTCGACTTCTGTATCACCGTCGTCCTCGTTCTGGCCGGCGGAGTCCAAAGACGCGACTTTGATCATCTCCTGGGTCTGATAGACCTCGCGGACCGCGGATTCGCTCAATCCGAGGCTTTCGGCAATTTCCCGTTCGGTTGGAACACGGGCCAGCTCCTGTTGTAGAACGTTCTGTGCCCGGATCACGCGGTGACGCAGCTCCTGCAGCCACGCAGGGTGCCGAAATTGTTTGCGTGCGGTCGCGCAGATAGTGTTTGATTTCGCCTGCCACCAGGTAGGTGGAATAGGTGTTGAACCGAACGCCAGCGTCCCGATCGAACTTGGTGAGCGCATTCAGAAGGCCCACAAACCCAACCTGAACGAGATCTTCGATCGGCTCAAGACCGGCAAATCTTCTCGCAATACGCTCCACCATGGGCGCATATTGCATGATGATGAGGTCCTTCAGATCCTCTCGCGGATTCTCCAGGTACCGAAGCACGAGAGACTCCGGGTCCTGATACCACTCATTTGATTCCGACATTAATCACTCCGTTGACCTTGCCCTTGCCGGTAATCCTTTACCGGCTTTTGTCGGGAGAGCTGGGCCAACCCGACCCTACTCTCCCGTATCTCCCCTATAGCGCCGCTCGCCGGCGGCACATTTTTAGTGAATACTTGAAACGAGTTTGAACATGGGGACCATGACCGAAATGGCAATGAAGCCAACAACGCATCCCATAAAGATGATGAGGATTGGCTCAATCATCGATGTGAGACCCTTAACGGTCGCATCCACTTCCTGGTCGTAAAAGTCGCCGACTTTTACGAGCATGTCCGAAAGCCGGCCAGATTCCTCGCCGACGTCGATCATGCAGGTCACCATGTTCGGGAACAATCCCGACTTTGCGAGAGGCTCCGAGAGTCTTTGTCCCTCACGAATGCTGTTTCGCGTGTTGTCAATGGCGTCGGCAAGCACCTTGTTGTTCAAGGTCTCGCCTACGATTTCGAGGCTTCGCATCATCGGTACGCCACTGTTGATTAGGGTTCCAAATGTTCGCGTAAAGCGAGCAATGCTCATCTTGAGCGTGATCTCGCCGGCGATCGGGAACTTGAGCTTTAAATAGTCCACTTGATAGCGGCCTTTTGGCGTCTTGACCCATTGCTTGAATGCAACGAATCCGACCGCAATCGCTATCAGGATCATCCACCAGCTTGACTGGCAGAAGTCGCCGATCGCAAACAACGTTTTGGTTACCACCGGCAGTTTGATGTTCATGCCCGCAAAGATCTCTTTGAACTTCGGCAAAACGAAGGTGAAGATCGCGAACAGCATGATCATCGAGAAGATAAGCACGAGGATCGGATACATCATCGCGCCTTTGATCTTCGACCGAACCTCGGATTCATATTCGAGGAAGCATGCAAGGCGGTCGAGTATCTGATCCAGAATGCCGCCCACTTCGGCCGCGCGGATCATGTTTACATAGAGCTTGCTAAAAATGTCTGGGTGCTTGGCGAGCGCTTCGTTAAGGGTGAGACCGCCTTTAACGTCGTTGGTGATCTGCTCGAGAGCCGGTCTAAGCGCCGGATCTTTAGTTTGGTTCGTGAGAATGTCCAAGCAGCGAAGAATGGGAATTCCGGCGTCGATCATCGTCGCGAATTGTCGCGAAAAAACCACGATCGCCTTCGGTTTGACTTTCTTCTTCCCAAAGCTGGTCTTAAGACCGGCCTTCTTGTTAACTGCACGGATATCCGTGCAGTGCATCGACTGGTCGCGAAGCTTCGCCAGTACGAGCTGCTCGGTATCAGCCTCCATAGTGGCGTTTACGGTTCTTCCGTTCGGGTCGATGGCGGTGTATGCAAAAATCGGCATGCAGTATTCCTCCGAGTAGCTCGGCTTATTTGCGTTCTGAATTTCAGGTCCAAGTTACATAATCGGCAACGCTTCATCCGAACCCAACGGGCTTTCGACGGATTTTTGCGTGGTTAAGCTGATGTAATTTTCAGGTTGGGGACTTCCTAGTAGACACCTTAAAGCAGAAGGCGCTCGGGACGGGTCACGCGTCACGCGTTTCGCGTCACTTAATCACCACGTATAGCCCGGCAGATGCAGCATGTTGCCGGTGGTCGGTGAGTTCTTGACAGTGGGGTCGAGGGTCACGTTCGTGCTCGACGAAGCTGAGTAGCTGCCCACCGCCATTCCCCCTCGCGCAAGGCTAAGCCCGGAGCCGTTATCGTTATAAGAGCCCGTCACGAACCAGTAACCAACGAGGGTTGAGCCGTTCGTGGTTAAGCTCCCGTTTACGATAAACACCGCGCAGGAGCTGGAGTTCGCGTAGCTCATATTTCCGTTGACGCTCACGCTTCCATTAAAATAAACCGTCCCTATGCCGGATACCGTGCCGCTAATCGTGACGCCACCGTTGCTGCAGTAGAGAACCGGATAGGGAGTCTCCAATGAAGGGTTCGAAAACGTAACGCCAGTGATGTTGTTGTTCGAGGTGGTTGTAGTCTCCACCGCCGAATACTCAGCGGACGTAACAGAAGGAAATGTTATGGACGTCGCGCCCGACGCGGTAGTCCCGGTTTCCGTGATGTTGTTGGTTGAGATCGCACCCGCAGCCGAGATGTTTCCGTTGATAACGTTACTGGAAGCGCTCCCAGACCCGCTGAGAGCAATGGCCCCGTTGGAAAAGATGTCGCCGTTTGAGCCGCTCGAACCGGTATTGATCGTATAGGCGCCGTTGCTAAAGGAGCCGTTCACAAAGATCGCGTAGTCAAAAGGCGTGTTATTGGGCACTTTGGAGATAATGCTGGACTCCGGATAGGTTCGGCCGTCAGGCGTGGTCAGCGTGCCGGTGATCAGGATGCTGTTGGCCAGGTTCGCGGAATTGTCAGTGACAGAGATTACGCCGTACGTGCTGTTTAGCTTAAATCCCTGGTTGGAGGGAAGGCTCAATGTGCCTGCCGCTTCCTGGGCGTCCATTTCTGAGACAAAGGCATCCCAAGTGGCTTGTGCGGTCTTTAGGTCTTGGTAACGGGTTTCTTGAAGCAAAGAGCTGTTACCGAACGCTGCAGCGGTAACTACAACGGCTGCGGTTGCCAGCACCATGAGCATCACCATGATCATGGCGCTGCCACGGCGCGTTCTCAGCCTATGCGTTCGCTCCCCATTGCGCACCAATCTGCTGCTCCCAGTTGGCGCGATTAAAACTATTGACCCATGCCGGCAACCTTATTTGCTGGCACCTTCAAAAGAGTATCGCATTCAACTTATCGGCTTCCTGAGGAACCGTTCGCACCCACTTCGCTCAACTACCCAATAATCACCGGGTAGTGCCGCTGCATACTCTTAGCGTGAATCTCGCCGAAGAAATTGCCGGCCTCATGGCCGCCAGCCAAGCAAACCCGATCGAGCAAATCGTTCAAACCAGGTTTCGCATAAAACTGGCCGAGAGCTGGGGAATTTCGGCAGGCGCCAAGGTTCTCGAAATCGGCTGCGGCCAAGGCGACACGACTGCGGTGCTGGCTCATGCGGTACACGCAGACGGCCATGTGACCGCAGTGGATCCGGCGGAGCCCGATTATGGATCGCCAATTAACTTGGGAGATTCCACGAAACACCTTAAGAACGGCCCGCTGGGACAGCGCATCGAGTTCCGCTTAAGTTGTGATCCCCTCGGTCTTTCGTTCGCAGAAAACACTTTTGATTTTGTTGTTTTAGCCCACTGCTCGTGGTATTTCTGCAGTTTGTCTCTGCTTCGCGAGACTCTGCTTAGGGCGCGTCGGTGGGGCCGGAGGCTATGCATTTCGGAATGGGATCTAGAGCCCCGGTCACCCGAACAGATGGCGCACTTGCTCGCCATTTTGATTCAGGGCCAGGTGGAGGCTTTCCGGCCGGAAAGCAGCTCGAACGTGAGAAGCCCCTTTTCACGTTCTGTGCTGGTTCAAGTCGTGAGAGATGCCGGCTGGACGGTGCTCTCTGAAACTTCAATGGACTCTTCCGAACTCGCGGACGGCGGATGGGAAACCGCGGCCGTTCTATCTGAAAGCTTACCTGCCGTCGCATCGCTTGGGATGCCTCCGCGCCTCTTGGAATTCGTGAACAGCGAAGGTGAGATGTTGCGGGAACTGGCAGCCCGCAGTCGGCGCAAGTCCCTGGATTCGTTCTCGATAGTCGCAGAGTAGAGCCCTACAAAGAACATCTTTGCAACTCGCCCCGTAGGACCTTACGGGATGACGGAAGATCCGGGCCTCGTCGACATTCAAAGCACCAAGGACACGCGAAACATCGCCATTGATAAGGTGGGCGTGCGCGGTGTAACCTATCCCATCAAGGTTCTGGACCGCTCCACCGAGTACCAGCACACCATCGGCAAGTTCACCTTGACGGTAGACCTACCCCACGATTTCAAGGGCACCCACATGAGCCGGTTCATCGAGGTGTTGGCGGAGCATCGTTCCGAAATCAGCGTCCACGCCCTGCCCAAAATCCTGAAAGGATTGAAGGAAAAGCTCAAGGCGGAAACCGCCCATGTAGAGGTCTATTTCCCCTTCTTCATGGAAAAGGCAGCGCCTGTCACCGGCAAGACCAGCATGATGGAATACTCCTGCGGGTTTAACGCGAGCTCTAACCATAAGGAGGATTTCGAGATGGTGGTCAAAGTTTTGGTGACCACCCTGTGCCCTTGCAGCAAGGAGATCAGCGACCGTGGGGCCCACAATCAGCGCGGACTTGTAACTGCGCGGGTTCGCTTCAAAGACCATCTATGGCTGGAGGAACTGATCGAAATGATCGAATCAAGCGCCTCTTGTTCCTTGTACCCGCTTCTAAAACGTCCCGACGAGAAGTACGTGACTGAACACGCTTACGACAACCCACGGTTCGTGGAGGACATGGTTCGCGAAGTGGCATTGGCGTTTGACTCCGAGGAGCGAATTCTGTCTTACGAGATCGAGGTGGAGAATTACGAGTCCATCCACGCGCACAATGCCTACGCGTATTTGAAGCGTGAAAAACGCCCTGATCGATGATAGCGCCTTTCCGAATTTGGAGTGCGCGAGCCTGATCGCACTTTGTTCTCCAGCTGCGTGACGACGCTTGAGGCCTCCGCTCCACACAACTCGTGCGTTGCGGCGTCCACTCCCCTGGCACCCCTGAACAAGTATGCTTCCCATCGTTCGGATGAAAACCTACCGCCTTAACCGACTCTTCAACGCCGCGTCCGGGAACTGTTTGGACGTGGCAATCGACCACGGATTCTTCAACGAGCCCGCATTTCTTCAGGGCATAGAAGACATCGAAAAGGCAGTAAACACTCTGGTTGAAGCGGCCCCAGACGCCATCCAGCTCACAATCGGCCAAGCCAAATGGCTCCAGCAAATTCCCGGCAAGAACAAGCCTGCGCTTGTTTTGAGAACAGACGTAGCCAACGTTTACGGGAAGTCCCTGCCGAAAACGCTCTTCTCCAGAATGATCGAGGACGCCGCCGACCAAGCCGTGCGGCTAGACGCGGCATGCGTAGTGGCCAACATCTTCCAAATCCCTGGCGAGCCGGAAGTCACCGATCAGTGCATCCAGAACGTGATGAAGCTGAAGGTCCTGAGCGAAAAATATGCGATCCCGCTGATGGTCGAACCGTTGGTTTTTCAGCCGAATAAAGACGCAGGCGGCTATATGGTGGACGGCGACATCAACAAGATCCTGCCTCTTGTCCGTCAGGCGGTGGAACTGGGGGCGGACATCATCAAGGCCGACCCGTGCGACAACCCCGCCGAATACCACCGCGTGGTGGAAATCGCCAAGGTGCCTGTGCTCGTGCGTGGAGGAGGCAAAGCCTCCGACCAGGCAGTGCTCGAGCGTACGGAAGAGCTGATGCGCCAAGGGGTGAACGGCATCGTCTATGGCCGGAACATCATTCAGCACGCCAACCCTCCTGCGATGACCCGCGCGCTGATGGCGCTCGTCCATGAGCGCATCACGGCGAAAGAAGCGATGGCCAAGTTCGGTTTAGGTTCCTGAAATGGGCGAGAAAGTCGGAATCGGAATTATCGGCGGTGGCCTCATGGGCAAAGAAGTGGCCGTTGCTATTTCACGGTGGATCGCATTGGACGAGCATCCGGCCGCGCCGGAGCTGGTCGCGGTTTGCGACACTTCGGAGGCCGCGCGCGAGTGGTTCAGACGCGTTCCTTCGGTTCAACATTTTGTAAGCGACTACCATGACCTGCTCAAGCTAAAAGAGGTGGACGTAGTGTACGTTGCCGTCCCTCACCACCTCCATGAGAAGATTTATATCGCTTGCCTAGAAGCGGGCAAAGACCTCTTTGCCGAGAAGCCCTTCGGCATCGATCTCAAGGCGGGCCATGCCATCGCGAAGGTTGAGGAGGAAACCGGCCGTTTCGTGCGTTGCAGCTCGGAATTCCCATACTTCCCCGGCGCCCTACGCGTTTGGGAGTACGTCCAAAGCGCAAAGCTCGGCCGGCTGTTGGAGGTCCGGGCCGGATTTCTTCACTCCAGCGATCTCGATGCCACCAAGGCTGCGAACTGGAAACGCCAATCTAAAACCTGTGGCGAAATCGGCGTTATGGGCGATCTCGGCATGCATGTTCTCCACATTCCACTGCGCCTTGGCTGGGTTCCGCGCACGGTTTACGCCCACCTTCAAAAAGGTTATCCGGAGCGCCCAGACGGCAAGGGAGGGACCACTCCTTGCGACACTTGGGACAACGCAACCCTATCCTGCACCGTCGGCGACGATGTACCCATGCGCCTGGAGATGAAACGCCTGGCGCCCGGCGAAACCAACACGTGGTTCATCGAAGTTCTTGGGACCGAAGGTGGAGTGAAATACAGCACCAAGGACACAAAAACGCTCTGGGTTTTTGAGCCGGGGAAGCAACAAGCCTGGCAGCGAGTGGATTTGGGCTATCAATCGGTTTTCAAAACCGTAACCGGCGGCATTTTTGAATTCGGCTTCCCAGATTCCTTCCTGCAAATGTGGGCCGCCTTTCTTGCCGAACGCTCCGGCAAACTGGGAGGCAAGTTTGGTTGCGTCACTGTGGAAGAAGCTCTGACATCCCACCGGGTTTTTGCGGCCGCATTGGAATCGGCAAATCTTGGCAACGTCGCCAACCTGTGACATGAGAGAAGGAATCATCGCGGGCGGAAACTGGATCCTGGACCGCGTAAAGATGATCGATGAGTATCCGCCCCAGGACGCCTTGACGACCATTCGCTCGGAATCCGTTTCGAACGGCGGCGCAGCCTTCAATGTGCTGACGGATCTTGTGCAACTTGGCTTCCCCCACCCGCTAGCCGGCATTGGCTTGGTCGGTGACGATCCACAAGGGGAGTATATCCTTGAGCAGTGCCGCGGCAGCCGCATCGAAACCAGCCGGATCCGCAAGACTTCAGAAGCGCCGACATCCTACACCGATGTAATGACCGTCCAAGGCACAGGACGCCGCACGTTCTTCCACTGCCGAGGCGCCAATGCACTCCTCGAGGAGGAGTATTTCGACTTCTCCGAAACGTCCTTCAAGCATTTTCATCTGGGCTACTTGCTTCTGTTGGATCGCCTGGACCAACCCCACGCCGATGGCACCGTCGCCGGCCATGTCCTTCGCCGCGCTCTTGAGGCGGGCGTGAGCACGAGCGTGGATGTGGTGAGCGAGAGCAGCTCGAACTTTCGCGCAGTGGTCCTGCCCACGTTGCCCCATGTGGACATCTGCTTCATGAACGAGTTCGAAGCGGAACGCTGCACCGGCGTCCCCTTGGCCTCGCCCACTGCCGCTACCCTCCGCGAAGCGGCAACGAAGCTGCTTAATGTCGGCGTTCGAAAATGGGTCGTCATCCACTATGAAGATGGCGCTTATGCTTGCGGGCCATCGGGAGATTCCCTTATCGGAAGAATAGAGCTTCCCGGCGAAATGATCAAAGGGATGGTGGGCGCAGGGGACGCCTTTGCCGCTGGGGTGCTCTACGGCTGGCACGCGGAATACGAAATTGAAAAGTGCCTGGAATACGGCGTTTGCGCAGCCGCGTCCTGCCTGCAAGACGCAACCGCGTCCGGGGGCGTTCGCGACCTTACGGAGTGTCTGGACATGGGGCGGCGATTCGGGTTTGCGCACCCAATTTGCTAGGCAGGGCCAGAAGTTCTCATGGATGTTTTGGCTTCTCTTGCTTGGGCTTAAGTGATACCCGAGTAATGCGACGACGGGCCATGTTCTCCACGTACAGGGTGCCCAATTCGGTCTCGATGGAGTCTCCAAGGCGGGGTACGCGATCGAGCGCGTTCTGGAACATGGTTGCCAAAGTGTCGGTAGACACGTCCTCGTTTACTTCATGCCCAAGGCTGGAACATAGCTCGTCGAAGCGCACCTCCGCCCGAGCGGAGATTCGGCCGTTTTCAAGGAACTCGATCTGCGGCCGATCGGTTTCCAGCTGATCTTCCAGTTCGCCAAAAACCTCTTCCACCACGTCTTCCAGCGTGATTAGCCCGCTGGTGCCGCCGTATTCGTCCATTACGATCACGATCTGAGTTTTAGAGGTGCGCATGGTCGTGAGCACCTTATCGGCAGTGAGATTCTCAGGCACGGCCAAGGCCGGCCGGATAAGGGACCGCAGATTGAAATCCCGCCGGTTCCAAGTCTTGATGATGTCGTGCACGTAGATGATTCCTAAGAGGTGGTCAAGGTCTTCCTCCCAAACCGGGATGCGCGAGTGGGGAATATCGGCCAGCTTGGAAAACAGCCGTTCTTTCGGCGTGTCCACGTCCAAAGTTTTCATGTCCAGCCGGTGCACCATCATGTCCTTGGCGTCCAGGTCCTCCAAGCGAAGGGTCCGGGCAAGCAGGTCCGCTTGAACCTTCTCAAGTAGTCCCTCGTTGGATCCCGCCCGAATCAGGAGCAAGAGTTCATCCTTATCCAAAGCCTCAGAGCGCCGTTGCTCTGCGCGAATGCCAAAGGGCCGCAGCAGCAAGGTGGCCGAAGTTTGCGCCAGCCACGCTAGCGGCATGAGCATCTTCGTGATAACGGCAAGAGGTCCGATCGTGTACCAAGCGACCCGCTCGGGCATGCGAAGTGTCAGGTATTTGGGGAATAACTCACCAACCACTACGAGCAAATAAGTGATCAGGAGGTAGGAAACCACGTAGCTGAGAGGTCTCGGCACGCCGTTTCCGAAGATCGCCATCAGCCAGGTTCTCACGAACGGCTCGGTGATCGATCCCACCGCAATGCCGACCATGGTGATGCCTATTTGGGTTCCCGCAACATAGGGCGAAACGTCGCCCAGCACGGCCAGAACCAGCTTCGCGTTGCGCTTGCGTTGCCTTGCGATCGCCTGGATACGGCTTCTTCGTGCGCCGACAAGGGCATATTCCGCCGCCACAAAAAACGCGTTGGCAAGAATAAGCAGAATGCTGATGAGGACGAGCAGCGCCTTGTCCTGGGTCATGGCATCAGTATGGGTTTAAGGACGGCACGAAAGGGGAAATCGGTTTTTGGGGTTTGGTTATTTTGAAAGCTGCCTATGGAAGCTCGAGTTGAATAAGAAGTTCTGTCAGGCCGAAGGCCTCCCACCAACGACGGACGAGCGCCCAATCAAACGGGGGTGATGCCCCTGTCAAGCTCAATCAACCGAATTCCTTTCGCAGCTTATCGCCGATCTCTTTCAGATGCCTACGGAGCCGCATGTGAGCCACCACAAGCTGTAGCTTTTCCTCAGGAGTCTTCAGCCGAAGCAACTCGTAATAGCGGTCCTCGTCGGCCTTCGAAGACTTGATTGGCCGAATCGATCAAAGCGCATGCTAATCCTGTTGTACGTTAAGGAGCCCGCTCGAATCCATTAAAACTGAACATGCCAGCGTGACAGTCCACCTTCGCTGGTAAGAAACAGCTGTGGCTGTAGCGAGTTCACCTGGTCTTCCGTGGCGGAATTGGGCTGAATATCAAACGCCCGCCCCGTAAGGTGGCGCGAGATCTTAAGCTGCTGGTCCGGAGTAAGGCCGTTAAGCACATCCGTGAAGCCCTGGGTCATGGTTGGCAGGTCCGAGCCGGGATTGGCAGCCAGCCATGCAAGAATTGCTTCCTTCGCGTCGGACTCTGCGTATGTGGCCTGCACGTATCCGGGGCTCTCCGTTTCGTTTTGGGCCATGGCACTCGCCTGCTGCTCCACCGTTCTACGTCCGCTGGTAAACACCACGTTCGCCGCTAACATCTCAAGTTGGCGCGCCTTGTCGGCTACGTCCGGCTGAAGGTTCATGTCCATGATCGTCATTTCGTTTATCTCCGGTTGGACTTTACGAAGCAACCTTACGGAAAGCACCGCTCAAGGGGTGGTGCTGGGAGATATCGAAGGATAAAAAAATGAAGAGTTGTGACTCAACAACAGAAAGGAGTGCTCGCCGAGCGAAACGAAGTGGAGCGAGGCTAGCACAACTCTCTCGGCGGCGCCCCCGTTGAGCGCAGTTCACACGGTCGTCGCCAAAATCGCACTTGCGGCTTGTTGTATATTAGGCGTATGATCCTACCGATTCTCGCACTGGCCCTTCAGAGCGGCGGAGTATCCGTGATTTACACGGGTGTGCCAAGTTCCTCCGGTTCTTCGGTGAGCCTTGTTACCCATAACGCGTCAACTTCGTTCACCAAGACAACCGCGATTACCGACTCCCTGTCGTACATGAAGAACACCTCGGATAAGTCGGCCTCTATTACCGTCAAAATCCCGGTGGACGGCGAGGATATCGGCTGGGGAATGCAAGACCAGGTTCAGGTCTCCGCGACCCTGGACAACGCGACTGTCAACCTCACCAGGATTCCAGCGACCCACGTGCCGACCGACGATCCTCATAAAAAAGCAAGCGGCGTGGTCGACGGCTCGTATTCCGACGCCTACACCCTCCAGATGAATTTCATCGGCCACGGCGCGCACTCCCTGCGAGTTCATGTGGTCACCCCTCTCGGCCACGGCGGCCTGGACGGCGCTCTTAAAGTTTTCGCCTACTCCACCACCGGTGCTGGCACATGGAGCGGCCCGGTAGGGCAGCTCAATGTGGCTTTAAAGTACACCACGCGCAGCGTTTTCCAAATCTATAACACTTTGCCCGAAGGCAAATGGGAAACCGGGCCAACGGGAGCGTTCATCAAGTTCCTAAATGCAGCCCCTCAGGGGCCGGCGAAGGTGATGTTCGACTACTATCCGGGCGGTTTCGATAGGTTGGGAACCGGCTAAGAGTTAGCGAAGTAGGAAGGGCCCCTTTCGTATCCTCGCAATTTATGCGTTGATTTGTGGAATCGGCGTTGCGCTCTATGGGGCGCATCATTTCATCTTTGTTCCGCGTTTTGTTTGGGCAGGTTCCTTTAGGGCATTACCGCCGTGCGAAGACCATGTGTTTGACGAACTCAATCGTCAAGATGTCAGATTTACTGCTATGTATGCCCATTTTCAAGAGCACGTATCGGTTGCCCCCGACGACTTGGATCGGGCCAGAGCCATCATTTTGAGCTCGGAAAACGTTTGCGGAGCCGTAAAGGTCTCGAAGTAACCATTTTGGCGCGCCTATGCCGCCAACGCCACTGCTGAGAGCTCCAGTCACCTCGGGGAGCCGCAATGCGCTGCCGTTCGGTAGGCCCAAAGGGGCCTAAGGTCAGATTTCGCCGAAGGCGTTCCAAAGGACCTAGATGCCGAAGCCCGGCAATAGCGCTATTCGTATCACGAAACGGTTATCATCAATCCTATTAACTTCGGTCCTTCGCCCAATCGATAATGCCCGTCACTCGTAACCCGTCACCTGTCACCGCAATGACCCTAGGCGCAGTGTTGCGCGAGAGCTGCCAGAAATGGGGCGATAAGCCCGCGATCCTCTATCACGACAAAGGCTTCAAACCGGTCACCTACTCGGCCCTTTGGCAAGCCGTTAAAACATATGCGGCTGCACTCAAGGCTCTCGGTTTAGAACGCGGCGATAGATTCGTGATCCAAAGCGAAAACTGCAAGGAGTGGGCTTTCTTGGACTGGGCGAGCCGCACGCTCGGCATCATTCTGGTCCCCATCTATCCCACCCTGCCGCCTGATCAGAGCCAATACATCGCCAAGGATTGCGGCGCGCAAATCGCGGTCGCAGGCTCGCCCGAGCAGGCCGAGAAAATGAAGGGGCTAGAGAACATCAAGGTCGTTCTCCTCAAGGACCAAGAAGGCAGCATCGCCGATCTCGCCACTAAAAGCCAGATCTCGGAAGAGGAATTTAACCGGGAAATCGACATGGCCAACCCCGACGAGGTCGCGACGATCATCTACACCAGCGGCACCACCGGCTTGCCAAAAGGGGCCATGCTCAGCCACCGCTGTTTCACTTTTCTTTGCGATGCCATCCGGGCCACATACCCTATCACCGAGAAAGACACCTTCCTCAGCTTTCTGCCCATGTCTCACGTGTACGAGCGGTTCGCGGACACGCTCGTCATTTCGATTGGGGCAACCGTGGCGATGTCCCGAAGCCTCAAGAGCTTGGCCACCGAGATGATCGAGGTCAAGCCAACGATCATGGCGTGCGTCCCCCGGTTCCTCGAAGCGACGATGGACCGCATCATCGACGCCGCAGCCAAGGGTTCCCCCCTCCAGCAAAAGCTTTTCAAACTCACGCTGAGTCAGGGAACCAAGAAAGCGCACGGCGAGTTCGCCCCGTTGGCCGGCGTGCTCAACAGTATTGTGGGGAAGAAGATAAGAGAGCGAACCGGCGGCAGTATCCGATTTTTCGTCTCTGGCGGCGCGGCATTACCACCGCACGTTTCCGATTTTTATGACTCGTTGGGTCTCCTGATCATCCAAGGTTTTGGGCTGACCGAGACCACCGCCGTTACGAGCTTGAACCACCCCGAGAGAAACCGCCCTGGCACCGTGGGCGAACCTATCCCCGGTGTGGAAGTGAAGATCGCTGAAGATGGCGAGATCCTGGTGCGCGGCCCCGCCAGGATGATCGGTTATTTCAATCTGCCCAAGGAAACGGAGGAAGCAATCGACGCGGAGGGCTGGTTCCACACCGGCGATATCGGCGCCTTTGACGGCGCCAGTCTAAAAATCACCGATCGCAAAAAGGACCTCCTCGTTCTCGCAAACGGTAAGAACGTCGCTCCGCAGGCGATAGAAAACAAACTTCGCGAAAGCCCGTTCATCAGCGAGGCAGTGTTGTTCGGCGATGGCAACGAGTTTGTTTACGGCCTGGTTCTTCCCAATTGGGACCGCTTGCGTTCCGAGCTAA
Organism: uncultured archaeon; assembly: GCA_963829965.1. Lineage (GTDB taxonomy): Bacteria > Armatimonadota > Fimbriimonadia > Fimbriimonadales > Fimbriimonadaceae > DASXZH01. Next base: position 9,028 of record CAWHLK010000028.1, on the reverse strand, counting down.
AACTCACTGGCAAGAACTCGGAAATCGCTGATTTGGAGCCCGTCAAACAGCTCATCAAGCAAGAAGTGGACAAGGTGAACAAAACCCTGGCCGATTACGAAAAGGTGAAAAGGCACGGGATTCTCGACGCTGAGTTCTCAATCGAAAGCGGAGAACTGACGCCGTCCCTGAAGGTCAAACGGAGGGTAGTGAAGGACAAGTACGCTGTTCAGCTGCGCGAGTTGGCAGGCTAAGTTCGGGAAAACCATGGCCGAACTCACCGTCCGCGTCACTCCCAAGAGTTCCTCGCAAAAACTGGCATGGTCGGACGATAAACTAAAAGCGTGGGTGCATGCGCCACCCGCCAACGACGAGGCCAATAAGGCCGTTTGCAAGCTGATCGCTGAAGCGCTTAATGTTCCCGTTTCCACGATTTCAATAATTCGCGGCAACACTTCAAGAGATAAGACCCTGGCCATCCCGTCACTTTCGGTAGACGAAATAAGAGAACGGCTAAACTCTTTCGTAAATACAGAAAAGGCATGAACGACTTCGGCAAGACTCAAATGCTCAGCGGCGACCCGAATCGCACACAACTTGGGGCAGCCCCAACGCTGGATCCGAACAAAACGATGATGGGCACCGCGCCCACCCTGAACGCAACCATCACCATCAAGCCCACCCAATGTCCGGTTTGCAAAACATTCAACCCGGCGGGCGTGATGTTCTGCGTGGAATGCGGCCTCATCTTTGACCGCGCCCTTCCCGGCGACGCCTTTGGCGCGCCCGCGATTCAACTCCCGGTCCTAGTGGAGACCACTGGCCGCGAGCACACAGTCCGTCCCGGCATCAACCTTGTGGGCCGCGAAGGCGACATCATGATTGATGACCCCCGCGTCAGCCGAAAACACGCCCAGATCGTTTCCGACAACGGTTCTTTCGTGTTGGAGGATCTCGGAAGCACAAACGGAACCTCATTCAACGGCACAAAGCTGGTGCAAGGCGAGAAAAAAACACTGAGCCAGGGAGATAAAGTGGGCTTCGGGGGCTTGGAACTCACGCTGAGCCTCCCCGGGCAAGCGATGGCAACCAACATCATTGCAAGCAACAAAACCGCGGCAATGACCGCCGCACCCAGGATGGAAACCGCGCCTGCCGCCTTGGTTGGCGAGGGCAAGGAGTATCCGCTCAAAAAAGGCGTGAATGCCTTTGGTCGAAAGAGCGAGAACGACGTGCAAATCGTGGATCCATACGTCTCCGGCAAGCATGGCGAAATCGAGGTTGCCGATGACGGCGTATACCTCACCGACACGGGAAGCACCAACGGAACCATGCTCAATGATGCCAAGGTCAATCCGAACCAAAAGATGAAGTTGACGAAGGACGACGTGATCCGGCTTGGCAGCCTCCATTTCCACGTCGAGGTCAAGGAATAAGTGATGCCTGAAGAAACTACCGCCGAATACGAAGTTGGCCAGCTTATAGCTCCCACCGAACTCAAAACCCTGCTGAAAATCACGGTTGCGTGCAAGACGGATCTGGGCCGCGTTCGAGAAAACAACGAGGATAAGTTTGAGTATTTCTTGCCTGAAGACGAGGCAACTCTTGCGGCCAGGGGATTGGTCTTCGTCGTGTGCGACGGAATGGGAGGGCACGCCGCCGGGCAAATCGCCAGCGAATTGGCCTGCAAGACGTTTATCGACGTTTATCTTCATCACCCTTCTGCAGAGCCTGATGTGGCATTGCGAGCGGCAGTAACCGCGGCAAACCGGTTTGTTACCGATGTCTCCAGAGCCGTGCCCGCCCGGCGAGGAATGGGGACAACCCTCAGCGCCATCGCCCTGGTTCAGGACAAGTGCTTTACGGTTCAAGTGGGTGACTCGCGCATTTACCGCCTCAGGCAAGGCGAGTTACTGCAGATGACGGTAGATCACACATGGGTCGAGGAGATGGTCCGCGCCGGCATGATCACCTACGAGGAAGCCGAAAACCATCCGCGCAAGCACATGCTAACCCGCGCCATCGGCGCCGATGGCGAGGTTCAGCCTGACATTGAGCTTCACGCGATTCAGCAGGGCGACATTTATATGCTCTGCTCCGACGGATTGATCAACCACACCACGGACGACGTGATTTCCCAACTCTTGGCGAATCACCCTCCGTCCGAAGCGGTCTGGAAGCTGGTTGGCCACGCCCTCACCAACGGCGGAAGTGACAACACGACAGTATTGGTGGTTCGGGTGGACGAGGTGCGTGAGCTGTGAACTGCGAACAGCTGACGGTTCACGGTCCACAGTTCACTCCCTAAAAGGCATACTTCTTGCTTCATTCATCACAACCCGCAACCCAAGAGGGTTGCGCTTGGTATAGAATTAGGCTCGCGCAATTTTCGTGCGTCTCCATGAAAAAGCTTTGGATCACCGGTATTGTCTTGCTGCTTTGCGCAGGCCTCGGCGCCGCAGCGCTTGAAATTCGTTCCAACCCGGCCGCGCTCAACTTGATCCTGCATCCGGATGCCCATCTTTCCTGGTTTCTCCAGCACTACGGCGCTTGGGCCTACGGGATTCTGTTTGTAATCGTCTTTTGCGAAACCGGCTTGGTCGTCACGCCATTTTTGCCTGGCGATTCGCTTTTGTTTGCGACCGGGCTCATGGCCAGCACCGGCCAGATTAATCCGAGCCTTATTTGTGCGACCCTGATCTGCGCTGCGCTGCTCGGCGACAACGTGAACTACTACTTGGGCAGCAAGCTCGGGCGAAAGCTGTTTCACAACGAGAAGTCCAAGATTTTCAATCGCAAATCTCTTCAAAAAACCCACGAGTTCTTTGAAAAATATGGTGGGCGCACGGTGATCATTGCCCGCTTCCTGCCGATGTTCCGGACCTTCGCGCCCTTCGTGGCCGGCATGGGCCGCATGTCTTACCGGCTGTTCATCATGTACAGCGTACTCGCCGCGACCCTATGGGTCACGCTCTGCGTGACCATCGGCTTCTCGGTCAGCAAGGCGCCATGGGCCAAAACGCACTTCACGCTTATCCTTTTCATCATGATCGTGATCTCGGCAATTCCCGGATTCGTGGAGTTCTTCCGCCACTACCGCCAGCATAAGGCTGAGCAAGCCGCCGCTCTTGTCGCCGCCCCTGCGGCCGAGAGTTTAGCCGTGGTCGAAGCAGTGGCAGACTAAACCGGGAAGTGCGATTGCCTCTTAATCGACCTACCCCGCGAACCTTCTCCCTCAACTCCTCCACCGATTCACAAACGGAAATCGTGGAAGTTCTGCGCGCGTCGACACCGCCAACGGCCAAATCCACTGCCCACCCTCCACACTCCCGAAGAGTGAAGATGGCCCGCGAATGGATCCAGGAAAAGCATAACTCTGAGAGAGTCCCCGCCGATCCGCCAAGTGCAATCACAAAATCGCCTGAAAGCACGTTCACCACGTTCCTCGCGTGAGACATTCCGGTTGGAATTATCACGGATAGTCCCCATCCGTCTCATTCAAGGATTCACCCTTTAGAATGGCGACCGTCAGCCCGTCCGGAAAAGGCAGGTTTACGCCACATTCTTCCTAAACCGAACCGTGGACAGAGCCACCAGCAGCACCGCCATCAAAATAAGTGTGAAAAACTGGGGCAGCAAATCGAAGAACCCCGCGCCGCGAATGATAATGCCGCGCGAAATCTGCATAAAATGCGTCGCCGGCATAAAGCTCGAAATGATGTAAAGCCAACCGGGCATTGTTTCACGGGGCGAAACATAGCCGGAGAGCAAAATCGATGGCATGAGCATGAGCTGCGAATACTGCAGCGCCTGCCCTTGGGTCTGCGCTACCGTGCTGATCAGCAACCCTAGAGCCAGCGAGGCGAAGATAAACGGAATGCTCATCACCGCCAGAGTAAGAATGCTGCCGTTTGACGTCACGTTAAAGAGAAGGTTGCTGACCAAAACCACCACTGCGAGTTCGGCAAATGCCAGGCAGGCGTAGGGCACGAGCTTGCCGATCATGAGCGCAAGGCGTCCCACCGGCGTAACCATGAGCTGCTCCAGCGTGCCTTGTTCCTTCTCGCGAACGATGCTGAACGCGGTTAAGGCCACCGTTACAACCTGCAGTATGATCACGATGAGGCCGGGAATCATGAAGTTCGCGGTGCGGCTATCGGGGTTGAAGAGCACATTGATGCGGGTGTCTGGCGCGCCCGGAGGCAACGCGGCCGGCGGAGAAATGAACGCAAACCGTGCCCGCACCGACACTTGGGCATCCGAGCCATCGATCATCACGCCGACTTGTGGGTTGCCCCCTGCCTCCATGACGCGGGCAAAGCCATCGGGAATCGTGATTCCCACCCTTGCTCCCCCGTTCTTCAGCATTTGGGCTGCCTCGTTCGGCGTTTGCACATAGGCGATAGTGTCGATGTATTCCGTCGCCCTGATCTGGTCCAGGTATTGGCGGCTCTCTCGGCTGCGGTCCTGATCCACGACCACCGCCTGGATATGCCTCACGTCGAAATTGATCGCGTAGCCAAAGATGATCATTTGAAGTATGGGCAGAACGATGGCGATTCGAATGGTTGCCGCATCTCGGCGGAGATGCATGAACTCCTTCCGTATGACGCTCGCGAGGCCGTTCAAACTTTCTCCAAGTGACGGGTCAGCGTCACAAACACGTCCTCAAGCGACGGCTCGATCTCTCGGATACCGTGGAACTCCACCTTTGCTTTCGTCAGAGCTTCCGCAATTTTGTTCGTTTGTGGTCGATTCGTCGATCATCAAGTGAATTTCCGCCTCAACGAGGGTCGCGTCCTTAACGAAGGGCATCGTCTTCACCGCGCGTAAAGACATTGGAGGGTTTTCGGCTGAGATTGCCACGCGGCGCGTGCCTTTTGGCGAAACCTCGTCAAGCTGTTTCAAATCGTGAGGAGTGCCCTTCACCATCAGCTTCGAAAGATAGATGTAGGCGACTTGGCTGCAGCGCTCAGCCTCATCCATGTAGTGAGTGGTCACGAAGAGGGTTTTGCCTTCACCGGCGAGGTCGAAGAGCAGATCCCAAAGGTCGCGCCGGGCGACGGGGTCAATGCCCGCTGTCGGCTCATCCAGAAAGATCAGCGGGGGCTCGTGAATCAGGGCGGCGGCCAATCCGAGTCGTTGCTTCCAACCTCCGGAAAGAGTCCCGCTTTGCTGCTCCATATACGGGCCAAGACCGACCAAGTCCACTGTTGCCTTGATTCGATCCTGCAGGTGTTGCCCCTTTAATCCATAAATGCCGCCGAAAAACTCCAGGTTCTCACGTGGCGAGAGGTCGCGGTAAAGGCTGAACGCCTGGCTCATGTAGCCGATGGAACGTTTGATCTGTTCGGAATCCTTCTTGACGTCGAACCCGTTGACCGTGGCGTCCCCATCACTGGGTTCCAGCACGCCGCACAGCATGCGGATCAGCGTGGTCTTACCGCTGCCGTTTGGGCCAAGAAAGCCAAAAATGCTACCTTTACGCACCTCTAGATCTACATGGTCAACCGCGGTGAACTCGCCGAACCGCCTCGTAAGGCCCTTCGTTTCAATCGCGTTCTCTACGGCCAAGAACCCATCCTTTTGACCGTCGCGTACATACCGGCTTTGACTCGGGCATCTGGCTGAGCAAGTCGGATGCGGATCCCAAATACCTGCTTGGCCCTCTCGTCCGGGGACTGCAAATTGGCGGGCGTGAACTGGCCGGATTGGTCAATGCTCTCAACGCGTCCCTTAATGAGGCCGTCGATTCCATCGAACATGAGGTCCACACCGTCGTCGATTTTCACTTTGTGAAGCTGGTCTTCGGGGATATAGACCCGGAGCCAAATGTCCGTCGGATTGCTGAGTTGAATCACTGATTGGTTCGGAGCGATGAGATCGCCGTCCGCAACAAGAACCCGGTCCACGTTGCCATTAAACGGAGCGTATAAAACCTGTTCCTTCAGGTTGGCCTGCACGCTCTTGGTTTGGGCTTCGGCCTGCTGGGCGCCGGCCTTCGCCTTCGCGATATCCTCCGAACGGCTGCCTGCCTCCAACTCGTCCAGCGATGCCTTTTCAGATTCGGCATGCGCTTTGGCTGCGTCGATGTCTTCCTGCCGAGAGCCCCTCAACAATAGATCGAGCGCCTGCTGATCTGCGTCCATTTCTTCTTTTGCCGCTTGGACATCCTCCCATCGGTTGCCCTGGCGGACCAAGTCTCGCTGAGCCTTCGCCTGGTCGTAGGCTTGCTTGGCCTCGTCCAGTTCTTCTTTTGGCGTGCCTTCTTCTGCGCGAAGATAGGTTTGATAGGCATCTTTGGTGTGCCCCTGCGCCTGCTCGAAGGTGCTAACCTCAGTGTCATATTGCTGGCGGGAAATGGCGCCCTCGTTATAGAGAACCTGGGATCGGTCCATGTCTTTCTTTGCCAGGGTCTCAGCAGCAACCGCCTGATCCCACCGCGCCTTGAGCTCTGCCCGCTCTTCCGTGGTGAGCCCTCTTTCAGACTGACGAAGCCGAGCAAGCGCCTCCGCAGCGGTTGCGTCCGCCGCGGCAATCTCCTCTGGCCGAGACCCGCGCTGGGACTTGATGTACTGAGCTTGGGCCTCTTTGAGCTTTGCTCTCGACTGACGTATCTCTTCCGGCAACGGGCCGTTCACAAGCTTTACGTAGTCCGCCTCCGCCTCCCGGTAGATTTCCCGCTGGCGCGCGATGTCTTCCGGCCTCGGCCCCCGCTCAGTTTCCTTGTATTCTTCGGCAGCGCTTTGCGCCGCCTTTTGTTGCGCCTGGACTGATTCGGCGTAACTCAGGGTCTCAAACTTGAGAATAGGCTGGCCCGCCTTGACCGTGTCGCCCTCTTTAACCAGGATCTTGGTGACGCGCCCGCCAATCCGGGAAGACGCCAAAGTAGGCTGGCTTTCAAAGAAGCCGGAAAGCACGCTTTGCTGAGCAGCTCGTGCTCGATCCACAAAATAGCCGCCAACCAGAATCGCGCCCAGCACGGATATCGCAATCACAGGTCCCTTTCTCATAGCTCGGTCACCATTTTCTTCAAGAACTCGAGAATCTGCTCATCCATTTCTTCCCGTCCGCCCTCCAAACCTCTGCGGTAGAGGCTACCAAAAGCAAACCACCCGTCCATTGCGGCCAGAGCAACCATCATTACCGGAGACTTCTTCTTGCCGGTCCTCGCCTTCATCATCGCGATAAGCCCATCCCTACGTTCGCTAATAAAACTAGGAACCGGAACCGTCTCGATGTTCGCCCACGCTAGCATCTTCCTCACTTCGGGGTGGTCTCTCATAAGGACGAAACGGGCTTCGACAACCGATGCCAGGTCGTTCGCCTCACCGTTCAAAAAACGGTCAAGCTCTTCGATTACCGGCGCGGCGCGATTGGCGAGACAGGACTGCCAAAGACCCTCCTTGGTCCCAAAGTGGTATTGAACAAGGCTCTTTTGAACCCTGGCTGCTGCCGCCACATCGCCCAGTGAAGTGGCGCCGAAGCCTCGTTCGCTGAACAAAGCCAAGGCTGCTTCGAGGATCGTATGCCTCGTCTTTTCGGGATCCAAAGTCCGCCGCTTGGCCGCTTGACTCAAAAATTGTACGTTTGTATAAAGGATTATACGCTAGGACTACTAGTCATCGCAATGCTTGAGATACCACGGCACGTTGATCACGACAACATCTTTGCCGCCGGAGAACAACAGAACCGCCTTGAGAAGGTTTGCGTGCTGGTTGTGAAGGGGGTATTGAAACCACTTGGATTCCACGAGTTCCGGAACAATCACGGCGATCGTCCGCCCCGGATACTTGCGCTTCAGCTTTTCTGCTTCGTCCAAGATCGGCTTGGTCATGCGACGATAAGGTGACAGCACAACGTCCAGCGGAACCTTGGCGCTGCCTTCCTTCTCCAGCGGGTCTTCGACCCGCTCCTTCCACACCCGCTTCATCTCCTCACCTGCATTTTCGTCATCGGTGACGTGAACGGCAAGGATGTCACTTGAGATCGAAAGCGCGAAGACCACCGCCGATTCCGAGATGATGTTCCAATCCTTGACCGGGAGGAGAACAACGGGTGGTTTGGGCCTCAGCTTGTCGAGCGGTTTCAGGCGCTCGATCTTCTTTTCGACCCACGCATAGTGCCGGTGAATGGAAGCGAAAGTAAACACAAAAAACGGAATGAGAAGAACAACGATCCATGCGCCCTCCATGAACTTGGCGGCGAGAATGATGGCCAGGGCAAATCCGGTACAGACGGCCCCGAGTCCGTTAACGGCAAGGGACAGCTTCCAGTTTTTGCCCTTGTTATGCAGCCAGTGGGCAACCATGCCCGCCTGGGACAAGGTGAAGGCGAGAAAGGCGCCAATCGCGTAAAGGGGAATAAGCCGGTCGGTGATTCCTTTGAAACCGATCAATAGGGCTGCACAGAAAAAGGCAAGGATGATGATCCCCACCGAATAAACAAGGCGGCGGCCCCTGGTGGCGAAAAAGTGAGGCAGGAACTCGTCTTCCGCGATCATATAGGTCAGCCGGGGAAAATCCGCGAAGCCGGTGTTCGCGGATAAGCAAAGAACCGCGATCACGCTGAACAGCGTGATGTAGTAAAGCGGCCCGCGTCCGACGATGGCAAACACCAGCTGGGAGATCACGCTCTTGTAATTGTTGCTTTCGGGGTTCATCGCGCCGATCTGATAGGTCCGGCAAAGATAGCCGATGCCCAAAAGCAGAATGGCAAGGATCACGACGATAGAGGTCAGCGTCGCCTGCGCGCGGTTTACCCTTGGTTCCTTAAACGCCTGAATCCCGTTGCTCACCGCTTCAACCCCGGTCATTGCGGTGCATCCACTTGCAAATGAGCGCATGAGGACCCAGGGCGCAGCAACCGCAGCCACTGCATGCAAAGGAGGGGGAGCGAGGACCGGTAGCGGATGCCCTCCGGTCGTCAAACGGTTATAAATCCCGATAGCGAAACTCCGCAGAAGGGCCAAAATGAAAACGTAGGTGGGTATGAAGAACGCCACCCCGGATTCGCGCACGCCGCGCAGGTTAACCAGCGTAATCAGGGC
>CAWHLK010000027.1:0-340041 GCA_963829965.1 uncultured archaeon | reverse complement strand
CAGCGCACCGATATCCGTCGAGGTCAGCCCATCGACCTGCGTCGCCGCATCCAGCGAACCGAGCTGCGTGCTGGTTTAAGCCCTTGATCTGAACCGTCGTCATGCTCCGACCTCGGTCCAGGTCAGCCCGTTGATCTGCGTCGCCGTCGCCAGCGAGCCGATCTGCGTGCTGGTCGAAGCCGCCGATCTGCGTCGTCGTCAAGGCCCCGACCTCGGTCGACACCAGGCCGGTCAGCTGCGTTACCGTCAGCACGCCGATATCGGCCGAGGTAGACCCGTTGAGCTGGGTCGCCGGATCCAATACCGCGATCTGCGAACTGGTCAGGCCCTTGACCTGCGCCGTCGTCAGCGCCCGATCTCGGTCGAAGTTAGTCCGTCGATCTGCGTCGCCGCCGCCAGCGAACCCAGCTGCGAACTGGTCAGGCCGCCGATCTGCGTCGTCGTCAGCGCCGACCTCGGTCGACACCAAGCCGGTCAGCTGCGTTACCGTCAGCGCGCCGATATCCGTCGAGCTGAACCCGTTGAGCTGAGTTGCCGCGTCGAGCGCACCGAGCTGCGTGCTGGTCAGGCCCTTCAGCTGCGTAACCGTCAGCGAACTGACCTGAGTTCGAGGTCAGCCCATCGATCTGCGTCGCCGCGTCGAGCACGCCGAGTTGCGTGCTGGTCAGGCCCTTCAACTGCGTCGCGCTGAGCGCGCCGACTTCGGTCGAGACCAAGCCGCCAATCTGCGCGTTCGACAGCGCGCCGATATCCGTCGAGCTGAACCCGCTCAGCTGCGTGGTCGGATCGAGCGCCGCGATCTGCGTGCTGGTCAGGCCCTTGAGCTGCGCCATCGTCAGCGCACCGATATCCGTCGAGGTCAGACCCATCGACCTGTGTCGCCGCGTCGAGCGAACCAAGCTGCGTGCTGGTCAAGCCCTTGATCTGAACCGTCGTCAGCGCCCCGACCTCGGTCGAGGTCAGCCCATTGATCTGCGTCGCTGTCGCCAGCGAGCCCAGCTGCGTGCTGGTCAAGCCGCCGATCTGCGTCGTCGTCAAGGCCCCGACCTCGGTCGACACCAGGCCGGTCAGCTGCGTTACCGTCAGCACGCCGATATCGGCCGAGCTAAACCCGTTGAGCTGGGTCGCCGGGTCCAATACCGCGATCTGCGAACTGGTCAGGCCCTTGACCTGCGCCGTCGTCAGCGCCCCGATCTCGGTCGAAGTCAGTCCGTCGATCTGCGTCGCCGCCGCCAGCGAACCCAGCTGCGAACTGGTCAGGCCGCCGATCTGCGTCGTCGTCAACGCGCCGACCTCGGTCGACACCAAGCCGGTCAGCTGCGTTACCGTCAGCGCGCCGATATCCGTCGAGCTGAACCCGTTGAGCTGAGTTGCCGCGTCGAGCGCACCGAGCTGCGTGCTGGTCAGGCCCTTCAGCTGCGTAACCGTCAGCGAACTGACCTGAAGTCGAGGTCAGCCCGTCGATCTGCGTCGCCGCGTCGAGCACGCCGAGTTGCGTGCTGGTCAGGCCCTTCAACTGCGTCGCGCTGAGCGCGCCGACTTCGGTCGAGACCAAGCCGCCAATCTGCGCGTTCGACAGCGCGCCGATATCCGTCGAGCTGAACCCGCTCAGCTGCGTGGTCGGATCGAGCGCCGCGATCTGCGTGCTGGTCAGGCCCTTGAGCTGCGCCGTCGTCAGCGCCCCGATATCCGTCGAGGTCAGACCATCGACCTGTGTCGCCGCGTCGAGCGAACCAAGCTGCGTGCTGGTCAAGCCCTTGATCTGAACCGTCGTCAGCGCCGCCGACCTCGGTCGAGGTCAGCCCGTTGATCTGCGTCGCCGTCGCCAGTCGAACCCAGCTGCGTGCTGGTCAAGCCGCCGATCTGCGTCGTCGTCAAGGCCCCGACCTCGGTCGACACCAGGCCGGTCAGCTGCGTTACCGTCAGCGCGCCGATATCCGCCGAGCTAAACCCGTTGAGCTGGGTCGCCGGATCCAATACCGCGATCTGCGAACTGGTCAGGCCCTTGACCTGCGCCGTCGTCAGCGCCCCGATCTCGGTCGAAGTCAATCCGTCGATCTGCGTCGCCGCCGCCAGCGAGCCGATCTGCGTGCTGGTCAAGCCGCCGATCTGCGTCGTCGTCAACGCGCCGACCTCGGTCGACACCAAGCCGGTCAGCTGCGTTACCGTCAGCGCGCCGATATCCGTCGAGCTGAACCCGTTGAGCTGAGTTGCCGCGTCGAGCGCACCGAGCTGCGTGCTGGTCAGGCCCTTCAGCTGCGTAACCGTCAGCGAACTGACCTCAGTCGAGGTCAGCCCGTCGATCTGCGTCGCCGCGTCGAGCACGCCGAGTTGCGTGCTGGTCAGGCCCTTCAACTGCGTCGCGCTGAGCGCGCCGACTTCGGTCGAGACCAAGCCGCCAATCTGCGCGTTCGACAGCGCGCCGATATCCGTCGAGCTGAATCCGCTCAGCTGCGTGGTCGGATCGAGCGCCGCGATCTGCGTGCTGGTCAGGCCCTTGAGCTGCGCCGTCGTCAGCGCCCCGATATCCGTCGAGGTCAGACCATCGACCTGTGTCGCCGCGTCGAGCGAACCAAGCTGCGTGCTGGTCAAGCCCTTGATCTGAACCGTCGTCAGCGCCCCGACCTCGGTCGAGGTCAGCCCATTGATCTGCGTCGCTGTCGCCAGCGAACCCAGCTGCGTGCTGGTCAAGCCGCCGATCTGCGTCGTCGTCAAGGCCCCGACCTCGGTCGACACCAGGCCGGTCAGCTGCGTTACCGTCAGCGCGCCGATATCCGCCGAGCTAAACCCGTTGAGCTGGGTCGCCGGGTCCAATACCGCGATCTGCGAACTGGTCAGGCCCTTGACCTGCGCCGTCGTCAGTGCCCCGATCTCGGTCGAAGTCAGTCCGTTGATCTGCGTCGCCGCCGCCAGCGAACCCAGCTGCGAACTGGTCAGGCCGCCGATCTGCGTCGTCGTCAACGCGCCGACCTCGGTCGACACCAAGCCGGTCAGCTGCGTTACCGTCAGCGCGCCGATATCTGTCGAGCTGAACCCGTTGAGCTGAGTCGCCGCGTCGAGCGCACCGAGCTGCGTGCTGGTCAGGCCCTTCAGCTGCGTAACCGTCAGCGAACTGACCTGAGTCGAGGTCAGCCCGTCGATCTGCGTCGCCGCGTCGAGCACGCCGAGTTGCGTGCTGGTCAGGCCCTTCAACTGCGTCGCGCTGAGCGCGCCGACCTCGGTCGACACCAGGCCGCCAATCTGCGCGTTCGACAGAGACCCGATATCCGTCGAGGTCAGCCCGGTCAACTGCGTGTTGGGATCGAGAGCGCCAACTTCAGTGCTGGTCAGACCCGATAGCTGTGCCGTTGTCAGCGCCAACAGATCGGTCGAACTCAACCCTGGTAGCTGGGTGACGGAATCAAGCCCGCCCAGATTGGTGCTGGTCAGGCCCTTCAGCTGCGTGGTGCTGAATTCCGACAACTGAGTGGTGTTAAGCTGAGCAACCTGGGTCGGCAGAAATGCCGCCACCTGGGTCGCGTAAAACATTGGGATGTCGGTGGATGAAAGAGCAGCAAACGTGGTCGTCGTCAGCTGCGTCTGAATCTGGGTCGTGGTAAGAAACTGAATCACCGACATGGTATACCCCTCCGGAGAGAACTGCTTCTGCGTCTTCCGCCCGCGCTGTGAGACACGGGTTATTACTCACTACCGAGGTAACTCAAATAACCCCGGCCAAACCACTACCTGCGGCATGGCCCAAACTTCTGTTGGGATGCATGCCACATGTCGGCAAACACTTAGACTGGCGGGCATCATAACCAAACTTCGCGGGCAGCGCAACTCCGCGATGCGACTAAACCCTAATTATTAGTAACTAGCGAAAAATTAACCTTTGAAGCCTACGGCTCAGCCGGCCTTTCCTGAAATAAAATCAAGGGCAAGCAAGAACCTTGACGCAAGCCGCTGATCACGAAACCATAATGTTCACTCCGGCTGCTCCGAGCCATGAATAAACCGGCCATTGGGTGCGCGACCAGCGCGGCAATTGTCATACCAAGGCATCAACTGTGGCGACCGACCAATCTGCCGATTTACGAGTCGACTATATAATCGTGGGGGCTGGAACGGCGGGTTGTGTACTGGCCAATCGGCTCACGGCCTCGGGACGCCATACGGTCTTGCTCATCGAAGCGGGAGAGAGAGATGACTGGATCTGGTTTCATATTCCCGTCGGTTATCTCTATGCCATGGGCAATCCGCGTGCCGACTGGTGTTTCAAGACCGAACCGGTACCTGGACTGAACGGCCGGTCCCTGTCCTATCCCCGCGGCAAGGTTCTTGGCGGATGCTCGTCGATCAATGGAATGATCTATATGAGAGGCCAAGCCGCCGACTACGATCACTGGCGCCAGCTTGGCAATGCCGGTTGGGGGTGGGACGATGTTCTGCCCTATTTCCTCAAGAGCGAAGACGATTCCGGCCCCCCAGATCCCTTGCATGGAAAAGGCGGCGAATGGCGCGTCGAGGAGATGCGGTTGACGTGGAAGGTGCTTGACCTATTCAGCGATGCCGCCAGCGAATTCGGGATACCGAAAACCACGGACTTCAATCGCGGCGACAATAACGGCGTCGGCTATTTCAAGGTCAATCAACGCCGCGGCGTGCGCTGGTCGACCGCCCGCGCCTTCCTGAAGCCGATTGTCGCGCGGCCCAACCTGATCGTGTGCACCGGCGCACAGGCGACGCGGTTGCTCATTGATGACCGCCGCGTGACCGGCGTGGAGTTGCATCGGCACGGCGGCATCGAGACGGTTCGTGTGGCGCGCGAGGTGATTCTCGCCGCCGGCGCGGTCAACTCGCCCCATCTGCTCCAACTGTCGGGAATCGGCGATCCTGAATTTCTGGCCGCCAAGGGAATTGCCGTGGTTCACGCGTTGCCGGGCGTAGGCGAAAATCTTCAAGATCATCTCCAGCTTCGGCTGATATTCCGGGTGAAGGGATTGCCGTCCCTCAATACGCGCGCCAACAGCTTATTCGGTAAGGCGGCAATGGCGCTCGAATATGCGCTGCTGCGGCGGGGGCCGATGACCATGGCGCCGTCGCAGCTGGGTGGTTTCACCCGGTCGAGCCCGGAGCAGGCGACGCCGAATATCCAATTCCACGTGCAGCCCCTCAGCCTTGAAAAATTCGGCGAGCCGCTGCACCCTTTCTCCGCGTTCACCGCGACCGCCTGCAACCTGCGGCCGCGCAGTCGCGGACATGTGCGCCTCAAGAGCGCCGATCCATTCGAGGCGCCCGCGATTTAACCCAATTACCTGTCCGACCCCGCCGACACCCGCGTTGCGGTCGAAGCGATCCGCCTGGTCCGTCGAATTGTCACCGAGAGCCGCGCATTCGCTTCCCACGCGCCCGAGGAGTTCCGTCCTGGCGCCGAGCTATCGAGCGATTCCGAATTGGCTCGCGCCGCCGGCGACATCGGCACTACAATTTTTCATCCGGTCGGTACCTGCAAGATGGGGGACGATACGATGGCGGTGGTCGACCAGCGTCTGCGATTGCGCGGGCTCGCCGGATTAAGAATCGCCGACGCGTCCATTATGCCCACCATTACGTCTGGCAACACGAATTCACCCACCATCATGATCGCGGAAAAGGCGGCAAATATGATTCTAATGGATGCCGCATGAACCCGATGGATCGCGACCAATACGCGGAGCGCCTGAGCGATCTCGAGATCGCCCAAGCCGCCAGCTTGCGGCCAATTCTCGATCTGGCGAAAGATCGGCTGGGCATTGCCCCGGACCATCTCGTCCCCTATGGCCGCAATAAGGCCAAACTGTCCCTCGACTATCTGTCCTCGCTGTCCGGCAGACCGAACGGCAAGTTGGTTCTCGTCACCGCGATCACGCCGACGCCGGCGGGTGAGGGCAAAACGACGACCACGGTCGGCCTCGGGGATGCCCTCAATCAATTGGGCAAACGGGCGATCGTCTGTCTGCGCGAGCCCAGTCTGGGACCGTCCTTCGGCTTGAAGGGCGGTGCTGCCGGAGGGGGCTACGCCCAGGTTGTCCCGATGGAGGAGATCAACCTTCATTTCACAGGCGATTTCCATGCCATCGGCGCCGCCAACAATCTGCTCGCGGCGATGATCGACAATCATATTTATTGGGGAACCGAGCCGGCCCTCGATCCGCGCCGCATCGCCTGGCGGCGCGCGCTCGACATGAACGACCGGGCCTTGCGTCGGATCACGATCGGCCTTGGTGGACCGAGCAACGGATTTCCGCGCGAGGACGGCTTCGACATCACCGTGGCTTCCGAAATCATGGCCGTGTTCTGTCTTGCCTCGGACCTCCAGGACCTGCAGCGCCGACTGGGCGCCATCGTGATCGGCGAGACGCGCGATCGTCATCGGGTTCGCGCCGCGGATATCAAAGCCACTGGAGCTATGGCGGCGCTGCTGAGGGACGCGCTGGCACCCAATCTGGTGCAGACTCTCGAAAACAATCCGGCGCTCGTCCATGGCGGCCCCTTCGCCAATATCGCCCATGGCTGCAACTCGGTGATCGCGACGCGTGCCGCGCTCAAACTCGGCGACTATGTCGTCACCGAGGCCGGCTTCGGCGCCGATCTTGGCGCGGAAAAATTCTTCGACATCAAATCCCGCCTAGCCGGGCTGAAGCCGGACTGCGCCGTCGTCGTCGCCACCGTTCGCGCGCTCAAGATGCACGGCGGCGTGGCAAAGGACGCACTGGCGACCGAGAATCTTCCGGCCTTGCGCGCAGGCTTCGCCAATCTGCGCCGCCACACCGACAATGTCGCAAAATTTGGAGTACCGGTGGTCGTATCGGTCAATCGCTTCGGCGGAGACAGCAAGGCGGAGCTCGAACTGCTGATCGCGCTGTGCGCCGAGGTAGGCGTCGAGGCGGTGATCGCGGAACACTGGGCGCGCGGCGGCGCCGGCGCCATCGACCTCGGCACGGCGGTGCTCGAGACTATCGGCAAGAAGCCGTCCAAGTTCAGACCGATCTACCCGGACGCGATGCCGTTGCTTGAAAAGATCCGCACGATCGCGCGCGAAATTTATCGCGCCGACGACATCGCGCCCGAGAGCCGCGTCGTTGAACGACTGGCCGAATTCGAAAAGGCCGGCTTCGGTCATTTGCCGGTCTGCATGGCCAAGACCCAATACAGTTTTTCCGCTGACCCCGATCTCAAGGGCGCCCCAACCGGATTTACCCTTCCGATCCGGGAGGTTCGCCTGTCGGCCGGGGCGGGGTTCGTCGTGGTCCTGTGCGGTGACGTGATGACGATGCCGGGACTGCCGCGGATTCCCGCGGCGACGAATATCGGCGTCGGCGACGACGGACGGATCACGGGCCTCTTCTGATGGAGGATATCGCGGCGTGGCGACGCGCGATGCGCGAGGAGCTGCTGGCGCGACGCATCGCCATCGCGCCGGAACAACGGCTGGCATGGAACGCGGCGATCGCCGCCAAACTCGTTTCGGTCCTCGACACCATCTCCATCGGCGTTCTCGGCTTTTACTGGCCTTTCAAAGGCGAGTTCGATCCGCGCCCCACCGTCATCGGCTTGCTGGCTCGTGGCTGGAACGCGGCCCTGCCCGTGGTGGTCGCGAAGAACCAGCCTCTCGCCTATCGCGCCTGGACCCCGGATACCCGCATGGAACGGGGCGTGCTCGGTATCATGGTCCCAAGCTATGGCGCGCCGGTCAGTCCCACGGCCGTTCTTGCGCCGCTCGTGGGCTTCGATTCCTCCCTATTTCGGCTGGGCAATGGCGGCGGTTATTTCGACCGAACCCTGGCGGTGCTCGAACCGCGGCCCCTCGCGATCGGAATCGGCTACGCGTTGGGTCGGCTTGCGACCATTCACCCGCAGCCCCATGATCGGCCCATGGACGTGATTGTCACCGAGGAAGGGATCGTGCGATGAGCGGCACGTCACCGGTGCCGCTCAGCAACCTCTCCCGCGCGCTGACCGCCGGCATTTTCACCATGACCACCGAAGTCACGCCGCCGGTCGCCACCGACGCCCAAGCCTTCGTGGCAAGAACCCGGGAACTCAAGGGTTTGGCCACGGCCGTCAACGTGACCGATGGGGCCGGCGCCCGGGCCCATCTGTCCAGCGTCGTTGCCTGTCACATGCTGCTTCAGGCTGGCATCGAGCCGATCCTGCAGATGGTGTGCCGCGACCGCAACCGGTTGGCCCTGCAAAGCGACCTGTTGGGGGCGCTGGCCCTGGGCGTCCGCAATGTCCTCGTTCTCACCGGCGATGACCCGAAATCCGGCGATCAGCCTGAGACCAAGGGTGTGTTCGATCTCGACGGCCGTGCCCTTCTCGCGATGATCGACCGGATGCGGGCCGAGCGAAGATTGCCGTCGGGGACCGCGATCGAGGGTCCGTTCGATCTGATGCTGGGCGCCGCCGACGTGCCGGTGGACCCGCCCGACGGATGGGAAGCCGGCGGCCTGAAAGCCAAGGCGGCGTCGGGCGCCAATTTCGTCCAAACCCAATTCTGCATGGATATCGGGCGGATCCGCCGCTACGCTGCCCGCCTCCGCGCCTTAGGAGTCGTGCCGAAATTGCCGATCCTGATCGGGATCGCGCCGATTCCGTCGGTGCGCTCGGCGCGATGGATGCGCGAGAAACTGTGGGGCACCTGCATCCCCGATTCGATCGTCGAACGGCTCGAGGGCGCCGCCGACCCCAAAGCCGAGGGCCGGGCGATCTGCATCGAGTTGCTCCAGGAATTGGCGGAAACACCGGGCATCGGCGGCGCCCACATCATGGCCCCACAAAACTATGCGGCCATTCCCGAAGTGATGGCGCAATCGGGCGTTGCCGGCCGGCCGCGGGCCCTGGCGCCGGCTTAGCGGCTTCCCATTTGAATCGGACCTATTGCATCGATCGGGTGAAGCTGCTTGATTGGAATTGTATCCAATTGCCAGCAAAAATGACTGTTAGGGAGTGAACTCATGGCGCCGAGAAGCCGTCCACCATTTCGTGCCGATCATGTTGGGAGCCTTCTCCGCCCGCAAAAATTGCTCGATGCCCGCGAGGCCAGGAAGGCCGGGGCGATCACCTCGGACCAGCTTCGCGCGGTGGAAGATGAATCCATTCGGGAAGCGGTGAAGCTTCAGGAGGATATCGGCCTCAAGGCGATCACCGACGGCGAATTCCGCCGCACCTGGTGGCATCTCGATTTTCTGGTCGCATTCGCCAATGTCGAGGAAATCCCGCCCAAGGTGAAGGTCAAGTTCCATACCCACCAGGGCGATCTGGAATACGAGCCGCCGGGCTTTCGCGTCGCCGGCAAGCTTGGCCATCCCAAGCCGATCTTCGTCGACCACTTCAAGTTCGTGCAAAGCGTGACCAAGGCCACGCCCAAAATGACGATCCCCTCGCCCTCGATGATGCATTTCCGCGGCGGGCGCAAAGCCATCGACGAGAAAGCCTATCCGGATATGGACGGATTCTACGCCGATCTGGGCCGCGTTTATAACGAGGAGGTCAAGGACCTCGCCGCCGCCGGCTGCCGCTACCTCCAGCTCGACGAGACCAATTTCGCGTATATGTGCGACCCGAAGCTGCGCGAACAGGTGAAGGCCAACCTGGGCGAGGATCCCGACCGGCTCGCCCATACCTATGCCAGATTGATCAACGCCTGCATCGCGGGCAGACCCGCCGACATGGCCATCACCATGCACCTGTGCCGCGGCAATTTCCAATCCGCCTGGGTGGCCGAGGGCGGCTACGAGCCGGTGGCCGAGGTACTGTTCAACGAGGTTGGTGTCGACGGCTTCTTCCTCGAATACGACGACGAACGCTCCGGCGGCTTCGAGCCGCTGCGCCTGGTGCCCAAGGACAAGATCGTCGTGCTGGGCCTGGTGACCAGCAAGGTCGGCACTTTGGAAACCAAGGATTCGCTCAAGCGCCGCATCGAACAGGCGGCCAAATTCGTGCCCCTGGACCAGCTCGCGCTGAGCCCGCAGTGCGGCTTTTCATCGACCGTCCACGGCAATAAGATCACCATTGACGACGAGGTCGCCAAGCTCCGCCTGGTGGTGGAAACGGCGCGCGAGGTATGGGGCTAGGATTGAAGGACAGGATCGCCGCGGCCGCCGATGCGGTGGCCAGCGCCAGACGGGCGGGTAAGCATCTGGCGCGATTGCCCGATGCCATCCGCCCCGTCGATCTGCGCGAAGGCTATCTCGTTCAGGACGAGGTCCACGCGATCCTGAAGGGTGCCGGCCATGGCGAAATCGTCGGTCACAAGATCGGCGCCACCACGCCGGTGATGCAGCAATACATGGAGATCGACCATCCCTGTGCCGGCGGCATCTTCGCGCCCACGGTGCATGCGTCGGGCGCGACCATCCCCTACTCACGTTTCCGTAGGGTCGGTCTCGAATGCGAGATCGCCGCGCGCCTGGGCCGCGACATGAAGCCCGCCGAGTCGCCCTTTACCCGCGATTCGGTGGCGCGCTATGTCGAGTCCTATTGCGCGGCGATCGAACTGGTCGATGATCGCTATAGCTCGTGGCAGGAGATGGGCACGCCGTCGCTGGCCGCCGACGATTTCTTCGGCGCGGGGAGCGTCCTGGGCGCGCCGATGGCGCCGGCCGGCGCACCCGACCTCGCCGCCGCCAAGGGCCGCGCCTTCGTCAATGGCGTCGAGATCGCCGCAGGGACCGGCGCCGATGTGATGGGTCATCCGCTTGAAGCCCTTGCCTGGCTGGCCAATCACTTCGCCAAGCGCGGTCAGATGCTGCGGGCCGGCGAGTTCGTCTCGACCGGCAGCATGGTCAAGACGATATGGCTGACACCCGGCGACCGGATCGCCATCGACGTCGCCGGATTGGGCACGGTCGAGGCGACCATCGCCGCGGGGTGAGGCGGCCTCCGCGGCGCCGCGTCGGCTCAGATTCGCTGGATCGACCGCCGCATACAATTTGCTTCAAACCGGCTTTCACATACAATGAGATGGTGTTAGTTTTCGCGCGACGCGTGGAATTGCTTCTTCGCGTTTCCAATCCGGAGACCGAGAGCGGTTCGCGATGGGGTCGGCGGAAGTTCAAGGCGAGCTGTGGGGCCGGCGCCCCGTGGATTGGTCGGAATTGCAGGAAAGCGCGTTCCGGCCGCTCTATGATGGCGCGCTGGACGCTACGAAGGTGGGCCCCGGCACGGCATTTCTCGACGTCGGGTGCGGCGCCGGCCTTGCGTGCCGGATGGCCCAGGCGCGCGACGCCGTGGTCGCCGGACTCGACGCATCGGCCGCGTTGATCGAAATCGCGAGGAAACGCTGCCCCGGCGCCGATCTCCGCGTTGGCGAAATCGAGGCATTGCCCTTCGCCGATCGCAGCTTCGATGTGACCACCGGCTTCAACGCATTCCAATATGCCGCCGACCCTGTCAGAGCCCTGATCGAGGCGAAGCGGGTGACCAGACCGCGAGGCGCCGTGGTGGTGGCGGAGTGGGGCAATGCCGAGCGCTGCGATTTCACATCTTTATTCAGGGCTCTCGGCAGTCTGTTGCCTTCATCGACCGACGCGCCGGGACCCTTCGCGATTTCGGCGTCGGGTGCCCTCGAATCGTTCGTCGCGGAGGCAGGCCTCAAACCGGAACACGCCTCCACCGTCGACATCGTGATGCGCTACCCCGACGAGGATACGGCGCTGCGCGGCGTCCTTTCGTCGGGGGCGGCGGCGCATTTCATTCGCCATGCCGGGGAGCCGTTGGTGCGGCAAACGGTGGCCCACGCGTCGCGCAAATCGCGCAAGAGCGATGGATCGTACGTATTCACGAATGAATTTCGCGTCCTCGTCGCGCGCGCCTGAACGAGCCGGAAGCGAAGCACCGCCGACGCGATCCGACCCGCCGCCAACCCGGTGGCGATGGCCGGCCGCGCCCGCTATGCTGCCGTCGGCAAGCTGACTGCGCGCTCGACAGGAAGACCCCGACATGAAAAGCCACCACGAGTTGCACGCCGACCAGGTTGAGTTTTGGAACGGGAAAGCGGGCGGCCACTGGGCCGAGGAGCAGGAGCGCATCGACGCGATGCTGGCCCCGGTGCTCGACATGCTGATCCCCCAGGCTAAGGTGAAGCCCGGCGAGGCGATTCTCGACGTGGGCTGCGGCACCGGCGCCTCGTCGATCGAACTGGCGAAACTGGTGGGACCGAAGGGAGAGGTTGTCGGCCTCGACGTTTCCGCACCGATGCTGGAGCGGGCCCGCGAGCGCGGCAAGGGCATCGCCATTCTGCATTTCATCCATGCCGACGCGGCGATGCATTCCTTCACCCACCCAGTGGCGGATTTGCTGTTCTCGCGCTTCGGCGTGATGTTCTTCGGCGATCCCGCCGCGGCCTTCACGAACCTGAAGCGCGCGCTGAAGCCCGGCGCGCGGCTGGCCTTCGCCTGCTGGCGCAAGATCGACGAGAACAAGTGGATGCAGATACCGCTGCACGCAGCCTATGAGCATGTGGAGCGCCTGCCCAAGCCGGGGCCCGAGGACCCTGGGCCGCTATCGTTCGCCGACCCGGACCGGGTGACGCGGATTCTCACCGCCGCCGGATTCGCCAAGCCGCGCTTCACGCCGGTGGATTTGATGCTCGATGTGGCGGTGGGCGGCGGGTTGGAGGACGCGGTGCGGCAGGCCATGACGATGGGGCCGGCCAGCCGCGCGATTCAGGATCAGCCCGACAGCGTGCTGGCGAAAGTGGCGGAGTCGATGCGCAAGGCGCTGATGCCGCACGCGCATGGCAACACGGTGAAACTTCCGGGCGCGATCTGGTTGGTGGAGAGCGGAGTCGAGAGCGCCGTCGGCTGAGCCGCAGTGGAGGTTGAGGCGCGCGTGACCGGCCCGGAAGCCCTCGCCCCGCCGCCCATCGTCCACACGATCCGCGACCTCGTCGAGGTGCTCGATCCGCGGCAGTGGATCGCGCCGGCCGGACAGTCCGACCTGCCCCGCGGCGACGGCCATCCGGTTCTGTTCGCGCCCGGGGTGGGCACGGGCGATTTCGCCACCGCTTCGATGCGCGGCTTCATCGGGCGGCTCGGCTACGCCACCCATGGATGGAGCCTTGGGCTGAACCTCGGCCCGACCGCGCGGGTGGTGCGCGGCCTCGAACGGCGGCTGTTCGATCTCAACGAGCGGCATGGTCGGCGCGTCAGTCTGGTGGGCATCAGCCTGGGCGGGGTCTATCAGCGCGAGCTGGCCAAGCGTTATCCCGAAAGGGTGCGGCGTCTGTTCCTGGTGTGCAGCCCGACGCGCCATCCGGTGGCCAGCAATATCGGCGCGCTGCTGTTCGCCTTCGAGCGTTTCTACGACCCTGACTATCCGCGCGCGCCCGAGGCGCTCAACGCGCCGGCGCCGGTGCCGACCACGGCCTTCTACACGCGGCGCGACGGCTTCCTGGCCTGGCAATGCAGCATCGAGACACCGGGGCCGATGGCCGAGAATATCGAGATCAACAGCGGCCATTGCGTGGCCGGCCGGACTGTCGACACGCTGCGCGCCATCGCGACGCGATTGGCGCAACCGGACCGGAAGGAGGGGTGATTGGAGTGAGAAAGGCTCTGTGTCAGACCCAGAGTTTTGAACCCCAATTCTTGCCGGCCGGCATCCGCTCGTGACCGAGTCGCCGGTGGGCTATCGCCAGGGCAATTTCGTCATCCGCGAGATCGGCGCCGCCAAAGTCCGAGTGCCGTCCAGCCCATCCGGCGGTTGGTATTTCGAGGCGCACCGGTTCCATGCGAACTAGGGCTCGACCTGGAAGCGCCAGTCCAACCCCGACTCTCCTCGTCATGAATTTGGGTCAAGTTTCTGTTGCTTGCGCGCGGCGAGGCGGCGGCGGATTTCGGCGGTCACTTCGTCCTTGTTGCCGCGCGGCGTGCCGTCGAGCCCCGGCGACCAGTGGCTGTCGGGCAGTTTGTTGCACGCAGTCAGGGCAGCCTCCTCATTGCCGATTTCGGCGAAGCAATGGGCCTGATAGAGCGGTCCCCAGGCTCCCTTCCAATATTCCGGGTCGAGCGCCTCCGCGCGCGCGAAATCCGATAAGGCGGCGCGATATTGCCCGCGACCAGCCCAGAGGAGGCCACGGCACTCATGGGCTACCGGCCCCGGCTTTAGTTCGAGGGCCTTGTTAAGGTCCGCCATCGCGCGATCGAAGTCTCCGACCCTGACCCACCCGAAATGACGTGAAAGATATTCGGACGCGTCATTCGGAGCGCGCTCGACGATGCCATTCATCAGCTCGATATACTTCCACGGATCGGCGCGCAGCAATTTATGACGCTCAGCCAATTCCTCGACTGATACGTTCGTCATGCCATTCTCCTCAAGGACGACCATTTGCGCGCCACGGGATTGCCGCCACATTCCTCCGGCACCATGCCTCGTATGCATTGTTCAAGAGTTCTTCCCAAATCCTCGATAGTTGCCCGAACCGAGCAGCTTTCTATCCGACAGA
Organism: uncultured archaeon; assembly: GCA_963829965.1. Classification (GTDB taxonomy): domain Bacteria; phylum Armatimonadota; class Fimbriimonadia; order Fimbriimonadales; family Fimbriimonadaceae; genus DASXZH01. Next base: position 325,568 of record CAWHLK010000027.1, on the reverse strand, counting down.
TCTCGACAATATTCCCGGGCATGGCTCCATTCCTCTTCGCACTCCGGCGAGTCGGGAATGGGGATCGCCGCCGCGCCCCGCCGTTCATTGATCGAAATGCCTGAAGCCCGAGCGTCGACCATGGCGACGGCTCCTGGGGCATTGACAGCGAGACTGGTACCAAGGTCGCGGCCGACGATGTTGCCGTCGGCGTCGCGATACAATCCGTCGGAGTCGGCCGCCCCGAAAAGAACTCGCTCGCGTGTTCCGTCATCGTCGGTGCGCCAGATCGAGAGCAAGCCCTCGTCGTACCGATAGCTGATATCGGGCCGATTGGGCAGCGTGCCTTCGCTGACAGCGCTGTGATTGATCGGGATGAGGATCAGGCCGACCGCCAACCCGACGACCGTCGAGGCCGACGCGCCGAGTTCGGCGAGAGCAGCCAGCGCGGCGCGCCCGCCCCGCGAAAGGATCGCCGCCACTTCATCGGCAGCCGCCGAACCAACGGCGGCAGTGGCCGCCGCCGCCGAACCGATGGCCGCCGTGACCACCGCCGGCGCGGGTATGCCACCCCCGCCGGTGGTCCATTGGCCGCCGTCGGAATTTCCCGCCGGAACGCGCGGCTGGTCTTCGTTGTATTTGGCTAGGCGCCCTTCGGCACTGGCCATCCGCCCGGCGGCGGCTGCATTGGGAAGCCCCGGCAGCTCGGCATGGACCAGGGCAATCGCCGCAAGGCAGCGGTCGTTCTTGTTGAGCGCCCGCGCCACGCTGGCAAGGCTGTTCATCCGCCATCCGAGATCGACCGGGACGCCGTATCCCCTCGACAGCGCGCTTTCCAAAATGCGCTGCGACCGGGGCCGCCAGCGACCGCGCGTGTCCTTTTCGAGAAGCGGGGTGGCATCGCCGAGGAACGCGCCGTCGCCGTTCAGATAAGGGTGAAACCCGTCACCCCGTGGGCCGCCAAGCCTGAATTCCCTTATGTTTGGCAGCGTCATCGATCATCCCCTCACCGCCTCCGATTGAAGGAATATAACGCGAATATCGCAATAGCTTTATGCGTGCCCCCTACATCGCTGCCATCAGCAGTTCGGCGGTGCGCTCGGGCATGTCGAGCATCACGTCGTGGCCGCAGTCGACCTCGTGGGTGATCCAGGCCGGGTCGGCCTTCAGCCGCGCATAGGTCTCGGCGAATGGCGTCGGCTGCCAGCGCGTCGCGTAGACATACATGCGCTTGGCGATCGTCTTGTGGGCGCCGGTGAGGGCGATGCGCTCGCACAGCGTGGCGAAGGGCTGCGGCGTGCATTTGGCGTCCACCATGGCACGGTCGGCCTCGTTGACGCCGAACACCGCGGCCGGCACCGGCGGCAGCGTGTGGCCGCCATTGTTGCCGGCCTTGGCCAGACGGTCGGCCACCACCTCGGGCTTGTTGAGGTCGAAGGTGGACTGGCCGTTCTCGGGCAGGAAGGCATCGAGATAGACCAGCGAGCGCACCCGCGGCGCCATGCGGTCGGCCACGCCGGTCGCGATCATGCCGCCATAGGAATGGCCGCAGAGCACGAAATCGGTCAGGTCGCCCATTTCGATCAGGTTGACGATATCGAGGATATGGGTGGTCAGGTTGATGGCGGGCGAATAGAGATGTGCCTTCTCGCCCACGCCCAGGTTGGTGGGCGTCCACGCCCGGTGGCCCCGGACGCGCAGGATATTGGCCACCCGTTCCCAGCACCAGCCGCCGTGCCAGCCCCCATGGATCAGCATGAAGTTGCCGGGTTTCGTTTTGGAATCGGCCATTGCGGTTGCCTCCTGTCACGCCGCGCCATCGCCCGCATTCTGGACGGCCGGCGCGCCTTCATCCAGGCCGTTGGACGAATGCGATGCGGTGGGGTCGAGCGGCGGCCCAAAAAAAGCGCCGCCTCGTGTTCCGAGGCGGCGCAGGGGTATGGAATTTTATCGAGAGCGTCAGGCGGCTTTGACACGCAGCTTTTTCCGGACGCCGAACCCAACGAGACCCGCGAGTGCCGAGCCGAACATCAGCAGGGCGGGCGGCAGCGGAACGGCGGAGACGGGCAAGGTTCCGGCCAGATCGCCCGGCAGGACGGTTCCGGTGGCGTCGATCAACTGCTCGTCGGGAAAGATGCTGTCAATCATCGCCGGGTCGGCGAACGCGGTCAGCGTGCTGACCACCTTCACATTGGATCCGGCCGAAAGATTGGCCAGCACGTTACTGATCGCCAACCCCTGAAACGACAAGCCGTTTTGGAACAAGGCGGCGCCGGTACCGCCCAGATCGACGAAATTGCCGTTGCCGGCGTCGGCCAGGATGTTGACGACGGAACCTTGGTAGACGCCATTGAGATAATATTGCGACACCAGCGACGCCGCGGCGGAATCATTGACGCCGAACAGGGTCCCGCCGATCGCCAGGTAGGTCCCGAGGTTGCCCCTATACCCGCCGGCGGTGATGGTGAAATTCGACGTCATCGTCGAGATCGAATAGGACAGCGAGCCGCCGCCCGGGGCAGAATCGGAAAGACGGAAGGCGAAGTTCGGACCGACCAGATTGGTAGCCCCGCTACCGAAGGCGCCGAAAGCATTGCCGCCGCCGTTCTGGAACGAGAAGAGCGGCAGGGGGTTAACCAGTGGCGTCTGGAAAATGTTGTTGGTGCTAACAGGGTTAGCGAGCTGGAAGGCGCCGCCCGGACTGGCCATAACATCGTTAAAGCCGGTGACGTTATCCCCGATGAATTTCGGCGTGCCCTGCGCGCCGCAGCAATAAGGCGCGACGCCATAAACCGTCTCGCCGATACCGCCCGTGTAGAGTAGCCCCGCCTGAGCGGCGCCGCTGCCGAGGGTTAGGAATGCCCCCAAAAGTGCGCCGACCGCAATCCGCGGCGAATAAGATAAAGGATTGATTTTCATGGAACCCCCTCCGAATGAGAAACCGCTTATAACCAGCCCCACGGCTGGATTCACAACCCAAGGGCGTACACGGAGGCGCAAAATTCATTAAGGCTGCTCAGGACCAGCTTCGCGTTCACCAGCCGCCCGCATAAACTTATGCGCACAATCGAGTGACAATCAAGATACTGTTTGATGATGATAAAAATGGCCACATCCGGCGCAAACGCCAGTCAATGACTCAGCATAACTAAAAATGCGGATGTATTTTTAAACGAAGGTGGGGCGAGACCTTACGACGATTAGGTATGTCCTTACCGGCCTCGCCCCTACTCAACCCCCAATTGCCGCAGGATCGCGGCGCGGTCGGCATCCAGATCGGGCGCGGCGCGGCGCGTGGCGGGATCGGCGAACTCCGAGAGCTTGATCGGGTTGCCGGCCATGCGCAGGCTGACGCCCTCGGCATCCGTCGCCGTCACCACCATATTGCGGGCGGCCACCTGCGGGTCGGCCATGACGTCGGCGACGGAGTTGATCGGCGCGCAGGGCACGCCGGCGGCGTCGATGCGCCTCAGCCATTCCGGCGCGTCGTGGAAAGACAATGCCGCTTCGATCTCATCCTTCAGCTCGGCATGGTGCCGCGTGCGGTCGGGATTGGTGCGAAAGCGCGCGTCGTCGGCAAGGTGCGGCCGGCCCAGCACATCGGCCAGTTTACGAAACAGGCCATCGTTGCCCGCGGCGATCACGATATAGCCTTCGCGGGTGACGAAGCACTCGAAGGGCGTGATCGACGGGTGCCGTGCCCCCATCGGTTCGGGCACCTCGCCCGAGGCGAAATAGCGCGCGATGGCGTTTTCCAGAATCGCCACCTGGCAATCGAGCATCGACACATCCACCTTCATGCCCTGGCCGGTGCTGGCGCGATGATAAAGCGCGGCGTTGATGCCGATGGCGGTGAACAGGGCCGCGGTGATGTCGCCCACCGAAGTGCCGACGCGCGTGGGCGGCGAACCGGGATGGCCGGTCAGGCTCATGATGCCACCCATCGCCTGCACCACCATGTCGTAGGCGGCGCGCTTGGTGTACGGACCGCTATGGCCGAAGCCCGAGGCTGCGGCATAGATCAGGCGTGGATGCTTGTGGTGCAATTCCTCCCAGCCGAAGCCGAGTTTTTCCATCGTGCCGGGGCGATAGTTTTCGACCAGCACGTCGGCGCGCTCGATCAGACTGGCGAAGATGGCGCGGTCGGGTGCGGCCTTGAGGTCGAGGGCGATGCTTTCCTTGGCGCGGTTGACCGAGGCGAAATAGGCCGATTTGCCGTCGACGAAGGGCCCATACTGGCGGGCATCGTCGCCCTCGGGCTGTTCCACCTTGATCACCCGCGCGCCCAGTTCGGCCAGCATCATGGTGCAATAGGGCCCGGCGAGGATGCGGCTGAGGTCGATCACCAAAATGCCCGCGAGAGGCCCTCCGGACTTTGCTTCTACAGTCATTTCAATGCTCCACGCCCCTTGCGGAAAAGGAGATTGAACCACCAAGGCCACGCGGCACCAAGCGAAGGCTTGGCCCCACCCCCTCGCTATCCTTGGCGCGGAGGGCTATAAATCAAGGCAGGGGATAGAGGAGTAGACGCCCATGATCGATCTTCACTACTGGCCGACGCCGAACGGGCACAAGATCACCTTGTTCCTCGAAGAGACCGGCCTTCCCTACAAGATCATTCCGGTGAATATCGGCAAGGGCGACCAGTTCAAGCCCGACTTCCTCAAGATCGCCCCCAATAACCGGATGCCGGCGATCGTCGACCACGATCCCGCCGACAAGGGCGAGCCGATCTCGGTATTCGAATTGGGCGCCATCCTGATGTATCTCGGCGACAAGATCGGCAAGTTCCTGCCGCCCGCCTCGGATGTCCGCGCCCGCAAGACCGTGATGGAATGGCTGTTCTGGCAGATGGGCGGGCTGGGCCCGATGTCGGGGCAGAACACCCATTTCTTCAAATACGCGCCGGAGAAGCTGCCCTACGCGATCAGCCGCTACAACAAGGAGGTCAACCGCCTCTATGGCGTGATGGATGGCCGGCTCAACGGCCGCGCCTTCCTGGCCGGCGACGATTACAGCATCGCCGACATGGCCTCCTATCCCTGGGTGAAGCCATGGGAGATGCAAGGCCAGAACATGGCCGATTTCCCCAATCTCAAACGCTGGCTCGACAGCATCGCCGAGCGGCCGGCCACCGTGCGCGCCTATGCCAAGGGCCAGGAGATTTCGTCAGGACCGCCGGCGCCGCTGACCGACGAAGGACGCCGGGTTTTATTCGGCCAGACCGCCGAAACCATCCGCAAGGCCGGCGGCGCCTGAAGGCGGAAACGGATGACGATCCAGCTTTGGGACCTGGCCGGCGCCGACGAAGACCGGCGCTTCAGTCCGAACTGTTGGCGGATCAGGCTCGCCCTGCTCCATAAGGGCCTGCCCTTCGACGCCGAGGCATGGCGCTTCACCGAGAAGGACCGGATCGCCTTCTCCGGCCAAGGCAAGGTTCCGGTGATCGTCGACAACGGCAAGACCGTGTTCGATTCCTGGGACATCGCCCAATATCTCGACGACACCTATCCGGACCGGCCGTCGCTGCTCGGCGGTGAAGCCGGACGGGCGCTGTCGCGGTTCGTTACCGATTGGGCCGAAACCACCGTGCATGCCGGCCTCTTCCCGATGGTGGTCGCGGACATTTGGGCCCAGGTTCACGAAAAGGATCGCGACTATTTCCGCTCGACCCGGGAAAAACAGCTGGGCCGGTCGCTTGAGGTCGCCGCGGCCGACCGCGAGACCCGCCTGCCGGCGTTCCGCGCCTCGCTGGCGCCGCTGCGGCGCATGCTGGGACGGCAGGATTTCATTGCGGGCGACACGCCGGCCTGGGCGGATTTCGCGGTCTTCGGCGGATTTCAGTGGGCGCGCTGCATCAGCCCGTTCCATCTGCTGGCCGAGGACGATCCGGTTTATGCCTGGCGCGAGCGCATGCTCGACACCTTCGATGGCGAAGCACGTAAAGCAGTCGGCTTCCCGGTCTAGCGCGCGTTACGCAAACGTTACGCAATTGCCCTTGTCGGCACGGATGCCGCTCCTCTAAAGTTTTCCGCCGTCTCCGATCTGGTTCGGTCGGAGCCGGTCGGCGTCGTTCCTGCCGCCATTCAGGCTCCCGGAGGGACCATCCTTGAGTCTGTTGAATGCCTGGTGATCCTGCCGGACTGATCCGTCTCCGTAAGCTCACCTTCGCCGCCTTGGCCCTCGCGCTCGGCGCCGGCACGGTGGCGCTGCTGACCTTCGCGGCCGCGCCCGACCTGGGCGCGCAGACCCCGCCGGCCGCCGCCGCGCCGCCGGCGGTCACCGTGAGCAAGCCGCTGCAGCGCGACGTGCAGGACAGACTGGAATTCACCGGCCAGTTCCAGCCGGTGGAATATGTCGAGGTGCGGGCACGCGTGAACGGCTATCTCACCGAGATCCATTTCACCGACGGCCAGATCGTCAAGAAGGGCGACCTGCTGTTCGTGATCGATCCCCGCCCCTACGAGGACGCGCTCGCCATCGCCAAGGCGCAAGTGGCGCAAACGGAGGCGACGCTCGAGCTGAACAAGCGCCAGCTCACGCGCGGCGCCGATCTGGTGAAGAAGGACTATCTGGCGCAAAGCGACTATGACAGCCGCGTCCAGCAGGTGGCCCAGGCGGAGGCCCAGCTCGACGGCGCCAAGGCGCAGGTGCGGGACGCCGAGCTCAACCTCGAATTCGCGCGCGTCACCGCGCCGGTGGCCGGGCGCGTCGGCGCCCACCAGGTCAGCATCGGCAACCTGATCAGCGGCGGCGGCAATGGCGCGCAGGCCACATTGTTGACCACGATCGTCTCGCTCGATCCGGTCTGGTTCGCCTTCGATATCAGCGAGAGCGACTTCCTGGCGATGATGCGCAACCATCTTGGCACCCGCCAGGCCGACGGCCGCATCGTCGGCGTGCCGGTGCAGCTTCAACTCACCGGCGAGACCGACTGGACCCATAGCGGCACGCTCGACTTCCTCGACAACCAGATCGACCGCGGTACCGGCACCATGCATGCCCGCGCCTCGGTGCCGAATGCCGATCTGGCGATCACGCCGGGCCAGTTCGCCAATGTGCGCGTACCCTCAGGCAAGCCGCATCCCGCGCTGCTGGTGCCCGATGCCGCCATCGTCACCGACCAGTCGATCCGCTCCGTGATGGTGGTCGGCGACGACGGAACGGTGAAGCCGAAGCGCGTGACCGTCGGGTCCGATCGTCGACGGGCTGCGCGAGGTGCGCGACGGACTGTCGCCCGACGACCAGGTTGTCATATCGGGTCTGCTCCGCGCGCGCGCCGGCGCCAAGGTGACGCCCCAGCCCGGCACGATCGCGCCGCCGCCCACCAACTAGACGCGGCCGGCGCGATGCGGTTCACCCACTTCTTCGTCGACCGGCCGATCTTCGCTACGGTGATCGCCGTCTTCATCACGCTGATCGGCGCCATCGCCTTCTTCGCGCTGCCGGTGGCGCAGTATCCCGATATCGCACCGCCGACCATCATCGTCCAGACCAGCTATCCGGGCGCGTCGAGCAATGTCGTTTCCGACACAGTGGCGACGCCGATCGAGGAGCAGATCAACGGCGTCGAGAACATGCTCTATATGAGCAGCCAGAGCACCGCCGACGGCAATCTGCGCCTTACCGTCACCTTCAAGGTGGGCACCGACCTCAACATCGCCCAGGTCCTGGTACAGAACCGGGTGGCAATCGCGCTCCCGCGCCTGCCGCCCGAGGTGCAGCAGAACGGCGTGACCGTGCAGAAGAGCTCGCCCGACCTGCTGATGGTGATCCATCTCTATTCGCCCGACAATTCGCGCGACCAGCTCTATCTCAGCAACTTCGCCAATTTCAGCGTCACCGACATCCTGGCGCGCCAGCCCGGCGTCGGTTCGGTGGTCGTGTTCGGCGCGCGCGATTATTCGATGCGGGTCTGGCTCGATCCCGACAAAGTGGCGGCGCGCAACCTCACCGCCGGCGACGTGGTCGGCGCGCTGGCGGCGCAGAACATCCAGGTCGCCGGCGGCGTGCTGGGCCAGCCGCCGATGGCAAATCCGGGCGCCTTCCAGTTGAGCGTGCAGACGCTGGGCCGGCTGACCGAGCCCGACGAATTCGCCGGCATCATCGTCAAATCCGACGCCCAGGGCCGCATCACCCGGCTCGGCGACGTGGCCCGGATCGAACTCGGCGCGCGCGACTACAACGCCAACGGCTATCTCGACGACAAGCGCGCGGTGCCGATGGGCGTGTTCCAGTTGCCGGGGTCGAACGCGCTCGCCACCGCCGACAAGTTGCTCACGACGATGGACGAGCTGGGCAAGAGCTTCCCGCCCGGCGTGGCCTGGACCGTGGTCTATAACCCGACCCAGTTCATCGCCGCCTCGGTGCGGGAGGTGATCCACACCATCTATCTCGCGGTCATTCTCGTGGTGATCGTGATCTTCGTCTTCCTGCACACCTGGCGCGCCGCGGTGATCCCCATCGTCGCCATTCCGGTATCGCTGGTCGGCACCTTCGCGATGCTCCAGGCGCTCGGCTATTCGCTCAACAACCTGACACTGTTCGGCCTGGTGCTGGCCGTCGGCACCGTGGTCGACGATGCCATCGTCGTGGTCGAGAATGTCGAGCGCAACCTGCGCAAGGGGCTGACCCCGCTGGCCGCCGCCCACGCCACCATGGACGAGGTGGGCACCGCGCTGGTCGCCATCGCCCTGGTGCTGAGTTCCGTGTTCATTCCCGCGGCCTTCGTGCCCGGCATCTCCGGCCTATTCTTCCGCCAGTTCGCGGTGACGGTGGCGACCTCGACGATCATCTCGCTGGTGATCTCGCTGACCTTGTCGCCGGCCTTGGCCGCGCTTTTGTTCAAGACACACAGCGACCACGAAACGGCGAAGCGTTCGCGCGTGATGCGCTTTCTCGCCGGCGCGTCTGCCGGCTTCAATAACGGCTTCGATTGGCTCGCAGGCCGCTACGGTTCCTTCGCCCGCCAGCTGATGCGGATCTCGCTGATCCTCCTTGTCGTCTATGCCGGCCTGATCCTTCTGGCCGGCCGGGAATTCTATAACGCGCCCAAGGGATTCGTTCCCGAGCAGGACCAGGGCACGATGATCGCGGCGATCCAGTTGCCGCCCGGCGCGTCGCTGGCGCGCACCGACGAGGTCGAGCTGCGCGCCATCCAGATCGCGCTCAAGACGCCAGGCGTCGCCCATGTGACGGGATTCTCCGGCACCGACGTGACCACCTTCACCAGCGCCTCGAATGCCGGGCTGATGTTCGTCACCCTCAAGCCCTTTGAGGAGCGCTATCCCCTGGGGCTGACCGGCATCGCGGTCCGGAACAACCTCAATATGCGCCTGGCGGCGATCCAGGACGCGCGCAGCTTCGTGTTCTTCCAGCCGCCGGTGCGCGGCATCGGCACCGCCGGCGGCTGGAAGATGATCGTCGAGGATCGGCGCGGCAACGGCTTCCCCGCGCTCGAGGCGGCGTCGAACGACTTGATCGCCGCCGCCAACAAGGTGCCCGGCCTGCTCAACGTCTTCACCCTGTTCAACACGCGCACGCCCAGCGTCTATGTCGATATCGACCGGACCCGCGCGCAGATGCTCGGCGTGCCGCCGCAACGCGTGTTCGAGGCGATGCAGGACTATGTCGGCGGCCTCTATGTCGACGACTTCAACTATCACGGCCGCGACTTCCATGTGACGGTGCAGGCCGACAGCCGGTTCCGGGCCGATACGCGCAGCATCGCCAACCTGAAAACGCGCAACGACGCGGGCCAGATGGTCCCCTTGGGATCGGTGGCGTCGTTCCGCACGATCACCGGACCCTATCGCATTCCGCACTACAATATCTTTCCGGCCACCGAGATCCAGGGCGCGACCACGCCCGAATATTCGAGCGGCTATGCCGTCGAGCAGATGAAGCAGCTCGCGGCCCATATCTTGCCCGACGGGTTTGGCTACGAATGGACCGAGCTGGCGTTGCAAGAGGTCTTGGCCGGCAACAACGGTATGCTCGTCTTCGTCGCCTCGGTGATCTTCGTATTCCTGGTCCTCGCCGCGCAATACGAGAGCTGGGCGCTACCCCTTTCGGTGGTACTGATCGTGCCGATGTGTCTGCTCGCGGCGATCGAGGGGCTGAATGCCTCAACCATTCCGGTGAACATCCTGGCCCAGGTCGGCTTCATCGTGCTGGTCGGGCTGGCGGCGAAGAATGCGATTCTGATCGTCGAGTTCGCCCGCCAGGGCGAGGCCGAGGGCATGGACCGGGTGGCGGCGGCCGTGCACGCCGCGCGCACGCGGCTGCGGCCGATCCTGATGACCACGCTGGCCTTCGTTCTCGGCGTGGTGCCGCTGATGATCGGCACCGGCGCAGGCCACGAGATGCGCGCCTCGCTCGGCACCGCAGTGTTCTACGGCATGATCGGCGTCACCGTTTTCGGCCTGATCTTCACGCCGATTTTCTATGTGGTGATCCGCGGCGTGGTGATCTGGCTCAACCGCGGCAAGGCGGCGCGCCTCGCCCACGCCACACCCCATGGCGGCGCCATGCCCGCGCCTGCGCCGCGCCCGGCGCAGGGGCCGGAACATCTGGCAGAGTAACTGAATTGAACCCTCTCCGCCCATTTAGAGGGAGAGGGCTTACCGACCGGCTATCCCCGCACCCGCCAGGATCATCGCCGCCGCTTCCTGGCCGTTGGCCAGCGCCGCTTCGACCGTGCCCATATCCTTGCCGGCGTAGAGCGCCTCGCCGGCGAAAAATACCCGGCTGCCCTCGGGCTTTTGCAGCAGCGCCTGCGCCGCGCGCGTCTTCGGCGTGGCATAGGAATAGGCGCCGCGCGCGAAGGGATCATTGCCCCAGTTGATCGCCCGCGAGGCGACGAGCTCCGCCGCCAACCGGTCCGCGGGCAGTTCGAAAATCGCGGCGAGCGAGTCGAGGCCCATCGCCACCAGCTCATCCTCAGTCAGCCGCGCGACCGTCTCGGCCTTGGGTCCGGCATACCAGCCGGTCAGCACCGCCAGCTCGGCCGGATGCTGGGTCCACCAAGTCGGCACCTTGCTGTTGGCGAACAGGAACGAAAGGTCGGCCATGTCGCGGCCGTCCCGATCGGCCCACCATTTCGTGCGGAAGCGCAGCAGAATCTTGACAACATTGCCGAAGCCGATATCGGAAGCGGCGGCCGCGACCTTCGCACGCGCGGCTGGCGGAAGCGCGAACTCGGCGAGAATAGGAAGCGGCAGGGTGAGGATCGCGGCATCGGCCTCGACGACAGCGCCGTCGCGGCACCGCGCGACGATCCCCTTGCCGCCATCCTCGATCAAGGTTACCGCAGCGCCGAGCCGGATCGTCGCGCCGTGGCGGCGGCAGTCGGCGGCAAGAAAGGCAATCATCGCGCCATAGCCCTGGGCGACCCGCCCCTGCTGCTCGAGCCCCTCGCCCATCCACTCGTCGCGGAGCGCGAAGGTGCTGGCGCGTTTCGGGTCGGCCGCATCGTAGCCTTCGACCATGCCGATGATCGAGCGGCGCATCGCATCGTATTTCCGGCCGGAGAAATGCGCTTCCAGGAATTCGGCGATCGGCAGATCGACTTTCAATTCACTTAGCGCCTGATGAAGCCGATCGGCGTGCGGCGGCGCCTGCTCATCCGACGAAAGCGCGCCGCTGCGCGCGCTCCAGCGCCGGCCTTCGATCGGCGCCAGCGACAGTCCGGCCTCGCGCAGCAGGGCGCGGGTGACGGGCGCTTCGCCGTGGACGAATTCGGCGCCGCCCTCCGCCGGGTAGCCGAACGCGTCGGCCGGCAGCGGATCGATGCGCCCGCCACAGCGCTCGCGCGCCTCGAGGATGGTAACCGTCTTGCCCGCGCTTGCTAGATCACGCGCCGCGATCAGGCCCGCAGCGCCCGCGCCGACGATCAGGAAATGGCTTGAAGGGGGAGGCGTCATCGATGACCCCTATATAGGGGCGATTGATCTCGTCACCAAAAAGTTCTTGTTATGTTCTGGCGCCGTGCTAGCATCCTGGCGGTGTCGGCGGGCCGGATCGCGATGCGCAAGATCATCCATGTCGATATGGACGCGTTCTACGCGTCGGTCGAGCAACGCGACGATCCGGCGCTGCGGGGCCGCCCGGTCGCGGTCGGCTATGCGGCCAAGCGCGGCGTGGTCGCGGCGGCCAGCTATGAGGCGCGGAAATTCGGGTGCGTTCCGCGATGCCGTCCGGCATCGCCATGCGCAAATGCGCCGCGCTGGTTTTCGTGCCGCCCCGGTTCGATGTCTATCGGTCGGTGTCGCGCCAAATTCGTGCCATCTTCGCCGACTACACGGCGCTGGTCGAACCGCTCTCGCTCGACGAAGCCTATCTCGACGTCACCGAGAATCTGCGCGGCCTCGCCACCGCTTCGGCGACGGCCGCGGAAATCCGCGCCCGAATTCTCGCTGAAACCGGCCTTACCGCCTCGGCGGGAATCTCCTACAACAAATTCCTGGCCAAGCTGGCCTCGGACCATCGCAAGCCGAACGGCCAGTTCGTGGTGACTCCGGCGATGGGTCCGGCCTTCGTGGCGGCACTGCCGGTCAAGAAATTCCACGGTGTCGGGCCGGTCACCGCCGCTAAGATGAACCGGCTCGGCATTCTCACCGGCGCCGATCTGCGGCGACAATCGGTCGAGTTTCTCCAGCAGCACTTCGGCAAGGCCGGGCCGTGGTATCACGCCATCGCTCATGGCCGAGACGAGCGCGCGGTGGTGCCCGATCGCCCGCGCAAATCCTCGGGGTCGGAAACCACCTTCGCCGATGACCTGTCGAATCCGGCCGATATCGAGGCCGGCGTGGGCGCGATGGCCGACGAGGTCTGGGCCTGGTGCGAAAAGGCGCGAGCCTTCGGCCGGACGGTCACGGTGAAAATCAAATATGCCGACTTCCAGTTGTGTACGCGCAGCCGCACCCTGCCCGCGCAGGTCACGTCACAGGACTCCCTGCGCGACGTCAGCATCGATCTGGTGCGGACGGTGTTTCCGCCGGCCAAGGGCATCCGCCTGGTCGGCGTCACCGTTTCGAGCTTCGAGACCGAGGAGGCCGCCGCGCCCGGGCAGCTCGCCCTCGATCTCGGAGCGGCGTGATGGCGCGAGACCCCTTCGGCACTTTGCTTTGTCGATTGGAAACCTATATTTTCTCGATGCCGATGGCCGCGTCACCGCGGTGCCCGTAATTCCCCTGCTATGTCGAGACCGCACATGCCGCTCTTCGGCGGAATAATCCTGATCCTGCAAATCGCGCTGGCGGTCCATGTCATCAAGACCGGTCGGCCCTGGTACTGGATCATGCTGATCGTCTTCATTCCGCTGATCGGCATGGCCGTCTACGCTATCGTCGAGCTGGCGCCGGAATATCTCGGCGGCTACCGCGCCCAGCGCGCCGCCTCGGCGCTGGGACGCGCCGTCGCGCCCGGTCGGGGCTATCGCCGCCTGCGCGACGAGGTGGAGGCCAGCCCCACCGCGCAGAATATGATGGCGCTGGCCGAGGAGTGCATGGCGCTGGGGCAATTCGACGAGGCGGTCGATCTGTACCGACGTTGCCAACAGGGTGTCCATGCCGAGGACACCGCAATTCTCTACGGGCTGGCCCAGGCTGAATTCAGTGCCGGAGAGATCGCGGCGGCGCGAGCGACGCTCGACAAGCTCAACGCGATCCCGCACTACGAATTGGCCGACGCGCATCTGTTGTTCGCGCGGACACTCGAGGCCCAGGACGACCTTCCCGGGGCGCGCCGCGAATACGAGGCAGTGAGCCGCTACTATCCCGGTCCGGAGGCGCTCTGCCGCTACGCGCTGTTGTTGCAGAAAGTCGGTGAGCGCGCGCAGGCCGCCGCGATCTTCGCCGACGTGAAGAAGAATCTCGACCGCTCGCCGCGCCACGTGCGCCGCATCAATCGCGAATGGTACGATCTGGCGAGCAGCAACGCGCGCGGGTAGCTGGCCGGGGCTTATTCCTCGTCCGACTCCGAACCAGGTCCGGCCGCCAAATCCTTTCGATACGGACCCGTCTCCGCCTGCGCGGCGATGCCGTGCGCCACCGCCGCGCGTTCGGCGTCGAGGAACCGTTCCACTGCGCGCTTGAACGAGGGCTCGCGAATCCAATGCGCGCTCCAGGTCGGCACCGGCATATAGCCGCGGCTGATCTTATGCTCTCCCTGCGCACCGGCCTCGACGCGAGTCAGCCCATGCGCGATGGCGAAGTCGATCGCGCGGTAGTAGCAGAGCTCGAAATGCAGGAACGGCACATCGCCGAGCGTGCCCCAGTTGCGCCCGAACAGCGCATCGCGCCCGACCAGGTTGAGCGCGCCGGCGAAGGGGCGGCCGTTGCGTTCGGCATACATCAGCACGACGCGATCGCCCATCGCCGCGCCCAGCCGCGAAAAAAATTCGCGGTTGAGATAGGGATGACCCCATTTGCGGCTGGCGGTGTTCATGTAGAAGCGGAAGAATGCGTCCCAATGCGCCTCGGTGATCTCGGCGCCGACCAAAGTCTTGAGCGCGAGGCCGCTGGCAGCCACCTGCTCGCGCTCCTTGCGGATCGCCTTGCGCTTGCGCGACGCCAGCGTGGCCAGGAAGGCGTCGAAATCGGCATAGCCCTGATTGTGCCAGTGGAACTGCTCGCCCAAGCGGATCAGCCAGCCCTGCCCGGCCAGCAGGCGGACCTGATCCTCGGTGGCGAAGGTGACGTGGACCGAGGACAGCGACGCCCGCCCCGCTAGATCGGTCATTACCTTGCCCAGCGCCGGCGCGAGCTGCGCTTCCGAGGCGTCGGGGTGGATCAGGATGCGCCGACCGGGCACCGGGGTGAAGGGCACGGCGCATTGCAGCTTGGGGTAATAGTCGCGTCCGGAGCGCTGCCAAGCCTCGGCCCAGCTCCAATCGAAAACATATTCGCCGTAGGAATGGCTCTTGAGATAGAGCGGTGCGCAACCCAACAGCCGGCCGGTTTCATCCTCGGCAACGATATGGTTGGGGGTCCATCCCGCCTTTTCCGAAACGCAGCCGGAATCTTCGAGCGCGCGCAAGAAGGCATGACTCAGGAACGGGTTGTCGCCGCCGGCGCAGGCATCCCAGGCCGCGGCCGGAATGTCCGCGATACGGGCGACACCGCGCGCCGTCACCCCGGACCGTCCGTCAGGCATCCCACTGCGTCCTGTGTTTCACGCTCCAACTATAGCAGATCGGCGCGATATCTTTCGAGCGACAGGCTATGCGCCATACGCTGGGCCGTTCGGCCGAAGGCTAGGCAGCCTTGGCCCGCGCCTCGACCTTGGCGACGAATTCGCCGATATGCTTGAGATAGATCGGCACCAGCGGCTCGGTACAATCGTGCGCCATGCCCGGCACGATGACCAGTTCCGCTCCCGGAATGCTGGCGGCGGTGTCCTTGCCGGCCTCGGGGGGAATCAGCGGATCGTCCGCGCCGTGAAGCACCAGGGCCGGGACACGCACCGACTTCAGCATCTCATTGCGCGGCGGCGCCGCGATGATGGCGGCCATCTGGCGGACGAAGCCGGTCGGCTCGTAGGGCACCCGGTCGACGTTGCGCTCGGCGCGGGCGCGGATTTCGGCGTCGCTCGCGCGGTAGCCCGGGCTGCCGATCGCCTCCCATGCTTTGATGCCGGCGGCGATGAGGTCTTCGCGACTCTCGCTGGCGGGCGGCGTGATCAGCGCGGCCATCGCCTCGGGCTTCGCCGGCGGCAGGCCGCGCCGCGCCGTGGTCGACATGATGGAGACCAGACTCTTGGTCTTGGCGGGATGATGGATCGCCGCCAGCTGGGCGATCATGCCACCCATCGAGGCGCCGACGATGTGCGCCCGATCGATGCCGAGCGCGTCGAGCAAGCCGGCGGCATCGGCAGCCATGTCGTCCAGCGTATAGGGAACCTCGACCGGCTGGCCCGCGACCGCCTTGGCAATCAGCGCCTTGAGATCGGGCGTACCCTTGTCGAGCAGATGGGTCGATTTGCCGACGTCGCGATTGTCGTAGCGAATGACGCGAAATCCCTTCGCCGCCAAGCCGTGATAGAACGAATCCGGCCACAGCGAGAGCTGCGCCGCGTAGCCCATGATCACCAGGATCGCCGGGTCGGACTCACGGCCGAAACTTTCGTATTCGATGTCGATGCCATTTGCCCTGACCTGCGGCATGTCTGCGTCCCTTCGATACTGGGTTGGGCGTTACCTCTAACCCGCCGCCAAGCGCTTAGCCAGTCGGTTGTGCGTGGCGATCAGGGCGGCGAGGTCGAGTCCGGGAATGCGGCCGTCCTCGACCCGCCATTGGCCGGCGATCATGACGCGATCGGCGCGATGGGCGCCGCACACGAGGAGCGCCGCGATCGGATCGCCAGCGCCGGCGAAGCGCAACTCGTCGAGCCGGAACAGCGCCAGATCGGCCTGCGCGCCCACCGCGATGGCGCCCAAATCCGGCCGGCCAATGCAGGCCGCCGAGCCTGCCGTGGCCCAACGCAACGCGTCGCGATGGCCGATCGCCGACGAACCGTATTGCAGCTTCTGCAGCAGCATGGCGGCACGCACCTCTTGGATGAGGTTCGAGGCGTTGTTCGAGGCTGAGCCATCGACGCCGAGCCCGAACTCGCACGCCGGCCTGTTCCAGCCCATGCACCGGGCAAAATCCCGAGGCGAGATACTGGTTCGAGCACGGGCAATGGGTGACCGAGATACCCGCGCGAGCCAGGCGCGCGAACTCGCCGGCCTCGAAATGCACGCCATGGGCGACCCAGACGCGGGGACTGGCCCAGCCGCAGTCCTCGAGATAGTCGAGCGGGCGGCAGCTATATTTCTCTTGGCAGAAGGCGTTTTCGTCCTCGGTCTCGGCGAGATGGGTGTGCAGGCGGAGGTCGAGCTTTTCGGCCAGATCGGCGGTCCGGCGCATCAGCGATTTCGTCACCGTGAAGGGCGAGCATGGCGCCAGGGCGATCTGCACCATCGCGCCGGGGCCGCGTTCGTGATAGGCGGCGGCGAGGCGTTCGCTGTCGGCGAGAATGGCGTCCTCGTCCTGCACCACCGAATCGGGTGGAAGCCCGCCATCCTTCTCCGACAGGTTCATCGATCCCCGCGTGAGGATCACGCGCATGCCGAGCGCATGGGCGACCTCGACCTCGATATCGATGGCGCGCTCGAGTCCCTTGGGAAACACATAGTGGTGATCGGAGGTGGTGGTGCAGCCCGAGAGCATGAGTTCGGAAAGCGCCACGCGCACCGCCGAGGCCAGCGCCTCGGGATCAAGCCGCGCCCAGACGGCATAGAGCGACTTCAGCCAGGGGAACAGTTCCTTGCCCAAGGCGGCGGGCAGTGCGCGGGTG
The DNA here is from genome assembly GCA_963829965.1 of uncultured archaeon. Lineage (GTDB taxonomy): Bacteria > Armatimonadota > Fimbriimonadia > Fimbriimonadales > Fimbriimonadaceae > DASXZH01. The sequence goes on along the minus strand of CAWHLK010000027.1, from coordinate 308,249 downwards.
AGGTTTTGGTAGAAGTGGTGGTGGGTGTTGATCAGGCCGGGCAGCACCACATGGGCCGAAGCATCGAAAACGGAGTCGACCGGCCCCTCCGGCTCGCGCCCGGCGCCGACCAGCGCGACGATCCGCCCACCTTCGATCACGATGCCGCGCTCGGCGCCATCGGCCAGGATGGCGAGCGGGTCCTTGACCCACCGGCGCGGTTCGGTCGTGGGATCGTTCATGGGTCGGCTCGCAATGGCCATTCGTCGAGTTCCTCAACCTTGTTCAGCTCGGGCGCCGGCGCCGCTCGCGCGGGGTGCTGGCAAAGGATGTTCACCGAGACGATCGTGCCGAAGACGTTGTTCGGATTGCCGTGGTGGTTGGCGGGATTGAACAGCGGCGGCGTGTGCCACCAGATGTCGTAACCCAGCGAGCGTATGTAGCCCAGCAGCGCCGGGCTCTGTTCACGGCGGTCGTCCTCGAGATAAAGCACCGGCCAATACTTACGGATGGTGGCCTCGGCGCCGCGCAAAACCAGCAGTTCGGCGCCCTCGACATCGGCCTTCAGCAAGTCGAGACGGTCAAGCCCGAGGGCATCGACGGTGCCCATCGCCACCGCCTCGCCCTGCTCGTTGCCCAACGACACGCCGCCGTAGTTGTGATCTTCGCCGTAGTGGATCGTAGGCATCCGCACCTGCCCGGCCCGGTCGCCCACGGCCACGGCCAGCGCGAAGACATTCTCGATGGCGTTGAGCGCGAGGTTGCCGCACAGCATCTGGTAGACCAGACGCTGCGGCTCGAAGGCGTAGACCCGTCCCTCGCGCCCCACGCGCTGGGCGATCGGCACCGTCAGCGCACCGATATTGGCACCGGCCTCGACCGCGATGTCGCCCGGCTTCAGGACGCGATCGATCAACGCCCACTCACTCTCGGAATATTCGCCGTATTCGACCAGCGAGCGGCCGACATACTGGTCGTTGTCCTGGCAGATGAAGCGTCCGTGCCGGCCCTCGATCACCCGCATGGTCATCGCGGCAAACCGGCGTGGGACGATGGTTCAAACCGTGCCGCAGTTCGTGCCACGATTGCCCGAGCGACCTGCGGAAATGCGCTGCGCGTCCATTGTCCTGGCATGTCGTCCCCCCTTCCGACCATAGGATGCGCGGGCGCGAATCGCCATAGGCTTTCGGCGCCTGCGATGCATTGGCGGGTTGCCGATTGTCCCGGCCCGCATCATCATCTTGGCTGGCAGGTAAATCTTGGTCGATCCGCTTCTTGACGCGTCCCAGTTCTGGTTTTCGGTACACGATGGGCGACTCGCCCATTACGAGTCATCCTGGGGTTACTATGTCGATCAGTTCCGGCGCCTGTCGTCCGACGGCGCCGCGCTGGCCGAGTTTGTTCGCATCTTCGATCGCGACCTCGAGCTCTATCGCGGCTTCATCTATCCCGGCATCGCCGAGGTGGTACCCAATCTCGATCTCGGCCGGTTCGCCGGATTGGCTGCGCCGCTGCGGCTGGCCGTCGAGGACGGAAGATACGTGGCCCTGCCCGAAACCCGCGCCGGCTTCGAAGTGCTATTGCCGGCGCTCGATCGCGGCCTCGACGCCGGGGCGGATTGCGTCGTCGAATTCGGCAGCGGCCTGGGCACCAACCTGGCCCGGCTGCGCCTGCGCCACCCCCAGCGGAAACTGACCTATATCGCCTGCGAGCCGACCGGAGTTTGGCCGCACTGCGGCGGCCATGATGTTCGCGGGCGATCCGGGCATGGCGGCCGAAGTCCGCGTCTTCGACTATGCCGATGCCGATTTCGGATTTCTCGGCGCCTACAAGCGCCCGCTCGCCTTTACCAGCCATTCGGTCGAACAGGTGGCGCTGCTCGGCGACGAGTTCTACACGCGGTTGCTGGCCAGCAACGTCGCTACCTGCGTCCATATGGAACCGGTGGGCTGGCAGCGCTACACCAACATTTACGAAACCGTCCTCGCTATGATGCGCGACCAGGCGGTCTACGACCGCATCCTGCGCGCGTATCGCTGGGTGATCGAAGATGCTCGGCTGGCGGACAATGCCGCGATGTGGTCCGCCCACCATGTCTACAATATCGACCTGCTGCGCCAGGTTTCGGGAGCCGCCGAGCGTGGCGAAGTGACGTTGTTCGCGCTGGCCTACGATGTCGCCGGGCTCAATCCCTTCAACCCGTCATCGCTGATCGGCTGGACGCGGCAGCGCTGAGGCGCTGAGGCGCGGGGTCGCGCCACGCTTACAGGAATTTCGCCACAATATCGACCGAGGACTCCTTGCCGATCTTGGCGCCATGCTCGGCGAGGAAACGATCGGCCCGGGAGCGGCCCAGGTCGCGCAGATGGCAGACCCAGTCCCAATCGGCGTTGAGCTTGCTCGAGGCCCGGAATTTGCCGAGTTCCTCCTCGGCGTCGATTACATGCAGCAGCATGCGCTTGAGTCGGCCGCCATCGTCAAAGCCCTTGTCGATCAGTGAGGTGACGAAATGGATGGCACGCATTTCGCGCATCATGCTCGAATTCCACGACAGCGTTTTGACCCGATCATCGATGTCGGCGGCGGTTTTCGGCACTTCGGCGATGGCGATCGGATTGATTTGGATGATGATCACGTCGCGTGTGTCGACATGGTAGATCAGCGGATAGATCGGCGGATTGCCCATGAAGCCGCCATCCCAATAATGCTGCCCGTCGACCTCGACCGCTTGAAACACCCCAGGCAGGCAGGCCGAGGCCATCACCGCATCTGCGGACACGTCCTTGCGCTCGAAAACCTTGATCCTGCCGGTCAGCACATTCGTGGCGCAAACAAACAGCGGAACCGCCCCGGACTCGGCATGACGCAGCCGTTCGAAATCGACCACGCTTTCGAGCACGTCGCGCAGCGGATTGGCGTTGGTCGGATTGAGCTGGTAGGGCGAGGCAATGCGAGACAGCGATGTGAACATCCAATAGACCGGCGACATCTCCATGTTGCCGCGGCTCATCATCTTGTCGAGCGGGCTGGGCTGGAGCAGACCCGCGCTGGCGCCCTCGGAGACGCGCTTCCAGAACAAGGCGAGCAATTCCTGCGCCCGCGCGCGACCGCCGGAAGCGAGGCCGTGAACCAGCACCGTGCCGTTCATCGCACCCGCGCTGGTGCCGCAAACTCCGGCGATTTCGATGTCGGGTTCGTCGAGCAAACGGTCGAGTGCGCCCCAGGTAAAAGCGCCATGCGATCCGCCGCCCTGAAGCGCCAAGCTGACGCGGCGCGGCGCTTTGCCGTTGGTTTTGGCCGCCATGGCGGTTATTTCCCCTTGCTGGTTCCTCCGCCGCCGATCTTACCGGGACTCTTGGCCCATTGTCGCGCCGGGCACGAACCCAGGTCTGGTTCACGCAAAAGTCGAGGGACTGGCATGCAGTTCCCTACTGCCTCAGGGAGCGGATTCGCCTTCACCTGCCACGGCAATACACTTAGAATCATTCCATCAAGGAAGTTAGGAAAGACGCATCGGACGATGCCGGCAGGTCGAGGCCGCATCGAGAGGTGTGCGATTCGTTTCTTTCGAGATTGGTGCGGTCCTTGGGTTCACCTTTCCCGGCAAGCCCGCGATAACGCCACCGGCAGCCATCGAGCGGTCCGGGGCGACCTGACAAAATCGATTGCCGCCATCATTCGATCGAGCAACACGAGGTTTCGATACCATGCCGCCGCAATCGAAATCATTTCGTCCGTTCATCATCGCCTTGGTGATGGCCTCGATGGCGATGGTCGCCCTGGAGATGACGATCGTCTCGACCGCCATGCCGCAGATCGTGGCGCAATTGGGCGGGCTGCGGCTTTACGCCTGGGTCTTCTCGTCGTTCCTGCTGACCCAGACGGCGATGACGGTGGTGTTCGGTAAGCTCGCCGATGTCTATGGCCGCAAGCCGATGATGCTGATCGGCATCGCGGTCTTCCTCGTTGGTTCGGTGCTCGCCGGCTTCGCATGGTCGATGCCGTCGATGATCGCCTTCCGCCTGATCCAGGGTGTCGGCGCGGGCGCCATCATGCCGGTGGCGATGACCATCGTCGCCGACCACTATCCGGCGCGGGAGCGCGGCAAGATCCAGGGCTATCTTGCCAGCGTATGGGCGGTGTCCGCGGTCGTCGGGCCGATGGCGGGCGGCCTGATCATCCGCGACCTGTCTTGGTCCTGGATCTTCATTGGGAAGATGTGACGCCCAAGGAGCTGACGCCCTGGAGCAAGATCGGAATCATCGACGCATCGCCTTACGATGCTGATACCGCGTATGCGGCTATCGATCGGCACCGGGTTGACGACAACCACCCCTACATCTATCGCACTCACGATGGCGGAAAGACTTGGACGCTAATCACGAACGGAATTCCGGATGGCGAGTTTGTGAACGTGGTGCGCGAGGATCTTCAGCGAAAGGGTCTGCTTTATGCGGGAACGGACTGGCAAGTTTATTACTCTCTCGATGATGGCAACAACTGGCAGTCCCTGAAGCTCAACATGCCGGCCGCTTCCATTCGCGACATTGCCTTTGCTGGCAGCGATGTAATTGTTGGCACCCACGGTCGTGCGATTTGGGCGCTGGATTGTCCCACGCCTTTGCGAGAAGTTCCAGGCGTTACAAGCGGGAATCATCTGGGCCAAGTCGCGACCGGGGCTTACGGGACCTTTCTGTATCATCCGGCGCCTGCCTATCTCTTTCAGCGTGCCGGAAGCTTCGGAGAAGGCGCCTTTGATGAGGGAACTCCACTGCCGCCCGAGGAGGCGCAAGGCGAGAATCCTCCCTGGGGCGCGGTCATCGATTACTACCTGGGCAGTGCGGTTCTTGGCATGTCGGGGCCAGGACTGACTCTGACGATCAAGGATCCTGGCGGCAAGACAGTTGCTTCCTTTTCCAGTAACGAGGAACCGAGAAAGGTGGACTTCAAGAAACTGGATATTCCAGCCTACTGGATCCGTCCGAGCCAGACTTTGTCGGCGCTGGCAGGTGGGCACCGGTTCGTTTGGAATCTCCATACGAGCGATGGACTGTTGGTGCCTCCCGGCCGCTATACTGTCGCGCTTAGCCCGGGCCCAAGCCCTTCCCAGTCCGTGTCCCTGGAGATCATGCGCGATCCGCGTGTTCCTGCCACCGACGACGATCTCCGCACCCAATACGCGTTCGCCAAGGAGATTCAGGCCGAAGTCAGCTCGATCCAAGCTTTGACAAAAACGGCGACCGCCTTTATGAAAACCACGAGCGGTGACAAAGCCGACCAACTGCAATCGCTCCTGGGAGGCGGCAACGGCGGAAGGCGCAGAAGGCGAGTAGAGGGCACGCCGGACGAGGGTGGGCAAGACGACCCGGATGTGACAAGCCTTTCGCATATCTCGTCGGCTCTGTCAGGGCTGCAAGGCGCGGTGGAAAGCGCGCCGTCCGCGCCAACGCCGGAGCATCGCAAAGCCTATTCGGTGCTCAAGAACGCGCGGAAGACGTAATGGCGGAGATAAAGAAGATTACGGGCTAGACATGCAAAGGTAAATCAGGCAGGGGCGCGAAGCGCCTGAACCCCAACTACCTGAGCCTAACTTCTCAAGGGGAGAAGTGTTCCCTGAAAATTACAAATCAGGCGCTTCGCGCCTGTCAGTGGTTCGTCGCAAACTCCTAAAGAACCCTCCGAAAACCGACCGGCAGTCGGAGACTGGCGAAAGTGTCGATCGCGAAGCGATCGGTCATTCCCGCCACGTAGTCGATCGCTCCCTGAACGCCTTCAAACCCCTCCGGCAAGGCGCCCGGTTCGCAATAGTGGTTGAACAGTTCGCGAACCAGCGCCTCCGCCTTCAGCGTATCCGGATAAACCACCGGATACTGCAAATACACGTTCTCAAACAGCCATTCCTTAAGCTGATTTAGCGCCGAGAGCATCTCCGGCGAAAGCCTGATCGCGGGCTGGTCCAGGCTGTTTGTGATCACGTCCAGAACCATGCGGCCAACGCGCCCGGAATGGGTTGCGCCGATAGCCAAAAACGGCTCGGGCACGGCGGAGATGAGGCCAGAGCGAAGCGCATCGTCCAGATCGTGGTTCAAATAGGCAATCCGATCGCTGACGCGAACAACCGCTGCCTCAAGAGTCGAAACCGGCTCGCCGTCCACCGAGGACAGGTCTTTTCGGCCCTTGCTGTGCCCGCCGATGCCTGCCTTTGTTTCCTCGGAAAGGTTCAACTCTTCGAGCACTTCCAAAACACGGAGGGACTGCTCGTAATGCTTGAAACCAGCGGGCACCGCGCTCAAATCCACCCCGTGGCGCGCTCTATAAGCCTTGATCGCCTCGTCCAAAGCGGCCTCGCCCGCATGGCCAAACGGGGTATGGCCCACGTCATGGCCGAGCGCGATGGCCTCGGTTAAATCCTCATTTAAACGAAGTGCCCGCGCAACTGTCCGCGCGATTTGGGAGACTTCCAGAGAATGGGTTAGGCGCGTTCGAAAATGGTCGCCGGTGGGCTCGATGAAAACCTGCGTCTTGTGCTTGAGCCTTCGAAACGACTTGCAGTGAAGAATGCGGTCCCGATCGCGTTGGAAGCTTGTTCTCACTGGGTCTTGAGCTTCTGGCTTTGTCCGGCCGGCACTTTCCGAGGCTTTGGCCGCGAACGGGGAGAGATTTCTCTCCTCGCCCTGCTCAGTAATTTCCCGAACCGATAGCTTGCTTTGGGTGACGATAAGGTCTATTATGATGCCCTCGTTATTGAGGACGTTTCGCTTTCGTTATCGGAAGCGGGCCGAGTTGTTTCGCCCCTTCTTCAGGGCTCCGGAATTTTTTGGGGCGCTTCCAGGGCTGAAGCCCTTCGCTTTAATATATTGGCCCGTTGGGCCATGGCTTGGGCCTTGAGGGCGATCTAGGCAACCTTGCGAAACTACCAAAGGGAAGGACTTTACTCGCCCAGGCTCTCGCATTTTGCCTTCGCGGTGCTTCGGAAGATTTGGTCCAACCTCAGCGAGCTTACATCTGCCGATTAAGCTGTAAGAACCTCTCATTGCAGCTTGCCCACTGGAGGCTAAGCCGCTAACCCGCAAGCTATGTGCGCCGTTTTTTAGAACATGATGACCGAGCGGATCACGTTGCCGGTCTCCATTTCGTGGAAGGCCGCCTCAACATCGTCAATCGTAATCCGCTTTGTCACCATTTCGTCCAGTTTCAGTTTGCCGTCCAAGTAAAGCTGAGCCATGAGCGGAAAATCGTGGGAGGGAAGCGCGTCGCCGCAGTGGCAAACGTTGAGCCCTGCCTTGTTCCAGTACACGCCGGTCGCCATATCGCCGAGGTTCAGGTTCACGGAATCGCTGGCGGCGGGGAAGCCGATGGTGGTGGCAAAGCCGCCATAAGAAAGCATTTTAATTGCCTGTTCGGTGCAGGCGGGAATGCCGGTAGCCTCAAACGCAAATTCAACGCCGCCATCCCAACCGTCCTCGGTGATTCTTCTAACTTCGGCCACAGGGTCGACTTCTTTGGCGTTCACGAAATGGGTTGCCCCGAAGTCCTTCGCCCACTCGAGCTTTACCGGGTTCACGTCGACGGCAATAATCTGCTTCGCGTGCTGAAGTTTGGCGCCTTGAATCACGCTGAGTCCCACGCCGCCGCAGCCGATCACGGCCACTCTCGCGCCGGGAAAAACGGGCGATGTGTTCATCGCCGCCCCAACGCCGGTGATCACACCGCAGGCGATGAGGCATGCCTTGTCGAGCGGCATCTCCGCAGGCATTTTGATGGCGGCCTTACTGTGCACCACGGTTCGAGTGGCAAAAGTGCCACACCTTAGGACTTGTGAGCAGAGCGCGCCGTCGCTTGCCCGGTGAATTCGCTGCTTGGGCCTTAGTGCCATGTAGCAGTGGCGCGGATCGCCGCGCAGGCAGGCCGGGCATTGCTCGCAGGGCGCCCGATAGGCGATGACCACCGGATCGCCAGGCTTGAGATGGGTGACTCCTTCGCCAACTTCCTCCACATGGCCTGCGCCCTCGTGGCCTAGCACAATCGGAAACGCCATACTGTTTCCGTTGAGGTTTTTGACGGTGAGATCGGTGTGGCAAACGCCGCTTGCGGCGAGTTTGATCAGGACTTCGTTAGGACCGGGAGGGTCGATTGTTACCTCTCGCACAACCGCCGGTTTCCCGGGCTCTTCAAGCAGCACCGCTTTTCCATCGTAAGGCATGGGTTATTTTAGAAGATCAGAGGCTTTGGAAGTGTTGAGTGTTCTGTCTTAAGTATTAAGCCGGAAGCAGAACCCACTCCGGTTCTAAATACTCAACACCCAACACTCAACACTTTCACTCCTGAAGTTTCTTCACCAACGCCACCGTCAGTCTCGCCAAGTTCTCCATCGCTCCCGGGTGCATGATCTCAAAACCGTGCGAATTCTCCATCGGAAGGCCAAGGGTAAACGGCCTTGCGCACAGGCCCTGGTTTGCCGAGGCGGAAGCGTCGCTACCACCCCTGGAAAGCGATTGAAACTGCAGGTCTAGGTCCAATTCTTGTGAATTCGGTCCACCAGTTCCAGGTCGTCGGCGTGCATGGTGGAATAGCTGTCGGTAGACCAGACGGTTGGTTGGCTCGTGAGTTCAACTGGCGCATCCTTTACATAGGGACCAAGTTCAAGAGCTATACAGATCTCTGGCCGCAAATCCTGAAGGATATACTTCGCCCCCTCGCCGCCGACTTCTTCGGCGGTTGTGGCAGCAAATAGGGCGCTAACTTCCGATTCCTTTAGCATCTCCAAAGCGACGAGCCAGGACACCAAGTCAGCCCGGTCATCAAGGAAATAGCCCCCCACCAACGGCCCCAGCCGCACCAAATTCCGCCTTGAGTTGGCAATAACCACGCGCGTACCCGGCCGAACTCCGGAATCCACCAGCACATCGGGTGACAACCCGGTTAGAACCCGGGCATGATCCCATTCAAGACCGGAAGCTTCCGCTTGGCGAACCGTGCTCGCGGGGTCATCCGTGTGGATCGATCCAAAGCAGAGCACCCCATCGATCGCCCCCTGGGTTGACAAGATCTCGACCGGTCCCTCGCCGATCTTCCAAGGAAATAAGCCCCCAAGCGCGCCCACCGCCAGCCGGCCGTCTGCCTCAACTCGGCGGACGATCATCGCAATCTCGTCCATATGCGCGGTAACCACAATCTTGGGCCGCTTCGCGGCCCCCAAGCGGCATAAGAGATTGCCCTTGGCGTCCGTTTCGTGCTTGAGTCCAAGCGTATCCAGGCATACGGCCAGCGCATCACGGACCATGCCCTCCTGCCCCGGCGGGCCCGGAATCCGAACCAGCTCTTGAAGCACGTTCAGGGGGTTCATTGCTGGGCTTGCTCTTGTTCGTTGATTTGTTTGTTGACGGCCTTCTGAGCGTCCGGCGTTACGCCCAATGAGGTTAGGATCGTGTGGGCCATCACCTGGTTTCCGTCATCGTTCATGTGGACTCCGTCCACTGTGAGCAAAAGGTCCCTGCCGCCCGTTGTTTTTTGGTAATCGCCGATCAGATCTCGAAAGGGCTTTTGAAGATCCACGAAAATCAAATGGTGGTGTCGGGCGATGTCTCGCAGGGCATTGTTGTATTCCTTGGCCTTCTCGTTCATTTTGTTGTCGAGGTCCTCGCCGATAACTGTTGCGGAGAGGATAACCACCCGGGCCCCCGCCGTCATACCTTGGGTGACCATGCTCTCGACATTCTTTTTGTAATCTTCCAGAGGGATCCCGCGCGGCCCATCGCCATTATCGTGGTGGTCAAAAAAACCGTGCCAAACGTCGTTGACACCGACGGAGATCGTGATGAGATCGGGCTTCTGCTCGATCACGTCCTTTTCGTAGCGGGCAATCATATCGTTCGAGCGATTGCCGGAGATGCCCGCGTTAATGATCTGAAAATCTTGGCTAGGATAGATGTCTTGAAGATAGTGGCGCACGAGCCAGACGTAGCCCTTCGGGCCTTCCCCCAACTGGGTGATGCTGTCGCCCAGCATTACTATCCGGTGCACGCCTTTCAGGGAATCCGGGAGCGGAGTTTGGACGCCGACGGCGGCCAGGCAGCATGCAATACCAATAAGCGGTCGAAGAAACGGGGTGATCATTTCGTTCTATTTTAGCGGCAGAACGCTAGCCTTTGAGCCCACTCGTCGCGATTCCTTGAATGAACACCTTCTGAGCCAAGAAAAAGACGACCACGACGGGCAGGATCACGATGACAGTGGCGGCCATCAGCTGTTCCCAGGGAGTGCCTCCATGTTGGCTTTGATAGGCCGCCAGCCCAAGCGAGAGTGTGAAGCTGTGCTGGTCGACAAGATAGATGAGGGGGCCAAGAAAATCGTTCCAGGCGCCCATAAAGGCGAAAAGCGCGACGACGGAAATGGCCGGCTTCGCGAGAGGCACAATGATGTCCAGGAAGATGCGGGAATTCGCTGCAGCCGTCGATCTTTGCCGCTTCGGACAGTTCGTTGGGGATCGTTCGAAAGAACTGGCGCAGCAGGAAGATGGAGAAGGCGCTGCCAAAGAAAGTTGGCACCCAGAGCGGCTTGAACGTGCCGATCCAGCCAAGCGCCTTGAACAGGGCGAAAGTCGGCACCATCAAGACTGGAAACGGGATCATCATCGTTGCAATGGTGATTCCAAAAAAGAGATCGCGCCCCGGCCATTTGATCCTTGCAAAAGAGTAGGCAACCAGCGTGTTCGCAAAGACCGCTCCGCCCACCGAAAGCAGGGTGATGATCAGCGTGTTCTGCGCATACACCTTGAAGGGAATATAGTGGAGTTCCTGGGAGCCGTACATGACGGTGTCCGGGTAGTTGCCCAAACGAACTTGGGAAAGTGAAGCGTCATGCCTAAGAAGCTGATGGCATCCGATTGCGAGGGCAGCCAGGTTGGTGGCTTGGTCATCGTCTCGGCGTGCGGCTTCAACGAGGTCGCGAGCATCCAGAGGATGGGCATCACGAAGCCGATCGCCAAGACGATGAGCACGATGTGGGTGAACGCCAGCCCAAAGAGCCGGTTTCGAGATTTAGAAGCTTTGGAAGGTTGCATCAGACTTTAAACCTCGTAGTGAACGTAGCGCTCGGAGAGCTTCAGCGAAAGCACCGTCAACCCAAGGGTGACAAGAAACATGATCCACCCCATGGCGCTGGCATAACCCATCCGCTGGTATTGGAAAGCGTTGTCATAAAGATAGCTTGCGAAGAAATAGGTTGACCGGGCGGGGGCGCCGTTCGGAAACATCACGTAGGGCACTGCGAAGATCTGGATCGCGCCGATGATTGCCATGATCACATTGAATAGAATGACCGGCGATAGGAGGGGCAGTGTCACGCTCTTAATCTTGGCCCACGTTTTGGCGCATCGATATCTGCAGCTTCATAAAGTGAAACTGGTACATTTTGTAAGCCAGCGAGATAGATGACCATGGCCTGGCCGCACCCCCACATGGCGATCAAAATAAGTGTCCACTTCGTCCAGGAAGGATTCCCCATCCAATCGGGGGCGGGAACTTGGAACGGCGCATGCAACCATGTCAATCCGTCGTTTAGCTTTTTGAAGCCCTGGTTCAGAATGCCGTAGTCACCGTTGAAGACCCACATGAAGAGGGTCCCCAGCGCAACCATCGGGACAAGTGTGGGCAGGAAAAAAATCGTCCTGTAAAGCGCCAGCCCACGCACCTTTGTGTTTAAGAGTAACGCGAGAGCGATGGCCGCGACCGTGGCCAATGGAACTGCACCCAAGACGTAGAGAAGCGTGTTTCCCAACGCCTGGCGGAAGACGGCGTCATGGGCCATTTCCTTGTAGTTATCGATGCCGATGAAAATGGGCGGCCTTAGAACGGAGTAGTTGGTAAAGGAATAAATGAGAGAAGCGACGACCGGGTAGACCAAAAATGTCAAGAAACCGAGGATCCAGGGCGAGGCGAACAAGATTCCAATCCTGGCATCGCGTTTAATCAATTCGGTTCTCCCAGAACCTGCTCTTTGTATGTTTTCCACTCGTCCGTGAGCCGGGCCTGCGCATCGTCGAGCGCCTGTTTCGCATCTTTTTGACCGGTATTGACTTCGTCGAAGGCAACGCCGAGTTCCGTTTTGATCTGTGGGAATATTCCGATCTTGGGAGGCGATATCGACTTGTCCGAATGGGCAAGTTCGTCAAAAAACCGGATATAAGGATTGGGATGGTTCTTGTAAAAAGTCTCACTCGCGTGGGCTAAGGGCGTGTTTTTTCCCTGCCCGTCGATGAGCTTTTCTATTTCCTCTTGGCGTTGGACAAAGCGGATGAACTGAAAAGCCTCTCTTATATGTTTGGCTCCTCGCGGAATTGTTAGAACGTCCTCGTTGATGTGGCTATGGCCGGCCAAGTCCGGCCTGTCGGCCGGGTAGGGGAAGGGCACCACAAAGAAGGGCGTATCCGGCTTGTATTTCTTGATGTAATAGCCTTTCCAGATTCCGTTGAGTTCGGTGACGACGCTGCCGAGCATAAAGGGGTCATCCGGCGAGGCAAAGTTTCCCATGCCGCTTTGAAAGTCGTGGACGGCCTGGGTGCCGAACCGTTTCTGGAAACTCGCGAGCCACTCGTAAGACCTGATTCCTTCCGGTGAGTTGATAGTCAGGTTCTTGCCATCAAACAGTGATCCGCCCCAGAACTCGGGCCATGGCCAGTGATACCATCCCGGATCAGAGGGCAAAAATCCGGCCACGGTGAGCTTGCCGTCCGAACCCCTTTTCGTTACCTCGTCGCAGAACTTGTCGAAGTCCTCGATCGTTTTGGGAAATTTCCCGGCCGTGTTGTATTTGGCAGGAACCAGGTCGGGCCGGACGTGAAGAGCGATCCAAGCGGGCGTACTCGGGAGAGCCCAAAGCTTGCCCCGATAGTTCAGACCGTCCCATACGGAATGGATGTAATAATCTCGATTTAGTCCGGAATCAGAAGCTAACTTGGATAAATCGGTCAGAGCGCCTGCGTCGGCAAACTGGTAAACGTTGTCCAGCCATATGCCGGCAACATCGGGCGGGTCTCCGCCTGCTGCGGCAAGCATCGTTTTCGTGTCCACGCCGGAGATGCTGAGATATTCGACATAAACCCGGTCCTGAGACGCATTGAAATCGGCCACGATTTTGCGCATCTCATCCGCTTCGTAGCCGGTCCACTTCTCCCAGTAGATCACGGTCGTCCGGCCCGGGTGAGCCTCGCGGCTCACCGTTTTTGTGCCCCATAACGGCGGCGGACACCAGAACAGCGATGGAAAGAGTGATGCCTGCAATCGTCTTGGGCGTCAAGCTTTCACTTTCCTCCAAGAACGTCAACTGCGGGGAATGCTTCGCCATAAGCGCCGAAGGTCGCGTTGTAGCCCCAACCCCCGCCTTTTGGTGTTGGAATCCAAGTGGGCGCCCAGTAGAGAATCCCTTTGCCCCGGCCATCGGGAACCTTGTGAATTATTTGAATCAATTTCTAAGATAAGCGGCTTGCCCTTCGGGAGTCGCCGGATAGGCCTCGATTAGGCCCTTCTTTGCGTCCGGCCAAGTTCCTATCATCCAAGGGTAGGCGGTTTCAGCAATATAGATATCCTTGTTGTAGCGTCTCGCCAGGTCGTCTATGTTCGCGGTCATGGATTCGAGGGTGCCGTGGTAGAACGGGTAATAGGAAAGACCGATCGTATCGAACTGCACGCTTTCTTTATTGATGTGATCGAACCACCATCGGGCCCCCTTGTTGTCGCCCCCTCTGTCGAGGTGGATCATAGTGATGATGTGGTTTGGACCTGCCGCGTCATGAACCGCTTGGAACCCCGCTTTCAGAAGCTTGCCGAGATGATTCCAAGGCTCCGGATCCTCCCCGTTTAACTTGGCGAATGGCCAGCACATTCCGGACAAAATCTCGTTGCCGCACTGAACCATGTAGGGCGGCGTCCCTTGGGCAACCAGCGATCCGACGACGTCCTTGGTGTAATCGTAGAGGGCCTTCACCGAATCGTCGAACTTCAAGTTTTTCCAAGCGTCGGGCGCCCATTGCTTGCTCGGGTCCGCCCACCAATCCGAATAGTGGAAATCGATGCTGATCTTGAGACCCTGGGCGGCAGCCCGTTTCGCCATTTCAAGCGTATGCGCTTTGTCGCAATAGCCGTGGCCACCGGTGTGGGAGGGATCGTTCCATATCCGGAAACGAACGAAGTTCCAGCCGGCCTCCTTCATGATCACGAAAGGATCTTCGGATTTGCCGTGGTAGCTGTAATGGCCGCCGTTCGCTTCGACTTCGGGAATCTCGGAGACGTCGCCTCCGTGCAGAAAAGGGTCTTGAGCCCGGCAGTAGCCGGCCAAGCCTAGAGCAAGGACGGCAACAATCGCATTAAGTTTCACTTGCGTGCCGCCTCAATGTGTGTCCGCTTCATTGCTTCTCACCATGGCGATCCAAAACCCAAATGTCGGCTTTGTGAACGCCTTGCCGGATGATACCGGTTGGGAATCGCTGCAGGATGCCTTAGGCGCCGCCGGCTTTCGCTGCTTTGGCTGCTTTATGCCGCTCTAAAGCCTGCTTCTTTCGCTCTTCGGGGGTCAAAAGCAGATCCGCTTGCAGTTTTTTGGCTTGCTCTTCCGTTGTCCACTGCACGTTCCAAACCAGGTGCATTTTCTCCAGAACGTGAAGGAGATTGGCCGATGGATCGAACTGTCCCTTGAACATGCCGTGGTTTGCAGAAATGGCCCGCGCGTGGTGGTTGTTGTGATTGGTTTCGCCCCAGGATAGGTAGGCAAAGACCCAACTCAACTTGTGGCCCCAAAAGCCTTTGAGCCAGAAGTTCGTGCTCTCGTCGGTGGTCTGAAAATCGCGCTTGCCGAAGGTGTGGCAGCCGGCGTTCACCCAGTAGGTGACATAGTTCGCGAGGAACATTCCAAGGCCGCCGCCGTAGATCAGGCCGCGGAATGCACCAAACCCCGTCGCCCAGCCGATGAGCGTTGGAATGGCGAGGCCAAGGATCAGCCACACGAAGAACGTTTTGCTGAAGAACATGATCATCTTGTCCTTCGTGAAAAGCGGATAGGTGTACCGGTCGAAAAGAAGCCCCCGAAGCCAGCCGATGTATGCGTGCCAGAAGCCGTCTTTCGGACTGTGAAGGTCGCCCTCATCATCGGAATGCAAGTGATGGTGGTGATGATCGGAGACCCAGTTGATCATCTTGCCCTGAGCCGTCATGCTGCCGCACATAAAGAAAAAGGCGCGGAGCCAGGGTTTGGTTTCGTAAGAAGGGTGGGTGCCTTGGCGATGGTATCCGAGGGAGATCCCGAGCGTTCGAACCTTCGCGCCGAATACGGCAAAGACGAGGGCCTCCACGGCGAACAGCAACCAAGCGTTCCAACCGTGCAACGGATGCATGATCAACTCGATGATCCCTGCAGGAATCGCTGCCACCGGGCCAAAGATGATGAGATCCGTGATCAGTTGATGTAGAAACGGCTTCTTCTTGCCGGTGTAGTTGACCGGCGACAAGGTTGCTGCCGGCGCTCCAGTTTCTGGTTCTTTTAGTTGAGTAGCCAAGAAATCCCTTTCTCCTTTGTATCAAACTTGCTTCTATTCATCCGGATTCCGAGCGTCCATTGTTCTACGTAACCGGTTGCCCTAGGGCCGTCATTCATGAGGCTAAACGCCCAGTTGTTGCATGAACTTCGCAACATCTCTAGCGAGAGCGTCTTCGCTCTGCGCCAAGTGCTCGATCACATGCAGCCTGTCGCTCGCCGGTTTATTTTGACTCATTTTGAACTTTGCCGACACTGTAGAAACGGGCATTTCGAACGCAACAATACCGGGGGCCATTTTCCTTGCATATTCTTCACCCGCTTCAAAATCATAGATGCTGTCTGGCCCTTCGAAGGCCTTGACCATGTCGGTCAGCAGAATTACAGACGCTTCAAGGTCCAGTATTTGTGGCGCTCCATTTAGGTGAACTGCCGCATATTCCAGGTCGGGACGCTCTGGTGCTCGGTGTACCAAGTGGGAGAAACGTAGGCGTGGGGACCCTGAAAGATGGCCACGGAGTTTCGTCCGTCAAAGTATTTCCAGTGGTCGTTTGCTTTGGCCAGGTGGGCTCGAAGCGTTCCATGCTCGCCTCTGGTTTCATCCAGGAGGAAGGGAAGATGGGTTAGTTTAAGGTCGTCCTCTGTGGGAGTGATCAGGAGGGCGAAGCTGTTTTCGCGTACGACCTTGCCGATAAGTTCGGGAGAATTTCGCATTGAAGTGGCTCGGAACGTACACCAAACAATTATGAACGTCTGGGGCTATGGGGCATCCTACCTAATGCCGCGGTTGCGTGACTTGGTGTTTTGATGCGAGCAGGAGAAGTCCTTTGCTTCAGTTACAATAGAGGATCATGGTTCTCGCCTACATAGCCCTGGCCAGTGCGCAGGCAAGTGCTGACGTTCATAACATCGCCCACTTTGCCACCTACGGCAAGGATGTGCCCGCCTATAACCAGTCCGTACTCAAAGCGGTTGACAAAGTCCAAGCGACGGCCATGGACGGAGGCGGCTACTTTGCCGATCCCAAGGCCGTTCCCGCGGAATCCCCGATCGGATATGCGCTGGCGCTCTTTGGCAAACCGCTCCTGATACCGCCCAGAACCACCAGCTACTGCAGTGGCTCAAGCTACACAGTTCTCATTGAGGCTTTGAACTTCATCTATCCTTCCCAGCCATCGCCGCTTTCCCGGGAAAGACTCGAAGCGATGCGGATGCAAGAGCCTGATGGTGGGCGGCGGGACGATTTTGTGAAGGTGTTTGGAACCTGGAACGCGGACGGCCCCGGATGCGAATATGCGCTTGTGCAGTACACGGGCATGGGCGAACGGGTTGACCCCAAAGATGCCAAACCGGGCGACTTCATGAATATCTCATGGAAGAACGGGCTTGGGCACTCGGTCGTGTTTCTTGGCTGGACGACGGACAGTCGCCAGCGAAAATGCGTTCTGTTCTGGTCGAGCCAAAAGGGAACCAACGGCTTTGGCGACGAGATGTCGCCGCTGTCCCGCATTCAAAGCGTGGTGGATGTGCGGCTCACCCATCCGGAGAAGTTGTTCACCTTCGACCCGGTTTCGCCGGAAATCAAGCGGAACGTCGAAGGTGACCCTGTTCAATAGTGAACGGTTTTCTTTTAGAAGTGAGGTTTAGTCTACAATTCGGTGCCGAAAACTGCTATACTAATGTATATGGTATCGGTAGAAATCTTGGTAAAAAGCAAGTCCGCTGGAAAAGAGAGCCTCCAACACTTGGTTTATGGAAAGTTTGTTCAGGCCGAATTTGACCGATTGGTCGAGGATTGGAAATCATACAAGTCCAGTTCCACCCCCGCGATTGGCCGATATACCTACAAGAGCGAAGCGCCCAGCCGAGATAAGCTTCCGGATCGTACGCTTGTGATAAGTTTCGATATTCTTGGGGCAATCACCGAAGGCGTTGCCTGATTTCGGTCATTGATCGTCGAAAGCGCAGCCGCTATTCTAAGGCTATTGCGAATAGCGAAAATATATCCTGACTGCAGCATTTATTCACTAGCCGTGCTCCCGATCTGACAGCATAGAAAGACTCCGGATGGTAGAGCATGGAAAGACCCGGATGGCGTGCTGCCTGATCCGAAGGCCCAGAGGGCCGTAACGTGAAAGCCCAGGTTGAACGAAGTGAGGCCTGGGTAGCACCACCCAAGAAATTCCGGGAGCGCTGAAGGCGCGAAACATTTTAGACAGGCTACAGCTGCTCTGGCACGGACAAATCCAGATGCTGTGCCAACTCGGCATAGGGCAACGAGACAGCATTCAACCCGCGCGTAGCGCATAAAGCCGCCGCCACTCCCGCCGCCTCACCCATCGAGCGGCAAACCGACTGAATTCGCACCGCGCTTTGCGCTACGAAATCCGCGCTTAGGCACCTTCCCGCAACCCAAAAGTTGTCAAATCCCTTCACCACCAAGCTCCGGTAGGGGATGTCGTGATATTCGCCAGGCGGAAACTTGCGGTAATCCGTGCCCTGCTTGAGATGGATATCGATCGGGTAGCGGTTATGGGCAATCGCGTCCTCAAATTTGCGGCAGGACATGTGATCCTCGGCCGTGAGCACGTGCTCGCCAACCACGCGTCTGGATTCCCGAATCCCCATCATAGGAGCGATGACGCTCACGTAAGCATTCTGGAATCCGTCGAAATAGCGCTTCATAAAGTTGGCGATCCGGTGGATCTTGCCTCGTCCGATCTGATAGGCCCGGCTCAGCTCCAACGGGTCCAGCGGATCTAGGTCCGCAACGCGCGGCGCGTTGAACGCGAACTCGCCCGGCCGGCCGTTTACGCTGAAAAGCTGGAAATAGCCGATGTCGTCCTCTTCAAGTATGCCGTCGCTGATAGCGGCGCAAACATGGTCCTTCATCGCGCTCTCTTTGGCCTCGTGATAACCAAGCTCCATATAGCTCGGCTCGTTCATTCTCAAATAGGGAAGGAGAGAGCTGCGTGCCTTCTCCATGTCGATCCCGCCCATCGTGAATCTCAGAGTCAGCGGTTGGTGAACGCCCTCTTCGTTGCCGAGCATCAGTTCGGCGTCCGCATAGAACGCAAGCTCGGCATCGCCGGTGGAATCGATGAAGCTCTTAGCGGCGATCCACTGCCGCCCGGCCCTTGTGGCGACCTCAACCTCTGTCAGTTTCCCATCAGCACCTCGCGCGCCGATGATCGTCGCATTAAACAAGCAGGTGACTCCCGCGGCCGCGGTTAGCTGATCCAAAACAAGGGCGAGGCCCACGGGGTCATACCAATCGTCCCCGTGCTCCAATTCTCCAGGGGGTTCCATGGCGGAAAGGTTCTGTGTGATCTCCATGCTGAGGCCGCGCGACAGCTTGAATCCACCGATGTAGTTCGGCATCATGGGGGTCACCCAGGCGTTGGTTTGGGTGCCGCCGAGCGACCCGAACTGCTCGATGACGAGAGTTTTCGCTCCCTGCCGCCCGGCCGCAATAGCCGCGGCCGCGCCAGCGGTACCCCCGCCGCAAACAATGACGTCCCAGTCAGCCATCAGCGTGGGCCACCTTCCCAAACCAAGTGCGAATAACTGCCATTGGCCAGACCGTCACTCGCCACCCGTCACCTACTATCGAATGGCGGCTTCAGTCTCCGCGTCGAAGATGTGAAGCTCGTCGATCTTGACCGCGAAATCCGAAGTTTGGCCTTCGGTCATCTTCGTCGAAGTATCGATCGTCGCCGTAATGTTCGAGTCGCCAACCTTCAGGTAAGCCACATATTCGTGTCCGAGCGTTTCCAAAACGTCAACCTTCGCGGTAAACGTATTGTCGTCGGTCCTCTGCACCATCCCAGAGTCGGCTTCCGAGATCGCTTCAGGGCGAATTCCTAAAGTGACCTTCTTGCCGGCAAAGGCCGCGGCGGGATGAGAATCCGGCAGGGGGAATTTGAGCGGTCCTGCATCAACCACAAGCTTGCCGTTCTTCACGATCGTCGCATCGACGAAGTTCATTGGCGGCGAGCCGATAAACCCTGCCACAAACTTGTTGGCCGGCTTTGAATAAACAACGTCCGGTGTGGCGCATTGCTGGAGCAGGCCGTCTTTCATGACCGCGATTCGTTGGCCCATCGTCATCGCTTCAACTTGGTCGTGGGTCACGTAGATCGTGGTGATGCCAAGTTGGCGGTGAAGGCGAATAAGCTCTGCACGAGTTTGGATACGCAGTTTTGCATCCAGGTTCGAAAGCGGCTCGTCCATCAAGAACACTTTTGGCTTCCGAACGATGGCACGGCCGAGCGCGACGCGTTGGCGTTGGCCACCGGAAAGCTCCTTGGGACGGCGAGCCAGCAAATGGTCGATGTCCAGCATTTTCGCCGCATCGTGGACGCGAGAATCGATATCCTGGCGAATCTCCTTCGCCGCGCTCATGTGGGACATCTGCCAGAAAAAGCCCTTCAGCTCTCGCAGTCGCAGGCCGAACGCGATATTGTCATACACGTTCATGTGGGGATAGAGGGCGTAGTTCTGGAACACCATTGCGATGTCCCTGTCCTTGGGGGGAACGTCGTTCACGACATTCTCTCCAATAAGGATCTCGCCGTTAGTGGCTTCTTCCAAGCCGGCGATCATCCTCAACGCCGTGGTCTTCCCGCAGCCCGAGGGCCCGACAAGAACCATAAACTCCTTATCCTTGATATCTAAACTGAGATCATTTACGGCCTTGACATCCTTGCCAAAGACCTTGTTTACGTTTCGAAATGTGACGCCTGCCAAACCTACTTCCTCCGCCATTGGCGAGTGGTACTCACATTATATCTGGTGAAGCATCATAATAGAACGCGATGCCCGAAGACATCCGGCGAATAGTTGCCACAGACTGTGGTTCTACGACCACAAAAGCCATTCTCATAGAGTTAAACGAAGAGGGAAATTATCGCCTCGTCGCGCGCGGGGAAGCTCCAACGACCGTTGAGCGGCCCTTTGAAGACGTTACGATCGGCGTTTTGAACTCAATTACCGAACTTGAAGAAATTACGGAAACAACAGTTCCGGAGAAGTTTCAGAAAGGACGACGCAAGCTCATTAAAGACGACAAAGTTTGGCGCCTTTACAAGGAAGGCAAAAAAACCGACGAACGGCATGACCCGCTGGAAGCCTCCGAAATGTACGTTTCCACAAGCTCCGCCGGCGGCGGCCTCCAGATGATGGTCGCAGGAGTGGTGAAGGCAATGTCCGCCGAATCCGCGGAGCGCGCAGCGCTAGGCGCGGGCGCGATCTTGATGGATACGCTCGCGGTTGATGATGGCCGCAAAGAATATCAGAAGGTTGAGCGGCTGCGACAGCTGAGGCCAGATATCATCTTGATGTCCGGAGGGACTGATGGCGGGACCAAGAGCCATCTGGTAGAAATGGCCGAAGTGGTTCGGCGAGCCGATCCTAAGCCTCGCTTCGGAGACATGAAACTCCCAATCATTTACGCAGGGAACATCGCCGCTCGAGAAGAAGTGAAGGCCGTTCTCGGCGATGGCATCTCGGTAAAGATCGTCGACAATCTGCGTCCGGCACTGGATAGAGAGAACCTTGACCCTGCGAGGGACGAGATCCACGAGATGTTCCTGGAGCACGTAATGCAGCAGGCGCCCGGCTACAACAAGCTTTTGGAGTGGACGAGCGAAGAGGTGATGGCTACTCCCAACGCGGTCGGCAAACTGATGAAGACCTACGCCGACCAGGAAAAGCTCAATCTCCTTGGCGTGGACATCGGCGGCGCGACAACGGACGTATTCAGCGTTTTTGGCGGCATTTACAACAGAACCGTTTCGGCAAACCTTGGCATGAGCTACTCCATCTGCAACGTGCTCAAAGAAACCGGCGTCGAGAACATTGCCCGCTGGTTGCCGTTTGAAGCCGACCCGGCAGACATCCGCAACCGTTTGCGGAACAAGATGATTCGTCCAACTACGATTCCTCAAACTTATGAAGATCTATTAATTGAGCATGGCGTGGCAAGGGAAGCCCTGCGGCTAGCCTTTCTCCATCATAAAACGCTTGCCCGTGGACTCACCGGCAGCTCCCAACAGCGCGACGTCGGCCAGATTTTTGAACAAAAAGCTTCCGGCGATACGCTGGTTAAGATGCTCGACCTCGACATGATCATAGGTTCGGGCGGCGTGCTGAGCCACGCCCCGAAGCGCGCGCAATCGGCGCTCATGATGATGGACGCCTACCAGCCGGAGGGCATCACGATGCTGACGGTCGACTCCATATTCATGATGCCGCACCTTGGCGTGCTGAGCGAGCACCACTACGAAGCGGCCAGACAGGTCTTTGAATACGACTGCATTGTGAAATGCGGACATTGCATTGCGCCGGTCGGAGTTGCCAAAGAAGGAGAACCTTGTGTGACGGTTCGCGGCGGATCGGTGAATGAGAGCGTGCCGTTTGGAACGATCAAGGTCATTCCGCTTGGGCTGGACGAGTTCCTGGACCTGACTATTGAGCCGGCCAAGAGCTTTGATGTTGGGGCGGGCAAAGGCAAGCCTCTAAGCCAGAAGCTCGAAGGCGGAACGGTGGGCCTTATCATCGACGCGCGCGGGCGTCCGTTTGGCGTCGAGTTTGGGACGGCCAATCGGGTTGCCAAGCTACGAGAATGGCTTTCTGCAATGGGGCTTCCACTTCCTTGATCTCGTTAATGCTCGGAAGCATCACTATGCGTCCAATAAACTGATGAGCAAGCTGATAGGTGCCTTGGCAATCTTCCTGATTGTTGGCCAAGCGGAGGCGCCGATTGGAATTCAAACCTTGCCGGTTTTTACTGTCAAGCAAAAACCGGTGGTCGCGGCTCCGGTTTTAGTGGGCAATTACGCGGTGCCCGTGCTGATGTATCACCGCATCGACGACCTGACTCCCGAGCAATCGAAAAATGCGTTGATGAGAGACCTGACGGTATCTCCGGCGAACTTCGAGCAGCAAATCGCTTATCTAAAAGCGAACAATTTCACTGCGCTCACTGTGGACCAGATCCAAGAGGCCTTGCTCGGCGGAAAGCCGTTGCCGGCTCGTTCCGTGGTGATCACAATGGACGATGGATATGCCGACACCTTCGACAGGGCTTTTCCTATATTGCGCCGGTACGATTTCCCCGCGACTCTTTTTCTCATCACGAGCATGATGACCGCAGAGAACCATGTCAGTTGGCCGGATGTGGATACCATGAAGCGGGCTGGGTTCACCTATGGATCCCATACCGTCACCCATCCCGATTTGCGCACCCTTTCTTTGTCTTCCTTGGATATCGAACTCAGAGATTCGAAGCGCGTTCTTGAAGACCATTTTCGATCTCCGATTGAATCGATTGCCTATCCGAGTGGGGAGTGCAACGATTTGGTGGTGGAGCGGACCCGAGCGGCCGGATACTTGACCGCCTGGACGAAAGGCGGCGGCCCGGTTCAGCCGGGCGACGATCCGTATCGCTTGCCCCGCGTGCGCGTTCGCGGTTCGACCACGATGGAGGATTTCAAACGCATGGTCTGGAGCGGCCCTTACGCCCGAAAATATGCCGCACGTCGCCCAAGGCATTTACGTAGAAGCGCTTAACTTATGAAACGTGCGGAGAGGCGGAGAAATGAGCGGCGGAAAAAGCCGAGCGACACCTTGGTTTTTGACTACCGACACCTGCCTTACGCCAAGTATGCGTCGATCCAAATCATTTGCTTTTCTTTGTGCGTTCCTGCAACGCTGATCTATTTTCAGTTTTACAGCAAATGGCGCGGGCCGAACGGCTTTATTCACCATCCGGATGCCTGGGGGCCGGTGGTTGGGA
This sequence comes from uncultured archaeon, assembly GCA_963829965.1. Classification (GTDB taxonomy): domain Bacteria; phylum Armatimonadota; class Fimbriimonadia; order Fimbriimonadales; family Fimbriimonadaceae; genus DASXZH01. The sequence goes on along the minus strand of CAWHLK010000027.1, from coordinate 284,947 downwards.
TCCTTGCTTTATTCTTGCTCTTGACGACTTATGCCCCCGTGCGGGACCTGCTGACCGTCCGGAACGAAAGGGTTGAAATCAAGGGAGATGTTGTTCGGTTCTACAACATGTGGAATCGCAAGACGTTTGAGGCCAAGATCGCTGAAACCCAGCTCCTACGAGCGGGTGTGGCGTTGACATCCAAAGTTAGGCGCTATGTGTTTCAGTCCGGCAAACAGAGTTTCTTCTTTTCGGCGGACATCGGGGAGCTGGATAGGCTGCTCAAACTGTTAGGGGTTTGAGCTTGCCACGTGTCTCTTGGGTTTAGTATTGCTTGCGCCCAAGCGCAAGTCGCCTCAGCCCTCTCAGTATTCTTAAAGATGACAGCGGTACCATTCAATGCATGAGGCTTACCGCCATTTCTATTGTGCTTCTTGGGGCAGCCGCCATCGCTTACGGTCAAAGCGACACCATCCAATTCAAGCGAACTTTTAAAACAAACGAGGCGGGCGTTTACGTTTGCGAATTCGTGGATGCGGGGCATCCAAACAAGATCACGGCAGACATCTCGTTCTTGGTCACCAAGATCGAAGGAGATACCGCCGCCATCGACTACAAAACTCTTGCGACCCTTATCAATGGAAAGAGGGAGAAGTCCCAAGAGCCGGAACTGGTTTCGAAAGTTCAGCCCGACGGCATGGCAACCGACCTAACCGCATCAAGACCCACCGACATCCTGTTCTTGGTCCTCAACGCGGCAGGAATAACTCCCAACGCGAACTTGGACACCAAGGCTGCTGTGCCCATCCACTGGCAGAACACGGCAAAAAACTTCACTCTCGACGGGTCTGGCACGGTGACCGCAACTGACAAAACGGCGAAGACGATCACCGTCGAGTGGGCCATGAAACTGACCACTCCTTCAGCGCCGGAAGGGCAGTTCAAGCTTACGAGCGTGTATTCGACCGACGACTATAGCCTCAAGACTTCAAAAGGGGCGTTGAGCATGGGCAATGACTCGATGGCGATCAATATTTCGCGCGCCGAAGCCCAGTCCAACAAAGCAAAGTAGAGCCCTTCCAAACAAGCAGCAAAACATAACAGGTAAAATTCTGTCCACATGCGCTTGGCCGAGTGGGTTCGCCGACTAGCCTATTTTCCTCCCGCGCAGGCAGTTCTCAATTCCCTGGACACCACCACGGAATTGCAGTCTGTTTGTGCCGAGGCGCGCCCGGTGCTGCTTGCCGCCGCCTACAAACGCAGACCGCGCAGGGTCATGGTGCTTACCTCCAGCTATGACCGGTGCCTTGCATGGCAGGCAAAACTTACCCTTTGCGGCGTGCCGGAAAGCCGCATCAGCCAGCTTTCAAGCGGAACATCCGCCCTGTTCGAAGATGCCGCGCCCGAACACATCGCCCTGTCGGAGAGAATAGGCGCTCTAAAGGCGCTGGTACAAGACCCGAACTGCATCATCATCGCCACCGCCGCGGCCGCTTTAGAACGAACTCTTCCAAGAGAGATTCTGCAGGACGCTTTTATCGACCTGAAACCGGGCGTCACCACCGACCCGGCAAAGCTGGTTCGGCAATTGGTGAACCTCGGTTACGAGCCACAGGAGCCCGTTCGAATCCCCGGCCAGTTCAGCCGTCGCGGCGGAATCGTGGACATCTTCGCCAGTGGACGTGACCTTCCGGTTCGCATTGAGCTCTTTGGCGATGAGATCGAGAGCCTACGAGAGTTCGATCCCAACACCCAGCGCTCTATCGACTCCGTGGAGTCCCTGAAGCTCGCGCCGTCGCGCGAGACTTTGTACACCACCGGCGAGGCGGATTACAAACAGTTTGTTCTTGAGACACTGGAGCGGGAAGCGGCCCAGCTTTCGGAAGAAGAGTCCGAAAGGTTAACCGAGTTGGTGAACGCGGACGCCGATGCGCTGGGACAGCGGGTTTATTTCGACCGGCTGGATCTTTACCGGCCGCTTCTGCACCCCGACTCGGGTTGCGCCATCGACCTTCTGGAAGAAGAGGACCTCGTCATCCTGGATGAGCCGCTGGAACTGGATTCCATTGTTTCCCGAGCCGAGGACGACCTCGCGGAATCGCTAAAGGCAAGAGGCAACCGGGGCGAGATCTTGCTCAGCACCGCCAACGACTTTATGCTCCCGCCCGAGCATTTGGCCAGCCACGAAAAAACGGTCACCATGAGCGCGATGAACGCACTCCCGGACTGGGTTCGCCCTCCTGAGAGGATCGATGTGGGAGCTTCTTCCTTGGAGCCTTACCGTGGGCGAAGCGATGCATTTACCCACACGCTCGGCAACTGGCTGAAGTCGGAGTTTGCCGTGGTCTTCGCGACGGACCAGCCCACTCGAGCCAAATCCGCCCTATCCCAAGCAGAGATTTTCGCGAGCGACGAGGCCTCATTCGGCGATGACAAAGAAGCAGTCGCGCCGATTCCTGGCGCCTACATGGTGACCGGCAACCTCGCCGGTGGTTTTGCCCTCGCGGATATGAAGCTGGCCCTGGTAACGGACGCTGAACTTTTTGGCGTCGCCAGGCTGAGGCTGCCCCAAAAGCGATTCCTGGAAGGCGCGCCAATTGCGACCGTACTGGACCTCAAGCCGGGCGATTTCGTGGTCCATATCCACTTTGGAATCGGTATCTTCCGAGGTTTGGCCACGCGGGAGATCGAAGGGGTCAAGAAAGAGTTTCTTTATATCGAATATTCGCCACCGGACAAGCTTTTCGTGCCGACCGACCAGCTCGACCGAATCCAGAAATACCTCAACCCGGGCGATTCCGAGCCCAAACTCAATCGCTTAACGGGAGGTGAATGGCAGCGCACGATTGGCAAGGCGCGCGAAGACGCGCGTGCCTTTGCCGGCGATCTGGTGAAGCTCTACGCACAGCGGAGGACTGTGCAGAGGCGCCCTTTTGGCCCGGACAGCCCATGGCAGGCGGAGATGGAAGCGACGTTCCCGTGGGTGGAGACACCGAGCCAGCTCCTGGCGATCAAGGAGACAAAGAATGACCTCACCTTGGGTTACCCGATGGATCGCCTGGTATGCGGCGATGTTGGCTTCGGCAAAACCGAGGTAGCGATTCGAGCCGCGTTTAAGGTGGCGCAGGCCGGAAGACAAGTTGCGGTTTTGTGCCCGACCACCATTCTTTCTGAGCAGCACTACCGGAACTTCACCGAACGCTTAGGTTCGTTCCCCATTCGACTCGCCCTCCTGAACCGATTTAGAAGCGCCGCCGAGCGGCGGCAGACTCTGGATCAGGTCGCAGCAGGAAACATCGAAGTCATCATCGGCACGCATGCGCTTCTTGCCAAGGAAGTTCACTTCAAAGATCTCGGGCTGGTTGTTGTCGACGAGGAGCAGAAGTTTGGCGTGAAGCAGAAAGAGATGCTCAAGCAGTTGCGGACAAATGTGGATGTTCTGACCCTGTCTGCCACACCGATTCCTAGAACCCTCAGCATGGCGCTGATGGACATCCGGCAGATGTCGCTCATCAACGACCCTCCGCCCGGCCGTTTGCCCATCCGCACGTTTTTGAGACCTTACAGCCAGGAAGTTGCCCGCGAAGCGATCTTACGTGAGTTGGCTCGCGGTGGCCAGATTTTTTATGTATATAACCGTGTGGAGGGCATCGCCCATGTGGCGGAAAAGCTAAGACGCCTGGTTCCCAATGCCCGAATTGGCGTCGGCCACGGCCAAATGACCGAACAGGAATTAGAGCCTGTGATGCTCGGCTTTATCGCAGGCGAAATCGACATCCTTCTTTCAACAACAATCATCGAAAACGGCATCGACATCTCCAATGCCAACACCTTGATTGTCGAAGACGCCGACCGTTTGGGCCTCGCCCAACTTTATCAACTAAGAGGCCGAGTTGGCCGCAGCGACCGCCAAGCCTATGCCTATCTGCTTTACCAAAGCGGCAAGGAGCTAACCCAGAACGCGATGGCCAGGCTTCAAGCCCTGCAAGAGTTCAGCACCCTTGGTTCCGGTTATAGCCTTGCTTTTCGAGACTTGCAAATACGCGGCGCGGGAGAACTCCTCGGCGCGAAACAACACGGCGCGATGGCGGCGGTTGGCTATGAGCTTTTCACGCAACTCATCAACGAGCAGGTTCAGCTGCTCAAGAACTCGGTGGACGGCAAAGCCCCCGCGGGCGACAACGAGCCCAAGGACCCGTTGGAGTCCTTGGCTCCCCTCCCGACTCTGGAACTGCCGGTTGTGGCGCTGATCCCGGAGAGCTACATCCGAGACCAAGCTCAGCGGCTTTACTACTATCAACGCATGATGTCCGCCAGGGACGAAAAGGCGTTGGGAGAAGTGGAATCGGAAGTGGAAGACCGCTACGGACATCTGCCCGCGCCAGTACAGGCAGCCTTTGACATCATGGAGTGCCGGATGAAGATGCGCGATATCGGGATCGACAAGATCGACGGCAAGGGCGGCCGGCTTTCGGCTTCGTTCAAGGACAAGACCGCGATTCCGCCGAGAGTGTTCAGCATTCTTGGCAAGCGCAACCGGGAGTGCTACATCACGCGGGAGAGCCTAATCTGGCCATATCGCGACGATGCGTTGAAGGCAACGCAGCGGATGCTCCGGATGTTCGCGGCTGCAATTGAAGAGAACGCGGCGGATCGGGCGTCGTTGAATGTCTGAATCTTTAGCTGAATCAGTAAGCGCCGTTTTGGAACGCCAGTTCAGGAAGACAAAGATTCGTGGTAGAAGAGCGCTCGCTCCAAGGAGACCGGCCAAGATACACCAGAATTGCCCGTTTGGTTCCAGTGCACTTGTGCCCCCCGGTGAGCGTTGAGCCTTACCCATCAAGCCCAAGCAACTCGATGATCCTCGTCAAATCTTCCTCGGAATAGAAGTCGAGCACGATGCGGCCGGACTGTCCCTTCACCCGCTCCAGCTTTGCCGGAGTTCCAAGCCTGGTTGAAATGCGATCTTGCAGATCCAGCCAGTTCGGATCCATTGCGGGGCTTGGCTTCGGAGGCGCGGGTCTGGCAGCCGCCTTGGATTCGGTCGCCAACCGCTCAATCTGTTTCACGGTGAACCCGTGAGCAAGGACCTGGTCGTAGACGGCTAGCTGGGCCACTTCATCCGGCAGGCCAAGAAGCGCCCGAGCGTGACCTTCGGTGATAAGGCCCTTTTCAACCCCCTCCACTATCCGCGAAGGCAGATTCAGCAGACGCACGGTATTCGCGATCGCAACGCGCGACTTGCCGACTTTTTCGGAAACCCCTTCCTGGGTCATGCCGAATTCATCGATGAGACGGCGATAGGCTCGCGCCGATTCAATCGCTGTGATATCCTCGCGCTGCAGGTTCTCGATGAGCGCGATCTCCAACGCGGTTTGTTCGCCTGCGGCTCGTACCACAACGGGGACCTTCTCCAGGCCCGCAAGCTTCGCTGCGCGTAAGCGGCGTTCTCCGGCAATAAGCTCATATTTGCCTTCGGTTAAGTGCCGCACTACCAAAGGCTGCAAAATGCCGACTTCCCGAATAGAGGTTGCGAGCTCTTCCAGAGCGTCCTCCGCAAAGTGGGTTCGTGGCTGGCGGAGGTTGGCCTCAATGCGGCCGACGGCCACTTCCAGAAGGGAAGAATCCGCTTCATCACCGATCAGTTGCGATAAGCCTCTACCCAGAACGCGCATCTCGCATCATCTCCTCTACAAATTCCATATAAGCCTCGGCTCCCTTTGAGTTCTTGAACCGCTCTACCGCCGCTTCTCCAAAACTTGGCGACTCACTTAATCTGACGTTTCTCGGGATCACAACCTTAGAGACTTTGGGGCCGAAATAGCTGTAAATTTCGTCAGACACCTGCTTGGTCAGACGGTTGCGGGGGTCATACATCGTCAGTAAAACCTTCGCAATCTCCAGACGGGGATTGATGCGTCTCGTGACAAGTTCGATCGTTTTCAGAAGCTGGCTCAATCCCTCCAATGCGTAGAACTCGCACTGCATCGGCACAAGGAGTTTCTCCGAAGCGGCAAGAATGTTTAACGTGAGGAGCCCAAGCGAGGGGGGCGAATCGATCAGCACCCAATCGTAGTCGTTCACCACCTGCGAAAGGGCTTCCTTAAGGATCATCTCCTTGCCCACCGCTCCGTACAGCACCGATTCGGCACCGGCGAGGTCAAGGGTTGAAGGAAGAACGTCCAAGTTTTCCGCAACTGACGAGATCGCGTATTCGATCTGATTCGAGGCCTTTCCCGAATCCGCAGTTTCGATCAGCAGGTCATAGAGGGCGACTTGGGTTTTCTTTTTCTCAATTCCAAGGCCGGTAGAGGCGTTGCCTTGAGGGTCGCAATCCACCAGCAATACCGTTTTGCCGCTTTGGGCAAGCCCTGCTGCAAGGTTCACGGCGGTGGTGGTTTTACCCACACCCCCCTTTTGATTGACCACACCCCAAACTGCCACTGATTCATTATGAAGCCTGGCATGGGCCCCGAGGTAGCTCGCAACCTTCCTTGTAAGAGCGCCGTATGGCGAGTCAAGGGAATGAACTGGCCGCTGTTTGCACGCATCTTCTTCTCGGTTGTGCTTGCGCTCATGTGTGGAGTGTCACTTTTCATGCTCAAGCCGGTCAATGAGATGTCTCAATTGCGAGCTTCTAGTGAATGGACTCACGCGGAGGGGAATCATGTAAGCCGCACAGAAATTGAGCAGCACCGGCAATCCGAAACGAGGTCTGGAGAGGCGCTCTGTATATCTGCGGCGGTCTCTTGCCTCTTTGCCGCGTGCCTCCTTTGGAAGAAGCCATGGTGGGCGATTCCGTTCGCCCTTTGGCCATTTTTGGCGATCATCATACTTCTGGCACCGAACTTCAAAGTCATTAGCAGCTTCAGCAGCGGTGGCGGCGACAGCAGCGCGGGCGCGGACTACCAGTAGCTGTACATGTACTCGCCGTGAATCGCCCAGTTGTATTTGCTGATGAGTATCTGGTTTGTGTATTCGTAGGCGAGATTGCCAAGGAAAATGTTGAACGTCTGGTTCGGGCCGGGCTTCTCAAAGTACTTCAAATAAAACCGTTGGGCAAACTCATGAGGAAGGCCCCCGCCTCCGCCTTGCTCCATGCCAAACCAGAGCGTCAGTGGGGAACCGGAGGTCTTGAATAGTTCCATGTCCATGCCGGCAGTTCGGTAATAAGCATTGTCTAAATCGTTGCGGCGTTCTTCATAGGTCGCGCCGATCGTGGTGTCCGCCGAGGTGTGATAGTCCAGCTTGTATTCGTTCACCCGCCAGGGGCTTGTTAACGAGCCCATGATGAGATCGGGCCGGAATTCCACCTCAGGATTCGTGAGCATGTGGTTGGTGATCTCAAGGTTCTTTATCGGCCGCAGCGTTAAGCTGTAGTCCCGGATGAGAACCAGTCCGGTGGTCGGGCTCTCCCGCTCCTTGACTTTAAGGTCCGCCTGAATCCATTTCTTGGGATTGGGGTCGGTCTGAAAACTCGCAAAGCGGTCCGTGTCGAGCACCCCGGTTGGGTCCATCAGGCTCTTGTATGAGACCAAGAAGTTGTTGGAGCCGGCGATCTTTCCGCTCAAACTCAGGACATCGTTCTTTTGGTTGTAAGCCGAATAGTCGCTGGCGGTCGCCACGTTCACACTGAAGTTCAGGTTCGACAATGGGCCGAACTTGAAAGGCTTGGTGTTATGCAAAGCGTAGTTCGAGGTGACCTGATTGTGGAGATTGTCCCAGTTGTTGGAATTCGTGCTCACATTGTCGACGTGAAAAGGTCCGGCGTCCCCGGGCGTCACTCCAATCGTCGTGCTGTCTGTGGAACCGGAGAACTCGTTGAGATTACGGACGAAGCCATAGCTGAACCGAACGCTTTTCGCGATATCCAGCCAAAAGCCATAGTTGTTCTTGTGTGCCTCCGGGACCGTGCTTGTGCTGTCAGTTTGGATCTCGGTATAGCTCAGCCCAAAATGCGGTGTCAACGAGCGGTTGATGGTGTTGGCGGTAATGTTCTCGTAGGAGCCGTCCCCAAAACGCGTGTTGCTGTCCTGGGTTTGAAACTGGGTCTTTTTGTCGAGATTTGCCGTGTACGTTAAAGAGTCTTCTCTGGAATCTCCTTGAGGATCGGTCGGATTGAGGGGAGGCGCCTGCTGGCCGATCGTAAAGGGCGCGCCGTTGGTCGGGTTGACCACCCCGACCTCCTCGTGAACTAGCTGGAGCTTCCCGGCCTTTCCAAAATCTTTGCTAAGGAGGAACGTGCTCGTGCGGCTGTCGTAAATCGTGTCCGTCGGGTTCCAGCTCTCTGTGTCCAGATAGTTGTAGGTCAAATGGGTGGTTTTATTGGGATCCCAAGTCGCGTTGATCACGTGGTCGAAGCCGTCTTGGTTGGCCGCATCGTTGTGTTGATCCTCCCACAGGACCTGAGCGTTGAACTTGGGAGAGGGAGTCCAGTGACCCTGGAAAGTCTGATCCCGGAATCCGTTTAACGCGGCCAGCATTCCCGCATCCGGGTCGGTGAGGCCAGTCGTTCCGAAGTTGGTGATCGAAGCGAAGCCGGGCGCGACATTATGATCGTTGTAGCTGAGATCAATTCCTTTGGCCGCATATTCGACCCCGCCCCGCATGGCATTGCCTTGCTGGGTATCCGTGTTGGTCAGGTTGAATGTGAGTTTTGCGGTGCCGGTGAACTTGTAATCGCCCTTCACATCGGTTCGATCAACCCCTAAGTCCATACCAAGCTTCTGCTGCTCAAAGTCCATGAGTTCGCTGTCCTCATAGAAGTTCTGGCCCACATGGGTGTGCTGCAGACTGAAATCAAGCTTTGCGGTAGTAGCGGTCGCGGTCTGCATATCGGCCATGTCCGTTGCGCCTTTCAGAGTCACGTCCTCAAGATCAAAACTCGAAGTCTTTGATGGCTTGTCGGTGAAGCGGACGAAAGATCGATCGAGGTTGCCGAACAGATAGGAAGATTTGTCGATATCGGTGATCGGCGAGCCGGCCGGCGAATACATCTTGGAAATCGCGAGAACGTCGCCGTCGATAAGCTTCTGGTCGATGTCGGGCTGAAGGGCGAAGGAGTTGTTGTTCTTCCGATCTCCGGCATCGAGGGTCCAACCCTTGCCGCCTGCGGATACGTCAGCGGATGCGTAGGAACCCATCGGTCCGGTCAGCTCAGTGCCGGAAAACTTGAGCGGTTGGCCCGTCTTGCTTATCGGCGCGGTTTCAAACGAGAGCCACTTCTTATCGGTTCCAGCTTCGGCGGCCAGCATTTGCTGATCGGCGCCGGGCAAGCTGGCAAACTGAGTGAACAGCAAGCCAACCGATTGTTCGCCCGCATCCAGCTTCACCGCATTTGACTGGAGGCTAAAAGAGTTCTTGGCGATCTTCTGGCCGGCGGAATCCATGGTGAGATCGGAAGAAAAGCCCATTGAGCTCGATTTGGATTTGTACGTCGCCCCAAAGTCTTGGATATTAAGGCCGGAGCTGTGCATGAGCGCGTCGCGGCTGTCGTCCGGCAGCGCTCCGAACTGCAAGAAACCATTGCTCACTCGCTGACCGCTGAACGTTAGAGAAAGGGGGCCGTTCTTAAGGGCAATATCGGTCATCGCGACGGATCCGTTGCCATCGCTCGCTAGCCGGAAGCTGTTATCGAGCCGCATTGAGCCAAGCTCAACTCCTTCCATGGCAATGCCCAGCTTTTTCACGTTGCTCTGCGCAAGGGCTGGGCTCTGCGCTACGGTTTCCGAAGCACCGCTTGGGGGCTTGGGTTCGCCGATTTCCTCATAGGCAACGGAAACGATTCCATGGGCAAGGCCGGTGGAAAGGTCCTCAAGATAATAGCCAGGCTTTGCGGGCGCGGAGGATGTTCCGCTTGAAGACGCCTCCAAGTTGTCCGCATGTCCCAAAGTGAGTGCGGTCTTGTTCAACGATAAGAAGTCCCGCAGTCGCTGAACCGGAGTCTTGGTGGATTCCGGAAGCGACGGGGCTGCCTTTGCGGCCGAACCTGGGACTGGCTGAGGTTGTTTGGGCTGGTAGGAAACCGATACCTTTTGGCCGGGCATGACCGAAGAGAGGATGCGGACCGTTCCCTTCGCGTAGTCAATCGCGTATTGAGCCCCTTTGTGAAGCGCCTGCGTACCCACCGAGACACTCTCAGACCCTTCAGCCAAATCTTGGTGGTGGAGAACAATGGGCTTCTCCGTTGTGGAGACCACGAATTCCTCGTTTCTAGTCGCGGGAAGTTGAGGTATGGGGACGACCTGCTGGTCGAGAGCTACAGGGGACTGAACGATGGTTTGGGCTGGTGCCAAGGCGCACACGGCTAAGACCGCAACCGAACTGGCCGCACCTTTTAATTTTCAATACCCGCCGCACTTCCTTTTGTTATTCCATTTGGGAGCCATCGATAGTTCCCTGGAGCCCAAATTAATCGATTTAATGTCTGCATCCTTGCAGCTGCCAATTTAGACGAATTATGGGACGTGTGAACCTAGCATCCATTACAGGTTTGTGGGCCGGAGTCTAAAATCGGGCCAGTGGTGTACCAACTATGAATGTGGGCTTATGTGGAGAGAAGAGGAACTGCTGTTGGTATTGACTCAGGAAGAAGCGTGGGAACTCCTATCCCGGTGTCTAAACAGCACCGACGCCGATAACGATGTGAGCCGAGTTGTGCTTAAAAAACTTGCCCGCGTCTTACAGTGTGCCCAAATGGAACAGAAGCAGGCAGCTTAGCTTCGGCTTCGCCCGTAAACCGCTTCGCCGTAAGTCTGGTGCTTCGCGCCGTAAACCGCTTCGCCGTCAGAATGGGCTTCGCCCGTAAACGCTTACCGGCTTACGCGCCGAAGGCGCATCCTTACTCGTTTACGGAGCGCAGCGCCATGTTTACCCTTTACCCTTCGTCCTAACCGTGTTATAATAAATCCCTAGAACTACCCAGGAGGCGACGAAAACCATGATGAATCAACAAGCCCACTACCAATTCGCGTTTGCCTCCAAGCTCGGCGCTTAAGTTCATCTTTGCCTCGATCTAGAGGACAACTCGCGATACTCGCCCCCGGCGCGCTTACGCCTGCCGCATCGTTGTCCCGGAATCTAACCCATTCCCCCTGGATCCCATGGCAGAGAACCCAATTGAACGAGCAAGAAAAGCAAAATTTGACCGAGCGTCTAGCCGCGCTCGACACCCGAGAGCGGCACAAACTTTATAAGCGAGCCTCCCAGCTAAGAAAAGCGAAGGCGAGTATGACCAAGAACCGAGCCCGCGTCCTTGAAGAGGATGACGGGCCTACCCGAATACGCATCAAACGAGGCGAAAACCTGGATGACTGGGTCCTCAAGATCCTCGATCAAGAAGAGCCGCTAAACCTGAGAGAAGATGCAGATAAGAAACAGGGAACCGTGATTTGGATCGGCAAGAAGACTTGCCGCGTTCGCATTCCGGGCGCCGAAATCCTGTGCGACGTGAGCGGTGAAATTCAGCGCGAGCAGCAAACCGCACTCGCGGTGGGCGACGAGGCTGTCGTCCACCAATCGGATACGGTAAACGTAGTGCGCCAGATTCTGCCTCGCAGAACCAAACTCTCGAGGCCGGATCCGCAGAATCCCAATATCGAGCGAGTGGTTGTCGCTAACGTGGACGTGGTGGTGATCACGGTTTCGGTGAAAACTCCACCTCTGCACCCAAGGCTCATCGACCGATATCTCGTTGCCATTCAACACGGCGGCGCACTGCCGGTCATTTGTGTGAACAAATTGGATCTGCTCCAAGACCGCGCAGAGAGGCAAGCGGAGCTTGCAAAACTCGACCCCTATGTTGCCGCAGGCGTCGAGATCACAACATGTTCGAGCCTTACCCACGAGGGAATGCTCAGACTGAGGCAGGTGGTGGAAGGGAAGACTTGTGCCTTTGTCGGCCATAGCGGCGTGGGAAAGTCCTCCATTCTCAATGCGATCAAGCCCGACCTGAAGATAGATACCGGGGGAGTTTCGGAGGGATACGGGCGTGGGACGCACACCACCACCGCGTCCAGCCTTTACCATTTGCCCGGAGGGACCAGGCTCATCGACACGCCTGGCATCCGCAGCTTTGGGCTTTGGAAGATGACATCGGCGGAGCTCTGTCTTTACTTCCCAGAATTCCAGCGGCATGCGGGAGGCTGCAAGTTCGCCGATTGCACCCATACCCATGAGCCGGTATGCGCGGTGAAAACCGCGGTGGAAGCGGGCAACCTCTCAAGAAACCGTTACGAAACCTATCTGCGGTTGCTCAACTCTTGAAATTGAATGTGCTGTATTGGCCCTGCGAGACATCTAAGTATAGGGTGAAGGTCTTGAGGAAACTGGCATGCACAGGAATCGGGTTGGCCGTGGCTTCCGGTTTTGGCGCGGGGGTGGGAGGCTCCGCCGCCCAATCCGATTTCGTCCACATTGCCCAGAAGCCGCCGTCCAACAAGTTAGACGGCGGATATGTTCAAACCGCGAAGGACCTTCTCGGCAATGGTCTTGCCGACCCTCGAGGCGGAACGTTCTCAATTGTTACGGTTGACATAGGGGACGCCGCTTGGAGGCGCAAATCACCCTTTCGGACATGTGGCTGGGTGTTGCCTAGTGGCAAGCATGTCGTGCTGCTCGATGGAGTCGAATACGATGTCGACAAAGTCGAGGGGCCAACCGACTTGGCCCTTGCCCTATTGCCGCCGTCAAAAGTGAACTTCGAAGACGTGCGATTCGGCATGCAATCCTCCTATGCCCTGCCCGCCTTGCTCATGCTGGTGGGGCGAAACGATTTGGCGGTTCCTTATTCTGGGCAGATGAAGGATGTTGGCGCTCCTCCTGCGATGCGGCTTTGCCAAGGTCTTGAGACTCGCTACCAGATGCAAGCAGACGAAGCTCTGATGACCGCCAAGGATCAGGAGGCGCTGCATTGGGCGGATCTGCTTTTCAAAGTCTCCCAGGTTGAGGCCAAGGACGTCGCCGTGAAGGACAAGTTGGGTTTCGGGCCCAAAGCCGATCTTGCGTATGCCACCCAATTCTTGGCTGACATGAATCGGAGGGTGAACCATCCTAAGCACGAGCCGGTCGATTTTCAGGCGATTCTCAAACTCGACAAGCCCGCGAGAATCGCTGCATTGATCGCCGCGATGGACACTGTCAGCGCCAAACAGTGGGGCCAACCGGGCGGGCTTGACTTAAACCAGGATCCTGTTTACGTTGAGCTTGTCCAGCAAGGCAAGGACGCAGTGCCGGCCCTCATCGATACCTACGAGAACGATGAGCGCTTCACCCGCTCGGTGTCCTTTCATCGCGATTTTTTTCCGAGCAGAGAGGTCCTGACTGTTAGCAAGCTCGCGTTTTACGTTTTGGATCAAATATGGCCCTCGGTTGAGCACTACGCAGACGCGAATATGTACGATCCCGGGTTGGACCGCCATAAAATCGCCGCCACATTGCGTAACGCCTGGGGAAGTGTTAGCAAGCTCACGGAAAGCCAGCGTTCGTTCGCCATTCTGAACGATGACAACGCGGGCGCCGATATGTGGCTCCAGGCTGCCCAATACATCGTCGGAACGCCCTATGGAATGCCTCGCCAGACCCCTGGCGTGCCGGATCCGGCCTTACTCTCGCAAAAGGGTGAAGTCGCCAAGGTGATGTCCAAGAGGGCGCGAGAGCTCTCGGGATCGGATCCCGTAAAATGCAGGTCCGGGTTGTGGGTCGCTCACTGCCTGAGCCAATGGGACCCCGCTTATGCGTTGCTCACCTTAACCGACGTCTGCAAGAAGGCGGTGCATATCGCCTCCACCAAAGAGGGCAAAGGCTACATCAACCTCTATCTCGCCCCGGGGTTTGCGGAAGACACGATGGACCGGTTGAAGTTGAACGATCATGCTGCTGCGGAAGATTATCGAGAGTTTGCCGAACTTGTTCAGTGCGATATGAGCGCGGGCAAATTTCGAAGGCCGATCCGGCTCTATGCAAACGATAAGGAGATCATGGCCGCGTGCGACGCTATGATGAAGAACTGGCTCGGCCAAATATCAAGTCCGAATGTCGGAACAGCCTCAAACGGGATCGTCGGCGTTTCCGTCCCGGATGTCTATGAAAATCTGCTTGCCGCCCCAAGTTTTCGCAAAATGCTGGCCAAGGCACTGGAGAGCAAGAACTGCAGTCGGAACCGCCTGGCTCGATAAACCGGCGCTAGTTCCTAAAGATGCAAAAGTGATCAGCCCTCCGCCGGGCAAATATCGCGAGGTGAGGTATGAGTGGACGGGCGGCGGGGGAAGCGGCGTAAATGTGCTTAGCGGTGAGGTCGCTGGACTCTCGGAGCTGAAAAGGAGCCCTATTACGGCTGGAGACATTATCGCCCAAGACGCTTCCGAAAACTTTGCGGGAGCGCCTAAGTATGTCTTGATTTGGCCGGCTGCCAAGCGCACTGCTGCCCGCGCAAGAATTGCGAAGTGGCTTCTCAACGACCGGTTCAATTGGCAGGCTTTGGTCAAAGAATCGCCGTTCTACTATGGTGTCGACATGCCCTAGGGGCCGTTCAAGCTGTTTTTCCAGTCATTCTCCAACCCGGCAAGGGATTCGCCCGTCCATTTCTGCCAAAGATCGTCGGAATAGGTCTGGTCAACTAAAGCTCTGTTGAGTTGTGGAATCAGGTTAGCGTCTTTATTCTCGATGACCCAATCAAGGTAGACCGCGGTTGGCTTGTAACCGGCCTCGGCGTTCGCGGTTACTGAGTAAAGTAGGGGCGATTTTGGGGCGGCTCATAATGGTAGTAGCGGACGTAGTCGGCGATACCTTCCAGCAGCCACATCGGAGGATCGCCCGGATAACGCTGAACGATGTGGGTCAGCTCGTGAACGATCAATCGAAGCTCGGTTCGATGGTTCCGGGCATATTGAGCATTGACTTTTATCTCGTCGCCCACCGCGCCCGCTTCCTTGGTTTGCATTCGGTAGGTGATCAGAATCGTGACTTGCTTGGGAAGCGAACGCTCATCCGCGCCAAGCAAATGGGCGACCATTTGATAGTTATCCCTCGCGGTCTGGGCATAGGCAAGTGCCGTGTCCTTGAGTTGCCGTTCCTGGGAAGCGTCATAGACGGGAGGAATGGTGGGTGGCCCGCTGCTAAAAAGTGTCATTTCGTCGCCGGAGTTCACTTCTTCAATCCGCGCCTCTACAAGAGGCTGAAAAGTTGGAGTCGGCTGGTCTTGGCCCTTAGTGGCGCTTCCGACAAGGGCGGCCATGCCAAACAAGATAGAGCCAACACGAACTAGCACGAAATTAGATTCACGGATGCCGGCTTGGATGAACCTGTGACTCGAGAAAATCAACCGGAAGCTCGGTCCGCACAAAGAATTTACAGGGTGCAAGGTCTGATCGAGTGGAGCTCTACCAGACCTTGCACCCCAGGACTACCTACTTGATATCGACTTTGCCGCCGACTTCTTCGATAGACTTCTTGATCTTGTCGGCATCGTCCTTGCTGACGGCCTGCTTGACCGGCTGCGGAGCGCCATCAACGAGGTCCTTGGCTTCCTTGAGCCCGAGGCCCGTGATCTCGCGGACCACCTTGATGACCTGGAGCTTCTGGTCGCCTGCGCCGGTGAGAATGACGTCAAACTCGGTCTTCTCTTCGGCGACGGGCGCGGCTTCCGCGGCGGGGGCAAAGCCACCGGCGAAGACGGGAGCAGCGGCGGTGACGCCGAACTTGTCTTCGAGGGCCTTTTAAGCTCCGACAGCTCGATGGCCGTCATTCCACTGATTTCTTCGACAATCTTTTCAACTGTTGCTGGCATGATTTATTACTCCTGAGGGGTTTCGCCTTCCGGTTGGGCTTCCGCTTCGGGAGCGGCTTCCTCGGAGGCAGGGGCGGTGCTTCGGCGGGGGCCTCGGCGGATTCGGTTGTTTCGCTGGGCGCGGCGGCTTCGCTACGGGAGCGGCTTCGGCCTCGGCGGCGGGGGCAGATTCGTCATTGGCGGGCGCGCTGGCGGCGGCGGGTTCGGCCTTCACTGGAATCGGAGAGGACTCGGCAACCTTGTCCGCGACTGCGCCGATCACTCGGATCGGGTCCGCGTACAGGGCTTCCACGACGCCGATCAGTTGACTGATTGGCGCGGCGATCGCTCCGATAACCTGAGCGAGAAGAACTTCTCGCGGAGGAAGTTTGGCAAGCGTGGCAACCTCTTCCGAGGTCATCGCTTTGCCGCCGAAGAAGCCACCTTTTACGGTGAGTTTTTTGTTGGTTTTCGCGTAATCGACAAGCGTCTTGGCACAGCCGGACTCGTCTTCGAAAATGAAGGCAACGGCGGTTGGGCCGTTGTCGAGGTCATCCGGAAGGTTGGCAACGTCGTCCCCCGCGGCTCGGCGAAGAGCGTGTTCTTGAGAACATGAAGCTCACCCCCCTTGGCCTTGAGGTTCGCACGAAGCTGCTGCATCTCCTTCACTTTAAGGCCGCGGTAATCGGTGAATACCACGCCCTTCGAGCGGCTGTACAGTTCAGTAGCCTGTTCGATTGTATGCGCTTTTTCTGCTGTTGGCATAATTCGCAACCTAGTCCGAATGGCTCGTTGGGAGCATTAGGTTGAGGGATTGCCGCACAGCAGGGCGCCGGCAGGCGCGAAGCGCCAAAAAACCGTTCTCGCCCCCTCGGCTGGCTGGTCCACGGACCATTAGAGGCATCGCCACCTAGCTGTCTTCGGAGTTGTTGGTGGGATTATGGCATATTCGGGAGTGAACGGTAAACGGTGAACTGTGAACTGTCCGGGCGCCAGATAGAAGCTATGGTTGATGCCGGGGGTGGCGCACACTTCAGTGTGCGGGCCTTCTGCTAAGAATCTTGCTCTGCACGCCCCTTCAATAGCTCTGGCAGTGGTTTTTGCAAATCCTCTTCCGTCACGTTGTAGATGCCCTCAAAGATGGAGGACTCGACAGTTCCACCGAATCATCGCCTCGCGCTTTTCCCAAATGCGGCGAACGCTTTGCCGTCAAGAACGTGTGCTCCTGCGGCAAGTTCTGACAGCGCTGTTTGCTAAGAGCGAACCGCACGTTTGGGAAACGTTAGTGGATTCGATCGGTTAGTGAGACTTCAGTCTTCGTCCGTTCAAACAGTTCACCGTTCACGAATCACGGTTCACAGTTAGGTATTCTGAACTAAGAGACCAATGCCGAAAAGAGTCGAAACCATCGTCTTTCACGACAGTTCCAGTCCCGCCATTCCTGGCGTTGAAAAAGGGAGCAACTTCGTTGTCACTTCGCTCGATTTTCTCGTGAATCAGGCTCGTGCGAACTCTCTTTGGCCGCTAACCTTTGGCCTCGCATGCTGCGCAATCGAGATGATGAGCACAGTGGCGGCACGGTTTGACCTCGCAAGGTTCGGCTCCGAAGCCTTCCGCGCAACCCCGCGACAAGCGGACGTCATGATCATCGCCGGCCGCCTCAGCAAGAAAATGGCCCCCGTGCTCAGGCAGATCTACGATCAGATGCCCGAGCCCAAGTGGGTGATCAGCATGGGCGCATGCGCCAGCAGCGGCGGCGTTTACAACAACTACGCCATCGTTCAAGGATCGGACCAGGTGGTCCCGGTGGACGTTTATGTTCCCGGCTGTCCCCCCTCGCCTGACGCACTGCTTTACGGCATCCTAAAGCTTCAAGAAAAGGTGAAAAAGCGCAAGTTCAACACCCTTATCGAGCTCACGCCAAGGCATATCGACGACATTGAAGACCAGGAAGTGTCCGCTTGAAGCCGACCATTTTTCGCGACGTCACCAAGCCCATCCTCGCAGGATTCAAGATCACGGCAAAGCGGTTGAAGCATAAGAAGGTCACCGTCATGTATCCCGAGGCGTTGCGCGAGCAATATCCCCGCACCCGATGGCGGCATTTTCTCACCAAGTACGACAACGGCCTGGAAAAATGTATCGGCTGTTCTCTATGCGCGGGCGCTTGCCCTGCGCGGTGCATCTTTGTGGAAGCAGCGGAGAACACGGACGAGGAGCGATATTCTCCCGGCGAACGCTACGCCAAGCGGTATGAGATCAACATGCTGCGCTGCATTTTCTGCGGCTACTGCCAAGACGCCTGCCCGACCGGCGCCATCGTCTTAAGAAAGAATTTTCCAACTGAGCGACTACAAGAGGGAAGACTTCATCTACACGAAGGAACGCCTGCTAGAGGCCTACCCCGGCCAGAACATGGAGCCGTTTAAGGGCTTTAAGCAAAAGTCGTAAAGCTGATTGGACCAAAATAGTTCTCCTTACTTCTGCGCTTGCGAATCAACGCCCATAGGCCCGACCGGACTCAGGATGTCAAATACCTCGCTGTCCTCCAGCGCAAAAACCGAATGGGGAACGTTGCTGGGCAAATGGATTACCTCGCCCCCTCTTATCTCTACAACTCGTGGAGAATCGCCGCCGATCCTCCAGCGCAAATGGCCGCTGGTTACCACTCCCATCTGCTCGCTGTCGTGTGAGTGCATGGCCACTTCGCAGCCCTTCGATAACCGCACCAAGGCTACTAGCGCCTTTTCGCCGGTCACTTTCCGGCGCGTGAGTAAAGGAATCGGGTTGTCTTCCTCAATGTCGGCCCACTTGTAAACGGCAGCTTCCATTCTCAGAGGTTACCGTCTAGGTTAAACTCATTCCCATGCGTTTCTACAGCGTTTTGGCGTCAATCGCCTTAGCTCTCGTCTGCGTGGCCGGATGCACGGGCGGTTCGTCCAGCACCGACAACTCGACCCCAACCAAGCCCGATGCCGCAAAGCCCAAGGGCACACTCAAAGTGGCCCTCCTAACCCCCGGACCGGTGAGCGACGCCGGCTGGTGCGCCCTTGCTTACGATGGCCTGCAGGCGATCCACAACTCAATGGGCGCCGAAGTCAACAATCAAGTGGCGAGCGGCACTCAAATTAAAGACGGCCTGCGGTCCTACGCTCAGCAAGGTTACAACCTCATTTTTGGGCACGGCTACGAATACAACGACCCCTCCATCGATGTGGCCAAAGACTTTCCAAACACGGTTTTTGTCAGCAGTTCGGGCGGAAAATCCGCACCCAATGTAGGAGCGTTCAGGTTCTACCTGGAGCAGGGCTTTTACCTGGCCGGATACATGGCGGGCGAGATGACCAAGACCGGCAAGGTCGCCATGATCGGAGGCGACAATGTGCCATCCATCGAGTCCACCTTTAAGGGCTTTGAAGCGGGCGCGAAGGCTGCTAACCCAAAGATCAAGGTATTCAAAACCTATACAGGCGATGGCGATGACGTTGCCAAAGCCAAGAACGCGACCCTGGCTGCGATAGGTGAAGGCGCGGATTTTGTGATCCACCAAGCCAATGCCGCAGCGGAAGGCGTTTTTCAGGCTTGCAAAGAAAAGGCCATTTACGCCTTCGGCGCAAATTCCGATCAAAACAGCGACCCTAGCGGAATCGTGATCGCCTCTGCGGTCATCGTTGCCATGCCCGCGTTTATCGACGTGGCCAAGTCTGTCCAGGACGGCACGTTTAAGGGCGGCGTTTTTCTTAAAGGCATGGATTCAGGGGCAATCGACTTTGTTTTCAACCCTGCGCTTTTGAACAAGGTGCCTCCGAAAGTGAAGGCCGACGTGGAGCAAAAGATGGCCGATATCAAGAGTGGCAAGCTCGTTGTGCCGAAAGACAACTTTTAGAGTGTCTAATAGACCCCATGCTACTCATCCAGGGCATTAGCAAAACCTACGGCTCTTTGCGCGCGCTGGACTTGGTATCGTTCTCTGCCTTGACCGGAGAGATCCATGCGGTTTTGGGCGAAAACGGGGCGGGCAAATCCACTTTGATGGGGGTTCTTTCCGGTTTCGTCATGCCAGACTCGGGCTCGGTTTCTTTGGACGGGCAGGCTCTAGCGCTGGGGCGTCCGTTCGAAATCAAGCACATGGGGATCGAGATGGTGCATCAGCACTTCATGCTTGTCCCAGCGTTCACCGTGAAAGAGAACCTGGCTCTGTGTCGGCTGGAAGGGCTCTATCCCTGGTCCAGATTACGCAACACAAAGACCATGCCGTGTCAGAAACCCTCCGAAGGCCCAGCGGGGCGAATTATCAGGGCGAGGGAAGGAGCGAACCCGCCGGGCAGGCGGAAGAGCAGAACCCTGGAATCGGAAATGGGGCCGAGACCCTCCGAGGGCCCAACGGGCCGAGTTATCATAGCGAAGGGTGGAGCGAACCCGCCGAACAGGCGGGAGAGCGGAACCCTAGTGCTGCGCCGCCAACCCTCTTCCGGCGGGCTGAAGGCCTGCGTTACGACTCGCTACAAATCGCAAACGAACTCGGATGGCAAATCGACCCTAACGCACTCGCTCGCGACCTAACCGTCGGCGCGCAGCAGCGCGTCGAAATCCTCAAAGCCCTCAGCGGCAACGCCAAGGTCATCATCCTCGACGAACCCACCGCCGTCCTGTCGCCAAACGAGGTCGAAGACCTCTTCCGAATCCTCCGCAGGCTGAAGGAGAGCGGCAAAATCGTAATCCTCATCGCCCACAAACTCAAAGAGGTGATGCAGATCGCGGACCGTGTCACCGTCCTGCGCAAGGGGCAAAACGTTGGCGCCGACGCAATAACTAACCTAACTGAGCAAAAGCTAGCCGAATGGATGGTAGGCGGCATGCCGCCCCTCCTTTTCCAAACCGCCATCCCATGCCCAAAGCGGCCTAAGTGTCAACAATCTAAGCGCAAGAGGCAACCTGGGCCAGGAATCGGTCCGTGGTGTCTCCTTTTCTGTCGGAAAGGGCGAGATCCTCGGCATTGGCGGCGTAGATGGCAACGGCCAAATCGAACTCGCCGAAGCATTAGCGCATGTCCGGGCATTTACTGGCGAGTTGAAGTGGGAATCGGATTCTAAAGACGCCGCGCAGTCCAGCAAGCCGCGAGCCTCATACCTCCCTCCTCCGCGAGGGAGGTCGGTGAGCTTGCGAACCGGGAGGGCGGAGACCGTTCCGGATCCGCTCGAAGAGCGTCGATACAAACCCTCCATTTCGCTGCCGAAGAAGGGGGCTCAAACACCAACCCTAGGCTACATTCCCCAAGACCGCCAAACCGATGGCCTCGCCCTCGGCATGTCGGTCAAAGACAACCTACTCATCCAAGGTCACCGAAACAAGGAACTCTTAATTGGCCCGTTCCTCGTCAACAAACGCGTCACCCAATGGGCGAATGCCCTTGTTCAGAGATTCTCAATCGCAATAACAAGCATCCAAGACAAAGCCGGCAGCCTCAGCGGCGGGAACCAGCAGAAGGTGGTCGTCGCCCGAACCCTTGAATCTGAGCCGGAACTCCTCATTGCCGTAAACCCAACCAGGGGCCTGGACATCCAGGCAACAAACTACGTCCACCGCCAACTCCTGGAAGCCAAACAAAACGGCGCAGCCGTTGTCCTCTTCACAACAGACCTCGACGAACTCAGCCAACTCGCGGACCGCACGCTCTTTATGAGCTCTGGAAAATTCGCCGAAGGCGTGGATGCGGCAGCCTTGTTGGGAGGATCGAACTGAAAAAAGCCCAAAGCTTTCTTTGGGTTTCGTTGGGGCTCGTAGCCGTGCTGGTCCTAACCCTCGCAGCCTTCGGGCTCCCCATCGGCAGTTCCCTAAAGCTGATCTGGGAAGGCGCAGCAGGAGACAAGTTCGGCATCGCAAGAACGCTCGTCAAAGCCACGCCTCTCACTCTCTGCGGCCTCGCGGTCGTGGTTGCCTGGCGGACCGGAATGTACAACATCGGCATGGAAGGCCAGTTCGTGATCGGCAGTGTGTGCGGCGCGGCGGCGGCAAAGCTTTTCTGGCACCTTCCCGGCCCCGTTCTCAACCCCGTGATCATGATAGCTGCCGCGATAGGAGGAGCGCTGTACGCCGGAATCGCGGGCCTCCTCCAGGTTTATCGTGGCGTCCAATGCGTGATCTCCACTATCTTACTGAACTTCGTTGCCTTGCAAGTCCTCGGCTGGTCTGTGAACGGTCCATTAAGGCAATCCGAAACCACGATGCCTCAATCGGAAAAGTTGCCCGAGGCGGTCATGTTCAAGCATTTCGACCCTCAAACCGACTTCCACATGGGCGTGTTCTTGGCTCTAGCCATTGCCCTAATAATCTATGTCTATCTTTATCTCACCAAGAGCGGCTTTAGGCTAAGGCTCGTAGGAGAGAACCCAAACGCAGCCCGCGCAAACCGAGTCCCCGCCGGCCAAATCCAAATCAAAGCCATGCTAATTTCCGGCGCCCTCGCCGGGCTTGCAGGCGCGGTGGAATATACGGGAATGGCCGGCATGATCGGCAGCGACACCTCGCAGCAGTGGGGGTTCCTCGCCATTCCTGTCGCCCTCCTCGGCGGCCTGCACCCACTCGGCGTCCTTTGCGCAAGCCTTTATTTCGGCGCGCTGTTCGCAGGCTCCCAGAACCTCTCGCGCTACACGCCTTACGGTTCAACGATGGTCTTCATCATTCAAGCGGTTGCGGTTCTCGTCTATATCGGCCTCAAATCAGTAGTCGATAAAAGGCAAACAAGACCGGCGGAGGCAACCCTTTGATCGACTGGATCATGCTCCTCCAAATTCGCGACGCCGCTAATCCTAGCCGCGCTCGGCGAAACCGTCGGACAAAAAGCGGGCCTCATCAACATCGGCCTCGAAGGAGTCATGCTCACCGGCGCCTTCTTCGGCGTTCTAGGTTGCATCACCACCGGTACTCCTTGGTTGGGCTTAATAATTGGAACATCAGGGGGCTTCGCGCTAAGCATGATCATTTCCTGGTTCACGATTACCCTTGGCTCCGACCAAGTGGTAGTCGGGACGGCCGCCAACCTGCTGGCATTAGGCCTAACCGGAACCCTGTTCCAAGCCAGATTCGGCCACAGCGGCCAACTCTTCCACGTCGACCAAATCCCCAAGTGGCACGGCCTCGACCCCGTTATCATCGCAGCAATCCTAACCGTCCCTCTTATCACTTGGCTGGTCTGGCATACGGGATGGGGTTTGGCGATAAGATCTACCGGCGAATACCCCAAAGCCACCGAGGCGGCCGGCTTTAACGTGAGCAAACTAAGATTCCAGGCCGCAGCCATTGGCGGACTGCTGGGGGGGCTTGGCGGCGCATATCTATCGTTAGGCGTGGTGGGATCCTTTGCGGAGAACATGACCGGCGGCCGCGGCTTCATCGCCATTGCCATGGTCACGTTTGGTCGTTGGAAACCAGCTTTTGTGTTTATGGCTTGTCTGCTCATCGGCTACCTGGATTCTCTGCAATATGTGCTTCAGGCGAGGGGCTCTGCCGTCCCCTTTCAACTGCTTATTGCGCTACCTTATGTGGCTGCCCTCGTAGTTCTTGTTGCGGTGGGCAAAGGCACGGTCGTTCCCGCCGCCCTGGGCCGTCCCTATTCGAGGGAAAAATGAAGATCCGACTCACGCGCAAGGTCACGTTTTCGTCCGGACACCGATTCTGGCGATCCGACAAAAATGAGCAGGAGAACCGCGCGCTTTTCGGCAAGTGGGCCTCGCCTTATAGCCATGGCCATAACTTCGTGCTGGAAGTCTCCGCCGAAGGCGAAGCCGACGAAGCTACCGGCATGGTGGTGAATATCAAAACCATCGATGACGAGATCCGCGACAAAATCGTGGACAAGTTTCACCTCAAAAGCATCAACGACGAGGTCGAAGGCTTCGATACGGAAACCCCGACGCTGGAAAACCTGCTGACCTATATTCGGCGCAAACTGGGAGACGCCATCTCCGGGGCTGGGCTGGTCGGCTTGAAGCTTGAGGAGATGCCCGATTTTTGGGCCGCGATTGAAAAGAGAGACAACTGGAAAATGACCCTGACCCGAACCTACGAATTCGCCGCCGCCCACCGGCTCCATATCGCCAACCTTCCGGACTCCGAGAATATGCGTCTCTTCGGCAAATGCGCCAACCCCGCGGGCCACGGCCACAACTACCTGCTGGAAGTCACCGTTTCCGGCGAAACCGATCCCGATACAGGCATGGCGGTTGATCTTCTCGCCATTGACCAAGCAGTTAACGAACGCGTGGTGGATTATCTCGACCATAAAAACTTCAACGAAGACGTGCCCGAGTTTCAGGGCAAGATCACGACCACCGAGACGGTCGTCCAGACCATTTGGGGCTTGTTGGAAGGGCATCTGCCAGCCAAACTGGAGCGGGTCAAGCTGTTCGAAACTCCAAGAAGCTCCTTTGAGGTGAGCGCCGAGTGAGGCGCGTCATTGTCTGCGGCGCAAGCAGCGGCATCGGCCGCGCATCCGCGCTTGCCTTAAGCCATACGGAGTGCCAGCTTGTTTTGGTCGCGCGACGAAGGGCTCTGCTGGAGGAACTCTGCAAGCAATGCGAGGCAAACGGCGCAGAAGCAAGATGCATTCCCTGCGATGTCACCAACTTCGTCGAAATCGAGGATATGGTTCGGCAGGCAAGGGAGTGGGGAACCGGCGTAGAGCCGGTTCTCGTGAACTCCGCAGGAGTTGCCGAGTTCGGCGACTTCTCAAATACGCCGGTGACCAGCATCGATAGCCAAATCACAACCAACCTCCTAGGCCCCGTTTACGCCTGCCGAGCCTTCATCCCCTGGGTGCTGGAAGAAGGTTTCGGCCAAATCGTGAACGTGCTCAGCATCGCGGCAACCCATGTTTTCTCAGGTGCGTCCGCCTATTCCGCCTCCAAAGCCGGCCTGAGAATGTTCGGAAAATGCCTTTCCGCCGAATACCGCAAGCAAGGCTTGCGTCTAACTTCCATAATCCCGGGCGCGACGGACACCGCGATCTGGAACAACCAGGATTTCAAGCCAACCAAGGAAGACATGCTAACGCCCGAAGCTGTCGCCGAATGCATTCGGGACGTGATTCTGCTGCCAAGGGACCGGAGCGTGGACGAACTGGAGATAATGCCGCCCAAAGGGGTGTTGTAGTGCCGAGCCACCCGGTAAATCCGCCCTCTTTCTTGCCGGATACTCGAAGCGATCAAATGCGACCGCCGAGCAGCTCGACCGTCTGGACTGGTTTGGCGATAATCGGGATACCTTTACTGAATTTCCTGCCCATTGGCTTCGACGGGATCTTTTACTTAAATGCGTCTTTAGGCGACCCGCCCTCATCGAAGGTCAATGGGCTAGGCAGTCCGACCTTTGGTCATTTTTTGAAAGGGCTGACCGAGTGGGACATGGTGTTTGCCGCCATTAGTTTAGGCATTGCTGCTTTGTTCGCCATTAGAGCCGCTGGGCGACGGGTTGGGGTGCCGAGGTTCGGTCCTGAATCCCGCAAAGCCTTGATCTTGTGGCTATTATTGCTTGGGATAGGGGCTGCGCTGCTCTTCTTAGGTCTAATGCTACGATTTCCCATTGGTGATTATCGACCGCGGACTCCGATATCGACCCTCAGAAAGGAGATTTACCTGATGGAAGGCGCTTGGTTTCTGGGGATGGTGCTGTCATGCTCGGCCGTTGTAGGCGCGTTCAATATCCCCAAAACGAGCGCCGTGTAGAAACGGCCGTGAAGTCCGTCATTTTTATAGGTGCGGCAAATGCGGAAGTGGGCACAGAACATCGGAGGTGCAAGTAGGCCCAAACGGGCCGAGAAGAATTGAGCGAAGGGCGAAGCCCTGGTACTTATTAGTTGTAGATTTCCGGCCGGCTGAAAGTCGGCCACAGGGACCCTATCTGGTTTCGCCGCTTGTTACCATGCACTGGTCGCGGACCTTCGGCCCGCCCGGATAGAGATCGTTTTCGTTACCAGGGCTTCGCCCTTCGCTGCAATTCTTCTCGGCCCGTTGGGCCTAACACGCTTCGCTTGTAAGGTGCTTCGCTGCAGGGATGGGCTTCGCCCGTAAAACCCGTTTACTGTTTACGCGCCGAAGGCGCATGTTTACCGTTTACGGCGCGAAGCGCCATCCTTACGTGCGCAGCCCAAACAATCTTGCTAAGAATCCGTAAAATTACCAAACCTTGCATCGCAAACTGCTGCTAATCTAAATAAAGAATCGTCTAACTTCCAAAGGTAAAACCGTGGGCTTCTCTCTATCAAGCTATATGTGTTTCCCGCCGGACTGGCAGGACACCATAATACGTGCGCAAAACACTGCTGAGGCAGTGGCCTGCGTGCGTATGCATGCAGGCCTTTTTCAAATTTAGCCCCCAGGTTCAACCCAAACAAACCAACCTCGGAGAAGCACCGTGCTGATACACGAAGTCTTGTTACTCAACAGCAACTACGAACCGCTTAACGTCTGCAACATGCGCAGGGCGATCAGCCTTTTGTTGCTTGGAAAGGCCGAAGTGCTGACCCAAAGGGAAGCTCCTGTTCAAACGATTCGGGGATCGGTGAATGCGCCGTCGGTGCTGAAGATGCGATACCAGGTCAAAAGGCCCATGCCCCAGCTCCGCCTATCAAGACATTCCGTGCTCGCAAGAGACAACTACACGTGCCAGTACTGTGGCCTTCGCAGCCGTGAACTCACCATTGATCACGTGGTGCCGCGCTGGGCCGGAGGACCCCGCACTTGGGACAATTCTGGTCGCTTGCTGTCGGAAATGTAACCTGAAGAAAGGAGACAAAACCCCCGCTCAGGCGCGTATGAAACTTGCGCGCAAACCAAAGCGCCCTCATTTTGTGCCGTACTTGTCTCTTCCAACTTATCTGAGAGCACAGGGGCGGGACGACTGGAAAATTTACCTGCCTATCTTCGACGAGTTCTCAAACGAACACGGCGCAAACTAGGCTCAAGAGCCGAATTTGAGTACGACTTACTGGCAATTTTGAACTTAATTTTCAAAGGTAGACTTGCTATCTTGGGGCAGTGGAACGATAAAATGTCGAAGTACAACCTACCACGGAGGGAAGGTTCAATGAATATTCTCAAAATTCAAGGCGGCCCGCGCCTTGTGGGGGAACTGGAAGTTCCCGCAAGCAAGAATGCCGCACTGGCGATTCTGTCGGCTGTAGTTTTGGCCGATGGCACGACTGTCCTGCACAACATGCCGGACATTTCGGACGTGCAGATCAAAGCAAGCTTAATCGAGCGATTCGGCGCCAAATGTACTTTGCGAGAGGGCTCCCTGTATATCGATTGCGCAAACCTCTACGCGGGCGAATGCGATGAGGAAACCGCTCGCCTCATTCGTACCTCGTTCTATCTGCTTGGACCGCTCCTGGCCCGCATAGGTAAAGTCTCCCTGCCCGCTCCCGGTGGCTGCAAAATTGGCGCGCGTCCAGTCGATCTCCACCTTAAGGGCCTCGCTTTGCTCGGGGCGAAAATAGACCTCGTTCATGGCAACTACGTCGCCTCGACAGATGGGCTGAGAGGCGCGGAAATTTATTTGGACATGCCGAGCGCAGGCGCTACCCAGCACCTGATGAGCACTGCAGTGTTGGCGCGCGGCGTCACCACCATCGACAATGCCGCTTTTGAACCGGAGGTGACCGCCCTTGCGGACTTCCTGAACCGAATGGGTGCGCGCATCGAAGGCGCAGGCACTTCCAAGATCACTATCCGTGGCGTAAAGGAACTCGAACCCTGCGAGTTTCGCCTTCCCCACGACCGTGTGCAGGCCGGAACCTACCTGCTCGCAGGAGCTATAACCAAAGGCGACGTGACCGTTCACGGCGTTTTGCCTGAGCACCAGGCGGGCCTTATCAGCAAACTGAGAGAAGCGGGCGCGCAGGTTAGCGAAGGACCGGACTGGGTGCGCGTTGCCTCCGATAGCCGCCTAAAAGCGGTGAGAATCAAGACGATGCCCTATCCCGGCTTTCCAACCGATATTCAGCAGCCGGTAGCCGCTCTATTGACCGTAGCTGATGGCACCAGCGTTATCGAGGAAACGATCTACGAAAGTCGAACCGGCCATGTGCCCGAGCTGAACCGAATGGGCGCGAAGATTCGGGTGGAAGGCGGCGGAAAGACCGCGCTGATCACCGGAGTCGAGAAACTCAAGGGGGCAGTCGTGGAGGCTAGCGATCTGCGTGCAGGCGCGGCCCTCGTTTTAGCCGCTCTTGCGGCCGAGGGCGAAACCATCGTCAAGAACGTTCACTTTATAGATCGTGGCTATGAGCGAATTGAAGGCACGCTAGAAACCTCGGCGCGCGGATAGAGCGCGTTGCGTCTGCGGACATGGAGTCCTCGATGCTGCAGACGGAGCCCGGCGGCTGAGACTAGTCCCCGAGCTTGGTATCGATCTCGGCACCACGAACTTGCTCGTTTACGTAAGAGGCAAGGGCGTGGTGCTCGATGAGCCCACCGTCGTCGCCGTTAGCACCACTAACGGCCGCCTCCTCGCAGTTGGAAACGAAGCGAGAACCATGCTCGGCCGAACGCCAGGCAACATTACCGCCATAAGGCCGCTCCGCGACGGCGTGATCTCCGACTACACGACCACCCTCAAACTGCTTCAATACGTTTTCGACAAGGTCTGCGGCCAGCGGCGCATGTTCGGGCCCCGCGTGCTTATCTGCGTCCCAAGCGGAGTCACCAACGTAGAGCGCAGAGCGGTCATCCAGGCGGCACGCGAAGCGGGTGCGGGGGCAGCGATGACGATCGAAGAGCCAGTCGCCGCCGCCATCGGCGCGGGCCTGCCTATTTCCACTCCCGGCGGCAACATGGTGGTCGATATTGGCGGAGGTACCACCGATATCGCCGTGATCAGTTTGGGCGGCATCGTCCTCTCCCAAAGCCTTCAGAATTGCAGGCGACAAGATGGATGACGCGATTATTCGGCACATCCGAAACGTCTATAACCTCATGATAGGCGAGCCGACTGCCGAGGAAATCAAGCTCAAGATGGGCTCGGTCAGGCCTATCGAACCCGAAATGAGAATGGAAGTCCGGGGCCGGGATTTGATTGGCGGCATGCCGAAAACGATCGACGTCACCAGTGAAGAGATTCGAGAGGCTCTTGCCGAGCCCGTTCGTCAAATTGCGGAGAAGATCGTGCTTCTTCTTGAGGAAACTCCTCCGGAACTCGGTAGCGATATCGTGGACCGGGGCATTATTCTCACCGGCGGCGGCGCATTGCTTCGTGGCATGGACAAGATGCTTCATCAAATGACGGACATCCCCGTGCACATCGCAGAAAATCCTCTCTCATGCGTAGCAATAGGAACGGGGCGCGCTTTGGAACAGATCGACGCGATTCGAATGAGTGGAGCAGTGAGCACGCTCAACTGAAAAGGAGCTAGAGAATGAAAAGGAAGATGTTGATTTTGGGCTTGGCCATGGCCTGCGGAACTGCCTGCGCTCAGCAAGGAACGATAGCGGCGCCAAACCCCCAAGCCACTCAGC
The DNA here is from genome assembly GCA_963829965.1 of uncultured archaeon. GTDB lineage: Bacteria > Armatimonadota > Fimbriimonadia > Fimbriimonadales > Fimbriimonadaceae > DASXZH01. The sequence continues at coordinate 255,694 of CAWHLK010000027.1, read as the reverse complement.
CCGTTCCCGCACACAGGCAAATAGCGGCGGAAAACGTCGATACCAAATCGCCGGTGACAATTGCGGAGGCTCGCGCGACTTTCAAGAAACTCATTGCCAACATACCCGCGGTAACCGGGAAACCGGTTCCCACCAGCCAGGGCCCTCTTCCGGATTCCACAAAACCCATCACCAGGGAAGATCTCCTTTCGGAATTTGACTTTATTTACAACATGGTAAGGCCAGAGTTCAAGTTCACCCCGCGTGCGGTTTGGTACGACCCGAAGGTCGTTACCGTTAGGAGCGCCGCTTCCAAGAAGATCCTCGATAGGATGATCAAAATGGGTTTCGTTGCAAGGGTATGTCCCCTCGCCACCTCCAAGACGGATACGATTTCATTGGACGACTTTGCCTACACCGTCGGTTATTTCATGAATCGGCTCGGCGAACTTACTCATATGCCTGAGCCGGCGAACACGCCAATCCTGGAACCAGGCTAAGCGAGTATCATTAGAACCTTGAATAACGGCGCTAGCAAGCCATTGAGTGCGCACGAGTTGGCGCAAAAACAAGCGAGACAGTTCCAACAGGAACTCAGCGGCGTCTCTTCGGTATTAATCGGCAGCCACCTGAACCCTGACGGTGACGCACTGGGCTCGGCGCTCGCGATGGCGCATTACCTTACGAATCAGGGAATCCGAAATGAGGTCCTTTGCCACAACGAGCCTCCCGCCAATCTCCAGTTTCTTCCCGGTTCTTCCAGGTTGAGGCAGGCGCCGGTGGGGAAGGATTTTGAGCTCGCGGTGATCCTGGATTTGGATTCTCTGGACCGGCTGGGAAGTACGGCCAAATACTTTGAGCCGATTCCGCGCATGGTCGTGGTAGATCACCACGTCCCCCACGAAGCACCCGGCGACCTACGGATAATCGACACGTCCGCACCCGCCACCGCCTTGATCCTGTCCCGTTTGCTTTTTGAAATGGAGGGCGAGGTAACGCCCGACATCGCCACCTGCCTTTTGACCGGAATCGTGACCGATACGGGTAGTTTTCGATTCAGGAACACAACCCCGGAAGCCCTCAGCGTTTCTGCTCGGCTGCTGGAGTTGGGCGGGGATATCAACCTCGTGAGCGAGGAGATTTACCAGCGCAAGCCCCTCGCCGCGGCCAGACTCATGGGAATCCTGTTGGATGGCATGATCCTCGAATGCGATAACAAGCTTTGTTACGGCGCCATTACCATCGAAGATTTTGAGAAAACGGGAGCGACCGACGAGGATACCGAAGGCTTTGTCAACGAGCTTTTGTCCATCGATACCGTCGAGATCTCGATGCTGTTCAGTGAGACAAAACGGGGCCGGATAAGAGTGTCGCTAAGATCGCGCGAATACGACGTTGCCGCCATCGCCCGCGAAGTTGGAGGCGGCGGACACAAGAACGCGGCCGGCTGTTCCTTTGAGGCTAGTCTGAAGGAAGCCCAAGGCATCTTGGTGCCCAAGGTAAGAAAATGCTTGGCATCCTCCTGATTGATAAGCCGGCGGGAATCACCTCCCACGACGTTGTCAACACGGTTCGTCGTCGGTTCGGCATCCGGAGGGTTGGGCACGCAGGCACGCTCGATCCGGAAGCAACTGGGCTGCTTATCGTTGCGGTTGGACCCGCCACGCGTTTTCTTCAATATCTTCCGTTGGAACCCAAGGAGTATGTGGGAACGGTCACTTTTGGTGAAGAACGCAACACCCAGGATTCCGAAGGTGAAGTGGTGGCACAAAAGACCGTACCGAACGACCTTGCCGCCCAACTTCATGAGGTTCTTCCTCAGTTTCGCGGCCTTATTCAGCAGCTTCCGCCCATGTACAGCGCGGTCAAGAAAGATGGCAAGCCACTGTACGCCTATGCGCGGGCCGGCAAAGAAGTGGAGAGGCAGCCGCGGACGATCCACATCGAGAGCGTCGCGGTAGAGGGTGTTGAGGGGCCGGACGTGACGTTGCGCGTCATTTGCTCCGGGGGTACCTACATGCGCACCCTCGCGCATGACATCGGGCAAGTCATCGGCTGCGGTGCGTACCTATCATGGTTGAACCGTGAGCGGGTGGGGAAGTTTTCCATCTCGGAGGCCACCGCTCTCGACAAGGTCGACCTTCAGCACTTAATCCCGCTAAGAGAAGCGCTGCCCCTGTTTCCGGTGGTGCCCCTGAACGGGGAGCAAGCGGCCGATGTCCGCGAGGGACGTGCGGTAACCGTCGGAAAGACCTATGGCGGTCCGCTTGCCGGTTTGCTTGGGCCGGAGGGCTCGATCATCGGGATGGCGAGGGTGTTTGGCAACCTCCTTCAACCGGAATGCGTCATTCCTAGCGAGGCGACCCATGATTCAGTTTAACGATGTGCCCAACCGCAAGTACGTGGCCGGACAACTCATGTGGTTCGGAATGTGGGTTGCGGTTACCGCGATCGGGCTCTACCTGACTCCAAGACCGGATGGCCATGGCACCCATACCGAACTTGGCCTGCCCCCATGCCCGTGTGTGGCGCTATTTGGGCGTCCATGCCCTGGGTGTGGTCTTACAACCAGCTTTACCGCAACTCTTCACGGCCAGTTCGGCCTTGCGTTTAAAGCTCATCCCTTGGGACCGTTTCTTTATGCTCTGTTCACCTGTACGGCGCTCTTGTGTTTTTACGGATGGTGGAAGAAGAAACGCATCGACGCCACCTCACCGCCCATGCGTTATTTAAGCGGGGCGTTTGTGGCCCTGTTCCTTATTTTCGGCGTAACCAGGTTTATCCTGTCTCCCCACTATGGGGATCACGATCCGTACCATCTCATGGTGCTCGCAAGCTCCGCCGTCAAGAGATAGGCTTCCGGTGTTTCTGTGGACTCCGGTAATCCGGTTCCTAAAAACAAGCAAGTGCAATGCGGCAGACTATTAGCATGTTGCCCACCAGAACACCGCTCGCTCTGCTGCCTACTCCCATTCACAAGCTGGCGCACATTTCCCGAGACCTGGGCATCGACCTCTGGATCAAGCGAGACGACCTGACGGGTTTCGCCCTCGGCGGCAACAAGGGGCGAAAACTTGAATATCTCATGAGCCACATCTTGGGTTCAAAATCGCAAGCGGTAGTGACTTGCGGCGCGCTCCAATCCAACTTCGTCCGCCAACTTGCAGCCGCATGCTCGGTCTTTGGCATCGAGTGCCACGCGGTGGTGATGGATCTTCCTTTTGATGCGGCTGCAGGCAAGCCAATCGGCGCCGCCCTTGGAAAAGCAGGCGGCAATGTGTTCCTGGACCAAGTCTTTAACGCCCAACTTCACAGAGTGGAAGACGGAGATTGGTCCGTGCTCTACGCGTGCGCGGAAGACCTCGCCAACCATTTGGAAAAGGCGGGCCACAACGTTTACCGAATCCCGGTAGGAGGCTCTTCGCCCCTCGGCGGGTATGCCTTCTACGTCGCTGCCAACGAGTTAGAAGGCCAGCCGCATTTCGATTCCATCGTCGTCTGCACCAGCAGCGGCAGTACCCAAGCCGGCCTTGAAATGGGGTTAAGAGGGAAGAAAACGAGACTCATCGGAATTGCCGCCGACTCCGAGCCGGACATGGTGGACGACGTTCTCCGGGTAAGCCACGGCCTCTCAGAACTGCTCCAAACCCCAAAAGCCGGACCAGAGGATTTTGAGATTCACACCAAATGGGCCGACCCCGGCTACGGAGTGCCCAGCGAAGCTGGTAACCAGGCGATCAGAATGCTCGCGCAAAAGGAGGGCATCCTTCTCGACCCCATCTACACCGGCAAAGCCTTCGCCGGCTTGATTGATCTAGCAAAAGCCGGGGAAATAAGGGGCCGAGTGCTCTTTTGGCACACGGGTGGCGTACCAACATTGTTCGCTTTAGGACAGAAATAAAGGGAAATGGTCGTGACATCGTTCCTTACCGATGGGAAATTTGCGTGGCGCGGTGCTGGGTCGAAGGAATCCGAATTCTGGTGCAAAACGCGCCGATGATCTTGGGTAGTCTCCTGGCCACGAAGGAAGGCCCAAACGGGGGAGAAGAACTTAGCAAAGGGCGAACCTGGAAACGGGCGGCATAGTCCTCCCAATGGTCGCAGTCCACGAGTGGCATCAAGACATAAGCTTGCCTTATACTGAATTTCCATGCACTTTCCTCGTTGCACGGTAGCAAGGCTGCTTCTGGCTATTTCCGTTACTCTTCTGGGCGCGGCGGTTGGTTTCGCGGGTTCGCCTAAGAAAGCTTCAACTCCGTCGCTGAAAGCTGCGGGCTCTGCTCTGGCTGCCAGCCAAAGCCAGTGCTTTATCGAGAACAAGGGGCAGTGGGATTCGCGGGCGCAGTTTCTCGCCCAAAGCGGAGGCATCGATTCCTGGATCACCGATGAAGGCGTGGTCTACGATTTCCACAAGTTCATCCCCGCGCAACAACTTCAACCCTCTACCCTCAACCCTCTACGTTCAAAGAACAAAGGCACAAGAATCGGCCAAGTCGTGAAAATGAGCTTCGCCAACGCAAGGCCCGCTCAAATCACGGCAACGGGAGAGCTAAGAGGCAAGCTCAACTATTTCATCGGCAACGACAGAAGCCAGTGGGCAACGGACGTAAGGCGTTTCAGCGAGGCGAAGTCCCAGGAGATCTACGACGGCATCGCCGTTCGCTACTACGTGGAAAGCGGCGCCCCAAGATACGATCTCATCGTAAAGCCAGGCGCGGACCCGTCCCAGGTGCAGATGAAGCTGGAAGGCGCGGACGGGGCACGCGTGCTCCCCAACGGCAACTTGGAGATCCGAACCCAACTGGGAACCGTCGAAGAGCGCGGCCTTACCGCCTATCAGGAAACCGGCAACGGCAAAACCCGTGTCCCATGCCGGATGACGATGGATGGCAACACCCTTCGCTTCGACGCCGGAGGCTACGACGTGACCAAGCCGCTCATCATCGACCCCCTTCTCTTCAGCACGTTCCTGGGCGGGAACACCGACGATCAATGCAACGCGGTTGCGCTTGACTCTGCGGATAATGTGGCCGTCGCCGGCTTAACTACATCCACAAATTTTCCCACCACTACCGGCGCTTATCAAAGCCATCTCCCCGGGCAAGGTTGTGGTTTTGTCGCGAAACTCAGTTCGGATGGAAGATTTCTGTTATTTGGCACCTACCTCGGCGGCAATTCAGTACAATTTGGACGAGTGCAACGGCATCGCGCTGGACGTGAATGATAACGTTGTCGTCACCGGTCAAACAGGCTCGACGAACTTCCCGACCACTTCGGGCGCCTTTCAAACTCAGTTAACTAACATTAAGGGCGGCGCCTTTGTGTCGAAGTTGAGCGCCAACGGAACCGCTTTGCTTTCCAGCACTTATTTCAACGGGGGAGGGGACGATTCAAATGGTGAATCCGGATTGGCCATTGTTCTCGATAGCACCGGTAACGAACTAGTAGTTGGACAAACCGGCTCGGTTGACCTACCATGGCGGCCGGCGTGCTTTTTCCAACATTCACAATAAACACACAGGAAACGGGATTTGTAGCGAAGTTCAGCCCCGACGCAAAAACCCTCATCTTCAGCACGTATTTCGGCGATACCACGCACACGAACAAGCTCGACTCCTGCAACTCGGTCGCGTTGGATGGTTCGGGGAACGTCGTGGTGGCGGGATCTACTTCATCTCCCAACTTTCCGGTAAGCCCCGGCGCTTTCCAAACTGTTGACGAAGGCCACGAGACTGGTTTTGTTGCCAAGCTCAATCCAACTGTCTCTTCGCTGGTGTTCTCAACTTACCTAGGAGGGAGTGGGCAAAATAGAGGCGATGCCTGCAATGGCCTTGCCTTGGATTCGGCAGGAAATGAGGTTGTTTGCGGACAGACAGGTTCAACAGACTTTCCAACTTCGGCGGACGCTTTCCAATCTACGTTTCCTGCGGGTGACACGGCCCAGGCAGGATTCGTCTTTCGGTTGAGCGCGGACGGCACTACTATGCTCTCTAGCACTTTTTTGGGTGGCAACGGCGCGACTCTTCTCCAGGGGCTGGCCCTGGATACGGCAGGGAATGCGGTGGTTGCCGGCTACACGGAGTCATCTAACTTCCCAGTTACCAGCGACGCCATCCAGTCATCGCTCCCCATTTCGCAAAGCGGCTTTGTCGCGAAGATCAGCGCCGATTCCAGCTCTCTGGAATACGGAACCTACCTTGGAGGAACCGAAGGTGCAAATAGGCTTTTTGCTCTGGCTCTTGATTCCTCGGACAACCCGGTCGTGGCGGGGTACACGGCAGCCTCGGACTTTCCGGTGACCGCAGGGGCGTACCAATCCACTTATCCTTCCTTCAACTCCCAAAATACGGGATTCGTTTCCAAGCTAAAAATGCCCGCCTACGTTACCGGGCTAACTCTGAACCCGGCGACGGTGATTGGTGGTACATCAAGCTCGGCGACCGTTCAGATGTCCGCTCCCGCCGGTCCCGGCGGGGATACTGTAGTGTTGACATTTGGTTCGAGCCCGTTTACCACGGTCACCGTGCCGCAGGGGTCCGAGACAGGATCGGCAACATTTTACGAATTATCCGCAATCCGCTGTTGATCAGTTTACGATGATCGCGACCTACCGCGGCTCTTCACAATCGGCCTTGCTCACGGTTGAGCCGCCAAGCGTCTCTTTCTTCTCCATCGGCCCCAGTTCGGTGGTCGGGGGACAGACCGCGACCGGTACCGTTTTCCTCAATGGACCTGCCGCGACGGGCGGCGCAACAGTGACAATTACAGATGCTGGTGGCGCAAGACTGCCCGGTGGGGGGGGAACTACGGTCACCGTTCCTGCAGGGGAAAACGCGGTTTCGTTCCCAATTGAAACTTTTCCCGTGTCTTCCAGTTTCACAGCAACGCTTACTGCGCATTTAGGCGGCGCCAGCCAATCTGCAACCCTCACCGTGCTACCTCCCTCTGTTTCGATCCTCGTGGCCACTCCGCCTCTGCTCCAAGGTGGCCTGAGTTCGACCGGCATCGTGTTCCTGACCGGTCCCGCCGCCTCATCCGGCGATAAAGTGACGCTGTCCTCAACAAAGACTGCGGTGGTGGTCCCCGCTTTCGTTACTGTGCCCGCCAATGAGACCGCCATTTCGTTCCCCATTACGACCACCGGCGTTTCGGCGGCGACTTGGTCAACGGTGAAGGCGACGTTTAACAACACTAGCCAGACGGTGATTGTAGAAGTTGTTCCTGCCGCTCTGTCTTCGCTGTCGCTCGCTCCGTCGCCGGTTTATGGGGGCTCGACTTCTACAGGGACGATCACGCTTGCCGGTCCGGCGGGCGCATCGGGAAATATGATTTCGCTCTCCTCCAGCAATGCGAATGCGACGGCGCCTAGCTCCGTCACCACTGCGGGAGGCGCTACCTCGGCGACGTTTACGATCCGCACCAGCGTGGTTTCTGTCCCGGTTTATTCGACGATTACGGCCAAGTTTGGAACGGTTTCCAAGACCACGGTTTTGGAGGTCTTGCCCGCGCCGCTTGCGAACTTGATCCTTTCACCCGCCTCTCTGGTTGGCGGTTCCCAGGTGACAGCTACCGTTTACCTCAACGGCAATGCGGGGCCTTCCGGCAATGTGGTGAAGCTTTCCGCAAACTCCAGCGCGGTGACCCTGCCGAGCACAGTTACCGTGCCGTCCGGAACGAACAAATTGGCGAGCACCTTTAGCACGCATCCAGTTTCTGCCAACACGGTGGTAACCATCTCGGCGACGATTGTGAGCGTCACCAAAACGGCTACTTTGACGGTAACCGTTCCGCCGATCACCGGCCTGTCCCTCACCAAAACCACGGTGACGGGCACAGCAGGAACGACGGGTACCGTGCAGCTTGGCGGCGGGGCCGGCCCCTCGGGCGCGGTGGTTCACCTTAGCTCGAACAACGCTCATGCGGCCGTTCCCGCGACGATTACGGTTGCGGCAGGTGCAACGGAAACTACCTTCAAGGTCTCTGCAACAGCGGTTCAGGTAGCAACGGCGGTGACTGTCACCGCCACCTACGGCAATTCCGCGAAAACGGTCACGCTAACGTTAGAGCCTTAGCTGTGGCTTTCCAAATAGCGCTTTAGATTCGAAAGCTGATGGACTTCGTCCATCATGGTTTTCTCATAGTAGCTGTCTCGCAGCTTGAACCAGCCCTTCGTTTCGTAATCGAGCATAAAGCGAACCCGGGTGCCCCCATCGACGCTCAGTAGCGAGATTTTGCCCCTGGGTTTGGTGGGGCCGGCCACGACCTGAAAAGCAATTTCCTCGTTATGCTTAACGTTCGTGATTTCGTAATCTGCTTCGATGCGTTGTCCGTTGGGACCTTTAACGCCCTGACGGTATCGGGTGCCAACCGTGCCTGGCCTTCCAACGGCCAGACGCACATCCATAACGGTTGGGCGCCAGAGTGAGTTGTTTAGCCCGTCCGAGAGAAACTCGAACACTTCATGTACAGGCTTGCAAACGACAATGGTCGCATCCGCGTGTGCCATGCTAACGCTCCTTCCAGATTTTTTGCCTTATGATTGATTCTGCCAGAAATTAGGACGGTAACGCGAATTGAAAGGTTACGACGTCTGTTAGTGGGAAGTTCGATGAAGTTATCGAGACAATGGAAGTTGGGCCTTTGGGGCCTAGGTGCGGGCATGCTTGTCGCGATCATCTGGGTCCTACCCGTGGTCCGCGATCTCTGGTCGCTGATTCCGCCGCCCCGCGTCATGCTGAAGTACAACGCCAGTAACGACGAAAACCTCAAGACATTGCGGACGGCATTGATGCAGTTTCACGAAACCGAGGGCCAATTCCCTGCGGGTGCGAAGTGGATGGATTCAATAAAGAACCGTGTGCGCGTTGACAATATGGACGCGTCGGAAACAGACAAGAAATTCATAAATCCTCTATATCCAGCCAAGAAGGGTGTGTTCGGTTACGGGTTCAACGACGCGGCCAGCGAAAAATACAAGGGAGATTTGAAGGCCAAAACCATCCTCGTTTTTGACAGCACCGACACTTCGTGGAATGCGCACGGTGATCCGGCAAAGCTGAGACCAAAGGGGGTCTATCCGGGCGGGCAAGAGGGAATCACTCTCGATGGGACCCTCGTAAAACTCTAGGGGACCGGTATAATCCAAGCAGTTTCCATGTCACATAAACCTTCGCATGGTGGCAAATTGAACGAGGTGGTTTGATTGTCCGCTGTACCTGCTAACAAGGCTTATAGCAAGCTGGATTTCCTACGACTTATGGTCCTCAGCCGCGAGGGCGACCGCCGCGAGGGCATTCTCCTTCGCCAGAGTAAAGGGTGGTTTCAGGTTAGCGGCACCGGCCATGAGGCCCTTGCCGCTTTTGCTTTTTCTTTGAGGCCCGACGACTATCTCTTCCCTTACTATCGGGACCGCGCGCTCATGCTCGCGCGTGGGCTCACCAACTATGAGCTTGCCCTTGCCTACTATGCGAAACGATCGTCCACTTCCGGCGGACGCCAAATGCCCGGCCATTACAGTTCGCGGGAACTGAACATCTTTAGCGTTTGTACCCCCACCGGCGGGTCCTTGCTTCCTGCTTGCGGCGCCGCCTGGGGAATGAAGCTGAATGGGCAGGACTCGGTTTGCCTGGCCAGTATCGGGGACGCAGCGGCCAGGCAAGGCGAGTTCTACGAGGCGGTTGCGTTCGCGGTTCAGGAAAAACTGCCGGTCGTTTTTGTGGTGGAGGACAACAAATACGGCATCTCAACCCCCACCAAAAAGTTTTTGCCCTTTAACCTTGGGATATTGAGCGAAGACCGCACCGTAAAGCTGGATGCCCGGCGCCCGGACCTAGTTTACGAAGCAGGCGCGGACGCAGTAGCGCGCGCCAGAAGCGGCGAGGGCCCTACCATCCTCTGGTGCGATCTGGACCGGTTGAGCAGTCACACGTCCTCCGATGATCACCGCGTTTACCGAAAGGTGGAAGACATCGACGAGATGATGACGCGCGATCCGATCCGGCTTCTTGTCGAGGAACTCTTGGCGAACGGCGAAATAACTCCGGCTCAATGGGAAGAGGTTCAGGAACAGGTCGCGAAAGAGGTTGATGCGGACTATCTCAAAGCCGAGAAAGAGGGCGACCCCAAGCCGTCCGAGGTTCTTGCCCACAACTGGGGCCATAACGATTTGCTCGAGCAGCCGCCGATCCAATCGGGCAAGATGACGATGGTCAGCGCGATCAACGGCACGTTTAAGAAAGCGCTGGAAAACGACCCGAAAGTGATCTTCTTCGGCGAGGACATTGAGGACCCGAAGGGCGGCGTTTTTGGGCTCACGAAGGGTTTAAGCGAGGCTTTCCCCAATCAGGTTTACAACTCCCCGCTTGCCGAGGCAACGATCTTGGGCTGCGCGGTCGGCCTCTCGGCTTTTGGGATGAAGCCGGTGTTTGAGCTCCAGTTCATCGATTTCATTTCCCCCGGCTGGAACCAGGTGGTCACCAACATTTCCACACTTCGATGGCGCTCGTTCGGGCATTGGAAATGCCCGATGGTGGTCTACGCCCCCATGGGTGCATACCTGCCTGGCGGGTCGCTGTGGCACAGCATGTCCGGCGAAGGCTACCTCGCCCATACAAGCGGTATCCGGCTCGCCATTCCATCCACCCCCGAGGATGCCGCGGGCCTATTCTGGACTGCGATCCATGGCGACGATCCCACGTTTATCCTCGTGCCCAAACACATCTTCCGCAAGCAGATGGACGTCGGCAATGTCGAACCGGTGCCTTTTGGAAAAGCAAAGGTGATCCGCGAAGGAAGTGACGTAACCGTGGTGTCTTACGGCAACTGCTTGGAACTTGCCGAAGAGGCGGCCAAGCAACTGGACAAAGAAGCAAGCGTGGAGATCATCGACCTCCGCTCCCTCGTGCCCTGCGACTACGAGACCGTTGCCAAGTCTTTGGAGAAAACGGGACGTTTGGTGGTGGTGAATGAGGATAACAAGAACCTCTGCTTCGGGCAATCCCTGATTGCCGAGATGACCAGCAAACCGGATTATTGGAACCACTTCCTGTCCCCGCCGCAGCTAGTGGCAAGGGAAGACGTCCCCATCGGCTACCACCCTACCTACGAATACGCAGCCCTACCGAGCGTGGAGCAGGTAGTGAAAGCGATTCGCGTAACGATGGAGTAGGCAGTCAATAGTAAATCGGACCGAGTTCGTCGGCCTCGCCCATCTCATAGTCAAGAACCTACATGCTTCGCGGTACCTAGCTGGAACTTACGGGCGACTTCCAACGCGATGCAGGTATCAACCAGATCCTTCCAGTCTGTAGAACGGATGATGCCAGTTAAAGCATTGCTGGTCGACACCCGCTCACCTTCGGATTGTGGAACCCAACTGGGGCCCGGCGGTTTACAGTTTACGGTTTACGCGGAGTCAGAAACCTAGCGTCACTCGCCATGTTCGTAGGTACCGGCAACGTTGGTGACTGGTTGCTGGAACCGCCTTCCTGACCTGTGCCGCCTCTGCGCATGGAGTAGAAGACCTGCCAGCCGAAATCGAGGATCGGAGTCTGATTCGAGCGGATTTGGCTCAAAGTATCGATAAAGCTGACGGTGAACAGTCCTTCCAACTTCCCGTTCGTGTTGACGCCATAAACGCTCTGCCCCGGCAGGGTCGCTTGCATTTGGGCGATCGATCCCACCATCGGGACCTCGCTTCCGAAGAAGTGGCCGTCGACGATTGGGCGGTTGCACTGATAGAAGGCGAAGATTCGCGCACCCTTGAGCATGAAGGCTTTGTAAACATCGTCCTTCGAAATCATCGTGCTCGCATCGTTGGCGATGTCACTGTCCACGCCCGCGAGGAAATCCTTGCCATCGACGTTCTCTCCCACACCGCTGAAGTACATGAAGACCGTGCTCTTGTCGTCCAATCTGGACGCGAGCGCGTTCACTGTCGCGGCCATCTGTGCGGCAGTCGCGTTGGCCACGACCTCGATATTGTCGTCGGCATAGCCGGCATTTTCGGTCAGCGCTTTCCGCACAGCCATTGCGTCGTCACTGGCGAAGGGCATCTGCCCGTTTTCCATCTTGCTTTCGCTGTTGCCGATGATAAGCGCAAATTTCGTGGGCATTGCGGGAACGCCCACCGCAAGCTTGGGGTCGACCTTTGGCGTGACTGGATGCTCTATTTTGCCGACCTCAACGGGAGCGACGCCGGTGAAGGCAACTTCGGTGTTGGTCGAAGAATCATCTGGCTTTTGATGTCGGCCGCGGCCTCTTTTCGCAGGAGTCGGAGTTGGGGCAGTTGGAGCCGGATCCGGCGCAATGGAAGAAGCCGGCTGCTCGTCCGGCGTCTGTTTGGTTGGTTTTCGGTTCTTGCCTTTTGGCGCACTTATGGCTGGCTCGATGGCAAGAACTGGGCCGGGGTCCTCGGTTGTCGGCGCGGGAAGAGCGTCTGGCGCAGGAGCGGTTGGTCCGGCCGCCGAACCCTGCACCGACGAGACTAAAACTAATGGCTGTTCCGGCTCACCTGCTAGGGCGCCGGCCGCGTCATCCGCCTGCTTGGTCTGCGGAACCGGAGCTTCTTTCTGTGGGACAGGGACTGCTTTGTGGTCCTGTGCTGGTTGCACATCAGCCGGAGACTTGAAAACTGCCTGAGAAGCCGCCGGACCGGTTTGCGCGGTCTTCGCCGGCAAATCGCTTTTGGGTTGGCTTTTTCCAGGGATTGGCAGTTGGGCGATGAGGGCTCGGTCTTTGTCCTCGATGCCGGCGGTGTCTACTTTCCAGGTCAATGAGCCGCTGACGTCGCTGAACTGCTGTCCAAGGGCCTCTCGCTTTTCATTCTCAGATAGCAGAACGTAGGTTTCGTCCAGGAAGAAGAACGTTTCAACGCAGTATTCGCCGCTGGTAATCAGGCTCTCGAATTCCTTGGCAACTCGTTGCAGCAGATAGGTTCTTGAACTGGACGGCAGCAAAACTGCTTCTTTCAAACCCGAGTAGGCACTCAGGAACACTGGGCTGTACGGCGCACCGTCCCTCCAGTAGCTCTGCTTGAAGAGCGAACTGGATTCCAGCGTCCCCTTTGCCACGTCGCCAGGCTTATCTTTGGAAGCCTCTTGAAAGTCTTGCCGGGCATCCGCCCATTGACCATCATGAATGGCGTCCAACCCCGCTTGATAGGATCCTTTCCAGGTCTGAGCAAGGGCGGCCGCAGGGATGGTAATCGCCAGGGCCAAGATAATTAGGCGCTTCATAACCACTCGTTTTATCGGCGAAAACCGGTAAGAACTCTAGTGAAAATAACTGGCGCCGTTGATATCAACCGTGATGCCGCTAAGATAGGAGGCTTCATCGGACAGAAGAAACGCCACCGCGCCTGCGCAATCTTCAGGAGATGCCATGCGGCCTATGGGAATTCCTGCAAGAATTTCTTCTTCCATGTTCTGGGTTCCTTGGCGCAGCATTGCAGTTTGTACCCAACCGGGTGCAATCGCAAAAAGCTGAATATTCTTCGGCGCCAACTCCACCGCAAGCGAGCGTGTGATGTTGATGATCGCGGCTTTGGAGGCTGCATAAAGAGCCGCCCCACCTTCGCCTTTGAATCCAACCCGGCTTGCGACGTTGACGATTTTGCCGCCTCGCTTGGCGAAGTGTTTGCATGCGGCCCGCATGATCGCAACCGGCGACTCGAAGTTCACCGTGAATGTCCGATGGAAGTTGGCCGCAAAAGCCGCATCGCCTGATGCGGCAAAGTCCAACGGCATATAAACGCCCGCGTTGTTGACCACCGCGTGGACGGCGCCATCGGCCGCGACTCGTTGGAAAAGCTGCGTGGCCTTCTTGGTGTCGGTAAGGTCTGCCTGGTAAATGCCGGAGCACTTTTTGCCCAGGAGGGCCCTGACGTTGTTCGCCTCCGTCTCGTCCGAGCTGTAATGCAGGGCAACGCTCCAGCCATCGTCGGCAAGACGCAAAGCGGTCGCCCTGCCAATGCCTCTTGAAGACCCGGTAACAAGGACTCTCTTGTCCGCCATGCAAGCATTTTACATTTTTGAATCCGTTGCATGGGCACGCTTTTGATGTGCTTTGGACGCGGACTGAAGGTCCGCGATAAATGGGGCATGCCTCAATCACTATCCTCAACCGCTCACACGACTGTCGCTAGCCAGGCGTCATAATGTTTGGAATGGATTTAGTTATTGAAGACATTGTCGTTGGTGACGGCGACGAAGCAGTAGCCGGAAAAAACGTAACCGTGCACTATACGGGCACGTTGACGGACGGCAAGCAGTTTGATTCGAGCGTCGGGCGCGGCCCTTTTTCCTTTCCCCTGGGCCAAGGCAGAGTAATCAAAGGCTGGGACCAGGGCGTAGCGGGAATGAAAGTGGGCGGCAAGCGAAAGCTGACGATCCCGAGCCACCTTGGATACGGCGCCAACGGCGCAGGCAACGTGATTCCACCGAACGCCACCCTCATATTTGAGGTTGAGCTTCTTCGGGTTGGCTAACGACTCTCTTATCTCCAACGCGCAGCGTGAACCTTACAGAGTCGAGATACTCCAGCAAGGGAATCGCGTATTTGCGGCTCGTTTGAACCCGGTCGCGAAATTCGGCAGCCGTAAAGGCCTGCGCGCCAAACATCTCCTGAATGGTTGTTTTGACCTTAATAATCTGCCCGGGCGTGTAATAGATGTCCTCCGGAAGCCGGACGATTTCGCCGGCTTCTATTCCTAACCTGAGTATCTCCTCGACCGCTTGCGGAGGCACCGTGAGGGCCCTCGCGAGGTCTCTGGTCGACGGAGGGTTGAGCCCGCCCTTGTTTAACTCCTCGATCACGCGCCCAAGGAATGCCGATTGCTTATCTGAAAGCCTGACAAGAAAATCCGTGCGCTTGAGCTGGGTGCCGTTGACGTAGACATCGCCGCTTGCCGCGAGGGCGGCAATGAAGCGGTCCACCGGCTTTCCCGTCCACTTGAGCTCAGCGCTTCTGAGCGCGGCCTCCCGAGGCTGCCAAAGCTTGGCCGGCTGCTCGAGGTGCAGGTTGCCCAGCGCTGTGAGAAAGCGGCTTTTGGCCTCTTCAAAGCTTTTCTGGGACAACCACATCCCCCCCAAGCCAACCGCTCGCCCACTCTTGGAAAGCCTTTCCAATGGGTCGCCGAGTTCTTGTGGCGTGCGGCCGGTAAGCCGGCATACCTCTTCGGTAGGGAGCCCTTCGGGCTTCTGCTCCAGGAGGGTGAGAATTTGATTGGGTAGGTCGGCCATAGGGTTGTTTTGACCGCCAAGCGCGGCCTCGTTCTTTCTTCGCTTCCGCGCTTGCGGGACCAACACCTTACCGCCTCCGAGCAAATCGGGGGGACTGTAGCTTCGAATGATTAACGGCTGACCCTTGGCGCAGGCGATGGTTTGCTCGAGCCGAAGCTGAGCAAGGTCGTGCGCAGCGTCGTTCAGGAACAGGCGGCCCATCGCTTCCTCGGCGCCGATGGAAACCCGAATCCTCTGCCCATGCTTGACCGGCGCTATCCACAAGAGGCTTGCGTCCAAGATGGCCGTTTCAAAAACCGCCCCTCTATCGCCGGCGATCTGGCCCCTGTGGAGATCTTCCAGCTTGATTCCTCCCAGGTTCAGCGCCACCCGTTTGCCGAACTCGGCGGACTCCACTGCTTCATTGTGGGTATGGATCGACCGAACGCGGCTCTCCAAGCCGCCGGGGAGCAGAATTGCGGCATCGCCAACTCGAACGCACCCCTGCGCAAGCGTGCCGGTTACCACCGAGCCTTGGCCCTTGGCGCTGAACGCTCGATCGATGGGCAGATACCATGGGCCTGCCCTTGGCTGCTCTGCGTTGGCGAGCAACCCTTCCAGAATGTCCTTAAGTTCGTCCAGCCCCTCGCCGGTTTCCGCCGAAACCGTGATTACGGGGGCGTCTTTGAAGCGGCTTGGGTTCAAAAGGTCTAAGACTTCAAGCCGGGCGATTTCTCTGGTTTCATTGTCTGCCAGATCGGAGCGCGTAAGCGCAACCGTCATTTGCTGAACTGGCAGCAACTCCAGAATCTGAAAATGCTCACGAGTCTGGGGCTTGATTCCCTCGTCGGCCGCGACGCAGAGCAGCGCAACATCCACGCCCAGCGCACCGACCAGCATGTTCCGCAAGAACCGCTCATGCCCAGGCACGTCCACAATAGAAACTCTGCCGAGAGTAGGGAAGTCGATATAAGCGAAGCCGACATCGATCGTCATGCCCCGCTTTTTTTCTTCGGGCAGCCGGTCCGCGTCGATACCGGTCAACGCCCGGATGAGCGCGGTCTTGCCGTGATCAACATGTCCCGCAGTTCCAATTAGCTTTGCCACACCTAAGCCAAAACCCCAGCGACAACCTCCATTTCCATCGTGCCGTCCCTGCAGATCCACATCGGGAATTCGCCTCGCGTATTGGCCGCCCCGTACTCCCCCTTGTTGTTGAGCGCAAAAACCACGCACGGCATTTGGTGAGAATTCGGCTGTCGCCGCACCATTTGCTCGACAACCTCGCTGCAGGCTCCCGCCGGCGATTTGCCGTGACGCATCGCTTCCACAACCCGGAAAGAGGCGACCGCCTTCCATAGCTCCTCGCCCCAACCGGTTGCGCCGGCGCAGCCGACTTCATCGTCCGCGTAGATGCCCGCCCCGATAATCGGCGAATCCCCCACTCGGCCAGGGATCTTCCAGCTGAGCCCGCTCGTTGAACTAGCCGCGACCACATGGTTCGGGCTTTCCCAACCGAGGATGGTCACCGTGTCGCCGTAATGCTCGTTCGAGCTGTGAACGTACTCGCGGTCCAGTTCGCCCGGAGGCGCGTCATGCTCGTCGGCCCGTTCCACGTTGGCTGCGGTCATGAGGTTTCTAGGCCGAAATCCTTTCTCAATGGCAAATCGGCGGGCCTGGTCTCCCGCCAGCATGACGTGGGGTGTCTCCTCCATCACCTTCCTCGCAACGGAGATCACAGGGACGATGCCCCGAATCGCGCAAACCGCGCCGGCGGATAGGTCCGAGCCATCCATCATGGAGGCATCCAGTTCGATTTCGCCGTCCGCGTTGGGCAACGCGCCGAGCCCGATGGCCATGAGGGTAGGGTCCAGTTCGGCTGCTACCAGTCCTTGCTCCAAGGAGGTCCGCAGATCGGCCCCCTTGCTCCGGGCTGCCCATGCAGCGTCAATCGTCACTTTGCCGGGCTCCCGCCACGACGCAAGAAAGGTTGTCATCGCCGAATTTTAGCCCGGGCGGGCCGCGGAAAGATTTCGCATGCGCAAACGCCTTCTGCGTAACCCATCTACGGAAACGTTTCCGTGGCTAATTCCAAACCACTTCGTCCTGTCAAGTCCCAGAAAGCAACGGCGTCATTCTCTCATTCCGGCTCCGCTAATGTGCCAGATTTGCGCGTAAGTGCCGCGCCCTCCGGGAGGCCCAACGGAGCGAAAGGTGAAAGGCCAGGTCGACTCCCGCGGGCCCGGGTAACGGCACTCACCTCATTCCCCGGAGCCTGAAGGGGCGAAACATTGATCGATAATGGGCCTGACTGAGCTCAAAATGCTAGCCACGTCAGCTTAGGCAGAACCTAATAGGTTGGTCGTACCAACTCTCTTAGCCCGTCGCCAATCCCTCACATTCAACCCCACGCTCATTGCAATGCTCCCCAAAAAAACAATCCCCGCCACCGAGTTCACAAGCCCGATCGGCGGGTTCCAGCCCGTCAGCTTCTTCACCAGCAGTACCAGATAGCTGTCTGCGTTGTCGTGCAGTCCCATCGCCCGCCGAACCTGCCAATGCCAATCCGTGCAGATGCAATAGCCCACACCCTTCCACAGCCCCATCACGCACCAACTGACAAAAGTCAGCCCCAGCGTCAATAGATTCCACTTGCGAGTTGAACGCCAGATCCATCCCAGAACGTTGAACAAAATCAACGACGTGTGAAACACGAAGAAGAAGATATTGGCGACTGCGAGCATCAGGTTCCTTTCAAAATACCCTTGTAGTCGTTCTCCCAACGGATCCGGGACATGTTCATGGACCGCCAATCCGCTGAATGTTCGTCGGTGTTCCAGCGATGGCTGAGCTGAGCCTTGACCCTCCGCTGGTCTTCCGGCTTGAGATAGCTGAGCCTGCCAATCACTGTGGAAGCGGCGTCCACGCTGAGATCGGAAAGGTAAGAAACATCGACCCTCTTGTTCGGATCCATGTTGACCTTGGCAATCAGCGCGTCCGGATTGGCGTAGTTCAGGCCAAAAATCACCACGAAGCCGGCCGCTAGCGCGCCGAAGGCGAAATGGTCACGCCGGTTTCGGAAAACCGTTACCGCGAGCCAAACCAGAGTGATCGCAAGCCACAGCATAAAGGCGGTGGTGAACAAGCGGATCTCCGAAAGGCCATAAGCATGAACGTACAGAAGCATTCGATCCATCGCGGAAGTCAAGACCACCAAGACGCAAGCGACCAAAACCGCAGCCAAACCCGAGAAAAGTCTGGGCGCAAGCTTGCTGGTCCGGGGGAGCAAAGCATGGGTTCCAAGAATGATCGGCAAGGTCAGCGCGGCGGCAAGTGTGAGTTCGAAAAAGCCGGTGCGGGCGTAGTCTGAAAAGGTGAGCCCCGGAACCGCCATCACCCGGTCCCAACCGCCGAAGAAGTAGCGGAACTGGGCGACTACAAACAGAATGAAGAGAGTGTCGAGAAGTGTGAAAACGGTGGCGATCTCGATCAAGCCGATCGAAGGCGGGCCGGATAAACGGGGAGGCGGGGTCACCACGTCCGGCTCTGCATATAGAAAAAGTCTTCGGAACAGACCGCCGACAAACAAGGCGAGAGCGGCAAAAACGACAACGTCGAGAATGGCGTCGCTGGCGTCGAAGCTGAAGGCCCGTTGCATATCGGCAGAGAATCCGGCGTCCGCACTGGCAAAGAGTGTTCCAAAGATGATGAGTAACGGGCACGCCAAGATGAGCCCCCTGAGAAGAGCGAGCAACCGCTTGCCAGCCAGAGAATCCTGCGTCAGCCGGAGGTCCTTGGTGATCAAATGGGCAAAATGCGCGCTAAAAGAAAACCAAGCGCCAATCACCGCGAAGGTGTAATCCACAATCCCCGCAACCGCCAACCGGCCCTGCTTGGCCCGAATGACCAACACCCCAAGCGCGAGAACTAAGGCGGTAAGGTTCGCAACCTTCAGGTCGTCCGAATCCCGCCAGAAAAAGCAGAGACTGAAGACGCCGATCGGCAAAAGCATCCACAAGGCAGTCCTAGAAATCGTAACCGGCCTTTTACGCACCAATGCAGAAGCACAAAGCCCGCAGAGCAACACAAAAATAGGAACATTCAATCCCCAAGGAGTCCCCCGCAAAAGAAAATCGCCCACCAGCGCAAGGGTGAGCGAAACAACCAAAACCCAAAATGGAAACGCCGCATGCTCGGCGCCTGTACCCTCGTTCTCCATAACCGCGAAGACGCTTAGGTTTCTTGCGCCCGTTCCTGGACTGGGTCTAATGGCCTACAAGCACGAATTCCGTTTCTTCTAGGTAAGCCTTTATCTCTGGCTCAATGCCTGCCGCTTTGCAAGGTGGCCACGAATCCGAACCCAAACCCACATCAAAAATCATGCCGCAAATAGCCCGTCCGCCTCTCTCGCCAGCTCAAAATCCAAATGAGAAATTCCTCCGACATCATGCGTGTTCACCGCAACTGTAACCTTGCGGTAACTGACAGTTATGTCGGGATGGTGATCCATTTTCTCGGCGCGATAGCCAAGCGCGGTAGCAAACACGAGGCCTTGCAGATAGGACTTGAACTCATATGTCTTGGTCAGCTTCTCATCCTTGATCGCCCAACCGATAACGACCTTGAGATTCTCTTCTAACTGGGTTTCATCCAAACGTTTTCGTTCCATGGAGAGAAGTATACGGTGAACGTAGAGCCATCATCCGCCCGGTGCTACCAAGCCTTAACCCCGTTCTTATCGAAGAAGCCGCCAGTCGGGCCCTCCTGCGGTAGCAGCGCCAACGGGACCGGAACCTTCGCCCCTTCTTCAACCGTCTGGGGCCTTCTGCCCCGCTTGCCGATTCCGTACAGGGTTCACTCACGACCACCGGAAGCCCTTTCACGTCCACCTTTCTGCCCTCACGATTGGCGAAAATGCCCCAGGTAGAATAATCGCCAGCCAATCTCCCTTTATGCACGCATTCAGATGCCCGCGCAACCCACTGGAAAGGAGGAACTCAAGACAATGTCGTCGGTAGTTGCTGATCCCAAACCCATCCAACTTGATTCCGCGTCAGAGGTGTTTTACAACCTCAGCGTGGCTCAGCTTATTGAGCATGCCATCCGAAATGGGGAAGGGGAGCTTGCTTCGAACGGGGCTCTAACCGCGAGAACCGGAAAGTACACCGGACGTACGCCCAAAGACAAATTCATCGTTAAAGACGCCCTCACCGAAGGCAAAGTCTGGTGGGGGGGCAATAACGCGATGACGCCGGACACGTTCGCGCACCTGGAGAAAAGAGCGGGAGATTTCATTGCCGGCAAACGGCTTTATGTGGTCGACACCTGTGGTGGCGCGGACCCTGTCCACCAAATAAAAGTTCGCTTCATCGTTCAAAGGGCTTGGCACGCGCTTTTCGTGAAACAGCTTCTCATTCGTCCAACTGAAGACGAACTTAAGAACTTCGAGCCCGATTGGACAATCGTCGACGTATGCGAAATGATCACCGATCCTGTGGCAGACGGCGTACGTGGCGATGCCACCATAGCCCTGAAATTTTTCGGAACGTAAGGTTGTCATCGCCGGTACGCAATACGCGGGCGAGATGAAAAAGACCGTCTTTTCCATCATGAACTTCATCCTTCCGCTGAATGATGTGATGGGTATGCACTGCTCGGCCAACATTGGAGCCGGCGGAGATGTGGCCCTCTTTTTCGGTCTCAGCGGTACCGGCAAAACCACCCTTAGCGCCGACCCCGAGCGAAATCTCATCGGTGACGATGAACACGGCTGGTCCAATAACGGTGTGTTTAACGTGGAAGGCGGGTGTTACGCCAAATGCATTCGGCTGAGCAAGAAGGGCGAGCCGGACATTTGGGACGCGATCCGCTTTGGCTCCGTGCTGGAGAATGTGATCCTTGACGAGAATCGGGATCCCAACTACGACAGTCAGGAAATCACGGAAAATACGCGATGCGCCTATCCGGTGGATTACATCCATAACGCGGTTCACCCCAGCGTTGGCGGACATCCTTCGAACGTAATTTTTTTGACCTACGATGCTTTTGGAGTTTTGCCTCCCGTGAGCCGCCTTTCCACCGAGCAGGCGATGTTCCACTTTTTGAACGGGTACACCGCGAAGGTCGCGGGGACCGAAGCGGGGGTTTTGGAGCCTCAGGCAACGTTCTCCACCTGCTTTGGTGCCCCGTTTCTGCCCCTACCACCCAAGGTTTACGCCGACCTGCTTGGAGAGCGGCTGGCCCGACACGAGGCAGCCGTTTGGCTCATCAATACGGGCATTACCGGCGGACCGTACGGCGAGGGCCAACGGATGAAGCTCGATTACACGCGGGCCATCGTTCACAGCGTGCTCAAGGGCGAACTAGACAAGGTTGCGTTTGAAGGAGACCCCGTCTTTGGATTTGAGATCCCAACGGCGTGTCCTGGTGTGCCGAGCGAAGCTTTAAATCCTCGCAATACCTGGGCCGATAAAGCTGCCTACGATAAGCAAGCCTTGATGCTGCGTGGGATGTTCGAACAAAACTACGCCAAAGTGGTTGATGGCGATGCCACGGCTGCAGGCGGATAAGAGTGGATTTGCCGCCCAGAATCCAAGTGACCCATGAGATCCGGGCGCTTTGGGACTTCGACGACCCGGCACGTTCGGAAGCCAATTTCGAAGACTACGCGGCAAGCGCGAAAGATCCCGACATAAGAGCCGAAGCCCTGACCCAGAAAGCGCGTGCCCAAGGTCTACAGAGGCGCTTTGAGGACGCACGAAGGACTCTTGAACTCGTTAGGCAAGACCTTGGGGAAAGCCCGTCAGCGACCAATGTGGCCTACTGGTTAGAACTTGGCCGTGTGGAAAACTCCTCTGGCAATCCCGAGGGAGCAATGTCATGCTTCATAAAGTCCCTTGAACTCGGGCAAGAAGGCGGACACGAGTTCCTGGCAGTGGATGCCGCCCACATGATGGGCATCGTCGGAGGAGGTGCGGCTCTCGAATGGAACGAGAAGGCGATTGAAATGGCGGAAGCCGCTACCGACCCCAAGGCGAGAAACTGGCTAGGCTCGCTTCTCAACAACACGGGCTGGAGCTTCTACGACCAAGGAGACTATAACAGGGCCCTCCAACTATTCGAGAAGGCCCTTGCTTTTCGAATCGAGCAAGGAAAGATTGACAACATTCGAATTGCCCGCTACAGCATTGCAAAGACCTTACGAGCCTTGGGGCAAGTGGACGAATCTCTTGTTCGCCAGGCGGAGTTGGAGCAGGAACTCCTGGCTGAGGGCAAAGACCCCGGTTATAACTGGGAGGAGATTGGCGAGTGCCTCCTTGTCTTAAACCGGCCCGAAGAAGCCGAGCCTTATATCGCAAAGGCCTACGGAGCTTTGTCCAAGGATGCTTGGATCGTTGCCGATGAGCCGGAGCGGTTGGGGCGCCTCAAGCGCCTCGGCAACGTCTCTTAATCCGTGAGCGAGCAAAGGAAGCAGGCTTGGCAATCCTATTTCTGGAGCCTTGGGATTGCAGGGGCGATCTCGCTTGCGTTTTTGCCCGTCCTTTCCGGCGCCGGTTGGGGAGGCGCGATTTTCATGGCCGTAGTGGCGACTTTGGCCTTTGGGACCGGCTTTTACCTAATTGGCGCGATTCGCGAGATGGTCCGCTTCCGAACGTTCCTCGTGAACCTCGTTGCCCAAACTCTGCTCCTGGCGATGGCAATTCTCATCCCGTCGGTGATTGTGTCTTGGGTCGCGATCGCGGCTTCCGCCCGTGCCTCGATGGCCGACCCCAAAGTCATCCATGCAATGCTGTCCTTTTTCGCGCGCTCCGGGCCGACGGCTACGATTCGGATCAACACGCTGATTGGTCTGTCGCTGAGCTTTTCTTGTCCCTCGGAATTAACGCGTGCTTCCAGATCAGCCGAAAAATAGGCCCGGGTACGTTCGCCAAGTGGATTACGGGCCGCTACTACACGCCTCGGGAGGAGGAGCGGATCTTCATGTTCCTGGACATGAAGGACTTCACGGCCATCGCGGAGCGGATCGGCAATCTCAAATACAGCGCGTTAGTCCGCGATTTCTTCCGGGACCTAACCTACCCAGTTCTAGAAACCAAGGGCGAAGTCAGCCACTTCATCGGTGACGAGGTGGTGCTTACGTGGAAGCCCGCCAAAGGGCTGGAAAAGGCCAATTGCGTGCAGATGTATTTCAAGATGCGGCGCGCCATCCAAGACCGCGCCGAATACTACACTGCGCAATACGGCTTCGTCCCCGAGTTTAAAGCGGGGCTACACATCGGGCCGGTAGTTGCCACTGAGGTTGGAGAAATCAAGAGCGAGATCGTTTTCCATGGGGATGTGATGAACACTGCTGCGCGGATTCAGGCGCTTTGCAACTCAGAAGGGGTGGGACTCCTGCTGTCAGGTGATTTGGCCGACCGCTTGGTCTTGCCGAGCGGAATGACCTTAAAACGCCTCGGCCCTAGGGCGCTAAAAGGCAAGGAGAACGAGGTCGAGATTGTGGCTGTTGAGCCTGGTTGACGCCATGGTTATTCTCTTTCGCGAACAGTCAGGTTTGAGACAATCTGTTGCTTATCTCTAGTTTCTCCGGCTGCGATTCCCAAAGTTATCGCGACTGCTTGTTTGTTGTTAAGATCGAGTTCTAACTCATTCAATTGCAAGAAGATGTCCACCGCAGCAAGTGCCGTTCGTTTGTTGCCGTCCAGGAATTACTTCAACTCCTTACCCAGGACCTTCAATGCAGCCTCGATGTACAAGTCCTTGCCGTTGGCGTCAATTTCTTTGGCGACCGGAACGTCTGGGGCGACGCCTTTGCCTTCTAGCCTAATTCCGTCCGCATAGACCTCCACAATCGGGATCTCGATGTATGCCCAATCGTCCAGTCGCCGGGGCGAGGTTCCGAGAACGTTGCCCGCGGTATTAGAGCCCACCAAAACACCCCTATGGCTCGCTTTGAAGATAAAGCTCAACACCTCTTTGGCGCTGCGCGAACCACCGTTGATGATTACTACCAAGGGTCGTTGATACCCGAACAGCTCATGGGTGGTGCTGCTGGGAAACTTCCAGTCCAGCTTCACATCAGGGCGAAAGAACGGATCGCCGTAACCCTCTGGCCGGCCGCCGAACCCGTCGCGCAAATCCAGAATCATCCCATCCGTATTTTCGAAGTGGTCGTAAACGATTCGGGAAAGGGCGGCCGAAAACTTCTCCGTTGCCTGAGTCCAGAGGTGCACATAACCGATTTTCTTTTTTCCTAAGTCGATGGTGTGGGCCGAATCCATCGTGGCATCCAAAAACATATCCATGACCGGCTTCGATTCAACTCTCAGCTCTTTGTCCAGGCCCTTGTCCCCACGCATGATGTGAAGGGAAACCGTTTTGCCCACGTCGGGCTTAAGCGAAGCCACCGGAGTAAACGGCTGGCCATCGGCCAGCATCACTAAATCCCCCTTCATAAGGCCCACTTCCTGAGCCTGGGTTCCGTCCAGCACCATTTGGACCGTGTAAAGATCGCCCGTTTTCTTAAACCAAGCGCCGACTTCTGGCATAGAAGCAGGGTCCTTCGAGAACCCATCCATAAGGTAATACCCCTGGTCTTCGTCGGAATAGAAGTCGAAGTGGGAGTCTTTGAACTCCGCGATCATCTTCTCTACGACATCCGTAAATTCCTTCTTTGTCCGAGCGGCTTCGGCAAGGGGTTCGTATTTTTTTAGCCGGTCGTCCATCTCCTCTTTCCTCGCATTGCGAGCGTAATAGGAGCCCTGAATGGCTTCAGCGACCTTACCCCAGGCCTGGTTAAAGTCCAGCGCCGGGGTGGCAGCAGCTTGGAGTTGGAGAAGAGGGAGGAATGCGGCAACAAACACGCTTTCTTTCTACCTAAGGTGGGCCGTTGTGAGTTGCGTGGTTGGCGCGTCGCGCCGTAAACGGGTAAAGACAGCGCGAAGCGCCTGCAGGGTAAAATCGAACTTCAATCTCGTGGGAGGCTCGAAAGGGCCGCCTGCACCACAGGAGTACAACTTGAGAAAGAACATTCGCGTCAAGCAGGCGCACTCGCCTCGCTTCGTTAAGGCTTCCGAAGGCATCGACAAGGAATCGCCGAACGACATCGCCACCGCCATCGGCCTCGTCAAGAAATCTGCGACGGCCAAGTTCGTCGAAAGCATCGACCTCGCGGTCAGGCTCGGCATTGATCCTCGCAAGAGCGACCAGAACGTTCGTGGCATTACCAACCTGCCCCATGGCACCGGCAAAGTCAAAAAGGTTGCCGTGCTTGCCAAAGGCGATCACATCAAGGAAGCCGAACAGGCCGGCGCTGACATGGTTGGCGCGGAAGACCTGATCGCGAAGATCCAAGGCGGTTTCAAAGATTTTGATGTGGTTCTCGCAACGGAAGAAATGGCGCCTCAGATCGGCAAAATCGGCCGAATGCTCGGCCCAAAGACCCCCAACAAGCGCAACGGCACCGTGACCAACAACATCGGCACCGCAGTGAAGGAAATCAAGGGCGCGACCCGTATCGAGTACCGCGCGGACAAAGCCGGCGTGGTGCATCTCCAAATCGGCAAAGTGAACTTCACCGACGATCAGATCGCCGAGAACCTCTCGTTCGCGATCGGTGCGCTGTTAAGAGCGAAGCCGGCGACGGCGAAAGGCAAGTACGTGGTTTCGGTGACCATGAGCAGCACCATGGGTCCCGGCATTCCCGTGGATACGGCGATCGTGACCAAAGCGGCCGCTACGGTTCACTAGTCCCGAGTTGGTTACTTGGATTCAAGGGCATCGTGAATCGCTGACAGCAGCGATAACTTGCCCTTGCCATCCTGGTTGAGACACCAGATCATGACTCCGCCGAGCCCTTGGTCTACTGCGTACTTCACCTTTGCCTGAATGGTGGGGATCCCGTTGTACCAAATCGTGTCGCCGATTTGGTCCGCGGATTCCGCGCCAGGATACTTGGAAGTGATTTCAGCGAACGTATAGCCCCCCTGGTTAAAGGCATTTCCGAATCCGTATCCGTAAAACGGAACCCCGAGGGCGAGTTTTGCCTTGGCTACCCCTCGCCCAAGCCAGTAGTCCGTGCATTCTTTGGCATAGGCCAGGGAAGAATGCTGCCCGCCATGGCTGGGGTCCCATGGACCGGTTGCATCATAGGCCATGATGTTTACAAAATCGAACAGGCCGAGGGTCTCGTTCGGAATCTGCTCGCCGCCAAACCATCTTGAGACGGCCGCAGTCAGGAGCTTTCCTTTCGGCTTGAGCGCCTTAGCGAGGTCGCTGACAAAGGCGCCATAGTCCTTGTCAATCGCAGGCCCTTCCAAATCAACGTCGATTCCGTCCAGCTTGTACTCGTCGACATATCTCTCAAGCCGCTGCACGAAAGCGGCTCGCTTGGCATCGCCAATCAAGTCGAAGTAGAGTTTTCTCTCGGAATCCGTGGTCGAGGCAAGGCCACCGCCGATGGAAATCGAAACCTTCACTTTGTTTTGGTGGGCCAGCTCGATCAGCTGCTTCGTGTGCGGCGTAACGGACAGCTCTCCGTCTAGGCCCATCGGATTGGCAAAGGCAATGTCGAGGTGCGTGAGTTTGGTGAAATCGACCAGATCCGCGATGGGCAACGCGGGGTCTTCGTCGAGCACATATCCGATCACGGCTTTATCCATTTTGGGCACCGAAACGTTAGAGGGCTGCGACCGAGCCGGTAGAAGCAGAAGGAGGCCTATAAGTGGGTTCATGGGGAGCAGGAAGGGAACCAGCTTGCGCTGGGGCAGTTGGCATTCCTTAGAGTATGACCGGAGTCCCGGCATTTCTAACGGGGGGAAGAACTAGAACTTGCTGAAGCGATGCCTCAGCAGCGTCCAAAAAGCTTCGGGGGCGTCTGTCCAGCGAATCTTCTTTCCGGCCTCTTTAGAGCGGGGAACGTAGTTGATGGGAACTTCGAGAATTTGAGCTTTGAGCCGAACCGCTTTCGCCGTCACTTCCGGACAAAACTCAAACCGGTGGCAAATGAGGTTCATTTGATTGAGCAGCTCCCGATCGAAAGCCTTATAGCAGGTGGCCTCGTCGCTGAGCTTTTTCCCAAACAAAATAAGCACAGACCACGCCAGCAGTTTGTTCACGATTTTGTTCGGCAGGGCCATGCCTTTTGGGAGGCCGTTGGCAAACCTTGTTCCATAAACGGCTTTGGCCGTCCCGTCCAGGATAGGTAGGACCAGCTTGGGGATCTCCTCGGGAAAATATTCGAGATCGGCGTCCTGGACGATTACTACTTTGCCCAACGCGTAAGGCAGCGCTTTGCGGATCGCGGCTCCTTTCCACCGGGCTCGGGGTTGGTGAGCACCGTGATCTTATCCCCGAAAGCCCGAACTCTCTCGTTCGTTTTGTCAGTACTCCCATCGTCCACCACGATGATCTGGGTGACAAGATCGAGCTTCAGCAGCCTTTCCACGACCTCGACAATCGTGGCCTCCTCATTAAGGGCCGGCACAATGACGGTCATATCCGGTGAAGTGTCGGTTTTGGGAAGCAAATTGGGGTCCTGCGTCGTTGCCGGGCTGGCTTGCGGTGCGCGCACACATTCTATAACAGCTTTTGTGCCGTTTCTTAGCCCGAAGGCTGATTCGGAATCTTTGTAGAGCCATAGGCTATTAGCTCTCCCTTCTCCATCTCGATCTTCGAAACCGAGATCGCATCGTAAAGCGCAAGGTCGCGGTCAAGATCAACCACCGGATTTAGGACCTGCAAAAGTGCCGCCCTGGAGCCCTCATCGGCGGGATTGCCGTCGAACATGATCGCTGCATCGGCAAGCGCCAGCTTGTCTCCCCCTGGAGCCACAATGCTCGCCACCACATCGAAGTTTGTTCGAATGACGATGAACTCGCCATACCCCCAAACGTGGACCTTGCCATCCGCGATTCTGACATGAACGGTCTTGATTGAAGGATACTTTGTGAGAATAAACCTCTGCAAATCGCCTTCCTCGATAACCACCGAGCCGGTACCAACTCCGCTTTCGCTGAGTCTGATCCTATTCTTGTGGACCGCGAGTCCAAAGTCGTAACGGCAATCGGGAATGTCCGATGAGAGCTCCCTAATATGCAAGTTTCTGAGGTTGAAATTATGTAAAACAATTCGAAGATCGTCGATCTTGCCGGACTTGGGAAGCTGGGGTTCGGTAAAGAGAGGCAATCCCACGGTTGAGAAATCGGCCGCCTCGATCGTCACCCTTTTGAAATGCCCGCCTAACTCATTCAAGCCGACGGCCCGTGTTTCAATCTGCACGCGAACATGTTCGCCTTTCAAGGAATGCCGGATATCGTTTGCCGCCCTTCGCTCAAAATAGCTTGAGCCAATTCCGCCGAGCCCAAAAAGTAGTCCAAGTCCAGCGAGCAAGTAGCCGAAAATCAACTTGTAGGCACCGCACTTGACGTTCCTTCGTAGACAGTCTTGGACCGGTCGTTCACATTACCATTCTGACCAAAAAGGTGACCTGAATTGTCTGACACCCTCACTGGCCAAACCACTGCCGACATAACTAAGGGATACACGTTGCTTCGCGAGTCCTGCGGGGTTTTCGCGGTCAACGACTTCGCGCTGTTTGAAATGACGGGCGAGGACCGCAAAGCCTGGATGCAAGGGCAGGCCACCAACGATTTTAAGCATCTTCGGCCCGGCGGCTCGCTTTCCTTTTGTATTTGCGCTCCTACCGGCCAGCTTCTCGCTCCGTGCACCGTTTTCATGCTGGATGAGCGGTACTTGATCGTGACTCCAAAGATCTGCGCCCCTGCTTTCGCGGAGCGCGTGGAAACCATGGTGATCATGGAGCATGTGACTTGCGAGGAGATCACGGACCGGTTTGCATGGCATTCGATTCAAGGTCCGGATGCTTCCAGGCGCCTTGGCGATCTGTGCGACACGCCAACGATGGATGTTGCGGCCGAGGGGGACGCCTTTCTATTTCGCTACAACCGGACCGGCCTCGGCGGATGGGATGTGCTGACTCCCAGCAACGGTCCGCTCCGCAAGAAGCTGCTGAAAACTGCTGAAAGGGTTGTGGATGGCGCACTAGAAATCGCCCGGTTGGAGGCGGGAATCCCAGCATATGGGAAGGACGCCAACGAGCGAACTTTGCCGCCGGAGCTTGGACCCGATTTCGAAACCCGGTACGTGAGCTACAACAAAGGCTGCTACACCGGGCAGGAAGTTCTGATGAGGATACACAGCCGCGGCCACACCAATAAGACCTGGGTTGGATTGGCTATTGAAGGCCCGGCCGAGCCGGGCGATACGGTTTCCGTTTCGACGCGCGAGGATGCGGGAGTGATAACCACCGTGGTCGATTCGCCCAAGTACGGCTATATCGCGGGCGCAATGATGAAGAACGAAGCCGCTGTCGATGGTTTGGAGGTTACGGTTCACGGCCGTAACGGCACGTTCGGCGGGGAAGTCATCCCAATGCCCATCATGCGCTACGCGTAGATTATTCTGCCTGAGATTGCGATCCGCCGGAAGCCGGCGCCTTGTTCATGAAATGGGCGGCCAGCAAACATCCCAAAGTTAACACGGAGGCGATAACCATCACGCCGGCGGGCCAGAGGCCTTTGCCCTTCGTCAAGCCCTGAACAAAGAACCCCAAGTTGGCGAGCACAACCACTGCGCAAATCCCATATCCGACCTTCGAATTGCTTCCCGCCAGGAACACGCCAACCAGGAGCAACACGCCAAAAAAGCTTCCCGCGGCAATGCTGGGAATGCTGTGCTTGGCAATAAATCCCTCAATGCCGCCGCCGATGTTCAAAATGGCATAGAGAATGATGATAACCTTCAGCCAAGTCATAGGTCCAGATTACCAGGATGGTTTGAGCGTCTCTGCCAAAATAGAATTGCAGTTCGTAATACAAGTAAGAGAATGAATTTGCCGATTGATCAACCACAGAAAAGCCATGCGCAGGCCGCGATTGCTCGCTCGCGCACGCGCCAGGCAGCAATTGTGGTGGTTTTCCTAGGCCTTTTGGTGGCAGCGGGATTTGGCTATCGGGGATTCCGGAAGAAAAAAGTGACCGTTCCGGTTTATACGTATGCCTCCGCGTTGAGTACCGCGCCGGGCATGGTGGCTCAGATTCTCGTGAAATCCGGCGATCAGGTTCGTAAAGGCGAGCTCCTCGCCGTTATGGATTTCAGCCAGGTGGAAGCCGAGCGGGAAGCCGCCGAACAAAGCGTGTGGAATGCGGTTGCGGGAGATGCTCAAGGAAACCAGGCGGTTGCCAACGCACTGCCTTCCCCTCCCGGAATGAGCGGACCGTTTGACGTTAAGATGGTTCCCGTGGGAAAGCTCCCGGGCCGCTTGCCGACGGTTCGAACAAATAACATTCCGTTTCCGACAAGAACGCCTCCCCAGGTTTCAAAACCCGCCGACGTCCCAACATCGCCATTGCCAGGACTGCAGGTTGATCAACTCGATTCAAAGGTCAAGGATATTCAAACCAAGATTAAGGCCGAGCAGGATGCGGTGGCGGACCTGCAAAAGAGTTTCACCGCGGAACAGGACGCAGCCACTTCCGGCCAAGACCTTGTCAACTCACTAACCGCGGTTGCGGCAAGGACCAAGGCAGAGAGCGACAAGAGCGCGACCCTTTTGGCCGAGGGAGTCATCAGCGCGCGTGAGGCTTCAAGGTCTCAGGGCTACGCACAACAGGCGGAGGGCCAGTTGGAGGCAGCGAGAGTGCATGCCGCGGCGGACGAGGCAACGCTCGGCGAAACACAGAATCAAATAAACTCGACCGCCAAGCAGATCGTCGCCGATCAGGACGATTTGAAGAAGGCGCAGGCTGCCGCGGATGACGCGCGTAAGGCCGCAGCACGGATCGCAGCAGTCAAGACCTCTCCGACTCCGCCGCCCGCGTTGGCTCCTGCCAGACCGATGGGCCAGTTTAAGATTATCAAGGTTCCAACTGCTCCCGCGGCGCCTGCTGCTCCACCCACGCCCTTGCACGTGGAGTTTTTGCCGCCGGAGTTGGAGGCGCAGAAAATCTCCCAGGCGGAGAACCAGCTACAAACGGTGAACAAGAAATTCATTGGCGCTTGCATCTATGCGCCGGAAGATGGCGTGGTGACAAGAATCGCGATACGCCCGGGGCAAATGATCGAGGCGAACACGGTTGCAATCGTGATTCAAAAGCGTTAAGTGACGTGCTTCCAGCCATCCTGGGATTTCTCCATGAAGTTCAGCAGCTGAACGTTCGTGTTCCTTAGCCGCATGCTGAGGACCCGCGCAAGGTTCGAGAGCATGATGAAACCGTAGTCCTTCTTACTGCTCATGTATCGTCTCAGTTCGTTGCCGGGTAAAACCGCGCACTTTACAAGCCCTACCGCGACTGCGGTGATGGTTCTTTCCAGGTTGTCGACCAGCGCGATCTCGCCGAGAAGGCTCGGAGGCCCGATTTCCACGATCTTGTCCCCGTCCGGGCCGTAGAGGTTGACGCGTCCATCGAGGATCACATAAAGGTCCGCGCTTTTGTCCCCCTTCTCAATGAGAGTTTCGCCCGCGATAGCAGCGCGAAACTTGGCGAGTTCGGCGATCTCATCGACCGCGACATCGGGAAGTTCCTGACACCAGGTAGTTCTTGCGAAAAACGTCCATCAGTTCGGCGACACGAGCATCCATTCGAACAACGTTACCCGCTTGCGGCGGATACATCAACCTTTTTGTGGTTGGCGTAGGAAAGCATAATGTTTTGCGCCTACATTGGGAGGTTAAGGCAGGAAGAATCCTTCACCGCAAGGCAACCCCATTCGTTGTGCAGGGGTAGGATTGATAAAAGTGAGCCAAATAGCCTTAGACATCGATACGATTTGCATTAACACGATTCGTGGCCTATCCATGGACGCCGTAGAGCAGGCAAATAGTGGCCATCCGGGGCTTCCGATGGGCGCCGCGCCTATGGCGTACACCATGTGGACCCGGCACCTTCGCCACAACCCGAAGAACCCGCATTGGTTCAACCGGGACCGGTTTATTCTGTCCGCCGGGCACGGATCAGCTCTGCTTTACTCGTTGCTGTTCCTAACGGGATACGACCTGTCGCTGAATGACCTGAAGCAGTTTCGGCAGTGGGGAAGTAAGACGCCGGGGCATCCGGAGAATACGCACACTGCAGGTGTGGAAATGGCGACAGGCCCGCTTGGCCAAGGCTTCTCGACTAGCGTTGGATTTGCGATCGCCGAGAAGTATCTCGCTAATATGTTCAACCGGCCCGGCCATGACATCATCGACCATTACACTTTCGGTATCTGCTCAGACGGGGATTTGATGGAGGGCATTGCCAATGAGGCTGCTTCGCTTGCCGGCCACTTGGAACTGGACAAACTCATTTTCCTTTACGACAACAACCACATTTCGCTGGACGGCCCAACCTGCGACACCTTTACCGAAGACGTGGTTGCCCGCTTCCGGGCCTTGAATTGGCACGTCATCGAAGTGGACGGGATGGATGTCAAGGAAGTCGACGACGCGCTCATCCTCGCCAAGATGCACAAGGGACAGCCCACTCTGATTTCCGCGGAAACGATCATCGGCTACGGCAGCCCGGGCAAGCAGAACACCCACAAAGCTCATGGCGAACCGCTTGGGCCTGAAGAGTTGAAACTCGCCAAAGAGTTCCTCGGTATTCCTTTATCCCCAACGTTTTATGTTCCTAGCGATGCCCTTAAGGTTTTCCGCGAGGCCGTCGACCAGGGCGCCGATTTGGAGGACAAGTGGGACAAGAAATTTGAGGCCTATGCGGCCGAGTTTCCCGAAGAAGCCGCTCAACTCAAGGCGTTGATTTCGGGTGATTTTGGGAAAGATTGGATCGATGCTCTGCCAACTTGCGCCGACAAAATCGCCACACGTGCGGCGAGCGGCAAGGTGATCAACGCGATTGCCCCCAAACTGCCGACCATGATTGCCGGCAGCGCCGATCTTAGCGGAAGCAACATCACCAACATTACCGGCCCCGGCCAGTTCCAGCCCGCCAACCCTGGCGGGCGAACAATGGCCTACGGCGTCCGCGAGCATGCGATGATTGCCGCAACCAACGGCATCACCCTTCACGGCGCCTGCAAAGCTTATAGCGGCACGTTTCTGGTGTTCAGCGACTATTGCCGCGGTTCACTCAGACTCTCGGCGATTATGGAGATCCCCTCCATTTTCGTTTTTACCCACGATTCCATCGGCTTGGGAGAAGATGGCCCCACCCACCAGCCCATCGAGCATTTGATGGCGCTTCGCGCCATTCCGAACATGAACGTTTTCCGTCCGGCGGACGGAAACGAAACCGCAGCGGGATGGAAGGTCGCCGTTGAATCCACCCATACCCCCACTCTTCTGGTTTTAACGAGGCAAGGATTGCCGCCTCTTACGCCGGACGACGTGAAAAACCATCCGGCAGAAAAAGGCGCTTACATCTTGCAAGAGGCATCCGCAACGCCGAAGTGCGTGCTCGTGGCAACCGGCAGCGAGGTAAGCGTGGCGGTGGAGGCAAAATCGAAGCTTGAGGCGCAAGGTGTGCCAACCAGAGTGGTCAGCATGCCAAGTTGGCTCCTCTTTGAAAAGCAGCCGGAGTCCTACCGCGCGAGCGTTTTACCGAAGGACATTCCGACGGTCTCGATTGAGGCCGGTGCAACTCTTGGTTGGGACCGCTACGCGCAGAGGCATGTCGGGATCGACCATTTCGGCGCGTCCGCGCCCGGGCCCTTGCTCATGGAGAAGTTTGGCTTTACACCGGATCACGTCGTCGAAGTGGCAACCGAGCTGCTGAGCAGCTAGATCTTAGGCTGACGGCCATTGGCCCGCGGATAACGGTCCGGCGGCGTTCTTGACAGGATCAGCTTTTCGCGGTGATCGTTGAACATGCAAATCGACCTCAGGCCGATGAAGTTGGCGACGTTCACCGCCTCATCCCACGAAAGCGGATTGACTTTCAAGTCCTTACACTTCCCGATTTCGGGGTCAAAACGACTACAATCTCTACAGTGCATCTTAAGCTTTGTCCGGTCTTGTGTGTGGCTGGCTTGCTCTGCTGGAGCTCCAGTGCCGTCGCCCAAACCCCGCCGAGCCTGCGCTATACCGGCGGAACTTTCATTATCCGCGATGGCGGCAAGACTTTGCGGGTCCCTGCGATTTCGGGAAAAACCCAGCCCAGCCGTATCGAGTATCGAAAAGACGAGAACTTTGCGGTTTGGGATTCGCGCGGTTTGACGATTCGAAAGGGCTCCCGCACGCGCACAACCCGCCTGCCGGACATCAGCCTAACGCCCAAGCTGTTTTCGCGCGATGACATCATCGCCAATCGCGAGCTCATTTCTCAGGGGACACGCTCAAAAAACGCGGACGCGATATCGGGGTCGAAGAGAATCGTGGACAAGGTCTATTTCCTTGCCCGGTGGGACGACAAATATGGTGTGCCTTGGCTGGAAGCCCTTGTTCAAGTTGATTTGGCCAATGACGATATGCAGGCCAAATTGCTAGGCAAGTTCGAGGGGCTCTCAACATCCAACCACAAGGTGGACGACCTCTTGTTCAGTGATCCCGGCTACCTTCGGGTGGTGGAGAGCAAGGTCGACAAAACCTGGGGTATTGCTTCTTACGATCTCCCTGCTAACAAGTTTACGTTCAAGGATTGCGGACAAAACTTAGTCTTTACGTGGCGCCTTGGACCGCAACTTGCCCTTATCGAAAACCGGACGACCTACGACTCTAAGATACTCGCGAGGCTCGATGTGGACAACGGCGCGAGTCGCCCCCTACGGGAATTTGTCGGCAACGCGTCTTTGATTTCATCCGAAGCTCCGGTGATTCTAAAATTGGAAACCGCAAACGCGGATTGGGTTCAAAACCTCGATACGTCGGCCGAACTCCAGGTAGCTCAGCCCGAGGCCTTGGCCCAAGCGGGAAGCATGGTAATAGTCTGGCCAAGTGACAATCCAGGCAAGGCGGTTCTTTACGACCCTAGCCGCTGGACCCGGCTGGCAACAGCAGCGGCTGAGAATTCACCGCAACCGGCTGGCCAAGCCTCGCGCTCTCGTACCCGGACAAAGCGACGCGCGCAGCCTGAAGACCATCCCAACCCGTAACCGTGGGCGAACGGTTCTCCAAGATAGCGTTCAAAAACTCCTCGATCATGGCCGCATCGGCATCGGTTCCGAATCCCGCCTGAGAGTGGAAATGCTCCTCGTTGGAATAAACGTCCACGTTCTGGTTGAACATCGCCATTTCGATGACGCCGGCTTCGCCGACGATATTCATATTCACGTTGCCCCACGTTTTGTAGCTGCTTGGCCGGGACCAACTCGAATCGATTGTTGCAAAGACTCCGCTGGGGAACTCCAGGGTCAGCATGGCGGTGTCCTCCCAATCCTTGCCGTACATGTTGTTGCCGGTTTGAGCGTACACGGACGCCGGGTCCTCGCCGAGAAGATCGCGCAATAAGTCGGTGACGTGGACCACATGGTCGATCATCGCGCCGCCGCCGGATTTGTCTTTTTCAACGAACCATCCGAAGGGGCATCGGCCCTGATTTGTAGCACAAACTCCCTTAATCTTGCCTATTTCGCCGTTCCGCACCCGGTCGCGAAGGCGTGTATACGCCGGAGAGAAGCGGCAAGGAAAGGCGGTCATGAGCTTTACGCCTGCCCTTTCGGCTGCCCCGAGCATTCGTGCGCCCTCATCTTCCGAAATCACGAGCGGCTTTTCGCAGAGGACATGCTTTCCATGCTTCGCCGCAGCTTCCGTTAGTTCCGCATGCTTGGAGTTCTCGCTGGTGATCACCACCGCGTCGCATTCATCGAGCAGTTCTTGAAGCGAAGCAAATGATTTGCAGCCGACATGCTCCGAGAATGACTTTGCGCGCTCTTCATCATCGTCCCAGACTCCCGCGAGTGTTGACCGCGGATTTTTTGAAAACGCATGCGCATAGGACCATACATGCAGGTGGGCAGCACTAAGAATACCGACGCGAAGAGACATAGCCGATTATGTCTCAGTCTGAAGGCATGGCGTCCGGCTCCGGGAACGAGATCCTGCAGTTTCGGCCATCGGCAGCGAAGCCTAGTTTCACAACGATGGCTCTTGGGTCTCCCTCAAGGCTTCCGGCTCGCTCAGGCCATTCGATAAAGCAAACGTGGGTGTCCAGATACTCTTCCAAGCCGATCTCCTTCCACTGCTTGAGCCGGTACAGATCGGCATGAGCTACCGGTGGATCCGTTTCATACAGAGAAAGCAGATTGAAGGTTGGCGACCGGACGTCCCCATCGTGGCCGGCAGCTTTGAGATAGCCACGAACAAGCGTCGTCTTGCCCGCGCCCAAATCGCCGTAGAGCAAAACCAAATCGCCCGCGCGCAGTTTGCCCACGAGCCAAGCTCCAAGTGAACGCGTAGCCTCTTCTGAAGCCAGTTCGAACGATTGGCTAGACAACAGCTGCCTTAGCGCAGCAGTAACGGTTCGCCGCGCTCGACGTAACTGTGCTGGGTGTTAAGAATGTGAATGGGCAGACTGCACCGGCTCCAAATGGGCAGGCCGCTCCCCGCGTAACCGTTGTAAACGGTCGTCCCATCCTTCGTCTTGCGCCACCCGGGCGTTCCCGCGCCGGAATACAGAACAACGTATTGCCCTGGAGCGATGAAGAGGTCGTCCGCAAAAACGTGGGACACTTCGCAAACGTGGGCGCCTTCAAATACGCTTTCGCTGATCAGTGCATGGCCCCTGAGGTGAACACGCATCGAACCCTGGTTTTGGAGCAAAACAAACTCTCTTTCTGCTGAATCATGCCTATGAACGCCAACTATCCGAAGCACTGCTCACAACCTCCGTCGCTCTTTTACAGAAGTGACGATTACCGGGCTAATTATGCACCCGGGTCAAGGGTTGTACCCGATCAATTTGGCAGAT
This sequence comes from uncultured archaeon, assembly GCA_963829965.1. GTDB lineage: Bacteria > Armatimonadota > Fimbriimonadia > Fimbriimonadales > Fimbriimonadaceae > DASXZH01. The sequence continues at coordinate 218,574 of CAWHLK010000027.1, read as the reverse complement.
TATTCGCCAAGAAGGGCAATTTCTGAAAGTTCTTCAAGACCACACCGCCGGCGATCAAAAAACATCAGCGCGAACTGAATGGACTCGTCGGTTGCCAATTTAAAATCTTTGCGAGCTCTCGGCCTGCCCAACAGCCACGTATCGGACACTATATCCGACTTGTGATAGCCGTGGTAACGGTCGGAGGCGATTTCAAGAACCCTCTGAAGTGGCAAGAACTGGCGCCTTAGTGCCAACCCAAGACGGATGGGAGTGCCTGCGAGCTTTCCGACCAGCAGGGACGTTTCCTCGTCAGGGTCGTAAGGAAGGCGGTAGGCCACTTCTTTTTGAAAGTGTTCGGCCACCATGACCGGCCACTGCTGAAACAAATTCCTCAGATCCCGTTCGTCTTGCGAATCCGCCGTCTCCAGGGCGTAGAACGCGGCTGCTGTTCCAACTAGGCCATAGCGCAAGCCCAAGGCGTGCGTGTACGCCATCGGTTTCAGAGACCTTCGATTTAGTAATCGAAATTGGACGCACCTCAGCCCTTGAAAAAGGGCCAATTCCGCTCGTTCCTGAATAGGCTTCATTGCACCATCTCCAACATTACCGGATGCCTCATCGTTTGAGCTGTCAATTGTGCGACGATTTCTTTTCAATTCTAGTTCGCTCAGAAAGAATTCGTTGCGCTAACTAATATATGGGTACGCACAACGCCCTGCACTAGGGAGCGATAAGTATTTGGTTTTGAGTTGAGACGAGGGGAGTGTTGAGTTTCGAGTTGCCAGCCGGCTGCCAAGATTACGCGGCATCTAGACAAAGCTGCGGCGGACGCCTGCGCTGCAACGCCCAACACCATCCGGCCGCCTTTACCCTTTACCCTCCGAAGGCCCTGCCAAAATCCTGTCAAAGATCCTGTCGAAGAGACTGAGCTTGTCGCAGGGAGCGAAGCCGAAGGAGCTTGTCGAAGGGTACCCTTTCTCCTTACAACCCACCTGCCCAATACCCAACACCCAACACCCAACACCTAACACCCAACACCTAACACCCAACACCTAACACCTAACACCCAACACCCAACACTTGATACTTACCGGCCCTGCCAAAGTCTGAGTATAATTTCGCAGATGTTAACGCTGAATCGCAGCCTCTTTATTGGCGTCTCGATCCTTATGGCCCTTCCAACCTTAGCCCAAACCACCAACGATAACGCGGCGAATCCGCCCAAGCCCGGCGAAAAAGTCGCCGTCATCAAGACCAACTACGGCACGATCGTATTCAAATTTTTCCCCGACAAAGCGCCGAAGTCGGTCGCCAACTTTGAAAAGCTGGCGAACTCCCACTTCTATGACGGAGTGAAGTTCCACCGTGTGATTCCCGGATTCATGATTCAAGGCGGCGACCCTAACACCAAGGGGGCGGACCGCAACACGTACGGCCAGGGCGGCCCCGGATGGACGGTGCCGGCAGAGTTTTCCTTTATCAAGCACGTTCGCGGAATCGTGAGCATGGCGAGAACCTCGGACCCAAACAGCGCGGGCAGCCAGTTCTTCATCATGGTCGCCTCGGCGCCAAGCCTGGACGAGAAGTATTCGGCCTTTGGCCACGTTGTGAAAGGCATGGACGTCGTGGACAAGATCGTCAACTTGCCGAGAGATGAGCGGGATGATCCCAATCCAGGCCACGAAGCAGTGATGAAGAGCGTCCGCATCGAGAAGTGGCCGGTTAAGTAGCGAGAGATATACACGCTATCGCAGAGAGCTTATAAAGTCCGCTGCTTAACTTGCTCAATAGGGGTGGCATGCACTTTAGTGCATGAGTCCACCTCGCTGGACCCCATCGACGCTCAACTTGTTCACCAACGGTGGCGTGGCACTAAAACCCGAAGTCCTAGTTCTGCGCTTGGTCGGTCGGGTCGATGTTCATCGTCAGTTGCCCGGCCTTGACCGTTTTCGTCACATCGACTTCCCCTTCGCCGCAATCGAACTTGAACACGGTTGGGCCCGGGGGAACGGAAACGATATCTCCGGCCGACGTGAGCCCGTCCGCAAGGGTCTTGGGCGAAATAAGCAGGCAGCCAACCGGGTGCGACACAACGAGGGACACGTTGTTGGAATCCGAACTGTTCATGCCCAACGTGCCTAGCCAGACCACGAGGCTGGTTACCAAGCTGCCGAGAAGGGACATGATGATCCGTTTGCTCATCTCTACTCTCAATGTCGTCTCGCGACACGGTTTAAGAGAGACCTAGTTCTCGGTAGAAGTGCCGGAGTTTTGCGTTTGGTCTGGCGAGGAGCCCGAATCTGAAGGTGAGAAACCAGTGTCCGGCGCGGCGGCGTTCGGCCTCGGCAGAGTGGTCATCGGGTTCACCGGGGTCGGTTCGGTGGCCTCGGGAACCGGGCGTTGGCGGACCGCCTGACTGGGCGAAGGAACCGTTCGGGACGTGGAAGCCGCAGGGGGAGGGATGCCGCCCGTAACCCGCGTCGGCTCGCCGGGGATGGTCCCCGTCTTCGCGACACCCTTGACTGGCCGCCAGGCCATAAAGGCGAAGACAAGCACGGCCAGGAAAACCAGGCCGGGAATCAAAACAGTGAACAAAGCTTCCGTTCGGGACGGTCTATTGGACGGAACCATGGCTCGAAGCCGGCAGCGCTAGGATGGACCCCTTTCCGCAGTGCGAATTAGGTTATCGACCATCTGCTGGAACATTTTGTTCCACTTTTTCCTGAGAGGAAAAAGGTGCATGAAGAAAACCGCCTGGCCGTACATGGCTTCCGTGCAGACGATCTCGGTGCTGCCGTCCACGTTCGGTTCGAAATACCAAAGGTGGATGGTTTTCATGCCTTTGACATCTTTCATCCAGGCAACCTGCTGAGCGACGACGGCCTCTTTGACCGTCTCCTTGGAGGGTTTGCCAGACATTGGAAAGCCGTAAGCCACGGTCTGCTCGAACTGCGCGCCGGAGAGCCAGTCCTCGGCATGCACCCACTTCGCGGAGGTGATGAGCGGCTTGGTCCACGTTGGCCATTTTTGAAGGTCTTTAAACACCTCCCAAACGCGCTCCGGACTCGCTGAAGTATGCCCTCTTGCCTGAATGATCAAGGTCGCCGGGGTGCGCCTTCCTAAGCCAAGCCAGCCTAAAACACCGCGTACGGATGGGTCTTCTCGCTTAGGCTCATAAATCTGCTGCGCGTTGGTCTTTTTTTCGCGCTTTGGCTTAGGCTCTTTGAGCTTCTTGCCTGGCTTTGGAGTGGCTTCTTTTGCCGGTTTGGCATCGCCCTTACGTAACATGTTAAGGATTATAGGTGATTTCGCACGTCCTAGTCTGCGTCTTCACTGCGGCCACGGGTAACGGGCTGCTCCCATTCGCGGAGCCATTCCTCGGTTCGCTGCTTGAATAGGGTCTCGTCCGCCCTCTTGCCCAGTTCCATGCCAGCCCAGAAACCGCTGCCAATCGCCTGCGTGTGGGCAATCCAGACGGAAAAAACGATCACCGCTTGCCAGATGATATCCACGTGAATGAGAAGGCAAAGGGAGGAGAGCACCGCCGAACCCAACGTGATCAAGCCAAAGACTGCATAGGGCCGTGTCCGGTATCGATTGGCGATGAGGCGGCCGAGCCGGTATAGGCCATAACAATAGATGCCCATCCATATTGTTCCGACCACTAACAGAATAATTACCATCGGGAAGACGGCTTCCATTGTCGCTCCTAAAATAAGTCGGCTTAAAAGCCTCTCCTAATAATCTATATGTCCAGGTTAGTATAAACGTGGCATGGAGATTCTTATTTCCTCTGAATAGATGGACTGGCGGGCCAAATCTCGGAGTAGGAAAGGAGGGGCTGCGGACAGAGAGGTGGGGGTGAAACCCTTAATGCAGTTCTGAAGGAAGAGTTATGAACGTTTTTTCCAAAAATGGAGGGCCGCTAGGTCTCTCCAAGGTAGCCCTTCTTGGCACCTACATGCCACGCCAGTGTGGCATCGCCACCTTTACGGCGGACTTACGAAATGCCCTGTCTGAAGAGGAACCGAATAGTGTATTTGATGTTATCGCTGTGAGCGATGTCCTCGGCGCCTACGACTATCCGGATGTCGTTAAATATGAGATCGACCAGGATGACCCGGGCAGCTATTGTGACGCGGCCGAGTTTCTGAACCGCAACGGTTACCAGGCGCTGTGCATTCAACACGAGTATGGGATTTTTGGCGGCCCGGCCGGCAACATGCTGATCGACTTTCTGCGGTCCGTGGACATCCCTATTTTCGTGACCCTGCACACGATTCTTGCGAACCCGGATCCCGAACAACTGAGAGTCATCAAGGAAATCGGGCGACTTGCCGCGGGCTTGACCGTAATCAGCGAAAAAGGTCTCGAAATCTTGGAGAGCGTTTATAGAATTCCGAGCGCCAAAATCCAGCATATCCATCACGGCGTCCCCGGTCCCGCTACATCCAAAGGCAGCGCCGCGAGCCGGGTCGCGATCCCTGAGGACAGCAATGTTCTTCTCACCTTTGGCTTAATTTCTCCGGATAAGGGGTTGGAAAACGTGATTCGGGCAATGCCGCAGATTCTGGAGCGACAGCCCAATACGGTTTATCTCATTGTTGGCGCGACCCATCCGCATATTCGCACGCGCCACGGCGAGGCGTATCGCGAAAAGCTGCAGCAACTGGCCGAAGGCCTTGGCATCGCAGACAAAGTGCGGTTCTTGAACCGTTATGTTGAGCTGTCCGAGCTCTCGGAGTTCTTGGCGCTTGCCGACATCTACATCACTCCGTATTTAAAGGAGCAGCAGATCTCTTCGGGAACGCTCGCGTATGCGGTAGGAAGTGGCAGGGCCACGATCTCGACCCCCTACTGGTATGCAACCGAGCTTCTGGCCGGCGGCCGGGGCCTTCTTGTTCCGTTTAACGACCCAGACGCGATCTCCACCGCCGTTCTTAAGGTCCTAACCGATGAAAAAGTGCGAACCGAAATGGAACGGCGCACGTTGGAGCTTGGCCGGAAGATGCTGTGGTCGGTAGTAGGCCGCACTTACCTGGATCTTATGGAGGGCGCGATCAATGCGCGTTCTGGTTCGCGGCGTGAACTGGCTTCCCGAGAGACGTGGCGCGTAGTTGCCGCCCCCTCTTACAAGCTGGACCACCTGATCCAAATGACCGACGATGTGGGGCTGCTGCAGCACGCAAAGTACACGATTCCCAACTACGCGGAAGGCTATTCCGTGGATGACAATGTGCGTGGGTTGATCCTTGCCAGCCATCTTGTGGCCTCGAAAGCAATCTCCTCTCCCGAGCCGGAAAGGTTGCTCAAGCGCTATTTGGCTTTCACACTCTACTCATTGAATCCGGAATCGCATCGATTCCGAAACTTCATGTCCTTCGACCGGCGCTGGATGGAAGATCAGGGATCGGAGGACAGTCACGGGCGAGCCCTTTGGGCGGTTGGTACGGTTTGCAACAAGCTGCCTGGAACCCCCTACGCGACAGTTTCCTGCGAGCTCTTTAACGCAGGCATCGAACCGGCTTTGGAGTTCCGAAGCCCCCGGGCGATCGCGTACTCGCTTCTCGGCGCTTGCGAAGTTCTGTCGGCCGACCGGACCGCGCCCATGGAGAAGATCGCGAAGTCTCTTGTTGGAAAGCTCCATGGCTCTTTAAGGCAGTATGGCCGCCATGACTGGCGTTGGTTCGAAGACTCCCTGTCCTATTGCAACGCCCGTCTGCCCCAGGCGCTTATCATCGCCGGACATGTTTTGGGAAGCAGGCATTTCGTGGAAGATGGATTGCAGTGCTTGGATTGGCTTTGCCGGCTGCAAAAATCGGAGGATGGTTTCTTCGAGCCTGTCGGCTCCGACCGCTGCTTTCGCAGGGGAGAGGAAAAGCCGAAGTTCGACCAACAGCCGGTGGAGGCTCACGCGACCCTTTCGGCGTGCATCACTGCTTGGGAACTGACCGGAGACATTATCTGGCACGAGCGGGCAAGCTCTTGCTTCGAATGGTTCCAAGGCTTTAACCACCTTCGAGGGATGGTTTATGACCCAACGACCGGCGGATGCCGCGACGGCATGCACGAAACAAAGTTCAATGAGAACCAAGGCGCGGAATCTATGCTATCTTGGTTGCTTGCGTTGACGGAGATGCAGCTAGCCGGTTTTGCCCAGACCCATCCGGAAGAGCTTCCCGCATACCTAAGTAGAGGAATAGTGAAGAAGAAGAATCATGCGTTTGAAGTTCTGTTCCGTCGGAGCAGAGGCAATCCAATATTGATGGCGGAGCAGTGGCCTTATCCTGCTCACGCCGTCCTCAACCCTGGCGCCACGCGTCTAGCGGATGGGTCCACGCTGCTTTTGTGCCGCGTGGAAGATCGCCGGGGCATTTCGCACTTGACCGTCGCCCGATCGAGCAACGGTGTCGATGGATGGGTGATCGATTCCAAACCCACGCTTGCCCCCGATCCCGAGAGATATCCCGAGGAACTCTGGGGCATTGAGGATCCGCGGATCACACATGTTCCCGAACTGGGCAAATACGTGATCGCCTACACCGCGTTCACCAAATCCGGTCCCGGAGTCGCCCTCGCCCTTACCGAGGATTTTAACGAGTTCGAAAGGCTCGGCCTCGTCATGCAGCCGAACGACAAAGATGCTGCCATCTACCCGCGGACTTTCAACGGGAATTACGTGCTCGTTCATCGTCCCGCGACCGACACTAGCGCGGACATGTGGATTTCCCACTCGCCCGACCTCACCAACTGGGGTTCCCACCAACTGTTGCTCCCAGCCCGCCGTGGAGCGTGGTGGGACGCGAACAAGATCGGATTAGGGTGCCCACCCATAGAGACCAGTCGGGGCTGGCTGGTTCTGTATCACGGCGTGCGCAATACGGCTTCCGGTTCCATCTACCGCCTGGGGATGGCTCTATTTGATCTGAAGGACCCCGCGAAAGGGATCCTGCGAAGCGCCGAATGGATGTTCGGCCCCGAAGAGCATTACGAACTGGTGGGCGACGTGCCGAACGTGGTTTTCCCATGCGGCTTCACGGTAGCGGACGACGGTGACACGCTGCACCTCTACTACGGGGCCGCTGACACGTCGATCGCTCTCGCCACCGGCAGCCTCCAGCAAATGCTAGCGTGGATCGATGAGCACGGCACCGAATACATCGGTATCGCCGGCCAACCCGCCGAACGCTCGCACCTTTCGACCGGCTAGTAGGGGCTTCGCCCGTAAGCTTGACGCCGTAAATCAAACCTGGCGCTTTGCGCGTAAACGTGGCTCTGCGCGCCGTAAAAGGGATGAGCCGCGTGGAATGGTTGCGCCTGAGAAGCTACTGTAAAGCCGCAGGCGCCGGAGGATTAACACCGAAGGCGCAGAAATCATCGTCCCCAATGCTGGCCTTTTGAGTGAGAACTCAGTTCGCTCGCGGCGCGAAGCGCCATACCAGACTTATCCTGTCATATAAATAACTAATAAAGTTGATCATCTATATCGAATATTGTTGTATAATGCCTTTATCCTCTAAGGGCATTAGCAATCATGAAACGAACACTCAACGCATTCACGCTCATCGAACTCCTTGTGGTCATCGCGATCATCGCAATCCTGGCCGCTATTCTTTTCCCTGTTTTCGCTCAGGCGAAGGACGCCGCCAAAAAGTCCGTGGGGCTCTCGGACGTCAAACAAATCGACCTCGCTTACTTCCTTTATCAGGGCGACTACGACGACACCTATCTCTTCTCGGTGACCGAGCGCTATGCTCCAACCTACAACACTGCGAACGACACCGCCGTCAATGCCGCTGTCTATTCGGCCGAGGAGATCCTCTATCCGTATACAAAGCAGAGCGGCGCAAACAGTATCTGGAAGAACCCATCGTCGCCCCAGTGGCCAACCCCACAATCCACCGAGTGGTGGACGGTGGACTTCGGAACCAACTTTAACGAAGGCAACCTTCAGAACATCGAAGGCGTCAACTACGTGGCCAAGAACGCGCCGTTTGCCGCGGCCTATCAACTGAGCTCGACTTCTAACGGCGCGACTCCTCCCACCGTTACCATCAAGGGCGAGGCAGTGCCCGCACTGTCCGACTTCGGCGTCAATGACACCGTCACTCAGTCGAGCATCGCCTCCGTCGCCAACTTCATTCTCATTGGCGATGCGGCGCGAACCGACGGCACGCCGTCTCGCGGCGGGCTCTATCCCCAGCCCTGGGTGTTCGACGACACCGCTGATGGCTATACGGGCACCCTGCAATCCAGACTCTATCCTCGACACGGAGACGCGGTAATCACCCCGAATACCGCCGGTACGGATCCGGGAGGATTCGCAGGTCCTTACACCTCCATCAAGGGCGGCGTGAACCTCGGTTTTGCCGATGGCCATGCGAAGTGGCAGAACATCACCCAAACGTGGACTTCGTACGACAACAACGAATGGCGACGCAACCCGTCAGCTCCATAGAGTTCAACTGGCCACACCACCGGGCCAAGTAAACTCGAGCGAATGAACGCCGAGGACGCGCGGAAGCAATCTTCCATATTAGCGGCCTCGGCGTTTCGGCGTCCGGGACTGATCCCCCTTGCTCAGGCGGGTTCCAAGATCGCCCAAACGGTGGGGCGGGAAGTGTCCGCCGCCGAGCAGCGCCATCGCGCCGATTGCAAAGGGGGCTGCTGCTATTGCTGCAACCGGCTCGTGCCCGTTTCCAATGTGGAAACCGCGCTCATCGGGCACCATATATGGACAGAATGGAACCCCGAGCAGCGTGCTGAACTCGCTCAAAGAGCGGAAACGTATGAGCAAGCCAATAGGTTCGCCAGGGCTAATCGATTAGAAATGATCCGGACTCCATGTCCGTTCCTCAAGGAAGGCCTTTGCTCGATCTATGAAGTCCGGCCCTGGTATTGCCGTGGACAGGCCTCCAAGGAAGTGGAAGCCTGCAAAACTTGGTTTGGCCTGCCGCCCTCCGGCCGGCAGCCTCGCATCGAGGAGTGCGAATCCCTTGCCTTTGCGGCGGGCGAAGGACTGATTCTGGCGGCAACCGAGTCCGGGCTGCGCCCAGGAATGCTGGAGCTTGGCCTCACGGTTTCCCCTTTGCTGAGGGACCAGCGTCTGGCCGAGGCTGCTTTAAGAGACGCGGGCGTTCTTGCCGAAGCAACCTGGACCGAGGGCTTCCGGCCGAGGCCTAACGAGCCCTACGGTCTTTCTCCCTTCAACCCCCGCGTCTCCGGAATGACCGAGGCCCTGCGAACCGCCAAACCGGGCGCGGAAATGCTGCTGCCCGAGCCTGGAATGGATGCCCAAACCGCGTTGTTTATGCTTCAAACGCCGGTAGCCCCCGAAAGTGAGGACGAGATTGCAGCGACTCGTAAACGATACGAGGTCGTCCTTGATCGCCTCATGGACTTGCATTTCGATTCCGGCCAGGTCTTCGACGCACTAGGAAGATACGAAGCCATCACCCTCCCCTATCACGGTTTCGTCGATCGAGACTTGAACGCCAAGTTTGGCTCCTTTGTCACCGATCATTCACGAAGGGCGCTTCCGGAACTTGGCGAACCGATCGCGTCGAGAAAGCCGGACGGGAAGTTGCGGGTGGGCTTCATCAGCGGCACGATGAGGAACCACCAGGCGAGCCGTTGGGCGATTGGCTTCCTCAGCCGGCCTCCCGAGGACGTCGAGACCTACGCCTTTCAACTCGGCCCTCACTTCGATGCGATGACCTCGATATGGCAGCAAAGAGCGGATCATTTCTTTATGCTGCAGGGCAGCGCGCCCGAGGGCGGCCGATTCATCAAATCTCTGAAACTGGACGTTCTCGTTCATTTGGACCCGCAGGAGGTGGCGCGCGCAAAACTGTTCGCCACTTTCCGACTCGCTCCCGTGCAAATAACCATGTGGGGCACGCCTTACACTTGCGGCTTTCCCGAAATCACCCACTACCTTTCGTCGGACGCCATGGAGCCGTCAGACGCCGATAGCCATTACTCGGAAATTCTCCTTAGATTGCCCGGTTTTGGGCTCTGTTACGAACGCATGCTTATCGGCAATCCCGTTCCCTTTGATAAGAGCCGGCTGGGGCCAGGGCCGCATTTCTTGATTGCTCAAAACTCATTGAAGCTTCTGCCGCGCCGCGACGCGCTCTTCAAGAGAGTCGCGGAAGCGACCAATCGCCCCTTGTTGATGATCGATTATGGAGACTATTCCACTGAGCGCCTGAAACAGCGGCTCAGAACTGCGGGAGTGCACGTCCAGTGGCTGCCGAAGATGGAAGCCCAGGAATTTCTCGGCCTTCTCGCAGCGGTGGACGGCTCCCTGGACACTCCCGACTGGAACGGCTCGAACACGACGATTGAGGCCCTCTTGGTGGGAACGCCGGTGATCTCCGTTCCCGGAATCCACCTTCGCGGCCGTCACACGCTGGGCTTTTACAAGGTTCTGGGTGCCGAGGATCGGGTGGCAAAAAACGATGACGATTACATCGGTCAAGTCCTGAATTCCGGCGAACTGAAAGAAAGCGTTAGAAAGCTGCCGGTACAAGAACTCTTCGATCGAAGGGCCGCAACCGAGACCTTTTACGAAGTGCTGCGCTTCCTTACTGCAGAGGATTCCCATCCGCGTCCGGCATAGTGCCTGCGAAGATCTTGTACAGGTCCATCACCGACCAAATGGTGGTTGCAATGAGTCCCAGCCAGCAGAAAAAGGCCGACAAAACCGTTGCCCCTAACATAACGACCCCGTCCTTTCCATAGCCGAGGTAGAACCTGTGGACTCCTAAAGGGCCGAAAATCAGCACGAGAATTACTGCCACCGCCTTGCTGCGTTTCGAGGGCACACCCGTTGCCCCCGGCTGGCCGTAATAGTTGGGCTGCTGGAATGGGGTTGGTCTTGGGCTAAACGGCGAGGAGCCTTGCTGAGGTTGGGAAGGGCTCTGGAAGCCACCGGGAACATACGGATCGTGCCGGATGCCCCCCATATGGGGCTGCCCAGGATAGTTGGGGTCGATTCCTTGCTGTATCTGGGACTGCCCCTGCTGCACCGGATTTTGCGCCGTATAGCCGTAGGGCTGCCCTTGCGGAATCGGCCCCGGCTGAACAAAGAACGGGTGCAGTTCGGCAATGTCCGAGGCGCGCAGCATTTGGCTGGACCCCGCAGGCATAAGGCTCGTGGTGGGCAAAATCCGGCCCTCCCTGCACCATTGCTTCAGGGTGTCCATGGGCACCGGGCCGTAAAGCTGCCCGTCCGCGCCGATTACCGAATACATCCAAGCCTCAGGATATTACATCCCCACGCCCGAATAGAACTTCAGGCCCTTTTTCCAAAGCAGCTTGGAAGCCACGAACGCAATCAGTATCCAAACCACCTGCATGAACAGAACATGGTAAATGGCGGGGCCGCTCACGCGCCCAATCAGGATCTCGGTCGGCGCGCCGGTGGTGAAATAGAAGGGCAGGAGCTTGGCCAGCGTCTGCGCCCATTGGGGAAGCATCGCGACGGGGAAGAGCTGGCCGGAAAGAAAAATCATCGGCACGTAATAGAGCTCGAAGATGGAGAAAACCTCTTGGGTGAACAGCGCCAGCATCGCCATCATCATCACAAAGGTGAAGCTCACCAGGTGGCCGAGGATCATTGAAAGAAAGAACAGTCCGGAAATGTAAACATGCTCGCCGGCGAGGAAGGAGTGATAGGCGAGGAGCAGGAGCAGAAACATGGGCGTGAACAGCACCACCCGTACGATCCGCCACGCGAAGTTGCGCAGGAACATGTATTGGTAGTAGCTCATCGGCCGGACCAGGTAGACCGTGAAGTTGCCCTCCTTGATCTCCATCGCCAAATCCCACATGATGTGGCTGGTGATGAAGTTGTTCATGAGAAGCAGGCAGAGGTAGTAGAGGACGAAGTCGCCGGTCTTGAACCCGCCGATAGGCCCGCCCGCGGCCGCGCCCGCCGTAGCCCACACGAGCGGCATCGTGACCGCGGTGACCAGGTCGGTCATGATCCAGATGATCATGCTGGCGCCGTAAACGATGCTGTCCTGAATGAAAATGGAGAACACCGCTCTCCATTTGCGGGCCTGCGCGATCATGGGGCTAGACGAGCGCCTGGCTCAGCATGAGCCGGTCAAGCGCCTCGTCGCTGGCGTTTCGGAACGTCGCGGCGATGCGGTCAAAATCACCGTCTTGCAGCCCGCGGATCTCTCGTCTCAGGCGGCCCTCCAGGAATTTGACTTTATCTTCCGTGGTCTCACAAATGAGACGCGGAACTTCGTGAGGCTTGCCATCCTTGATCGCCACCATTGTGACCCGCGCCGTGTTGGTATCGCCTCACTCCCGTGAAAACGTTCTCCGCAAAAGCCTCGATCGTCACCTCGATGCTCGTGCGGCCCACGTAGTGGACCATGCCCTCGCAGATCACGAGTTCGCCTACTTCGATGGGTTCATGAAAATCCACCCGGTCGAAGCTCGCCGTAACGCAAATGGCTCCCGCATAGCGGGAGGAGGTGGCGTAGGCGACAAGGTCGAGCAGGCTGAGAATGGTCCCGCCAAATACCTTGCCAAGGAAGTTCGCGCCGGTCGGCGTCATCACCTCGGACATGGTGACGTGGGTGGAAGAAACGGTTCGCGGATTCACTCCTAAGATTTTAGAACGAACGCTCGTCCGTTTATAGCCGTATCAACCATCCGGACACGAGTGGTAGGTCGCGCTTTAGAGGCAATCGCAAGACTCCCAATGACCTTTCATAACTGCTTTTATCACCATACTGGATGCGTGTAGTAGGTCGAGCTTAGCTTGACACTCCGCGAAGCGGAGCAAAAGAGCAGGATGCGTGGTAGTAGGTCGAGCTTTAGAGGCTATCGCAAAACCAGACACGGTCCACGAAGCGCCCGATTTATAACCGCCAGAGCCGACTTCTCCCCTTGCCGGAGGCCCTGAGCCTGTCGAAGGGAGGGGAGATTGAGAGGGGTGAACTCTAGCGCATTGCTCTTGGCAGCTTGAGAGAAATGCCATTCGCCTTCTCGCACCCTACTTCAAGCTAAAATCCTACCTTACGAGGTGGGAAACTTGGAGTTCATCCACCCCAACCCTCCTTCAAAGGAGGGAGTGGCTTTGTTCTAAATAATGCGTGCCTTCGCGCCCGCATTGGGTTTTGCGATTGCCTCTTTAGCTTGACACTCCGCGGTTCGTCGGGCTATCGGAACACCGGCTTTCCTGCTCCGGCCACTATGGACGCGCAAGGCTCTACGACAACTTAGGCCCCCAGTCTGAAAATACAAAATAGCCTCACTCTCTATCTGGAGAAACCGACATAGTCCCAATTTAGAGCCAGAACTGATGCTTCCGACCCTTCAATTAACGGCTTGTCGCCGGGCGGGATGCAGATCAGACAGTTTGCCTGCACCAAGGCGCCGAGCATGTGGGAGCCCTGGTTTTGCAACGGTTCCACAAGGAAGCCATGCTCACCCTGGGTGAGGACTCCGCGTTGAAAATCGGTTCGATCCGGCTGGCGTTTCGCTTCCTTCGTTAACCTCGCCAAAATTTCCGCCGGGAATCTTCCTCGCCGAATCCCATCATCCGCAGAAGCGCAGGCCGGCAGAAGAGGTTGAAGCACACAAGCGCGGAAACCGGATTCCCCGGCAGTCCGAAAACCAACTTTCCGCGCCCGACCCCAAAATAGAACGGCTTGCCTGGCCGCATCGCCACTTGCCAGACGATCCGTTCCACGCCGAGCTCTTCCCAGACATCTTTGATCAGATCCTTCGCCCCCACCGAAACCCCTCCCGAGGTGATGACCACGTCGGCCTCACCCAAGGCTTCCCTGAGTTCGCCTAAGAGAGCTTCCCGGTAATCAGGAACACGGCTTAAAGCGGCTTCTCGGATGCCCAACGCTTTAACCGCGGCCAGCAGGGCGGGGCCGTTGCCGTCGAAGATCTCGTTCGGTCCCCGTTCCGACCCCGGCGCGGTCAGCTCGTTGCCCGTCGAAACAACGCGAACGGCCGGCGGCCGGTAGACCGTTGCCTGAGAAGCCCCGTTGGAAGCGAGCACGCCCACCCCTGGGGGCGTGACACAGGTTCCCGGCTCTAACAGCCGGTCGCCCGCAGAATACTCCTCGCCCCGATGGCGGACGAACTCATCCACTGTAGGAGCAACGAAAATGCGAACCCGCTCTCCCAGCTGTTCGGCGTCTTCCTGCATGACCACCGCGTCGGCGCCCGCCGGCATCGGCGCGCCGGTGAAGATTGCGATCGCGTGGCCTGGAGCGAGGGATGGCGCGGCCAACCCCGCGCTCACGGTTGCTTGTATCGGGAGCTCCATTCCCGCCGTAACCGATTCGGCCCGCACGGCAAAACCATCGACTGCCGAGTTGTCGAACGCGGGATTATCGACCCCTGCAAAAAAGGGCTCCGCCAGGCAAAGCCCCAGCGCCGATTCCAGCGGCAGCACGATCGAACCCAGCGGCTTGGCACGCGCCAAGACCGCCGATCGCGCATCCTCAAACGGCCAAAGGGGCATGACGCCAGTTTATCGTCTAATGAGCGCCATTCTTGGTTTCGCCGGCAGCCGCGGGCTTATCCTGGGTCGTCGCCATCGCGAGAACCATCATTTCGTCGGTCGTCTGCTCGCCCCAGCGGATCTCTTTCGGTGGGCTGTTGGGATTCCTTGGGTTCGCGGTGGAGTTGTCGTAAACCGCTTCGACCTCGATCTGGCTGCCCGCGGGAACCTGCATCGGTTCCTTCAAGGCGTAATTGAGCTGCCAGTTGAAGTCCCAGTCTTTCACAAAAATCAGTGGCTTGGTGGTACCGTCCGGCAGAATCACCGTCGCTTTCATCGATTGTCCGGTGAGGTGCATGTGCGGCGTTACCGAGTAGATCGTGAGGTCACGGCGGACCTTGAATATCTGCTTTTCCAAGTGGTTTGCATCGCCGGCAGGAATGTCGATCCTCGGATTCACGACCCAAGTGATATTCAAAACCTTGGCTGGTGGCTCTTTATCAAAGTAGAGCGCCACCTTGGTTTGGTCCTCTTCGGGTTTGCCGTCCTTGTGATAGTGAACCTGCAAAACGATATCTGGCGCCCGGCTTCAACAGAAATGCCAATTTGGGGGGCGCCTTGCGAGGGGTTGAGCCCGGCACCCATCCGCCAAGGGTTGCATCGGGAAAGAAACCTGGCCCTCCGCCGCTGCTCTCGTATCCTTCCTGGCCGTCCGTGCACTTCGCAACCAGCTTGTCCGAGTACTTGGAGATATCCGAGAAGATGATCACGTGGTGAACGACTTTTCGGTTGCCCGGCTTAACGTCGATGCCCTGAATATACATCGGATGGTCGAAGGTGGTGTGGATCACGAAGTTCCGATAGACGTCGGTGCCATCTGCTGCTACGTTGTACGGCTTGTCCGCCGAGACGATCATATCAGGCTTGCCGAGCGCCCATTCCGGCTTTGGGGGAACCGTCAGATCTTCTTTTCCCAGCTTGCCTTTCGGCGCGCCTGCTTCGTCCCAGCGGGCGAGAGTAGCGATCTCGGTTTCGCTTAGGGAGTTGTCATGATCGAACTCGCCATAGCCGTGAATCGCCTTCCAAGGCGGCATTTGGCGGGAACCGGTGACGCGGACAATGTTCGGCGACCACTTTCGCGCATTCGCGTAGCCCATCAGAGAAAACGGAGCTACCTCACCCGGTTCGTGGCACTGAACGCAGTGCTTTTCGAGGATCGGCTTGATGTCGGCCGCATAGTTCACTTTGGCCACCAGAGGAGGCGCCTTGCTTGGCATGATCACGCATCCGAAAGGCGCGGTCTTTTTGGTTGAAGGCTGATGCCCGTCCACCACTGCGGCAAGCGCATCGTCCAGGTAATGCTTGCGCGCGAGAGTCGGGTCGCCGTTGTCGTCGATCGCCCCGTTGTAAAGCTCGTTGCCCGCGCTATCGACGATGACCGCGCTGGGAATGGTGCCGACGCGCAGCTTCTTGGCCTCTTTAGCGCCAAGGTCAACCTCATACGGGAACTTGTAGCTCCTTTCGGACATGTAGGCGGTGATTCCCGGTTTGGTCTCAAGGTCGTTGGGGAAGACCGCTTCAAAATCCACTCCCTCCGCGGAGTATTTTTCATAGAGGGCGTTGATCCTGGGGGTATAGCCCATCGCGATGGGGCAATCGGTGCTGATGAACAGCAGAACTTTGGGGCGGGACTTGTTCCCGTGCGCCATCGCGCCCAAACCAAGGGTAAGCGCCAGTGCGCCGGCGCCGGCAAACCAAGTTGAGCGATTCAGAGTCATCTTCATATAGAAACGTACCCTTTTAAAACTTGTCAGCGCTGAGCAAGGCAGGAACACTCCAATTCTCGCTTATTTCTGCCAAGGATTAATACTGGTTTAGGTCGAACAGACTATGAGTTTGAGCAGCAGTCTCTCAGGTGTAGGGTCCGGTACTACCAGCGCATTGCCCACTTTAGCGTCCACGGGCACGGTTGGCTCGATCAATTTCACCGGTATTGCCAGCGGCCTCAATACGAACCAGATCATTCAGGAGCTGCTTCAGGCCGATCAAATCCCCATCACCGACCTGCAGGATCAGCAGAACTCGATCCAGACCCAGCTTTCGGCGGTCCAGCAATACCAGTCTGACCTGCAAGCGGTGGGAACCGCCGCCACCATGCTCAATGCGGCTTCCGCTTTTAACCCGATAACCGCAACCTCGAGCGATACCAGCGTCGCCACGATTTCAACTTCAACGGGCGCGCAGGTGGGCACCTACAACCTCAGCGTAACCCAGCTTGCCCAGGCCCAGAAGATTTCCACCAACGCCCAGGCCAACTCAACCTCTGCCCTGAACCTCAGCGGCACGCTCGTGATCGACGGCCAAGGGCTGCAGATCGGGTCAAGCGATACGTTGAACTCGATTGCCCAAAAGATCAACACGCTGAACGGAGGCGTAACTGCCAGCGTCATCAACGGCGGCACTGGATCTACTTACCTCACGCTGACCGCCAATAACTCCGGCGCCTCGAACGATATCCAGATTGCCGATCTGCAAGGGAATGTTGCACAGTCGCTCGGCTTGATTGGAGGAACCGCTGCCGTCCGCGACACCACGGGTGGGAACGCCACCAGTTATGCATTTTCCAGCCAAACGAACGACATAACGAGCCAGCTCAATGGGAACACGTTAGGCTCGGATACATTTGCAATCAACGGCGTGAATGTAACGGTCAACCCGGATAGCACGACGCTCGAAGGCCTTGCCGAGGCAATTAACACCGCGAACACGGGGGCTAAAGCCAGCATCGTAACGAGCACCACCTCGAGCGGAGGGACCAACTATCAGTTGCAGATTGCCGGGGCAACGTCAATCACCGACACAGGGTCGCTTATGCAGGGCCTCGGAGTCCTCCAACAGGGTTACACCAATGTAGTCCTGAAGGGGCAGGACGCGAATTTCACCCTCGACAATATTGCCCTCACCAACGCCTCCAACACGGTAACCGGGGTCATTCAGGGCGCGACCATCAACCTGCTGGAGGGCACCACCGCGTCGCCGGGCGTTTCTACGATCACGTTGGCGGAGAACTCCACGCAGGTAACCAGCAACGTTCAGAATTTCGTGACCGCGTATAACACGATGGTTTCGTTTGTCGCGGACGAATCGCAACTCAATACTTCGACCTACGCGACAGGGCCTCTGTTTGGCGATTCCAGCGTCGCCCAAGTTCAACAACAGCTTTCTTCGTCCTTGTTCAGTCCGGTACCGGGGCTGTCGCCGCCCTATAACAACCTATCTTCGATCGGTTTGTCGCTGGACGAGAACGGCAACATGAACTTCGATTCAACCCAGCTGACAACGGCCCTTTCACAAAACCCCACCGCGGTTCAGAACCTCTTTTTGGCTCAAGGCTCCGGCTCAACGTCGGACCTCGGCTTCGTTTCCTCCACCTCGAGCACTGTCCCGTCCGGGAGCGGCCAATACGATGTGAATATCACCCAGGCCGCAACGGAAGGCGCATACACGGCCTCGACTGCGCAGACCCAGCCCTTGGCCAACAGCGAGCTACTCACTTTTAATGGCAGCCTCTTTGGCAATACCAATTACACGCTGCTGCTGCAGGCGGGCGAAACCCAACAGGACGTCGTCAATCAAATCAACTCGGACGCTACGTTGGGCAACGACGTGCTCGCCAGTGTGCAAAACGGGCTCCTCACCATCACGAGCAAGCAATACGGAACGAACGGCAACTTTACACTCTCGAGCGATACGGCCCCGTCTTCATCGAGCAGCGGTATCCAGGGTGGAACGTTCACTGCGGGAGTCAACGTGGCCGGCACCATCAACGGCGAGGCGGCAACCGGCAACGGCAAATACCTGACAGGTAATTCGGGCAACGCGACGACCTCCGGCCTTCAAATCTCTTACTCGGGAAGTGCGACCGGGGCAGTGGGAAGCGTTACCTTTAACAACGGCGTTGCGGCGCTGGTGAACAACCTGGTAAACAGCTTCACCGCGCCAACGAACGGTCTGATCACGAACGAGGAGAACGCGTTCAACTCTCAGATCACCAACATTGGAACTCAGATAACCCAGCTCCAACAAGAAATGACGACCCAGCAATCCCAGCTTCAAACCGAGTTTGCAAACATGGAGAATGCACTGTCGTCGCTGCAAGCCGAGCAAAAGCAGTTGACGGACGTGCTGGGAACCTCGACCTCTAGCAGCAGCTCAAGCTAAACCCGGGCAAGAACGCTCTCCCGGTTGAAGAACCAAACCGCCGTCCTAATTCCGATTCCCGCCAGCACCAGGCTTATTACGAGCGTGATCGTAAAGCCTAGTGGGTTGAACTGTGCCTGCAGAATCTGTCGCAAGTTCACTGCGGCGTTGAGTACGGGAATCGCGTAGATCCAGGTTTTGGAAGCATAGTCCGTGTAGCCGATGAACTGGCTGAACATCGCGGGCATAACCACCAGGGTGCTGATGCCGGCCAGATATCCTTGCGCCTCGCGCGGGTTTTTTGCGTAGGAGCTAATGGCGAGCAAAAGGCTGGCGAAGAGCCCGACGGTGGGGAGCATGACGAGAAGAATCAGAAGGCCGGACAGCGGAGTCAAGCTCATGTCAAGCGCAAACATCTTGTTGCCCGAACTGAGATAGGGCGCGATTCCCAGAGCCACAACTGACATGCAACTGCACGTCAAGCAAATCACTGCTAGGCTAAGAAATTTACCCATCGCGATTTGCGAGCGAGTGGCCGGGGATATGAGTAAAGTTTCTAGCGTATTCTTGTCCTTTTCTCCTGCTACAAGTTCGGTCGCGAAACTTATTCCCCCGTAGAACGCCCACATGATGATCAGGTAGGGCATGATGGAAATGGCAAAGGAACTGGCGCCGGTCTTGCCGCCAACGAGAACATCGTCTTCCTTTGGCTGGTATTTCGTGAGCGTGCTCGCCGGGATTCCGTTTGCGCTCAAGGCCTGCAAAGCCAGCGCCTTATTGAGTGCGTCGAGGATCTGTTCCGATACCTTGGATGCGATCACGGAACTCTCTTGCTTGGAGTCAAAGTGCAATTCCGCCAGGTACGTTCCAGGAGCTTTAGGGTTTGGGGCCACATCCAGAACCATGCGGGCCTTTCCTGCCTGGATCAGCCGGTTGCCTTCTTCCACCGATGGAACCTCCTCCAGAGACACCTTGCCCGCTTGGAGCGCGGTCACAACCTCTTGCGGCGTTCCGTGGACGTAATCGATCTTGATACTGCTCGGCTTCGAGGTCACATTATCGAGGAAGCCGAACAACATCACGACAAGGAGCACCGTGAAGATCGGCATGATGAAGATGGTTCGCCGCACTCTCTTGTCGCGAAACATGTCGCGAAGTTCTTTTTTGAACACGGTAATGACGTATTGCATTTGTTAAACTCCGGAACCGACCTCGGCCGGCGTAAACCCGGCAAAAACCAAAAAAGCCTTCTCCAGGCTGTTTGTGCCCGTCTGCGTCTTGAGATCCTCGACCGTTCCCTCGCCCTTGATGACGCCGTCGTGAATGACGACCACATTGTCGCAGAGCCTTTCGACCTCGCTCATGATGTGGGTGCAGTAGATCACGGTTTTGCCATTGGCCCGGCACTCTTCCACAAACTCCATTACCGTTTGGCTGACGATGATATCGAGGCCGGTCGTCGGCTCGTCGAAAAACAAAACCGGCGGATCGTGAACGATGGTTCGCGCAATCGACACTCGCTGCTTTTGGCCGGTAGAAAGCTTGTCGCAGAGCTGAGTTTGAAACTCTCCGATCTCCAGCTTGTCGATCACAAACTGAACGCGCTGCTTTAGCCTGTCACCGGTAAGCCCGTAAAGTTGCGCGAAATATTCGATAACCTCGCGCGCGTTGGACCTGCCGTACAGCGCGGTTGAGGTGGACATGAAGCCAATGCTGGCGCGAACCTCTTGGGGGTTCTTTAAGACGTCGTAGCCTGCAACTTCGGCCGAGCCCGAAGTTGGCTTGATCACTGTGGAAAGCATGCGGAGAAGCGTGGTTTTTCCCGCGCCGTTGCTGCCGAGCAGCCCAAAGATCTTTCCCGGCTCAGCGGAAATGGTCACCCCATCCACTGCCTTAATTTCGACGCCCTTCGGACCGGCGAAATACTTCGCAATATTTTGGGTTCGGACCATTGGCTTTCGAGTGTATCCGATCCCACCGTGTTATGAGGCTAAAGGCTCAGTAGTAGGGGCGAATCACAACAGGCGCTGCGCCTCATTTGTAGTTTCCAAGGGCACACTTGGCCCTTTGAGCATCTTGAGCGAAGCCGAAGGGGAGGGGGAAGAACTTAGCGAATAAAAGTGACGGGGAACAAAAGCCTGGTATGGGAATATCATTGTTCCCCACTTGGCATGCTCGCCGACGCGCAACCGCCTAGGCCCCTCCGAGTCATCACTGCCCTGCCAAACCCTCCTCCAAAAGCCTCGCTCCTGAGCTTTAGCTAACTAGCCTTGCATCCAGGGTGATCTCAGCCTTTAAGAGCTTTGAGATCGGGCATCCGTTCTTGGCGTTGTTTACCGCCTCGTCGAATTGTGCCTGGCTCGCTCCCGGGATCTTGGCAGAAACCGTAAGGTGGCTCTTCGTAATCGCAAACCCGTCGTCAACCTTTTCAAGGGTAACCGCGGCCGAAGCGTCAATGTAATCTGCCGTCAGCCCGAGGCCGCCCAATTGGGCGCTGAAGGCCATGGCGAAGCAGCCGGAGTGGGCGGCGGCGATCAACTCTTCCGGGTTGGTGCCTTTGCCATCCTCAAATCGGGTGCTGAAGCTGTACTGAGTGTCTTGGAGCACGCCGCTATCGGACGAGATTTTCCCGTGCCCGTCCTTTAAGCCGCCCTCCCATCTTGCCTTTGCATTGCGTGTCATTAAAGAAAAGGTTACCCGCCCATTTGCCCGTGTGGAGGGGCAACTGAGGTCGATCAATGCGCTGAGCATGCTACATTAATGTTGCGAAGGCCCCGTCCCGTCAGAGGTTTACCCATCTACCGATACAGCCGTTCACCGTTCACCGTTCACATTCGCAGTTCACAGTTCACAGTTCACCGTTCACAGTAAATTCACCCGTAACCCGTAACCCAACATGATCTTCCGCTGGCTGCTGCTCTTCGTTCCGCTATCGGCCGCCCTCGCCTATGGGTTTCATGTGTCGCAGATGTGGGTTTTCATCTGCGCGCTCATCGCGCTCATTCCGCTCGCCGAATACGTGCGAAAAGCAACCGATCAATTGGCGAGAATGGCGGGCCCTGCGATAGGGGGCCTGCTGAACGTCTCGTTCGGCAACGTGCCGGAACTCGTTCTAGGCCTGTTCATTCTTCATGCCGGCCAGGTGGAAGTGGTGAAGGCCCAAATAACCGGCGCGATCATTGGCAACAGCCTTCTCGGCCTTGGCCTTGCGATCGTGGTTGGCGGCTTTGGGCGGGATAAGCAGACCTTCAAGAGAGACCGCGCGGGGCTCGCTGGCAGCCTTCTCGTGTTGGTCGTCATTGCGTTGCTGCTGCCGGGCCTGTACCGAGCCTCCGAGCGAGGCAGTGTTTCGCTGCCCACCGCCGCCGATTTGGACCAACGACTTAGCGTTGGGGTGGCCATCGTACTTATTCTCGTCTATGCCGCGAACCTGATCTACACGTTTGTCACCCACCGGGACGTGTTTTCCGGCTCCAAACCGATGGAGCCTGCCTACTGGACCCTCAAGAAATCGATAGCAGTGCTACTTGTCGCAACCGTGGGGACTGCCTTCGAAGCCGAGTTGGTTTCCAATGGCATCAGCACGGCCGCAGCCGGGCTCGGTATGTCGCCGATCTTCATTGGCATCGTTTTGATCGCTGTCACCGGCAACATCAGCGAATATTTCTCTGCGATCTACTTTGCCCGCAAGGGCCACATGGGCATGGCCATGAGCATCACGTTGGGCTCGACGATCCAGATCGGGCTCTTGATTGCACCGCTTCTGGTGCTGCTTTCGGGCCTCACCGGCCATCCGCTCAATCTTGTTTTCAACAATCCCCTCGAAATGATGGCGATCGGCGGCTCCGCCTTTGCGGTGAACGCAATTGCCCAGGATGGAGAAACGACGTGGTTCGAAGGCGTATTACTACTGGCGGTGTACGTTCTCTTTGCCATCGCGTTCTTCTATTCGACCCACTAATGGGAACGAGACGGAGTTTCACAATGATGGGATCTGCCGATTGAGATCAGTTTATGATCGTAATGTTAAACTAAAGCATCGACACTGAAACACCGAAACTGTAATAACCGTCCATCGAATTAACGATCATGTCAGATAGCAACGAAACTGAAATCCGCTCAAAGTCGAGCAGTGCTGCATGGATTACTCTTTTAACCACGGTTGGCGTAACCGCAACCGCTTTTGTGATCGCCAGGAAGATCCGTTCGAGCAGCTTGCAAGGCCGCATCGAAGATGTTTTTGGGCGATGCGACCGCGCCGCTCAAGCCCTTGATGAGCGCCTGGGTCGCGACCGCAGCGTCGCTTAGTGGGCCTGAAAGAACCTAACTACTTCCGCAGTGGCAAAACTCGGCCACTCATGTCGGCCGTCGTGCTCGTGCCAAGCAACGTCCGCTCCTGACGGTCCCGAATAGATCTCGTAACCATTCATCGAATCCGGAGTCCGTGCGCAGCCGTTGAACCTTATTAAATAATCTCGGGTTTCTTCTGCCAAGTTCAAGGGCACGAGCCGATCTGCGCTCCCGTTGATCATGAGCACGGGCTTGCGGGCTTTCAATTTTCGTAAGTAATTTCCGCCAACCCCGGCAACCGAAGCAAAGGCTCGAAAGGTATCGGGCCGGGCCGCAACTAGCAGCAAAGAAAACACCGCCCCGTTCGACATCCCGCAGGCATAGATCCGGCCGGAATCCAACCGGTAGTCCGCCTCTAACTTACTAGCCAGCGCGTCGACAAACTTGAGATCGCGGTCTTCGTCTCCTCCGAAGTCAGTCTGCCAGCCGTTTCCGTACCCCACCACCTTGCTCATGTTCGGCAGCCCCTGTGGGTAGACAACGGTTGCCTCAGGCCACGAATCTTCCAGGTGATAGGCCCGGTCTGCCAGTCGCGCAGTTCCGTAGTGTCCATGAAACACAAAGACCAATGGGGACCGCTTTTGCGTTGCCGAACTCGCCGGATACACAAGGGCGGAACGCGTCACCCCATCCACGTTCACGGAGATCGTGGCTGGAAGTCTTTGAGCCCGGGCAAACAGCAAGAGGAGACTTGCAAGCATAGAGTTAATGGTAGCCAATTTAGGGGCCTTCGGCAAGGGGAGAAGTTAGGCTCAAACAATTAATAATATGCGCCTCAATCCTGGCTCTTCGGCCCCGGTAATGCAGGGCTGGATCTTCCAAAGAGCAACTTATCTAGCCTAAACTTATTCAAAAGGATCACAACTGCAAACGTCACAAGAACCAGTAGACAATAACTCCAGAGGGGAGCAAGCGGGACCTGTGACAAAACCTGTGTCAAGCGAGGACCGCTGAGAAACCTCATGACCATAGGGTGCAGAAGGTAAAAGGGCAGGGAAGAGGCTCCGAGCCAGCATAGCCAGCGCCAAGCCGGTTTCTCCGATGGCTTCTTTGGCGCCAAGCCCGCGATCACAGAAAAAGCTCCGCCAAAAACGAAGAGCTGCTGTATCGGGTTGGTGAGTCCGCTGTAGCGATAGACCTTCAAGACCTCGAGCCTTTCCAGCCAGAGAAAAGCAGCCCCACTGATAAGAGTTAGGGCAAGGGAACTCGCAAACAACGGCTTGACCAGATTCGTAGGCGCCGGCCAGTTGGCGCCCAGCCAGGCCGCAGGGATGAGCGAAGTCAAATACCAAAGAAGGGAAGTTCCTGGGAAGGGCAAGAACTGGATGCGTGTCTGGAGAGCAAAGACAAGCCCCTGAAGAACGAAAGCGGTCAGGCAGCTGAGCCCAAACCCTGTGCGCCGGACCAGCCACAGCATTAAAGGGAAGAAGAGGGCCGCTTGCAAAAGAATGCTCAAGAAATAAAGATGGAAATACGCCTTTCCCCAGACCAGGTCGTTGTAGATGGACTTGCGGGTTAGGAGGTTCGCAAAGGGAGCCCTCTCCACATAAACCTGCCAAAGGACAAAAAGAGCGCTCCACAGCAAATAGGGATAGAGGATGGCCGTAAACCGCCTGACCGTCCCGGCGGTTAGCCCAGGCTTGTCTGACGCGCTTCGAGCCCATAAGAAGGCGCTGACGCATAGGAACATCGGCACCGCAAAAGCCATGAGCCGGTTGAACGCTTCAACGATCCACCACTCAACGGATCCCTGGCT
Source organism: uncultured archaeon (assembly GCA_963829965.1). Lineage (GTDB taxonomy): Bacteria > Armatimonadota > Fimbriimonadia > Fimbriimonadales > Fimbriimonadaceae > DASXZH01. Next base: position 193,801 of record CAWHLK010000027.1, on the reverse strand, counting down.
TAACAGCGTCCTTCCGGAACGCCCCGAACTGTGCAAAGCGATCACGCACAAGATGCCGACGCCCTTCACCGCGTCCAGGAACTCCAATCTTGGTTTTTTGCCGGCCGCGTGGTGGCTCTTCGGGACTTCAGCGTGTTCGGCAAGCATCGAAACCAGGACGTTTTAAGACACCTGCAGCGAGCCTGAATTCGTAGAATAGATATGAAACTGAGCGATGTTCGTAGGCTTCTTCTCTACTGCACGATCATCAACTATGTGATTCTGCTCGCTTGGTACCTAATGCTGTATCTCCCCCATGGCTGGCTCTACGGCACCGTATCGGCGAATATCCTGGTCTCGCATACGGATTTTGATCGGATCAACCTTCTTGTTATGATCCTCTACAAAATTGCGATTGTCATGTTTAATCTCGTGCCCTGTATCGTCCTCTATTTGATTGGCGATCGAAAACAGGCTGCGGAATAGCTGCTTTGGCCCCAATGTTAAGGTTGGAGAATAAAAGCGCCAAAACTGCCACGCGGAGCCGGTTTTTGACGTGATACAAGGATAAGTAATTCATGAGCAATCCGATATCGGTCAAAGAAGCCCAGACGGAACCCACCACTTGGACCATGGTGAACGTGATGAAAAAGTATAAGGAAGCGCAAGGATTTGTACACAATTTGATCAAGAGAAGGCGTCACGCCTATCGGATCGAATGCGACATCCGGACGGACGACTGGGAAACCGTAAGAATCATTTTTGAGCAGCGCGGGTACAGCGTCCACTGTCAAAAGGATAAGCCAAGCCATCTGATCGCGTTCCGCGTTAAGCCCGATCGCGAACCCGTAACTGCGGCCACCTTGTATTTGAGCTAACCGGTATCATCCTTTCCAGCATGGACCCGCTGGAAAGCCACGTTAACATCAACGACGTCGACCACCGCGAGAACCGCTCCTGCATGGACGCGATTCTTTCTGACTTCCGGCAAGCAGTGGCAACCGTCAAGCTGGGCGGCGGCGAAGCCGCCGTTTCAAAGCATAAGAGCAGGGGCAAGATGCTTGCCCGCGAGCGTATCGAGCGGCTCATCGACGAGGGCTCTCCCTTTCTAGAGTTCAGTTCACTGGCCGCGAACGGTATGTACGAGGAAGGCGCCCGGGCGCCGGAATCGTAACCGGCATCGGGCGGATTCAAAACCGGGAGTGCGTGGTCATCGCCAACGACGCGACGGTGAAGGGCGGGACCTACTTTCCGATCACGGTCAAGAAACACCTGCGCGCTCAGGAGATTGCGCTGGAGAACCACCTTCCTTGCATTTATCTGGTGGATTCGGGTGGGGCGTTCTTGCCCTTGCAAAGCGAGGTCTTTCCCGACCGCGACCATTTCGGCCGCATCTTCTACAATCAAGCGACCATGGCCTCGCGCGGCATTCCCCAAATCGCCGCGGTGATGGGCTCATGCACCGCCGGCGGCGCCTACGTGCCCGCGATGAGCGACGAAGCGGTGATCGTGAAGGGGCAGGGAACGATTTTCTTGGGCGGCCCGCCGCTCGTGAAAGCGGCGACCGGGGAGGAAGTTACCGCCGAAGACTTGGGCGGAGCGGATGTCCACACGAGACTAAGCGGCGTCGCCGACCATTTTGCCGAAGACGATAACCACGCGATTGAGATTCTGCGAAATATTGTTGAGTCTCTTGGCAGCCGTCCCAGGAGACAGGATGATTTTACGGAGCCGGAAGCTCCCCTTTACGATCCGTCCGAACTGTATTCGCTTGTCCCTTCAGACTCCAAAAAGCCGATGGAAATGCGCGAGGTCCTCGCCCGCGTGGCAGACGGCTCCCGATTCCAGGAGTTCAAAGCTCGCTTCGGGACAACCCTCATCTGCGGCTTCGCCCGCTTCTACGGCCATCTCGCGGGAGTTCTCGCCAACGACGGCATTCTGTTCAGCGAAAGCGCTCAAAAGGGCGCGCACTTCATAGAACTTTGCTGCGCGCGCGGTATTCCACTGGTGTTTCTGCAGAACATTACCGGCTTCATGGTCGGGCGCAAGTACGAGAATGAAGGCATCGCCAAGCACGGCGCTAAGCTGGTCAGTGCGGTGAGCACTGCAAACGTGCCTAAGTTCACCGTCATTGTGGGTGGCTCCTACGGAGCAGGGAATTACGGAATGTGCGGTCGCGCCTACGGCCCCCGTCAACTTTGGATGTGGCCAAACGCCAGGATCAGCGTGATGGGCGGCGAGCAGGCCGCCGGTGTCCTTGCAACGGTGAAGCAGGAACAGAAGGGCGGGCAAATGACGGAGGCGGAGGTGGCCGAGTTCAAAGCGCCCATCCTCGCCAAGTATGCCGCCGAGTCCTCCGCGCTTTACTCGACGGCAAGGATCTGGGACGATGGCATCATCGATCCGGTGGACACCCGCCGGGTTCTGGGCCTTGGCATCGAGGCGGCGCTAAACGCGCCGCTTGAACCTGCCGGATTTACAATGTTTAGAATGTGAAGTTTTGGTTTGACAAAACTGGTTATGGCTAACCCTAGAAGGAAAATTGTTGGATCTTCCGATATTGGGTGAGTAAGCGAAATGATATGAGCAAACTTCCCCTTAGTCTATTGGTGCTTGCGATTGCCACGATGGCGAACGCTCAGTATCCCCTCGTTTTCAATTACTCTGTTTACCAAAACCCGTGCCTGACAGCCTCGGAACCTTACCAGAACGTGTTCCCGGTCGACCTTGCACCGGTTGGCCGGGCCTTTGAGTCCGTTTATGCCACCGATCCGGTTACGGGAGCTGTTTCAGGTGGGTATGTCGGGGTGGGTTATAACGTGACGCCTCCGATCGTGGCTTGGGGGGAAGGGCCGATTGCCGGATTCAAACCTGCCGACCTAATAGACAACGTGTCATTTCAACAAAGCATCTTTGGCCCCCACGATTTTAGGTCGATCGGAGCTATGCAGACGTCCCAAGGCACTAAAATTGCCTACTATCGCGGAGGCTTTCTCTCCCCGTTCGCTCAGGATTACCTCTACCCGGCTAATAGCGCGTCCAATGATACGCCTCTTAAACTGGGGGAGTATCCCTACGGCGATTACGCGGCCGTTTCTTTGGGAACAGGCACCGGGTCGGAACTGGCCGTTCTTTGTGATACCCACAGTACGGTCGGTCCAAACCCCCGTCTCGAGTTCACGGCCCCCGAGATGTCTCCAACCACTGCCTATTTTAGCGGAGCTACCTTTTTGGTAGAAGGGAAGGATAACGAACCTGATACCGAGCTTGGCGGCTGCCGAGTCGCCGCGTACAAAATCAACGTGGGAGGCAGACTGAGCCGCGATTACAGTCTTAGATTTGAAAACAATCAATCCGGTACCTGGACCACCAATCACTCAGTTTGCGTAGGCTCAAATTCCGATGACTTCACCGTGGTCGCCGATAACGAGACCATCCATAACAGCGTCGATGACACTACCAAGGTGATCTATACTCTTTACGCTTATGACGGCGCCGGGAGGATGCTGTGGCACTCGGCCGAGCAAGAAGGTGTCGTCACTGCCGTCTCCGTGGGAACAGCTTCGAACATTTATGTTCTTGCCTCGCAGGTTCCCGGCGAATACCTTTACCAATATGACTCTACCGGCGGCATCGGTAGTCCCAAATGGTTCGTCAAAGGCAGCCTGAGCAAAATCAGCGCCGCTGCCGACCAGGGCGTCGTGTACGCCCTCGACAATCCGGACGCCAACGGCCACCGCCATGCAACCGTCGTTATATTGGACGCCAATGCCAACGAGTTACAGACGTTTACCTATTCGACCGAGGCAAGCAATGATGACATCGTGACCAGTCTGCTTTGGACGACCGACGGGCAATATTATTACGTTTACCTGGTAGGCCGCTATGTCCAGCCTAATGGCCAGGACGGGATCTTCGGCGCCATGTGGGATACATGGGGGGCTATTTATCCGTGAAGGCCCGAGTTCTCTCCGCATTTCATCGGTCCGATGGACTTGACTTGTACTTTTCTGAGCCCGCTCCACCCCCTGAGGGCTTAAACGGCAGCCAAGAGGTATCATTTCATCCGCCCACGCCGATGTAGCTCAGTGGTAGAGCAGCTGTTTCGTAATAGTTGAGCAAAGAGCCATTCCGAGTTCAAACGAACCTCTAAATCGGTTAAGCACACCCTGAAAACACCTCTCAGTCAGGTTCCGGTAAGCCAGGACACAGCCTGGCTCACCTGCAAACCCATCACTATTCTCCTGTAGGGGCAGATGCTACTGGTTCCAGCCGCATCCACTTGACTGCAGAGGTTTTCTTGATGAGCCAGGACTTAGCTGTCTCTCCGCCCACTGTTATCGGCTCCGGTAGGAGGACCACTATCTCCTTTCGAAGACCGTCAGTGGTTTTATGCGGATAGCCCTTAGAGTGAGCTGCCTCAATCACCTGCTGAAGGTCCCCCTCCTTAGCTAGTGCAGTGCCCCTATAGAGCTTGAACTGGCACCCAGAGGGACACCACTCGCCCGAAACCCAGACGCATTCATCTTTGCATCCTGTCCATTGGAAGAGGTTATCCACCTCTCCCTCAATCAATGATTGGAACCCAGGTTCCAACTCGACCGCAAGAGTCGCATTACTACTAATCATTAGTTTTTCACCTATTTGTCGAGATTCCCACACCCGAAGTGAGGGTATCATCACTATATCACGGATTATGCCAAGAATGCAATAAATAAAGTAAAATACCAAAAACACAAGGAATGCAAAATGGAAAATGAAAATACGACACTAATCACCGTTGCCACTTCGCCTGCAGGAACAATGTTCTCCGCCAAAGAAGTTGCACAAGTTTTCCGGATCTCTACGGAAACCGTCAGGAAACTAATCGAGGAGGAAGACCTTGTGGCAGTCAAGCTCACAGGCAACTTCCGGATTCTCAGAGAATCCATCATCGACTACGTCAAGAAGGCTTCCCCAAAGGCCTGGGAAACCACCAAGCAAACAATTCTTGGCCCCATGGAATCAGCAACACAGAAGGCTCGGTCTGAAGAGGGCCAGGACTTCGTGGAGCTTGAACTTGCATGGAAGGCAATGGAGGAACACCTGAAATGGTAGGGAAGATACCAGGCACAGTATTTCAGAGGCAGGGCACGGGAAAGTGGGTGGCTAGACGTCGCTATATAGACGCCAACGGAAAGCAGCGTGACCATTCAGTTACATGCGACACTGAAAAAGAAGCGAAGCAGAAGCTCCAAGACCTGCACATATCCATCATTAGAGGTGGCAAGCTTGAAGCAAAAGAGATGAAGTTATCCCAATGGCTGGAAACAGCCCTGAGGGAAATCTACAAGCCAAAGCTAAGCGGAAACACATACGCTCTCTACAAAAACTTCGCTGATAATCACGCCATTGCCCTTGGACACATTCCTATCAATAAGCTGACCGTCCAGATGCTTGACAACCTCATAAACACGAGATCAACACTTGGCAGCAGAAGCAAGGCCCATTTCAGGCGCTTCCTTATTGGAGCCCTCAACCATGCTGTTCGAAGGGGCAAGCTAACTAGCAACCCTGCAGCACTGACCCAACTCAATGACCAGCCAAAGGGCAGAAGAATAAGGGCTCTGACGAAGGAGCAAGCCGCAACACTTCTAGAGAAAACGGAGAACACCTCCATGAAGGCGATCTTCGCATGCCAGCTCATGCTTGGGCTCAGAATTGGTGAAGCACTTGCCCTAATGTGGACTGACCTAGAATGCAAAGGAGTGAGGGCATCGATTTCTATTCGGCAACAACTTCAAAGGGATAGAGAGACGGGCAAACGAGTCCTGAAACCCCTTAAAACTGAAAGATCATGTAGGCAAGTAGCAATACCTCCACCTTTGTTGAAGATGCTAGAACAACTGCCCAGAAGGGGGGACCTCATCTTCTGCACGAAGAAGGGAACACCATTTTCATACCGCAACGTGCAAAGATCCCTTGAAGCCTCCGCCAAGTCAGCAAAACTGGAAAAGGTATCTACTCATATGCTTCGTCATGACCGGTCCCCAATAAGTTTCCACCCTAGGAATAGAGAGTGTCCGCCTCCGGGGTTGATTGTAACCTCTGCTTGAAGCCTGCGGGTGTCAGCCCGCCCAGCCCAAGATGGGGTCTGTGATTGTTGTAGTGATCCTGGAAATCCGCGAGGGCCGCTTGCAGTTCGGAGCCTCGGATGAAGAGTTCGCAGGACAGGAGTTCGTCGCGGAGCTTGCCAAAGAAGCTCTCGATGTAGCCGTTCTGCCAGGGTTTTCCCGGCTGGATGAACTGGTTTGAGACGCCCTCTGGAAGCGTCATGGCGCGGAACTCGGGCCCGTTGTCGCTGACGATCGCCTTGGGCTTTCCGTGAACGAGGTACAGCCAGTCGAGCTCTCTTTCCACCGCAAAGGCAGGAAAGGTTGAGGCCGTTTTGAGCAGCAGGCATTCTCTCGTGAAGCAGTCGAGCACGCCAAGTATTCGGGTGTGCCGGCCGTTTTCGAGCCGCTCGTGCGCGAAGTCCAGACACCATGCCTGGTTGGGCCCGGTAAGCACCGGCCCTTCAGTCTTTGGCACCACAAGCTTCCTTCGCTTGCGATGTCTAATGCCGAGTCCTTCGGTTCGCCAAATACGATGAACCGCCTTCACGTTGACGCCGGGAATGAGCGCGTGCACCCGCCTAAAGCCGTAGCGCGGATTCGCCCGGGCAAGCTCCAGAACCTTCTCCCGAAGCCCTGGGCTGCGTTCCGTGGGCGTGTGGCGGCTCGCAGGACGCGAGATGCGGCACACCCGGCAAGCGCACGTTCTTGGAAAGCCCCGGCCAAGAAGAAAGCACACGGCTCGCCGTCTGCTTCCGGGGCTCACCATTTTCCCTTTTGGAGCTCCTTGTGCGCCGCGTTGTCAAGACTCAGTTCGGCCACCAGATGGCGAAGCCGCCGGTTCTCGTCCTGAAGATTGCGCATCGCCGTCAGGTCGCTCTTGGTCATGCCCTGATACTTCTCGCGCCACGCGTAAATTGTTTGGTCGCTGATCCCGTGGCTCCTGGCCACCGAAGCGATGCTCGCGCCCGCATCGATCTCACCGAGAACCTTCAGGATCTGTTCCTCCGAATACCGTTTTCCTCGTGCCATGTCTGTCTCCTATTTTGGCGGCAAACTCTCTATTCTAGGACTGGAAAGTTTAAGGGGAACCGGTCAAATCTCTGTGACAATGCGATCGAAGAAACCGTAAAACACCACTCCAACACAGAACAAGCATGTGAAGATCGCACCAACCACGAAGAAGATTAATCCAGCAAGAGTCACTGCTGTTCTCCCGTATTCAGATAACCACAATAGAACATATCAAAGCTCTGCTCACCAAACTACTAGGCAGGCACCTGCTAACGCAACCAGCAGGCAGGTCAAAACAAAGCAGCCACAGCCGTCAGCCATCAGCCAAAGAATTAAGAACACTGCACTAGCAGGTATCCCTACTGGAGGAAGAAGGCAAACAAGGACAAACAGAGCAAGACCGCATCCATACCCACGGGCATTCTTCTCTTTCTGATAGCTGCTGAGATCGGAGTTAGTGCTCCTACCGTTAGTATCCTTCGTTGGGGCAGGTGGATCAGCAGTGGGCGAATGAACAGAGCCCGCACTTGTCTCGCCTGTCTTAGAAGAAGCTGAGGCCCGTTTTTTAACTGCCACCACCTCAGCAGCCCTGGGTTCTGGCTTGCTGCCAAGTGGCTCACCACAGTTCCAACAAATGCTCCTGTTTGTTAAGTTTTCTGTGCTGCACTTTGAGCAGGCCCGAATCCTGGGTTGTTCTTCCATCCCTTCATTAGAGGCTGACGGGGTGACGAACCAAGCCCCACAGCTGGGACAACAGGTATCTCCCATTGACCCCACCACCCCACCTTTGACAGAAAGCTACTGTTTCCATCTTGTAGTCCAATATTACTCGAAGCAGAGATATATAGACTGTGGCTGTACAACCTGTGGATGTATAAGCTGTAGACACTTAGGCCCAAAGTTCTCATGCTCTTAACTGCATGGAAACTGAAAACCTCGCACCTGCATTTGGACTGGCTGTCAGAGCCCTTAGACTTGCAAAGGGTTTCTCTCAGGAGGGTTTCGCTTACCACTGCGGTGTCCACAGAACGTATATGGGCCAGATTGAAAGAGGGCAGCGAGTGGTAACCATCAACACTGCTTTGAAAATAGCAAGGGGGTTAGAACTCACCCTTTCAGAGCTGTTCAGGCAAATGGAAGCCTGACACTGAAGAGAAGCTATATAGACTTCAGAAATCACAAGCTTATTTAGCTAAAGTCGAAAGTGGAAGGCAGAGAATAGATATTGTTGAGTTTCTGGATTTGGCATGATCAATATGCCACTGGACACACCGATCAGGGAAATCTTCGATGCCATGGTAGAAACACAAGGGCATAGATCTGGACCTGACACCGAAGTCATTCAGTAACTCCTCACCCACCACCAAGCACCAAGATTGCCCTATGAGCACTTCTAGTCCAGACATGCCCTGAGGTAAAGTCTTTCGGGAACTAGAGAAACACCTAGTCAGCTCTTTGAAAACACCTTAGAAACACCCTTTCCTGGTTACAAACACCTCAATAGGGATATCCAAAGGCAGTTTCAGATGTAGCTTAATCGTGGAGTACAGGTTCAATTGCCGATGTAGCTCAGTGGTAGAGCAGCTGTTTCGTAAACAGCAGGTCACCGGTTCGAATCCGGTCATCGGCTCCAGAGTCTTGCATTGAAGATGGCTTTTTGGGGAAACGCCTTCTGTTGACGTTGAGCCGATTCCGCCCATTATGATTTCAAACGTTCGTTGAGTTCTTGGGCGGGCCTTGCATTCACGTGGTCTTGCCGTCGAGTAGAGCGTCATGGCGGGTCATGATTTGGGCGAACTTCTCGCAATGCTCGGCTGCCCCTGGGACCGAAGCGTATAGAGGTTTGAAGCTAGTCCGCGTACCGTGCCCTATTTATAGGGCCAAACGGGCGGCGGTACCTGGGAGGGCGGAAAAGCTGGGTCGTGTATTCTGATGTTCTGGCGCGATCTCTCATCGGCGAACCTGTCCAAAAACCTTAATGAAAAACGTCAATACCCATGATCTTGTCGGTGAGGGATTTGAAGAACTTGCGCGGGAAATTGTCGAAGCCTTGCCCGCACACATTGCCGTGCTCGATAATCATGGCAACATCATTGCCGTCAACCGGCCCTACCGGCAGTTTGCGGTTGAAAACGATGGTGATGAAGAGACTATACGAGGGATTGGGACAAACTACCTCGCCTCGATTCGAAAAGAGGGCTTTGCGGACGCCCAAAGTGCTTTAGCGGCCCTGAGCGGCCTGTCTGACGTTCTCAGTGGTTCGTCTCCTAGCTTCCAACTGACTTACCCATGCGATGCGCCGGACGAGCCCCGATGGTTCTTGATGAACGTCGTAAAACTGAGCGAGTCCAACGAGAGGGTTTTGGTATCTCATACCAATATCACCGAGCATAAGCGAGCCGAGACGGTTCTCCAAAACGCAAACCGCGAACTGGCGAAGCAAGTTGAGACGCGCTCGGAGGAACTTAATCGATTCTTTTCAGTAGCGGATGACATGCTCTGTATTTTGGATTCAGATGGCTGCTTTCTTCGGTTGAACCCGGCATTCACCGCCAACCTTGGTTGGTCTGAAATGGAGCTTCTGTCCAGGCGATGTTATGAGCTGCTGCATCCGGATGATGTGGCAGCGACGCGGCAACGCTTGGAGCGGTCCTCCGAAGTTCGCTCCTCGCCGGGCTTTGAGAATCGATGCCGTCGCAAGGATGGATCATTGATAACCGTAGCGTGGAGGTCGGTAAAAACTCAGGACGGTCTCATTTACGCGACGGGTAGGGACGTGACGGAGCAGCGCGAAATGGAATCGAAAGTGCGAGCGTCCAGCGAAGCTGCTCAAAGGGCAAATGCCGCCAAGAACGACTTTCTCTCCCGAATGAGTCATGAGCTTCGGACACCCTTGAACGCCGTGCTGGGTTACGCTCAACTTCTGGATCTCAAGTATGAAGACCCCGAAATCAGGGAAGCAACGCACGCGATAATGAAGAGTGGCAAGCATCTTCTCCAGCTAATCAATGAAGTACTTGACCTTTCCAGAATCGAAAGCGGGAACCTGGGCATGTCACTGGAGCCGGTCGCTTTGGCCGCCTTGATGTCAGAGGCTTTTAACATTCTGGGGCAGACGTCCGAAGAAGGCGGCGTACAGCTTGGCCCCATCGCCGATTGCGGAGAGATCTACGTGCAAGCCGACAAACAGAGGCTGTTGCAAGTGCTCTTAAATATTCTCGGGAACGCGATCAAATATAACCATCCCGGCGGCAGCGTGTCGGTTCGCTGCATCGTCGGAGAAGATTCCTGCCGGGTGGAGATTTCTGATACGGGACCCGGAATTGATCCTGACTCACGGGGGCTTCTATTCCAACCTTTTCAGAGGTTCAGCGCACCTGGGATCGATGGCACAGGGCTGGGTTTGGCCCTTTCGGAACGGTTCGTAAGACTCATGGGTGGCACCATCGGTTTGGCGGACAGTTCGCCCGAAGGATCGACCTTTTATGTTGAACTGAAAAAAACTCTAGCTCCTGAAAAGCAGTTGGTTCTACCCAATGAAGCGTCACCGCATTCTGCGTCCGGGCTTTCGCGCGGAACGGTTCTTTATATCGAGGACAACCTATCCAACATCCAATTGATCAGGACAATTCTTAATGACTGGAAGCATATCGAACTTATTTCCGCTACCGATGGGAGATTAGGACTCGAACTCGCCTCCCATCACCAACCCCACTTGATCTTGCTGGATGTGCACTTGCCTGACCTTGCAGGAGATGGCGTTCTGGCGGAATTGAAGGCCAATTTCAGAAACGAGGCATATACCTGTTGTCATGCTAAGTGCTGACGCAACTCCCCGACAAATCCAGGCTTCGAAGAAGGCAGGGGCAGAAGAATATCTAACAAAGCCGTTGGATATCAGGCGGCTATTCGACATTCTCAACAGGTTCCTTCCGCAGGCTTAGAAGCGCATCTAGGGGCCACGGCTCGCTGGTGAGTTCGCTTAGGGGCCATCACCACCTGCTCTCGTCTTCGTTCGAATGCAGGCGCTGACTCCCCCAAAATTCATAGCCCGCGTCCCGCATTTCGTAGTCAGTTTGTAGGCAGAGTCCACTATATAACCCGGCACCGGTTGGCGCCGATATCAATCGTTCGGTTCAAAGAGGCATAATACGGCACCGCCCGGCATGCCAAGATACCCATTCCCGGCGTTTTGCATACAGCAGGTCACCGGTTCGAATCCGGTCCTTGGTTCAAAACAACAAGAATGGGGCTATCCCATCAGCGATTCGGCACGGCTCCTTATGATCTGAACAATTTCAGGTGTTAAGATGCCTCGATCTTCGGGCAAATACTTGAGGACCAGGGAAGCCGTTCGATGGATCATCAATAGAACCGCCATTTCTGGTAGTCCAAACTTAAAGCCAAAATCAACAAACTCCACCACGGTGAATCGTCCAAAGGACTCGTCATCTAAAGCGAGAGCCATCCGATCCGCTCCGTCCAACTGGCTCTTGTAAGGCAACGTTGAGAGCAAATCGTACGCCGGCGAGATTTTCCATTGATTGTCTTCCTTGTCCAAAATGAGGCTGACATTCTTGGCGTGCAGGTCTCCGTTTCCTATGATGTAGCTGAAAACATAGAGCTTGACGGCATCCAGCAAAGTCGCTTTTGAAACACCAAGTGTTTCCATGCCGGCCATTAGGTCGGCGTACTCCATGGAATACTTGCTGTTGGGAAACATGTCCATAACTTGAAGCATGTCTTCGACATGGACCTTCACTACACGGTTGGTCTTTCTGTCGAAATGGCGATCAAATCGCTTGGTAACTAGAGCGCCAGATCGCACGGTTGTATCTGGGACTTGAAGGCGGCATCGTCTAGCCAGATTCATGAAGGTGAGTTCGTTTTCGATCACCTGTGGGAATTCGGGAGACTTCGAATTTCGCGATGTAGCTTGATGCTCGGCTCGAGCGAACGAGTTGCCCGAGAGACATTTTTGGCTGTACACCGGAAATAGCTGCCAAATGGTCGATGCGGAATGTTCCACTGTTGCTCAGAAGCGACTTGATTTGTTCAGCGGCCCGAGCAAGGTCGAGACTCGGCATTCTTTCTGTTTCCCCTGGAAGGCGCGTTTCAATATCGCCAATGGCATCAGCCCCTGTAGCCGCTAAGACCGCAAAAAGATCATCGGCGGCTGCCCCGATGAGCTTCCGCACAGCAGAAAACATAAGGCCCTCAGGGAGAAGGCCCGCAAAATAGGTGGGCAAGTTTGCCAGACCCTCGACTATTAGCCCGTTCTCCGTCTTGGGCAGATGGAGCGCAATAGGCTCTTGGTTGCTTTCAAGATATTCCCTGGTATATCGAAATGCGCAACCCCTCGGTGTGCGGTGAAGGTTTGCCACGTGCTCGTTGCCTTTGTAGACCAGTAAGTCTTCGACAGAGCGATAATCTGTTGTCACGATTCAGGCCCTCTGGGGCGAACTTCCAGCACAAGGCCTAGGGCATCAAGGATTCGAATTAGAGTGTCGAGCCTTATCGACCCTCGTCCGCTTTCCAGTACGTAGATCGGGCGTCTTGAGATCGAAGCCAGTGCCGCCAGGTCGTCCTGGGAGAGCTTGGCCTTAAGCCTTGCTCTTTTTATCCGGTCTGCCAAAGCCGTCGGTATTGCAGCGTCATCAGCCATGGTGATCATTAAATCACATTTTCGGGATTTTTAGGAGTAAACCTTGCTACTAAGGGCCTTTTTGAGCCTTATAGATCACATTTTGGCGTATTTACTGAAGATCTTTGGAGCTATTCGCGAATTGCGAAAGGACCTCGTCGGCGTTAGGGAACGGCAGGCTACCCGATGAAAACGACTGGTAACCTCTTGTCGAAATGGTTGGAGTTGGCTCGTTTTCTCTTATGCTTTTGGTCGCCGTGGCGCTTGCCGGTCAGCAAGTGGCAACGCCTCGGTCCAAAAGCGGCAAAATCGTCCGCATCGCAGATTTCAAATCGCGCTTTGTGCCAAGTCGAACCGTAGACGTCTGGCTTCCGGACGGCTATGGAAACGGCAGGAGCTACCCCGTGCTTTACATGCACGATGGTCAGATGCTCTACGATAGCGCGATCACCTGGAACCACCAGGCTTGGAACGTCGATCAGGTCGCCAAGCCCCTCATCGATTCCAAGAAGATCCGTCCGTTCATCGTGGTCGGCGTATTCAACACCCAGAACCGGTTCGGCGAATACTTTCCGCAGAAAGCGCTCGATTTGATGCCACCCGACTTCAGGAAGCAGTTTGTTGACCAATGCTTAAGTTCCGACCCGCAAGGTGACGATTACCTGAAGTTCCTGGTTCAGGAGCTAAAACCATACATCGACAGCCACTTCGAAACACGCCGGGGCCGCGGTGACACATTCATCGCGGGGTCGAGCATGGGCGGGCTGATCTCGTTCTATGCGATGTGCGAGTACCCGAACATCTTCGGAGGCGCAGCTTGTCTCTCCACCCACTGGCCTGGGGGCAGGCCGGACCTCGAAGTGGGGCGGGATCCGCGTATTGCCCAAGCTATTCTCACCTATTTGGCTGCCGAACTTCCCGATCCCAAGAACCACAAAATCTACTTCGATCATGGAGACCAAACCCTCGATGCAGGCTACGCTCCCTTCCAAGAGGAGGCGGACCGGATCCTCGCCCTTAAGGGTTGGAATGCCTCCAACGCTATGAGCAGGGTCTTCCCGGGATTAGATCATAGCGAAAAGAGTTGGAATGCGAGGCTGGATATTCCTCTGACATTTCTATTTGGTCAGCACTGAAATGCCGATCTCGCAGACGAGCTGATCCCCCTTCGGTGCGTATCTCAACCATGCTCCAGAAGAGTGCATTTTGGCCTGTTTAGCAGATCCCGATATCCTCTTTGCGTGATCGTGCAAAGTCACGTCCGCCTAATCCAAACTGTAGATAGGAGCGTGCACTTGCTGCACGGGACTACTTGACTAAAAATTTGTTTCGGCGCCGCTGGGAAAAAAATTCATTCGCCCGGCCATTTGCTACGGGACTCGCGCTTATGGCGACCTGTGTCTCGTCGCTGGCCCAACAAGGGCCACAACTGACCATCCATTGGGATAAGACCACCGTGGTCTCAAGGTCAACGCCCACCTTGCAGGTGGTGGTGAACCCTCCTCTGCGCCATGGCGAGCCCCTCAGCATCGCTGCCTATAAAGCGGTGAAAGAACTGGGAGCCGACTATGTGCGGTATGTGCCCTGGCTGCCATATCCCCGGCTTGCGGTAGCAGAACTGGAACCGCCTACTCCGCAAAAAACCTCGTGGGATTTCAGCCTGATCGACCCGATGACCCAAGATTTTTTGGCGGCAACGAAAGGCCATCCAACGGTCATGAACTTCAGCACAATTCCAGCGTGGCTATTTAAGACCGACAAGCCGGTCGCCTATCCGGACGATCCCAATCAGCTGATCTGGAATTACACTCAAGGGACGGAACTTCGAGATCCAACCTGCGGACGGTTGGCGGATTACTACGAGCGTCTCGTGCGCTGGTATGTGGACGGGGGCTTTACCGACGAGAACGGAGTGAAATACGAATCCGGATACCACTACAAATTCCCGGTTTGGGAAGTCCTGAACGAAGTGGACTCGGAGCACTCCACGACCCCGCAGGACTACACCAAGCGATACGATGCCATTGTCGAAGGAATCCACCGCGCGAGCCCCAAAACAAAGTTCATGGGAATGGCACTTGGCACAGCGAAAGACTATCTGGATTTTAGCAAGTACTTCCTTGATCCTGCCAATCACAAGCCCGGGATTCCGCTGGACTACATCTCCTACCACTTTTATGCGTCACCCGCCGGCTCGGAAACCGTTTCCGACTGGCAGCACACCTTTTTTGAGCAAGCAGATGGATTCCTGGGAACGGTGCGCAGCATCGAAGAAGTCCGCAAACGGCTCTCACCTACAACCAAGACCGACCTGGATGAGTTGGGAGTGATTTTGCCAACGGACAACTCAGCCCAAGACAAGGTTCCCCCTCCGGACGCATACTGGAATGCGGCAGGCTCGCTCTACGCCTATCTCTTCGTCGAGCTATCGCGCATGCAGATCGACATTATCGGCGAATCGCAACTCATCGGTTATCCAAGCCAGTTTCCTGGCGTAAGCTTGATGAACTGGATCAGCAACAAACCCAACACACGATTCTGGGTGCTTAAGCTGATCAAAGACAACTTCCACCCAGGAGACTCCCTGGTTGAAACAACCCTAGATGGCCAAGGCTCCGAAGATCTGGAAGTGCAGGCGTACCTCACAAGGCACGGACGGAAACTGCTGATAGCAAACAAACGGGATCATGAGATCGAAGCTGAGCCTGCCGGAAGCGGAAAAAGCCGGCGCGTTGACGGTTGATGAGTTGACGCGTGATGACCCGGCTCGCGAGGTGAAAGTGGCCGATGGCAAAATTAGGTTAGAGCCGTTTGCTGTCACCGTGGTCAGTTGGAGACGGTGAAGGAGGCCGGTTCCTGCTAATGAGGCCGTGCTCAGGGGATCAATCCAGGCAAACCCCCTTCAAACGCGCCTGAATATCTCTGGAGGAGAGCCGGATCAAAGCCCCCCCAAGGAAACCTTAACGTCCTTGGACTCCGGGCCTGTGACTTTGTAAGACGTCACCTTGCCGTCTTTCCAGGCAACATCCACCAAGATCCCCCCACGGGCCTTCAGCCCTTTCACGTAGCCGCCCGAACTCCAAGCCTTAGGTAAAGCGGGCAACAGCCGCACCGAACCCGGTCTGCTTTGAACCAGCATTTCCGCAATTCCCGCCGTCGCCCCGAAGTTGCCGTCGATTTGAAAAGGAGGGTGGGCGTCGAACAGATTCGGGTAGGTCCCCCCGCCGTTCTCCATATCAAACCCGGTCACCCCGGTTGGCTTGAAGAGCCGCTTTAGGAGCGTCCAGGCGTGGTCGCCGTCCCAAAGCCGGGCCCAAAAACAAACCTTCCAAGCAAGGGACCAGCCGGTGCCCATGTCGCCGCGCCTGTCCAGCGTCACGGCGGCGGCGTGGGCCAATTCCGGCGTCAAATCGGGTGTGATTTGATCGGCCGGATACAGGCCATAGAGAGGAGAAGTATGCCGGTGGTGGACGTCCGTTTCGGTGTAATCCTCCAACCATTCCATGACCTGGCCATACTTCCCAATCCTGGTGGGAGCGAGCTTGGCTTTTGCCGCTTTCAACTTCTCTCGCAGTTCGGCATCAAGGCCCAGCTTCTCCGAGGCATCGATCACATTTCCGAACAGCTCCCGGACAATCTGATTGTCGATCGTCGGCCCCATGCATGTGCTCACGGTATTGCCTTTGGCATCCAGGAAAGCGTTCTCCGGGAATTGGAAGGCGCGGTAACGAGCCACCCGTGGGAAGGCTCCTCAATCAGCATGCCCAGATAAAACTCTGCGGAGCCCCGCATGACCGGATAAACAGATTCAAGGTATTTGCGGTCCAACGTGAACGCGTAGTGGTCCCAGAGGTGTTCGCATAGCCAGGCGGAGCCGCTGCAGGTGGATCCCCATCCCGCGCCCTCCCCGGGTGATGTGAACAACCACGGGTTGGTGATCACATGGCTGACCCACCCTCGCGCGCCGTAGTAGGCCTTGGCTGTCTTCTCTCCGTTCTTCACCAGTTTGGGAATGAAGTTAAGGAGGGGGCGTTGGCAGTCTGCAAGGTTGCAGACCTCGGCCGGCCAGTAGTTCATTTGAACATTGATGTCCAGATGAAAATCGCCGTTCCAAGGGGTCTGAACTTCTTCCGCCCAGATTCCTTGCAAGTTGGCTGGCAGAGGGCTGTTCGGACGAGAGCTCTCGATAAGCAGGTAGCGCCCGAAGTTGAAGTAGAGCGCGGCGAGTGAAGGATCTTCCTCCGGCCCTTGCGAGGCCTTGAGCCGGTCCACTGTTGGCAGGGAAGCGCTTGCCCCTTCTGGCAGACTCAGCTTCACACGATGAAAGAACTTCTGATAATCACGAACATGCTCTGTCTCGATTTCCCCAAAACTGGCATTTTCAGCTCTCTGCAATTGGCCTTTGGCAGCTGCCGTATAGTTCTTGTCGAACATGTCTGTTCCACCGGAGAACAAGAGAGTGGCCTCATCGGCGCCTTGAACCTGGATGCCGTCCGCATCGACCTTAACGACACCCCCTTTATGAGTCACCGCAAGCCGCCCCATAAACCGCACGCCGGGGTAGGCCGGGTTGCCGCTTTCAAGCTGGCCTTCCAAGATGAGTTCGCCGTTTTCTACGCGCGTGTTCGCCAACTCGGGGCGGGTCAAGTTGGCTTTGAACGTGACTGCACCCGGCTTATCCGCCGTAAAGCGGTAGGCAAAGACCTGAGCAGGCGCCGACGCCAAAGCCTCACGGTGAAACGCGACCCCGTTTTGTGTGTAATCCACGGTTGCAACCGCCCGGTCCAGATCGAGATTTCGCCGGTAGCCCGTCGCAGCGCCCTCCGGTAACTCTAACTCCAGGTTGCATAGGACCTGGTAGCAGCCGTACGGAACGCTCTTGCCTTGTCCCTCGCCTGAGCCGCGTCCCTTGCAGATAAAGTTCTTCTGAAGAAGTTCCTGAGCTTCCCGATTCTTCCCCTCGAGCAATAGGCGCCGAATCTCCGGCAGCACTTTGTAAGCGTTGGGGTCGTCGGCACCCTGGGGCGAGCCGGACCAAACCGTCGATTCGTTCAGCACCACGCGTTCCTTGCTGACGCCCCCAAACACCATCGCGCCAAGTCTCCCGTTTCCGAGCGGGGAAGATTCCGCGAAGGAACTCGCTTCATGGTCGAACCAGACGTTTGTGGAAGGGTCGATCCGCGGGGAAACTATGCGCCCAAGCAACGGGGTGAGCGAGCCCAGGACTAGGAACAAGGGGTTCATGATTGTCCCCTATTGTCTCATACGGTGACGAGAGATGGGTGACGGGCATAGGCGATAAATAACTTGTCTATCCCATGCCAAGGGTGTAATGCGCAGAGTTCCGCCGATGGCCAGTCTAGCGAAGTCCTTAAGCCGATATAATCGCGCTAATGCTCTCCCTTCTCGCCGCGTCCTTTTCCATTCAAGGATTTGACACAGTGGGGCCGATTTGCTTGAGCGGCAAGTTGCCTTCCGTCACCTCCGAGGGGGTTCAAGCTGCCCCCGGAACCAACATCGTCCCGAAGCCCGATGGCTACCAACCGATCGGACAATGGATTTGGAGAAACGATGGGGGAGAAAAGCCGCTGCCAACGCGCTTCAGAAAATCCTTTGATCTCCTCACCGCACCTAAAACAGCGACCCTTTATGCGTCGGCGGAGGCCAGTTACCGGCTATGGATCAACGGGCGGCTCGTCTCCCGCGGTCCTGCCGACGCCGGACGAGACTACGACAGTGGCGCGCCCGGTCCGTGGTTCGACGATGTCCGCTCGGTTGCTCCATTTCTCAAAGCCGGCCACAACGTGATTGCCGCGGAGGTTTTTCCGGAGCCTCTCGTGAGCAGCGAAGGCAGCACTGGCCACCCAGGTCTCAAGGTGGATTTGCACTTAAAAAGCGATGATGACGTCGCGACAGACGCCGACTGGAAGTGCAAAGTCGCCGATGACCTCGCGCACCATAACGGAGACAACGGCTACCGCGTGGATGCCGAGTTGGAACCGGTGGGATGGCAAAATTCGGATTTCAAAGACACGGATTGGTCGCCGGCCATGCTTTGCGAGGGCGAACGAAGCCAAAATTTGATCAGTGAACTTGCCCCGCCCTTAGAAGCGATCGTGCCGGCATCCGGCGCAACCAGATGGACCGATGGCGTGCGTCCTTTCGGCGAGTCAGGTGGCGCAGTGTTTTCCAAAGACGGAGGCTATGCCCTGCGATACCCTCGCGTCATGAGCGCCCGGATCGCAGTTTCCGTTCTAGGGCACAAAGGAGCAAGGCTATTGATCATGCCCAATGAAGCCGATGCTCCCGGCTATAACCGCCGGGCCGAGATTCTTCTTAGAGAAGGGCTCCAAGTGGTGGAATTGCCCTACTTCGACAGCTTCTCAACCATCAACTTTGAAGCAAAAGGCATGCAGTCTCCCATCACGGTCGAATCCGTAAGAGCAATTTTCTGTTCCTATCCCGTTCGCTACATAGGCAACTTTCAATGCGACAAAGACGACCTGAACCGGGTGTGGAAAGTAAGCCGTTGGGTAACCCAGATTTGCATGCAAACCCACCATCTGGACTCGCCGCATCATCAGGAGCCAATCAGCGACGCGGGCGATTACCTGATCGAGGACCTGAACAACTACTACGCTTTTGGCGAGGGTGCCCTTGCCCGTCAAGATTTGCGGAAGATCGCCCGAACGCTGGAACAGCGCAAATTCCAGAGTTTTCATACCTCGTACTCACTGCTGTGGCTGCAAAACCTGATGCAATATTGCGATTACACGGGGGACGCTTCGCTGCCCGTGGAACTTGCCGAGCCCGCTCACAAGCTGTTGGATCAGTTCGAAACCTACATCGGTCAGAACGGCCTGATCTCCAACGCGCCCAACTACATGTTCATGGACTGGGTGACTATCGCAGGGTTCAACTGCCACCACCCGCCCGCCGTCATCGGCCAAGGATACATGACAGCCCTCTATTACCAGGCGCTCGGGAACGACAAGCGCATTGCCGAACTCCAGGGAGACCAGGCGCGGATCGCCCACGACAACAACCTAATGGCTCATATAAAAGAAGCCTTTGACCGAGAGCTCTGGAACTCCGAGCAAAGTCTCTATCGAGACGGAAAACCCAACCAATCCGCCATCGCGCCCAACCAATGGATGCCGGCTGATCAGAACATCGAAACCTTCTCGACCCAAGTCAATTCACTCGCGGTGGACTGCGGCCTAACCGATCCCGAAAGATCGAAGGCAATCATGCGAAAGGTCTTGTCCCGAGAAGATTTGAACTGTCAGCCCTATTTCATGCACTTCGTTTTCCAGGCGCTTACTCGTGCCGGACTCTTCGAAGATTTCGCGCCGGCTCAACTGGCTCGCTGGAAGATACTTCCGGATTCCCAGTCCTTTTACGAAATGTGGGGTACAGGCGACCGGAGCCATGCTTGGAACGCGACTCCGCTTTTCCAAATGTCCGGCGTGATTCTTGGAGTGACTCCCCTGGAGCCAGGCTTCAAAACATTCGCAGTCTCGCCCCATCCCTGCGATTTGCAGTGGGCAAAAGGAACCATCCCCACCCCCCACGGCCAAATAGTGCTGGAATGGCATAGAGATCGAGGCGGCCTAAACCTGAAGGTAGAAGTTCCATCCGGGACCCAAGCCGTGTGCGGGGGCAAGCACTATGAAGCCGGCGATTACAACATTCAATTGCAAGACTCATAGTAAGTCCTAAGGGTGAATGCCTCTAAATGGGGGGCCTCGGCGCCCGTGCCTCAGTGATGAGCCCAATTTGCTTGTGTCGGGATTCCGCGGGTTTCTGTAGGCCGGAGCTTAGCTTTCAATAAAAAGGGCACGAATTGGAAGAAGGATTTGTATCTCATCGGTGGTTTTCTTCCGGAATGATGCGGGGCGGCCCTTGGGGTTCGCGGGGCCTTACGGCCCCGCGAACAAATGACCTAAACGACGACCGGCAGCCGAAGGTCTGGTTTCTCGCGAGTGGCGGGCACTGCCCAGCCCCTGGCGCAGCAGGCTTCCGCCACACGGCGCACCGCAACCACGTAGGCTGCCAGGCGTGAGTGGATCTTCATCTCATGCTTGGTCTCGAACACCGCTTGGAATGCGGCGGTCATGGTCTCATCGAGGCGCTCGTGAACCTTTTCGACCTTCCAGCGCTCGAAGTTGGCATTTTGGATTTGCTCAAAGTAACTGACCGTTACGCCACCTGCGTTGCACAGAAAGTCAGGGATCACCATGACGCCCTTCTCGTTGAGGATGACGTCGGCTTCAGGGGTCGTGGGCCCGTTCGCCAGTTCGGCGATGATGTTTGCCCGGATCAAGGCCGCGTTCTTTGCCGTGATAACGTTTTCGATCGCGCTCGGCAGTAACACATCGACCGGGAGCTCAAGCAGGGCGCCGTTCGTAAGCGGCTCCGAGCCTGGGTAACCAATTACGCTGCCAGTAAGCTCCTTGTGCCGGCGAACACCCTCGTATTCGAGCCCGGCCTTTCGGTAGATTCCTCCACGGGAATCACTGACCGCGACGACCTTCGCGTCGAAGAACTCTTCCAACAGGCGATGGGCGTGCATGCCCGCGTTTCCGTAGCCCTGAATGGCAGCGGTGATCCGCGTTGGTGGGACCTCCATGACGCGCAAAGCTTCGCGGATCGTGAAAATCCCGCCTCGTGCGGTGGCATCGTCGCGACCGGCGGAGCCGCCCAGGAAGAGTGGTTTTCCGGTGATGACTCCAGCCGCATGATGGCCGGCCATCGTTTCATATTCATCCATCATCCAGCCCATGATCTCGGGCGTGGTGTAAACGTCCGGGGCGGGAACGTCAATGTCCGGGCCAATCAAGTGGCCGATCTTTCGGATATAGCCACGAGAGACTCTTTCCAACTCGGGTTTTGAAAGCTTCTTGGGGTTGCAGATCACGCCGCCCTTTCCGCCGCCAAGCGGAATGTCGACGAGGGCTGTCTTCCAGGTCATCCATGCGGCTAGCGCGCGGACAGTGTCGATCGTCTCCTCGGGGTGGAAGCGCACGCCGCCTTTACAGGGACCGCGCGAATCGTTGTACTGGACACGGAAGCCCGTGAACACTTTCACAGAACCGTCATCCATGTGGACGGGGAAGCGCATCCGATGCTCAGCCATGGGCTCCCTCAGAAGTTGGCGTAAATCTTCGCCGAGATCCAAAAGATTGGCTGCCTCATCGAATTGGGCTTGGGAAATCTTGAACGGATTTGCTGTCATCATTGACTCCTCGCTCGCATATAATTCAAGCGTTTATTGGCCAGATGCAGCCGCCGGCGACGCCGACCGATTTGTAAGCAACCCGCAACAACGTCGTGGGGCCGCTCTTACCATTCGAATGTTACGCTGAGAGGGCGTCTGGCTTCTGTGGTCACTTCCTAGGACTAAAAATCAGGGAAACTATCGAGGTGCAATCCGAGGGCATCGCCCGTCTGCCTCCGAGCAAGAATCACCGTGGCTAAAATTAACTATATGCTGCGCATCGTTTCTGTTTCGGGAAGCCTTCGTTCCGCCTCCTCCAACACCTCGCTCCTCGAAGCGGCCGCGCTCCTTGCACCGGATGACATGGCAATTGAGCGATACTCCGGCCTTGGCCGGCTGCCGCATTTCAACCCTGATCTAGAACCGTCCCTTCCCGCGGAAGTGGTCGAGCTGTACGAGATTGTCGACGGAGCCGATGGGCTTCTGATATCCTGTCCCGAGTATGCAAGAGGCATCCCCGGCTCCTTCAAGAACGCCCTGGATTGGTTGGTGGGAAGCACAACTTTCCCCGGCAAGCCGGTTGCCATCTTCAACGCGTCACCCAGGGCCTCGGTTGCGCAAGAGGCGCTTCAACTTGTGCTTACTACAATGTCTGCCAACATCGTTGGCGATGCCTGCATTTCAGTGAATCTTCTAGCCAAAGGGCTGGATGCATCCGAAATAGCCGCAGAGCGCGACTTGGCTGGCCAGATCTCCTCTGCTTTGACTGCGTTTGGGACCGCCATCGAGCACGCTAGAGACAAATGTTAGCGCTGTGGAAAAAGTGAGTCATCACAAGCAACTCCCTGCCAGACGGGATCATGCGATTAGAAGTCTATAGCAAGGTCTCGGCGGATGACTTCATTAATCCACCCGAACTCGACCTCGCGGAAAAGCCGATCAAACGGGTTAAGAAGAGCATGTTGGTGACGATTCCGATCTCAGACGAAACCCACGCCCCAAGTCACCCGACACTAATGGGCTAGAGAAGCAACCTTGGAAACTGATATTCCAGTTCCAGGTTTCTCATTAAGCACCCTTCGCAAAGCCTGAACCACGCGAACTTGCTGATCTTCCTTTATTCCAAACCACAGCGGCAGCCGCAGGAGCCTTCCGGAAACATCGTCAGTTACCTTCAGACTCCCTCCCGGCCGGCCAAACTGTTGACCGCCCGGCGAGGAATGGAGGGGCACGTAGTGGAAGACGGTGTTGACCCCGACGGCTTCCAGTTCCTCAATCGTCTTCTGCCGATCACGCTCCTTTGGCAACAGGATGTGATACAGATGGCCATTTGCGGCGCAATTCGGTGGAATGGTTGGCAAATGAATGCCGAGTTCGACTCCTTTCCCGCGACCAACGAGTTCGCATAAATCGCCCTGTCGCTGTGGCGCCGCCAGCTAGGGCGGCTCTGGCCGAACGTACAGCCGTGGGCCAACGCGCAGCACCTTCCCCTCTTTGACAGCATAGTGCAACGTCACCATTACCGTGTTTCGCTTAGCCAGGGGATAGAGTCTGTCTACCTGCTCGATGATGTCCTGGACATCCGTTTCCCCGTTCATCCTTTCGATTGCTATTTCCACAGCCTCCTTAACACTTCTTGGTAGGTGTTCGATTTGCTCACACTCGGCATCAATTGGCTTTCCATTTACCCACGACTCCCGCTCAAACAGAAGCTGCCTAATGTATTTGATCTGTCGCTCGGAGTCTTCCAGACGGTCGGTGGTTTCGTGAAGCAGCTTCCTTAGCTCGGCGAGGCGTTTCGCGTAAAGAGCTCTGCTGTGCTGCAGGGCTCGCATTTTTTCTTCGAGGAATACGTCTGACTCGGAATTCACATTCTTTATTATGCCCAGCCGACTCCAGAGCCAAAATTGGAATGTTGGCTTAACGACCGGCAGGTCCAAGCACGGAAAACAGAGAACGTTCGATTTGAACACTGCCCCGGTGCGGCCGGCGTCACCGGAAAAATCAACGTGCACCCAGGGCCGTCGAAAAAAGGCGAGACTGCGGCAATTAGCGCCTACGAAAACCGCAAATCGGTCAACTGGACCCTTGCGGTTAGCTCCTCGGGCTGGGCTACGAACTGTACCGGGCTCCACAGCCCCGGGTAAGCCGGGCTAGCTGGCATCAACGGACCAGGCGGATCCACTTGATACGGACCTCGTCCCCTGGCGCGCCCGCGGGCTCCGGATCAAGTCTGAGCCTGGTGACGACGCCTTTGTATTGGGGGGCAGCGGATAAGTTTAACGTATAGCGATGATACTTACCGTCCGGGATAAGCCTAAACCAAAGGGACTTATCCTCGGAAAAATCTGGACTATCCATCCGGCCCCAAAAGACCTGCGCGTTGCCATTGTGCAGCCTACACGCAGCTTCAATCTGCAGATGGGGAGCGTCTGAAGCATGCCAAAATCCTAAGGGACTGATGATCTGCGGGTCATTGTTTTCCAACTTGACCCGAAGCTCTCCCCGGATTGGCCAACCGCTATCGACAGCATTCACGTAGTACCAATGCTGTCTATCCGCTTTAAACGAGTAAGCGGGCGGGCATGGCCGGTCTACGTGCGCATACGCGTGCGCCCGAATATCTTCCAGAGATCCTACGACAAGGGAGTAATCGAAGGCGTAGTCGATGTCTGAGTCAAGAACTTCAATTTGCCTAGGAGACAGGTAACCGGCAGTTGGAGCCCATTCATCGCCCGCTCCGGGAACGCCAATAAAGGCCCCACCAAACGCCTCCACACCCGGTTCGACAATCCCAAACCCCGAACCAAATTGATCCACAAGGGCTGCCCAATTCTCGGTGCCTATAAAGACCTGCGCCGGGGATGTGTCGAGCGGCGGGTTCCTGGTTAGTTGCGTAAGGGGCATATTAGTGAACGGCTTATCCCCCACGTAGCTCATCAGCCGATACCATGTCCCGTTAGAGTAGATCGCTGGAAGCTCTTGCGCGCGTGCTCCGAACTGGGAGCGGTCGGCACGATGGTTCATCAGCCGATTATGGACATGCACCGCATTTCCCTCCAACCAGATGGAGGCTTCGAACCTACAATCACCTGCCTCATTGTTCAACGGCCATTGCATGGGGACGCACTCCAGGTGCATGTAAACTCCTTTTGACTCAAATTCCACACATCTTGAGGGGTGCCCGTAAAAATCGCCCGTCTGGATGGGGTTCCAGCCAATCTTTAGCCAGACATCTTCGGGCCGCTTGCCGTTTTGGACGAAGGGGACCGGGCCGCCATAAAAGGACATTTGAATCTGCCTGCCAAAATCGGAGTTATTCACCATGTTGGCCCCGCCTTCCTGCGCCAAGTAGACTATTGCTCCCCCCTCCGCGACATTAACACCGAGCCTAACTTGCCCGTTGTCAATAAACCGGATGTCCGTAGGCGCTTGCGCTCTGGCGGGGGAGGCCACGAGCCCAAAGGTCAGAGCGACCGTAGCGTTTCGCATGCAGCCAGAAATAGCCACTTCGAGATTACGCCAAACTCTATTCACTTTTCACCGGATCGTGGCGAAGCCCCTAAAGAACAGAGTCTAGTATTCATTTTCGAGAATTCCCGCATCCGCTTTCGGATTCACATTCAGGACTTCCTCCCAAGGCGGCGTTTTGCACGCCACCTAGTCCGTTCGGTCGTCTGATCCAAGAAGTATTACTGGGATTCCTCTTCGAATTCAACATAATCGGGCCAATGGCGAATCGGCGATCGATTTGTGTTAGAGTAATATTGAACTCGCTTAGAATTTCGGCGATAATCGATTGAGGAAGCTTTCTTATGGGTCTTATCAGTAGCATTTTAATCCGTCCGGCTATTAGGTTTCTTTCCGCCACTGTTTTGCTGTTGCTGGCCGTAGCGGCCTTCGGCCAGCCTACAGCTCCGGTCGGACTCGTGGCCTACACCAAAGCAACGTCTGTCCAGCTGTATTGGAATCCCGTCCTCGGGGCAACCAGCTATACCGTATATCGCGCCACAACGTCAGGTAAGGAAGCGGTGTATACAAGCGGAATTACCGAAAGGGGCTATCTGGACTCCAGCGTTACCGCCGGGACCGTTTACTTTTACGAAGTTCAGGCCTTTTATGGTAGCTCGGGCAGTCCCTTGTCCAACGAGTGCAGCGCAAACCCCGGATCCGCACCCCTGGCATCACCAGTGGCCTATGCTGTATGGAGATCTCCCCAGGTGAAGGTGAACTTTGGAACCATAACGGGCGCGACATCTTACCAAGTCTTTAGGGCAACAGGTTCCGGAATCTTCCTATATGTTGGGAACACGGCCGGCGGTCAGTACGTTGACAGCAACGTGTCGAGTGGCCTAATGTATAGCTACTTCGTAGTCGGAACGTCTGTGAATGGAGACGGTACCAACAGCAACGTCGTAACGGCGATTCCGGGAGACGCGGCCCCGCTCCCTCAACTTTCATTACCGCGACGCCAGTCTCGGGGCCAGGTATATACCTATTCTGGAACCCAGCTCCAGGTGCGACCGGGTACGTCGTCTTCCGGGGAACCACTCAGGGTGGCCCCGGTAATTCCTATCGCAGCGCTTGCGGGGGCGGCAACAACGTTCACAGATCCGTCCGTGACGAAAAACGCAAAGTATTACTATCAGGTGGCGGCAGTAGAGGAGTGCGGCACAGGTGGCCTAGACCCTGTCGTCGCCGAGGCCGAAGCCGGCCAGTCAACGCTCGGGGCGCCTGTTCTGGCGGCCCAGTCCGCTTCCAGCAGCGTCACGCTGCATTGGGACAAAGTGAACGGCGCTACCAGCTATGTGGTCTACCGATGGGTTGGCACGAACCCTGGCTATATCATTGCCAGTTCGCCGAATCCCACCTACACGGACAGCAGCGTATCCACGGGAACGGAGTACAGCTACGAAGTAGCGCCGGTGGGCATTGCGGGCAGAGGGAATATTTCCAACGTGGCCCAGGCCAAACCGGGAGACGCCCAGTTGGGCGCCCCTACCCGGACTCTATGCCTATGTCGAAGGAGCGACCACGGTCTATCTCAAGTGGAATCCCATCCCCGGCGCCACCAGCTACAACATCTATCGCTGCCTTTCGAGCACCAGCCCACCGGCCCTCCTCGCATCCAGCAACAACCCGTACTATACGGATTCGCCTGGACTGATCGAAAATGACAGCTACAACTACCTGGTGACCGCGGTTTATCCGGGCGGCGAAGGTCCCCAATCCTCGCTGATCTCCGCCGTCCCCGGCAGCACGCCTTCGGCCGCTCCCATGGTCGGCATGTCGCAAAGCGGCACCACCGTCAACATCTACTGGAACTTGATTCCCCAGGCAACGTCGTACGTGGTCTATCGAACGACGATCACCACCGGCAATCCGGTAACGATCGTGACCGGAATCACCCCGAGCCAAGGCTCGACCAGCGGTGTTTACACGGATTCCTCACTGGTGCCGGGACTCGACTATTCGTACACTGTCGCGGCAACGAATCCGGACGGCACCGGCCTCCAATCGCCCTACCCGGTTCATGTTTCCCCAGGGGCCTCGAAACCCTCCGCTGTCACCGGCATCGCCGCCGGCTCGCAGGGAACCGCGAACATCACCCTGCAGTGGAACCCGACGACAACGTTCGCGACCTACTACATTTACCGTGCGACGGCTACCGGCAAGGAAGGGGACGTTCCCGTCGGCTTCTCGGCCACACCCATCTGGGTCGATAAGAACGCAGTCGCGGGAACCCTGTACTACTATGTGGTGCAGGCGTCCGACGGTCAGAACCTCAGCGCGATATCGCAGGAATGCAGTGCCGAAGCAGGCGCAGCCTCCCTTGTATCGCCCGTGATCACCGGCTACCCGGGATCCAGCTCCAACGTCCTCAAGTGGACTGCAGTGCCTGAGGCCACCTCCTATAACCTCTACAGGACCAATGCGATGGACGGCACGTTCGTGCTCTACCAGCAGGGTCTGTCCGGCGAAAGCTACACGGATACCAACGTGAGTTCCGCGGATAACTTCTACTACATGGTCCAGGCCGTTGACAAATATGGCGCAGGGAATCAAAGCTCGGTCGTCAGCCTACGCCCCGGAGCCGTCTTTAACGGCCAAACCTCGGGCATCTATGTTCTTGCGATCGGCCCCAGCAACAGCGTTTCCTGGAACGCGGTGCCGGGCGCCCAAAGCTATAACGTGTTCCGATCGTCGACGTCGGGCACCGAAGGCGAGGTTCCGGTTGCCACTGGGATCACCACGTTGAACTTCAACGATCCTTCGGTGACCACGGGAACAACCTACTACTACACGGTTGCCGCAGTGACCCCGGATACCCAGGGCCCTCAGTCAACCGAAGTCTCCTGTCAAACAGGTTCGACTCCGCTCTCGTCTCCCGCGCTCGTTGGCTCTTCGGTACCCGGGGGCATCGGCCTGACGTGGCACGCGATCTCGGGAGCAACGTCGTACAACATTTTCCGGAACGATTCAACCGGCTGGGTTCTTTACGTTCAGGGATTTGTGCCCTCAGGCTCGCCCTCGTACAAGGACACGAATGTGATTGACGGCGTCAACTACACCTACTCGGTATCGGCGGTGAACGCCACCGGTTCCGGCTCTCAAAGCAACCAGGTGCAGGTTAACCCGTAGGAAATTTTGCTGGTTCGGCCGGTGCCCATGCAAGCCTATTGGGCTGGCTAGCGCCGGCTTTCCGACAAGAGGGAGTCTCCCTTGGTTGTCGCTAAGGGGTCGCATAGTTTGAGCTAAAATGGGCGCGGGTTAATCCTGGCTAGCAGGACGGCCCCCGTCGAGCCCCAACCCTTCTTCCACGCGGCACTGAACCGGTATCGCGACGGGCACGAATCGGGAGACATTTCTGTTATTGAATCGTGATGGAAGATGTTGAGTCGAGCGGCGCGCAAAAACGGACACCTGCAGCGAGGTCAAACCCATGAGAGTGAGGGGCACCCCTAAGCCGATTCGCCTGTCCGCGCCTGATACAAACGAGGCGGCTGAGAGAGAGAAGCCGCTCCGAGCCCCAGAATCTCCTGATGCATATGCGATTAGGGTTCAGAATCTAAAGAAGGATTTCTACATCAGCCACAGCGGCGTCGCAAGCCTAAAATCCCATCTCCTAAAGCTCAATAAGCAAGAGCCGATCGAATGCCTCCCAGTGCTTAAAGGGATTAGCTTCGACGTTAAGCAGGGCGAGTGCATGGCGGTAATCGGCCGAAACGGAGCAGGCAAAAGCACATTGCTCTCTCTCCTATCCAGAATCTATCTGCCGACTTCGGGGACCATTGAGATTACCGGCAGGGTCGCGCCGCTATTGGAACTCGGAGCAGGGTTCCATCCTGATCTCACGGGCTACGAGAATATATTCGTAAACGGAATGATCCTTGGGATACCCAGGGCTAAACTAGAAGAACGTATAGAGGCGGTCGTTGAGTTCTCAGAGCTCTACAAGCAGATTGATTCGCCCGTCCGGACCTATTCTAGCGGAATGCAGGGACGGCTTGGCTTTGCTATCGCTGTGCATGTTGACGCAGACATCCTTTTAGTTGACGAGGTGCTTTCGGTTGGGGACGCAGAATTTCCGGAAAAAGTGCGCCAGGAAAATCGACGAGATGCGGACGCAAGGGAAGACCATCCTCCTGGTCTCTCACTCAGCCCCGGACATCGTGCGAATGGCGGACCGGGCGATTTGGCTCCAGAACGGGCTCATCGAGGCTCAGGGCCACCCCTCGGACGTGCTCCGCGAATACAACCAGCGCTCCGAGAACCTGCTCGCCGCCGGCGGGGCGCCACAGGCTCCAGTTTCGGCGGGTCTGGCGGCCCCAGAGCCTGCCGCATTGGGCAAAGGAACTCCGCAGGCGACGCAGACCCAGACAGACTACCGTGGCCACGTGGGGAAGATCGCCGATGGCAAGGTTTTCGGATGGGCTGCGAACCTGGCTGCCCCAGACGAGCCAACGAGCGTTCGCGTGTACGTAAATGGTCGGCTCGCAGCAACTATGAGGGCAGCCCTGCTACGCTCTGATCTGCGCGACGCCGGATATGGCGACGGGCGAAGGGGATTTGCGCTTGACCTTGCACCATACGCGGGAGTGGGGTTCAACGACGTGCAGGTCAAATTTGAGCAGGGCGACCGCACCCTCGACGAGGGAGACCGGTTATTTTTCATGCCAGTTGGCTCAAGGCTTGCCCCGATCAAAGTAGAGGGCAAAAGTAAGCTCCTTGAACTGGCCCTTGCACGGTGGCGGCTTGAGGAACCAGACAAGAACCTGACCTGGGGGAGCATAGTACCGGGCGACTCTTTCGTAGACGCAATGCTCAAGTACATCGAGCTTAAACCGGACATGCACATCTGCGAGATTGGCCCGGGCTACGGGCGGCTACTGAAAACATTACTGGACCGCAGTCTGCCGTTCCGCGAATACACCGGGGTAGAGCTGTCGCCCTATCGCACAGCGAAGCTTACAGCGGAGTACGGATCGGATAAGGTGCGATTCCTTACGGCGGACGTCGCAACAGTTCGTCTGAGCCAACCCTGCGATCTATTCTTCTCAGCCCTTACGTTCAACCGGCTATTCCCAGATTTCACGCCCGCGCTGCGGAACCTGCTTACTCACAGCGCGACGCCTCGCGCCCGCATTGCGATCGACTTGCCCTTACTGGACGACGACTTCAATCTGGAACACGTGTCCTTCGAGGCCGCCGCCTTCAACCGCGTGTACTCCGCCTGCGAGGTCGAGGCCATCTTCAAGAGCCTCGACAGGGATGTCACGTTTGAGCGAATAGAAGTAACCGTCAACAACGAAGGGCAAATTCGCCGCCGGGTCCTCGTCATCTCGTAAAGACAGCTGCCAAATGCGAAGCGTCATAGAACTTTATCACCGGCCCGGGCAGAAACTATCGCAAAGCGCGGTACTGCTATGTCAAGCTCCCAACCCACCGCAACGATAGAAATCCACGTCGCAATAAGCCCGACCCCATCCTCATTTAGGAAGGTTCAGGTTTTGACCCACACGATACGGCGCACGGCCGGAGCCCTCGCCTCTGCGCCAATTATTCTAACCGTAGGCTGGGAGCAGGCGGCCGAATCGCTCGAGCAGGAAATGCCTTGGCTGGGTAAACAAGGAGTCGAGCTACGGTGGCTGGAGCCCGCAAAGTTCCGTGTTCACCCCAGCTACGGCGCCACGGTTGAGCGTTTTCTTCACGACTTTAAGAGCGACCTTGTGCTAATGCTCGCCCCAGAAACGCTGCTACGGCACAATCTCGACAGTCTCCTTGAAGCCTGCCACGTCAACCAAGATTTTAGGGCAGTGGTCGCACACATGAGCCCGCTAGCGATGAACGCATTACCGCCAGCGTGGCGACCGACCCACCCGCTTCGCGGGCAGGGCGCCTGGGCTGACTACTGGCCAGCCAAATGGAAGCGATCTTGGTCTGACTTTTGGGCGGCAGCGGGTATGGCCCCGCCACGACTCGAGCATGAGCACGCCCTCTGGAGCTACGTGATGAGCCACGCAGACCAGCGCTACTGCCCGCCCTATTTCAACCTAGGGGTTGTCGCGGCGCCCGCCGCCCTGGTGCGCGAAGTAGGCGACATCATTTACAAATTGATTGAAGTCTCGGAGAGTGTAATGCCAACTCCCTACCCGCAGCAAATCGCCGTCGCCCTCGCACTGGCCAAGCTCAACCTCCCAAGCCACGCGCTTTCCCTACGCTATAACTTCCCGAACGATCCACTCCTCGAAACCCTGCATCCGCTTGAGGTCAAGGAGGCTCGTGTCCTTCACATGGTACAGGATCATCAAGACTGGCTGCGAGAAGACCTATTTACCAACCGCTCGTCAATGGACAGCGTGCTAGAACGACCAGACCTCTGTAACATCGACGCCCTTTTCCAAGAGGTTGTTCGACCGCTCATGGCCGACATTGTGAGTGAGGCCGACGCTTGCGGGCGCCGCTGGAGGTGGTGACGCTCGGAGCCAAACTTGGCCCAGGGTTCTGGGCTGCATTGACGGCCCCACCCTCACGGCGGGAAAGCCCCTTTGACCCCGACTGCCCAACTTTTGAGCCCTAGCGCCGGTTTTTCTACGCAGTACCAGGAGATTGTGCACAAAACCAGCAGGCACGCGAAATACGCAGCAGCTGGAACGTGAAATCCAGCAAACAGCCAAACGTACAACGGCATGTGGTAAATATAGATTCCGTAGCTGAAATCCGGGATCCTAGGGAGCTTCAGCCCCCGAACCCCGATGATGCCCAGGCCCAGGCACACTCCCGGCACCCAGTGCCCGCGCGAAGCCAAAGGTAATTCAACCGCGGCAGCCACTCCCACAGGGATGAGTATCGCCAGTGCCCACTGGGAGCCGGTTAACTTCTGCCTATAGATGTAAGCCAACGATCCGACGAAGAAGGAGGGGATGACGTTCAGATCCTTTTGCGTGGCCTCGCCGCCTTGGATCGCCGTAGCCAAGATGCATGCAGCCACAAAGGCTATCCAAATCGGCCATCTCCGCCTATAGGCGCCGAGAGCGAACCCCACCGCAAGAGCCCCGTAGGCTATTTCCTCAACGCCGAGCGACCACACCGGCATGATCGCGCCATTCGATCTGTAACCGAGGGTGGCGTAGGCTCGCAACGATCCCACCACTCCTGGCGCTCCACGCGCCAGAAAGGCGAGGCCGAGCCCCACCAAGAGGCCAGGCGTGACCCTGAGGGCGCGCTTCCAAATAAAATTGCCCCAGGTGGTCGACATCTCGTAACTCTGAAGCACGTAGTAGCCCGAGATGGCCAGAAACGCGGGAACCGCCCAAACCGGGCGGTAGCCATTCGTCGGCCACAAGTTGTAGGCAGGGACATGTTCTATGCAAACGCATATTGCGAGTCCCAGCCTCGCATAGTCGACGAATGCGTCCCTCCACCTCGGCTCCGGCCCCCCTGTCACGACTTCATTATATGCGCCTTTCGGCCAAACCTACGAGCACCACGTTCTCCCATCCGCGTAACACACCTCGCCACATTCACCTGTGCCCGCGTCGACCCTCCGTAGAAGGCCCTCCGCACGCGTCGCGCCAAAAAGGCAGGGCAGCCGAACAGTGCTAGCGCCGCAGCTGCCCGCCGATCGAAGTGTCGCCGTACCTGCCCTCGGGGTCAATAAACACGAATCCATGCGCCAAGCCGTTGGTATTGGGCCTCTGGATCAGGAACTGGTCAAAGGGCAAAGCGCAGATCGGAGCGCCGACCGCCTCGGCGAAATAGACCGCAAGCGGGAATACGAGCGTAGGCTCATACCGGTCCGAGTGGCCCCAGACTGAAGGAGCAAAGTCGTCGCCGCCGATGAATCCTCCGGGCTTCACTTTTTGATAGCACCGAATTAAAATCGATCGTGATACCACGCAAGGTGTGGTCACCATCTATGTACAGAAAATCCAGCGACGCGTCGTCGATCCTGTCAATGACCTCCGTCGTGCGCCCACGCAGAAGCACTCGGCGATGGCCGGCGAAGCGCGTTCTCTCCTCTGCCTCCGCGAAAATCTTCTCGAACTCGCTCCCGTCCACATTGAACGGCTTGTTCCAGTCCGGCAGATTCCTCCACGGGTCGAGCATATAATAAACGTCTATATCTTCGCAAGCCCTCAAAATGCTCTCGGCGAACTCGGCCCTCCAAACACCGATCTCGGCCATGCGGGAAACGCCAACCAGCCGTGCAAACCTAACCCAAAGGTCAAGTCGGTTCTCAACAAGCGATAGAGCTAGGACCAGATCGTTCAGGCCACACTCATGGATATAATCTTTATTGTCGTTCACCGCATCTATTTATGTTGGCCAGCCCCTCGGGCCCGGGCCAGCGACACGAGAGACATTCCCCCGCACCCAAAGCCCCCCGCAACAGACCATGAATCAGCCTAACATCCTTCTTATCATGGCAGACCAGTTTAGGGCGGATGCGTTAGGGACGGTCGGCGGGCAGTCAAAAACACCAAACCTTGACGGACTGGCATCGAATGGTGTGCTGTTTTACGAGGCAGTGACAAACTCGCCGGAGTGCATTCCCGCGAGATACTGCCTCGCAACGGGCCTATACCCCCACCAAACAGGGGTCGACCGCAATGCCCCAAAGACACTCTCGCCAAACGCGTGGACGTGGATGAAAGCGCTCAAGGAGGTGGGTTATCGGACCTCCCTCATCGGCAAAACGCACTTCCACGAGAGTGCGCATGTGAGTAATGATTTGCGGGACGGTCTACACCTGATGCATGCCTACGGCTTCGGGCATGTTGACGAGATCGGAGGGCCGCGTGCCAGCATGTGGCTGCGCTCGAACTTGACAGACCTTTGGGAAAAGCGGGGCCTCTGGGAGGCATATCGCGCTGACTTCGAAGAGCGGTACCGGACCAACCCTTTCACCGCTCGTCCATCCGTCCTGCCGCTGGACCTGCATTACGACACCTACGTCGGAACACAGGCGGCCGAGCACTTGGCGACGCTCGAAGGCACCAAGCCGTGGTTCTGCATGGTTAGCTTCGGGGGCCCGCACGAGCCCTGGGACGCGCCCGCTCCTTACGATAAGATGTACAACCCAAAAGAGATGTTAGTTCCTAAGCCGAAAGTCGGCGGCCTCGGTATCGCGGGTAGCCTCCTGTCCGGCCTTTACGGCACTGACCAAGCGCCGTCGTTGGAGCCGGCGGAGGTGGCCGCTCTGAGGGCGAATTACGCTGGCAAGGTGACGCTAATCGATGACCAGATCGGCACTGTCCTCGCAGCGCTCGATTCCTCCGGTTCGCGGGGGAACACCATAGTGATATTTACCTCCGACCATGGGGAGATGAACGGGGACTACGGCCTTTATTACAAGCAGAATTTCCTCCGTCCGGCAGTCTCAGTGCCGCTGATCGTCAACGCGCCCGGCGCCTCGCCAACTGAGTGCCGATCCAACGCCTTGGTTGAGTTGGTAGACGTTGGCGCCACGGTCCTGGACTACGCCTGTATTCCGTCGCCCGCATTCGCGAACGGCCTTTCACTCCGCCCAGTGATCGAAGGCAAGAGGACTGCCCATGGTAAATTTTGCGTCTCGGAGTTTTCCGGACATACCATGGTTATGGACGCAAGTTGGAAGGTCGAGCTAAACACGCAGGGCGAGACTGTTCTGCTGCTTGACAGGGTTAGCGACCCGGGCGAGACTGAGAATTTAGCGCCACACCACGGAGGTCTCAGCTCGCTCGTCCGAGCCGTAGGTCTCCGCAAGGCGTTAGCGGCGAAGAAGGAGCTAAACTCTCTATTAGCGGCCTGGAAGAATTTCCGATCGCGTACGAGCCTGTCGATGGAGGTAACGCAGTGAAGCCCGCTTGCCCTGACTCGGTCTTATTCGTCACACTCGATTCGTGCCGTTTCGACAGTTTCTCGCAGTCTCACACCCCGAATCTCAGGCGAGTTGGCGTCCTCCGGTCGGCTCAATCGCCTTCGTATTTCACGTTCGGGTCGCATATGGCCATGTTCGTGGGCTTTACACCGGGAGCGACGACCGACAATATTCCCCTCCTCAATCCGAAGGCAGGAAAGGTTTTCAGGCTCCAGGGGCCGGCCTCCCCAAGCAGGGGCCCAGAGCCTTTCGTGCTAACAGGAAAGAACATCATTGACGGCTTCAGTAGATTGGGCTACCGCACGATTGGGAGCGGCGCTGTCGCCTGGTTCGACCCGACAACAGCCACGGGCCATGCGTTGACGTCGGATTTCGACCACTACTATTACGCGGGTAACTGCTGGTCGCTCGCCGAGCAACTCCAGTGGCTGGAGGAGCGCTTAGGCGAGGCTTCCGAGCCCGTCTTCGTTTTCCTCAACATTGGCGAGACTCACGTGCCCTATTATTTTAAGGGCGCGGCCTGGGAGAGCGGCGATAGCCCTTGCGTTCCCTTTCAGCAACACGATCGCAGCACCGAGTGCCGCGAGAGGCAGATCCGCTGCATCGAGTTCGCCGACGCGGCCCTCGGCCCGCTTCTCGATGCGTTTGCGGCAGCGACCATATTGGTTTGTGGGGACCACGGCGACTGCTGGGGTGAAGACGACCTTTGGGAGCACGGAATCAGCCACCCGATGACCCTAACCGTGCCTCTCTTGCTGCGTGTAAGGGGCAAGAGCATCTAGGCCTATTAGCGCCGTTCTTGAAGCCAACGGCTGCGGAACCCCTCGATTTCCTCCATCGAGTAAAAATGCCGCGAGTACCTCATGTCGTACATCCGGTCAAGATACTTGGCGGGCAGCCTGACATTCCGAACGAAGTTATCGTAGAGAACCCCTTGCGGCTTTGAACTGCTCACGTTTTCGCGCCTTTGGATGTACTCCACCCCCACGAACTCGTTGATTGCCCTCCCAAGGACCCTATCCATGTCCTCGGCTCTCACAATAAGAACGCGCGCCTTCAGGCCCCGGTAGATATCGTAGCCATTACCGTGGGGAAACGGACGCGAGAAAACATCGGCCCCCAGAATCTGCGGAAGTTGATCCCTGAACCACCGATCTGGCGACAGGTTGACATGGTCATTCTCCAAGATCATGTCCGTGAGCTCCTCCAAGCTAATGTCATCGTTCTCAAAGCGCTGCTCGAAATTAGGAATATTCTCCGCGATACCCTGGAAGAAGGTGGAAATGTTTCTCGCAACCGGTTCGCGAACGGGGGAAATTAGATTCCACGGAGGCCGCGATGCATGCCACCGCCGGAACGAGTCGCGAATTGCACGAGCACCATGCAAGCCGGCGACCGTTCCGTTAATATTGTCTACATGTGGGTTCGCAAGGACGCGCAGCGCATACCACTCAAGGGCGTCAAGGTCGCACAAAGTATGGCAATGGTGAATCGGAACACCGAAATTGCCATCCTCGAAAAATCCAAAGATTGAGCGGGACGCAACCTTGCCCATTTGGTAAACGGCAATCGGCGATTGCAATCTGCTAGTCTTAAAGCGACGATTTTTAGGGTTCAGCACTGAAATCTCGAATACAGTTAACGTGCGGCGGGAGGATTGGTTCCCAATTCTCTATGGGGTGATAACAGCAAATGGCGCGTTGTCCGGCGGGGCGCACAGACCCCCGAGCGCTCTCGAATACGGAAGTAGAGCCGCCATCGGCCCCCACACCACATCTCCAATCAACCTGAGCTCGATATCGAATTCGGCCTGTACTTGAAGCTGCGCTGCGTCTCGAAAATACTGCTCAATTCCCTCGAAAGCCGCTACGTCGCTGGAAATCCGCACCCGCCTCAGAATAGCGCGCAAAGCCCCGGGCCACGACGAAGAAGGGGTGACCCTAAAGCAAGACCGGAGGTCGTTGCTGCCACTAGCTCGGGAGCGGGCGTGCTCTGCTAGGCCCACGTGGTAGCCACGAATATGCGAACTAACGAGTTCGCTAAGCAAGGTTTGCAGGACCCCGGTCGGGCCGGTTTCGGCGACGAAGATCCAGGGGTCCTCGAAGGCCCCCTTGGAATCAAGGTGATTTAGTATCTTCGCCTTTTGATCTTTCGCCGCGCGGTTGAGGCCCGGTAAATGCGGCAATAGAACCGAGTAAATCTCGATTCGTTGCTCGGGGACCTCAATTTCGCGGTCGCTTAGGCCGAGCGTTCCCAGGTCCTCACAGCCGAACCTCGAGGCTAAGTAATTGCTGAGCCGCCCTGCAAACGGCGAGCGAAGCACCGCTTGCAACGATGCGGGATTCTTGTCAAGCGCCGCCCAAAGGCTTTGCTCTGTCAATTCTGTAAGCGCCACAGACTTGCCGGGGGCTTCGACGAGGAGGCCAAGGCTATAAGCATGCGCCGCAAGCCTAAATAATGCTGGCGCTTCCGCGCCCACAAAAAACAGCCGCCTCACACCATCCCGCCAAGTCTCCTCCTCTAGCCACTGAAAGTAGCGAAGCAAAATGGGGCCCAGCCCGCAGTACCCAACTTCTCGTAGCCTTGACTGGCCGTCAGCCACAGTCTCCCCCCCCCCCAGAGTGGATCGTTGAAAAGCCTCGCCGTTATTAGGTCGGAGTGCCAAGAGCGATTTTCTTCGTCCATGACGCTCAGCAAACGCCAATAATCAGAAAAAACGAACAGGTCCTTAGGCGCCATTGCGTGAAAGAACTGCCAGCCGCGTCCGATTACCGGGAGGCGGTCGGCGATATGATCGTCTCCGATGTGGAGTAGGGTTTTCCCAGAAAGGTTTTCCTGCTCGGCCAGGACGTCCCACAACCCGCCAGTCTCCTTACGCTTTCCGTGCTCGGTCGACAGGTACATGGCGTCAAAGCCCGGTATTCCCAGATCCGAAAGCATTTTCTCCACGTCTTGACGGCGCCAACGGGTGTCGGCGGTGAGGACCACGCGCTTGTGTTGCGACTGAGCGTATTCAAGTGCGCGCACCATTGAGCGACGAGGGACGCTCCACCTCTTTTCCAAACCAAGCTCAAACCCGGCCAGTTCTTCGGGGCTCTGAAAATAGTTTTGATCAAAAGCGCGATTTAAGATTACGTAAATCTCCAACAGGCTGGCCCCGTCCCCAAAGCCGAGGAGCGCTGTCGACTCCGCCTCCCGCCTGGACGACCCCAGGGTAGCAAACACCTCCCCGTACCGATCGCAAAGAGCCTCTTGCAGGGCCAAGAAAAAGTGTCGGTCGCTCAGCCCCCTGGTGATGAGAGTTTCATCCAGGTCAAAAGAGACAACCTCTGTGCTGTCGATCATCGACCACAGGCGTTCCCTAGTTGCTAGCTGCCTATACTGGGAGAAGTTGCGGGAGGCCTCATAAAACACAATTGGCCTGTCCTCTGCGAACTCGGCCCAGGCAAAGCCGTTCGACCTAGCCACAGCATACACGGATGCCTCCACCTCGTCGCCGACAAATTCGTAGCCATCTCTGGCGGCAGATATGAACTGTGCGGCGGCCAGTCGCTGATGTAGCTGCCACAGCGCACAGGGGCGCGCCCAGAACATGTTACCGGCAGGTCGGTCCGCCAGACCCGTCGGCAGGTCAACACCAAGCACTGCGCTAAGCTGGCGGCGGCCACTAATGCCGTTGCCCGGAAAGTAGCGCCAATATTCGAACTCAGGAAACGGGCTGGGAGCCAGGACGCCCAGCGCCGGGTCTCGGAACGCCTGCGCGATTGTCCCAGTTCTCTGCTCGCTTCCAAGTAGCATCCTGAGGTTGTGCAGCTGCCAAGCCGGTCCATGTGCGCCCAGCTTTGGCAAACCGTCATGAATAAAACAAAATGCCTCTGTGTCACGAAGCAGCTCCTCGCCGAAGGCGATAGTATAGCCAGCCGATGGGTGGTTGAAAGCGTCACCGGCCCTAATGCTCATGTCCCTTCCCCGCGCGTCTGCGTACGACCGTGCCAAATCCAGACAATCGGGCTCCTTAGTGCAGACCATCAGTTTAGATTCCCGCGGAAATGCAAGGGATGCTTTCAGCAGCTCATTAGCACCTCTCGAACCACTCAAATGGAGGACTAGGCCCAAACGCTCCAGGGGAATGGGTTCGTCGATGATAGCCGTAGCCCGAAACGCCTTCGGGTGGACCGAGGGGATGTTGGATCTTAGGGACTCTGATAGCGGCTTAGTTAGACGCCCTTCTTGTCGCCCATGGAGCAAGTAGTGCTTTAGAGGATTCATCCCCGAAACGAGCACGTCGGGGTAGGTGCGGAGATAGAATGCGGTGTCGAATTCCGGACTTGGGTCGCGCCGCTCCTTGACTCCTGAAATTATGAAATGGATGAGCGGATCTCGGCCCGAAGCGCGAACATCGGGGTAAGTCGCGAGATACCAGTCCTCGTTAAAGAGTCCGGAATTACGCAAGAGCTTTGCGTCCCTCAACATCGCGATCCTCCTGCGCAGTTTTGTTACCAAATCAACTTCGTCCGATGGCCTAATGTCTAAGAAAGTTGCCGACGAGTGCGTCCGCTAGCCATGGATGTCGCATTATCATGCGCTGCTGCAACGACACTAGGGCCTCAATATTCTGTTGCCGGACCATTGACGACCCATGAACCCGATAGCGGCATAATATTTCGGGAATGAACGCCATTTTTAGTCGATGGTCCAGAAATTTCAGCCACATATCGTAGTCCTCCCAACCATCCTCAATATGGGCATACCCCCCAACGCGCTCCCAGGCCTCCTTGCTAACCATGGCCATAGCGTCAATGTAATTTCCGTCGGCCGCAATGAAACCCTCTTCCGAAAATACGTCGGCAACACCGAGATCGTGCACGTCGCCGAATCTCTCCAGCTGCGTGTACGCTCCGGCAAAAGCGCCGCTGGCCATGACCTCGTAAAGTCGCCCTATCGCGCGGGGATAAATCATGTTATCTGCGTCCATCACAAATACGAAGTCGCTCGCTGCTCTGTAGAATGCGGTGTTCCGCGCTTCCGCCAAGCCCTGGTTCCGAACATGACGGTAAAGCCTGGCCTGGTAGAAGCGGTCAGAATACCGCGACAGCCAACCAAGGGCCGCCATGGTGGCCGACGCTTCGGTCGAACAGTCATCCACGACAATAAGTTCGAGGGACGAGTGCCTCTGAGCTTTTACCGAATCCAGACACTCCTCGAGAAACCTCCCATAATTGAAGAGAGTAACCGTAACAGAAACGAGATCTGCCGGGGGCCGTCCAACGCCGCCCGCGTGGTACTCGAGGGACGACGCTATGAGGCGAAGGCTCCGGGAGGCGCCGCCCTCCGTCATTGCGCCGCCCCCCTCGCCTCCTTAGATATGATTTGCAGCAAGAAGGCAACGAGGCGAGATGCTCCCTCTTCCGGCTTACATTCCTCCTGGAGTGCGGCAAAGGCATTCTGACGAATTTCAAGTGCTCGCGAGCGGCCTTCCTTCGTTTGGAGTAGCCAGTCTAATAGATTAGGCATCTGGCGCGGGACCTCCTCCAAAAAGTGCACGCCAGGTTTAAAGACTGAATGGGGAAGGCACGGCTCGGAAACTACCACTGCCCCCGATCTCATGCCTTGCTGGACGATGCGTTGCCACTCAAAGTAAGCAAAGTCCGATTGGTGCAAGTTGAGCATGACCTTAGAATGCCCGGCAACGTGGCTCCCGATTCTGCTCAAGTCTGCCCTTCCCGGTCTCGTCGTCAGGGGGCCGCTCGCGTGCCTGCGGTAGTAGATAAAACAGCTGTAATCGGCAAAAAAGGCTGCATTGCGAGCGAAGAACCTCTCCCGCCTCGGGCTCTCGGTACCAGCGAACGTCATATTGATTGCTCGGCCAAACAAGTCATCTCTAGGGTCAACAGGCTTCTGCACATTTGGCCCGAGAACCTGGATAAGCGGGTGCTGCAACTCCCTTTCGGTTGCCAACAATTCCGGCTGCAGCCCCGGCTCGAAGTGCATCACCGGAACGCCTGACCAGGCAAGCAAACAAGCACTCTGTCGGTTCAGGTCAATGACCCCTCTTGAAGCGAGCATATATGGAAGCGACTTGGCAAACCAACTTGTTTGCACCTGTTCCGTGGAGTACATGAAGCAGGTGGCGTAAGCTTCCTGCTCGACCCATCTCTCGCCGTTTCCTAGCAAGAAGAATTCATGAGGCGCCACCACAATGGAGCATTCGGGGCGGCTGGGCGGAGGGTCGTCCTGATCGCCGAGGACAACCTCAACCCCAATTGAGGCCAGATCGCTCGCAAGGCCATGCGCCAAATCCAGCATGAACGCATTCCCCAGGCTGCTCACGTATATGCCTACTTTCGGCAAGTTAATCGGGATACCTCCCGGGTTGGCCGGCCCAAGATCAAAGTCCGCTCGACCGTCCGCGAGCATTTGCGCCGTTACGCGTGGGTCAAGGACGGACCGCCCCTCGATCAAGCCGTAGGCGAGCGCGTGAGAATCCTTGTCGATACCTAGCCGCAAAACATCCTCACAAAACCTCGTGTAACGCGCGGGATCGTACGGAGGGAAGCGGCGCAAGCGCTTAAGGGCCAACTGAAAATTGCTGGCTGAGATGTGCTGTTCGAACAGAGCACCAGGGCTTCTCAATCCCCCTGCCCCCTCCCTCCGGGCAGGACGCAAGGTAACCCTGCTTGCAATAGGCCGTGATTTAGCATATCTGCGGCCCCAGAAAAGACATCTTCACGTTACCCGAAAGGCCCAAACGCGCCGCCTGCCCACAGGTGCATATCATTCAACGCCCTCCGACGAGGCGTCTGAGAAAGCGCGCGAAGCGCCTAGTCGGCAGCAACTCAACGAGCGTCATTGTGCGCTCCGCAACGTTCGAAACATGCTCAACTTTGGCTGTGAGGTCGGACAGAGCATTCTGCAACCGCACGTCAACATCCGCGCTCCTCGCGGTCCAGAATTCCATCACGTCTCTTCTCTCGTCCACTGTGGACCGGAACAAGGCAGTCACTGCAGCGTGGTCAGCAGCCAGTTGAGAAAACAAATCAAACGTGATGTGCCGAATGTCCCTCTCAAAGCTGCCCATCTCAAGCGACAGCTTTAGCAACGAAGGAATGTCGCGAAGGACGCTTGCTATTTCCTCACTTAAAGGCCATGCCTTAATCGAGATAACAAATTCGACCTCATCGCCCTCGGCAATCTCGCCTTGGTGGTTTGTGCGGAGGACAACGCTCGGGTCGGCCGTGGGCGCAATAAAGTGCATACCGGCTAGGCCGCTTACTAACGTGTGTGGGCCGGCCGCCATGCCGTCCGCCTCGGAGTAATTAATCCAGTGCCCCACCCGTCTGCGCTCCCCCGCCGGCGTTACCGCCCACGCGTCAATCATATCAATATCGATTTTCGCCGGCTCGTTGGTCGGGTCAAGCCGATAGACACCATCCGGGCTCGGCGGCACCCTCAGAGTTACGGCGCTGTAATCGGAGCTATATGGCACGTCCGCCCAGCGGGAGCTTTGTTCGTCAAATTCACCCAGCTTCCTAGGGTAAATCTGCAGCCCATAGGACCCAATCGGGGCTTGGCGGAAAGCTCCTGCGAGTTCGCGAAACTCAGCAAAACGGGCCTCGACCTGGGCGTGGAATTGCTCGCTTTGCAGTATCTCACCGTCAGATGCCGCTCGCGACAGGGATTCGTAGAGACTTACTGTGAATTCGCCCAAAGGTCCGGG
Organism: uncultured archaeon; assembly: GCA_963829965.1. Taxonomy (GTDB): domain Bacteria; phylum Armatimonadota; class Fimbriimonadia; order Fimbriimonadales; family Fimbriimonadaceae; genus DASXZH01. The sequence goes on along the minus strand of CAWHLK010000027.1, from coordinate 150,772 downwards.
CCCAATATCCTGGTTGCGTCCCTTGGTGTGTCGAAGAGCCGGGTTTACTACGTTGCCCAAAAGCGACGTTGCCTCTTCGTCGCCGGGCCATAGTATGCCCACTCGCCGGCAGGCGCTCTTGAGCGCCCTTGCCGGGTCGATAAAAAGATCATCGAAGGCGACAACCGCTCTCCTGCGATCGGCTGTCCTTCGGAAGGCCTCAAGCATGTGCAGGCACCAGATCGAGCAGGCGAGATCCCGCGAGAACCCATTCCGCCTTTGAAGGGAAGCAACAACCTCGGCCGGGTGACGGAGAGCGATGATAGCGACGACGTCCGTTTCAAGCCGCTCGAGAACCGGTAACCAGGCTGGCCAAAGTAGCGTTGTTCTGGGGTCCTTCCAGCCCCAAAGTTCGTGCCCGCCAAACGTTCGCTTGAGCAAGCGCTCTAGTTTGGCCTGAAAATCACAGACAGCAGCACTGGCGAAGAAGCCGTCGCTTAGAATAGGCACCGTGTACCAGGGCACGGCTAACCTTGTCAAGAGGGCTTCTTGGAGACCCACGATGGCCTCATGCTCGTAGAACCCGTCAGGGTTGTCCCCTCCAGGGGCTACCATCTCATGAGGCTCGCCAAGGTAGACGCCCAATTCGTGAAGGCAGTTCGCGACCAGCGAGGTACCTCCACGATGAACGCCCATTACAGTCACTGCGGTCGAACTGCGACTCACTTTTATAGGATGGCACATATTGGATAGTAGACCAAACGCGGCTCTTTGGCCTCTCTTGGCCGCTCTCAGCTGGATTCTGCCAAAGGGCCTCAGCCCAGTAATATTATCGGCTCACACTTGCGGCCCTAAAGGGGCATTTAATCGCAAAAAACAGACTGAACGGCCCGCCACGGTCAGGTATTGGGCAAACGGACCAGACTGCTGCGGAAGAGGCTTGAGTACGCCGGGCATTTTAAGAACTGGTTAAAACTTCCCTGGACTAGGAGCCGCCATCTCACCAGACCGCCTCCTTGGTTCCCGTTCATGAGCGAAAGGGCACGCTTTTCAATCAGGTACCAGGGAGGTGAATCAGGCCGCCATTACGATCGCGATCCGTCATCCTACCGACCCCCCTCCCCCAAGGCCACCCGGGCAAAGCAGAGGGACGAGCCGCGCTTTCTGCGGTCTCTGCCACGTCAGGCCGAACGAACCCCGACGGGGTAAAATAAGGTGAGATGCGTACTAATGGGTGGATACGGTTATCTAGCCTCGAAATTGCGGAGTTCAGCGGCGACGTGGTAGAGTCCCCTCACCTAGACGGTCCGCTCTACATAACGCCAGCCAACATTTCCGACATAACGCAGATAGGCCGAGAAAAGGCGTGGGTGCTACTAAGGCGGATCCAGCCCCCGGCAACCTTTCCGGACGGTAAAATGACACCCACTAAGCCCCGCTGGGATTTTATTGCGGTAGACGCGGGCCCAGACCTTTAATATCCCGCGCCTGCGGGCTGCTACGGCTTCATCCTTAGATCGGCTCTTTGCAACGAGTCCCGGAGCCACTCGACCACACTAGCGGAAACGAGAAACTCCAATAGGCGCCAAGCCGGCACAACAAGCGTCTGACCAACATTCGCCCTTATCTCAAGAGATCTTACAAAGCCCTGTATCGCGGGATCCCGCGATGCAGACCCTGTGACGGGCTCGACATTGCCGCACTCTATGCCCAGCAATTTAGGAAAAACTGGAAGGCACGGCGACTGCCACTGGTCGTATGCCGCATGCTTCGCGTCATCCCATACAAACACGGGCGATCCGCTAAGCCCCGAGGATGAGCGCATTTCTACAAAGAATCCATACTGAATTTCCCCCCCTATGGGAATGTCCGCTGGCAGCATGCTAATATTGCCAAACCTCATCACCGTCCTCATGTTCGTGCCATCGTGGTCGAAGGCCAAAAGTCGCCCAATCACGAAAACGTCGCTCCCCAAACCATAGTTGGCTTGAGATGCTACAGTCGGCACCAGTTTCGGCGCGCCGGGCCCAGCTCTTCCGCTCTGAGGCATGCGGCTAAGGGCAAATAGCTTATCATGCTACTGGCGTCATCAACGACCGCCAAAACTGACACGGCTAGATCGTCAGCCTCGCTACGGATCCAGCGGTCCCAAGGGATCGTGCACCCCTGCGTTCTGCCCTGGCGGCAATAATAGACCTCGACAATTAAGAGCGTCCTCGGGAATTGAGTGCCTGTTCGTAGCCACCAAGAGAGTAACGTAGTGCGTCGAACGATCAGTAACCCCCAGAATGAATCCAGTAGCCGCGTATGTCCTAGTCGGAAGCGTTATGTTGAGGAAGACAACAATCTTTGCGTATTCCGACGAGTAGGTCATGTCCAGCTATCAGTATTCACTATTCGCGGGTGAAGGTTGCTACCAGGTGGGCGCGGTGGCCCTTTGCCACTTTCGTGCGTAGCGCAGACAATCACGAAAGACCACCTGTACGTTGGCCTCTTCGGGGGCAGACTTTCTCAGGTTGCGGTACGTCGCTGGCGGCCTCTGGGGGTAACCTTCCGACTATGCCTAGCCTCGATTGGAACGCTGAAATTTGGGATGGCACCTATGACTGGTCGGAATCCGGCGAAGAGTGGTCCCGCGTCTGGGGGCTCCGCAGCCCACTGGTACGGAGCCGTCTTTTCCCGGATTGGCGGATATCTTCCCGTTGAGACTATCCTTGAAATAGCGCCGGGTTACGGCAGATGGACTCGGTACCTTCTTGGTAATTGTGAGAGGCTCATTGGAATTGACTTGTCCGAGGAGTGCGTGGCCGCCTCGAAGGCGCGATTTGCCAACTACCCGCAAGCGTCATTTTTGAAGAACGACGGCATGTCACTCTCTGCCATTGAAAATAATAGCGTTGACTTCGTGTTCAGCTTCGACTCGATGGTCCACGTGGACGAGCATATTCTGGCTGGCTATTTGCAGCAGATCGCGCTCAAATTCACCCCCGCCGGGGTCGGTTTCATCCATCACTCCAATTTCGCTGCCGTCCCGCCTGGAACTCTAAACCCCCACAGACGCGAGATAAACATGTCGGCCGAGAAGTTCGCCGCGCTCTGCGCTGAGGCAGGCCTCCAGTGCATTTCGCAGGAAACAGTGAACTGGGGACAGCCGGAACTAATCGATTGCCTCTCGGTTTTTACCACGGCGAGTTCCGAGCGTCCTGCTCAGATCCTACGCTACGAAAACTCGCAATTTATGGCTGAGGCGGATAGAATCAGGGAACTCGCCCCCCTGTATCACCCAAATGTTTTCGGGCCGCCAGCTGCTTAAAAAAGACCGTCCCGGGTAGAAATACACCTTCGCTACCGCGGATGGCACCGTACCAGAGAAACCCTTCATCCGCCAGGCTTAGTCCGAGTTTTAGATGCCAGGCCGATACAACCGCAACGAGTAGGACCGAGACCGTTAACGGGATCGCAACACGCCCTGCCACGGGAGCGAAATTTTAGGGTGCGGCGCTCATCATGCATGTTGGCTCCGCTCAAGTATAGATGAGCCGCTCACAAGCGGCGATACAGCGGGGCAATCGCATCGTCAATCGCTGGCTACCCCCTTAGGTAAAGTAGTGCCCCATGCCTTCCAAACTCAAAGTGGCGCTTGTCGGTGCAGGAAGTCGATCCTTTGGCCCTGCCAGCATTCGGGACGTTCTGTTGAGCGATCCTCTTTGCGGACAGGATCTGGAACTGGCGCTCATGGATATCGATCGGTCCGCGCTCGATCACGCAGAGGCCTATGCGCACTGGGTGGCATCCGAGCTTAAACGGGAAGTCAAAATCTCTTCCACCACCGACCTGAAGACCGCAATCGAAGGATCGAGGTTTGTTGTCGATGCCATTGAGATCAGCCGCGATGTCTACTGGGCAATGGATTTCCACATCCCGCGCAAATATGGCTTCAAACAAATCTATGGGGAGAACGGCGGGCCGGGCAGCCTCTTCCATGCCCTGCGCAACATGAAACCGATTCTTGAGATCGCCAACGCGATGAGCGAGGTTGCTCCCGATGCCGTACTGCTGAACTACACGAATCCCATGCACAAGCTGTGCGAGGCGGTAACGCGCTTGACAACCGTGCCTGTGGTCGGCCTCTGCCACGGCGTGTGGATGGGGCTTGGACAACTATGCGCCCTTCTCGAACTGAACAAAGACGAAGTTGAATACTCCGCGTGTGGGATCAACCACTTTACGTTCTTCGAATCCATCCGGTTGCGTTCCACCGGCGAAGACCTTTACCCCCGCCTTCGCGAGGTTGAGCGCCAAATAGATCCTCTTTACGATTGGCACGAAATCGGCCTTGCCAGGGTCCTTTTCCGCCGATTCGGGCTCTGGCCGTCCCCCGGCGCCAACCACACCGGCGAATACATCGGCTGGGCCGATGAGTTCTACGCGAGCAATGTTCTCTGGTATCAAGACCCCATGGAAGGCGAGCCCTGGCAAACCGGGGTTGCCCCCGAGTTCTGCTACACGATCAGCTCCGTGCGTGGGGATCGCCCCCTTAGGAGACCCAGGGAGCAGGACGCAGGAATCGAACGTGGGGCCATCGAGTATTCCAATGAGTTGGCCCAGCCCATCATGGAATCTCTCGGCTGCGGCATTCGCAACGAACTCGACGCCGTCAATATCCCGAATAAGGGAGCTATCCCCGGTCTGCCCGACGATCTGGTTGTCGAGGTCCCTGCAACCGCAGACGAGCATGGCTGGAAATCGCGACCGATGAAGGAGCTTCCGGAAGGCATTGCGGCGATGATTCGAACCCAAGCCTCCATCCAAAAGCTCTTGGTTGAAGCGTATTCTGAGGAGTCCAAGGAGAAACTGCTTCAGGCCATTCTTCTCGAGCCAACGGTCGACAGTTACCGTCGAGCGGTCATGATGATGGACGAGCTCCTGGTCCTTCAGAAAGATCTCTTGCCCCCAATCCACTAGACTCCGAATGAGAACCGTTGGAATCGATATTGGCGCCACGAAGGTGGCCTTTGGACTCTTCCAAGACGAACAGTTGCTGGAGCGGCATGTAGAACCGATTTCCGACTTTGAACTGACAGCCAAGCACATCGTGGAGTGGTCGAAATCGCGCGGAGCCGAAGCCCTCGGCGTGGGATGCACCGGCCCGCTCGACGAATCTCGGGGGCTGGTCAAAAACGATTTCACACTGGGCGGTTGGTTTGATGCCCCGCTTGTGCCGCGCTTGGCCGAGGCTCTCAAAATCCCGGTCTCCATAATCAACGATGCCGACGCTGCCCTCTTGGGCGAGCTTTGGTCTGGCGCGTTAAAGGAAACCCGAAACGAATCGGCCCTGATGCTGACCTTCGGCACCGGGGTTGGCGGAGCCTTTTGGGATGGCAACCGCTTGCTAAAGGGGTGCGGAGGCGAACACCCGGAGATCGGCCACGTCTTGGTGCAGTCGGAGGGCCGGCCGTGCTACTGCGGCATTCGCGGATGCCTGGAGGCGGAAACTTCGGGCATGGCGTTAAACGAGCTTGCGCGGGGACTCGGATTTCAAGATTTCGCCGATTTAACCAAGAATGGAGACCCGATCCCGATCCTTAGCCAAACTAGGGCGAAGATCGATATCGCGACCCGGATTTTTGCGCACGCCTATCGGCCCTGCACTATCCTCTTGGGCGGCGGGATAATCGCTCGTTATGGGGAAGCGCTTGTTCCCCGAACAGCACTTTTGCCACCAGAGGCGCCGCTTCTTCTCTCTCCCATGCGGGTCATGGTCGCCCACTTGGGCGCTGATGCAGGGGTCTACGGCGCCGCCGCTCTGGCAAGTGGAACCCTATATGAATTGGATTGAGTGCAAGAGTGCGGAGCAGGCGAATCTCGCTGGCCTTGGGGTCCTGGTAACGACTGTCCGTGCAAACCCCGATGCCCACCTGGTTCTTGCGACGGGGGCATCTCCAACCGGCCTTTATGCAGCGTTCGCGGCGCAAAACGTCGAATGTTCCGAACTCCGTATCACGTGCCTTGATGAGTGGTGGGGATTGCCCGAATGGTCCGATGGAACTTGCGCGGCCTACCTCCGCGATCACGTAATCGTTCCATGGGGCTGCGATCCACAGAAGTTCCTTCGCTATGAAACCGGACGCTCGACCGCCGAAGACGCCCGCGATCATTTTGAGGCCGAGTATGAGAATCGCGGAAAGCCCGACCTTTGCGTCCTAGGCATTGGCAAGAACGGGCACATCGGCCTTAACGAACCCTCATCAGAGTTTTTACACGGGGTCAATGTTGTTGAGCTTGAGCCAATAACCCGTCAGCACCAGATGGTTTCGAACCTGGAAGAACCGCCGAGCCAGGGGATCACCCTGGGATGCGACAATCTGTTCGACAGTAGGCTCGTTCTGATCTTCGCCGACAATGGCCAGAAACAAGAAGCCCTTAGTCACCTGCGCACGGGGCCAACGTCGCCTTCCTGGCCTACGGGATCATCCCAATCTAACCGTGGTTACTTGGGCGTCTTAAGCATCTTCCAAACGCCTGGCATCAGGAACGCAACTGCTAAGGCCTTGACTAGCTCGGGACCAACGAAAGGAACAAAGCCGGAGATGAGGGCGGCCTTCATGCTGCCAACATAAACCGAGAGCCACACGGTGCCGCAGAGAAGGATGAGGATCTGCGCAATGAGCATCGCCGCAACCGAAGTTACAACAAACCGGTCCCAGCCCTTTTCCGCCAGATATCCGGCGACAAAAGCGGCGAATGGAAACGCCCATAGATAGCCACCCGTTGGACCTAAAAGTGCCGCAGGGCCTCCCGTCCAAGACTGAAAGACGGGCAGTCCGCACGCTCCCAAGCCCAAATAGGCAATCTGGCTCATTGCCCCCAGCCTCGGGCCCAAAGCCAGACCGGCCAATAAAACGGCGAGGGTCTGCAATGTTAGCGGTACAGGAACCGTGTGAATGGAAAGCTGGGCGCCAAGCGCCGTTACAAGAGTTCCGGATGCGACCAGCGCGATTTTCCGTGCCGCGCCGTCAGAACGAAACAGTTCGAGAGCGATCGGTCTCGTTGCGACGAGGGTGTTGGGAGTTGCCATTGGATTCATTATGGATTCCCGAACGGTCCTGGAGTTGAGGGAGTTTTCTTGGACAAAGCCACACCCTCACTTTGCATTCGCCTTCAGCCGCTGTTTCTTGGACTGCAAAAGCGCGACAGAATTCAAGGGGCACCAGACCGTACCTTTGAATAAGAGTGCAGAAATGACGAACCTGGAAGTTGCCCAGCAAGCAAAGCTGATCCCCATTGAGACTATCGGATGCCGCGCAGGTCTTGAACCCCTCGAGTTCGAACCGTTAGGACGATTTAAGGCCAAACTTTCGATGCCTGCGGTGAACCGAATGTTCCAGTTGCCGAAGAACGGCAAGTTGATTCTGGTGACGGCGATCAACCCCACGCCGGCCGGGGAAGGGAAGACGACCGTTTCAATAGGGCTGGCCCAAGGACTCAACCGCTTGGGCAAAATGGCGATCCCCGCCTTGAGAGAGCCGGCAATCGGGCCGGTTTTCGGCATCAAAGGAGGCGCCTGCGGCGGTGGATACAGTCAGGTCCTCCCCATGGAGGAGATCAATCTCTTCTTTAACGGCGATTTTCCCGCCATCACGGCCGCCCATGGCTTGCTTTCCGCGATGCTGGACACTTCTCTGCACGAGGGCAACCCTCTCGGGATCGACGCTCAAAGAATCTGGTGGCCGCGCGCGGTGGACATGATTGACCGCGCTCTAAGAGAAATCGTCGTGGGACTTGGTCAGGGAAATGGTCCCTTGCGTTCGGATGGATTTGTCATCACTCCTGCCAGTGAAGTCATGGCTGCACTTTGCCTTGCCGATTCCTTACACGATCTGAAGGATAGGCTCGCCCGGATCATCGTTGCCCTCGGGCCGTCCGGCAAACCCATCACTGCGGGAGACTTGCAGGCTGGGGGAGCTATGGCAGCTCTCCTTCGGGACGCCATCCGGCCAAACCTCGTCCAAACGATGGAAGGCGGTCCGGCGTTGATTCACGGCGGCCCGTTTGGTAATATTGCCCACGGGTGTTCCTCGCTGCTTGCCACCAAGTGCGGCTTGGCGATCGCAGATTATTTGGTGACAGAAGGAGGTTTTGGCTCCGATCTAGGCGGCGAGAAGTTTTTGAACATCGTCTGCCCCAAGCTTGGAACCCATCCGGACGCCATCGTTTTGGTGGCTACCGTCCGCGCCCTGAAACACCACGGAAGCGGAGATCTTCAAAGGGGATTTGAGAATCTTGGCCAACACATCCGGCATTTGGCTTCTTACGGACCGCCCGTCCTCGTGGCAGTCAACAAGTTCGAAGATGACACCGCGGAAGATCTTGAGGCCGTCTGCGGATACGCCGCCAGTCGCGGTGTCGGCGCGGTCGTCTGCGACCCGTGGCATTCAGGCGGTTCTGGTTGCGAGGAACTCGCAGCGAACGTTGCCTGCTTGGCGGGAAAGACGTCCCTGTTCGAGAATGTCTATCACCCTTCGGACCCGGTGAGGCTCAAACTCGAAAAGTTGGTTCAAAGGGTGTATGGTGGGGAGTCTGTCTCTTTCTCCAAAGCGACGGAGAAGCGGATCGAATGGATCGGCGACCACGGTTTTGCGGCGCTGCCGATCTGCGTTGCGAAGACTCAAAAAAGCTTGAGCGACGACGTCCGCCTCGTAGGAGCGCCCAAGAACTTCGACCTTCACGTGAGGGAGATTCGAGTCTCGGCGGGGGCAGGATTCCTCGTCGCAGTCTGTGGAGACATCCTGCTGATGCCGGGGATGGGGAAAACGCCCGCTGCAGCCCACATCGACGTCGATGACGAAGGTGTGATCTCTGGGCTGAACTAGCAGCGCATGGACTTGCGCTTCTGCCCGAGTCTGCCCATGGATTCGACTTTTTGAATATAGGCAACGGCGTCAGGAACTTTGCAGGGAGTGGCGCCCATATCTACGTTGACCTTGCCCATCTGCTTTCCGGCCTCCTTTGCTTCCGCGTTTAGAGGCTTTACGTAGCAACCGACTGCGATGACAAAGGCGTTCATCGTGTGTCGCACTCGGTTTTTTGCCGATTTTGAACCAGGGATCGCCTTGGCTAGGAGTAGGCGAATCTCCTCAAGGTCGAGCTCAGAGTCTGGTTTGGTTGCAACGATCCCGGCATAGGTCGTCCATCCGCTGCTGGCGACACTTTCGCTGTCCGATTCTATCCACTTTAAGGCAAGTTCACGCGCCTTCGGATGGTCGGTCGCAAGGGCAGTGATCGTGTATTCGGAGATCATCTGCATGCCCTCTGCCGCATGCGCCCAACGGTTCAGAGTCTCTTCCGAGAGCCTGGCGCCATCGGCAACCATTCCCGTCAGATACATAGCGTCCATGATCCCGGTTTCATATAACTCTATAGCCAAATCTTGGTTGTTTCTAATCTTTTTAGCAATGGTCTTTAGGTCGGCAATGCTGACGCCAAGCACGCGATCTGCCGGCATTCCGTGCCTCACATAGGTAGTTCGCCCCTTCTCGGAGCCTTTGGATTTTAACTCGGCCATGACTTCTTCGAGAGTCTGCATGAGGCGAAATTACCCCGCGAATTAGGGGCTGAGACAAGGGGGGCGCACTCTCAAAAAGTGAGAGAAAATGAGAGAAAAATGCGAGATTTTCTTTATTGTACGAGGTTAAGAAGGGCGGAAAATCGGCGTTCATCGAAAGTGAATTTGAATCTGAATTTAAACGGTTAGCGGTTATTGGGTCGTTGATTTTGTGTCTTGGATGGCGACAAGGATCGGGGTTGGGTACTCCAATTTTTAGAAACAAGAAACGGTAGACATTTGTACCAATCCGTCCCAGTTTTTTTCGGCTTGCGTCGGTTTGTCGACGGATCTGGGCTCTTTGCGCCATTCGTATTCGAGTTTGTCACCGTAAAGGTACATGCCGTGTTCATCGTGGCCGACGCGGTAAACCCATCTCGGCCAAATATGCGAGTCGGTAAAAAAGAGGGTTATGGTGTTGTCCGAGTAATCCCATGAAGCATCGTATCGGAATGGTTTTTTAGTTCCATAAATGCCCTTCCAGTTCGCTGCAAGCGTAATGGCGGAATCAAGGACTGCCGCATCGTTCACCGGCTGACTGGGTGTCCAAGGGTCCCGTCGGCTGTAACAAATGGGCCTCCACACGCCGCACAACGCCGCCAACAATCTGTCATCGGCCTCGTGCTTCGCGGCCACTTCAACTGGCAATGGCTCGAAGCGGATATGATTGGCGTGGGCCAGCTTTACGGCAAGCCGTCTCACGCGACCTGCATCCTTTTTGGGTGCGCTAAACGGCGTTACGCCCATCATGGTGAAACCAACAAAAGCATCGGCGCCGGCAGACTTCAAGGCGTTTTCGAGCTTTGTCTGAGACTTTTCCCAGGGGAGCTGCCCCACGAGTCCAATCAGCTCATCGTCGTCCCAGTTGGTCATACCCTGGCTGTTAAGCGCGCTGACACAAAGGGCAATCGCTAGAATCATAGCTACTTCGGTGACGCTAGTTAGGAGCCTACTGGTTCGGCTCTCTGAATCCTCGTTCCACCGTGTCGTTCGGATCGGTGGAGACCGGGCCGTCTCGCCAGAGCCAGCGCATCATCTCCGGCATGATCGCCCCGCCGAACTTCTGCCCATGGTTGTTCATGCCCCAGGAATAGTTCACGTCGTAACCCTTCTGTGTCAGCGCTTTCATGAGCCGAACGTTCTGGTAAAACCAGTCCCACCTCTGATCGTAAACACCGTTGCGCATGCCGCGGTTGTCGTTTCGTCCGTCGCAGAGAAACACCCGGATAGGCTTTTGGGGTGAGGCAAGAACCCGTTCGGGATAGACGTCGCCTCCGCGGATGTTTGTAAAGCTCCCGACATTGCTGAGCACCTTTCTGAACTCATTCGGGCGTTCCCATGCGACCATAAACGCGGCGATCGCGCCGGAACTAGAGCCTCCGATCCCGCGGTCGTCCGGGTTTTTGGAAATGTTGTAGTCCTTCTCAAGAGCAGGCATTAATTCCTCGGTGATGACCCGAGCGTATTTATCGTCCGGCGTGTTGTATTCGGTGCCCCGGTTGGTGAACCCATCGCCCCAGCCGGCTTTGGGCGAGGGTTCGGTCTGCTCGGGTGTGCGTCCAGGGTTGATGAACACGCCGATCATCACCGGGATCTCGCGCCTGTAGATCAGGTTGTCCATCACATTTTGAGCGCGGACGTCGCCCTCCGGATCCATGAAGGCTTGGCCGTCCTGGAACACCATAAGCGCGGTTGGCTTGGCCGGGTCGTATTGAGCGGGAACGTACACCCAATAGGTGTGCTGAGTACCTGGATAAACGTGGCAGGGAATCACGAAAGGACCCCGAATCTCGCCCTTAGGAACGCCGTCCTGCGGCAACGAATCGGGCCCAAGCCGATACTGGGAATCGGGATTCGGCTTCTGCCCTTGGGGAGAAGCGTGCGCCAACAGGGAGGAGCCCGCGAAGAAGGAAGAGATAGTGTAAGCGCAAAGAGACTTGACATGGAGCTTGTATACCACTACGGTCTCTCACCCACACTGCCGCAAAAACTCAATGGCCACATCTTCGATTTCTGAGAGCGCCTCGCACGCCTTTCCTTCAAGCCGCTTCTGCAAGAACGAAGCAAGTGAACCGTCAAGATACGCGGTCACCAAACCTGGGTGCACGTAACTCTTACGACAAACGGCTGGCGTGTTCCCAAGCTGTCGGGCTACCGCCTTCATCACTGCGGAAACCGCCGACTTCGCTTTGCGCCCGCTCAGTTCGCATAGCGAACTCAGTTCAGAGAGCGCAGAAACCGTGGCGGCCCATGTCCTAAAATCCTTCGCAGTGAACTCCTCTTCCGCGATCTCTTTGATATAGTCGTTGACATCCGCCGAAGTGACGGAATGACGCTCGCCTGAGTCGCCCACATATTGAAACAGGTCCTGGCCGGGTAGCTCCTGGATGCGCTTGACGATCCGCGCCATTCGCCGATCCACCAGTTTGATATCATGCTTGACTCCCCGCTTGCCTACAAACTGGAACTTGACCACCGAACCCTCCACCTTGCAGTGCCTCATGCGCATCGTGGTGAGTCCGTAGGATTTGTTGTCCCGCGCGTATTCCTCGTTTCCCACGCGGATCAGGCTGCTTTCAAGGAACCAGACCACGGTTGCCAGCACCTTCTCACGCGGGAGACCGTGCTTGGCGAGGTCGTGATCGACCCTGTCCCTGATTCTCGGGAGGGTAGTGCCGAAGCGGAGCACGTGCTCGAATTTGTTGCGGGCGGACTCCTCCAGCCACCTCGAGTGGTAACGATAGTGCTTGCGTCCGCGGGCATCGCGGCCGGTTGCTTGCAAATGGCCGTTTTCTAATGGGCAAATCCAAACGTGAGAGTAGGCAGGGGGAATAACCAAGCTTCGGATGCGCTCCAAAACCTTCTTATCTCGAATGCGCGAACCATCCGGAGAGACATAAATGAACCCCTCTCCCGCCTTCTTCCGCGTGATCCCAGGCATCTCGTCCGATACGTAAACAAGATGAGCCTCGCCAATGATTTCGGGGTCGATTACACTAGCCAGGGCGCCCTCCGCAATTTTCTTACGTCGAGCGTCCAGCCCGAATTCAAAAGGCATAATGAGCCCGCAGCGATAGTAGCGTTGCCGGCCCGCGGTCGCGGTTGTAGCCAGGGCAAGAAATAAACTGTGCATCGGCGGTTAATGCGAACGATCTGGAGATTTGGCACAGGTAGTAAGACTCGAAAACCGATTCGGGCGAGTACCGAAGGGCGCCGTCCCCGAGATTGAATCCAAGTCCGCCTTCCGCCAAATACTGCTTGTGCGAGCCTGAAATGCCGCTTTCACCAAAAGCAAGCCCAACAACATCTTTATCCCGCTTCCAATGGGCGCCGCTAACCTGCGCGCCAAGCGAAAACGCGGAATCGCATTCCGCGAAGCCATCCGTCTCGACCCCGCCATCGGCTAAGCCGGCGCGGGCAAACAGGCCGGTCGCGCCTCCGTCGGCCAACGGCTGCTCCACATTGATGCCAAATCCCGTGCGCACTGCGCCCGGCATTCGAACCTCGCTCAAGTCGGGCGCTGTTCCCGGCGTCGCCGCAGCAAGAGCATTGCCGTACCTGCCCATGTTGCCAACGCTTCGGAACCCGGTGAAACGGACGGTCATAGGCGGCTTCGGAGATTTCAGTATCTGCGGGTTGAACTCGACTTCCGCCTCCTCGCTGTGGTTCGTTGGAACGGCATAAGCAAGAGTATCTCCCCCTGGCTGGGTTGGCATCGCGAACGTGCCGATGCGGATCGAATAATTCGGATTTACAAGAACCAGCGAGGCGCCAAGGCCATATCCCCGAGTGTCCTCCGGATAATCGTAGGCGAGGTTGTTGACAAACGCGTTGTTCATGAATTGGGTGCGGGGATTGTTCGCGTAGGAGTTGAAGTCGAAGATGTCGGTCGCGGCGAACTTGCCAAACGTGAATATGAGTCGGTGCTTGGGCACCGGGCCTGCAATCACGTTCTGCGCGCGTCCCACATACTCTTTTACCCCACCGGCTGGTCTTTGCCCTGCTTCATCGGGATGCGCCATCGGATAAATGCCCGTGCCATATAGGGCTCACCACTGGAGGTCGGGTCGGCCTATCAGGTCACCGTCGGAATAGGCGGCAAGCCCCTGTCCTCCTCCAGGCGCATTGCCCCAGGCGATTTCAGGGTTGAGATAAGCCTCAAGATTCGGAAGGGGCCGAACGCCCATATAGAGGGTTGCCGTTTCCGTTGCCGCAGCTTGGCCGTTGGGCGGCAGGCTATTGGTCCGGAAGTAGATTGGAGCGAAAGGGGAGCAGGTCTTGGCCGATCGCGGTAATTTTGCCCTGACAGATCGTAGCGCGCCTGGTCTGGCAAGCCGGGAACAGGCTTAACTGCGCGCCTGTGCCCCTGCTGGTTTCCATGAACAACAGGATCGTGGTCCCGACGAGGCCAATGAGATCAAGCCGTTGCCTCGGAACCCAAGTATCCGAACAGGGGGCTGATTGCCCACACATTAAGCCCGAGGGTGCTCTTGATTAAAAATGGTTTGTACAATATTCTTCCCTTTTCAAATTCCGTACGCCGCATGCGCTTCCAAGTGATAAACCTGCATGGGTGGGAGCAGTCAAACTCATCATGTCGATATATCCACGCAAACGCCAAACGCGCCTCGCCTAGTCCCTGGAGATCGTCAACTTGCCTTGCCCGTGAAAACGGCCCAAAGATAGAAGCCCGAGGCCAAGCCCATGAAGGCAATGCTGATCCAGCCGAAGATGTTCGACCAAATGCCGTTCGTTCGATTGCCAAGGATCTTCTTGTTGTTACAGATGAACATCAGCACGATCATCAACGGCACCGCGACAACGGCGTTCACCACTGCGGTGTAGACAAGTGCCTTGATTGGGCTCACATGGGAAAAGAAGTTTAGGACATAACCCATCACCACAACAGCCGCTACCGTCAAATAGAATGCCTTCGCGCGGCTAAATCGCCGATAGAGGCCGTAGCGCCAGCCAAGGGTTTCAGATGCCGCGTAGGCAGCCGAGCCAGCCAATGTGGGAATCGAAAGAAGACCGGTTCCAATGATTCCCAGCGTGAATATCCAATACGCGTTGGCGCCCAGGGGTTTCAGTGCGGTTGCCGCATCTTGAGCGGTGTTAATGTCCCTATGGCCAGAGGTAAACAACGTTCCTGCGACCGCGATCATGACAAAGAAAGCAACCGCTTGTGAGGCCACCATGCCCACAGCAGTATCGGCCCGCACGTTGCGGACCTCGTAATCCTTGGCCCGCACTTTTCTTTCTCCAGGACATTCGGTTTCTCCAGCGGCAACCACTTCCTCAACCGTTTCTCCGGCTTGCCAGAAGAAGAGGTAGGGCGAAATAGTGGTGCCGAGAAATGCTACTGCCGAAAGCAAGTAGTCTGTTTTAGTGCTCCAGGAAGGGATGACCGGGACCGAAAGATCTTGGGCCAGTCGCTATGGAGCCCGGGCATAAGGGCGACAACCGCGTACCCCACTAGAGCCAGGCATGTGAACTTCAGGATACGCGCATATTTCTTATAAGGAACTAAGATCTGCAGCGTTATGATCGATGCGGCTATGAGAGTCAACCAAAGAGTTTGGGAAAACCCGAACAGCATTTTGGCGCTCGCGGCCATTACATTGAGGTCCGCGAAAACGTTCAGTGTGTTCCCGGCGACAAGCAGCAACAGCGTCCCGTAAAGCAGCCATTTTCCGTAATGCCGCTTGATGACGGCGGCAATCCCGGTTGCGGTCACTAACCCGACGCGTCCGCACATTTCCTGAATGGCGATCATAAGCGGAATGCGAAACGGAACAAGCCACAGCTGACCGTAGCCAAAGGAAGCGCCGCTTTGCGAATAAGTGCCAATTCCGGAAGGATCGTCATCCGCGGCCCCCGTTATGAGGCCGGGGCCGATCGCTTTATACCAGGGCTTTCTGCGCGGAATCTCAATGTCATTTTTAGCGGACGCCAAGTCTTCGGCATCCGCCAGAACATTTTCGTCGGACTCGTTACAATCGCTTTTACGCGGAACTGGTGGATCGGTTGAAGGTCTAGCCATTTTGTGTCATCCCCTTTTTGGTTCCCGCTGCCGATTCGAACTGCATGCTAGGCGACCATGTTTCAAGAACTCTGAAGCTTAGGTCGTCAGTGCATGCATGACCGGTTGAAGCTAAAAATGATGACAACCTCCTCTTGGGTGCTCGGTGCAAGTGGCATTTAGGTTCAAATCGGGCGCAAAAAGCGCTTAAGCATGGTCCGGTAAGGAGGTAACGTCAAATTTTCGTTACAGTGCCCTTTTACGAATCAACGTTAACCTTTAATGGCAGCCACGGGAAAACATACGAAGGAAGGCGGCAAACAAAAGGGAGAGAAAATGGCAACTGATTTTGCAATGAGCACACGGTCAAAGAGAAGGTTCGACGCATTGATGGAGCAGACCTACAAGAAGGTCTTTAACTTGACCTACGATTGGCAGGAAACCGGATCGATGCTGAAGACTTGACGCAGGAGGCGTTCTATCGTGCATACCGTAGTTTTGGGGACTACGAGGGCGACAAGCCGTTTTAGAACTCGATCTTCAGAATCGCTGCGCGGTTGTTCTTAGACCTCTTACGGAACCGGAAGCGCAGAGTCAAACGGTCTCATACGACACGCCATTACCTTGCGAGGGTTCTGGGGATGGCCTGCTCTTTGAGGTCCCAGATCACGCATCGGACCCCGAAAAGATGTTTCTGGAAGAGGTTCTTAGCGAAGATCTGCAGATCGCGCTGGGTTTGCTGAACAAGGATCAGCGCTTGCTTATCCTCTTGGCCGATATCGAGGGGCGACCTTATCGCGAGATCGCCCAAATCCTCGGCAAACCCATCGGCACCATCCGGTCCCGGCTTCATAGAACGCACAGGATGCTGCGGAATCACCTTGAAGCGATCCAAAGGGATAAGTCGGATCAAAAGTCCATGAGTTCCTTAAACCTTCAAGTAGCATAGTTTCGTGTAGTCAAGGAGAGAGCAGCCCCTCGTGAAGTTCACGGGGGGCTTTTTATATTGGTCAAAGGGCCGGTAGAATTGCCAAACTATAGCGCCAACTGCTTTCTGGCGCTAATTGGAGCTCGGCCGGCCTTCGGGCTTGGGCAGAGAGGAGATGTGTTGATGAAAAAATCGTATTTGCTGACGCTCGCCCTGTTAGCTGTCGGCGCGTCCGCCCAACAGGGGGGCGATAAATCGTATTTTGGGATTTTTGCCGAGACCAAGGTGATGCGTTTTGCCGGACGGCCAATGCCCAAATGCCGCAACTGCCCGCAGGCGTGCAGATTCCACCCCAATATAGAGCGCAGATGAAGGCGATGATGGGCGCCCCTTCCCGATCGCTGACCGTTCGACTGTGGTCGCCTAGCATCGCTCCGGATTCGGCGACTGCCGTTCTTATGCCTCCTTCCGGACTCGGGCAGGGCGACAAGCTCAATCTCGATTTGTACCGGCCAAAGCCGGCCGAAGGATCCGGGGGCGGGCAGAGTGGTCCTGGCTCGAGCAGCCATGGCAACACCAACGTGACGATCAAGGTCTACTGGGGATCATCGGACACGGTAAAGGCCGGCCAGCCCAAGGTTTTTGATTTCTCCACCATGACGATGGAGCAAAAAATGGAGATGGGCAAGCACATGCGCCCGCCCTCGATGGGCATGGGCATGCGGCCTGGCATGGGTGGCGGCCCCGGTGGCGCGGGAGCCGGCGGCGATTATTTTTATAAAGATGGTTGGACCACCGGATACTGGCCTACACCCGAAGAGCCGGGAGACATCGGCGACAATGCCGCTCTGCCCGGAACCTACAACCTGAACACCAGCTTCGCGGGCAACGTGACCATCGATGCGCCATCCAACGTGGATTTTCTCGCTCCCATAGAGATGACTTCCCCGATCTTTCCGCAAAGCCCAACTTGGATAACTCGCTGCCATTCCAGTGGACCAGCGATTCCGAACGCCATTGGAGAGTTCGCTACCATGTTTGGTTCATACAAGGACGGCGACAACCTCACGCTCATCATGTGGAGTTCGTCAGAGGTCTATGTGGAGCAGATGATGGCGGACATGGGCTTCTTGCAGATGTCCGAGGTGAAGGACAATGTCGACAAAACCGTGTTCATGCCCGGCTCGGCAACCTCCGCAACGGTTCCCGCAGGCATCTTCAAGGACTGCGACTTCATGATGTTCAACATGGTTGGTTACGGACCGGGAACGGCGAAGGACGACGGAACCCCGGTTCCGAGGATTCAGACCAAGACGACGCTGAACATCATGTTCCCCGGCAAGAAGAACATGAGCGGCGGAGGGAGCCGTGTGCGTGGCGGCGGAGACGAGGGCGGCGGCTGATTAACCACCCACACTGAGCGACGCAAGCAGCAAATTGCCTTAACCTTCAATGGGTTCATGCGGAAGCATGAACCCATTGATAATTTTTCAAGTCCTGCCCGTACATTAAAAGTTCAGCTCGATACGACAAAAACACCTCGGAATCCAAGCACAGAGATGTCATCATTCGTGGCTCTCCAAAGCAGCAGGAACCCACCATTCACCGTTCACAGTTCAAAGTTCCCCCTGCCTACCCCCGCGAGCTTTCCCGTATACTTCCCACCCATGGGATTGCTTTCAGGACGCCATGCGTTGGTTACCGGTGCGGCACAAGGCATAGGGAAGGCTATTGTCGATGCATTACGCGCCGAAGGCGCGGTCGTTGAGGGGGTGGACCTCCAAACAGGATTGTGCGAGCACACCTTGGACGTAGGCGATTTGGCCACAGTAGGGCCGTTCGTGGAAGGCTTGGCCCAATGCCCGGATATTCTCGTCAACGTCGCCGGCATTTGCCTTACCAGGCCGTTTTTCGAAATCGATACTGCGTCCTTCGAAAAGACCCTTCGCATCAATGTCGTAGGGCTGTTTGCTCTAACCCAAGCAGTTGCCAGACGCTTAACGCAAGAGGGGAGGCCGGGAGCAGTTGTCAACGTTGCCTCCAACTCGGGCTTTATGCCCAAGCTGGAGCAATTGGATTACGGTGCTAGCAAGGCGGCCGTGGTATCGCTCACCCGCTCGTCGGCCCTGAGTCTCGCGCCGCACGGCATTCGCGTGAACGCGATCGCGCCGGGGGTGATCGACACGCCGATGACCCAGGCAAACGCCACCAGGCGGGCGGCTATTCGAGGAGTGACGCCGGAAGAAACCTTGCAGCCGGTTTTGAATCTGGTCCCCATGAAGCGAATGGGAACTGCCGATGAGGTGGCCCAAATTGCCGTGTTCCTGGCTTCAGAAAAGGCTTCTTACGTCACCGGGCAGACCTATCTGGTCGATGGCGGCCAGGTTATGCGCTGAAGGTTCTAGCCCATCTCCTTGTCACCAAGCAAAGTCTGGATGTAGCAGATTTGTCCCGTGTGATACTGCATGTTCCAGCAGTGCGAGTTCAGCACGGAGGAAACCTTCCAAGGGTTAGGTCCGAAGAACTTCATCTCGATGCCGAGCTTCTCGTCGGGGAAATTGCGAATAACATCCGTAACGGTGGCCGTGTTTTTTCGCAACTCGGCTTCCGCCTTCTCAAAGGTGTCTAAGGCAGCCGTTGCCTCCCCAAACTGTTTCATTGCCGCTTCGTCCAAGTTCGGCATCTCAAGGGTTTCGAAAAGGTGGGGATCGGACCGGGCGATTACCGCACATTCCTGGACTTGGGCAAGTGCGCTGCGGCCCTCGTCCATCGGCCTCCATTCCAACTTGTCAGCGGGCAAACGCTTGGCCTGATGCAACAGGCTTTCCATTGCCCTCTCGGTTTCTTGTGCAATTAGATCTTGAGCTTTCATAGTAGAAGCATTATAGTAGACGCTTGGCTATAAATGCCAATCTGAAATTGACTAATTGTAAAGACTAGGACTTGAGCCAGCCGCTGGAAAACGGAGGAGTATAAACCGCTCCTTTGGATGCGCGGACCGCGCCGATGATCGGCACCACCAGCGTAAGAATCGAGAGCGGGATTAGCAACAGTAGCGAGATTCCAAATGTGAAAATGCCGAAAATCAGAAGCGCGAATGTGATGAGGACGCTCCAGACGTGGAAAATAAGCGCCTGCAAAGAGTTCTTGTGAACGAACGGGCTTTTTTGGCAGATGAGCAAGAAGAGTCCAGGGCCAAAAATGGGGAAGAATAGCGCAGTGATCCACATGACACAAGCTAGATGGCGGTCTTCCGGGGTAGATCGAACCGCTGAAACCGTGGGGGCGTAGGCCGCATAGGTATGCGTGCCAACTGCATATGCGTATGAGTTCTCACCCGTCCGGCTAGAGGAAGCTGACTGGAACATGTGCGCGCAACAAGTGCAAATCGGGCTGTCTGAAGAGTTGGAAGATCCACAAGCAGGGCATCGTTTCATTTATGGTCCCTCGCCAGTCATTATGAAAACCGCGAGAACGCCGCCGGGACCATTTGCCCAACAACCAAAAGTCACGCGACCTTGCTGGACCGACCCAGGCCGAACTCAGCGAATGCCTTGCCGCGTTGGAGGGTGCAAAGTCGATCCTGGGCGAAAAGTTGTGCGACAGGCTTGAACAAGAACTGCGTTATTGGTCGAGACGGTTTGATGCCGCCGGCGCAACTCAGCACCATGATCCCACAGTAGACTGAACCCCGATGTGGGACCACCATCGTCAGGCGATCAAACGCTGGGTCGAGAATGCTCAGCAGAACCCGGATTTCTATGCTGTGATTGTCGCGGGTTCCTTGACCAAGGGGTACGGGACCGAAAAGAGCGACGTTGACGGCTTCATCGTCGTTTCGGACGAGGAGTTTGGGCGGCGGCAGTCTTCCGGCGAACTGTTTTTTTATAACACCGAGCTTTGCGATTATGAGGGCGGCTATATCGACGCGAAGTGCGTTTCGATGGATTTCATACGGGCGGTTAGGGAGCGGGGAAGTGAGCCTGCGCGGTCGGCGTTTGTTGGGGCGGAGGTTCCCTGGTCTCTTGTTGATGGCCTACCTGAGATCTGCCGAGAAATTGTGAAGTATCCGGAGGAAGGCAGGGAAGACCGGATGCGGCGGTTTGTGAGCCAGATCCGGTTTGCCGATTTCTTTGCCCGTGAGGCCGAGAAGCGCGACAATCCTTATTTGATGAATCTTGCAGCCAGCAAGATGGTTCTGTTTTGTGGGCGGCTGCTGCTGACCCACAACCGGGTTCTCTATCCTTATCATAAATGGCTCCTTAAAGCTTTGGAGGGTTGCCCGGAAAAGCCCTTGGGCGTGCTTGAGCTGATTGATAAGGTTTCCCGGGAGCCATCGTTGGCTAATGCGGCTGCCCTTGAGGGCGCGGTGCTTGGATTTCAGGATTGGCCGCAGGTCGCGTTCTGGCCGAATCAGGTGATTAAGGACAGCGAGTGGAATTGGCTGGATCACGAAGCGCCAATCGAAGACATTTAGCTGACTCTTCTTCCATGTCTCTTGATGTGTGATAAGCTTTTGTAGCGGCTGATCGAACTCGCGTTTAGGGGGAGAGCCAACCACTCTGGGGGAGTGGTGGTGAGCCGCAAGCGAGGGCCAGGCTCATGGGTTCGATTTTTACTTTTCGTTTTGCGCGCTGCGTAGCGACTTTCTTTGCAATAAGTGTTGCAACACTATCTTTGAGCGTCAAGGCAACCGCCCAGGTTGTCGGCTGGGGAACGGGTGAGGGCGGTTCCATCACCGGCGTTAGCGGGCTAACGAACCTAAAGCAGATTGCTTCAGGGTTTGGCGTTACCATAGGGTTGACGAACACGGGTTCCCTTATGGCAGCCGGAGATGATATCTACAGCTCAGGGATTCTTACGCCACCATCAGGAAATGATTACACCCAAATCTCGTGTACCTACCAACATGCCCTTGCCCTCAAGGACGACGGCACCGTTGCTGCGTGGGGATACAACGGTTTTGGCCAGACAACTATTCCAAACGGCCTTACGAACGTGATTCAGGTGGCTGCCGGCCAATTGTTTTCGGTTGCTTTAAAAGACGATGGAACGGTCGTCGCCTGGGGCGACAACCGCTATGGTGAGTCGACCGTACCCAACGGCCTGTCTGGCGTCATCCAGATATCGGCCGGGTTATGGGATGTTCTGGCCCTCAAGTCTGACGGGACGGTAGTTGGCTGGGGCTACAACCAATACGGCGAAGACACCGTTCCGAACGGCTTGACGGGGGTGGTTCAGGTTGCGGCCGGGGATGAATCTTCCTATGCGTTGCTCTCGAACGGTACCGTAACCGGATGGGGCAGCAATAACTATTCAGTTCCTGCCGGTCTTTCTGGCGTGGTGGAAATCTCGACCAGCGAGGAAGGCGACGTCCTTTGCCTCAAGTCCGATGGCACCGTTGTGGGGTTTGGAGGAAACGCCGATGGCGAGACCAACATTCCTTCCAATCTTTACGGAGTGACTTCGATCTCCGCGGGAACCGGGCAATCGCTGGCGATCGTCGGTTCGCAGTCCGCCATTGGCTGGGGAAGTGCTGGCTTTGATGTCGTCAACGTTCCTCTTCCGAACGCGATGAAGTCGGTTGCGGAGGGAGCATTGGTCTCCGCCGTATTGCTTCCGAACGGCACTCCGTTTTCCTGGGGTAATCCGGATTTTGGCGATTTCGAGGCGCCTGACCTTACCGGGGTGACTCAAATCGCCTGTTCGCAAGGGACGGTGTTGGCGTTGTTGGATGACGGGACCGTTGTGGGTTGGGGGGACAACAGCAACGGCATATTGAATGTTCCAAACGGGCTCACCGACGTCAAAGCAATTTCCGCCGGCGATGACTTCGGAATGGCTCTCAAGGATGACGGATCGGTGGTCGTGTGGGGGACTGCTTCGGCCGGCGAGACGATTCTGCCCACTTTTTCTTCCGGGTCAAGGCAATTTCCGCTCGGCAATATTAACTGCCTGGCCCTTCTCGATAACGGCACGTTAGTCGCATGGGGTGACAATTTTTATGGAGAGTCCAGTGTTCCGCCCGGGCTAACCGGCGTTGCCTCGATTTCGGCAGGCGCGACCCATGGGCTCGCCCTCTTTTCAAACGGTACCGCCGAGGGGTGGGGCGACAATTCTGACGGCGAAACCGGTTTTAGCGGCATCACTGGCATCACCGAGGTCTTGGCTGGGTTCCATTACAGCGAAGCCCTGCTGTCCAACGGCACGGTCCAGTCCATCGGATTCGATGCCCCTGCATCGGTTCCAACCGGCTTGGCTGGCTGTAGCTACCTCTCACTCGGCGGTAACGGCACCCTTGCTTTGGCCTCGCCGATCGTTCAAAGTGTTTCGTTAGCTTCCTCCACTGTTGTGGGCGGCAATCCGGCGAGCGTGACGGTAACCATGAGCCCAGTCTGCGGGCCTGCGAATACCGCTGTAGCTATCTCGGGCACAGGTCCGCTGACGCTTCCGTCTCCGGAAATCATAACGGGCGGTGCAAGTTCGGTTACGTTCTCGCTCCCGACCTCTTCGACCGGCACTCAGCAGACGCAGACGATCACGGCGACGCTCAATGGCGCCAGCGCAACTGCGACTCTTACGATTACGCCACTCACCATTTCCATCATTACGGATTCTCAGAGCGGCGTGGAGGGCGGCAACGCCGAGACGTTGACGGTTTACCTCAACGGGGCGGCCGGCCCGGCGGGGGCGGTGGTCTCGTTGCAGGGCACGGGACCATGTACCGTTCCCTCGTCCATCAACGTTTTGCCGGGCGCAAGTTCCGCGAGCATTTCAGTGGCCACGCCCTACGTGGGCTTCTCCACCGGCGAATCGGTAACCGCCTTGCTCAATGGTACAACCTCCACTGTGAGCTTCACGATCACTGCGGCTCAAGTCCAGTCGATTACCGCCTCTCCCTCAACCATCGTTGGCGGCGGGACCGCGAGCTTTACGGTGAGTCTCGATTCGCCTGCCGCAGCGGGTGGCGATACCGTGGACATTTCCGACCTAACCGGGGAGCTTCCGCTGCATGTGACGGTGCCGGCGGGGAAGACTTCGGTCACGTTTACGGCTTCCTTTTACGCCGAGAGCTCAGTGGAGGCGGATATGGTTACCGCTGCAATCGACTCCAGTTCCGAATCGGTGAATTTTACGATTGATCCGCCCTCGGTTTCCAGGTTCAGTGTGTCGCCGGTTTCGGTAGCGGGCGGAGAAAACACGGAAGCTACGATTGAACTCAATGGCGTTGCCGCAAGTGGCGGAATGCAGGTCGCATTGACGTCTGGCAACGCTGCGATTGCGCCTCCAAGTGTGGTTACGGTCCCTGCGGGCGCCTCGACCTATTCTTTTGTGCTAAAGACGAAGACGGTGAACTTGAGCACGGCGGTGACCTTGGGGGCGACTGCTTCCTTTGGAAGCCAAAAGACTTGTGCGGTCACGGTCTTGCCCGCCGGACTTTCGGAGCTTATCGTTCAGCCTACGGTGCAGGGCGGGACTTCGGAAGAGGTCGGTGTTTTCCTCGCCAGCCCGGCTGGATCTTCGGGAACTGTGGTTCACTTGAGCTCAAACAATGGCGCATTGGTGACACCTGCGTCCGTTACGGTTCCTTCGGGCTATTCGAGCTACTGGTATGTGCAGAAGACCAGCGGCGTGAGTTCTTCTACCGCGGTGAAAATCACGGCGACGGTTGGCAGCTCTTCGGTAAGTGGGACGACGACCTTAACGGCGGCCATTCTGGGCGGTCTTAGCCTGTCTCGCTCGACGATCTCCGCGGGAACGCAGTCGCTAGCTACAGTTACGCTAACTGGCCCTGCGGGTTCTTCCGGAACCACGGTGAGTCTGCATTCCAGTAGCGCGGCTGCCAGCGTTCCCGCTTCGGTTTTGGTTGCTTCCGGGGCTTCGAGCGCGAGCTTCGCCGTTACCAGCGGCGGGGTTAATGCCTCGACTGTAGTAACGCTAGCTGCCACGTTGGGAAGCACCTCGAAGGCCACGAGCTTAACCGTTCTGCCTACAGGACTAGATCTTATTATCCTGAGCGCAAGTTCGGTAACTGGGGGATCGGCGGTGAACGTGACGGTGAAGCTCACCGGCCCGGCCGGCCCATCCGGCGCGGTCGTGGATTTGAGCTCAAGCAGCGCGCACTTGACTTTGCCCAGTTCGGTGACGATTGCGGCGGGGCAAAGTTCTAATACTTTTAGCGCTTCAACTTCTGCGGTTTCGGGTAGCACTTCGGCTACGATTACGGCGACCTACAATGGGTCATATGCGGCCGCGACGGTGACGATCAAGCCCTGACGGAATCTCCGGCGCTCTAGGGAGGTCGTTTAGGCGCGATCGTTGCCTTCGGGGGCAGACGTGGCTGGGGTCTAATGGCAAAGGGGTTGGCGTTCCCGCGTTCCTCGGTCGGGCAATGCTCTGTTCAAATTCAAGAGGGACGCCAAAAGCTTCTGCCCGCTTTACACAAGGCCACTCACCTGGCTAACATACGCGCAAGCGATGCTTGGTGTTGGCCAATGTGAGGTTTGAAAAACCCGACCCCGGAGAGGTCATGCCCGGGTAGCCGGTGGTATCGCTTCGCTCAACCACCGGCTACCCGGGCTTCATGCCTCCGGCATGGCGGAGCTGCCAAGCGGGGATCGGAGACATTTGGCTACTTCGCCTCCACTATCTTTGAATGCGGGGATATACCGTTCTCGTTGAACGCCTCGATGGTGAAGTAGTAAGGCTGGTCCTTAGAGAGACCGCTCCAATAGTATTCGCTGGCGCCGTAGACCATGATCGATGTGTACAGCTTGTCCGGCTTGACGCCGGCTCGGATGACATAGCCGGTGGCGCGGTCGTTCACTTTCCATTTGATCCAGGCGTTTCGTCTCTCGGTATCCCCGCGTAAGGCCACAAAATTCTCCACGGGTTCTGGAGATTCGCCATGTCCTCGCCCGAAAGCCCGGAAACCGCTCAGCGCGAACTTGCCGGACGCCACGTGGATGTTTACGATCTTGAGGTAACGGGTTTCTACCGGCTTGGTGAGTTCGTTATAGTCGTGAGGCACGTCCGTATGATTCTCGCTCTTGTCCACGATGGGCCGCCAGTGCGTCTCGTCGTTGGAAGCATAGATCACGTATTGGTGGTAAAGACCGGGGACTTTGCCCATGATTTCGGCGTCCTGGTCGGCGTAGTTCACCTGAATCGCGCGAACGGTGGAAACAGCGCCGAGGTCGGACTCCAGCCACTCGCCCTTGTTGCCGGTTTTGGCGCACCAGTAAGTTTTGATGTCCTCGTCCACCGCGTTGTTGGCGGTAAAGCTGCCATACGTGGAGGAAACCCGAACCGGCTTGTTGTAGTTCAACAGCATCCAGCCGGCGCTGCGGCCCTGCAGATGGTCGCCCGATTTGGCGGGCAGGTATGTTGGGAAATCGCCGTAGGCGGTGTCGCTGTAAAGCACGCCGTCGGAATCGAACCCGGCCGGCCAAATGCCGATTCTTCTCTCGAAGTTGTTCTTGACGCAGATGCCGATGGTGGAAACGTGCCACCAGTTTCCAAGCGGATCCTGGTAGGTCGCTCCGTGGCCCGCGCCTTTGGCGTAGCCGCCTACTTTGTAGGAAAACGGGTTGTGGTCTTGGTATTTGAAGGGTCCAAGGGGGCTGTCACCCACGTAGACGCCGTCGCCATAGCCGCTCGATTCAGTTCCCGGCGCTCCCAATTGCAAGTAGTACTTGCCGTTGTTCTTGGTCATCCAAGAGCCTTCAATGAAGGGATCGAGAAACACGTTATCGTTATGCTCGCCAAATCTTTCCCAGCCGTGTGTCTCGGGGTGCAGTTTGAGAAGTTCAGCCTTAGGGCCGATAGGGGCGAAGGTCTTGGGATCGATCTCCTGGCCGTAAGTGGGATAGAGGTTGCTGGAGCCGTAATACAGGAAGAGCCGGCCGTCATCGTCCACGAAAAAATCCGGGTCCCAGGCGCCGACCTGGAAATTGTCTACCGCCATGCTCCAGTCGTCGGTCTTTGGGTTGCTGCTGACCCATACCGGGAACTTAGTGGTGTAGGTAGAGCCGAATACGTAAAGCTTGTCGTTCATAACGAACGGCGCCGGCGCGCAAAGATCATCGTAAACCTTGGCGTCCGGTTTCAGAAAATGCCGGAACACAAAGTGCCAGTTCAGCATGTCCGGACTCCACCAATAGCCCCACTGGTTGGTGGAGAATAGGTAGTAGTCGCCGCGAAACATGACGATGGCGGGGTCCGCCGTGGTCCGGTGCTTTCCATTCACGACGAAGTCGGGAATCGGGCAGTAGCCGTAGTCGACGTTGATCGGGTTGCAGTAGGTTTGCTGCTGTGCAAACGCGACAATGGAAAGAAGGGCAGCAATGCCCGTCGCAATGGCTTTACGCATCTCCTGGGATTATGGCGCGGATTTGCTGAAACGGTTCTTCAAGGCTTCGACGAAATGCCGAGCACTGCAAGAGCTTTCTCAATGTCTTCCACCTTGTTGCCTTCGAACTTAGCGGAGACCTTGCCGGTCTGATCGACCAGAAATGATGTTGGATAAAGTCCCACGCCGTATTTCTTGGCGATGCCATAGTGCATTTCTCCACGATCATCCAAGGCGATGGGGAAGCTGATGCCCGCTTCCTTTGCATAAGCTTGAACGGAGCTTAGATCGTCCATGCTATCGATAGCCACGATTTCGAGTCCTTGCTTCTTCGCCCTCAGATAGAGCGCGTTGAGCTTGGGAAACTCCTCACGGCATGTTGCGCAGGCGACGAACCAAAAGTCGATCAGCACTGCTTTATGGCTCTTTAGGATCTCCGAGAGCTTGAGTGTCTTCCCTGGCATGCTGGGCAATTCGAAATCGGGCGCCTGCTGGCCTTCCGTTGGGCTATTGGCGTCTGCCCGCGGCATAGGAACGTTAGTCGCGCCCTTGATCGGCGCAGTGTCGAAGGATCCTTCTTGGGTTGGCTGGTTCACGCGCGCGCTGCGGATACTGGCTTCCACATCCATCTTTTGGCCTGCCTGCTCCGAGTGGACGGTCAGATGGACAATCAATCGCTGAGGGTTGATGTCGAGGTGGATTGTCGCAGTGCCGAGCTGCTGCTCGATGAGGTCACATTTCTCGCCATTGAACGTCTCCTCGCCAAGATACTTTGAGGTCGTTCCTGGAGCGACAAGCTTGTGTTGGTTAAAGAAAAAGGTGAGGGGTGGGACGCTCGTTGCGGTCATGCTCAGTGCGTAGTCGTCGAGCGGTACTAGAAAGTAGGCGTTCTGCCCCTTAAAGTAGGCGAGCACCGACTTTCCGTCGCAATCGAAGCGCATATCGATAAGGCCGGTGAAGTTGATGGCATATTTCCTTGGCTTTTCTGCTAAGAAAGTGCCGCTCATCTTAACAGGGGCTTGGCCCGTCAGCCCCTGGGTGAGATCGAAGCTGCCAGAGAATGTTTTCATTTCGGCGTATTTGTCAATAACCTCATGAAGGACTTTGTCCGCCTTGACATCTTTCTGCTGGGAAAACGCGAACGAGGAAACCGCCAGGGCACAGAAGGCGACGAGAATGCGCTTCTTCATATTCACTATTCTAGACTGATGTGCAATCGGCGTCTGGGCCCATCCGCACATGAACGCCAGACGAAGGGTCCGTAAGGCAGGCCCGCATTCGTATTGGTGGCAGTTACTTGGCCGCCATAGGCTCCCGAGAAATTGCGAGAAGTTTTCGCTTACGCGGGGATTAAAACCCAAATCTCGCGACGTTCGTGGCTAAAGTTACGGGAGGCTACCAACTGATCGCAACGAATCCCGACAACCCGCCGTAGACAAATAACCCACAAAATTCCCGTCCACTTGTGCTCGTCACACGTCACTTATCAGGCCACTTACAAAATCGCTAAGATAATTCTTCTCTTCACTAGGCAAAGCCCTTTTTGCCTTGACATCCGCGACGTGTCAAGGTATTATGAAAGTTCGCGCAAAACCCTCCGGAGGCATGGATGAGAGTAATTCAGCCGTCCTCGAAGCGAATCGGTCGATTCCTCGAGGTGCCGAATCTAATTGAACTTCAGCTAAACAGCTACAAATGGTTCCTTGAAGAAGGACTCCCCGAACTTTTTACAACGTTTTCTCCCATATGGGATTTTACACAAACTAACTATATCGAGCTCGTCAGTTTCACACTTGGAGAGCCCAAGTATTCGCTGAGCGAGTGTCGAGACCGAGACATGACGTATGAAGGCCCCATCAAGGCCATCGTACGCTTTGGCGGCCGTGACCGTGAGGTGATCGAGTCCGAAGTCTATCTTGGGGATCTCCCCTTGATGACCGACAAGGGCACATTCATCATCAACGGGCGCGAGCGCGTCATCGTGTCGCAGCTTTCCCGTTCGCCCGGCCTCTACTTTGAAGAGGGTGTGGACAGTTCGATGCAGGTGCTCGTTTCCGCACGCATCATCCCGAACGAGGGCCCCTGGCTGGAAGTCGAATCCGACGCCAATCTGGTCGTAAGAACCCAGATCAGCCAGACCAAAAAGCTGCCGCTTACCCAGCTTATCAAAGCGCTCAGCGCTTTTGAGAAGGGACACGTTCGCGTGAAGCTTCCGCTCACCCGTGCAATCCACCGCAAGCTCGCGGAGCCTTTGGCCGACGCCGAAACCGGCGAAGTCCTGATCGAGGCGGGCACGTTCCTCACGAAGAAGATCGTGGAGGGCGTGGACGCGGCATTCCACAGCACCAAGGTGACGGTCGAAACTCCGCTTTCCAATAACGAAGAACTGATGTTCACGTTCGGCAAGGAGCTCAATCTTGAGAACCCCACCGCCGACGAGATCGTTGGCAAGCGCCCGCTTGCGGACATTTTGGACGGCGAAAAGAACGTTGTTGTACGCAGACTCGAGAAGATCGAGCGCGAGACGGCAAAGCTCATCGAGTCGCTAGGCGGCAAGTACGACGTTCTCGAGGTCATGCCCCTCGCGGACGCAACCCTTGAGCAGGACCCCACTTCCAACTGGAAGGAAGCCATTCTTGACATCTACAAGAGGTTGAGGCCCGGCGAGGCGGCCAATGAGGATGCTGCAAGGCAGCTCATCTATGGTCTGTTCTTTGACGTCAAGCGTTATGACCTGGGCAAGGTCGGCCGCCGCTTCTTGAACCAGAAGCTTCGGATCGAAGTGCCGCTGAATGTGCGCAACCTCACCGCCGAAGACCTTGCAGACGTTTTGCTCGAGATGATTCCTTATCTTCAGAGCGAAGCCAAGAGGGACGACATCGACGACCTGAAGAACAAGCGCGTTCGGTCGGTTGGCGAACTCCTTCAGAGCCAGCTCCGCCTCGGCTTCGTCCGAATGGAGAAGGTTGCAAGAGAGAGAATGACGAGCACGGACCAGGAGAACCTCCTGCCCGGCATCATTCTCAGCGTCAAGCCGGTCAGCGCTTCCATCAAGAGCTTCTTCTCCAGCAACCAGCTTTCCACGTTCATGGATCAAACGAATCCGTTGAGCGAGCTTACGAACAAGCGCCGTCTGTCCAGCCTTGGACCGGGCGGTCTTCAGCGAACCAGCGCCAAGCTGGAAGTTCGCGACGTTCACCGTTCGCACTACGGCCGAATCTGTCCCATCGAGACGCCGGAAGGTCCGAACATCGGTTTGATCTCGCAGCTCACCACCCATGCGAGGGTGGACGAGTTCGGTTTCATCATGACCCCCTACCGAAAAGTGAGGGACGGCGTGATCACCGAAGAGATCATCTATTTGACCGCCCAGGAGGAAACCGGCTTGCTGGTTGCCCCCGCGGACGTTATCACCGATGACAACTTGAGAATTATCGACGACCGGCTTCAAGTCCGTTGCGCCGGCGGAGACGTAGGTGGTGCAAGCTATCCCATCGTTACCCGCGACAAAGTGGACTACGTGGACGTGTCGCCGGTGCAGATCGTATCGGTCGCCACCGCTCTCATCCCGTTTCTGGAGAACGACGACGCGAACCGCGCCCTCATGGGCGCGAACATGCAACGCCAGGCGGTGCCTACGCTCCGGTCCGAAAGACCGACGGTGGGAACCGGCTACGAGCGAACCGCAGCCGTCGACTCCGGCGCAGCGGTGATCGCTTACCGGCCGGGCTTGGTCGAGTACGTCACCAGCCAGGAAATCCGGGTTCGAACTTCCGATGGCGAACTGGACAGCTATCCGCTGATGCACATGGTGCAGAGCAACAAGTCGACCTGTTTCACCCACCGGCCCGTGGTTTTCCCCGGCCAAAGGGTTCTCAAGGGAGATCCTCTAGCCGACGGCGCCTGCTGCGATGACAGCCACTTGGCTCTCGGCAAGAACGTGCTTGTCGCGTTCATGCCGTGGGGTGGTTACAACTATGAGGACGCCATCCTTATCAGCGAGCGCATGGTCAAGGACGACGTTTACACGTCGATCCACATTGAGCGCCATGAGACCGAAGCGGTGGACACCAAGCTTGGTCCCGAAGAGATCACAAGGGACATCCCGAACGTTGGCGAAGAGGCCCTCAAGGACCTCGACGAGAACGGGATCATCCGTGTAGGCGCGGAAGTTCGGCCGGAAGATATTCTGGTTGGAAAGGTCGCGCCCAAGGGCCAGGTCGAAATGACCGCCGAAGAGAGGCTCATCATCGCCATCTTCGGAAAGAAGGCTGAAGAGACGCGAGACGTTTCGCTCAGACTGCCGCACGGTGAGAAGGGAACGGTTGTGGACGTCAAGGTCTTCAGCCGCTACAAATACCTCAGCCCGAGCATCAACTACGTTTATAAGGAATCCAAGAAGCGAGAGAGGCTCGTGTGCGATCGCACCGATGAGCCGCTGCTCCAGATCCCTGGAGACGAGTTGCCGGCCGGCACGAACATGACCGTCCAGGTCTATATCGCCCAGAAGCGCAAGCTCATGGTCGGAGACAAAATGGCGGGTCGCCACGGAAACAAGGGAGTTATCTCGAAGATCCTGCCGGTTGAGGACATGCCGTTCCTCGCCGACGGAACTCCGGTCGATATCGTTCTGAACCCCCTCGGCGTTCCGAGCCGTATGAACATCGGCCAGATTCTGGAAACCCACCTTGGCTATGTCGGCAAGCTGTTGAACGTGCGCTATGTGTGCCCCGCATTTGAGGGCGCGACCGAGGGCGAAGTTCTCGGCGAAATGGACCGGTTGGCCCAGCATATGCGCCACCAAGTTCTCGAGGCTTACATCAAGTCCGAACTGAACATGGAAATCGCCTTCGAGAAGGACGATAGCGTCGAGCAGATGTTTGAGAAGGTGGACAAGGCCTTCCGAGGACTCGATCAAGATCGCCTGGAGCATGTGAGCCGCATTCTTGCCGCCCCTGCGGTAAAGAACACAGCGGAACTGCTGGAACTGGATGCCGAAACTTGGGAGCCGGAAGAGCTTCCCGAGGCAGCGGGGCCCGCGCACAAGGCGGACGAAGCTGTCTATAAGGCGATGCTTGCCAAACTCGAGTACAACGTGTTCGACCGCGCCGGTATCGATCCAAGATCGTGCAAGTCGCTGATTCGCGACGGCTTAACAGGTGAAAGAGTGCCAAACCCCATTACGGTAGGCATTATCTACATGCTGAAGCTGGAGCACCTTGCGGACGAGAAGATCCACGCTCGTTCCATTGGCCCATACTCGCTCGTTACCCAGCAGCCGCTGGGTGGTAAGGCGCAGTTCGGCGGCCAGCGATTCGGAGAAATGGAAGTGTGGGCGCTGGAAGCTTACGGCGCTGCCTACACGCTTCAGGAACTGCTCACGATTAAGTCGGACGACGTAATGGGGCGTGTCAAGGCTTACGAATCCATTGTTAAAGGCGAGACCCTTGCCGAACCCGGAATCCCGGAATCGTTCAAGATCCTCGTCAACGAATTACGCTCACTCTGCCTCAAGGTCGCGGTAGAGGACCTGCAAAACAAGGAACTTCCGCTGAAGGATCTGGACGAACTGTCCGGTGGAGACGACATGCGTCTCGCCCGCTCAGTGGGGTTCTTCAACTAGGTTGAAATTCGCTTACAGGACCGGTGTTGGTAATGGAACCAACGCCGGCCCGTGGGCGCAGCTTTTGAATGCAGGATTGCTCTCAATAGGAGAAACGGAAACTAAAAATGCCTGATGTAAATCTATTCGATAAGATTAGGATTGGTATCGCGAGTGGAGCGGATATTCTCAGTTGGTCCCACGGCGAAGTGAAGAAGCCGGAGACGATCAACTATCGAACCTTCAAGCCTGAGAGAGACGGTCTTTTCTGCCAACGCATCTTCGGTCCGGTCAAGGACTGGGAATGCGACTGCGGACGCTATAAAAAGATCAAGTACAAGGGCATCACTTGCGAGCGTTGCGGCGTGGAAGTTACGCGCAGCAAAGTGCGCCGCGAGCGCATGGGCCACGTGGAGCTTGCCGCTCCCGTCTGCCACATCTGGTACCTCAAGGGCGTTCCCTCGCCCCTCTCGCTGATCCTCGATATTTCCCCGAGGCTGCTTGAGAAGGTCATCTACTTCGCCTCGTTTATCATCATCGACATCAACGGAGCCGCGATTGAGGAGCTTCTGCCCGCGATCCGAAAGGGCGTTGAGGAAGAGAAGAAGGCGATCATGGCCTCGATGCGAGAGCTTGAGGAAGACAGCCTTCAGCGCTTCGCCGAAGAAGTAGGCGGAAACCCGGACGAGTACGACGACATGACCGTCCGAGACCGCGCCAAGGCGATCAACGA
The DNA here is from genome assembly GCA_963829965.1 of uncultured archaeon. GTDB lineage: Bacteria > Armatimonadota > Fimbriimonadia > Fimbriimonadales > Fimbriimonadaceae > DASXZH01. The sequence continues at coordinate 117,553 of CAWHLK010000027.1, read as the reverse complement.
CCGAATCAAGGCCGAGTACCGCGACGCGGACGACCGGCTCAAGGATTTGGATCTGGCGGTTGAGATCCTCGGCAAGCTAGAGCGAAACCAGCTCATCGACGAGGACAAGTACCGCGCGGTCAGCAAAATGCTGGATAGCGTGGGCGCTCGCCTTCGCCAGGATTTGCGCGTTTTGGTCCGAGCCAACATTGGCGCCGAAGCCATCAAAGAGCTTTTGACCAGGGTTGACTTGGAAAGGCTCGCCCGTGAACTTCGCCAAGAGATCATTGTCACCACCAGCCAGCGTCGCGCTCGCGCGATCAAGCGGTTGGAAGTGGTGGAGGCGCTCATATCTTCGCGCAGCCGCCCGGAGTGGATGATCCTGGACGTGATCCCGGTCATCAGCCCCGAGCTTCGCCCGATGGTCCAACTCGACGGCGGCCGCTTCGCGACCTCCGACCTCAACGATCTGTATCGAAGAATCATCAACCGAAATAACCGGCTTAAAAAGATCATGGAGATCCACGCGCCGGAATCGATCATCAACCACGAAAAGAGACTCCTCCAGGAAGCGGTGGATGCTCTGATCGACAACAGTCGCCGTCCGCGCCCGGTGGTCGGCTCCAACAGCCGCCCGCTGAAATCTTTGAGCGACATGCTCAAGGGTAAGGAAGGCCGGTTCCGTAAGAACCTGCTTGGAAAGCGCGTTGACTACTCCGGCCGTTCGGTTATCGTGGTAGGCCCACACCTTAAGCTTCACCAGTGCGGTTTGCCCAAGGAAATGGCCCTCGAACTGTTCAAGCCGTTTGTGATGAAAACGCTAGTCGAGAAGAAGATCACGCAGAACATCAAGACCGCGAAGCGGATGATCGACCGAATGCACCCCGCCGTTTGGGATGGGTTGGAAGAGGTCATCAAGGAGCACCCGGTTCTCCTAAACCGCGCCCCTACCCTGCACCGGTTGGGAATCCAGGCGTTCGAACCGATCCTCGTGGACGGTAAGGCCATCCAGGTTCACCCCCTGGTTTGCCACGCCTACAACGCGGACTTTGATGGTGACCAGATGGCCGTTCACGTGCCCCTCAGCACCATGGCCCAAGCCGAAGCGCGAGTGCTTATGCTTTCCACGCAGAACTTGTTCTCGCCCGCTGACGGACGCCCGACGGTTTCTCCGATCCAGGACATCGTTCTTGGCTCCTACGCGCTTACCTTTGTGAGCCACGTAGGCAAAAAGGAACTTGCCGAGCAGGAAAGACTGTACGCCGAGGACCCGGAAAAGAATCCGGCCCCACGCGTGTTCGGCAGCCTTGACGAAGTTCTTTATGCCCTGCAATCGCCTGCGGTTGAGCATCGCATCCACCTGAACGTGCCCATCAAGGCACGTCTTCAGCGACCGGTCTTCCATCCGGATGATGAGATCGATTATCGCGATCCAAAGACCGGCCAGGAGTTCAAGTACCAGACGACTACCGACGAAGAGGGTGAGGAAAAGCGCGAGCTCGTGGCACTCGATCAAGAGTTCGAGACGTTCACCGCAAGCTCCACGCCGGGCCAGTTGATCTTCAACAACGTTCTTCCGTTCCCGCTCAAGTACAGCGAGGAGTTCCTGACCATGGAGCTCACCAAGAAAAACATAGCGGAGACAATTCTCCGATGCCACAAGCGCGTGGGCGTCGGCGGCACAATCAAGCTTCTCGACGACATGAAGGATCTTGGCTTCAAGTGGGCAACTGCTTACGGCCTGTCTATCGCCATCACGGACATGGACCCGCCGGAAAGAAGGGAAGAGATCATCAAGGAAGCGGACGACCGCTCCACCAAGATCGCTCAGCAGTTCCGACGCGGCATGCTCACCTATAACGAGATGACCCAAGGCCTGATTAAGCTGTGGACGGACACCTACGACGAAATTGGTAAAGAGATCGTCGCCGGTCTGACCCAGTTCAACCCGCTGTCAATCATCACCGTTTCCGGTGCTCGTGGTTCGGTCAAGCAGCTTGCCCAGCTTGCCGGAATGCGCGGCCTCATGTTTAACCAGTTCAACGAGGTTATTTACGAGCTGCCCGTTAAGAGCAGCTTCCACAAGGGCCTCACGATGTTGGAATACTTCGTGACCACGCACGGCGCACGAAAAGGTTTGGCGGATACCGCTCTTCGAACCGCAGACGCCGGCTACCTCACCCGCCGCTTGGTGGACGTTTCTCAGGACGTCATCATCAAGAAGCACGAGTGCGACACCACCGAAGGCATCTACGTTCACCGCATCCTCGATGAGGGTGAAGTGATCGAGCCGATCGGCGATCGCATGTTCGGCCGAGTGGGACTCCATACGCTCACTGACCCGAAGGAGGGCACCGAGCTTGTCCCCGCAGGAACAATCATCACTCGCGAACAGGCGAAGGAAGTTACCCGCGTGGAGAACCAGTTCGTTGCTGAAATCGAGGCCGCGGAAACAGATGAAGAGCGAGAGAAGATCACCGAGAAGTATCAGAAGAACGGTTTCGAGGTCAACGACCACGGCCAGCTCACGGTTCTCCTGCGCAGTGCGCTAACTTGCGAACTGGAGCAGGGAATCTGCAGCAAGTGCTATGGCATCGACCTTTCAACCAATAAGCTGGTCGAAGTCGGCGTTGCAGTAGGAATCATTGCCGCACAGTCCATCGGAGAACCCGGAACGCAGCTCACGATGAGAACGTTCCACACCGGAGGAGTGGCGGGATCGGCGACGATCGCCCGTACGAACCAGTATAAAACCGGTAAGTTCATCCGCCAGTTCATGGAGGACTTTGCCGTAGCTACCGACACGGACCTCAAACAGTTCGACCCCACCAAGCTTCTGGAATCGCAGGAAGGCGCGGTCAAGGCGATCTTTGAGAACATGCCGCTGACGATTGCGCCGACCCCCGTCGCGGCCGCGGAAGACGAATCCGCGAAAAAGAAAACCCTTCGCCAAACGAAGGCCGCCGCCAAGGCTCTTGAGAAGGCCGACAACGAATCCAAGAAACTTTGGGAGCGTTCGAGGAAGACCTTCTTCTATGCCTGGACGGGTGAATCCAGCGGTATCGTCCGCGTCGAAGAGATCTTCGAAGCGCGACGCCAACCTCGTGGTAAGGCGATTATCTGCCCCGTGACCGGCGTTGTTCGATCCGTGCAGGAATCAAGCTTTGGCCGCTGGGTGATTATCGAGGCAACCGTCCCGACCACCGGTCCGATCAAAGATGCCTACATCTCGGATACTCAGCCTTGGACCGAATCGCCCGATCCCGCCGTGGACAAGCTGTTCGGCCAGAAGCTGACAGCTCCTTCGATTGCCGTGCTCAAAAAGTACAACATCGAGAAGGTCAATATCTACTATCCGATCCTCGTTCCGCCGCTAGGAAAACTTCCGGTGAGCCGTGGCTCGCGCGTCATCAAGGGTGACCCCCTCACGGAAGGTCCCCGCGATCCGCACGAGGTTCTGGAACTTGCCGGCGCGGCTGCGGTTTACGACTACTTCGTCGAAAACCTGCAAAGCGTTTACAAGGCCCAGGGCGTGGACATCAACGACAAGCACGTGGAAGTCATCATCCGGCAGATGCTGCGAAAACGGCAGGTTAAAGAGCCGGGCGACTCGCCGTTCCTTCCGGGCCAGATCGTGGACCGATTCGCGTTCCAACGCGAGAACGAGCGCGTGCGCGGGTTGATCCAATCCGGCAAGAAGATCAAGTACGTGGACCCGATCAGCGGCGAGAATATTGAGCGCGATCCCAAGGAAGCAACTTCGACCTGGATCCTTCTCGGTATCACCGAAGCCTCGCTGGCCACGGACTCGTTCCTTTCGGCTGCCTCGTTCCAAAAGACGACGCGCGTCCTTACGGAAGCCGCCGTTCGCGGAAAGAAGGACCAGTTGATCGGTCTCAAAGAGAACGTGATCATCGGACGCCTGATCCCCAGCGGAACCGGTATTCAGCAATACCGCAACGTGGCGATTGACGTGCAGCGCGGTCCAAGCTGGGCCGAGCAATCGCTGTCGGCGCTTGTGGAAGCAGGCGAGGACGAAATGGACGATTTCAGCGCATCGCTGGCATTCCCATCCCTTGCCGATATGGCCGCCGCCGAAACGGAAGACGTCGACCTCGACGAATAGGCTGGAATAGAAACCGCCGGGATGCCTATCGGTGTCCCGGCGATTTCCAATTATAGGGTTGTAGATGTCCACGTTTACGAGGAAGGATGAGTGGAGCGGCGGCCATTATGAACTGTGCGTGCGCGGCTTCCAGGCTCTTGATGTTCAGATCGTGCGGGCAATTTCCCGGGCAACGGGTATCTCCCACTGGTACGGGCGCAGGGACGTGGAGGTTGATTTTCAAGAGCCCCTGGTCCTTGAGAATTTGGAATACGATAATTGCGGCTCCCATCTTCACTCCGTTCTTCGGCTTCCGAAAGGTGAAGTTAGCTGTGGGTTCGGGTCGTATCTGCATGAGGGCTCCTCGACATACTTTGCCCGTTTCTTTGTGCCTATGGGCGCCTTGTATTCTGCTTATCCTGTGGGCGGATACCCCTTTGGCCAGGCCGATTCCTCCCAATGGCGAATGGAAATCGACGAGGTCTTCAAACGCATTGGTGAAGAAGTGTTTGTGGTGGCTCCATTTGATATGGGTCTGATTGGAGGCGAAGTGGATGTGACCCACGACATAGATTTGGCCGAAGTTCCCGAGGAGCGGTGGCTTGGATTCTTGCGAAATGAGGGTGGTAGCCTTCGGTGGTATCCCCCGACAACCTATCAACCTAGCTTTGGTTAACGTTCATCCCGCTAAATCTCGGACCGTACTTCGCGGCTATCGCAGAGATCATGTCAAGTTGAACAGAGCGCCTTCCTCGGTTCTAAACTGCTCAACAAATTCTCGCGCGCATGCCGCGTAATCCTTAGGCCCGGAGTTCGGGTCTTTTTCGAGCGTTCTATCGAAACCGCTTGTAGCCAGAAACTTAGGCCTGCCGTCAACTTCTTGGAAAAGCTCGACTCCCACAACGCATTTTCCCAGGGCCTCGAAGTGGTTGATCACTTCAATGACGTCTTCCGGTTCCCACATGTATTCGCTCGCAAGAATGCGTCCCCGCTCCCTGAGGGCGCTTGGTAGGGTCGAGTAATCTAGCTGCTCATACATTGGCGTCCGTTATAGATTCTATGCTTTTTAGCGCTTGAACCTGAAATTCGACAGTAATTCGATTCAGCACCCTGAACATAATGAAACCATGCTGGCCCTTCTGATCCTGCCCATTCTCCATCAAGGCGACGATAATCCCATGATCGGGCGAAAACTGGTGTACGAGCAAGACTTCGCACACGAGAAACATATCGATCTCAAGGAGTGGCACTTTGACGACGGGCCTTCCTACAACGGGGAAATAGAAAAATACACCGGTCCTGACGGCGAGAACGCGTATCTCACGCCGGACGGTCTCGTGCTTGAGGCTCGAAAAGCGGGTGGCAAAGTCACCTCGGCAAGGCTGACGAGCACCCGGACCTGGAAATATGGCTATTTCGAGATAGTCGCCAAAGTTCCGAGCGGCAGGGGAACCTGGCCCGCCATATGGATGCTGAACGATTCGCTGCGACACCCGAACGGACCCGGCTGGCCTGCGTGCGGGGAGATCGACATCATGGAGAACGTAGGCTTTGACCCGGACAACTTCCATTACAGCCTCCACTGCAAGGATTACAACTTCATGAACGGGAAGCAACGAACCAAGGTGGTGCCCGCACCGGACGCACCCGCCGCGTTTCACAGCTTTGGTCTGGATTGGAAGGACGGCTCCATCACCTTCTACCAAGATCACAAAGCGGTTTATCACGTTGAACGCACGGAGAATAACGTGGACGCGTGGCCTTGGGATGCGCCGTTTTATATGATTTTGAACTTGGCGATTGGCGGGGACTGGGGCGGGAAAAAAGGGGTGGACGATGCGATCTTTCCTTCCAAGTTCATTGTGAAGGACATCAAGATCTATCAGTAGCTACGCGGCCAGCCTAGATTCCTGAATCGACAACTCGGAGTTGGCAATCGGACGAGGCTGAGAAACTGTCGCGACCACAACGGCGCCGGTGATCAAGACGAAGTTCTTGAGTATGTACTGGCCAACCAGATTTGGCTGGAGGGGAAACTCGGAAAAAGTGTCGTGGGGGAATAGGACGAGCGGGGTGAGCGTTCCCGCCATGTGAACGAGCAGGGCTGTGACCGCAATCCTTATCGCTTTGCCGGAAAGCAGCAAGATTCCGAGAGCCGCTTCTAGGCAGCCGAGAACCGGCACGCTTAGTGCCGGTTTCAGGAGGCCGAAGCTGAGCATGGAGAGGGTTTTGCCGGCCAAGGCCTCCGCCGGGCTGAGGCCGGGAAAGAGTTTCAGCGCTCCAAACCAGAAGAAAACCACGCCGATGGCGCATCGCATGAGCCCCACCGAGTTTTCTGAAACCCATCGGTACAAGTCCAACCGCACCCTTACCGCGCTCTCCATTTTCGCCATGGTAGCGTGAGACGCGTGCGTATGAATAGTGTTCAGTAGAGGTGTTGGAGCTGTCTACTTTGTTTCAAGGGCCAAGAGCCCAACCATTAACCCCATTCCGAGCACAATGAGCAAGAAATGGCTCCAAAGAGCTTTGATGCCACCACGCCGCAACAGCGTTGGCATTAGGTCGGAGCAGGCCAGATAAACAAAGCACCCGGCAGTAAATGGCAGCAGATAAGACGAGAAACCCTTGATTTGGGAGCCAAGAGCAAGAGAGAAAACCGCGCCAAACATGGCCACCACTCCCACGCCAAAGTTCACAAAAACTGCCCGGCTCCGCGTGTAACCGGCATGCAGAAGAATCGCAAAGTTGGAGGCTTCGTGGGGGATTTCATGTAATGCCACCGCGATGAAAGTCGCCACGCCCAATCGTCTGTCCGCAACGAACGCGCCGGCGATTAGAGCGCCGTCCACAAAGTTGTGGATACTGTTGGCGATGATGCTCATGGGGCCCAGGGGGGAAATGCCGGGCTCGTGGGAATGAGTCTCCGAATGCCCGCCCATCCATTTTTCGATTACAAAGAACGCGAGCGTTCCCGCCATCACCAACAGGCCGGTTTGGAGGGGCGGTTGGGTTCTATAGGCCTCCGGAAGCAAGTGCAGAAAGGCATCGCCAAGAAGCGCCCCAACAGCCAAGGCAAGAACCCTTGGCGTCAGGTCCGCCACCAACTCCGCTCGCATACGCAAGGTCGCGACGCCGATCAGCGACAGCAGACTCACAACCAAGACGGCGAGCAGAGCTTCTACCGAACTTGGCAGGTTTGTTGCACCTCGAACCTAAAGCACAGAATCGACTTCACTTGAACACCGCTCCCATCGCCGCTACTCGTTCTCGAACTCGAACTTGAAGCGTTGAGTGGACTTTACCGGTTCTCCGTCCTTTAGCGCCGGTTTCCACTTCCACCGTTTGAGTGCGTCCAGAACCCGGCGATCCACATCGGCATTCCCGGACGATGTCCTCAATGTTACAGTGAAAGCGCCTGTCTCGTCGATATCGACCGAGACCCTCACAAAGGTTTTGAATGATTGTGATTTTAGATCATCCGGGATCTCCGGGTAAGGCTGGCTCGTGGGCTCCGCATCCTTCGTCGGGCCCTTGGGCTTAGGCTTCTCCACGGGGGGGGGGAGGCGGAGGTGGAGGCGGCGGAGGAGGAGCAGGCGCGGGCGTTGGTGTTGGCTTGGGTTCCGGTGCCGGCTGAGTGGGAGGCGGCGTTGGCGAAGTTGGCCCAGGTGGTTCCACCTTGGCGTTGCCCGCACTCTGCCCCTCAGTTGGCTTGCCAACATCCGCGTTTCCGCCCGCCAGCACCTTCGGGGCTTCCTGTGGCGCGTTCGGAGTAGGCTTGGCAGCAATAACCCTATTGTGGGCGCCTTCGGGAGGCGGCTTCGTGGGCGCCTTGGGCGGTTCCTTGGGCGTTGGCTCTTGCTTTACCACCTTAGGGGGTGGCTTGGGCAACGCCTTCTGAATCTTCTTTTGTATATCCTCCTTCTTGTGGACGATTGGCTTGATCTCTTGCTTATCGTTGATCACGACTCGCTGGATCTCAATTGGCGCGAGGTCTGGCGGAGGCGGTTGTAGAAAAGCGTGACTGGCGGCGAGCCACAACAATGCGTCCAATGGCAGCGCCACAAATAGTGCGTTGCGCATTCGAGAGAATTCCGAAGGAATCATTGTGAGGGCCCTCCGCCCGCCGTCATCGGCTTGGTCGCAATGGCCAATCTCGTGGCGCCCACGGAACTGCATTCATCCATCGCGTGGACGACAACGCCGTGGGGAACCGCGTAATCGGCGTTGATAATGATGGTGGCTTTCGAAAGGTCCACGCCTGGGCCTGCAGTGCGAACCAAGGCCGAACCAAGATCGTTCATGTCCACTTTCTCCTTATTGATATAAACGTTCTGCTGAGCGTCGATCGTGACCGTGATCTGGGTGGCCATTTGAGGCACGGCGGTAGAAGCCTGCGGCAGATTCACCTTGAGGCCGTTCATTTTAGTGAGCGCAAGCGAGGAAAGCATGAAGAACACGAGAAGGAAAAACATCGTGTCGATCATGGGAATGATCTCGATTTTGGTTCGCTTGATTTCGTGACGGCGCTTAAACTGCATTTTTGAGTTCCTCGCCCTTGGTATGCACGGCGCTATGGCCGGCTAGTCCATTGATAACTCGCGTGGAAGCCTGCTCCGTTTCGGAAATGATATATCGTAGCCGTGAGGCGAAGTAGTTATACGCAACAAAGCAGATGACGGCAATGCAAAGGCCGGTAGCGGTAGCGTAAAGAGCCTCGCCCACGCCGGCGAGCACACTGTCTGAGTTGCCCTTTCCTTGTTGTGCGGCGATGGCATTGAAGGTGCCGATCATACCGACGATCGTTCCAAGAAGCCCAAGTAACGGAGAAATGGTCGTCGTGGTGTCCAATATCGGAAGAAACCTCTCAAGCTGCTGAAAAAAAGGTTGGCCCGCTTCTTCGACGAGCCGTTCCATTTCCGGTTCGGGGAGCATACGGTTTTCCAGGATAGTTGCAATCGACTCCGCCACTGGCCCGGGCTTGGAATCGGCAAGAGCGCGGGCATCCTCAATTTGGCCGGCGCGAATGAGTTCGAGCACCTTGTTGGTCAGGCCGGGCGAAGTGCCGCCAAGTTGCTTGAATGCCAAGAGCCTCTCCACAATGATGACTACTGCGGCGATCGAAAGAATAAGAAGGGGATACATCACGAATCCGCCTGCCTTGAAGAAGTTGATAGCTGTGTTCATTCGTTTGACTCCATTAAAAGGGTGGCTGGGCGGAACTCTCGCGAGTTCCGCCCAAATGATTTAGAACGTGCCCTTGAGTGCGACTTCAAAGGCTCGGCCCTGCTGGAACCGGGTTCCGCTAAAGCCGGATTCGAAGTTGATGACCGCAAGGTTGTTGGTCACGTTTTCAACGAGGAACTCCAGATCGATATGCGGCAGGATATGCGGCTGCACAAGCGACAGGTTCAGATAGTAGCGAGACTGGCGAGGTAGGTCGCCGGTGAGTTTGCTGGACTCGACGCCACTGCCAAAGTAGAAGTCACCGCCAAGTTGAGTGCCGGACCGGGCGAACTTGTAGTTCGTTCCCAAACTGAGCGTGTTGAGTTGGTCATGGTCGTTGTAAGTCGGGGCTGGATTCCCGGGTACGCCGTCGATGTTCCCACTTGGCTTGGCAAGCGAATTTGTATAGGTGATGTAGGCGGCGAGTCCCTTAATCGCTTGCGGAGCAAGATTGTAGGTGAACTCGATACCTTGGGTATGTCCCCGTTGGAAGTTTACGGACGAATAGGCGCCCATTAGCGTTTGACCGACGAGCAAACTGGTGTCGATCTGGTTCGTAATGAACTTGTCATAGGCGGCGACGCGAACAGATTGCCCAGGGCCAACTTGGCGTTCGAGCGCCGCGTCGATCTGGGTCCAAGTCTCCGGCTGGATCTGCTCGCCAAGCAAGGCGCCCTCCGCGAGAGGCGGCTGGGTCACCAAGCGATCGATATCTGCGCGGAACACCGTTTTCGAATCAAAGGCGTAAGCGCCATTGATTCTCGGCGACAGAAAGCTCTTGTTCACGCTCTGCGATCCGGAAACGCCGGCCACAACGCTGTTCTGCGTCTGGTCGTAGTTGTCGAAGCGGAGCCCGTAGTTGAACGTTAGCTTCTTCGTGACCTTCCAGGTGTCTTGAGCATAAGCGGCGGCGTAATGCCCCTTCTTTTGGACGTATTCTGTCGGCGAGGTTGCGCCCGCATTGGCCAAGTAAACTGGGTCACCGTAAACGTCGGTCGCACCAGTGTAGTGCCCGGCAGGAAGAAGGCTTGGCTGACCAAAGGTTATGGCCTGGTTAGCGAGGAAGTCCATCGCCATTTGACTTTGGGGAATGAGTTGATAGTTCTCTTCCCCGTTCTGCTGGTCGAACACGAAGCCTGATTTAAAGGTGTGAGCCGACTGCGATGAGGTTGCGCTTCCCGTAATCTCGGCATCGTGCTCGTTCCGGTGAATCGTCGGGTTGTATTCGATGGAGTTGTCGGTTGGCAAGCTGCCACCTGAGCCCGGATCGGCCATGTTGTAGAAAAGACTCCCCACTTGTGGGTTTAGGTTGGTAGTGTCGATCCCCGCATGCGTGAGGGCAAACGACAACAAACTGGTCCACTGCGAGCTGATTTCCTTCCGCCAAGTCAAGACGCCGAACTCGTTGTGGTCCTGCTGATTGTCCGATTGGCCCTCGGCGTATTGAGATTCCAATCCCTTAACTACGCCGCTTCCCAATGAACCAGCCGTACCCACCGCGCCGACTTGATTCGTGGCAACGGCGCCATTCGCATCGCGCCAACCATTGAACCCAAAGCCTTGGCCGTAAGGCGCGTACATATCCGGCAGACCAGTGCGGTCCGGCAATTCGTTGTTGGCCGGGTTATCGGCAACGAAGAAGGAGAGCGTGTCCTTATTCGAAGCGTGGTAATCGAAATTCGCGATACCCGTGTAAGAGTTGCCGAAATTGTGGGCCGTTTGCGGAGTTGGCTGTGGCGGCTCGGTGGAGTCGGCGGTCTGGTGCGCAGACAGATCAACGAAGTATGCCAACCTTCGGGCCCGAAGCCCACTGTTCAGCGGTTCGCCATACTCTCCACCCACTTGGCCCCCGAATTGGAAGTCGTCGAAGACTGAACTGTAGGAGCCGAACTGGGTTTCATAGCTCGCGAACGGAGTGAGCGTGCCCGCCCTTAGATTCACGTTGATAATTGCGGCAGCTTCGCTGCCGTACTCCGGCGCGAATCCGCCGGTTTGGATATCAAGGCTCTGGACTGCGGTCCCGCTCAGTATTTGGCCAAATCGACCTTGAAACGCGCCCGTCATCTGCACGCCATTAAAGTAGAGGGTTGTGGCGTTGTGTTCGCCGCCAGGATGAACCTGGCCGTTGGAGTCAAGAACCATTCCAGGGGCGGTGACCAACTCCTTTTGCAGGCTTTGGGGGTTCCCGCCTTGAGCGGGAAACTCGTTCGCAAAGTTCTTGTCCCTTGTTGTGGAGTTGGTCGTGTCCGTTGTCTTGACAATGCTCCGCTGCCCTTTGATAGTAATGGTCTTTTCCTTAATCGGATCCAACAGAATCTCAACGTCGGTAGTAGTGTCACGAACGACCGTGAAGTCCCGTTTGTCCTCCTCGAAGTCCGTGGCCGACGATGTAATGTGCCACGCTCGTGCCTCAAGCGGGTCGGTGGTAACCGTGCCGTCGGCGCCGGTAGTGAACGTTAACTTGGGGTGAACGTTGGCGGAGTCTTCGAGAACTACGGTCGCCTTGGCGATTACCTTCTCGTCATCTGCGTTTTTGACAATGATTCGGAGCCTTCCAACCACGTCGGCGAAAGCCGACGCTACGGAAAGCATCGTGATTAGCGAGAAAGCGACGAAGCGCTTGCTCAGCCTAAAACGGCTTGCATACATATTGATCCAATCTCCTTGCAAATGCCGTCTCGCGCAACCGCGAAACGGTGGACGCGACCTGCGAATTAACAGCGAGTGCCAAGACAGGCAAGCGCACTTAAGGCCAGGTAGAAAGACAGAAACAGGCGTTCACACAGGAAGGGTCAAAAACCCACACTGCGGACTACGCCTGGCAAGGAGGAGCGCGAGGAGAGTATTCACGCGGCGGCCCACGGTGCGCGGGCGCCGAAGCATACAGCCAGAGATTGCGCGGACTGGAAGACGCGGAGTCCACCAGATCCAGCGAAGGCCCAGAAGCGGCGATCTGGAACTGGGCGTTCAGGATTGCCGCGCTGGGAGTTGATGAAGAACTGCTGCCGGCTTGGCGGAAATAAATGGGGAGTCCGGGTTTGCCTCGGCCGCCATCCACCGTAAGTTCGAGCTCGGAAGGAACCGCATTGTCTCGTTTGCGATCCACGCCGCCAGTCGAGCAGATAACGCAGTTCTCTTCAGACTCTTCGGTGTCATGATGGTGCATCGCCCCACCGACCAGCATGATCAGCGGAAGCAGCGTCCCAACAAAACACCGGAAAGGCCAGGAGTTCTTCAATTCCTTAATCTCACATTATGCGCAAACTTTCAAAGAAACCATACGTTGCTTTGTTAGGAAAAGGACCTAATTTGTGTTGGGGCGCAAAACCGCCGACGGACGCGAAACGGCTGATTCCTAAATTGCGGAGACCACTTCCGATGGCCCTGAGCGAAGTCGAAGGGTGAGGGAGACTGAGAGGGACGACCGCCGGCGCAATGCTCGGCCAGTGAGAGAAAACTGGCGTTCATGGTCCGGTCCAATTTTAAGCCGGAATTCAACCTTTCGAGTTAATAAAGGTGAAACTCGTCACCTCAGCCCGCCACCAACACCTAAAACCTAAAACCTAAAACCTAAAACCTAAAACCTAGAACCTAGAACCTAGAACCTAGAACCCAACCTACCTCAAATGCGCTTCAAAGAAGGACTTGACCAAGGCAAGCGCTTCTGCGGAAGCGGTGGCGTTATAGCTTGGCCTCGAATCGCAGTTAAAGCCGTGCTCCGCGTCCGAGATCACAACCTGAATATATTCCTTTCCGGCTTCCCTTAGAGACGCTTCAACCGCGTGATAGTGCTCCGGTGGGATGTGAGTATCAAGCCCACCCCAGAACAGCAAAATTGGACAACTAATATCCGGAGCCCGGCCTAGCAAACCTGCGCTGCGCTCGTTCGGAGCTATGCCGCCGCCGTAGTAGGAAACCGCGCATGCCAGAGGCAAGGTCGCTGCGGCCAGGAAAGAGGCCTTTCCGCCCAAGCAGTAACCAATGCACGCACACTTGGATGCCCCTTGAGACAAAAGATAATCGTAGGTGGCATTGAAATCCGCGGCCAACCCTTCGTCGGTAAGCGCTTGATAATGAGGCATAACCGCCCCAAAATCCCCGTAGCTTCCTTCAAATCCGGGTCCTGTGCGGTGAAAAAGCTCGGGCGCGGCGGCTAAAAAGCCAAGTTTCGCATAGCGCTCCGTGATGTCCCGAATATGCGCATTCACTCCAAACGCTTCTTGAAAAACGAGAAGGCCAAAGCCGTTCCATTCGTCAGGCTTGGCAACGTATGCTCGCATCTCGGATCCGTCCGAGACATTCAGTGAAACCCAATCGGTGCTCATAAAAACCCTTGTTACCGGAGGATTTTACTTGAGAGGCCGCCGGGTTAGGCGGCCATATTGAAGGATCGCTGAGCCTGCATCACTTCGTTAACCATCACCTGTCCCACTATCACCAGTTGTTCCAGAGGCAACCCAACTTCCTGTTCCACCAGGGGCGGCACGGAATAGAGGCCGCTAGGTGAGTTGTTGGCGAAGCCGAACTGATCAGCCAGTTGGTCGGCGGTTGTCACGATGCAGGTGGGCAAAACCTGCTCGGTACTTCCAAGCGGGTCTGCGTGAAACTGGACGGCTTCCGAAATAACCGGTGGAAGACTCCATTTCTCGGCCAAAAGCGCGCCGACTGCCGCGTGGTCGAATCCAAAAACGCGGGTCTCTGCCTCGTGCAGAGTGATGTGCTTATCGAACGAGGTGCGAATTGCCGCATCCAGTTCTTCGGGGCAAAATCGGTCGAGAACAAGGAGCCCCACGTCATGGAGAATTCCTGCCGCATACAGTTCCTCAGCCTTCATCGGCATTTTCATTTTGCCGATGATTCGGGCAGCCGTGGCAACCGCAAGGCTATGACGCCAACAGGCCATTTTGTCAAAAGACTTGGCGTGTCCGCGGCCAGACATCATTTGGCCAAACGAAATGCTGACAATTAGTGACCTGACCGTATTCAGGCCCAGCACGCTGATGGCTCGTCCGACGGTCGGAATATTCGTGCAGCCGTAATAGGCCGAGTTGGCTGCTCGAAGGACCTTTGCCGTAATGGCAGAATCTCTTTCGATCAGCTTCTCGATGGCCCTTCCGGATGCATCATCGGAACCGATGGCCTTGAGAACTTCCTTGACCACCTCGGGCGGCAACGCCAGGTTCTCACTGCGCGCAATTTTAATGGCTAGACTTTGTAGCTCCACTCTCGATCTTATTATCGGCATGCGCAATCTATAAGTAGCAAGCAATATTGCCGAATAACTAATAGAGCACGCGATGGTAGACGACGGCGGTATTCTTGCGCGATTTTTTGACTGCGCGCCCATGGGGATGGGCGTCGCGGAGATTCTTGAGGAGGACTTCGTCTTTCACGCGGTCAATGAGGCCGTGGCCGCTGCATGCAACCGTAGCGTTGAAGAAATGATCGGCAAGAAAGCGAGCGAAGTAGGGCTGGCGCCCGACATCATCGCTCTTTTCATTAACAAGGCGGCGAGCACCAGACGCTCCGGGGGGAGCGCTCGTTATGAGTATTGCCGCATGGTGAACGGTCAAGAGCGCTGCCGGAAGACGACGATCACGCCGGTTGACAGCAAAGACGCCGCAAGTCCTTACTACTGTTTTATTCTCGAAGACACAACGGAAGAAGAGCAACATGCAGCTGCATCGCGCATAGCCGAAGAAACGATTGACGCCAGCCAGAAAATGTTTCGGTCTCTGATCTCGAATATTCCGGGCGTCATTTTTAGGGCCCGGGGAGATCAGGACTGGAAGATAGAGTTCCTTAGCGAAAACGTCGAGTCCATGCTTGGATACACCGCCGAAGAATTCCAAAAAGATGGCGGTATCCAGTTCGTAGACCTGGTTCACCCTGACGATTACGATCTTGTCTTGGAGTCCGGCCAAAGGGCCTGTAGAGAACTGAGCGGCTACACGATCGAATATAGGATATTTACGCGCGTCCGCGAGATCTTGTGGGTTCAAGAGAGTTGCAAGGTTACGCAAGATGACCTCACTGGCGCCCTTTACCTTGATGGAGCGATGTTTGACATCACGAGTCGGAAAGCCGCAGAAAGGGGCCTTTCCGAGAGCGAGAGGCGATTCAGAGACGTTGCCGAAAACTCGGACGAATATGTTTGGGAAGTGGACAAGGACAACATCTACACATTTCTCACCGGGAGAGTCGTCGAGATCCTCGGCTATGAACCGGCAGAAATGGTTGGGAAGAGCGTCAACGAGTTCCTACCCGAGGACAAACAGGACCAGATTCTCGCGACTTATATGGAGCAGATTGCTGGGGGCAAGCAGTTCAAGAATGTCGTCCATCAGATCAGAAGGAAGACCGGAGAATGGGCTTGGATCGAGAAGAGCGGGGTTTGCATTGATGACTCCGAGGGCAACCCCTGCGGATGGAGAGGCGTCGCCCGCGACATCACCGAGCGTAAAAAGAACGAAGAAGAGCTGAGCAGGCTAGCGCTTGTTGCCCAGCAGACTCAGTATGGCGTCAGTATGGTGGGGCCCGAGGGCTTCATCACCTGGATCAACGATGGCTGGACGAGAATTACGGGATACTCATTTGAGGAGTCCGTAGGGCAAAGGCCCAAAGACTTGATCCACGGGCAGGAAACCAGCGCCGAAACTTCGGCGCAGATTCAAGAAGCGCTTCGAAAAGAACAGCCGATCGAATGCGAAATCATCAATTACACCAAGCAAGGAAAGCCCTATTGGGTTTGGACTTCCATCACGCCTCTGCGGGATAAGACCGGGGCAGTCACCGCGTATATCGCGATCGAATCGGATATCACCGAGCGCAAGGCCGAACAGGAACAATTGAAAGTCAGCGAATCCCGCTTGGCGGAAGCGCAACGCCTCGCCCATATTGGAAGCTCGGTCTATGACATCGCTGCCAAGCGGAGCCACTGGACTGACGAAACCTACAGGATCTATGGCTGGCCACTTGGAACCGAGCCTCCTTCAGACGAACAGTACGCGGAGCTCATCCATCCTGACGACTATCCAGTACTTGCCGCCAAAGTGGCCGAGGCGGCCGACTCGGGACGTCCCTTCGAATGCGACGTGCGTCTGGGCCCCCACCATGGTGGGGAGACCAGGTACGTGCACATAATTGCTGCGCCCGAATTTGACTCTCTAGGAAATCCAGTTAGGATCGTCAACACTGTGCATGACGTTACCGATCGCAGGCGCGTCGTCGAAGAGCTGATTCAGGCAAGGGAATCCGCAATGGAGGCATCACAACTAAAATCGGAGTTCCTCGCAAACATGAGTCACGAGATTCGCACTCCGATGAACGGCGTAATCGGAATGACCGAGCTTCTGCTAGGCACGGCCATGAACGAAGAGCAGCGCGACTACGCGACGACGATTCTGGATAGCGCGGATGCGCTGATGCATATCATCGACGACATCCTCGATTT
The DNA here is from genome assembly GCA_963829965.1 of uncultured archaeon. Classification (GTDB taxonomy): domain Bacteria; phylum Armatimonadota; class Fimbriimonadia; order Fimbriimonadales; family Fimbriimonadaceae; genus DASXZH01. The sequence goes on along the minus strand of CAWHLK010000027.1, from coordinate 100,793 downwards.
TTCGAAGATCGAGGCCGGCAAGCTCAGCGTGGACGTTTCCGAGATCGATCTCAGGCAGATCATTGAGGAATGCGGCGGGCTATTTGCCAAAAAAGCTTATGACAAGAACCTCGAGATACTGGTGGACGTGCCCTACGGGCTCCCAAGACACAGGTTTGGCGATGGCATCCGCATCAAGCAGATCGTCACAAACCTGATTAGCAACGCGATCAAGTTCACGGAGACAGGAGAAGTGGTTGTTCGAGCTGAAGCGTGCGCGGGCCACCAGAAAACAAACTGGGTGCGGATTTCGGTTCGGGATACCGGCGTCGGCATTCGAAGAGAAAGGCATGGGGCTATTTTCGACAGCTTCACCCAGGCGGATGGCTCAACCACCCGCCGTTACGGCGGAACGGGCCTGGGACTCGCCATTGTTCGCCAGCTTGCCCAACTCATGGGAGGAAACGTGGGCATGGAGAGCGAGGAGGGCAAGGGAAGCTGCTTCTGGGTTGAGCTTCCGCTTGAGATCGAAGAGGATCACCTGAACAGTCCGGTCGAAACCGCATTACCATCCTTACTGGGGTCGAAAGCGCTCATTGTCGATGACAACGAGACGAACCGCAAGATGCTCATGAAGTTGTTGGGCAATTGGGGCTTGGCGCCGGAAGAAGCGGCAACTCCGGCGGAAACGATTCGAATCCTAGAAGGTGGGGCACACTACGATATCCTTATTCTCGATTGCCAAATGCCGGATATGGATGGTCTACAGTTGGCAAATCTCATTTTGGAGCGTGAGCTGAACCCCGGCGCTCCGATGATTATGCTCTCGTCCGTCGGGGAAATCATTTCCTACCGCGAGATGCGAAACGCCGGTCTTTCCCTTTGTCTCACGAAGCCGGTGAGGCAATCCGTGTTGTACAACGCATTGATTCAAGTATTGAAACCCGGCGATGGCGGCCAGGTCGTTTCCCACAAGATCGTGGAAGAATCGATCGAAAAGCTCAACGTACGAGTGCTCTTGGTTGAGGACAATCTGATTAACCGCAAGGTTGCGACCCGCATGTTCGAGCGCCACGGCTGTGAAGTGGACGCAGCGGAAAACGGACGGAATGCGTTGCAGATGTTCCGCGAGAACCAGTACGACGTCATTTTTATGGATCTTCAAATGCCGGTCATGGACGGCTTTGAGGCCACCGTGGCCATTCGGTCCATCGAAGAAAGCATTGGGACGCACACGCCCATTATTGCTCTGACCGCACACGCAATGTCCGGAGACCGTGAAAAGTGCCTCGCGGTTGGTATGGATGACTATGTGAGCAAGCCCATTCGGCGAGAGGAGCTAATTCGCGTGTTGGAACGCCTGCGAAAACTGGAGGAAGCCGAGCCTGCAGTCCCGAGTCGATCCCTTTCAAGCGAAGCTAAAGCCGATGACGACGAAGAGGCGTTCTTCCGAGAGATTTTGAACGACTATTTGCGAGACTCCGAGGCAGCCGTTGAGCGAGTTGGCACCGCACTATCCGATGGAGATCTCGAGGAAATCTCCAAAATCGCACATTCCATTAAAGGCATGAGCCGCACTGTGGGAAGCACTCTGGTAGCGTCTGCGTGGGAAAAGGTCGAGAAGGATGCTGCCAAGGGCAATGAAGTGGCTGGACTCGTCAAGGAAGCGACTGCCGTGACGCGCACCTTCCAAGAGTCTGTACGAGTGTTTCTGTCCAGCAAAGCGGCGTAACACGCGGGGCCCGGAATTAGCTGATCAGGCACGTATACAGGTTTTGCGATCGCCTGTTCAGAAGCTCCTACTTGAAGAAGTCGAACTTCTGCAGCGTGTCCCTGACCGCTGCCAAAAACCTGCCCGCCAGAAGCCCGTCTACGATTCTGTGGTCGTAGGTCAGCACCAGGTGCATGATCGATCGGATCGCGATCATGTCGTCCACAATCACCGGCAACTTCTGAATCGCATAAGTTCCCAAGATGCCGGCCTGAGGCGCGTTGATCATGGGAGTTCCAAAGAGGGCGCCATAGGTCCCGGGATTGGTGAGCGTAAATGTCCCTCCCTTCACGTCGTTAACGTCGAGCGTATTGCTTCTCGCTTTCTTCGCAATGAGATCGAGGTCCTTCGCGATCTCAACAAGGGACTTCGACTGGCAATCTCGAATGACGGGAACGATGAGACCTTCGTCGCCCTTCGATCCCAGTGCAACCGCAACGCCGATATGGATGCCTTTCGACTTGACGATCGTGTTGTCCGGCTGAAGGCTGGCGTTCACCATGGGGAACTCCGTAAGTGCTTGACTCAAGGCCTTGAGGAAAAACGGCGTGTAAGTGAGCTTCACGCCGAACTGATCTTGAAAACTTTCCTTGTTCTGCTCTCTGAATCTGACCATGGCCGTCACGTCGACTTGGGTGACCGTGCTCACCGTGGGGACGGCGGCCGAGCGGACCATCGCGTCTGCGATCATCTTGCGCAAGCCGGTGAGCTGAACAACTTCTTGGTCTGTGCCCGGCGTGAGGGACGCAGTCGGTTTTTCAACAATGGGAGCGAAGGCGGGTGCCTGGGGTGCGATTCTCGCACCCTGCTCGATGTATTGGGTAAGGTCGCTTTTCGAGACGCGCCCTCCTTCACCGGTTCCTGTGATGCTGGCAAGCTGATCATCGCTGATTCCGTGCTTCTTTGCCATCGCTCGAACGACCGGTGTGTACCACCTTCTAGCTCCGTTTTGGACCGGAGTGGTGGGAGCCGGGGTGGGCTCCGGTTTTGGGGCCTTGGTCTTCGCTTCGGCGGGAGGCGCGGCCGCGTCGGGCTTCTTCGGTGCCGGGGCGGAAGAGGATTCTTCGATCACGCCCATAGCGTGGAATACCTCCACGAGATCCCCCTCCTGTATCAGAATCTTGGAAAGGACTCCGGTTGCCGGCGAGGGCAACTCCGTATTGACCTTATCGGTCATGATTTCAACAATTGGCTCGTCCTCTTTGACGAAATCCCCTTCCTTTTTAAGCCAGCGGCTTACCGTTCCCTCATGCACGGACTCGCCCAATTCGGGCATCAGGATCTCGACGGACATGGTCCACAGTTTACCGCTCGGCCAGCGCTTTCTCCATGTAGAGAACCTCGTGCGGGTTTGCGTAATAGGCCTCACACTCATGAAATCCCAACGAGCGGTAAAGGCTAATTGCCGGCGTGAGCCGCTTGAGTGTGTCCAGCTTCATGGAATGGTATGCACGGGAAACCGCCCCAGCGACGCATGCTTCAGCGAGGCGTCTGCCAAGTCCTGTGCCCCGATAGGGCGAGGTGACAAAGAGCCGTTTCATCTCGCACACTTCCTCGCTAATCGGTCTCAAAGCGATGCACCCAACCGGTTCTTCGGCAACCGCCAACAAAATGAAGCCTCTCGGCGGGCTGTAATAGCCCGGCAGCCCAGCCAGCTCTTCCTCAAAACCTTGAAAGCACAAGTCGATTTCAAGCCAAGCCTCGTACTCGCGAAACAAACTGCGGACTGCATCCATCTGATGGGGGGCCGCTTCAAGAATTTCCGGTTGCCTGTGCATACTGGATTTTAGATCGGGACAAAAAGAAAAAGGCGGGCAGCCATTTTGGCTGCCCGCCTTTCTACTCATGCGTTAGGGCTCTACGGTAACGACTTCGGTGACGGTCCTTCCACCTAGCGTGGCCGAGATCGTAACCTTGTTGGTTCCTACGACGGTGGATGCGGCCTTAACCGTAACCGTCGTGTAGGCCGCGCCGGTGGGAACCATCGCATCTGCCGGAACCTTCAGCAACGTCGCGCTGGAAGACTTCAGTGCAACGGCAAGGTCGAAGTTGCTCGCCGCGTGTGAGGTCGATATTGCCAGCGTGGCCGATTGCCCCGCATGAAGTGTCGCGGAAGTGATTCCAAATTTTGTCACAACGATCGGTTCGATGACCACCGTCGCAGTCAGCGATTTGTCGCCTAGAGATGCTGTCAGCGTGGAAACATGGTCGGCGTCCGTCGAGAGTGCCGCAGCCACTACTTTGAACTGCGCCGTGGCTTGCCCTTTGAGAACGACCGGGTTGTAGGAAACAATAAGGTCCGAATCGCTGCTCGTGACTCCTACTTCGGTGTTAGCGGTGGCTGCCGATGCGAGAGCCACCGTGCCGGTCACTCCGCCCGTCATGTAGACGCTGCCCCCACTGAGGCTCAGCTTGCTCAAAGACGCCTGTGGTACCACCACAATCTCAGCGGTTTTTGTGACACCGTCCAGTGAAGCGGTTATCTTTTCGGGATAGGATCCTCCGGGTGCGGGGGTCGTGTGAATTATGACACTTGAATCGCTCCCAGGACCGACTTCAATCACGCCTGGACCGTAGCTATGAGCCGAATAGTCCATGGCGACTTCAACTCCGCCCGCAGGAATTGAGTATTGGGTCGAAACCGTGAGCTTGACGGCTTGGCCACCGACGACCACAGTTGGCGAGAGCGACAAGCCGGTCAGAAGAGGCCCATGATCCGTAACTGAAGTGGAAATGGTTGAGCCGTCATCCAATGTGGCAACGATTTGCCCAACTTCATCGGCATTGGCTGGCTTCGCAGTGTAGGTGAACGTCGCGGAATCTTTGCCACCTGAGATCCGGAAACTCTTGGTGCTCAGGGTGATCGAGGGAACCGTGCAAGAAAGGGTAACTCCACGTCCCGTGCTTGGCGAGGCGCCGCTCAAATAAAGGATGCCGTTACCGGATTGGCCGCCATAAAGGACGGCCGGCGAGAGCGTGAGCGCAAAGAGCGCGGAAGAGGACAGGGTCAGTTGTGTCGACACCGACTTGCCATATCTGGTAGCCGTGATCGTCGCGCTTTCATCACCATCCACAGGAACGCTGTTAACTCCAAAGGTGATGCTGGATTGGCCGGCGGGCAAGCGAACTGTTGCGGGCACCGTCACGTTCGGGTTGCTGCTCGTTAGCTGAATCGTTGCGCCCGGCCCGGTTGCAGCCGTCGAAAGCTCAAGCGTGCAATCCGTGTGATTTCCACCGATGATCGTTTGGTCGACACTCGTAAGGGACGTGGGCTGCGCGCCGTCCCACATTGCGAACAGCGTCGCGTTGTTAATCGCGTAGGATAAGCCATCCGGGCCCGAGATGGTCATCGTATAAGCTTCGCCGGTCGGGGGCTCGAGATTCAGGTTGCCCGTTACCGTCCCGGTCGCGAAGTTCCATCGGTAGGAATGACCGTCTTCGCTATTGACGACCGCCGACTTGCCGGTAACGTCAATGGCGGCCATGTTGATGCACCATTCGCGGACGCCGGGCAGGTTCTCGGCCGTGTTGAGCGTGAGGCCCAAAAGAGTCTGAACCTCGTTCATCGTAACGAACTGGTCGGTGTCCTCTGTGCCGGTATAGGTGGGATCGTATTGAGCACTCCAAATCTCGGTGCTGTTCGGGTCAAGGAGCGCGATTTCGTTCTCGCCATTGCCGCCTACGCCCGCGTCGCCGTAGTTGTTGTATTTGGTAAGGATCAAATACTTCGATGTCCCGGTATAGCCTGGAACTGCCGAGGCAGGCACGATTGCTGAAGTATCGTCCCAGCCGAAGGCGCCCGGAGTCTTGGTGACCGTAAGATCCCCTGAGTAGTGCAGCATGAAGCCGCGAGCAATAATCGAATACCAAATCCCGAAATAAACGTCCCCGTCCGGGCCAATGGTGGGACTGGCAGTGCCGTCATCCAGAATGTAGGCGAAAACCGTGTCGCCGTTGGAAGCGGTTGGACCGGCCAAAGCAGCGACGCCCACCGCGCTGAGCGTTGTGCTGTTAAGTTCCAGAAGCTCGGGATTGTCGTAGTTGTTTACTCCTGCTTGCTTCACTGCCGCATAGACGTCCTGGCCGTTGTTGCTGACGGCGAGTGCAGAGTTCGTCGCCACCTCGTTGCCCGTTGTTCCCGCAACGCTGTCCGCGGAAACCCAAGTCCCAACTCCAGTCGAAGAAATTCGGGCAATGCCGCTCATGAGGCCGCTGGCGTTACCTTGTCCTGCGCCAAATCCGCTCGCCACGTAAAAGCCGAAGTAGACATTATTCTGAGTGTCAACCGTTATTGGCGTGCAGATCTGTACGTTGGCGTTGTAGGCTATCGAGTTCTCGTTGTATTGGTTAAGCCCGTAAAAGCTCAGCCGGGTAACCGTGGCATTTGGCGAGTCCGCATTAGAAACCTGCAAAACGGTACCGCCCGCCGCGGGAATGTAAAGTCGGTCCTTGTAATCGATCGCTGGACTGAGATCGGGAGTCCAGTCATGGGGCATCCAGTCTGTAAAGTCGGTCGAGATAGTGTAAACAAGGCTCCCGGTCCCCGCGCTTCTGCCTTCGATTTGATAGGTGTCTCCGACCGTAGGCCAAGTGCTGTTTGGTCCGGTTCTAACCGGGATCACAACGGTGCCGCCTCCAGCGATCAGAGGGCTGCCGTAGTGGATCAGCAGGTCCGTGCCGCTGTACGGAGGCTGAAGATCGACGGGAGTTTGCCAGAGAACCGCGTTCTGCGCCTGGATGCCTCCGACCACCATTCCTGTGTGCTGCGCATTTCGGCCATATTGCCCCCAAAATGGTTGGGACAAGGATACGGCCGAAAAAGTGGAAAAGACGCCGACGGCGACAAAGAGAGCAATGTTCCTTAAGCTCATGGAATAAGTGATGGGACCCCCGCTAAAATGACCTTATCAGTATAAAGCATTTTTGAAGCGGATGGACAAGTTTTTAGGTTCGGCGTGAGCAAATCAGTAGCGGATTTCGACTGCAGGGTCTCACATGCGCTTCAAAGCGCAGGCAGCATTTGGAACCCAATTCTAGAATTCTTGGCGCTCATCTTAAGTTGGGCCATGATCGCCTCTTGCTGGATTCCCTGTTTTTCGGCAAGACACAGCAGCATCGCGTTCTGCATCTCAAGATGCTTTAAAATGGCTTCAACCTCTTCCTCGGCCTTAACGTTCACCTCGTAATCGTTCTCCGCCCTGAGTTCGGAATGCGCTCCCTGAATATTTTGCCCAACCATGATGAGGGGCATTAGCAGTATCTGAATGACGTTGCTGATGAGCAAATAAGCCACGAAAGCAGGGAACGGATCAAACGCGGGCCAGTGGAGCTTTGGGACTTCGGACGCAAGGATGTTATAGCCGCACCAGAGAGCCGTCCAGGACAGAATAATCAGGAAGAACCCCATCGTTCCAACCTTCTCGGTAATCATAACCGCAAGCCTGTCCATGGGCCCGAGGGAGTCTCGATGTTCCTTGTTAATGTCCCGTAAAGGTTTGTGGGTCTTTCTTATCTGGTCTAGGGTTTGAGGAATCGGAGTGCTTTTGTCATCAGCCATGCAACTATGACGCGGAAAGGGCCTTCGAGGATGCGAATCGCCTCGCTGTAAGGAACGTAAACAGCTTCGCTTGTAAACATGGCGCTTCGCGCCGTAAACCGCTTCGCTGTAAACAGGGCGCTTCGCGCCGTAAAGCGCTTCGCTGTAAACCGCTCCGCTTGTAAGCCGCTTCGCTGTAAACAAAGTAAACAACGTTGAATCCTCACATTGGTAAGCGGCGTCCCGCCCGTTTACCCGTTTACCCGTTTACCCGTTTACCCGTTTACCCGTTTACCCGTTTACCCGTTTACCCGTTTACCCGTTTACCCGTTTACCCGTTTACCCGTTTACCCGTTTACCCGTTTACCCGTTTACCCGTTTACCCGTTTACCCGTTTACAGTTCACAGTTCACAGTTCACAGTTCACAGTTCACAGTTCACAGTTCACAGTTCACCCTCTTCGAGTCCCGCGTCAACTCGCCGGACCGGTACAATTCACCCATGGCAACCTTGATGCAGGCTCTCACTCCGGAGGTCGCTTATCCGCGCCGCAGAACCCGTCCTATCCCCATCGGCAACCTGGTGATGGGCGGAGGCAGGCCGGTGATGGTCCAATCGATGATTACCGAAGAGACTCGGAACATCGAGGCATGCGTCGAGCAGATCATCGAGCTGCACAAAGTTGGTTGCGAACTGGTTCGGGTGACCACCCCCACTTTAGGCGAAGCCCAATGCCTTGATGAAATCAGGGCGAAAGTGATCGAGCGCTACGGGATTGTGCCGCTTACCGCCGATGTCCACCACCAAGGAACCGATATCGCGGTGGAGGCGGCTAAACACGTGGACGAGGTCCGTGTTAATCCAGGGCTGTTCGTTTTCCGCAAAACCACGAACAAAGAGGAGTACACGCCCCAGGAGCATGAGGAGGAGCGAATTGCGATCGAGGACAGTTTCCTGCCCGTGATCGAGGCTTGCAAGGCGCGAAATATCTCCATGCGGATTGGCGTAAACCACGGTTCGCTTGCCGAGCGCATGCTGGTTACCTACGGCGACACTCCGGAAGGAATGGTCGAGTCCGCAATGGAGTATCTGCGGATTTGTGAAAAGCACGACTTCCAAAACCTTAACATTTCGGCCAAGGCTTCGCGGGTGCCGATCATGATTTCCGCAAACCGATTGATGGTAAAGCGAATGGATCAGGAGGGCATGAACTACCCTCTTCATCTTGGAGTGACCGAAGCCGGTGACGGCGAGTATGCCCGCGTAAAATCCACCGCCGGAATCGCCACAATGCTCATGGAGGGCATCGGCGACACGATTCGCGTCTCACTTTCCGAAGATCCCGTGAACGAGATCCCCGTGTGCTACGACATCCTCCAGGCGCTTGGACTCAGAAAAACCAAGGTCGAATACATCGCCTGCCCATCCTGCGGGAGGACCAAGTTCCAACTCCCGGTAGTTCTGAACCAGGTTAGGGAAGCCACCAAGCACCTGGTGGGGTTGGACATCGCGGTCATGGGCTGCATCGTGAACGGCCCCGGCGAAATGGCCGACGCCGATTACGGCTACGTGGGCAAAGCGGGCGGCATGATCACCCTTTACAGGAAGAAGGTAGTAGTGAAGAATAACATCCCTCAGGAGAAAGGCGTGGAGGAGTTGGTGAACCTTCTGAAGGAAGATGGCGTCTGGGTCGATGCGACGCCGGTTTAAGCTCGAATTCGGGTAAGACATGCGCTCGGAAGGCAATCGCAAGCACAGCAGCCGGCTTGGGTTTTTGCCGACTCCCAGGTAGCCCCAACGGGGCGAGAAGAGCTGAGCGAAGGGCGAATCCCTGGTAATTTCATGCCCCAAACTCCGAGAGCCCTGTAAGGGCGAAACTCCGCGCCTCGGGATAGACGAAAGATTCCGAAGGTCCATCTTGTAGCGTAAAATGCTCCCGTGCCTACGAGAGCAGACTCTTGCGTAAGCCGTGTGAAATCCTCCGGTGTGGCGGCAGCTTCGCCGCTGGACCTGATCGCGATCGGCTTCTCCCGTCGCGAAGAAGACGCGGTTGAGTCCGAAGCGATGGCTCGAGCGGTCATGCGCAAGTTCTCCAACATCGCCCAGCTTGGCGAGATCAGCAACAATGATCTCAAGGAGTTCGCCGGATTGGAAGACTTCGAAGTCCTACGCGCCCAAGCACTGATGGAACTCGGGCGCCGCACCGTCTCCACTACGCCAAATGACCTGGATGTCGTCAACAACAAGGCGGACGCAGTTCGGCTTCTATCCCACCTTCGGGGGCTAAAGCAGGAGCTCTTCTGCGTGATCTTTCTGGATGTCAAGAACCAGGTCATCCGCCATGAAGACATCCACAAGGGCACGCTCAGCATGTCCGTTGTGGGCGCGCGGGAGATTTACCGCGCTGCCCTAAGGGAAGGGGCGGCGTCCATCATCGTGGCTCATAACCATCCATCCGGCGATCCGGAACCGAGCCCGGAGGACATCGACGCGACGCTCAAGCTGGTGGAAGTTGGCAAACTGCTCGATATCCGCTTGCTCGACCACCTCATTATTGGCGACTCGAACCGCTGGGTCAGCCTTGCAGAAAAAGGAGTAATTCGTTGAAACGAAAAATCGACCGGTTGGGACGAAACCGTGATCGCGCTCAAGGTCCGCGCTCAAGAAATGCATGCTGCCCGCGAATCCGGCCTCGCCAAGACTCGCCAGCTCACACAGACATCCGCCCGTTGCATCCGGCACATCCACAGGCATCAGTTTGAAGAGGCTGCCAAGCTGCTTGACGATGCGAAGCGGATATCCAAAGAAGCGCGCGAAGCCCTGGAGCCTTATGGGGAGCTGTTTTACGCGGGCTATCTGCACGATTCGGAGAAAGAAATGGTGGAAGCCGCCGCGGTCTTGGCGATTGTGAAGGGCGAGCCATATCCCAAGCCGGATGAACTCACGACTTTGATGATGAGCTACCTGAACGGCATGGGAGAGGCCGCCAGCGAGTGCAGGAGATTTGCGTTGGACGAGATGCGAAAGGGCCGCATGGCGGAAGCGGAGGCGATTCTCGCCCAGATGGAATCGATCTACGATGACTTGATTACCTTTGACTTTGCAGATTCTATGACCGGCGGTCTCCGCCGAACTTGCGATGCCCTACGAGCGGTAGTGGAACGAACCCGAAGCGACATGACGACGACGGCGGGCCAGCAGGAGTTGATCGCTCAACTTAAAGCAACGAGAGAAAAGCTGGAATCCAAGGCCCCATGAAGATCGCCACCTACAACGTCAACTCCGTTCGCGTTCGAATGCCGATCGTATTAGACTGGCTCGCCGAAAACGAGCCCGACGTCCTTGCCATGCAGGAAACCAAGGTCGACAACGACAAATTTCCGGTTAGCGACTTTGAAGACATCGGCTACCACGTGGTCTTCAACGGCCAAAAAGGCACTAACGGCGTAGCCATCGCGAGCCGCGAACCTCTGATGAACGTGAAAATCGGCATGGGCGATCCACTGTTTCCGGAGGATGCCCGCATCATAAGCGGCGAACTGGACGGCGTGACCATCCTGAACACCTACGTCCCGAACGGCACCGCGGTTGGAACCGACAAATGGGAATACAAACTGCGCTGGCTCAGCCGCATACGCGGTCTTATCGGCGACTTCCTGCCTAGCGATCTGATCTGGCTCGGTGATATCAACATCGCGCCCACGCCCAACGACGTGTACAACTCGCCCCGGTTCTTGGGCGGCGTGGGCCACCATCCCCTTGAGTTCAAACTTTTGGCGGACATTGTTGATCTGGGCTTGACCGACTGCTTTCGCAAATTCACCTCCGGCCCCGGCCATTACACCTATTGGGATTTCGTGGTTTTGACTTCGGTGGCGAAGAACTTCGGCTGGCGAATCGACCACATTTACGCCTCGCCAAGCATGGCCGATAGGTGCTTCAAGTGCGAGATCGACACCGCGCCGCGTAGCATGGACAAACCCTCCGATCACACCCCAGTCTGGGCGGAGTTCGAATAACTCCGCTGCTGGAGACGTCAATGTATTGGAATGGAAGTGGCGTTTGTAAGACCGTTACTAGTGGGATCCGCAGTGGCAATGACAATATGGTCGCAAGCTCCAAAGCCGGCTCCGTTAATTCCTCCGAACCTGAAATACCTTCCCCCTGAAACAGGAACCCCAATTGCATCGGCCGCGCAAGGGATCGATACCGATGAGCTTTACAACACGCTTCGATTGCACGGGATTCGAGCTGGCGGCGATTGCGACTTGGGAGTTTGCGAATGCCTGGTTGCTCCTGAAAACGCCAAGAGAGCTACAGCAATAGCGCTCAAACTTCAACAAACTGGCCGCTTTGACATCACAGTCGCGCCGGACTTCAAGTGGAAGCCACTTTCCGTTCCCCACAAGTCCATTGTTTCAAGAGGCTGCGCCTGGGCCGAGTTGATAGAGAAGGCACCGATGGCACTCCAGAAGGCGTTGTTCAAGGGTGGGGCTGGCGGCACTGAAGAGTTCCGCTCCAAATTTCCGGTAGCTCGTACCATCGTTTATTGCACTCGTTGGTACAGGAATATTAATGGTGTGACCGTCGGATATAACGTCAAGTTACATGGGACTTCGGAAGGAAATGGGGAGTGGGAGGGAACCTACGAATATCAAGTCGCCGATTCAGGAGCGAGCATCGAGTTCAGGGGCGGTAACGACTCTAAACGCGGGTACCAAAAATGACCAATACCCCTTAGGCCGGTTCATAACAGCCCGTCAGGGTTACCACGGGACCGCCTTCAAACTGAAACCTGATAATTCCCTTCGTATCATACAACTTCGCGTTCGTGCTGATGAGCGTCCAATATGATGAGTTCGCATACCCGGGAACGATGGTTACCCCGCCGTAATAGAAGTCGACTGCAACCCCATTCTTGGACCTCGCAGCTTGATGAGGACCGAAAACGCCGGCGCCATCCGTTCGGTAGTTTACGTCCGTTGTGATCCCGCTCTGGTCGGTACCAGGATAGTAGGTTCGCTCCACAAAGAGACTCGGATTCTGAATCTCCTGATTCATGATGATTCGATAGTAAAAATCCATCGTGCCGCTCCCGGTTTCGTAAACGACTTGGTCGCTGATGGCGCCTGTATAGGTGGTCTTGCCGATCGTAAACGAAAAGGGGTGCAGAATCACGCCGAGGCTAATGCTCAATAGCTTGGGCTGCTTGGCAAGCGTTGTTCCATAGAGGTTGACTACCCCTCCCGGAAGGAGGATGACGGCATGGGCCGCGCCGGCAAGTATAGCAAGACCGGCAGCGAGTGCCAGACGCAAAGCAGTGGCAGTTTTCATTGAAGGTTCTCCTAGCTCCCTGTTCAATGCCCTCTTTCGGTCTTTGACAAAGTGTTCTTGGAGATTGTTCCCGATCCTTCACGACAGTGAGATCTGGGCCGGGAGTTAAAAGGTCGCCCCTCGTTTGAGCGAGGAGCGACCATGGCTAAGTTCAAAGGACTCATGCCCGCCTGTTGCTAAAAAGCTTACTCTTCTGAGCTTGGCCTTGTGGTCGCCATTCTTAGTGTTGGGTTAAGCGCGGTAAATTACGTAGATCAAAGGTGACTCTTATGAAAATATTCACAACTGCACTGTTAGCCTGTTTCGTAGCGATTGGCTTCGCCCAAGGCGGGCATGACGTCAACAAAGGCGCTGAAAAACTCAAAGACATCAGCTTTATCGTCGGAAGTTGGACCGGGAAGCAGAACTTTAACACTCCGGGCGGGGGCACGATGGCCGCCGACATAACCTCCAGCGTCACCGAGGAGATTGGAGGCCGCTTCATCCAGGAAAAAACGACCACGACTCTGCCCAACGGTGGAAAGGGATTCGCAATTCACATGATTGGCTATGACGCGGATTCCGGCATGTACAAAGTCTGGTGGTTCAACGATACATCCGCAAAGCCCCAGGAATTACAGGGCACCTTCGATGGCACGAAGCTGGTCATGAACACGCTGCCGGATGCCAAGACGACTTTCCGCGCGACCTACACGAAGAGTGACAATGGTTGGAGCTACCAATTAGAGCTCAAGCAGGGGGATGACTGGCGAAAGCTTTTTGTGACGAACTACGGTAAGTGAGTCTCCGATTGCGATGGTCGTGCGAGCTTCGCTCGACGGCGCCTGAGTTAGTTGTCCTCGCCTCGGTCGCTCCGCTCCCTCGGCGAGGACGCCTTTCTTTTATTACACCTTAGAAGCATCAGGTTCGAACACAAACTGGCCGTCCTTGTAATCCACGAGGATCTTCTGTCCGTCCGAAACCTCGCCGCGCAGAATCGCGGACGCCAGCGGGTTGAGAACCGACTTCTGGATCGCGCGCTTCAAAGGCCGTGCGCCATAGATAGGGTCGAATCCTGCGGTAGCCAACTCGGATGCGGCAGACTCTGAAAGCCTGATCTCAATCCGCCTCTCTTCCAAGCGTTTGCTTAACAAGTCGAGCTGGATCTTCACGATCTGCTTGATCTCGCTCACACCCAACGGGTGGAACACGATGATGTCGTCCAGTCGGTTGATGAACTCCGGGCGGAAGTATTGTCGCACCTCTTCCAGCACCCGGCTCCGCACCACATCAAAATCCTCCGCATTCAGCGGATCTGCAAAGTTGTGCGAGCCCAGGTTGCTGGTCAGAATGATGACCGTGTTCCGGAAATCGACCGTGCGTCCCTGACCGTCGGTTAGCCGGCCGTCGTCCAACACCTGCAGCAGCACATTGAAGACTTCCGGGTGGGCTTTCTCGACTTCGTCGAGCAGAACCACACAATAAGGTCTTCGCCGAACGGTTTCCGTTAGCTGGCCGCCTTCTTCGTAGCCGACATATCCGGGAGGCGCGCCGATGAGGCGCGCAACCGAGTGCCGCTCGCCGTATTCGCTCATGTCGATGCGCACCATGCTTCGCTCGTCGTCGAACAGGAATTCGGCCATCGCCCGCGCGGTTTCCGTTTTTCCAACCCCGGTGGGACCAAGGAACAGGAAGGAGCCGATGGGCCGATTGGGGTCGGCGATTCCAGACCGGGAACGCCGAACCGCATCGCTCAAGAGCCGCAGCGCCTCTTCTTGGCCAACCACTCGTTTTTCCAAATACTCTTCCATAGTGAGAAGTTTTTGCATCTCGCCTTGCAGGAGCTTGCTGATGGGAATGCCGGTCCACTTGCTCACGACCTCGGCGATGTCTTCGCTGTCTACTTCTTCCTTGAGCATGCGACCTTGTTCGCGAACCTTCTCCAGGGCCTCGGTTTCCTCCGAAAGCTTCTTTTCCAGAGCAGGAATGCGGCCATGCTGAATTTCCGCCGCGCTGGACCAGTCGAAGTCCCTTTCCGCCTGGCTGAGTTGGGTTCTCAGCGACTCCAGTTCTTCCTTGACCGCACGAACCGCCGCGATGCTCTCCTTCTCCCGTTGCCAGGTGGCGCGCAGTGTGGAGGACTCCTCGTTCAACTCGGCGAGCTTGCGCTCGGCAGTTTGCAGTCGTTCCTTACTGGCAGGGTCGGTCTCCTTTTTCAGTGCCTCGCGGTCAATTTCGTATTGGACCATCTGGCGCTGAACTTCGTCGATTTCGGCAGGAACACTGTCGATCTCGATCTTCAGGCGAGACGCAGCCTCATCAACAAGGTCGATCGCCTTGTCAGGCAAGAACCGGTCCGAAATGTAGCGATTGCTAAGCGTAGCGGCGGCAACCAACGCAGAGTCCGTAATGCGAACGCCGTGATGGATCTCGTATCGCTCCTTCAAGCCGCGCAGGATGGAAATGGTCTCTTCCACGCTAGGTTCATCCACGAAAACGGTTTGGAACCTGCGCTCCAGCGCCTTGTCCTTTTCGATGTATTGCCGATATTCGTTGAGCGTAGTCGCGCCAACGCATCGCAGCTCGCCACGCGCAAGCATCGGCTTGAGCATATTGGCCGCGTCCATGCTGCCTTCGGCCTTGCCCGCTCCGACCAGGGTGTGAAGTTCATCAATGAACAGAATAATGCGCCCATTGGAATTCTTGATATCGTCCAGTAGCGCCTTCAGGCGCTCCTCAAAGTCGCCCGATACTTTGCGCCCGCAACCATGGAAGCCAGGTCCAATGTGATGACGGACTTGTCTTTCAGGGCCTCGGGCACGTCGCCGTGCACAATACGTTGGGCAAGGCCTTCCACAACGGCCGTTTTGCCGACACCAGGTTCGCCGATGAGAACGGGGTTGTTCTTGGTGCGTCGGCTCAAGACCTGAATGACGCGGCGGATTTCCTCGTCCCGTCCAATGACTGGATCAAGCTTGCCCGACCGGGCGCGCTCGGTGAGGTCGATTCCGTATTTGTCGAGCGCCTGGTATTTCTCTTCCGCATTCTGATCGGTAACGCGCCGCCCACCCCGAATCTCTACGGAAGCGGAAACAAGCAGGTCGCGAGTGACCCCGAACGAACGCAACGTCTTGCCAACGTTGCCCGCGTCGCCCGCCAATCCGAACAGAAAATGCTCGGTGGACACGTACTCGTCCTTCATGTGCTCGGCTTCTTTGAACGCTTCGTTGAAAACTTTGCTGAGCGAGTTCGAGAACGAGGACCCATAACCGGCCGCGCCCTGAACCTTTGGCATCGCCTCGAGAGCCTCCTCGATAGAATGCCGAACGGCGCCGGGGTCGGCGCCCACTTTTTCCAAAAGGGGGCCGGCAAGGCCGCCGTCTTGGATCAACAGCGCGAGCAAAAGGTGCTCCGGCTCAACGCTGGTTTGCTTGTAACGCTCCGCGAGCGTTTGCGCAGTCTGCAGTGCGTCCTGCGCTTTTAGTGTCAGTTTGTCAAATCTCATTGTTTGTATTGAGTGTATAGCACTCAAATGAAGTGCTAGTTATTATTACATATTTAATGCCGATTTGGTTCCGTTAGCGTCTGCAACGGACTGTCCTTTAGCCGTCTTTTAACAAGGATACGCCGACGGGCCGTCTATTACGTAACTTAGTCAACGAAAACATTGCGATTCCGCCAGGTTGAAAACAACTGGAACGAACGGAGACCCAAATTTGAACTCGTCCAGTTTTTATGTAGATACAGAACTTCGCTCCCCATGCCGGAGGCATGAAACCAGGGTAGCCGGTGGTTGAGCGAAGCGACACCACCGGTAGACGCCGCCCACATCAGCACCCCGGAGGCGGTGCAACAAGACCAGTGCAAAATATTGCGATGCCATCAACGTACACCAGCCCTCCATTATCATTTCTTGGCCACCTGTCGATATGCGCCATTTCTAATAGTCTTTGTGGCACCGCCTTCGGGGTGCGGGATGGAAACTACGCTCTTCCGGTGGTGTCGCTTCGCTCAACCACCGGCTACCCGGGTACGACCCCTCAGGGGTCGGGTTTCCCTCAGCCCTCGCATTGGTCCAACACCAGACAAGCCTTCCCGTGTGCCAGCCATTGCCCCAAACTAATAACAAATCCTGAAGGCCCATCTGGGTAGAACTAGATAAAGCGATGGCATATCCTAAGCTTCTTGTCCTGTTGGCGCTCGCTCTTCCCCTAAGGGCGTTCGCCGCTAACCGCATCCAGACCGAAAACCAACTGCCTGGAACCACATCATGGCAAATCACCAATCCCTCAACCCAGGGCCAAATCCAGGGCTACACAGGCGAGGATTCGGTCAACGCGGGACAAAAGCTAGACCTGTACGTGAGCACAACCGCCAAAACCTACTCGGTCCAGGTCTATCGCCTCGGTTACTACCAAGGCTTCGGAGGAGCCCTAAAGATGACGCTCGCCAACCAACCCGGCCTCAATCAGGGCTACTGGACGGACTCGGCTTATCCCTCGGATCAGGTTGACACTCGCATTCCGAAGAGAAGCATCGTGAGCTATTTCATTCCGGTCGTTCTAAGCGGAAGCACCCAACTCGAGCAGACCCACCTGGTGGATGCCAATTGGCAGGAAACGTCATCCTTTGTCGTTCCAACTGCGTGGGTCAGCGGGCTTTACGTGATCAAACTGACCGAAAACGGCACCGGCACTCAGTGGCATGTGCCGTTTGTGGTTCGAGACGACGCCTCTACAAGCGCTCTTATTTGCGAAGAACCTTTCAATACGGAGCAGGCATACAACCCTTGGGGCGGCGGCGACGCCTACTATTTGGATCGCGCCGGTCAAACTCTCGACCGAAGCACCTATGTTTCTTACAACCGGCCCTATGCCTTGGACCACGGTGCGGCGCTCATTTTTGAAACCGAATACGAAATGGTCAGGTTCATGGAAGAAAAAGGCTACGACGTTTCCTACACCACGAATATCGGGATCGAATCCGGGCTGACGATCTTGAACAATCACAAAGGGCTGGTAGTTGGCGGACACGATGAATATGTGAGCCAGGACGAGCTTTACAAAATCGAGAGCGCAGTCGAGAACGGTATGAGCGCGGCGTATTTCACCGGCAACGAAGTTTATTGGCAAGTCCGGCATGAGCCGGATTTATCCAGCCGGCCCAACCGGTTCATGCTTATTTTTAAAGTCGATCTGCCGGCCCCCTATGTTTTTCATCCGGACCCCGTCAATGGCCTTGGCCCGCTATTGGCGCCGGAGACCACGGAGCTATGGGCAGCGCCAGGCGTGAACCATCCCCAAACTTGGCTGCTCAAAACCGATTACGGCAGCATCTTTAAGGCTGGCCAGACGGGCGCCTTCGTCGTGCAAAACGCCGGAAGCTGGGTTTTTACGGGAACCGGCCTCAGCGACGGAGATCAAATTCCAAACGTGTACGGAGACGAGGTTCAAACCGCCGATTATCTCTACGAGTCAGAGTTGCCGGCCGAGGAAAAGGAGACCGTGCTCAGCTCATGGACTTTCTCGGATTACCTCGACGAGCAGGTAACCGCCAACACCGTAGTGACGGAGAACCTGCAAAGCAAGACCATCGTTTTTGACGCCGGCAGCATCGCTTGGGCCTCCCAACTCACGGATTACCCAAGCTACATCATGACCGTGTTTCCTACGTATCCGCGAATAGGGGAGTCGGCGCCTCTTCGGGCGATAACGGCCAACGTCCTGAACTACATGGTGACGGCTAAAACCTCACCGACCCAATTTGTGGACATGCCCCACGCGCCAACCAACAGCTCGACGAGTCCCGAGCCCTAGATCTGAACTAGTTCGTGCGCCTCGACGATGTCTCCGGCCTTGAATCCCGTCCAGTTATCAAACTGGATACCGCAATCGAAGCCTTGAGTGACCTCGCGAACGTCGTCCTTGAGGTGTTTAAGCGAAGCGACCTTCCCGTCGTAAACAATCTCGTTGTTTCGTTTGACCCGCACCAAAGCATTTCGGGTGATCTTCCCATCGTTGCAGTGCGAACCTGCCACAAGCCCGTATCGGGTGAGGTTGAACACTACGCGAACTTCGGCAGTTCCCAGATATTCCTCTTGAAACTTGGGTTCCAGCATGCCCTTGATGGCCGCCTCGATGTCTTCGATCAGTTCGTAAATGATCGTGTAGGTTCGGATTTCAACTTTACGCCGCTCGGCCTCACGCTTGGCGCCTGGCTCAGCTTTGACGTTAAATCCGATACAAATCGCGCTGGCTGCATTCGCCAAGAGAATGTCACTTTCCGTGATTGAACCCACGCCGCTGTGAATGACCTTGACTTCGACTTCGTCGCTCTCTAGCTTCTCCAGAAGTCCGCGCACCGCTTCAACAGATCCCTGAACATCCGCCTTCACGACAAGGTTCAGGTCCTTCATTTCGCCGGCGTTCAGCTTGGCTTTTAGCTCAGAGAGAGTCATGCCTCGGGATGGCGCTTCCAAAGATTTCACTCTTGCTGTTTCCGCTCTTTCCTCGGCGATGGCGCGGGCTGCGCGCTCATCCTCTTCCACTTCGACGTTGTCTCCTGCCATCGGCACGTCGCTCAGGCCGAGGACCTCTACCGGCGTTGATGGGCCGGCTTCGTTAAGCCGCTCACCCCGGTAGTCGGTCATCGCCTTGATGCGGCCGAAAGTTTCGCCAACAGCAACCGCATCGCCCACACGCAGTGTGCCTTCCTGAACCAGAACGGTTGCTACTGGCCCTCGTCCACGCTCCAGTTTTCCTTCAATGACGACGCCTTCAACGTCGGCTTTCGGGTCGGCTTTGAGCTGCATCACTTCAGCTTGGAGCAGGATCATTTCCAGCAGGTGAGGTACGCCCTCGCCGGTAACGGCGGATACATTGCAAGTGATCGTTTGACCACCATAGGCCTCGGGAACAACTTCATGCTCGGTAAGTTGCATGATCGTTCGCTCGGGGTTCGCGCCTGGCTTGTCGATCTTGTTAACCGCGACGATCATGGGCACGTTCGCGTTCTTGATGTGGTTGATCGCCTCGACGGTTTGCGGCATGATGCCGTCGTCTGCTGCCACCACGAGCACGGCAATATCGGTGACTTGCGCGCCTCTGGCCCGCATGGCGGTGAAGGCCGCGTGGCCGGGAGTGTCCAGGAAAGTGATGGTTCCTTCCGGCAGCTCCACCTGATAGGCGCCGATGTGCTGGGTAATTCCTCCATGCTCGCGGGAGGCGACGTTCGCTTTACGAATGTAGTCAAGCAGGGAAGTCTTGCCGTGGTCGACGTGGCCCATGATCGTAACGACCGGCGGACGGGTGGTCGATTCTCCCGATTTCTTCTTGCCGGCGACTACTGCCTGAACAGGCTTTGGTTTTGGCGCTGTCGCCCAGCGAATCCGGTAACCAAGCTGCTCGGCGAGTTTCTCCGCAACTTCATCTTTGAGAACGGTTGTTAGGGTGGCCATGACCTTCATTTTCATCATGAGGGTCTTTTGGATCTCGGGCTGAGCAACTCCCAAAGCCGCGGCGATATCGCGAGGAGTTCGTCCGGGTTGGAGGACGACTTCGCTCGACCCTTTGAGCGCAGGGAGCTCGGTCTTAATTAGGTCAAGTGTGTCGTCATCCGCCTCAAACGACGTTAAATCGTGCTCGATGCCGAGATCGTCGAGCACACCATAAATCTGCCCTGGTCTCAGGTCAAAATCTTTAGCGAGTTCGGAGATGGCAACCGTCATACTGTTCTCTTTTTGTTTAGTTTGCATATTAAATCATTAGCGATATCGTCGAGTTCGGCTTGGCCGATTTCCCGACGAAGCGATTTTGCGAGGCGTCCTTTGCCGAGCCCTTTCTCCACGCACTCGGAGCTCGGGCATAAATAGACGCTGCGGCTGTAGGAGGGGCCGGAATCCAATATGGTAAAGACGCCCTCGCGGGACTTTGCGACCCGGAAGAATGAGGACTGGTCTGCTTTACGCCTGCAGGCGATGCACGTCCGTTGCGGAGGAGAAGAGTTCATTCTGGTTCATCTCCCCGCTCCGTGAGCGTTGACCGATCTCTCGAGAGTGTTGTTGGCTATTTCAGTTTTCCTTCTGCAGTGGCTTGTGATTCGCTGCGAATGTCGATCTTCCAATCCGTTAGTCTTGCTGCCAGACGGACATTTTGGCCGCCCTTGCCAATCGCAAGCGAAAGCTGGTTGTCCGGCACGACCACGTAAGCGCTATGCTGGTCTTCGTCTAGCTTGATGGTATTCACCTTCGCTGGGCTTAGCGCGTTAGTAATATACGTTGTGGGATCGTCGCTGAACGGCACGATATCAATTTTCTCGTCGTAAAGCTCGTCTACGATTGCTTGCACGCGCGCGCCCCGGGGGCCGACGCACGATCCAACCGGATCCACGCGCTCGTCCATTGTTTGCACGGCGATCTTGCTGCGTTGACCCGGTTCCCGGGCGACGCTCTTGATGACCACCACGCCTTGAGCGATTTCCGGGACTTCCAGCTCGAACAGCTTTCTGAGCAGATTTGGGTGAGTGCGGCTTACGAGCACTCTCAGACGCTTCATGCTGTCATCCACGCGGAGCACATAAACACGCAGTCGGTCGTTGGGACGGTACGGCTCCGTAGGCACCTGTTCGCGTTTCGGCAACTCGGTTTCAACCTTGTTGACCTGAATAAAGACGCTCTGTCCATCTTTGCGTGAAACGGTTCCGGAAACCACTTCCCCCATGCGCTCATGGAAAACATCGTGGATTTGGCGAGTTTCGGCTTCTCGGAGTTTCTGGCTGAGAACCTGTTTGACCGTTTGCGCGCCGATGCGCCCAATGACGTTTTGATCGACTTTGGATTCGATAAAGTCGCCGATTTCCGCGTCTGGCTTGCGCTTCCTTGCCTCTGCAAGGGAAATTTGAACCTTAGGCTCGTTCACGATTCCAACTACTTCGCGCTGGACGAAAAGATTCCAGCCTTCCTTGGGATCGATATGAACGCTCACCTCGCACTGGGTGCCGATGAACTTTTTGTACGCTACAGCTAAGGAGTCTTCTATTTCGTGCAACAGTTCTTCGGGAGATAAATCTTTTTCTACTGCGATTTGATTCAGCTGCTGAAGTATGTCCATAGCTTTCGACCTAACCTTACGAAATAAAAAAGGCGGCACTTGCCGCCCTTATGGCTTCGCCAAGTCAAGTAGCAAGTATATCACGAACGGGCCCTCCGGGACCACCCCGCAACCCGGGGATCGTGCACTTTAGTGTATGATCCGACCTCGGCTCATGAACATTCACGCAACCTGCGCTTTCCGGCCAAAATAAGTTCGTGTTTGCAGTCTTTGTGAAGGGTCTCGAGTTCTATGGCTACCACGGAGTTAGCACAGAGGAGCAAAAGGTCGGCCACCGATACCGGGTGAGCATCACGATGCATGTAGAAGGGAAGGCAGATGAGACGGACGATTTAGCCAACACCGTTGATTACGGCGCCGCCGCCGAGCTAGTCCTGAAACTCGGACTTGAAAGTCAACACAAAACCGTTGAGAAACTAGCGGGCGTTATTGCCGACCATATTTTAGTTGCATTCGGTTCTGTATCGGAATGCCAGGTCGAAGTTGCGAAAATTGCTTCCCCCAATGCCGGCCGTTGCCGCTGAGGCGGGGGCGATTGTCGTCCGGAACAGGAGAAAGGGCGAAGATTGAAGGCGTGGATTGGTCTGACTCGTCTGACGTATCCGACCCGTCAGCCCGCCGAACGTTTCCCACTTTACGCCGTTTACAATCTCCACGCCTTTATTCTCCGAAGGCCCTGTCAAAGACCCTGTCGAAGATCCTGAGCTTGTCGAAGATCCTGAGCCTGTCGAAGGGCCGAAGGGAGCCCGTCGAGGGGCTACCCCTTACCCCCCTTACCCTTTAATCTCTACCATCACCGTTCACCGCTCACCGTTCACCGTTCACAGTTCAATGTTCACAGTTCACAGTTCACCGTATTGCCCGCTCACTGTTCACCCTCCCCCACCCTATGCCCCGGTAAACTCCCCCCATGGATCGCATCTTATTGGCCGCACCCCGTGGCTTCTGCGCGGGCGTGGCGTATGCGATCGAGATCGTCGATCTGGCGCTCAAGAAGTACGGTCCCCCCGTGTATGTGCGCCACGCCATCGTTCACAACGAGTGGGTGGTGAGAAGCTTCGAGCAGCGGGGCGTCATCTTCGTTGAAGACATTCAGGACATTCCGCCGGGCATGCCGGTTGTGTTTTCGGCCCACGGCGTTTCGCCAACCGTCCGTTTGCAGTCCGCCGAGAAAGAACTCCAGGTGATTGACGCAACCTGCCCTCTTGTCACCAAGGTCCACAACGAGGCACGCCACTTTGCGCAAAAGGGCTATTTCATGATCTACATCGGCCATGTTGGCCACGTGGAAGCCGAAGGAACGATGGGAGAAGCGCCGGACCGAATGGTTTTGGTGGAAACGCCGGAAGATGCCGAAAAACTGGAAATCCCGAACGAGGAACGCATCGCCGTCCTCACCCAAACCACCCTCAGCGTGGACGAAGTCCAGCGAACCCTGGAAGTTCTTAAGAGGCGCATTCCGCACTTGGAAACGCCGAAGAAAGAGGACATCTGCTACGCGACCACCAACCGCCAATCGGCGATTCGCGAGTTGGCAAAAAAATGTGATCTCGTCCTCATTGTGGGATCGCAGACTTCTTCAAACAGCAACCGTTTAAGGGAAGTGGCCGAGTCCCTGGGTGTGGAGTCGCACTTGCTGCTCACTCCGGAAGATGTGCGGCCAGAGTGGCGGGAACGAAAAACCATTGGAGTTTCGAGCGGTGCTTCCACTCCGGAGCACTTGGTCCAAGAGGTCATAGGCAAGCTTCTGGAAGACCATCCCGAAGTTCCCGTGGAAGTTCTCGAGACGGTGAAAGAGGACGTCAACTTCCGCCCGCCGAGAGACCTGATTGGGTTAAGCGCTGGGCGTTAGGTGCTGCGTCTTGACAGAAAGGGCCACACGCGGGCTGCGTGCATAAACTGGCCCTCACCCCTCGAAGTGCTTCCCGTTCAATAGCACCACCCGTGCAAGTATTGCGGCGTATTCGCAGTATTTATATCCGCCGGCCGGCGCTACCGTGCCATCCGGTTTCGGGTGGTAACGCTCTCGCCAGAAGCCTTGCTGGGCGGCGCGGGAGACTCGGCGCGTGCCCTCAACCAACCGGTCGAAGGCACCCATCCGGCGGCACGCCATGGCTTCGACGTACCACGAACGGCCCATTGCGGCAACGTCGTTTGTCAAGCTCGGGATCGCGAACGGAACTGGATCGCTCTCCCACGGTTCGTAGGCAAACGGCTTCGTGACAGTTTGAGTTGGCATGTTGCCGAGCCAGAACTCCTTTGCTTCCGTGAGTAGGGGCCATAGCTTCCCGACGTGCCGGTTGTCCGCAAGGCCGAAGGCGACAGCGGCCCAGTTCGTGTCGGAAAGACCGTGAAGATCGACCACCCCACGCTCGAAATGGATGTACTCGGCAAAGTGGTCCTTCACCCAAAACTGCTCGACGAACCGAGTCGCCAGTCCATCGGCCACGCCGGTCCAACGAGTGGCTTCATGCTTCTGCCCCACTGATTTGAGCGTTCGTGCAAACTCACGAAAGGCGTGTACCGCGTAGCATTGGGTGACCCCGTCCCAACCCCACCGAGGCGGTAACTCAGTATAGAATCCGGAGCCCCCCATTAATCCGTTGGAGCTGATTCGGGTCACTAAGTAGTTGGCGGCCGCCGTAATCGAATCAAGCCGATCGATGATCCATTGGCGATCCCTGGCAGCGTCGTGAATCTCGGCGGCCGTGAGGAGGTAGCAGATAGGTGCTAGGACGCTGAGCGGGTCTGACCGCAATTCCCAATGGCGAAAGAGGCCGATCCACTGCCGGGTCTCTTGACTGGACGCGGGAAGTCCCTCGCGCTTGGGCGGCGCGTAGGTGAAAACGTCGTCGGGCGCTTTTAGCCCGCGCAGAAAGTCGGTACCCGGCTGAGCGTCGCCGGTGAAGATGGCGAACGGAATATTGCCGTCCTTGCGCTGGGACGCGCGCACGAAGTCGAAATAGTCGGTGACGAGCCGGGTGCGACCCAGGAGTAGGTACGCACCGGCCATTTGCCACGAGTCGAGCCCGGGCCAGGTGTTTTCGGTGCCATACGCATAGCCGTCGGCGCTGATCATGAAGTGGCCGGGATAGACCTTTTCAACAGCAGCGGGCAGTAGGTTTTGGTAAATGGCGGCATCGAGACCTTTCGCGATGTCAGGGTCGGAAATTTTGGCAGTTGATTCGAGTCCAGCTTGTGGCTGGGCGGCTCGGCGTCAGTGCGGACGGCGGTTAGTCCCAATCCGAACGCGGCTGCACTTTGGAGCAGTTTCCGTCGAGATATTTCGACCATTGGGATCCGAGTCTACCGCGCGGTGTTCGCGGCCCTGCCGGCCGCATTTCTTCCCCCGTCTTTGATCTTGTCGGCTGCGATGGTCCGAACTTTCAACGCAGAATAATGTTGCACTTTGACGCAACCCTTTTAACCAATTAGCGTAATATTAGACAAATGTCTAAATATCTAAATGTCTTGAGCCTAGGGTTGTTTATTGGGACATCGGTCGCGGCCGGATGTGCCTCCCCAACGTCTGTCGCGGCCGCTCAAGGGTCGCATTCCGCGACGTCACCTTTGCCGGTGTTGGCGGACTGCAACTGCACGGCACACTTCTAATGCCGGACGGACCAGGCCCGCACTCTGCCCTCTTGCTCCTTCCGGGAAGCGGACCCAGCGATCGCGACGGCAACCAGCCGGGCTTGCAAATGAACGTTCTGAAGGATATAGCGGAGCGTCTTGCCAAAGAAGGCGTTGCGAGCCTTAGGTTTGACAAACGAGCCGTTGCGGAGTACGCGCCCTCATTCCCCAAAGATCTTCACGGTCTTGATGACTTTTTCAGTTGGCAAATGTTTGTTGGCGATGCAAAGGCCGCCTTTCTCTATCTCAAGCGGCAAAATGGAATAGACCTAGGCAAGGTGGGAGTTCTCGGCCACAGCGAAGGCGGCGCTATCGCGCTCGCGCTCTCTGGTCAGGTGCACCCTGCAGGCCTCGTCCTTGTATCCACCGCAGGACGCGATCTTGCACCGTCCTACTTGAGCAGCTCGGGCAAGGATACGGGGCTCCATTTCAGGTCAAAGGACGCGACCAAAAAGATGGTTTCAGAAGCAGAGAGCGTCCTCGCGACGATCAAGCGAACCGGCAAGGTTCCCGATGACGTGCCCACTGATCTAAAGATGATTTTTCCCACGTACCTAAACCAATATCTTCACGACCTATTCCTTTACGACCCCGTTAAGGACGCCGCGAAATTCCAACGGACCGGTGTTGGTAGTCCAGGGAGAGATAGACGTTCAGATTTCAGCGGAGCGGGACGCGCCGGCACTCATGGCTGCAATACCGAAGGGACACGGAGAACTGTACATCGTCAAGGGAGGCTCGCACTGCCTCAAGCATCCGACCGGCCCAACTGACCCAGGTTTGATGGGCGTAACCGACCAAGCGGCGCTGGACAAGATCGCCCAATGGTCCAAGGCACACCTTCAATCTGAAAGATAAGCTAAGAAAGTGTAAGTTAAAGTAAAATGCTGGAAACATGGTTGAAACAGTCCCCAGTCGTGGGCCGGTTTGTTCAAACACGGCAAGATCACGCACTTGAAACGGCGGCAGATTACGTTGAGCTTATTGATGAACTGAGAGAAACCACTGGGGAAGCCCGCGGCGCCGACATCTCCAAGATGCTCGGAGTGAGCCACGTGACGGTTTCCAAGACTCTCCAGCGGTTGGCGCGAGACGGGTACGTCGTCGCCAAACCCTATCGAAGCGTGTTTCTGACTGAGAAAGGTAAGCAGCTTGCAGCAACTTCGCGCGAGCGTCACCGGCTGGTTGTCGCGTTGCTAAAAAGCATCGGAGTGCCGGACGAAATCGCGGAGGCAGACGCCGAGGGCATGGAGCATCACGTGAGCATGGCCACGCTCGATGCCATCAAAAAGCACTTGGGCTAGAAGTAAGGTGGGAACGTGAAGCCGTCTTGGCCCGACTTGAATGAGCTGACGATCATGTAGCTGTCCACTTTCCACTTCTCGCCATCCTTTTCCAGAGTCATCGCCATCACTGGCTTATCCGTTCCGCCCCAACTTGCCTTTCCTTCGGTAACCGCAATCACGCGAGCTGTGGTGCCGTTGTATCGAATGACCTTGAAGTATTTGAGGTCGCCGCCCACGTCAGACTCATCGACTGCGTCTGCAACAGCGGTTTTCATGGGCCCGCCAACCAAACGCGTCATGACTTCAGCGTAGCCGTAGGGTGCGCTAAGCGCGAGAACGTAGAAAATGACGAACACGCGCCAAGACTTCAACTCGTCCCGAGAATGCACAGGGCGCATCATCACGTAAACCGTCGTCAGAATAAAGGCGACGATCATGCAGCCGAGCAAGTAAACAATAGCGCCGATCATAAAATTCTCCCTTCCCCTTATTGAATCGGTACGCTGCCCCAAGGCCACACCTGAATCATTTGCCAGCTTTATCAGCCTTTTATCGGCAGAGGATTCCGACCATTGGTCAACGGCACTGGTTCAACAAAGCAGGGTGAAGAACTGGGTGAAGGGCAAATCGGGATGAAAACAACTCGCTGCGTAGCACCAACCATTCGCTAACGGCGCGAAGAGCCATATTTACCGTTTACAGCTTACAGTTCACAGCCCGCAGCCCACCGTTCACCGTTCGCCGTTCACAGTTCACAGTTCACCGTTTACCTTTTACCGTTCACCGTTCACAGCTTACTTACAGTTCACAACTCTCCCTTCACCTGCCTACAAATAGAGACCACGGCTCGCTCGGCATATCTTTGAGGAACGGCTGTTCCCAGTTGAATTCAGGGTGAGCTTTGTAAAAAGCTGCCGCATCGAAAGGTTCTCCGCAGGGATGCCCCATCCGCGCCCAAAAGCTCATGTGATCGGCAAGTTCCGCGGTGATTGCCTTGCCCTGAGAGGCTCCAAATGGATCGAACTGAGGGACAACCGCGCCGCCGATGCCCGGGCGCGCATCCACGTCTGCATGCCCGCAAAGCGTGCTTGCGGAAGGCCCGTCCTTCTGGAGGGTTTCGTCATAGTGGTCGGCGACAAACGCCTCCGCGTGGGCAAGATCGATCTTTCCCTTATTCTCCTCCATCAGTTTTAGCCAGCGGGTATGCCGGTCGATGCAAACCTTCGACGGCCATTGCTGCGGATCACATTCCTCCGAGATCAGCTTTGGATTCTGGGGGAAGTTGGCGCCCACAAAGAACCCGTCTTTTGTGGTTTGGTAGGTCATATTCTTTAAGCCGAGCTCCAACTGGCCGATCTCGTTGGTTTTGTTGTCGGCCATGAGCCACGTGTTCGCGTAAGCGCCGTTGTTGCCGTCCTCAAGATAGTGTTTCACGTCCTCCAGGTTGTTGGAGTACTGAACCGCCTTTCTGGCGCGGACAAACTCGGGAATACCATTCGGATCAAATCCTTCTAAGCCCGCGATTGTGGTTTCCGTAAGCATCACGCCTTCGGAGTTGACGGCGAAGTCGCTGCCGCTATCGATAAAGCCGGGGAAGGCATCCATCAAGAAATGGTGGCCCTTGGCTGGGCGAACGTCCAGAATCAAGTTGAATCGCTCGCCAAGAACGTAGTCGATCCATGCGTTGTGAGCCATGACGGGTCTGCCATCGGCGGTCATGCTTCCTGTCGCCACAAAAGCGCTGCATTGGAGTTGGGCGTCGCTTTTGATCTTGCCGGTCTCCTTGGCCTGGAGATACGGCACGTAATACCAGGCAAGTTCGAAGAAGCCATTTTGAGCGCAGATATCGGAGCTGTCATAGTGGTAGCCGCGGGCCCTCATGCCCTGCGCGATGCCGAGCATTTCCTGCCTGTATTCGGTCTCGACTTTCGGCCAAAGGATCCGGCTCGCCGCATCTTTGTAAAAGTCCCAGTCCTTGTTGGTTATCTTGTTGAGATACACGCGAAGGGCCTTGTTCGCGTCGTCGATCTCTGGCGCTGCGAGATAGCCGTATTGGAAGCCGATGGCGGAGGGATCGCCCTGTAAATGCAGATAGACCCAGCCGTCCTGATTCTTCCTTTCGGCCTGGGCAAGCCGAGGATCCTGCGCCTGCCCGTGGGAAAGGAGGGTAACCGCAACAAGAATCGAATTTAGAAGCATCTGACTATTGTGAACTGTGAACGGCGCAAGCGCTCCACCAGTTGATGAGCGCTCCCGCAATTCCGCTACCCCGGTTATCGGTAGCCAGCCCTTTTGTGATCGCCCCTTTACCCTTTACCCTCTCCCTGTTCCCATGCCTTCTCCCGTATAATGGCCCTCATGAGTCAGAAGATCACATTTTTGGGCGCGGCAGAAACGGTAACCGGCTCCAAGCACTTGCTCACTCTCAACAATCACAAGGTCCTCGTGGACTGCGGGCTGTTTCAAGGCGGACAGGAACTCAGGGCAAGAAACTGGGCCCCGCTCCCCATCGATCCCAGGGAGTTGGAAGCAATCGTCATCACCCACGCCCATCTGGATCACATCGGGTACCTTCCCAAGCTCGTCAAGGATGGATTCGACGGCCCGATCTACTCCACCAAGGCGACTCTGGATCTTTCCCGCATCAGCCTGCCCGATTCCGGCAGACTCCAGGAGGAGGATGCGCGCTTTGCGAACAAGCACGGCCTTACTCGCCATAAGCCCGCTCTTCCCCTGTACACCGAGGCCGATTCTTACCAGTGTCTCAAGCTGTTCAAGGCCATCCACTACCATCAATTTCAGGAGCTTCCGGGGAAAGCCCAATTCCAATTCCTGCCCGCGGGGCACATCCTGGGTTCGGGGTTTGCGGAGATCTATTTTGAAAACGGCGAGCGAATCCTCATGTCAGGCGACCTTGGCCGGTTCAATACTCCGATCATCAAGGATCCGACGACCGTCGAGTTCGCCGAATACCTGGTTATCGAGAGCACCTACGGGGACCGGTTGCATGCGCACGAAGACACCGAAGGGAAAATGGCTGCCATCTTTACAAAAGCGCATGAGGAAGGCAGCGTCGTGCTGGTGCCGAGCTTTGCAATTGGAAGAACCCAGGAACTGCTTTACTTCATCAACGAGCTTGAGGAGCAGCATCGCATTCCCCGGATCCCCATCTACATCGATAGCCCGATGGCGACCACCACAACC
The DNA here is from genome assembly GCA_963829965.1 of uncultured archaeon. Taxonomy (GTDB): domain Bacteria; phylum Armatimonadota; class Fimbriimonadia; order Fimbriimonadales; family Fimbriimonadaceae; genus DASXZH01. The sequence continues at coordinate 70,964 of CAWHLK010000027.1, read as the reverse complement.
GGCGTCTACGCGGAGGCGCAGGAAGAGTACGACTGCGACATGAAGATCAGGGTGGATGAAGGCGGCAAGCCGCTCCGGCCTGAAAACGTAACTTTTGTGCGAGACGGCGAGCAGTCTCGTGCTCTCAACTCGCAGCGCGGTCCCATGGTCATTATCGCCGGGAGTGGAATGGCCAACGGAGGGCGCATCGTTCACCACCTGCTCCATCATTTGGGCGACCCGAGCACGGTGGTGCTGTTTACCGGTTATCAAGCGGAAGGCACGCTAGGGCGACGGCTTATCGACGGAGCGGAGAAGGTTCATATTCATAATGTCGAGGTTCCCGTAAGGGCAAGCGTCGAAGTGTTGAACTCGCTCTCCGCTCATGCGGATCAGGGAGAGATACTCGCCTGGTTATCCAAGTTCAAACAGCCGCCAAAGCAGACTTTTATCGTGCATGGTGAGCCACCGGCCCAGAAAGTGCTTAAGCAGAAGATCAAGGAGGAGTTGGGCTGGGACACGGTCATTCCAAAGCAGAATGATTCGTTCGAACTGCCATAGCGGGTCTTGAACATATGAGGGGTACTCTTTCGAATAATGAGCGAACCTGACGCACCCGAAGTGGTGCAACCGGAGGAAGCGCCGGCAGAACAGGTCGAAACACTTACTTACGACGAACTGCTGGAAGCTGCCGAAGCCGAAAATCAAGAGGGCAGATTGTCGGAAGCGGAAGCATTTGCGAGAAGAGCAACCCGTCTAGAGCCGGAAGAACCACGGGCTAAGATTGCTTTGGCAAATATCGCGACCCGAACCGGCCGCCCCGCGCTTGGAATAAGGCTGCTTCAAGAAGTACTGGAAGCCGATCCCCAATCTTATCCTGCGTTGCGGGGCCTTGCGATGAGGCACGCCCATCTCGGGAACTTCGATCAAGCAATTGATCTGGGAAAAAGAGCCTTGGCGATGACTCCGGAGGATGCCGTCGCCCACGAATACATTGGAAGCCTTTGCCAGTCGGCGGGCAGATACGCTGAGGCGGAGGAGAGCTTCCGCAAAGCCGCAGAACTTGCTCCCCAGGTGCCCGCTTATCATTACAGCGTCGGAGTCTCGCTGGTCAATCAAACGAAGCCCGAAGAGGCCATGGTCGCCTTCCAGAAGGCAATCGAGGTGAGCCCCAATACCGCGGTTGGGGCCTATAATGCGATTGCCTTTCTTCTGAGGCGAAAAGGCGATCTAGTTGGCAGTTCAGCCAACTTTCGCAAAGTCTATGAAATCGAGCCGGACACCGCAAGGGGGCTTCGAAATCTCGCTCAGGCCCAACTTGACGAGTCCAGCTATGAAGATGCGGCCGAAACTCTCGCCAGAGCCTTGGAGATTGAACCGGCCGACGTGGACACCCAGAGACTCCTTGCCAACGTGCTTCAGCAGCTAGGCAGATTCTCCGAATCTCGGACGTGTTTTGAAAGGGTTATCGAGGCAGCCCCTCGCGTGATCGGTCCCTACGTGGCGATTGCCAAGCACAACACGATGACCGAGGAGGACCGGCCGCTCATCAACAAGATGATCGGATTGGCCAGAAGTGACGCCATCGGTCTTTCCGATCGAGGGATGGTTCATTTTGCGCTGGGGAAAGCGTTCGAAGACCTCGGCGACTATAAGGAGGCGATGACTCACTACGACGAGGCGAACGGAATCCTTCAACACGCCCGCCGGGCGAGAGTCAAGGAAAACGAGGATTTTCGGGACGCGGATGTCGCTCGCACGATCCGGTCGTTTACAAAGGATGCCTTTGCCGAGAATGCTTCCGTTGGGTTGGAAAGCGAAACGCCCCTGGTGCTCGTTGGAATGTACCGCTCCGGCCTAACCCTACTAGAGAGGATCCTGTCAAGCCATCCCGAAGTTGGAACCGCGGGCGATTTTGAGTTTTGGACGGAGCCGTCTCGGGATGTCTTTATCGGACCCAAGAGATCGGTTGCCCCCGGCCGGGTTGCCAGCCTGGGCCGGGAATATGACCGCCTCCTCCAGGAGGCCGCTCCTGACAAGCGATACGTGCTTGACCGCACGGCCTACGCCTATCGCGTACTAGGCCAGATCCACATGGCTCTACCCAAGGCAAAGATCGTCCACATCAAACGCCACCCTTTGGACACGTGCCTCTCGATTTATTTGACTCAAAACGGCAATGTTCCATACGCGGGAGACCGGGGCCGAATCGTTATCGCCTACGAAGAGTACGAGAAGCTCATGGAGCATTGGCGTAGCGTTCTGCCCGCCGAGCGCTTTATCGAAGTGGAATACGAGCAGCTTGTACAAGCTCCGGAACCGACTGTGCGCGCGCTTCTCGAATTCCTTGGCCTGGAGTGGGACGAGGCCTGTCTGCATCCCGAACGCCAGAGCATAGTCGACCGCGTTGCAGGATTCTGGCAGCTGCGACAGCCGATCTCAGCGCGTTCCGTTGGCCGCTGGAAGCACTTTGAGCCCTGGATTGGCGAGTTTGCAGCGTTGGCGGATGCACCGGGGCTTCGCTCGTAATCCTCCATGATTACGGGCATAGCCCAAGTTTTCGGCGCGTAGCGCCACGTTTACGGGCGAAGCCCCAAAACGTCTACAATTTGCCTTGGTGGATTGATGCAGGGGGTAAACACGCAATCGGATGCCGAGAATCTCAAGCTGGCCGAGCATTGTCTCAGGGCCGGCAAGCTGGATGATGCCGAAAGGGCATGCCGGGCAATCCTGAATCAAAACCCTCGCTCGGTGGAGGCGCTGGTTCTGCTTGCGAGAACTTCCCACAAGGCCGGCAACGCCGAAATGGCGATCCAGCTTTATCGCAAGGCGTTGAAGATCGATCCGTCTCTCGAGCACGCCCTGGATGAACTGGAAGCCCTCCTGTATGGCAGTGGCCGGCACCAGGAGGCGATCGAGGTTTGGAAAGCGCAGATGGTGCATCTTCCGAACGATGCCCGCGCGCCTCGAAGTTTGGGTATGTGCTATCTCGCGCTCGGAAGGCTTGCAGAAGCGGCCGAGTGCTTTACGCGCGCCTTGGAACTGGAGCCGGATAATGCGCCGCTCTACCAAAGGCTTGGGATTGCTTACCAGAGCCTGGGCAAGCTGCCCGAAGCCGCGGAAGCCTTCCGCAAAGCGGTTTCCCTTGAGCCGCGGGAGCCCAACCTTCACATCGCGCTTGCTCAAACCCTCGTCAACCTTGGCGACAACGAAGGGGCCATGCATGCCTACAGCCGTGCTTCCGAGTTGGAGCCTGATTCGGTGCGAGGCAACATCCAGTTGGCCCAGGCGCTGATGACCAGCGACCGGTTGGAAGAGGCGGAGACACAGCTCAAAAAAGTGTTGAGCATGGACCCGACCGCCCTTGCCGCACACGTACTGTTCGGCGGTCTGCTTCTTCAACTTGGGAAGTTCGAAGAGGCTGCTTCGGCTCTCAAAGAAGCGATTCGCCTGGATCCCCACCATGTGCCCGCCTACTTCTTTTACACGCAGAGTAAGAAGCTGACGGAGGACGACCGCCAGCTCGTGAAGGACTTGTCGCGGGAGGAGCAGAATCCGGAACTGGCGCTGGATGACCGGCGGCGCCTACACTATGCCCTGGGTAAGGCCTTTGACGATCTTGGCGAATATGAAAGCGCCATGAAGCACTTTATTCAGGCGAACCGTTATGCCGCCATGATGCCCGGCCGGGAGGGGCGCCGGTTCTCCGCGGGCAAGTACATGGAGGCCTTTGACTTTGCGACGGAGCACTTCTCGAAGGAGTTCTTCGAGCGGTTCGAGATCCTTGGCTCGTTGGACGAGCTGCCGCTGATCGTGGTTGGCATGATGCGCTCGGGAACGACTTTGGTGGAGCAGATCCTTTCCAGCCATCCTCAAATAGGTGCGGGAGGAGAGCTCAAGTTTTGGCAGGACCGGTCGAGAATCCTGAATTCGTTGGCCGCCCCGCCCCACCGCGAAAAACTTGCCAAGGTCGCTGACGAGTATCACGAACTCTTGCGGAGCCTTGGACCGGGGAAGAAACGAGTCACCGATAAGATGCCCCAGAACTTCATGTATCTGGGACCGGTCCATATGATCTTTCCGAAGGCGAGGATCATCCATTGCCGTAGGAACCCTCTCGATAACGCCCTTTCGATCTACTTTACGCCGATGCGCGAAACGCCCGACTTTGCCCACAACCGGGAGAACATCGTCTTCATGTTCCGCCAGTACCAGCGCCTGATGCAGCATTGGCGGGAGGTCTTGCCGCCTGACCGGTTCATGGAAATCGACTACGAGGAACTGGTTGCCGATCCGGAGCCGATTATCCGCAAGATGATCGAGTTCGTGGGGCTTGATTGGGATGATGCTTGCCTTCGGCACGATAAGAATGAGCGTGCGGTTAGAACGCCGAGCGTCTGGCAGGCCCGTCAAAAGGTTTATAAAACGTCCGTCGAGCGCTGGCGGAACTACGAGCCCTGGCTAGGCGCGCTGAAGGAGTTGCAGGATCTGCCGTCAGGGGCATGATCTTCTGGCGAAGCCAGTATTAAACGTCATGAAAGGTTCTCTTCCGGGTTTCGTTCTTGTCGCTGTTCTCCTTGCCGCCGGGTGTGGCAGTTCAAAGGAATCACCTCCCGCCCCTGCACCGGAGCAGCCCGTTTCGGCCAACCCGCCGCCGGTTGCAGCCCCTTCAACCTCCACGACCCCAAAGGCAACACCGAGTCCGCCTGCGCCCGTATCCCCGGCCGTTCCGGGCAAGAACGTGAGAGTCCCGGCGCTAATGCCGGGCAAACCCGGCAAAGTCGGTCCAAAGCAGCTGCCGGCCGCCCACATCGTCACCGGCCTCGAAGGGAAGTGGACCGACCAAAATGGGCGTGTCTATGTCTTTGGCCCGGAGCATCGAGTGGAATGGCACATGCCGCTGCCCTCGGGGAAAGGCACCGCGATCTACACCGGAATCTACACCCTCATTCAGAATCGGATGACGGTTGTTCCCGAGGCGGTGAAGGCAACGAATCCTAGCGAGGACAGCAAACTGAAGGCCAGCCTCTCCACTCACCGGGCGGCGTCCTATTTGCTCGCCAAGCAGCCGGATGGCTCGATTTACCTGGCGGGGCCCGGTGGCACGCTCAGGTTGACGAGGGCGTAAGGATCAGACCTCTGCGGCCTGAACCTTATCCGCGCTATGGCCGTTTTTGGTGGGACGAGTCGCGCTCTTCCAAAGCGGCCGTAAGATCGTTCTCACGCCAAAACTGGGTAAGAGGAACCGGCTTCCCAGGTTTCCCCCCGTTTCGGCGTCTTGAAGGCCCTCTTCGTGCAGAGTAACCGCGGCTTCGTGGTTGGAACAGTTCAGGAAGAACAGGTAGTCCGCTTCCGCCGCGTGGCGGCATTGCACGGTCACTCCGTCCGACCAGTTGCCCTGCACGCACGGCACGACGCCGACCTGTGAGCAGATCGCCATCAGAAGGTCACGGGTAAAGGAGGGTTCGTTTCGTGAGGCAACGTAGAATGCCTGCCCCTTGCCGTATTTGTTTCGGGTCACGCTCGGCTCGCCGGTGTAGAAATCCTCACCGTATTGGGCGAGCACGTCCGCAGTTTCGGTGTGGATGCGCTCGCAGAAGTCCACCGTTTTGTAGCGGGCGCCGTTCTCGAACATGTCCGAGTAGCGGGTGACCACCGCGTTCTCCTGGCCGTCGTAAAGGGCGTCGATCTCTTCCACCCAAATGCCCATCGCCTCCCGCAGCGGACTTGGGAAGCCTCCGGTGTAGGCGAGGGTCGATTCATTCACGACGCCGGACCAGTAGGTGAGGACGAGCATGCCCCCTGCCTCCACGTATTTCGCAAGCTTCTGTTGATTCTCCAGGCTGAGCATGAAGAGCATGGGCGCGACGACGACCTTGTATTTGGAAAGATCATGGCCGGGGTGCGCAATGTCCACCGAGATTCCCGCGCTCCAGAATGGCTGATAGTGCTCGAGGACGGTTTGGCCGTAGTTGCGCTTGGCGGTTCGAGGAGCCTGGACGCTCTCGATCGACCAGCCGTTTTCCCAGTCGTAAAGGACGGCAACTTCCGCCTTGACGCCCGCGCCGGCCACGCCGGAAAGCTTCTCCAGGGTTCGGCCGAGTTCGGCCACTTCTTGGAAGACCCGCGCATCCTCACGATTGTTGTGGGCAACGACCGCGCCGTGGAATTGCTCCGAACTGCCACGTCCTTGCCGCCATTGGAAATACTGGACGCCTTCGGAGCCGTGGGCAATCGCCTGCACGCCTTCCAGCTTATGGGCGTTGGGCCGCTTGAGCGCCATCACCGAATACCAGTTCGATGAACTGGGGGTGCATTCCATCAGCAGGTAGGGCTTGGATTTCAGAGACCGGCAAAGATCGTGGAGGAACGAGGTGTAAACCCAGCCATTGAGCTCTTGGGGTTTGCCTCCGAACCACGGATAGCTGTCCCAGGCGGTGAAATCCAGATACTTGGCCATGTTCCAGGAGTTGAGCACGGGGTATGTGCCCATGAGGTTGGTGGTGATAGGAGTTTCCGGGGTTAACTCCCGCAAGATCGCGGACTCGCTTCGGAAGAAGTCAATGATTTGGTCGCTCACGAACCGCTTCCAGTCCACGGTGAGCGCGATGATGGAGGTGTCGCCGTGGGGACCGCCGGGGGCTTCTATTTGATCCCAGTCGGTAAACGTGTGCCCCCAAAACGCGGCCCAGTACGCCGCGTTCAGATTGTCCAAGGTTCCGTAGCGCGCCTGCAGCCACTCGCGGAAGGCTGCCTGGCAGAGATCGCAATAGCACTCGCCGCCGTATTCGTTGGAGACGTGCCAATAGGCCAGAGCAGGATGCTTGCCGAACCTTTTCGCCAACTCTGTGGCAATGGCTCGCGTCTTTTCGCGGTAAACCGGCGAGGTCCAGCAGAAGTTCACCCGGTTTCCGTGCCGGTGCCGGTGGCCGTCGTTCCCGACGCGAAGCGTCTCAGGGTATTTCTTGGAGAGCCAGGCAGGCGCTGCCGCGCTTGGCGTGGCAAGGCCGATGACGCGTCCGGCGCGGGCCTCGATATCGAAGATCTCCTCCAGCCAATCCATCGTGAACCGGCCCTCTTCCGGCTCCAAGGAGACCCACGAGAAAACTCCCGTGGTGACCGAGTTCCACTTGGCTTGGGCCATGAGGCGGTCGTCTTCCGCCCATATCTCGCGCGGCCATTGCTAGGGTTGTAATCGCCCCCGTGAAGGAGCCCGGAGACCTTGGGTGATAGTGGAGGATACTGGTTCATTCTCTTTTATTGTGCCAGATGGCGGGTTGCTTCCCAGGTTGTGGTGTAAGCCTTGGTTTCGGATATCAATCGCACCTTGAAGCGCACTTCGAAACCGGGTTTGAAAGCGGCCATGCCAAACACATCGGGCGGGATTTGAACCCAAAGCTCCGGATGGGTGGATTTGTTGGCCTTGATCGCCCTGTCCCAATCGGGGCCGGCAAGGACGACGCTGTCCTTTCCATTGACCCGGAACTTCCAAGCGAGCTTGGAAGCGGGAATATCGATCTCGACGACAGTGCGGTCTTCGTCGGGGATCTTGCCGTTCTTGTAGAAGGATTCGCTTTGTAAGTCCTCTTGCCAGCACAAAGCAAGCTCGAGGTTGTTCGAAGACCAAGATGCATAAAGATCTCCTCGCGCTACCGGATCGGTGGGAGGAATGAACGACTGGATCTTGTTCCATTGCGTCATGTCGTATGGGTCGGCCACGGTTGGCGGCAGAGTGGTTGAGACCTTTGGGATCTTGGCCGCGGCGTGAACCCTGGGTAAGTCTAGATTCTGCGCGGCCTGAATCAAGGGACCATAAGGTTTGTTGTGGGCGTCCACCAGGCCGAAGTCGTAATTCTCCACCATCTCCCCGGCCGTTCTCCGGCTCGTCGTAATACTGGAACCAGTGAGCCCCCACCAGCGCCGGGCAGCTCGCGATCTGGGTAGTGGTGTTGGTAAAGCCTTTCGCACGCTCTTCCTGGGTATCCACGACGGGGAAGTCCGAACTGTTGTTGGGGTCGCCGGTGCCGTTCTCCTTGGCCGTCATATAGTATTCGGTAACCATCAGCGGCTTGTGGGTGAGCGCTTCCAAGGCATCCAGATGAAAGCGCACGAAGCTGCCATCTTTCCAATCCGCGTTGAGGTTGGTGGAAACCACGTCGCAGTATTTGCCGGCCACTGCCGCGACTTCGGGATAGTAGTTGGAGATGAACCGATCTCCAAGATAAAGCGCGTTGGGATCGTACTTCTTGATAATGTCCCGGCATAGGCTGTAATAGCGGTCGGCGATCATTTGGAGGATCTCGCTCGCGGCGACCACGCCGTTTGATCCTGGCTTTAGATAAAGGATGCCGTGATCCATGAGCTCGACGAAGCTGTTTGCGCCGTCCGCCTCGAAATCGGCGGTCAGCTTGCTCCAGTCGTTGTTGTAGCGCTTCTTGAGGAGGTCGACGGCTCGATCACGGGTGCCGTGGGTCTTCTGCATCCAGACGAACTTAAAAATCGAGCCTTTCCACCACCCCTGCTCGTTGTCCGAGAAATAGCCGATGATCCTGCGGTCTTTCTTCCGGGCCTCGATCTGGCCTTTGGCCACATCGTCCATCATGCTGACGATTGCCGGGTCCCACATATCGCTCCAAATGGCGCCCGCCGCTGAGCCCATGTGGAGAATAGGCGTCATGTAAAGATGGTTGTCGAGGGCGGCGAGGAGGGGACCGTAATCGCTCCACGCGCCTATCGTGTTGAATCCCCAGTTGGTGAGGTTGCTCACCGCATCCTTCGCCCAAGCCTCCCGGCTGCGGTAGAAGCGAAAGCCGGCATAGGCAAGGTTGGCCTGGTCGTAATCGTCCCAGGAAACCCCGGGGTCCACGACGCAAACTCCCAGGGAGAAGATCTTCTGCTGGTCAGGGCCAACAAGCCACCAAACGCCGTTATCGTTAACGGTTTTGTACCGCTGCCCACACGCCAAGCAGGCAAGTGCGGCGAGGCCAGCACAGGTTAGTGATTTAAAAGATGCACGACACACGAGGACTATTGGTAAATATACAAGCTGCGGGCCCAAACCTGCATGATTAAATGACTCTGGGGGGCGGTGAAGTGTGAACCGTGAATGTACAGTGAACTGTGAACTGTGAACTGTGTGTTGGGTTCTTGTTTACAGCGAAGCGGTTTACGGGCGAAGCCCAAGTTTACGGCTGGTGTTGGGTTTTGGGTGTTGGGTGTTGGGTGTTGGGTGTTGAGCGTTTAGTGTTGAGGGGTTGGGTTTTTGGTTCTTGTTTACCAGCGAAGCGGTTTACGGGCGAAGCCCAGGTTTACGGTGCGAAGCGCCATGTTTACGGCTGGGTTTGGTTTTGGGTTTTGGGTGTTTGGTGTTGAGTGTTAAAGGGTTGGGTCTTTGGTTCTTGTTTACAGCGAAGCGGTTTACGGGCGAAGCCCAGGTTTACGGTGCGAAGCGCCATGTTTACTGCTTGGTTTGGGTTTGGGTTCGGCGCCAGGATGCGCTTGGAAGAAATGAGAGTAAATGAGAGTAAATGAGAGTGCTTTTTTTATTTTCTCGTTTTCATTGCGCGGATGTTAAGTCGAACGGGGATAGTCGGGTCAGCTATAGAACTCGGGTTTGGCATTTCCAGATTGCAACACCGATTAGTAGACATTTGTTCCAACTGGGTCGTGTTTAGGCCCAACGGGCCGACTTGACATAGCGAAGGGCGGAGTGTGTCCGCCGTAACGGAGTGGAGGCGGATCACGGAGCCCTGGTAAAAGTGCGCCGTTTAGCAGAGCCCTGTAAGGGCGAGTTTCCGGTCCGGTCTCAATTATCGGCATGCCCCAACCCCCTATGACTGTCACGCGTTTCGGGGCCGGCCATAATTCTCGCATGAGCGCGCAGGATGCCGAGCTATTGGTCAAGAGGGCCCTCACGCTGCCCGCCGCCCAAACGACCGAGGCGGTGACGCTCTTGCGGCGCGCGGTGGAGATGGCCCCCGGGAACGCGGATGCCTGGCGAACGCTCGGCAAGGTGCTGGGGTCTTGCCAGGAAGCGGTCGATTGCTTGGAGCGGGCTGTGGCATTGGCGCCGAAGGACTCGGGCGCTCTGTCTGATCTGGCGATGCTCTATCTCCAGATGGGACGCCATGCCGAAGCCGAGCCCGCTCTTCGCAAAGCGATCGTCACGAATCCACGGGACGAGGTCCTGTACATGGGGTTGGGCTTTTCGCTGGGCAAACTGTCGCGTCAGGAAGAGGCCATTGAGGCGCTAAACAAAGCCGTTGAGCTAAACCCCAAGCTTGTTCCTGCCACCTTTTCGCTCGGACGGCTGTTGCAGGAATCCGGCCGGTTTGAAGAAGGGGAGGAGAGTTTTCGGAAGGCCGTCGAGTTGAATCCGCTTTTCGGTTCCGCTTATTCGGCCATTGCCCACGGACGGAAGATGGGTGAACATGACCGGCCGATGGTGGCGCGCATGCGCGAGGTGTTGGCAACCGGCAAGGTCGCCCCATCCGACGCGGCCGCCATGCATTTCGCACTGGGAAAGTGCCTTTCGGATTTGGGCGAGTATGAGCAGGCTCTCACGGAATACGACCGGGCGAACGAGATCATGCTCGACTTGGTTCTCCGAGGCAAACTTTATGACCGAGACCGGGAGCGCCGCATTTATGCTCACGCGGCGGCGACGTTTAACGGCGCGTTCTTCCAGCGGTATCGCTCTCTCGGCAATGAGAGCCATAAGCCGATTTTCATTCTGGGCATGATCCGGTCGGGGACCACGTTGACCGAACAGATCGTGTCGAGCCACCCCATGGTGGCCGCGGGCGGCGAGATTTCCTTCTGGCAGCAGATCAACGTGGAAGTTCTCGGCAAGACCGGAAGGGTTCCTGATGAAGCCGGCTTGAAGGGCGTACAGGAGCGGTATTTGGCCCTCCTGAACGAGATTGGTCCCGGCGCTGAAAGGGTGACGGATAAGATGCCCGCGAACTACGCGTGGCTCGGAATGATCCATCTCGCGTTTCCGAACGCAAAGATCATTCACCTGATTCGCGACCCGGTGGATACGGCACTGTCGATTTACATGACTCCCAACTCGGTGCCGGTGAACTTCGGTTACGTGCGGGAAAACATCGTCTTCGCGTACAAGGAGTATCGCCGGCTGATGAAGTTGTACCGGAGCATTCTGCCCGCGGAGACGATGCTGGACGTTCGGTATGAGGATCTAGTTGCGGACCGTGAGGTTGTGACCAGGCGGATTATCGATTTTTTGGGCCTGCCGTGGGATGACGCGTGTCTGCATCACGAGGAGAACCAGCGAGTGGTTTCCACGCCCACCTTGTGGCAGGCCCGCCAGCCGATTTATAACAGCGCGGTGCGGAAATGGAAAAACTACGAGCCATGGTTGGGAGCCTTCGCGGCGTTAAAGGAGTAGCGCGAGCTTTAGCTTGCGTCCGGAAACAGGAGTAGCGCGAGGCTTCAGCTTGCGAATCCGCAGTAGCGCGAGCTTTAGCTTGCGTCCGGAAACCGTAGTAGCGCGAGCTTTAGCTTGCGTCCGGAGACCGTAGTAGCGCGAGCTTCACCTTGCGTCCGGAAACAGGAGTAGCGCGAGGCTTCAGTTTGCGAATACCGCAGTAGCGCGAGGCTTCAGTTTGCGAATCCGCAGTAGCGCGAGCTTTAGCTTGCGTCCGGAAACCGTAGTAGCGCGAGCTTTAGCTTGCGTCCGGAAACCGTAGTAGCGCAGCTTCACCTTGCGTCCGGAGACCGTAGTAGCGCGAGCTTCAGCTTGCGTCCGGAAACCGTAGTAGCGCAGCTTTAGCTTGCGTCCGGAGACCGTAGTAGCGCGAGCTTCACCTTGCGTCCGGAGACCGTAGTAGCGCGAGCTTCAGCTTGCGTCCGGAAAACCGATGAGGTCTTCTGAGCGCCGATTCGATCGTGTTGGATGGTCACTTTAGCTCGCTCCCAGAAACCCGTCTAACCGCCAAGCCCTAAGAATCCAGTATGTTCTCGAGCAGGTATGGATAGGCTTCGCCATCCGTTATCAACCCTTCTTCGATGGGATTTCGCCGAATGTAGGTCAGCTTCTCATTAAATTCCAAAGGCCCGCGTATCAACCGGTCAAAGTTGTCATGCAGCCAAAGCGCCCCCTGGCACGAGTCCAACCGGTTGACTTCCAGGGCGCTTTTGCCCTTGATTCGTCCCATGACCTTCCCAAGGCTGTGGTAGCGATCCTTCCCAGAAGCCAACGGGCGCAGGAGCATATGGCAGTGATCGGGCATTACGACGATGGCATGGAGCCAGTAGAGTTTCTCATGGTGGGTGGTTGCCGTCTCAAGTACAATCGAACGCGCTGATTCCGACAACGGCCTTAGGGCGCAGCAAGTCACAAAATAGCAACGGCCGCCTGCCTCCCAATGAGGAAGGTTCCGCCTCCGAATAACTAAGTCGTGCCCGACATTTTCGTCCATGGCTCGACCAATAATAACGCATTCCCGGCTCCCTCGTCCAGACATTTCACGGACGTTATCGTTCAGGCGTTCCGGACGTTTCGTATGCCGGGCTTCGGGACGCAGGCTAAAGAAACCATCGCAAACCTTATTGCAGTCGGTAAACGCTTGCGCAATTCCGGACGCAAGCTAAAGAAACCATCGCACAACCTTATTGACAGTCGGTAAGCGCTTGCGCAATTCCGGACGCAAGCTAAAGCTCGCGCTACTACGGATTCGCAAGCTAAAGAAGTCATCGTAAACCTTATTGACAGTCGGTAAGCGCTTGCGCAATTCCGGACGCAAGCTAAAGCTCGCGCTACTACGGATTCGCAAGCTAAAGAAACCATCGCAAAACCTTATTGACAGTCGGTAAGTGCTTGCGCAATTCCGGACGCAAGCTAAAGCTCGCGCTACTACGGATTCGCAAGCTAAAGAAACCATCGTAAAGCCTTTGTTGACAGTCGGAAGCGCTTGCGCAATTCCGGACGCAAGCTAAAGCTCGCGCTACTGCGGATTTCGCAAGCTAAAGCTCGCGCTACTACGGATTCGCAAGCTAAAGCTCGCGCTACTTCGTTTGCCTGAACGCCAGTAATTCATTCGTGAGCGCGAATGCCGGGCAAGAACTGATCGACCGCGCCTTGCAGCTTGCGGCCGCGGGTAACTTGCCGGCGGCGGTTCCGGTTCTGAGAAAGGCCGTCGAGACGGCCCCGGATAACCAGGAGGCGTGGCGAAGCCTCGGGTTTGTGCTTGGGACGACCGGCAACACGGAAGAATCCATCCGATGCTGCACTCGGGCATTGCAGATGAATCCCGGAGACTTTGAGGTCGCCGGTTTTCTCGCTTCCCGTTATATGCACCTCGGTGGATTCGCCGATGCCGTGCATTTCTTTCGCCGAGCCATTGGGTTGAACCCGATGATTGCGGGCTTTCACCAGGGCCTTGGGCAAGCCCTGATGCTGCTCTCGCAAGGGCTTGCCGCGGAGCCTGCTTTTCGAAGGGCAATTGAATTGGATCCGGCCGGGGCTGTCGCATCTTACGACGGTCTGGCGCAAGTACATCTTAGCCTTGGCCAGAAGCCCCAGGCAGTCGCCATGCTTCGTAAGGCCCACGCGTGTGATCCCGGCAGCTACAGCGGCAAGGTGTATCTCGCCAGAGCCTTGATCCAAGAAGAGAATCTACAGGAGGCGGAGGCGGCGTTACGGGAGGCCATCTCTCTGGGGCCGGAACTTAGCGGCGCCTATATGCTCTTGGGAAGGGTGCTTCAGCAGCTTGGCAACTTCGAGGAGGCCGAGGTGATCCTCAAAAAAGCGATCCAGCTTAACCCGAACGAAGGCCCCGCTTATTCGGCGATTACTCATTCCCGAAAGATGGGCGAACGCGACGCCGGCCTTGTCGCTCAAAATTAGGGCGGGTCTGGAGAGCGCGAAATTGCGTCCGGTCGACAGGATCTCGTTCCACTTCTCCCTCGCGAAGTGCCTAAACGATACGGGCAATTACGAGGAGGCGATGCGGGAATACGACCGCGCGAACGAGCTCATGCATAAGACGATGCTTCAGGGCCGGCCTAATGACCGGACGATTTCGAAAAAGATCTACGAGCACGCGGCTGCGGTTTACACGCCCGAGTTCTTCGCGAAGTACCGGAGCCTCGGCTCAGAGAGCGAGGTCCCGATCTTCATCGTTGGAATGATCCGGTCAGGCACCACGCTCATCGAGCAGATTCTATCAAGCCATCCCAAGGTAGCCCCCGGGGGCGAGATCGATTTCTGGAGCAACGTGAACGTTGAGGTGCTTGGGCCTTCGGCGCGAATCCCCGATCCGGAGGGCCTAAAACGCGTGCAAGCCAGATATCTCAAGCTCTTAAATAAGCTCGCACTGGGATCACCCCGCGTGACGGACAAGATGCCCGCCAATTACGGATCGCTCGGGATGATCCATCTCGCCTTCCCGACCGCCAAGATTCTCCACTGCAAACGCGACCCGATCGACACCGTCCTTTCCATCTACATGACACCGAATTCGGTGCCGGTTAACTTCGGATATGTTCGAGAGAACATCGTTTTCGCTTACAAGGAATACCAGCGCCTCATGGAGCTCTACCGGAAAGTGATTCCCGAACAATCGATGCTGGAAGTGAGTTACGAGGACGTGGTTTTAGATCAAGAAAACCAGACGCGAGCGATCATGGAGTTCCTGGGACTTGAGTGGGACGACGCGTGCTTGCACCCGGAAGAGAATCAACGTGCGATCAACACGCCCACTCTGTGGCAGGCACGGCAACCTGTTTATAAGACCGCCGTGAAGAAGTGGAAGAATTACGAGCCCTGGCTCGGGAGTTTTTCAATACTTGCGGAGGAGTAAGACGGCCCAAACCGGAATGATGCCACTGGACAAGTCACCCCGGTCCGTCCCAAATCCTTACTGACCTGCGGGCTTGCCGCCCGGTTTGCCTGGCGCGTGTCCGCCGTTCTCCATGCTCTGCCCAACCAACATGTTGTTGAAGAGCACCTTTGCCCCCTCCTCCTTACCATCTGCTGCCTTGAGCAAGGCTTGCTTAGCGGAGTCGGGCAGCTTGTTATAGTCTCCGCCTGAATTCCGAACGGCAGTTCCGAGGTCACCGCCAACGTCGGTCCGTTGTGCGGCTTGAGACGTGTCCGCAGCGCCTCCGGAACATCCGGAGAGCGCTGCGATACCGAGAACGCAAAGGAGGATAACCTTGAGTGTTCTCATTTTGTTTATCCTATTGAGAAGGCGGGTCGATGACCCAATAGTTGGGGTTCAAATGGGCGCTCACGAAGGTGTTTCCTGAGAAGACCACCGAACTCAGCAGGGACCCGCTTGGAACGGATTTAGCGTGACCATCAGCGAAAGCGAAATTGCTTCCGCCACTGAACGTGTGCCACGCCTTTGTCATATTGGGGTCGGGTTTCGACGTGCCCTCCCAATACCCTTCGGCAAGGTCGATCGCGTCCCAACCCCATTTGAGGTCGGCCGTCGACCCCGAGAAGGTCTCCGTATTGTTGTATCCGGGGGTGCCGTACCAGGCGGTTCCAAAGCCAACTTGCCCACCCGTTAGAAGGATGAGTTGGGTCGGATTCGTTGCTGCAGTCGTGCTTTGCGCTGTGACGTACGATACGAGCGTTCCCGTGCTACAGCTGCCGCCGTAATAGTCGCCTGGATCGAAGGGACCCGTGTAGTCGGTTACGTTCGAGGCAAAATAGGGGCTGGTTCCCGGAGCGTTGGTACCGTTGACCAGCCGGTTGCTGAATCCGTTCGCCATATACGAAATCGGCGCGGCAACCCGGGTGTTTGGAATCGGCGCGATATAACCATAGTAGCTGCCCGTATCGAGCACTGTGTAGGGTGAATCGATCGGTGCAAGGAACATCGGCGTGCTCTTAATGTATGCGCCGACCACCTCAATGCTGGACCAGCGAGACATCGTGCCGTATTGCGACGTTTTATAATGGTTGATGCCGCATTGATCGAAGTTTGAAAGCGTAGGCCACGTATCGTCGTAGTCGTTCGTGTACATATCGACGGCGAGGTCCATCTGCTTCAGGTTCGACAGATCAACCGCCTTCTTCGCGGCAAGCTTGGCTTGCGCGAAGACAGGGAAGAGAATAGCGGCCAAAATCGCGATAATCGCGATGACCACCAGAAGTTCGATGAGCGTAAAAGCTCTGTTTGATTTAGACATGATTTCTAATCCTCATTGATTCAAGGGATATGTAGGGAGTATTCAGATTGAGACCTCACTGGAGCGGGCGCCGCAGGACGCGCGAACGGTGAGAGAAACGGGAAGGACGGGAAGAGGATCGGAGCAGTGCCGGCCCTCAACACAATCGACGAGAAGTTGCACAGCCAACGCACCCATTTCTTCAATGGGCATCCGAACGCTGGTGAGCGATGGTTGAGTCATACTGGCGAACCACGTATTGTCATAGCCTACGATCGCGATGTCGCCCGGAATCGAGTAACCCTCCTCACGGATGGCGCGCATGGCGCCCTCCGCGCAAAGGTCGTTAGCTGCGAAGATTGCGGTCGGCCTTTTGGAGACCGGCCGAGAAAGCAGTTCCTTGGTGGCCGCATAGCCACCCCGCCAGTCGAAACCCGCTTTCAAAATGTTGCTGTGATCCGCCGAAAGGCCGGCTTCCTCAAGCGCGCGAAGGTAGCCGTTGAGACGCGGTTTGGTTGTGGCAACGCCGCTATCGCCCAATAAATGGGCAATCTGTTTGTGCCCCAATCGCGCAAGATGGGAAGTAGCAAGCTTTCCGCCCTCAAAATCGTCCGAGTTCACGCTGAGCGTTCCATCAATGGGTTCTCTGATCACCGATACATAGGGGATGTGGCGGCTCTCGCATTTCAGGAACAACGCGCTATCCGCTGGAGGAAGAACAAGAATTAGACCATCCACGCGAGAATCCACCATCATGGCCGCATCGGAGCCGTTGGTTACCGATGCGCCGGTGTAGAGCATGAGGTTGTAATGGCTCCGGACCATCTCGCTCATGATGCCGTTGGTGACCTGCGCGCAGAACGGGTTGTGGTCGGTGAAGGCTTCCACGTAAGGAAGCATCAGACCCAAAACTTTGGATTTTCCGGTCGCGAGGCTTCGTGCGACCGGATTGGAAAGGTAGCCCAGTTGGGCGGCGGCTGCGTAAATTCGCTCTCTCGTGGTCTGGCTGACGCGGATGTTCTTGCTGCGAGTGCCATTGAGCGCTGCCGATACGGCGGCGGTAGAGGTGCCCGCTAACTTTGCGACTTCTTTGATCGTGACAGCCATTGTCTCGTTCGTCCTGGGTTCTTTCCCCGACTTGGAAGGTAAGCGTTGATGAATCGCTTAATCAATTAGGATTATAACACGGAATTCTCGAAAACGCGGGAGGGTTTTTGAGAGTAAACATGGGCTTCGACTGTAAACATGGCGCGTCGCGCCATGTTTACAGTCGAAGCCCATACTAAACCCTGCGTTCCCCATGCTAAATTGATGAAGCGGTTTATCAACGGTGAGAGCCACTTTCGCATGCCTCCTGGGATTTTTGTTGGCGCTGACGCTCGTCGTTTGGCGCATGCAGCCGCCTGCCGAAGCTAACGGAAAAGTCAAGATCATTCGGGTTTCGGACTCCAACACCCTGCGCCAGGAGCAGGTGGACCTGTTCAACAAGCTTCACCCCAAAATGGATATGGTGATCGATCCCACCGCGGGCGATGTTCAGCCGGTGATTGTGGAGAGCATCGGCGGGGATGGGCCGGATTGCTTCGATTGCTTCAGCCCGTTCCAGCTCTCCGCTTACGTTCTTTCGGGAATCGCTTGGGACGTTACGGATGAACTCAAGAAGCGCGGCTTGGACATCACCAAGAGCTGCTATCCCGGCATGCTGGGAACCGCGATTCGGGAGGGGCGGGTCTATGGCGTGCCGACCAATATCGCGGCGGACGGGATCTGGTTCCACAAAGACGTTTTCGCGTCGCTCGGGATTCCGCAGCACAAGGGGCCGTGGCACTGGAGCGAGCTTATTCCCATCGCCCAGAAGCTGACCGTCCGAGACTCGCAGGGGCACCCGACACGGTATGGGTTCATGTTCGACTGGTGGAATTGGCCCCACTTTTTCGCCGGATTCGGCGCCCACGTTTATAGCCCGGATGGCACTCGCTGCACGGTGGACAGCCCTCAGGCGATTGCGGCAATCCAGTTGATGCATGATCTGGTTTACAAATACCACGTGTCCTCGACTCCGGTCGAAGACGCCTCCATGGCCACCGCGGGCGGTTTCGGTTCGGGGACGATGACGATTTTTGGCTCCAAACACGCGGCCATGGCTCTCGGTGGACGCTGGTGGCTTTCTCAACTCCGAACCTACAAGGATTTGGATCTCGGTGTGATGGAATCGCCCTACGAAAACGTCCGCGCCTTCCATGCCTATGGGCGGGCAACGCTGATCAACCGCCTCAGTCCGCATCGGGACGAGTGTTTGGATTATCTTCTCTATCAAGCAGGGCCGGACTACAACAACCTGGTTAACGATCAGGCGGACGGCATGAGCGCCTTTCCCGAATACAACAACTCGCGGCAGTTCTACCTCAACCCGAAATACCCCAAAGAAAAGGACAACGCGGTTTGGAAGGACATCGCCGAGCGGGCGGTCTCCGATGACACGAGCCCGTTTTTCAATGGAGACGTGGTGACCACGTTGATGAAGGAGCAGCTGGATTTGGTCCAGGCGGACCAAAAATCGCCGGCGGACGCGATGCACGCAGCGGCTAAGGAGATCAACGAGCGCATGCTGGATTCCCTTAAAGACGACCCCGGTTTGAAGGCGAGATACGATGCCCTGGTTGCGAAAGCAAAGCTATCTTGCAACGAACCGGGAGCGTGGTGGATAGAGTGAAAGCCCGGAAGGTACGGCGTTCCGGCCGGTGGGCCCCCGCGATGTTCCTGATGCCGAACTTCATTGGGTTCGTGGTTTTCACTGCCGGGCCGGTGGTTTATTCGCTTTTCGCCAGCTTTACCAACCAAAGCATCACCCGGCCGGGAAACACGCAGTGGGTTTGGTTCCAGAACTACGCCGAGATCCTGCACGACACCAAGTTTTGGCTATCCTTCAACAACACGCTTTATCTCATGCTCGGGATGCCGGTTTCGATTGCGCTTTCGCTTTGGATCGCGGTGCTCTTGAACCGGAAAATGAAGCTCGGGTCGACCTTTAAGGCGTTGCTCTTCTTGCCGAGCGTCACCAGCGGCGTGGCGATTATGATCCTCTGGCATGAGCTTTACAACCCCGATTTTGGTCCGATCAACGCCCTGATCGCCTCGATGGGGCACTGGTTTGGGCACAACATTCACGGCCCGAACTGGCTGCTTTCCACCCAAAACCTGGCAGCCTTGGACTATGAAAAAGTCGGAGTCAAGAAGGACCAGTTCGGCCTGGGAGCGCGCGATGCGCTAAATATTTTGGGAGTTTGGGGCGCGATTGGCGGCAGCAATATGCTGCTGTATCTGGCCGGTCTCACGAACGTGCCGGAGGAGTTGATTGAAGCCGCCCAAGTGGACGGGGCGGGGAAGTGGGCGTGCTTTTGGGGCATCACCTGGCCCCAGCTTGCGCCCACCACTTTCTTTATCGTCGTGATGTCGATCATTGGGGGCCTTCAGGGCGGGTTTGAAACCGCAAGGGTTATGACGCAAGGTGGGCCCGCGGGGACGACGACCACGATGGCTTACTACATTTTCAACAAAGCATTTCAGGAATACCGGATCGGCTACGCGGCGGCGGTGTCCTGGATTCTATTTGCCATCGTTCTTGGGTTTACGATTTTGAAATTGGAAGAAGGGCAACCGCGAGGCGAGTTTTGTTTGATATTCAAAGACCCTCATTTGGGTGGCGAGCATCGTGGATTCGTCGCGCCAGAGCTCTCCTTGTCATGACAACGCTTCGCTTTTTGGGGGCTGCTGCGCAGCCCTCTAAACTAAGGAACTTGAACCTTGCATGTGCCCCTGAAATTGATGAGGACGCAAACAGTTCTTGCCCTTTCCCCTGCCGTTTACCCTGGCCCTTACTCAAGACTAATCCCTAATCATGGCTAAAGCTTCTCCCCGCACCTCGAAAGATCAGAAGTTCAGCCTGTTCTTTGTTTACGCGATACTGATCTTCTTCTCGTTGACCACGATCGCGCCTTTCATTTGGATGCTCATTACAAGCTTCAAGCAGCTAGAAGATGTGAGCAAGCCGGGCGTTTTGCCGCCGCACTGGACCAAGGCTGCGGCTTGGCATCCGGAGAACTACAAGGCGGTGGTGCAGCAGATCCCCTTCGGGCGGTACTACCTGAACAGCTTTTTCATCGCCTGCTGGGTTACGCTGCTGACCGTTCTCACCAGCGCGATGGCGGCGTTCGCGTTTGCGCGGCTGCAATGGAAGGGCAGGGATACGCTGTTTCTCCTCTACCTTGGAACGATGATGATTCCCGGCGTGGTCACGATGATCCCGAACTATACGATCATGGTCCGGGCGCATTTGCTGGACACCTACACCGGCCTGATCGTTCCCGCGTCCTTTTCAGCATTTGGGACCTTTCTGCTGCGGCAATTCATGCTCGGCATCCCCAGGGCCTTGGACGAGGCGGCCGTGCTGGACGGCGCCGGCCCGTGGACGGTTTTCTGGGACGTGATCATGCCGATCTCCAAGGCGGGCTTGGCGGCTTTGGCGATCCTGACCTTCCTTGGAAACTACGGGTCGTTCTATTGGCCCCTGATTATCGTGAAGTCAGACCAGTTGAGAACGTTGCCGATCGGGCTCATGTTCTACGACGGCAATTATGGGCAGCAGACCAACTACATCATGGCCGCGGGAATGATGAGCCTCGTGCCGCCGCTCGTGCTGTTCATGTTCGGGCAGAAACAGTTGATCCGCGGAATTCAGATGGGCGCGGTTAAAGGGTGAGGCGCCCGGTGGCGCTGCGCTCCGCGCCCTACTTCTTCCGAGTAAACGATTGCGAGCCGCCTTGTGGCCCCGCAAGCGAGAACGTGTCCTTTCCGGACCAAGTGATCGTGCTTACCTGATCCTTGTTCATCTGAGATTTGGCTTTTTCCTTCACCGGCCCGAGCATCGCTGAAATCTTTGGATCACTGGAGGTCAGGTCGAAGGTCTTGGGAGTGAGGGTGACCTTGGGATCGGATTCGGTGTAGGTTCCGGAGGAGGTGACATTCACCCCGCCTTGCTGCCCTTCGAACTTGAAGGTGTTATCGGCATTGAACGTGTAGGTGGTGTCACCAACTGCCCAGGTCCCGACAATGGCCGGGCTCCGATTTACAAATATTGGAGCACCGTCAGGCACAAGGCACAGCCGAGAATCAATTGGAGTTGGGCTTCGGATGCCCCTATTGTGGCAGCTTTAGAAGGCCATGCCCTTGGATAGGAGAAACTTGGCGCTTTCGCGAATGGCGTTCCGAGCGGCGCTCCGGGCGATTCATCGAGTTCAATTGCAGTGCAATATCCATCCCGCCTTTAATCGCACGCGGCCAAAATGCTGTCCGAATCCGGTAATCGCCCGATCCAACCGGGAAGGTAGTTGGGCGTGCCGGTGCCGAGCTTTCCTGTCTTTGAAATGAACTTGGAGCACGCGGCCTTTCAGCTTTCGAATGTATTCGGCAGGGTCGCCGCCGCCGTAGGCAACCCAATAGGTGTCGATTTGGGCATAACAAGGTTGGGGTCCCGCGGTTTCGTCAGCAACATGTCTCTTTAAGTTTTTCTCCCCCAGCTTTTGCCATTTGGAGTTCTCATTCGAATGTATGGTTGTGATAGCAAAGAACCATCTGGCGTCCTTCGACTTTGCGGCCGATCGCCTCCACATCATGGGGACAAAAACGTCCCAGCCTTTCTCGTAGAGACACCTCCTTGCTGATTCGAGGCAGGATGAGGACCTTGTTGTCCAGCGCCCGGTTTTCCTCCGCCACCACCCCCACGAAGCCACTTGAGTTGGTCATGACACTGGTTTGAGGTCACCGAAAGACCAAGCCGGTCCAGTCCCGTTTTAAAAACGTGGGCGGGCAGATCGACCATCCCCCAACATTTCGATGAAGCGAAAGCCAATCTCCCGAACATGCTCCAGCGTGTTCCAAAGGTCTCGAGCCAAATCTTCGCGAATCGTGTAGCACTGGACGGCAAGTTTCATCGATTCGAGTATACGTGAACGGGAGTGAACTGTGAATGTGTGTGAACTGTGAACTGTTAAGGCCCCAATATCAACCTTCGCAAGTCTAGAAGCTCGACTCCGCTTTTCCTCCGGCAGCTTACGGTTTACAGCTTAGGGTTCACTCGCGTTCACGTCCCCGTATTTCTGCCGGACCCTAAAACCCTGGTAAATGGAACGAGTTTATTGGAGCAATGGCGCTCCGTGGGGATTTGGGGCGACTGCATGCTTACCGGCGATGTATTCATTCAGGAAGGGCTGATAACCGACGAGCAGCTAAAGCTCGCGCACGATAAGTCACGCGAACTGGGGGGCAAGGAACCTATTGCACGGGTTCTGGTAAGCCTTGGGTTCATTCAAGAGCGAGACCGTGTGCGATGCCTTGGCAAAGTCTGGTCGATCCCTTACGTCGACATAAGTGAGAAACAGCCCACTCCCGACGTTCTCCAACTGATCTCTCCCCAAGTTGCCAAGCGGTTCAAGTCCATTCCCCTTGAAAAGAAGGGGGCCAAGCTTATGGTGGCGATGGCCAATCCTTTGGACATCTTCGTCATCGACGAGTTGAGGCTGGCCACCGGGCTCGAAATCGAGCCGATGATCGTGGTCGAAGAGGACCTCATCACCGCGTTGGGCACCTTGTACAAGGTTGACGTCAACGTGAACGACGCCCTCGCAGGCGTGATGAAGGATTTCAACGGCCAGATCGACATCCAAGCCAATGACGAGGAGGAACTCAGCGAAGCCGAACTCCGCGAGATGGGCGAAGACGCTCCGGTCATCCGCCTTGCCAATCTCATCATCAGCCAAGCGATCTCGGATCGCGCGAGTGACATCCACATCGAGCCTCGGAAAGACGGAGTCAAGGTTCGGTACCGAATCGACGGCGTTCTTGTGGGACTCCATGGATCTGCCGCGCAAGATCTCGGCGCCGCTCGCTTCGAGAATCAAGATCATGTCCGACATGGACATCGCAGAAAAGCGCGCTCCCCAAGACAACCGAATCAGCGCCACCATCAATGGCAAAGAATTCGACTTCCGCGTTTCCACGCTTCCCACGATCTACGGCGAAAAGATCGTTATGCGCGTTTTGGACAAGGAGGGCGTCAAGGTTGGTTTGGGCAAGCTGGGGTTCTTGCCTCAAAACCTGCGCATCGTGGAGGACATGTGCTCCAAGAGCTTTGGAATCATCCTTGTCACCGGCCCTACCGGTTCGGGAAAATCCACGACGCTGTATTCGATTCTTAACAAGATCAACTCCGGCGACCGGAACATTATCACGATCGAAGACCCGGTCGAGTACGAGCTCACCGGCATCAACCAGTGCGGCGTGAACGTTCGCGCGGGCATGACATTCGCGGCGGGGCTGAGGTCGATGCTGCGCCAGGACCCGGACGTGATCATGGTGGGCGAAATGCGGGACAGCGAAACCGCAACCATCGCCATGGAAGCGGCGCTTACCGGGCACCTCGTTCTTTCCACTTTGCATACCAACGATGCGCCCTCCACTCCCGCCCGGCTTACGGATATGGGAGTTGAGGAATTCCTGATCGCCTCCTCCATCATCTGTATCCTCGCCCAGCGCCTTGTGCGGCAAATCTGTCCTAAATGCAAGGAGGCGTACCCCGCAACTAGGGAAAGTTTGTTACGGTACGGCTTTCCGATTCCGGAGGAACTTGGCGCCGATACGCAAGGAGAATTGACGCTTTTTAAGGGTAAGGGCTGCGAGTATTGCGGCAATAGCGGTTACAAAGGTAGAACCGGCATCCATGAATTGATGGTGTTTACCGATGAAGTAAGGGACAGGATCCTGGAGAGCGCTCCTGCACACACCCTGAGAAATATTGCCATGGCCAACGGAATGAAGTCACTTCAAATGGACGCAGTTCAAAAAATCCTCATGGGGGTTACCTCGGTGGATGAAGTGCTTCGCGTGATCTATTCATAAGGAAAAAAATGAACACCTATGTCCCTCAGTCCATGGCAGATGATCCAGGCCACAACCCGGTTCAGGAAGGAACCGTCAATCCCAGCGCAGCCAAGATCGTGCAGAGTATTGGCGAGCTTGCGGTATTGCCGCATGTGGTCTTCAAGGTTCTCGAACTCTCGGGGGACTCGGATAATCCCGCCACCGAGCTTGAGAAAGTGATCACCGTCGATCCGGCGTTTAGCGCCAAGCTGCTTTCCCACGCCAATTCCCTCCTTCTACAGCCTGGCCCGAAAGGTGACTTCGATTAAGGACGCGGTGGTCTATCTCGGATTCAAGGAAGTCCGAGACATGGCGATGACGGTGGGCGTGTTCGACATGTTCGTCGGCAAGAACGACAAAGTCTCGCTCCGCAGGCGAACCTGGTGGCGTCACTCGCTGGATTCGGCGATCGCCTGCCGCTTTATCGCGCAAGCGACCAAAAGGCTGGATCCTGCGGAAGCCTATACCTGCGGACTTCTTCACTGCATCGGCAAAACGCTTTTGGACCGCTTTGGCGGAGCCGACTATGAGGCGGTGGAACACCGCATCTCGGTTGGAGCCGATGAACTAACCGCAGAGCGGCGCGTTTATGGATGCGACAACGAACTTCTCGCCTCCATGGCGGGCGAGAGATGGGGGCTTTCCCCACAAATGGTGGCGTCTTTCCAATACTCCGAAGAGACCAAGCGAGCCGAGGAGTTTCCTGAATATCGGGCCTGCGTAGCCCTTGGCACCATGATTGCCAAACTTGCCGTCGAAGGAGCGGCGGACGTTGACATGCTGCCCGAATGGGCGCTTGAGGAGATGAAGATTCCCGCGGACTCCGCACAAGAGGTCCTCGACCGCGCGATCGAGAAAATCACTGCCGCCGCCGGAATGAGTTTTAGCCTGGATAGGGACACGACAGGGGAAAACAATGTCTGAAGCATTTAACTGGAAGAAAGTTCTTGACACAAAGGAAGAAGCCGCAAAGCCGGCTGCCGAGAGCCTGAAACTGGTCGAAACCGAACCGGTCCAGGAAGCAGTTCCGGAATCGCAACCGGATACTCCCGAGCCCGTAGCCGAAGTCGAAGCCGGCGACCGGGATATGACCTATAAGCCGGCGGCTATTCCCACGGACATCCACACGATCTCCGTTCAAAAGGGCAAGTACTCGGCCGGTCTGGAAAGCATCCCGATGCAGCATAACAGTATCGAGGGCCACCCAACCGTTGAAGACTTCCACCTGGATGAGATCCTTCGCCTGGCCTTCGAGAGAAAGGCGAGCGACGTCCATATCACTGTCGGCCTTCCGCCCATGCTGAGAGTTGACGGCGAACTCATGCCTCTCCCTTTCCAGCCGCTTCGGCCGGCCGACACTCGCCGGTTGATATTCGACACCCTGACCGATGACCACGTCCATAAGCTCGAAAAAACCCACGAGTTGGACTTTGGCTACGGCGTGAAAGACGTGGGCCGCTTCCGTTTCAACGTCTATATGCAGCGAAGCAGCTATGCCGGAGCCCTTCGTGCGATTCCCACGAAGATCCCAAGTTTTGACGAGCTCTGCTTGCCACCGATCATTCGCGAAATGTCCAAGCGCACCTCCGGTCTGCTATTGGTCACGGGGCCGACAGGTTCCGGTAAGTCAACGACGATCGCCTCGATGATCGACGATATCAACACGAACATGACCACGCACATCATGACCATCGAGGACCCGATCGAGTATTTGCACACTCACAAGAAATCGATGATCAACCAGAGGGAAATGCACTCGGACACCTACAGTTTCCACGCGTCTCTCCGTGCCGTTTTGCGTGAAGACCCGGACATCATTCTCGTCGGTGAGTTGCGAGACCTGGAAACGATTGAAGCAGCCCTGACCCTTGCGGAAACCGGCCACCTTGTGTTCGGCACGCTTCACACGCGAAACGCGCCCGCCACCGTGGACCGAATTGTGGACGTTTTCCCGCCCGATCAACAGGCGCAGATCCGCGTTCTCCTGGGTAACACTTTAGAAGGCGTTATTTCCCAGCAGCTGCTGCCCAGGCTTGGCGGCGGCCGCCGAGCGGCGATTGAAGTCATGCTCGGAAGCGCGGCGATCCGAAACCTCATCCGCGAAGGGAAGACCCACCAGATGTACAGCGTAATCGAAACGTCGAGCAACATCGGCATGCAAACCATGGACAGGTCGCTTTCGGACCTGTTCAAAAACGGCTATTGCTCGCACGAGGAGTGCATGCTTCGTGCAGTGGACAAGGACAACTTCCAGCGGCTTTCGAAGGCTTAAGCAAGTTCTTCCGCAGGTTTCTGCGTGCGCATGACGCAAAACGCCATCACGATATTTACCGTGTACATGGCGCCGTCGTAGAACAGCACGTTCTCCGCGATGCCGAACACCATCAATGCAACGGCGAGCACAAAGGCCGTGCTGGCGAACGCCATCCGGGTTCGGGCGTAGCGGATCTGGCTGGCGGTTAGCCATAGGATCGCCAGCAGATAGAACAAGCCCAATAGCCCGTAGGATACGAAGCAGTACGCGTAAACGTTGAGAAGCAGCCCATGGTATGTGTAGGGGTTGCGCACGAGAACGGTTTCCTGGTTCAGCGCTGAAGATGCGGCGCTCAGCCCGGTGAACGGGTATTTCTCGGCCGTTCGGAGGGAGCCCTGAAGGCTGATCTCTCGCGCCTTCCACCCGGCAGTGGCGGTCGAGGCCGAACCGGATATCTGATTCGGCTTCTCGACGAGCACCTTGAAGCGGGTGACATCGAAGGCCATGACAACGGCGGCAAAAACGACGAGAACCGATACGAGCGTAAACGCCGATACCGCCGCTTTGAAATACTCCTTTCGGTAGGCCCAGACCACGATGATGGAAAAGCCGATGGCGGCCATGGCGATAATGCCGATTCTCGAGTAGGTCAAGATGCTCGTCACTACGAGGAGCGCGCCGATCACCCAGTCGTATGCGCGGAACTTCTTAAGGTCGGCCAGTGCGATCAGGAGCGGCAGGCCGCAGAGAAGGAGCATGGCCAGCGAGTTGGCGTGGGTGGTTGGGGCGCGGGCCTGCCAGGGCTCGGAGGGGCCTTCCATGTGTTCTTCGATCTGGGCTTGGTGGTAGAAGCCGTCGATGATGTGGCGCATGCCGCCGAGGTCGCGAGCTTGAAGGAGGGCCAAGATGCATGCGAAACAAAGCGTTCCGAGTAGCCAGCGGACGAGCACTTCGGGGCGAAATCCTCTTCGGCTGAGGCCCTCACGGACGAGCGCGAAGTATAGGTAAGCGTTCAGGGTCACGTTGATCCAGCCAACGTAGTTCATCAAGCCGGTGTCGCGAATCATGAACACGTCTGCGTAAATCAGCGCGCAGCCGTAGCCGGCGATGAAGAAAAGATGTGCCCAATCCCAGCCGCTCAGCTTGACGGTGCGCAGCTTTCCGGCCTTGTCCACCAAGAGCCACAAACCGACAAATCGAATGGGCCAATCGAAGGGATTGATGGCCAAGACCTTGCCAAGAATGGACGGGCCCAGAATGATGCTCATGAAAAAGCACGCACCAATGACGTGCGCGAGGAAGGCGCCTCTTGCTTCCGCAAAGGCGAACCGGCTTTCCGGCTTTAGAAAGTTTTGGACGTTGGACTTCAAGGACCCAGTAGAATTGTCGGCTCAAATGCCCATATCTTCCAGAGGTAAAGGGTAGAGGGTAAAGGTTAAAGATGCCATCGCAAAACCCTATTAGAAGCTCAAAATGGGTTCCTGTCGCAATCCCTAGAAGCTGAAGTAGGTCGAGCTTTAGAGGCTATCGCAAAACCTACTCGTCGCTCTGCGAGCGGATTTTCGGAACGACTCGGAACCCGCCCTCCCGGTTCGCAAGCTCACCGACCTCCCTCGCGGAGGAGAATCTATGGTTTTTTGTCAAGCTCCTCGCACGTAATTCTCTTGATATTGTGTGTCATAGTTCTCCAGGGCCCAAACCAGGCGAAGCATTTTTCGCATCACGTATACGTTGCTGGCGATGCTGGAGAAGCCTCGTGCCGCAAGCTCCAGGAAGCATTGTTTCCAGCGTTTGGAGTTTCTCAGACTGTTTGCTCCGTTGAACAGTATCTTACGAAGCAGAGGGTCTCCGCGTTTGGTGAGCTTTCTACAGCCCCTCCATTTGCCGGATTCGCGCACGCGTACATCCAGCCCCACAAACGCGATTAGGGCGTCCGATGAGCGGAACTGCCCACAGGAGAATATCCACGTGAGTATCGCGGCACCCAAAACAGCAATTCCCGGAGCTCTTAGCATCCTACGGAAGGTGCGGTTCTCA
Organism: uncultured archaeon; assembly: GCA_963829965.1. Taxonomy (GTDB): domain Bacteria; phylum Armatimonadota; class Fimbriimonadia; order Fimbriimonadales; family Fimbriimonadaceae; genus DASXZH01. Next base: position 42,577 of record CAWHLK010000027.1, on the reverse strand, counting down.
GCCAGCAGCTGAGCGATTTCCTGCTCGAACTGGTCCTCTAACTCGCGAAGCTTTTCCACCTCATTCTGGAGGATACGTGCCGCAGGGCTCGACTTTAGCCCGATCGCCTTCAAGCTTTGCTCCAAAGCAATCCGGGCAGTCGATGTTTGGTCGCGCAGGCCCAAAAGGTCGCGTGCCCGGCGAGGAACATGCTGCGGTGGAACCCAGGCGCGGAGGCGGTCGTTTTCCCGGGCCACATAACGCGAGAGAATCTGGGCGTCGATCGGATCCGTCTTTGCCCTCCAACTTATACTGTCGCGGTAAAGGGCAAACTCCGAGGGGTTCAATACGTAAACCGTAAAGCCCTTCTCGTAAGCCATCTCCGCAAGCATAAGGTGATAGCGACCCGTTGCCTCAACCGCTATGCTTGAACCTTTTTCCAGGCCTTTCAAGAACTCCTTGATTTCCTTCGGACTCCGCTCAACCACAAACGGATCGCCCTCGTCCACCGAAACTCCGTAAGATCTACTGCCGGCATCACAACCTACATAAGCCATAATCGAACCACCTTGTAAAAGATCGCAGGGCGACCGGCGCGCTACCTTGCAGATATTGGCCGTCTAACCGGCTAGAATCCTAATTGGCGCTTAAGCCGGGCGGGGGAAATCTCCTCCAGTCCGTCTGATCGGAAGGGGAGTTAATGGTCCCTCCGCCCTGCGTCACTCAGTTTTATCCGAGCTACACCCCGAACCATACAAGGGAGATATGAGTTTTGGGGCGCCCGAGATTCTGCATCGGAACCTTTTGCGATGGCCTCTTTAGCTTGACACTCCGCGAAGCGGAGCAATAAGCTTGTTACCGACCGACAGATTAGGTTTTGCGATAGCCTCTAAAGATTGTATCTTGCCCGTTTTTAGGACCTGTCTGACTTGTCTGAGATCGGGGAGCCTGGTGAAATAGGCTCTACCCGTTTACCGTTTACCGTTCACAGCTCACAGCTCACAGCTCACAGCTCACAGTTCAACCCCTACCAGCTACGGATTGAGCCCCTCTTTCCGTACAGCCTCCTCGTATCGCGATTGAAGTCCATCGTTCCGGTACACCATTTGATCCGGTACGGCTTTCAGGTATTGGAGCGCTTCCGCTCGTTTGCCCTCCGCCGACAGGATCTCATAGAGTTCAAAATACTCTTCCGGCTGGACTCCAGCGTTTCCGGTTTCGCGATAAAAACGCGTGGTGAGGTCGATGGCGTTATGAATCTCGGTTTCTGCCTGCGCGTACAGACCGTGATCCTTGTCCCAGTCGCCGCGGGCCTTGGCTTCTCTTCGAACGAGGTCCGTCTCGCTTTGAACGCCTTGGGGCAGGAAATCCATGTAGGCGGGCAAAACTTCGCAGTTCGGTTTCTCGAAACGCATGGTGAATGTTCTCTTGGCGACTTCGGCGGGACTTCCGCCGTGCTGCTTTCGGTAGGCTTCGACTTCGGTGGAAGACCATTCGACGTATTCCTTTCCATTGATCGTTACCTTATGGCCGGCTGATGCGGGAATCATTCCTTGGGTAGACGCGGGAGCCGCAATAATCTTTAGGGTGCTTGGCTGCCACGGGCCTCGCTCCACCGGCACGAAGAGAGCGCCTCTTAGGCGGCCACCTGGGAACGTGAACCCGTCCACCCGGCCCGAAGTCCATTCTTGTGAGCCGTCGAACGGCTCTGCGCTCAGATAGGTCTCGCCGTTAGCACCGGCGACCTGAACTTCGCCCCCGACTCTGCGGGACGTGAACAATACGAAAACGTCGCCTTCGGCGTTAACCTGGACATCGCGGATGTCCATACCGTCTCCCTTCTCTTGCACGCTCATCAGGGGAGTGGACCAGCGCGATCTGAGTTCGCGTTCCATCGCGTCTTTGTCGACCACTCGTGTGCCCGAAGGGAAGTGTGGTTTAAAGAGACCCGCGTCCACCGAGGTTCCGAAGCCGAACTCACCGACTTCCTCGGTTTTCCAACCACCTTGGCTGGGACTTTGAATTTCAGTCCGAAGTGGCAGGTCCGTCTCTTCATCGATCCACAATCGGAGCCTGGTGCGTTCCGACTTGCCAACGACGCTGGCGACGATCTGGCCGTCTTCCTCTTCCACATCCATCGGGCTTAACCATCCAAAGGAAGAAATTTCCCTCAGCAGAGCCGAGCCGGTGGTGATTTTCATTCGGTCAAGCGCATTGTCCGGGGACGGTTCGAACGTGGCGATGCCGGAGCCTGCCTGGTAGATCCATCTCTGATGGTTTGTGTAGAGCAAGGTCTCCCGCCCCCGATCGATTCGGACCTCTTGGCCGCGAGTGGATACGCTGTAGCCGGGCGTTTTGCTTCCGTCAGCTTCCATGATCCAAGTCCGATAGGTTGAAACGGTCTGGTCTTTGAGGGCCGATTCGACTCGATATAGGGTGTAGGCAAAGGCGATTTTCGGCCTTAGCACGACTCCGCCTATTGCAAGGGCGGCGACTCCTGCGGTCAATGATGTGAGCCGGATGCGTCTCTTCCAGATCAGCTTTTGGGCTCTCCGGCGGTCATTTTCAATCGCGAGAATCCGGAGCTTCCGCACTAATTCGGGAGAAGCGGACGTTGGGGGGAATGCTGCTTTGGCTAGCGTTTCGAAGGAACTCATATCGACACCTCCATATCTGAGAAGTAGGCTTTGCCTTTCGACTGAACAAACTCTTTGGCCCGCGCAAGGAGGCCCTTTACGCTTTTAGCTGATCGACCCATCACGGCCGCTATTTCGGCGACGGTCAGCTCTTCAACAAACTTAAGGAGGAGGGCCTCTCGCTGATCGGGGGGCAGCAGGTTGATGAGGGCTCGCAGCTTGTCCGAAGCCTCTCCCGCTTCCAGTTGCCATTGCGCGCTTTCCGCATCGCCTACCGCTTGCGCAGGTTGATGCCGTTGTTCGACGGCACGCCTTCGCAGCAAGTCCACGATCTTTCGGCGGGCGATCCCGTACAGCCAAACTCTGGCGTCTCCACGAACCTTCTTCAAATCGCGAAAGGCGGCTGCAAAAGTTTCGCTGGTGACGTCTTCGGCATCCTCGATGGGGCGGATTCTGCGTGAGACGTAAGCATGGATTGCTTCGAAGTGCTGTTCGAGGAGCTCGGAAGCGTTTAGGACCCGTTGATGGTCCCTAACTTCCTCCGCGCTCTTTTGGCTTCCTTTGTCAATGTCATGGATGGTCTACTTCCATCACTAAAGGTTCGCTTTGCCGGCAAGAATGGACCGCGGGTTCTTGTTCATGGCCCCGTCGGACCGGTCAGACCTGCCGGAGGGACGAGTCCCTCGTTGAGGAGTGGATCCTTAGCGCGTGCCCAACACCAAAAACCCAAGGCCGACCGCCCAAAACCCAAAACCCAAAACCTAGAGACCTAAAACCCAACACCAACCTGATTACTGCCCCTTCAGGGGCTGAACCCGCGTTCCCGGTTTGGTAACGGGGATCTTCTCCAGCCAGTCGGGAACTTCGTCGGGCGGGAAGCTTGTGGCCTCCACCCCATGGGCGCCGAAGAAGGGGCAGCCAAAATCGATTTGCGTCTCCGTCCGGTCGATCGACACGGCAACACCGGCCAGACGGGCATTGGCCTACACCACCAACTCGGTTACCTCGCGAAGGGACGTACCCGTCGTAAGGACATCGTCTACGACGAGCACGCTCGTTCCTGCTGGGATCACTTCCTCCTCGGCGGGAGCTTTTTCACGCCGTTCTCGCTCTCCACGTACACGGCGGGCAGCCCCATCTGCCGCGCCACTTCGAAGGCGATGATGATGCCGCCGGTGGTTGGGCCGGCTAGGAGGTCTATATTGGTGTCTTTGAAATGCTCGGCGATTTCGGCGCAGAGGGCGGAGAGAACAGCGGGCTGCTCCAGGATTCGGAACTTCTCAACGTACACTCCGCTGTGACGGCCGCTGGTGAGGAGGAAGTGGCCGTGCAAAACGGCGCCGCTAGTTTCAAGGAGTTGGCCAAGGTCTACGGGCATGGTTGAATTATGGAGCGGGAAAGTGTTGGATATTGAGTTTTGAGTGTTGAGCCGGAATATGAGGCGTTCCTCCGATTTCTCAGCTCAAGCCTTAACACCTAATACTCAACACTCAACACTCAACACTCATCGCGCAGCGCCGTCAGGATCGCCGGGGAGTTCGACTGCGGCCAGTTTCTTGTTCTTGCGGCGATACCAGGCGGACATGAGGCCGCCGATCGTCATGATCACCGCGCCGAGCGGTACGAGCATGACCAGCGGCTTGTAGAGCAGGTTCACCAGATACAGCGGCCGCACATAGTTAACTTGCAAGGTGACGTTCTTGGTCGCCGCATCCATGCTCACCAGGGTCAGGAAGAAGTCGGAATCGATGATGGACGGCTCGATATCGGGAGCGTCGCCGGACGCTATCTGCATGGACGGCTTGACCGTGATTTCCGCGCCGTTTGGACCTCGGACGAGGACGTCGGCCAAGAACTTGGTTCCTTCCTGGCCCGGCTGCCCCACCATCTCCATCTTCTTGTAGGTGAGCTGATACGGGATCTTGTCCAGAGTTTGCGGGTCATCCAGCTTTACGACCTTGCTGGCTCCCGGGGCGAGGGTGATGGGATCGCTCGCTTGGATCTGTTGCGCGCCCAGAGCCAAATAGGTGTCATGGGACAGGGTGTGTTGGATGGAGGGCCAGGCGGTCTGCTTTTGTTCGTCGCCTTCTTTTCGGAAATAGAACCCGGGTTTGGCCACAAACGACTCGTCTCGCCGCGGACATCGATGGTCAGCTTGTTGTCCGGATTGCTCAACCCGGCCGTGTCCACGTCGTGGAGGGTCATGGTGTAGGGAAGGATGTTGCCGCCGACCATGTCACCCGCCTCGTTCACGTTGGCGAGCGGGGCGGCAATGTCTTGTTCTTGGAGAGCGTAAAACTGGGGATCTTTCGAGGCCTCTCGAAATAATCAGCCCCGCCATCGCCACCGCAACCCCGATATGGGCGACGAATGAGCCGAGGGAGCTCTTTCTCGCCTTGCGCATTTCCACGATGCGCCACAGATTTCCGACTACGGTGAAGATACAGAACCCGACCAAGAAGGTGACCCACGGCATCGCAGGCACTTTTCTTCCGAAAGGAAAGTCGATGGTCGATTGCGGGATCATGTGAACCCCCATGGTGGGGTGGTTCATGATGATCATGCCGATTCCCAGGATTCCAATGGTGATGCTGAAAACGTTGAAGACACGCTCAAGCAGCTTCCAGACGGACATCCTTCGCCAGCTCACGAAAGGCGCCACCGCCATACAAACCATGACCGGCACAAAGAACCAGGCGAGAACAACGTGGTACAGGTGCTCGTCCACCGCCTTCGCCGGCTGATGCATCAGATACTGCACAAGGGGGACGCTCATGCCAATGGCGGTTGCAACCCCAATGAGCGCCAGCATCAAGTTGCCGAAGCGATACCAGCCCTCGCGATGGATGGTGTCGGCAAGAAAGAAGCGGGCTACGAGACCTTTCCGCGCGGATTCTCCGGCCGCCGCAGCGGGCTGCGGAGGAGAGGCTGGAGGGTTCACAAACATCCGGTAAAGCCACAGGCCCAGAAAGCCGAGCCACGCGACAATACAAAACGTGAGGAGAACCATGTGGGCGGTGTGCTCCATCTCGGCAAAGCTGTGAATGCTTGCGCCATCCAAGAATCCTGCTCGGGTCAGGAACGTGCCGTAGGTGTACATGAGAAACGGCAGGCCCGCAAATAGCACGTTGGAAAGAAGCCGAACGGCCCTTGGTCGTTTGCATGATGAATCCGTGAACCAAGACCGCGGTCATGATCCAAGGAACGAAGCTGACGTTTTCGACCGGGTCCCACTTCCAGAACCCTCCCCAGCCGAGGGTCTCGTAGGCCCAGAACCCGCCCATACAGAGGCCGATGCCAACAATGGACAGCGAAACCAAAGCCCAAGGCCGGACTTGGGGAACCCAATCTTTGTAGTTACGCGTGACCATGGCGCTTACGGCGTAAGCGAAAAGTACAGTTAGAGAGCCGAAACCTGAAAAGATCGTGGGCGGGTGAATCACCACCCAATAGTTTTTCAGCGAGGCATTCAGGTCGTTGCCATGGGGCAGCAGGTAGGCGAGGCCGGTAGCGGCGCCGGGGGGGATAAAGCGCTGAACATCGAACGGAGATTCGTAGGCGAGGATGCCGCACAGCGCGGCGAGAAAGACGAAATAGGTCGCGGTGAACCAGCGGCGGTAGCTCCCCGTACCCCAGAGGGTGAGGAGCAAAAAGATCGAAGAGGTGGTCGCCCAAAGAAGGAAGCTGCCTTCCTGGCCCGACCAGATAGACGCGATCTTATATTGCAGGGTCAAGGCGGAATCGGAATGTTCCCAAACGTAGTGGAACTCGAACTGGTCATGGACCAGGAGATGCCCGAGGGTGATGAAGGCGCCGATGACGCCCAGACCTCCGATGATCGCGACTGCAGAACCTAGTTTTTGGGATTTTGGAAAGAAGAGGCTCTGTAACAGTCCAATGAGAAACGCGACAAAGGCCCCCCAGATGAATATCCGGCCCAAAGTGCCAACAAACAGGGCATCAGGCGAGGCAACCGGGAGATTCAGTGCGTGGGGAATATGATATTCGTATCTGCCGTTCATTTACTGGCGGGCGGCGTTCCCTCATATTTTGAGGGGCACTTAACCAGCAGTTGATCACTCATGAAACTATCCCCTTTCATTCCGCCGATCGCAACAACCTTCGTGGCGCTTCCCAGGTTTGAAACCGGGCTGCCAGTGTAAACAACGGGCATCGTCTGCCCGGAATCATCCTTAAGGACAAACTTGATTTCGTTGTGGAGCAGGTCTGTGCTCAGCGAGCCGGTCTGGATCTGTCCTGATACATGAAGGCCGTTGCCCGTGAGGGTCTTGGCTTCCGCAACCGTCACGTAGGGACTGGCGTTCTTCACGAAAACCGCCATGAGCCCGACAAGCGCAAGGACGGCGACGACGATTGACGCAATAGCGCCAAACATGGCACCTCGTTGCTTAGTGGGAAGGCGGGAAGTTTTATCCATCTCGATCCAATTGTGGTGCACTCAAGCCCGCTAATACTACGAAATTTTTGATCTGATGGGCGCAATATTTGTTTATGGGCTCAAAATCGGCAAGAATTGTGTTCTCTTTGTTGTGATGAATCACCGAACCGTCTTGCGCATCGCCTTTTGCACCTTGGCCCCCGCCATCTTAGCCTCTTTCGGCATGGCCCAGGGCGCCGCTGCCACTCCTCCGGAGCAAGGGCACTTGGATTTTGAATCGCACCTCGGGGCCTTCAAGATTTTTAACGCAAACGGTTCCATCCACTTCAGCTTTAAGGGAACGGTCTTGCTGCGTGGCTACAAAGGCGACCTCAAGTACAGCTCGGGCATCAAGCAAGAGTATCCGCCGGCCGGTCAAGACGGCCATGGGCGGATTTCGCTCTTTGGAAGCGGAACGTTGAGCTTCAAAGGGCATTGGGACGCCATGCAATGGCTGGGCAAAGACCTTGTGGGCCATTGGGACGGCACCGGCGGCTATCGGCTTTACGGCGATTACGACAGGAACCTCGAAACCGGTTATTTCTGGATGGACGGAGACCAAGCGCACAGGATCCCGTGGCCTACTCAGAGCACGACTTTCATTCTGCCGCAACCTCATGCGCCTGCCGAGGTTAAGCCGGTGTTGAAGAACAAGGGCCAATAACCGACGTTCAGTGTTGGGGAACTCAGGCGTTTGTTTGGGGCAAGATATAGGTAAGGTTGCCGCTTCAGTTGCGGATTTTCAACCGCAAAGAAGGCTTGCTTAAGAACACGTTTATCCACCTTCCCGGGGTGGGCGCTCAGGCAGAGCGCTCGCTCTGGCATCAGGGCTGTCTCGATTGGGACTGCTATCTGAGATCGCCGGAGCAATTTTCCGTGGGAAGCGCTTCCAAGGAGATGGTCCGCCGCGGTGTCGCCGCTTCCAAGAAGAATTTGGAGGAGGGCAACCACCAGTATTTCGCCAAGAAACTGAGGGCGCGCCACGCATGGCGCGCCTTCGAAGACTTCCGGGACCGGTGCGTATGTCTGGACATCGAGACAGAAGGCACGGGCGGGGACGACACGGTCACGTGCATTGGCTTGTATGACGGTAAAGAATATGTTTGCCTCATGAAAGGTGACAATATCGAGTCATTTCGGGACGTAATCAGCCACTACTCCATGATCGTGACTTTCTTTGGAACCGGCTTCGATCTGCCCGTGCTGCTGAATCGCTTTCCGGGATTGGAGCTGGACCAGATCCATCTCGATCTCTGCCCCGTGCTCAAAAACATGGGGTATCGGGGCGGGCTGAAAAAAATCGAAGTGGCGTTTGGTATCCAGCGAAGCGAGGAAACCGCGGATTTGCGCGGTTACGACGCCGTCAAACTCTGGCGCCGAGCGCAGCGCGGCGACGAAAAGGCGCTGGACCTGTTCGTTCGCTACAACCAGGAAGACACGGTGAATCTCATGACCCTGGCCGACGAAACCTACCGGAGGCTGTCCGAGTCTCTGAGCCCGCGCACGCGGGCGAACCCGTCGTTGTTTGTTTAAACGGGGAATGGGTGAAGAAAAAGTGTTGAGTTTTGAGTGTTGAGTTTTGAGCCGGGAATTTTTTTTAGGCTACCTACTAACTGAACACTTAACGCTTAACACCCAACACTTCTTACGGCTACAATTAGCCGTGGCGCTTCCTGTTTACCGAGCCGAGCCGTTCGACCCTGCTTCCGATGAGCCGCTGAGGATCAATGCGCCTTTGGTGGCGGACTGGCTTTCCAAGTTCCTTCGTGATGAGGTCACCCGCCGCCGGCGGGTGAAGAAAGTGGTTCTCGGCCTTTCGGGCGGCGTGGACAGCGCGGTGGTTGCCTACCTTTGCGCGCGGGCTTTCGGCCCTGAGAACGTCACCGCTATTCGCATGCCCTACAAGGTTTCTTCTTCCGCGAGCCTGAGCGATGCGCAGGAGGTTATCGACGGGTTGGGCTTGAACTCGTTCACCGTCGACATTACTCCGATGGTGGACGGCTACCTATTGAACGTGGAACCCGACGCGAGCCCGGGGCGGATCGGCAACATTTGCGCCCGGTCGCGGATGATCGTTTTGTTCGATCAATCGGCAAAGCTCGGCGCTTTGCCGGTTGGGACCGGAAACAAGACCGAACGGCTGTTCGGTTACTACACCTGGCATGCGGACGATTCTCCGCCCATCAATCCTCTTGGAGATTTGTTCAAGAGCCAGGTTTGGCAATTGGCCCGTGAGCTTGGGGTTCCCGCCGGCATCATCGATAAGCCCGCCAGCGCCGATCTGATTCATGGCCAAACCGACGAGGGAGACTTTGGGATTACCTACGCAAAAGCGGACCGCATTTTGCATTTCATGATCCAGGGCTATAAGCGCAAGAAGCTGGTGGAGATGGGCTTTGACCCTGCCGAGGTTGAGCTTGTGTGGTCCAAAGTGGATTCCACCCATTGGAAGAGGAAGTTGCCGACGGTTGCGATGCTGACCACTTCGGCGATCGGAGAATACTATTTAAGGCCGGTGGATTATTGAGCGTGTTGAGTGTTGGGGGTTGAGTATTGGGTGTTGGGTAGTAGTCGAGTGTCGGGAATGGGGATTCCCTGAGGTATTGGAATGGGTAAAACGATAAAGGAATTAACCTCCGGTGCTCTTAATTCGTTGGCACAAAGCTTCGCTGACCTTCCTATCCCCCAGCGGTTCATTTAGCGTTCAAACATATTTGGTCCCTACAGGACCCCGGAAGGAAATTGGGGACCCTTTCCAGGCCTGAAGGCCCTCGCTGTAACATTGAGACCCTTCGGGCCTCCAGACACCTGAGTGAAGCGCCTTGACCCTTTGGAGGCAATCGCAAAACCTCTTACAGGCGCGAAGCGCCCTATTCATAACTTCCAGAGCCCACTTCTCCCCTTGAGGGGAGATCGAGAGGGGTGAACTCGAGCAGAGGCGCGGCAGAAATCCCGTTGCTTTCCGGTCCCTTTTTCAAGCTAAATGCCTACCTTACGAAGTGGGAAACCTGGAGTTCATCCACCCCAGCCCTCCTTCAAAGGAGGGAGTGGTTTTGTTCTAAATGATTGCAGGCGCTTCGCGCCTGTAAGGGTTTTGCGATGGCCTCTTTACCCTCAACCTTAAGTAGCCACCGGTATCTGCAGGGCCTCATAGCAGAGGGGGCAGCCCACGAGGCCGGTTTCCTGAACCTGCTCGGTGGTCCAGCCGCAATAGGGGCAGAAGCCGCGTTCTTCGCGGTCTCTTAGGAACTGTTTGCGGAGGCTTCCGAGTCTCATCGCGGGCATGAGCCGGTCGAGGCATGCGGTGCAAATGGGCGAGTTGGAGCCGTCTTCGCGCAAATTTAGTGTGGCCGCGCCGCCGCATTGGGCGCAGCCTTCGTTCAAAACGGAACGCCCTGCTTGGTGCTTTCTTTGAACAGCTCCACCACGTGCTGGGTGACATTGCCCGGCGTTCCGCAGCCGATCTTAATCCCATCGAACGACGAGATGGCGATCACTTCGGTGGCAGTGCCGGTGAAGAAGGCCTCTTCCGAATCATGAATATCTTGAGGCGTCAGGAAATCTTCCGTCACTTCATAGCCTGCGCCGCGTGCGAGTTCGATAACCGTGTTACGAGTAATGCCTTTGAGAACGCCGCAGGCCGGATGGGGCGTCCGGATCTTGCCGGCCCCAACCAAAAAGATGTTGTTTCCCGTTCCCTCCGCGATCATGCCCTGATGGTTGAGCATCAGGCCCTCCTGGGCGCCGGCTCGGTTGGCCAGGTGCTTGGCGAGGATGTTGGAAGCGTAGCGGCCGATGCATTTCACTCTTGGGTCCAGCGAATCCGCAGGGATAACCCGGATCGGCGAGCTTACGATGCTGAGGCCGACTTCGTGCATCTCGGGCGGATAGAGGTTCAGAGTCGAGACCATGACCATCACGTTCGGCGTCCGGTCGATTCCTTTCGGATCGAGACCGAGTCCGGAACCACGGGTGACGTTAAGCCGAATGTAGCCATCGGCGATCTCCGCCTGTTTGCAGACGTCGAGAATAATCGATCGAAGATCGGCTTTGCCGATCTTCATTTCGAACGCCAAATAGTTGATGCCGTGATACAGGCGGTCAAGGTGCTCGTCTAGCTTGAAGACCTTGTTGCTGTAAATTCGGATGCCTTCAAAAAGGCCGTCTCCATAGAGGAACGAGTGGTCCTCCACGGTCGTCACCGCTTTTTCGAGCGGCGTTACAACGCCATTCAACCAAACTAGCCTGGGCATACTCGGAGTTTACCGTGCTAGAAAGCGTCTTCTTTGGCAAGGCCGAAGGCCACCGCATAAGGCTTCAGTGGAATCAAATAGTCCGCTTCGCCGGATTTCAGTTCCTGTGCATGGGCCGAGAGAAACTTGTGCAGCCCGACCACCCTGAGCTTTGCCCTCACGCCCCGTTGAGTTAGGGAACTGAGTGACAATGCCAAGAAGGCGGTGACGATCAACGCGACGAGGGTGACCGTTCCGCCGATTGCGAGATTGTTCCGAATGGAGAGAGCCCCGGTAATCAAAAGAAGCACGAGCGCACCCACAAACGGACCGAACTTCGCTGCCGGCGAGGGCGTCTCCAGCATGCTGAGTGAGACAAGGTTTTGGGTGAGTATCGACTGCAATTCTTGAATATATCCGCTTAAAAATGTCCTGACTTCCTTGGCATCGTTGATCGTGGAGCGGCGCTTCAGGATCTCAATCGCCCTGCGCTCCACCGGGCCTATGGCGGCAGGATCGATTGTCGCCGAATCTGGCTGAGAGTAGTGCCCCGCCACCACCGCGCTGAGCGCGCCGAGTACGTGGCGCACCTTCAGGGATCCTTCCAGGAGATAGCCGGCCTCCGCGGGGCCGATGCCTTCCGAGACTGCCGAAGTGGCGTAACCGTGACCGGACATAAACTTCAGCCGTTTTGCAAAAAGGAGAAAGAACACAATGGGCACCACAAGGGGCAGCCCAACCACCCAAGCTGACATCTGCTTCTTAGGCGCCGCTTTCTTCGGCGCTGCCACCACGGGGGGCTTGAACAACGCGGGCCGGTCGTCCCGATCGCGCCGAGGCGGTCTTGCCGGCGCACTGGTTGTTCCAACGGCTCCCAACTTCTTGGGGGCAGGTTTGAGGTCCTTTCGGGCGATGGCGATGAGCACGTGTAAACCCGCCTTCGGAGGAAGGCTGGGCGGCTGCATCGTTACGCCATCCCGGACCTCTGACACATTGAGCTTCGAGACGTCTCCGGAGAATGCCGTGTTTGGCGATTTTTCAACTGCCACGTGGTCGCTGCCGGTGCCGCTGTTGGCGCCGGTGTAAACGGGCACCACCCCCGCCGGGTAACCGATCTCAAGGAGCCCGCTTTCAATTTTCGAGGGCCACGACGTCGGCACCATGTTCCAGGACAGCGTTGCCCTTGCGCCGAGAGTGCCTCCGCTCTTATCGGTGAACGTGCCGAGCACGGAGTAGTTGACGTGAAGCTGAGTTGAACCATTGACGGTTCCTGCCGGCAGCGAAACTACCAGATTTCCATTGCCATCCGGCTTGACCGTGAGGGGTTGGGTGGTCTTTTCGTTCCCGATTGTCGCGCGGTTCACCAGGTACTGGACTTTCTTGAAGCCTGACGGCGCCTCCGCGACCGCAAGATCGTTGATCGCGCCATTGCCGGAGGGGACGATTTGAATCGTCTCGTCCACTGTGATCGTTCGATCCTGGTTGACGCGCATGTTGGCGTTAAACGTGGTCGTTCGGAAGTCGACAGCGCACGCCAAGGCAGGGAAGAGAACGACCCATGCAATCGTGAAGCGATGGAAGGTGGAACGAGATATTTTGGTGGCTCTCATCGGCTATGCGAATAAAGACGCTACGGTCGTCAACTAGACAGTTTGACAACTGCGAGATACTTTTGGCAAATGCATGCCAATTTGGGTGCTAAACGGGATGGCGATGCGGCATGGCCCCATTTTAACGCGGATCGTTGGCCCGCCGGATTTGTGGGGCAACGTTTTACCAGGCCTCTCTGCCCTCGCTTCGCTTCGCCGGATTCGCTTAGGCCTTCGCTATGACAAATAGGCCCGTTGGGCCAACCGGAAACCTGATGCCGGACCGGCCTTAATTGGCCGCATTTGGCTAAAGGCAAGTGCGCTCCCAGATGATAAAGCAGCGCTATCCGGGCACCGCACACAGGGCCGCATCATTGCCCCGTCTACCGTTTACCCCTGTTCACTCAACCTCACAGCGGACCTTTGCGTTCATAAACGGCCATGGCGACCGAATCCACATCTGCTGGAAGAGGCGGCGGCAACGAAATCGAGGTGTTTTCTATTTGCTGGAACGCGACCGCGGCCTGGGCGTTGGCCCAGTTTTGGTAGATCGCATGAAGTTCTTTCGCGATGCCGCCGATTTTGGCCGCCCGCAAGCGGGCGGATTGTTCCGCGTAGGTGAGGATCAACAGGTCGGACATTGCCCCGAGTTCCACTTGATTGGAGGGCAAGTCTTCGAAGGCTTTGCCTGCCAGTTCGGAGATGAAAGAATCTCCCACTGCATTCAATGAAGCACGACCTTCCTTCGCGCGGCGGATCAGGCGGTCGGCAAGGAAGACGCGGTTGATCTCGTTGGTGCCTTCATAAATGCGGCTGACGCGGGCGTCGCGGTAGTGGCGCGCGATGGGAAACTCTTCGGTAAAGCCGTAGCCGCCGTAAACCTGAAGCATCTCGTCCACGATGAACGCCTCCGCTTCCGAGCCGTGGACTTTGCACGCGCTGCATTCCATCGCAAACTCCTCGGCTGCCTTTCGATTGCCGCCGATATCGCCGGCGTAAAGTTCAAAAGCTCCGTCGATGAGGGCGCCGGTCCGGTAGGTCATGGACTCGGCCGCGAAATACCTTGCCGCCGATTCGGCGAATTTCTTTCGAACGAGTCCGAAGTGGGCGATGGGCTGGCCGAACTGCTTTCGGTCCAACGCATATTGCGCGCCGAGGCCAATCGCGTCCCTTGCAGGTCCCAGGGACATGGAACTCAACTTGAACCGCCCCAGGTTCAGCGCATTGAGGGCCACCTGGTGGCCCAGACCGATCTCGTGCAACAGGTTTGCTTCGGGGACCTGGGCATCTTCCAGGACCAGACGGGCGGTAGAGGAACCCTTTAGCCCGAGCTTATGCTCTTCCCGCGAGACGCTGACACCGGGGAAGCCCCGCTCCACAATAAATGCGGAGAACTTCTCTCCGTCAACCTTGGCCATCACCAAGAAGACCTCCGCCCAGGCCGCGTTGGAAATCCACATCTTGGTTCCGTTCAGTATCCATTTGCCGTTCTTGAAATCGGCGCGGGTTGAGCCGGAAAGGGCATCGCTTCCGCTGTTTGGCTCGCTTAGGGCATAGGCCCCCAGCTGTTCGCCGGATGCGAGAGGGGGCAAGTATTTGAGCTTTTGATCCTCGCGGCCAAAAAGAATGGTTCCAAGCTGGGCGATGCCGCTGGAAACGCCGATGGTAACGCTGAACGACCCGTTCATGCTGAGATACTCGAGGATACGTGAGGCAAGATTCTTCCCGAGTCCCAACCCGCCGTACGCCTCCGGCGTGTCGATTCCGCAGAATCCGAGTTCGCCCGCCTTATGGATGAGCCTGGGCATAAGGCCCTCTTCCTTCTCATCCAGCCTTTCCCCGAGTGGAATAATCTCTTTACGGCTGAACTGCTCCGCCGTATCGATCATGAGCCTTTCGTCGCCCAAGAAGTCTTCCGGCACGAAGATATCGGAAGGCGTTGTTGAAAAGAATGCGCCACCTTGGGGTATTTGTTCCGTCATCGCCATAGGGCAAAATCTCCAAACGTTGTTCATGCCTTCGAGACGAGCACCTAAGGGGCGCTCCTCGTTGAGCACAAAAACCGATATAGTATGGTTCTTGAGAGGCCGCAAAATCTGGTATTAAAGGTGAAACGGCAAAGGGTTAGTGACGTCAAATGAGTTGGAAGCGAAAACCGGTTCAAGAATCGCCCGATATGATCAGCTCAACCATAACTCATGGCGTAGTGGCGAACTCGTTGGAGTTCGACAGCGATAATGCTTTAGTCAAGCGTGCTCGCGATGGTGACTTTGCCGCGTTCGAGAGGCTATTCAAGCGGCACCGTCAACTCGTTTATCGGTTTGCCTATCAAATGGCATCCACGAGGGACGACGCCGAGGACGTGGTTCAAGAGGCGTTTGTGAGAGCGTATCAAAACTTGGGCAAATATCGGGATGAAGCCAAGTTCACCACCTGGCTGCTCAGGATCGTGACGAACCTTTGCACGGATATGGCGCGAATGAGCCAGCGAAGACAATCTTTGGAGCAGCAGCAAGCCGGAGGATCGCTTCTTTGGATGACGCAGGGCGATATCGAGGACCCGGTTGAAAACTTGAGCCAAGACATGAGAGCCGCGGCTCTCCGGAAGGCGCTGAACGCGCTTCCGAGCCATCACCGAACGGTGATCGTTTTGCGAGATTTGGAAGAGAGGGAATACAGCGAAATAGCCGAGATTTTAGATTGTACGGTGGGGGGCGCAAAGCTGAGGGTCTTGAGGGCCAGGAGGGCGTTGAGAGAACGAATTGCTCCGTTGTTGGGCGATGAAGTGAAAAAATGAAACGTCGCGAAGAAGATCGAATTAATCCACCTGGCTTTCGGCGAATTGGCCGCGGAAGAAGCTGCCCGAGTTGAGGCTAACCTGAAGCCCCAAGCGGCGAGAGCTTTGGAAGACTATCGCTCCCTAAAGAGCGACCTCAAACTGCTCAACTCCGTGCCCGAGCCTCAGATAGGCGTCGAGCGCATGAGAGATGCGATTTTGCGCCAAGGTCTCAAGAAGGACCGCTCGTTCGGACGATGGGCTTTGATCTTTGGACCGTGCCTGGTTGCGGCGTTCTCTCTTTTCCTGATCACTTCTCGGCCATCAACTCAGCAATCCAACTCCCATGCCGCCGAAGTTGCCACCAATGAGCCCGACTGGACGGTAAAGGTTCCGCAGGCGCCCGCACTTTATCCCGACACGGAGATCACCAACAGAAGCGAAGCGATTCGTGGAGACGTGTATTTTGCCCGGCCGGAAAATGCGGCAAAACCGGCTCACCTTGCCACGTTAACCGTGCGGAAACGAGTTCACCGGCAACTCTCGATCGAGCAAGTCAGCTCAGAGTTGCAGGCCAACACTTCGTTAAGCCAGCCTGATTCGGCCCCCGTGGATTCCGATCAGGGGTCCGTGCCCGCCTCGCCAACCGATTCGACGCCCCAAACAGCGCCGGATAATTCCGGGCAAAGCGACCAGGGCGATCAGAAGATTATCGTCGTGCATAACGCACAGGACGGGGCAACTGGAGCTCAAACTGCCACGGAGGTAGATCCGAGCACGAATGTTGTCTTTGGCGGTTAGTCTCGTTTTATGCCAAGCGGCGGCCGCCGCTCCTGCTCCCAAGCTCGACGATCCGCTCCTCGCGCCGGTTTGGAGCAAGATCCAACCGTGCGTGGTGGTGGTTCTCAAGGACGATAAGGTGCGGGGAACGGCCGCGCTTGTCGATCCTCAGGGGTATTTCATCACCGGGAAGCCGGTGGTGGGAGGGGATCAAACACTTCAAGGCGAGTTTTATGACGGCCAGCGCGTGACGCTGTTCGTGGTTGCCACCGATGGCCCAACCCAGTTGGTTTTGCTCAAAACGGAAGACCCCGTGGGCGAACGCAAGTTCGCGAGCCTCTACCACCCTGCCATCGGCGAAGTCGTGGACCGCTTCCATCCGAAGATGCTGATTGCAGCCTTTGGCGATGGGCCGTCAACCGCGCAACTGGTGGACACTCAGAAGCTCGCGGTGGTAGGAAACGGACACCAGGTGCAGTCACTCAGCGAGATCCACTACGACGGCAAGCCCGGGCATGTTGCAGGCGCGCCTCTTTTTGCGCTCGATGGATCCCTTGTGGGCGTGCTTCAGGCCACTCTAACCCTGACGACTCAAAGCATCGGCGGCGGAGCTCTCGGAAAGGCATTTGAAAGGCCCCAAATTTTCGCCGACGACAGAACGGTCAACGCCGTGCTTTATTCTCCCAGCCCTGCCGTGATGCGGCGGGTGATCGCCGGCTTGCTTACGCCCAAGCACGCAGCCGAACGCCCGGCGATTGGGATCTACTGTGGCGATGCCCCCGGCGCCGGCGCCCTTGTTTCGGCGGTCCAGGACAATTCACCCGCGGACCAAGCGGGGATCAAAGAGGGAGACATCATCATCCAGATCGATGCCACGCCCATCCGAAAAGGACTCGATTTCGCCCGCATGATCCTGCAGCAAACGGTTGGGGACGAGATTTCGATCACCGCCCGCCGGCACGGCCGGATTGTGAACTTCCGGGTTCGCGTGGGCATGTAGCAATTCAGGGAGCGGTGGTAAAGATGTACGAGCCGTCGTTTGTTCCCTGTTCAGTTGGATCGTAAAGGGTCGCGCCGGAGTCGTTTACCGTGCCCGCCTGTGCCACCGATATGTCATAGGTGTTGTTTTTGAGGGTTGCTCCTTCAGCATCGATGTGCCCTTTGGAATCCGCATAGCAGCCCGCTCGCCATTCGCTAATAGTCGTGCTGCTCACATTGACCACTCCACCGTTCTGCGCAACAACCCCTTGTCCAAAGTTCGTTGCATTTCCGATAATGGCGTTTTCGCAATCGATCGTCGCATTTTCGCCGGCCAGCAGGCCAATCCCCTCTGTAGATGCCCCACCTTGATAGGCTCCCAAAGTTATATGAGCCGCAGGCGCAATAACCGATGAAGAGTAGCTAGCTTGTATTCCGTTCATGCACGCCGTGATTTCCAGCCCCTGGTATGCGACAATGGTGGAGCCCTCGGTGGCGTTTATGCCCTGCGTGAATTGGCTTATGATGGCGTTGGTTAAGTTGCTGATGTTTCCCGAAGCCATTTGGATTCCGCCAGTGTAAGACTCGAAGGAAGCGGCCGTCAAGACTCCCGTGATCTGCACGCCGGAAATCGTTCCGATCGTATGGCCGGTATCGATGACGAGGCCGTTCGAAAAGGCAGGGAAATTAAGCGTGATGTTGTCGACCACGTCTCCGATGATGGATATCAGCGCTCCTGAACCGTGATCCAAGGAGAAAGGACCAGTGAACGTTTCGGCGAAGTTGGCATTTTGAGTCGAAATGCTGAAATGAAGGTAGGCGGCATCGGCGATACGGGCGTTGCGCGCAAACTGCCAGGCATAAACCAGGTTTGCGAACGGTTGCCCAACTCCAATTACCAGGGTGGTATTGGAGCGAACGAAGTTCAGTTCCCAGTCGCCGTAAGCAGAGGCCGGATAAGGCCCGTTCGCGCTAAGTGCTTTCATCGCCCGGTACCAGTTGCCGCCGTATTGAACGACGTCGCCCGCCGCGTAGCTCCCCGTCTTGCTGAAAGCCGGAGGGAACGACTGAGCGTGAGAAAAGAAAGGAAGGGCGATGCATAGGACAAGAAGAAGCAGCCTAAATCGATTGTAAGTTTTTTTCATCAAATTGCGGCGAGACTGTACATATTGTAAAGGAGTTATCGCTTGCCGTCAAATCTCTACTGGCCTGCCCAACCTTTGCACGGCTCGAAATGCCGAATATCCCACTTCGCCGATTCGCGGCCGCCCCAGGTGTCGACCCTTACGCCGACCAGCATCTTGGCTTCAAAGGGAAGGGGCTGGGCTTGGAGTTTTTCACCCATTCCGAACGCCATCGTCTTTACCGCGGGGCCGGAGCCGTCCGCAAGTCGAACGACGATCCTCGGATGGAGGGGATTTTTGGTTGGCTCGACCCGGATAACGCTCGCGCAGTCGATCTCAAAGATGGGCTCCGGGTTTTCGCACCCGAATGGCTCGAGCAGTTCCAGACCCTTCGCGGCAACGAGGCCCGCCTCGGCGGGCTTGACAATCGCGTCCACGTTCATCCTCACCGCAAAGTCTTCCTCAGTGAGGTGTTCGGAGGCGTATTGGACAAAGGCGCGCTCCACTTCGGGAACGAGTTCCCGCTTGGTGGAGAATCCCGCCGCCATTGCGTGGCCGCCGCCGGAAACCAAATGGGCGTGGGCGCGAATGGTATTGGCAAGATTGAACCCAGGAATAGAGCGGCCGGATGCCTTGGCGTCCCCGGTGAGAGAATCGACGGTAACCACAAAGGTGGGTCTTCTAAACCGCTCAACAAGGCGGCCCGCCACCAATCCGATCAGGCCGGGATGCCAGTCATCCGCCGCCAGCACGATCGCATAATTGGTGTGCAGCCCTTGCTCGATCACGCGCTGAACCGCGATCTCGATCATCTCGTCCATCTGCTCTTTGCGCGTCTTGTTGATCTGCTCGATTTCCGCGGCCATGGTGCGGGCTTCGGTTTCGTCTGATGTGAGAAGGAGATTCAGAGAACGGGCCGCATCGTCGATGCGACCGGAGGCATTGAGCCTTGGCCCGAGCACAAAGCCGATGTGCCACGCCTTCAACTGTCCGTTGCAGTCTTCAAGAAGGTTCGATTCCCGCATGAGCGCCTGTAAACCGATTTTCTTGGTTTCATACAAGTTTGTAAGGCCATGCCTTGCAATGATCCGGTTCTCGCCGGTGAGGGGCATGACGTCCGCGACGGTGCCGAGCACGGCGAGGTCCAAGAATGCCCGGCGGTATTTGTCCTTATTAAAGCCAAGTTCCTCGGCAAGACCTTCACACAAGCGAAAGGCGACGCCGACACCACTGAGTTCGTGGTAGGGATACCGGGTGCCGGGTAAATGGGGGTTGACGAGAGCGTGCGCCTCCGGCAGGGATTCGCCGATGGTGTGGTGGTCCGTAATGACCACTCGCATGCCCGCTTCTCTGGCTTCTTGCACCTGTTCCACCGCGCTGACGCCGCAGTCGCAGGTCAGGAACAGCTTGGCCCCCATCTCTTTGGCCTCTTCGACCGCCTTTTTATGGATGCCGTAGCCCTCCTTCAAGCGGTGGGGAACATGGACTTCCACATTGGCGCCAATGCTTTTCAGGAACCGGGTGAGAAGGGCCGCGCTGGTGACGCCGTCCACGTCGTAATCGCCGTGCACATAGATCAGATCGCCTCGCTCTTTCGCGCCCAATATCTCATTTCGGGCCGGTTCATAATCGGGCAGATCTTTGGGTGAGCCGAGCCCATCGAGCGACGGATAGAGGAACTCGTGGGCCGCTTCGGGCGACTCGAATCCGCGGTTGATAAGGACGCACGCCACGAGTGGCGGAATGCCGAGGGCATCCTGGAGGACACGCTCCTTTTCCGGCTGCCTCGCGGGGATTTTCCACAGAACGGTTCGCTCGGCAGTAGAGATCATAGCGATAGTATGGACGCAGAACAAGGCCGGGAAATGTCTTCGATTGTCAGGGCCGCCGAGGTACTGGAGATAAGGGAATGTCCTTCCAATAACTTATGATAGGGACGAACCATGACTGCGCCTGAAGACACCTTTCCCTCTGAGAATGAAAGTCTCAAAAATGTCTTGAGATCCCTGATCGACAGGGACCTGGAGTTTCTCTCCCTTCTCGACGGAAGCCCCGCCGTGGGGTACCTAAAGGATGCGGAAGGGCGCTACGTCTATCTTAACCGCACCGCCAAGGACATCTGCATTGGCCACATTGGCGAGCGGCAGGTTTATAGCGAGCAAGACCTGTTCCAGGGCGAAGCTCTTGAAGCCATTCGCAAGCAAGACAAGGAGATTCTCAGTAACGGAGATCTGACGCAAACGGTTTTGCTCGCTCCCGACGCTTTCGGCGAAGATTTCTTTTGGATCGTCTACAAATTCAGAATGTGCACCTCGTCGGGAACGCATCTGGTGGCCGGCATCCACATCCGCGAAGATGAGTGGAACGCGATCAGCGACCCGCTGATCGTTGAGATTTCCGGCAAGCTTGCCGCCTAGACAGGAAAGGGGGGCGAGTCCGTCCTTTGGCTGAAATGAATCGCTGGTTTTGGTGCAGAATTGGCCCATGCACCCAAAAATTTCCGTTTCCGCTATTCTCGCCTTCGGTTTGCTCGCTTTTTGTTGCGGCTCCGGCCCTGCAAAGCAAAAGGAATACAGCCTTGGAGTCACCGGCGATGTTCCTACTCCTCTGCATCTGAGCTTGGCTCAACTGGATGGGATGACCCACAAAACCCTGACCCTCAAGGAGCATGACGGGACGGAGAACAGCTACGAGGGCGCCCCCATCGACGAAATCCTCGCCAAAGCAGGTTTGCCAATGGCCGAACATGTCCGCGGCAAAGAGTTGGCGACCTACATTCTCGCCGTTGCGGACGATGGCTACGAGGTCGTTTATGGCCTGGGCGAGGCGGAGCCGAGCATTTCCGGGCGAACGATGATCCTCGCTTACAAGATGAACGGAAAGGCGCTGCCCCCCAGCGTGGGCCTGGTCCGGCTCGTAGTTGAGGGCGACAAGATGCAGGCCCGCTGCATCCGGATGGTGACTGAATTGAAGGTCGTGGGACTGAGGCAGTAATTTGCTTAGGGTAATGGGCAAAGGGGCATAGCCGTTTCTGGTGGCCCGAAGCCGAGGGGGAATGGGTCCCCTTCCGGAAGCAAATGTTAGATGTTCGGGCCGCTTGCGGCCCGGACATCTAACATTTGCCGGAGAGAAGGAGGGAGGCCTTGCCCCTCGCTGCGCTTCGGGATGACAACGCTTCGCTATTTGAACCTTGCCAAGTTGATCTGCAACTGCAGAATGTTCGCTACGTAGGGGCAGCTGTCGCTGCCTCGCTGCGCTTCGGGATGACAACGCTTCGCTATTTGAACCTTGCCAAGTTGATCCGCAACTGCAGAATGTTCGCTACGTAGGGGCAGCTGTCGCTGCCTCGCTGCGCTTCGGGATGACAACGCTTCGCTATTTGAACCTTGCCAAGTTGATCCGCAAGTTGCACCGCTCTCCGGGCGCCGGACGAAAAATGCTTCCTACCGGTGGTATCGCTCCACTCAACCACCTGAGATCGGTTACCTCCTCCGATACAGCAGGTCCCTCAAGTACAACTCGCTCACCGGTCTCTGCTCATACTCGTTGCCGAGCAGCCTCCGAAGCCGCTGCCTTGCTTCTTCGCGGTTCATGCCGGTGTTTTCCTCGTACCGCTGCCAGAAGTTGTTCCACCATCCGGCGGGCTCGACTTTGCAGCCGTAATACTCCGTTGGCCGGCCGGTTTCGCCGCCGACCACGAGGGAGCCGACATTCTCTCCCTGCTCGTAAACGCGGTCGATCTCATGCTTGATCAGGTCCATGTCTGTCTCAGACACCACCCCGTTCGAAGTGGCTTTGTAGAACTGAACCGTCACGCGAACGGGCAGGTTGGGGTCGCGTTGGATGGCAAGATCGTCGATCTCGGTGAAGGGGCCTTCTTCATCGCCGTGGCCGATGACCGCGCTCTCAACATCGCTGCGCTGGGCGCCTCTGCCGCCGAAGCCCCCTCCGCCGCCGCCGTACCCGAGGTTCGCACCGGGCGCCGCAGCGGATTCATAGTCGTTCATGCGTGGAACCACCCGATGTTTCAGCGGAATCTGGATGAGCAGAACCATGCTCAGTCCGGGGCCTTTGCTGACCTCGCCGTTGGACGGCGTGAATTTGCTCAGGCGCTGACCGGTGAGGCTCGCGCGTTGGCCATCTGCGTTATGGAACAACCTCTGGCCCCAAGTCGAGCCCTCGGCGAAGGAGTTCCTCTTGTTGTCGATGATCGTGGTGCTTGTGCCTTCGCGGGTTGCCAGCACGGTAAGAACTGCGGGGTTGCCGCTTTCGGAATAGTAGTTGAAGAGCACCGGATTAAAGGTAGCAAGACCCTCCTTTGGAATCGGGAGGAAGCACGCTTGCGCGCTCACAAGGACATGGCTGTCTCGCGGAGCGATCAAGGACCGGTTGGAGCCCAGCCAGGAGTCCGGCTGGGACAAGAAATCGGTTGGGTTTTCCAGGAACTCTCGCAAGGAAACGCGCCGAAGCGGCTGGCCGTGCTCATTGCCGACGAGAAGCGTAAACGCGCTCGGGTCGATATCGCACGTTTTGTCCGAGAAGTTGGGATACCGGATCACCGGCATGCAGGCCGGCTGAGTGTGCTCACCTGGCGCATAACCAACTTGAATGGTCATGTCGCTGATATTGGGGCCAACGGCGGAGTTCTTATATCGGCCGGTGTCTTCCCAGGTTAGATTCAGCAGGTCAAGCCCGTTGCGGCGAGCCATTCTCGCCACCAGGGGGTCCGAAGCCATTTGCGCCGTTCGCCGGATCGCGACCTCATAAGATACGCGGGTCGCCGAATCCATGCTCGCCGTGCGCACCCGGCCGGAGATCGGCGTCCAACTTTGGACCCCATCTTGCTGCCCGCAGGCAACGGTTACAACCACTGATCCGACAATTACCGAGTCCTAGCTTCCACTTCATCGCTGTATTCACCGTCCTTCACCGACACTGACATTGACAACCGGTCAATGTCGCACGAAGATCGGACGGTTCAAAGAAAAGTTAGTTTCTTGCTAGAGGTTATGCCGCCGATGGCGGCAGCCACTGGGCCAGCTTAACCACCAACGTTTGCATCCTCATCGGTTTGGAGATGTAATCGTCCATTCCCGCGTCCTTGCAGTGTTGTTCGTCATCTGACTGCGCCCGTGCGGTGATGGCAATGATCGGCGTATGGAGCCCACTGCCTGCCTCGAGTTTCCGGATTTCTTGCGCTGCTTCCAGGCCGTCCATCACGGGCATTTGGACATCCATAAGGATGAGGGCGGGCCTTTTGTTCTTGAATGCGGTCACCGCTTCCTGGCCGTTGTTGGCGACCCGGTAGCTGTGCCCGGTTCGTTCCAGAAAACGCGTGAGCATGAACTGGTTTACCGCGTTGTCTTCCGTGACCAGGATGTCTGACTGTTCCATGTCTTGTACGGTCCCCCTCAGTCCCGTTCTAGTTATCGGAGCAGAAGTTCTGATGTTCGGTCAACTAAGCTAGGTCTTGCTTGGGAGTGCGCAATTGCAGGCTGCATTTGACCCCATTTCCGGCACCATTACCAGCCGAACTTGGTCTTGATGATTTCGATTTCGTGAATGAACCAAGCAATGAAGGCCATAAAAAGGACGACGCCCAGGAGTACGGCGAAAGCCCAGGCGAGGAGTTCGACATTGTTGTTTAGGCGGGAAACCAACGGTTCGGACTTGGGCGTCAGGTCCAGCACGGGTAGATCTTTGCCGCACGCGAGGCAGCGCTTGGCGGCTTCCCGGTTTTCCTGGCCGCATTCGGGGCAAAATTTCATTCCTCTGGAGAGAATTATCGCAAGAATCTGAACATTGGGTTAGCGATTACTTAGAGGTAGATGAGGCTGAAAGCTGCTTGCAAAGAACTCAGATCAGAGAACGCTGATTCGAACCTTCTTGTTTTCGACGCTCGCCCATAGAATCCGCATTTTTGATTTTTCGCCTGCCTCTAAACGCCTACGGATTTTGGGTCGATTCAGGTTGGGCGACAGGAGCCTGTGCGGCATTTGTGGATGCGGGTCCAGGGGTGGGCTGGTCGGTGTTGGCAGGTCCAGGGCTGGGCGTCGAAGTTGTGGATGGGATTGTTTTATCTGCGGCAGAGGGAGCGGAGTTCGCTGGGCTGGCCGGAGCATCCGCTGTTGGCTTCGAATCTGACGCTTGCTGCAAAGGCTGATCGCCGGGTGAGGTTTGTTGAGATTGGGCACCGTTTGCCTGGCTATAGGCTTGCTCAGAGTTGCCTTCCTGACCCTGGTCCGCGGGTTGGTTGGAGTTTTGAACCAGCTCAGGCGCTTCGCGGGCATGCTCCCCGGTTTCCATCACTGTCGCCTGGCCGGGAACAGTGCCGTCGTCAAAGGTTGGGCTGTTGTTCGGCTTGGGGCTTTGGACATCGGCAGTGGCGTCTTTGTGCTGAGTCTGGTAGCGGGCCATCATCTCAGGCGTGCATCCGGTCATCATCAGGGCGGCTAAAGCTAGTGCGGCGATCTTGTGAGTGAGTGTCATATCGTAGTCTCCGCGCATAGGATGAGCGGAGACCAACGGTTGTTCCTCAGTCCTGGGACCCTGGGGTGACGGCTTCGCCCGTAAGCATGGCGCTTCGCGCCATGCTTACCCGTTTACGGCGCGAAGGCGCCCTTAGCCCTTGCCTACCCGGATAATCGCGAACGAGCCCGGAACCATGGGGCCGCGGCGGGGGCGGTCGCCGTTGGTGGGCGCGGGGGCGGGGCCGTATTCGGCGGCAATGAGATAGATGTCGCCGGTTTTCGAATCGATCGTCATCGTCTTCGCGCCGGGCATCGTCTTCACCGTCTGTTCAACCTCGAAGTCGGTTGGGCTCTTCTCTTTGACCACGGTCAGGGTTCCGTCTCCTTGAGACGTGAACGCTTCCATCGTGTCAGGGTTAAAACCGGCGCCGTCCACGCCTCGGCCAATTGGCAGGGAAGTGATCACTTTTCCGGTGTTCGCGTCCAGAATGACCATGGCCTGCGGATCGTGGCAGGCCACGAACAAAATGTGGTTTACAGCATCCATTGCAAGCCCGCCGGGGCCGCCGCCCTTGCCGTCGAGGCCGTAATGGGCGGTTACCGCCATGGTGTTGGCGTCCACGACTGCGACCTGGTCCTTGTCTTCAAGGTCCACGTAAACGTGGCCTGCGCCATCGGTCG
Source organism: uncultured archaeon (assembly GCA_963829965.1). GTDB lineage: Bacteria > Armatimonadota > Fimbriimonadia > Fimbriimonadales > Fimbriimonadaceae > DASXZH01. The sequence continues at coordinate 16,894 of CAWHLK010000027.1, read as the reverse complement.
CGGCTTGCTCCGGCGAGCCGCCAAGGTCGATTGTGCCGAGGATCTTGCCGTCGTTCGCGTCGATTACGGTTGCGTTGGGCGCGCTGTGGCTAAAGACGTAAACGCGCTGGTTGAAAGGGTCTTCCATGATGCCGTCCGGCCGCCCGTCAACGTCGATCGTCTTGATTTGGGCTAAGGTCTTGGTGTCCCACATGACGACCGGCTTGCTTGAGCAGAAACCGTGGCCCGACTTCGCATCGACTGCGGCGCCTCTCGCTGCAACATTCGGAAATTCTCCCGCGCTTGCCAGCGTGTCCATATCGTAAACAGTGACTCTCGCGCCCTGACCTGTACGAGGGATGTAGATTTTGCGACCGGCCGGATCGGCATAAACGTAGTCGTATCCGCCATCGCCTCCCACCTTGGTTGTGCTGATGACGTGGTACCCGTTTTGCTTGGAGTGGCTCGATGCGTACGCGGCAACAACGACAAGGGCTAGCGCTGTAAACGCGAAAGTTAGTTTGATTTTCATAAGAAGGACTCCGAGCGAGAGTATCTCACTGGTTCGATGCCCGAAATTGGTAGACGGCATCTTAGAGTTTTGTTAAGAGTGGTGACGAGAGCCGAGAAACGGGTGCACGGGATCGGAAATAGGGCTTGAACTATGAAAATCGGAAATGAGATTAGGAAACAGGATTGCCAAGCCCGAGTCGAAAATCAAAACAGAAACGGGCGGTTCTGTTCCGAGCTTCCTAACTCCTGTTTCCTATTTCCTGCCCTCTTAGCTGGCCCGATCCAAGTGGAAACTTGTTAAGAGCCCGGATGTGTCAAAGCCTAGATCCAGGGTCAGCCAGGTAGTGTAAACGACCAACGAATGCTTCGGCCCGGTTGCGGTGATATTGGGTACGTCCCCCTGAATGGTATAGCCGGCGTCCGCCAACTGTTGCTTCACTTCTGCGACCGGCGAGTGCTTGTTCACGTCCGCTTTTAACATCGAATCCATTTTGCTGGCCTCGCCACCTACCTTGGCGGCAACCATGAGTACCCACACAACCAGCAAAAGCAGAACGGCGCCGATACCGCCGAAAACATATCCCTTCTTCATCTTGCATACCCCCTGTCGCGGCGTTCTGCCGTTTTAGATGCTTCTCTCACCGGCAATTGTTACAGGCGCGCGACGCTTGGAATAATACTATGACAACTCGGCTGGAGCGGAAGCATGCGGGTCAAATCGCGATTAAGATACCGGCGCTCGCTAACGAACCCTTGTCCCTCACCCGTGAAGTAGCATAATCTCCGGCCATCAATGAACACCGAACTGGAGATAAGAGCGGTCTGGGAAAACATCAACGCCGGGCGGTTTGGCCTTGCCGAGACTGCGTGTCGGGAGATATTGCGGAAGGCGCCTGGCTTCACTGATGCGGAATTTGCCCTCGGCGTCTCGCTCTTCCGGCAAGGGAATAACGAGCAGGCGCTAAAGCATCTCGAAAAGGTGCTGGCCGAAAATCCAGACAATATTTCGGCGCTTGGTCTCGCCGCAAGGATCCTTTTGGATTTGGGGCAATACGATCGGGCCATGGAGCTCGGGCGGCGCGCCTACGAAATTCGTCCGGATGAGGGCCCCATGCTCATGCTGCACATTGCAGGCCGGGGCAACCTCGGAATGAACCGGCCGACCGCCGCTCTCGCGGCCTTCCAGCGGCTCATAGAGCTCGATCCAAGCCAACCGGCGGGCTATTTGGGAATGGCGGATGCCTACATCGCTTTGGGGTCCACCTTTGATGCGGTCGAGGCCCTGGCAAAAGCCTGCGATTTGGCGCCGAACAAGGGGCCGCTTCTCAAGCTGGCCGAGTTGCAGCTCAAGCTCGCCCAGCCCGCTCGCGCCCTGGAATCGGCAAAGAAGGTTCTGGTGCGTGAGCCGGGGGACATGCATGCCAACGCCCTTGCGGGCCAGAGTTTGGTGGATATGGGGCGATTGGACGATGCGGAGAGCTATTGGCGAAGGGCTGCGGCAACCGCCGCAGACCCCGACTGGGTCGAGTTCAAACGAGGCGCCGGGCTTTCGATGATGGGACTCTTTGAAGAGTCCGAAGCGCACCTCAGGCAAGCCATCAAACTCAATCCCCGCCACTCGGGCGCCTACAAAATGCTGTTCGCCAACCGCAAGGCCAAGGACGAGGACCAGCCGATCGTTCTCCAAATGGAGGTTTTGGCTGAGGATGAATCGCTTGACGAAGCAGAAAAGGCGCCTCTAACTTTTTCCCTTGGCAAAGCGTGGGATGACCTCCGCGATCCCGAAAAGGCTTTTCGATACTACGACCGGGGCCACGAGATCCAAAGGGGCTTGGCGGGCGAAGAAGGCCAGTTTCAACCCGCTAAAATGGTCGAGTGCTTTGAGGCTCAAAAGGCACTCTTCTCTGGACCTGCGCCGCAAGTCGCCAAGACGGGCCAGCCGGAGCCGATCTTCGTTTTGGGCATGATGCGGTCCGGAACCACCCTTACCGAGCATATTCTGTCTGCCCATTCCCAAGTAGTGGGCGCAGGCGAGTTGGACTTCTGGAACGGCTCTGAGAGGCTGCTGGTTGACCGGACGGAACCCAAGTTCCTATCCGACTTGGTGGAAGAGAGAAGGGCCGCCTATCGACGCCTTTTGGCATCCTTTGGCGCGGATAAACGCGTGGTGGACAAGTTTCCCGGAAACCTCAGCGTGGTGGGAATGATTCACCACATCCTCCCCAACGCCCACATCATCCACCTGCGCAGAAACCCGATCGACGTTGCAGTTTCGCTATGGGCGACTTATTCGTCACCGTTCTCTCCGTTCACCGCAACTCGCGAAGGCATCGTTTTCGGCATCCGGCAGGCACAGATCCAGGGCGACTATTGGCGGCAAACCCTGCCGGCGGACCGATTCTTGGACGTGCGCTATGAAGACCTGGTTTCGGACCACGAAACTTGGGTGCGGAGGATATTGGATTTCTGCGGCCTGCCATTTGAAGAGGCTTGCCCCCATGCCAGCGAAAGCACGAAAAAGGTGAGGACACCCAGCATGTGGCAGGTTCGGCAGCCCATTTATAAGTCGTCCATGGATCGATGGAAACGGTATGAGCCGTGGCTCGGGAAGTTTAGAGAATTACTTAGAAGTTGCGGATTCCCCCGACGCATGACGCTCACCACTAGTAAACTCTCGCAGATTTTGTGGTGGGTGTTGCGTCCTGAAAAACTATCTTTCTCGTTTCTTAAGCGCCGGACCGTTCTTCCGGATTCTTGTTTTGTGCCTCAGCTGTTTCGTGGCCCACGCGGCAAGGGCCCAAGGTGGGCCTCCGCTGATCACCGACGATCCGGGCACTCCCGGCACGAACCATTGGGAGATCAACGTCGCCTTTACGGAGTCCAAGTACGCCTATGGGACCATCTATGAGCTTCCTCACCTGGATCTCAACTACGGCTACGGCCCAAACCTCCAGTTGAAACTGGAGGGGCCCCTCACCATTTACAACAACCCGGGCCAGAACTATTCGAGCCTGGGATACACCAACTGGGGAGTGAAATGGCGTTTTCAAGAAGAAACAAAGACCAAGCCCGCGGTATCCACTTATCCACAGATCCTGTTCGTTGGCAACGAGGAGCTGGCGCGGATCGGCGTGCTTGATCCGGGCATCGACGTGTTTCTCCCCCTAGAGGCGATGAAGACCTTTGGGAATTTCCAGATCGATGCGGAATTCGGGCCCCTGTTCAGGCAGTTCACGGGGACTGAGCTATCTATGGGGGTCTGTTCGGAATACGACTTGACGAAGACGCTGGCCCTCTTGAGCGAGGTCCACTACATCTCGGTGAACGGCCTTGTGGAGGATCAGCTCGTCTGGAACTTGGGATTCAAATACGACTTTACGGAGCGCCAGTCGCTGCTGTTCTCAGCTGGGCGCGGATTCGGTCCGGCCAGAGACGATAACCCGGGTCTTCTTATGTATGTCGGCGTCCAAATTCAGGACCTGATCATGTTCCGGAAAGGACCGCCAGGAGTGACAATTCAACTTGCATGCGGCCCGATTGTGAAGGAATTGTTAACGTTGTGATAAGGCAAAGTTAAGAAGTTTTAACGGTTCGTTAAGGCCCGACAGGCGCCACCACACTCTTCCTGGGAGATCCATTCTAGAGGGTGCCATCATGAAAAAAGCCTTTACACTTATCGAACTGTTAGTAGTTATTGCGATTATCGCCATTCTGGCGGCTATTTTGTTCCCAGTTTTCGCCCAGGCAAAGGAGGCGGCCAAGAAGGCCTCTTGTCTGAGCAACGTCGATCAACAGGGTCTTGCGTTCCAAATGTACGCGGGCGACTATGACGACCAAACCGAACTCTTCAAGGTCATTAACGGTGGCGCCACCACCGTTTACGGGGCGAAGCCGGGCAAGACCGAGCCGTACATCTACAACGGACAGATCACGGGCGCCGGTTACTGGTTTGACCTGCTGCAGCCCTACATCAAGAATTTTGGCGTGGTTTATTGCCCGGACCGAAACCTTATCGATCCAGGCGATACGGCGGCCTATGTTCCCGGCGGAAACCAGGAAGAAGTCGGCTACGGCTACGACGACGGATTCATCAGCGACTCGGGTTTCGGAATGACCGACCAGGTCCTCGACCCGGTAGCAAACCACTACATCCGCCCCGGCAAGAACTTGTCCCAAGTGGTCTCCGCATCGCAGACCGTCGCCTTCGGCGACAGCTACGATCAGGGAAGCATGTCCGCTGCCATGGACAACATCTTCTCGGGTTCTGATGGTCCGACCGGCACGAGCAAGATTCGCCACAACGCCGGTTTGAACTTCGCGTTCGTGGATGGGCATGCCAAGCAGGTAAAGATGATCGCAGGCGTATTCACCAATGCCGCCGGCCCTTGGTCCCCTGTTGCTCGGCCTGCTTCGCAATCCGATGCGCTCATGTGGTGCTACGACCCGAACGCGGTTTCAGATTATGCGGCGCTGGGCGATACGCTGACAAGCCTTCAGACCAGCTATCCCACACTCGCGCTGAACGAGACGTGCTCGCAGACGGTTGCGGACTACTTCAACCCCGCTAACTTCAAGCCGCTTCCTTAAGTTGCACTAACCCAGTTCCCCGGGGCAGCCTGCTGCACGGGGAACTTCGCTTTGAATTTTTGACGAAAATGAAGAAAAGCCTTATTGCTCTCTTGTCGCTGCTTTCGGTCACCATGCTCATGGGATGCGGCACCCCACAATCAACCATAGGCACCAAGCCGGAAGATCAGATTAACCCTGCGATGAGCCCGGCCATGCGGAACGCAAAGTTGCACGGCCACGCCAAGAGCGCGGGATAGTTGGTCTTCTATCTAGCGTGGGCGTTCCGGGTAGACAGCAGTCAGTTGTCATTTTGGAACTTTTTTGAGTTTTCAAGCATCTGACATGACATATGCGTCCGGCGGGGCGCATTTTAGCTTCGCGCCGGACTCAATATGAATTTCAATGTGAATGTTCAGCCCATTGGGCTGCTTGCCACTCTCGCCTGTTCGCTGATTGCCACCCGAGCAAGCGCGCAGTCTTATCCTCCCGTATGGACGAATACGTCGAGCTACGTCTCGGGTGACATGGTCACCGATTATGGCAACGTGTACCGTTGCATCAAGCCGGTCATCTCCCACTATCTTGACCCTTCGAAAACCTACGCTAATTGGGAGCTCTATTACGTGCGAAGCTCCACTTCGGTGCTCATCGGCCAGGGCCAGCCTTTCCCGGACTTGGCAACCGCCTGGACCTATGCCAAAAACTGCCATATCGCGGAGGGCGCTTACCTCCATCTGACGATCAGCAGCGCAGACGGTCCTCTCTCAGAGAACCTTGGGAACGGGCTTAACCTCGACCACCCAAGCGGAGCGAACATTTCGATTATCGGCGACAGTCCTGGCAGCATCGTTCTGACCTCTCTTAACGGCCTTCAGTTGGATACGGGGCATTCGATTGCCTTGATTTCCGGAATCGAACTAAAGGGCTCTAAATATGGGATGGGAACTGGATTGCTGGTAACGGGGAACGCCTCGGTTGGCATGCTTAGCAATGCCAGCATTACCTATTCAGCTGTCAGCATCGAAGCAATTGAGGGCGGGCGTATCCACTGTGCGTCGTCGGTGAATCTCACCGACTTTTATACGGCGGTTTCAGCAACAAAGGGTGGGGGCGTGGTGTTCGATCCTAACCTCGTGATCACGGGCACCGGTTATGTTGGACAGTGCACGGCACTCAGCGTCGCATGGAGCGGATACATCGAAGCGCCCAACGTGACGATCTCGCAATGCGAGACCGCAATCGATTGCACTGAGGATGGCGATGCAATGGTTCACTATGCCCAGATTTATCTTAACGACTACGGTATTGTCGCAATCGAAAAGGGCCACGTTGACGCTGAATACTCCAGCTTTGGAATCGGCTCCAATATGGACCAGTCAGTTGACATTCAGTGCCTTACGGGATCCACGGTTGACGTTCTCGATTCCAGCGTTCAAACGAAAAGTGTAGGAACCAACGACGGCTCCTACATTAACTCTTAGTGGATCAACCCTCACATTTCGCTGTCCAAGCGAACCAGGTTTCGGCGCCGGATCGTGATTCCCAGGAGCACGATCCGTTGTAACGTTGCTGTAACGCCAGCCATGCACAATGGCTGAGTGAATAAGCCAACATCCAAAACTCTGTCAGCCGCTCGAATCTCGGACCAGGGTTCCCCAGCCAACATCCCAATCGGGCTAAGACGCTTCTTAATGATCCTGGTTTTTGTCTGTCTCCTCCTGCCGGCCCGCGCCCATGCGCAACTGAGTCCGCCCGTGTGGAACAACATCTCGAACTATGCCGCGGGAGATATGGTCACTGATTACGGCAATGTTTATCGTTGCATCGCTCCGGTAACGACGCACTACTTGGATCCTTCCAAGACTTACACCAACTGGGAGCTTTTCTATGTTCGAAGCAACACGACCCTTCAGGTCGGGGTCGAATGCAATTTCCCCACCTTTCAAATCGCGTGGAACTTCGCGCAAAATGCCCACATTGCTCAGGGCGCCTATCTCCATCTCAACATTACAACTTTCTGGGGCCCGTTGAACGAGAGCTTTCCGACTGGAATCAATCTGGATGCCCCTTGTGGCGCGAGTATGTCTCTTATTGGCGACAACTCGGCCCAAGTTGTCTTTACCTCCCCAAACGGAATCCAGTTGGACACCGGCCATTCCTTCGGTTCCGTGTCCGGTATTTCCTTGGAGGGCAGTAGTCAGTTCAGTGGGACAGGTGTGGCCCTTACTGGAAACTCGTCGATCGGAAGCATGTCCAAGACGAATATTTATAACGTCAACAACAGCATTTCGGTAGACAGGGGAGCCCAACTCAACTGCGCCGCTTCCGTCAATATAATCGGGTTTTCAATCGGTGTGTCTGCGACCAGGGGCGGTCAGGTGGAATTTGCTCCCGGCGCCTCATTCGGCGGTAATGGCTACGACGGTGGGGCGACCGCCTTGTATGAGGCCTTCGGCGGGCACATCGAAGCGCCCGACGCGACCATTTCCTGGTGCAGTATCGGACTGGAAGCGACGCAGGGCGGATCGATCATGGTTGAGGGCGCCCATTTCGTGCAAAACAACTACGGCATGGTCGTTACCATGAAGGGACACGTGGACGCGGAATATGCGGCGTTTTCCACTGGGAACGATGCTAGCCACACCGTTGACATCGAGTGCTACACCGGCTCGACGGTTGATGGAAGCTATGCAACGGTCAAGACAACTTGGCTGGGAAATGCGGATGGATCGTATGTGTACGATTAGAGTGACGGCTAAGACAGTCAACGTCGGCCGTCTGACTTCATTTGCGAGCCACTGCGCTTTGCTTAGCCGTCTGGGCATCGGGGCATATCACGTCGAATTAGCGCCCGCAAGTTAGCTTCGTAGCAATAAGCTCGTAAGCTTTATACTACTAATTAAATTGCGGGCGCCCCTTTCAGGCGTCCCTGGAACCCGTGACTCATGAAATCTGCCTTGAAACTCCGCATTCTCTTGCCGATCGCCGCAGTTGCCTGCGCGTTTTTGCCCAACCTCGCCGAAGCTCAATCGTATCCGCCGGTCTGGAGCAATACAGGCACCTACGCCGCAGGCGATATGGTCACCGACTACGGCAATATCTATCGCTGCATCAAGACGGTGAGCACCCATTATCTCGATCCTTCCAAAACCTACCAAAACTGGGAGTTGTACTACGTTCGCAATAACACAACCTTGGTGATTGGCACTGGTCAGTCATTTCCAACGCTGGCGGTTGCTTGGACTTTCGGGCAAAACTGCCACATCGCGGAAGGCGTTTATCTGCACCTTTCCATCAGCACTGCCAACGGCAATCTAAACGAGAATTTAGGCAGCGGGATCAATCTTGACCAACCTTGCGGAGCGAGCATCTCGATCATTGGTGACAACCAAAGCAACATCAACTTTACGTCCCTGCAGGGAATTGAGTTGGATACCGGGCACTCGATCGGCCTGATTTCCGGCATTACGCTTACGGGTTCGAATCAAAACACCGGCTCTGGCGTTTACCTCACGACGAACGCCTCGATCGGAACCCTTACCGAATCCACTGTCTTGAACTCCTGGACCCCCATCCGAGTGGACCAGGGCGCAAGACTCCACTGTAGCTCATCTGTCAACGTGACTGGCACTCAAATCGCCGTTTATGTGGAGGAAGGAGGCAGCGTCGTATTTGATTCGGACGCAGTGATTCAGGGCGCCGGCGCCATCGGGCTGGAGGCGACCCTTGGCGGATACATCTCGGCCACGTATTGCACTATCGAGGGATGCTCCAATGGCGTGTACGCCACTCATGGTGGCATTGTCGATGTCCACGATACCACGTTCCAACAGAACACCTACGGCATCCAGGCAAGTAGCAGTTCGCATGTGAATGCGGACTACGCGATATTTGGAACAGGGCCCCTGGCGGACACCGGCAAGGATATCGGCGTTTACGACGCAGGCACTGTTAACACATTCAATGCAACGAGCTACACCTCCTCACTCGGAACTGCCGACGGCTCCTTTATTTTTAGTAACGAGCCGTGATAGGGGAAATGGGTTGAGGGTATAGGGTCATAGATGTTCACTCGGGGCGAAAATAGCCTTCCGGTGGCCCGAAGCCGATGCGTTATGCGAGCCCACAAAACGAAACGCGTGCTCGAGCATAAGGCGCTTCATTTCGCCGTTGTAAGCCCCGCCCCAATGGGAGCGGGCGACGAATGTAAGGCCGATTCGATTTCGTTCCCGGCTTCGTCATAGCCCAAATAACGTGTGCAGCCGATGACGGCGCTTTGAGAATCCAAAACGAGGAACGCCCCGCCGGAATCCATCGCGCCCTTGAAGAAGTCCCTGAAAACCTCTTCTTTGTAGCGGTTGTTCGCAGGATGCTGCTCCCAGATCAAGGGATCGGAGGCGACGGCGAAGAGTTCTTCGAAGTCGCTCTCGACAAGTGGGCGGAGGGTTACTAGAGGGCCAGTTAAAGTGGGCTGGAGTTCGAAGGGCATTGATCTATCGTAGCTGGAATTCGGCTTGCGGTGAACCGCTACACCCTACGTCCGGTCTGGCGTCGCCAGACCGCCAGACTCGATTCCCGGATAGCGCTGGGGCAAGAGATTTTGTACGCGGCAGAGTCACCCCCTGGAAAAGGCGTAAATACACTATTAATTTCATCCTAAAATGGACCCAAGCAAAAGCCGGACTGATTCAAGAGCGGTGCTCATTTTCCAAGCAATAACACTATTTAATGTTTCAGTCCAGGCAGTCCATTGGTATAATGCGCTCTTATCGGTTGCATTACCATGAGAAAATATGTTCTCGTTCTCGCCCTCGTTTTGTTTGGGTGCTCGGCACTGGCCCAGACATACCATTTATCCGATCTTGGCGCAGTTGGAAACGGAAATTCCTCAACGGGCCTAGGGATCAACAATGCGGGCCAGGTCGTTGGCAGTTCCAACACGCCGCAGACCCTCCTTCCTGCGATATGGACCAATGGGTTCCCGTCAAGCTTGGGCATGCTTTCAACAAGCGACGGGTTTCCTTACGCTTGGTCCATCAACAGTTCCGGCCAAGTTGTTGGCACTGAAGCGACGCCGCTGGGCGTGGGGCGCACTTGGGTCTATTCCGGAGGAAGCGAAAACGATCTTGGATATGCGCTTCAACAGAGTCCCTTCGCTTGCTCGATCAATGATTCCGGCTTTGTAGTGGGCGAAGCAGTGATACCCGGTGTCAGCGGAACGCCGTTTGTCTTCGAACCCGGATCAGACGGATATGCGAACGGCACAGCTACTTTGTTTGGTCTCTCCACAGGGGACTCAGGCTACGCCTACGGCATCAATACGAGCGGCACCAGCGTCGGCGTAGAAGAGATCGGTGTAAATCCTGTTATTTATGAAGCCTGCTTCTATGATCTTCTTGGCAACGTAGGCACCATTGGCGCGCTCGGTGGACTGAGCTCTTGCGCCCAAGCTATTAACGATTCCGGACTCATTGTCGGATATACCGATATCCGTGGAAATAGTGCGGAGCACGCTTTCAGCTATTTGAACGGCGTCTGGACCGACCTGGGAACCCTTGGCGGAACGAATTCCTACGCACAGGCAGTGAACTCGGGCGGCGTTATCGTTGGATATTCGGATATGCCCGGCCATACCTCGCCCTTTGTGATGCCGGGCCTTTCAAAAAACCCGGATTCTCCTGGTGAGGAGCAAGGGCATGCGTTCGTGTATTCCAACGGCGTGATGCAGGATTTGAACTCGATTGTCGATTCTTCCGGCGCTGGTTACGTTATCCAAAGCGCAACGGGGATCAACGATCAGGGGCAGATTGTAGCAATCGCGCAGCTCCCTGGTGTGAGGCACGCGGTGTTGTTGACACCGTTGTCTAACGCGAGCGTGGCACAGTTAGCAGTCGCAAGCGAGAATTTTTTTTGCAACCTGCATTTCAGGTAACGGATCGATAGCGGGTGGTTGGGTTCTGGCCGGGAACGGCGACGAACTCCCAGCTTTGCATTCCTTAAACGGCAACTCTGTCACGCTTTTGCCAGAGTTTGGTCAAGACGTGGCGGGAGGCGTTTCGTTCGTTAGCGCCGATGGTACGGTCGCGGCGGGGTACACATCTAGGCCAGTTGATAATTATGTCATCGCGGATGCTGTTTACTGGGTCAACGGCGGACCAGCGAACTCAATCCCGAATCCTCCAGATGCTAACGGCTATACCTGGTATTTAGTTGCAGCTTCTAAAGACGCTTCGGTTTTGGTAATTCAGGATTCCAATGAGCAATCGCCCTGGGCTTTCTGGCTCTACAACCGTATTAATCAATCTTACACGCCTGCCCCCCTTCCAAATCTCTCTCCCAGCGACCGTCCTAACGTAGCATCTATCAGCGCCGACGGGAGCACGGTTGCAGGGGTGATGACTACGGGCTATCTGGGCGGCCTGGCGGTTCAAGTTCCGTTCATTTGGAGCCCGCAGGCAGGGTATGCATTTCCGCAGGTTCCATCCATGTACCCTTCTGGCTACGCGCAAGAGGCCGAGGTGCGCGCGATGAGCGACGACGGCTCGACTTTCTACGGCACCATTTATGGCATCCAGGAAGGCACTTATAGTTTCGGCCCGACCTACGGATTTGTCTGGCGCCAAAGCACAGGAGTTGTTATTCTCAACAGCCCTAGTACGCAGGCTTGTTCTGCGGACGGAAACATAGTGCTTACCTCGGAGGGCCTCGTGTGGAGGGCAGCAACCGGAGATCAAACGTTGGCGAGCTTGCTTACGGAGTTGGGATTCTCGCCGGACTCTGTGGTGCCCTCGGACTTGCTGCTTTCCAGGGATGGTTCCACTCTACTAGACTCTGCCACGTGGCAGGAATTGTCCTTGCCTCATTACAGCGCCTGGGACCTAGCTAACAATTTCAGCTACGGCACCAATCCTTCCGGCGCATTCACCTATGGGCAAATCGTTAACGGCTCGTTTCAAAAATTCACAAACGTAATCTTCGATGGCTCGGTTAATCAATGGGCAATCAATGATGCCGTTGTCGGGCAAGATGCGACCATCTGGATGAATCAGTACGGCTCGGCTTTTAGGGGCGCCGGCCCAGGCGCCGTCAGCCTGTCGTCCGATGCGGGAACTCCCGACGCTCGGTTTACCGCTCCCTCGACGGGAGCGTACGACATCAACGTGCAAATGGGTGGCAGCACAGCGGTATCTCCGATGGGCGGCAGCGGTAACGCCGACGTTGCGAACGCAAGGCTCTATATCAACGGCGTTGCCCAAACCGGGACCCTCTCGAACAATGTGATGTCTTGGCAGCTAATTCAGGTGCGCTTGAAACAGGGAGACACAGTGGACGCCGTTGTTTTGCAGAACCAGGGGGCGACTGGCGGCAACGTTGCCACCTCGTTTTCAGTGGGCTCCTTTGCCACTTCGGGCCCGGTTGTCAGCAACAGCACGTTCTCAACCTCTTATGCCACAAACTTGACCACCTCCGCGCCTGGAGTGCTTGCCAACGGAGCGAATGCAACCGGTTTAGTTCCAACCTTGATTCAGGGCCCCAGCAACGCGGCCTCATTTTCTCTCAACAGCGACGGCTCGTTCAGCTACACGCCGGTGGCAGGCTTTGCCGGTCGTGACGCCTTTGTTTATACCGTTCCCGGCGCGCCTCAGGGGGCGACGGCCACGATTGCGGTCGCATCGCATGAGTCCAATATCAGTCCCAGCTCCGTTGCGGCAGGAAGTCCGGATCTGAACGTCACGATTAATGGCAACGGCTTTGCCCAGGGCGTCTCGATTGATTTTAACGGCGCGCTTGTAACGCCCACCGTGGTTTCTCCCACAAAGCTGACGGCCGTCATTCCCGCCGCCCTGCTCGCTTCGGGCGTGACCGCAAATGTGACCTTGATTGATGTGTGGGGCGATTATTCAAACTCCATCCACTTTTATGTGAACAACCCGTTGCCATCGATTGGCATGCTGGCTCCGAACTCGGCATCCCCAGGCGGGCCCTCGTTTACTCTCATCGTTAACGGCTCGGGCTTTGTGCCCGGCTCAACGGTGAAGTTCGGCGGCAAAGGCGTACCCACCACGTTCGTCTCTGCGAGCCAAGTCACTGCCCAAATCGATGCTTCCGCGATCGCAATTGGCAAGTCCGTGAGCGTTATCGTGACCAATCCTGTTCCCGGCGGAGGAGACTCCAACGCGGCCGCGTTCGCCGTAACGAATCCAGCGCCGACCTTGTCCAACTTGGGTACATCCACCGTTACAGCCGGAGGTCCCGATTTTGTGCTTACAGTAAATGGCATCGGCTTCGTGCCGAACACGACCGTGAAGTGGGGCGGTAAGGGCTTGGTAACCACGTTCGTTTCGCCATCTCAAGTTACGGCAGTGGTGCCCGCCTCCATGTTTGCCATCGCAAAAACGGTGAGCGTAACGGCGGTCAACCCGATCCCCGGCGGAGGAACCTCGAACTCGTTGACCGTAAATGTGGCCAAGTAAAGGCGTGGTCAGTTCCGGCAAGCCGGGACGAGATGCCTCCACCCTTCATCCGGTCTGGCGCGCCAGGCGCCAGACTCAATGCTATTGGGCGCCCGCGAATCGTCGCCAAACAAATCTGCTAATGCGCTGGGAAAACAGCTGCCTCGAACCCAACGGGCACGCGATCTTCACCTGGGAGCGCTTCCGCGCCGGAGGAGTTGGGGAGCCAGCCGTTGCTTCCTCGCGCCGGAGCGCTCGTCGTAATGACAATCCTCGTTCCTCTCTGCTTCGCAGCCCATCTTGCGTTGGGGCCGAGGCCATTCGCAGGGAATGCATTTGGTTGCGATTGCTCCTCGTAAGACGCTGCTATTCTGGGGGAACTTGCCCGTTTCTAGCGCCAGCGACCCGCTACTTCACGAGAAACTGTGCCAAGATCGCGGCGCCGCAGGAGATGATCGTCATCAAGTACACGATCTTCACCACGTTTGTTCTCGAATACCCCTGCTTCAGCAGACGGTGATGGATGTGTCGCTGGTCCGCATCCATCACCGGCGACCGGGCCAGAATCCGCTTCGTCACGACAACCACATAGTCCGCAATCGGCACGCTCAGAATCAAGACCGGCACTACAAAAGCTAAACCCGTCGCCGCCTTTGCCGTGCTTTCAATAGAACTGGCAGCCAAAATCAGGCCCAACGAAAAGCCGCCGCTTGAGCTTACAAAGATCTGCGCGGGTTGCGCGTTGTACTTGTAAAACCCGATGCATGCACCCGTTGTGGATGCCAATAACACTTCTTCAAAAGGAGCAATGCGCTTGGACAAATGCCCGATGATAAACATCGTGGCGAGGCAGATAATGCTGATGCCGATTGCGAGCCCGTCCAGGCCATCCAAGGCGTCCAGCGTTTTTGTCACCGTTCCCACCCAGATAATGGTGAGGATCAAGCTGACACCGCTGGAAAGGGGGATCCATGGGCCCAAATGAAAGGCGTAGGGACTGCCGAGTCCAAAGCCGCTGATCCGTACGCCCGCGAACCACACGATTCCGCCCGCAGCTGCCAGCCCCAAAAGCTGCCAGTAGGCCCGGAGGTCGCGCTTATCGTCATAAGCGCCGACGACCAGCATAATGACCACCGCAACCAAGACCCCAATACCCTGCCTGCCAGGCAAGAGTTGGCCCCTGGAAATCCAAACCGCCGCAGTTGCGACGATTGCTCCGCCTAGGGCGGCAGAGCAAATGGCAAGCCCGCCCCAGCGCGGAATCTCGCCGGTGTGGATGTCTCTAGCGCGCGGAATGGCGAGGACGCCGAACTTCTTGGCGAGCCTAATGACCTGCGGAGTGACGAACCATGCTATGACAGCGGCACTGACAAAGCCAAGAGCCGAAGACAGCATATCGAAAATGTTACCACTCGCACCCTTGGCGGCCCTTCCGGAGTTTAATAAAGGGTCGTTTCCGGTGCATTTGGGAGGTTTCCTGTATTATTGTGGCTATGGTGAAATTGTCGCTTGCGCTTCTATGTCTCGTCTCAGTATCGGCCCATAGGGAGCCTTTGCATTCCACCCGAGCGATTCTCTTCGACCACGGCTACTATGTGGGCGATTTTTACCACGGAAAGTGGAATAAAGCTCCGACCAAACCGGAAGGCATTCGCGTTCCGATCCGGGTCACCGGATTCGGATTAGGGAAGATTGGCGAAAAAGCAACGATCAAGAGTCTAATCCACGAAGACCTGAGCGAGGGCGTGGTGGTTGGCGACAACGAACCTCGCGAGCTGTATCTAAGCGGCCGAAAACCGGCGTTTCCACGCAAAGTAATGATGCTTTCGAACGGCTCCGCGGCCTACCTGGCGATCGTCAAGGAATATCTCGTGAAGAAGGGGCTCACCAAGGTGGAACCTAAAATAAGGCAGCTTATCAAAGTAGATCTGGACGGCGACGGGCGCGACGAGGTGCTCATTAACGCTTCGAACTGTACCGATGCCGACCTCGGTTCCGCAATCAGTGGAGATTCCAGGCATCCGGGCGGCGACTACTCGGGCCTCCTTCTGCGATACGTGGACAAGTCCGGCAACGCTCAGACAAAGGAACTGGATTGGTGCGCAAAGACGAAGGCTGACGAAGTGCTGACCGAGTACAACTTCGACGGAATTGCCGACCTGGACGGTGGCGGGAAACTCGAAATCGTTGAGTCGTACCGGTATTACGAGGGCGACGGCGTGTCTCTTCTTCGCTTTGCGAACGGGGAACTTAAGGAGTTGGTTTCGGCAGGAGCAGGCGCCTAGGAGTGTCAGGGCCGGTAACGGGTTAAAATGGAAATCCATGGCCCTCACCGAGTTTAGTACAATTGAAATCGGCCCTAGGGCTAGCTCGGCCCAACAAGCGGCGCAACAGCGAAACCTCAAGGCGGAACTCTCAATGGTGAAGGGATTGCGAATCAGGATATCAGCCAATGCCCTAGAAATACCTGGAGCGCAGTCCGTCCCTGGCGGCGCACTTGGTATCAACCTTCTTCGAGAGAAGGTGGGTGCCGGTGCCTGAAGCGAAACGGCTCGCGCTCGTGATTGGGTGCGGCTCATACGACGATCAGTCCCTTCAGCCGCTGGCCGCCACTCGCGAAGACATCAGTGGGTTGGAAGGCGCGCTTCTTAATGAGGATATCTGCTACTTCACCTCGTGCAAGGCGCTGGTGGATTGCGAAAAAAACGTCGTTGAGAAGGCAATCCAAAATTCTGAGGGATGCGGCCTTCGATGACACGGTGTTGCTCTACCTAAGTGGCCATGGGATCAAGGACGACCAGGGCTCGCTCTATTTCGCCCAGAGGGACACCGAGCCTGACATGCTGGAAGCAAGCGCGGTTTCCGCCGAGTTCATTCGGCGGCAAATGGACAAGTGCAACAGCCAACGAAAGATCCTGATCCTGGATTGCTGCTTCGCGGGGGCTTTTCCCAAAGGATCCAAAGGCGCGGCCGGCGCCCTGGAACTGGAGCGCCAACTCGCGAGCGAGCTCCCACCGGGGCGAGGGTTTTTCATCATCAGCGCCGCAGGCGAGTTTCAATATGCGTATTCGGAGGGCAAGTTTGAGCAGGCTTCCGAGTCCAAGCCGCAGCCCTCCCTTTTCACGCGACATTTGGTGAACGGACTTGTAACCGGCGAGGCCGACACCGACCAAAACGGCATCATCAAGGTAGGAGAACTCTTTCAGTATCTCCAGAGAAAGGTAGCCCAGGAGCGGCCGGAACAAACCCCAAAGATGTTCGCAGACGTGGAGGAGGATTTTGTTATTGCGGTAGCCGCAAGAAAGAAGGGCGAGAACATCACGTGGACGTTGGAAACGGACCCGACTGAGGCTGCGGTTGGTGGGCGGCGTAGCTACAGT
>CAWHLK010000026.1:0-9521 GCA_963829965.1 uncultured archaeon | reverse complement strand
CACCGTTGCCATGGCGAACTCCGGTGAACGCCTGGACCTCACCGGCTTACCGAAGCCCTGGATAGACAAGCACAGCACCGGCGGAGTGGGGGACAAAACCTCCATCATCCTGCTCCCCCTCCTCGCCAGTTGCGGCATGACGATCGTGAAAATGAGCGGACGCGGGCTGGGCATCACCGGCGGCACGGTGGACAAGCTGGAAAGCGTGCCCGGCTTTCGAATGGATCTCACGCCTTCCGAACTTAAGGCGCAAGCGGCGCGGATCGGCGTTGCGGTGACCGGCCAAACCGCCAATTTGGTCCCCGCCGACAAAGCTCTCTATTCGCTCAGGGACGTGACGGCAACCGTAGATTCCGTGCCTCTCATTGTCAGCAGCATCCTGAGCAAGAAGCTGGCGGGGGGCGCGGAGCGCGTGATCCTCGATGTGAAGTGCGGTTCCGGCGGCTTTATGAACGATCTTGGCAAGGCGACGATTTTGGCTAAGGCGCTCATTGAAACCGGCAACCGAATCGGGTTGCCGGTATACGTCTCCATCACCGACATGAGCCAGCCCCTCGGCCGTTGCGTGGGGAACTTACTCGAAGTCAAAGAAGCGGCCGAAGTTCTCAAAGGCGCGACCGGAAGGCTCACGGATTTATGCATCCGGTTAGCCGGCCACGCGCTGGTTGCATCGGGTTTATTTGAATCGGAAGCGGGTGGTTTCACTCGCGCTCGCGAGGCTTTGGAATCTGGGCAAGCGCTAACCCGCGCCAGGGAATGGTTCTCGGCTCAAGGTTCAACGGCGGACGTGTTCGACCACCCGGAGGCGTTGCCGGTTGCGCCGGTTTCGCGGGCGGTTTCAAACCCATTCGGCGACGGTTTCATCGAGAAGGTGGACGCCCGCGTCGTCGGCCAAGTGGTTCTCGCTCTAGGTGGGGGAAGGGAGAAAACTTCCGACACGATCGATCCCACCGTTGGGGTGGAATGCCTGAAGACGGTTGGGGATGCGGTTGGCGCGGATGAGGATTTGTTTGTGGTTCACGCGGCTTCGTCCGAGGCGGCAAACGTGGCGGCGAAGCAATTGCTCGAGGGAGTCGGGGTTTCAAAGAAAGCCGTTGAAAGCAAGCAGTTGATTCTGAAGACCATGCCTTGAGAAGTCCCGGCCAGTCCCCTGGCTCGGGCGTCAAGCCGCCCGAGACCAAACTGTGATCAAGCTCGTGCATTTGCATGCTTAATCAGATCGTAATCAAAAACCCTGAGACCAATGTGCTCTAAACCTCGTAGGAATTGAACGTGTGCAGTGCTCGGGTTTCGCCGATTTGTTGCACCATTAACCTCTTATGGCCGTTGTGCCCAAGCCCACAGAGCTTCCCAATGACGAGGAGCCGATATTTACAACCCAAGGCGATTTAACCAGTCTTGGCGCGCTTGGTCCTGCCCGCCTCGTCATTACCGCCACAAAGGCGTACCGGGTTGAGAACACTCCGCTCGGCGAAGAGGTTGTCGCAAGTTACGATATTTCGCGCCTAAGCAATCCCCGAATCGAGGACTTGGTGGACGCGTCCGCGCTCATCGCCAACTATGGCGACCGCGACGTTGAACTCATCCGTACCACCAGCGGCAAAGCGGTGCTCATCACGAGCGCTCAGAAGAAACTGGCCGCTTTGTTGAAAGGCGAAGAAATTCCGGACGTTGCGGAAGACCTTAGACTTTGCCCCAAATGCAGTCGTCCGCTGCCGGAAGACAGCAACATCTGTCTCGCCTGCCTAAACCGGGGGAAAACCCTGCTCCGCATGTACGAGTTTGTAAAACCGTACAAGGTGAGGCTTTATTGGGCCGTTTTTCTCATCTTTACCGGCACCTTCTGCGACCTCGTTCCGCCGAAGCTGGCAGGCTTCCTGGTTGACGATTTGGCGCCCCCGAAATCGGTTGCTCAATCGATGACTCGGGCCGCCTTATTTCAGCATCAGATCCATCAGATGATCTGGCTGATCTTGGCGCTTGTGGGCTCGCGGCTGGTGATCTCGCTCGTGCAGATGGCCCGCGGCAGAAACGTGGCCTACATGAGCGCGGGCGTGAACGTGCAGATCCGCCGCGCGCTTTTTCACCAGTATCAGCGGCTTTCGATGGCGTTTTACGACAAGCGGAACGTGGGTTCGCTCATGTCCCGCATGACCAACGACTGCGGCGCCTTGTACGATGTGCTCGTTGACGGGATCCCCATCACGCTGAACCAGCTTGCCCTGCTGATCTCGATTCCTATCGTGATGCTTTTCCTGAACTGGCAGATCGCGATCTGGACGATCCTGCCCGTTCCGTTCGTTCTCTACGCGGTAAACCGATTCCGGCGCGGAATGATGCGGGTTTGGGGCCGATTTTGGCACATGTCCTCCCGTTTGAACAGTGCCCTCTCCGGAGTTCTACAGGGCACCAAGGTGGTCAAGGCGTTCCACGGAGAGATGCGTGAAGAAGCGCGCCTAGGCAGGCGCGTCAAAGACCTTGCCGACGCGGGCTACCAGGCGGAGCGCAACTGGTCGACCTTCTTCCCCATGGTGACTTTCACCATGAGCATCAGCGTTTTCATCGTTTGGTGGATCGGCGGCCGGGCAGTGCTGGACGGCAGAATGACGATCGGCGGGCTGACCCAGTTCATCGCGTACATCGCGATGATGCAGCAGCCGCTCATGATGCTCCAGCGCGTGATCGACTGGACCAGCCGCTCGCTCACCGCGGCCGAAAGGGTCTTTGAGGTTATCGATACTCCGGTGGACATCGACGATTCGCCCCACGCGGTCGCTCTTGAGCACATGGAAGGGCACGTTCAGTTTAAGGACGTTTACTTCGGCTACGAAAAAGGCCGGGAGATCCTTCACGACATCGAGCTCGACGTTCAACCGGGCGAGATCATCGGCCTTGTCGGCGCCAGCGGCGCCGGAAAGTCAACCTTGATCAACATGTTGTTAAGGTTTTACGACCCCACGCGCGGGCATGTCGAGATCGACGGAATCGACCTCAAGCACGTGAAGTTGGAAGATTTTCGCCGTCAAGTCGGCGTCGTGCTGCAGGAGTCCTACCTCTTCCCCGGCTCGATCAAGGATAACATCGCCTACGGCCGTGCGGACGCTCCGATGGAAGAAATCATGGACGCCGCCCAAGCGGCGAACGCCCACCACTTCATCGTCAACTTCCCCGACGGATACGACACCTATGTGGGAGAGCGCGGCCACCGTCTAAGCGGGGGCGAGCGCCAGCGCATCGCCATCGCGCGGGCCATTCTGCACAACCCGAAGATTTTGATCCTTGACGAAGCCACTGCCAGCGTGGATACCGAAACCGAGCGCCTGATCCAGGAAGGCCTGGAGCGCCTGGTCCAGAACCGAACGGTTTTTGCCATCGCCCACCGGTTAAGCACTCTGCGCAACGCAAGCCGCTTAGTGGTGATGGAAGAGGGCCGCATTGTTGAAGTTGGCCGGCATGACGAGCTCATGGAGAAGGAACACGGCATTTACGCGAAGCTCGTGAAGTTGCAGCTCGAGATGAACACGACGCCGAACTTCCTCTTCGCCGAAGGCGGCGAATCCGACTCTTCGGACGCGGCGTAAACGTCAAGTGCAACACTGGCTCGTCCTAAGCGCAGTCGAAGGGGCAGCGCTTTTTTAGGTGGGGGCCCCATCATCAGACCCAATAGCAGGCCCGCGCATGGCACAATTCAACTAGTTGCCGACTAGAATAACATGGACTCCATAGGATCGTTTGAAGCAAAAACGCACCTGTCCGCTTTGTTGGACCGAGTAGCAAAGGGTGAAACAATCACCATCACCAAGCACGGAAAACCGGTTGCGCGACTGGTGCCCCCTCTTGATACCGGGGCCGGAATGAGCGTCGAAGACGCCATCCAGGGACTCTTGGAGTTCGGCAAGCACCATGCGCTAAAGGGGGAAACTCTGAAGGAACTCATCAATGAGGGCAGGAGCTGGACGGCGATTTAAAGCGGGCCGCGAAAGAATTGGGGGTTGCAATCTTTAGTTAGGTTTCAATGATAGTTCCCCCAGCTTCCAACCGAAACCAAGTCGGCCACCAAAATTGCCCGCAATTTCATGATCCCCTGCGCATAACGCCGCCCCAGTTTTCAAGCTAGCGATGTTTGACGTGCAATACAACAAAGTAGTGCGGATTTACCGCTCGCCGGGGAGGATGATGCCGCGCATGATCACCCGTTGGGCGAAGAGGAAAACCACGAGCGTCGGCAGCGCGGCAACGACCAGCGCGGCCATGATGACCGCCTTTGGCGCATAGGTCTGGAGGTTGTAAATAAAAACCATGAGCGTCCAGATACGCTGATCTTGGGCAACCAGGAACGCATAAATGAACGATCCATAGGCGCCCATGAATGCCAATAGCGCCAGGTAGCCGAGCACCGGCTTGCTGAGGGGCAGGGCGATGCGAAACATCATCGTGGTTTCACGAGCACCATCCAGTTGGCCGGCTTCAAACAGCTCGGCGGGAAGCGAATCGAAGAAGCCCTTCAACAAGAAAATCATATAGCCGGAGGCGGCTCCCGGCAAGACGAGGGCGGCAAACGTGTTCAACAACCCAAGCGATTTGAGCAGCAGGAACGAGGGAATCAAAGCCACTTCGGCAGGAAAGGCCATGGTGGCGAGCAGAAACAGGAGGATCTTTGCGGTCGCCTTGATGGGGTACCGGGAAAGGGCGTAGGCCGCCAAAGGGTTCACGATCAGTTGGGTTAGGATCGCGAGGAAGCAGAAGATCAGCGTGTTCCAAAGCGAGCGGCCGTTCAAAAGAATGTAGCCTAGCACGTAGTCGTAGTTTCTGGCCGCGAACTCGCGCTTGATCTCGCCGGAGTGGGCGGCCACAAAGGAGCGCTCGTAAGCGGCGATCGGCATCGGCCCAGGGGCGATCTTCGCCCAGCGGTCTTCGAGAGTCTCTTTTAAATACCGGTCTGGCAGGGCCTTCTTTCTAAACTCTTCCAGCAGCGGACCGGCGACCGGCAACTGAATCTCTTCGAATGACTTGGCATTGCCCAGGACTTCTTTTGGCACCGCGCTCAGTTGGTTCTTGTATTTGGAACGCAGAAACTCCTGAAACATGCGCTGGGCCCGGATGGGGATGCGAAATTCGGCGGGCAGCGTCCGCTTGAACTGAATCCACTCTTGGTATTTGCGGTCTTGGGGTAACGCCCAGCCCTTGCGATCGAGCAGCTCGGCGGGGGGTTCCACCGTTTCGAACGCCATGTTTTCGTCGATGTAGGCGCGGTTGACCGCGTCGACCGTTTTGTATTTCTTGCGGAGCCAGTCTTGGTAGGTTTGGTCCAACCGCCCGGTCACCTGCCCGTTGGCTTTTCGGAAACCGACGAGGAAGTCGCTTGGATCGAGGGATTCTAGAAAAGAGACATATTGGTTCTGGACGTCCTTGGAGGCGTCGCCGCCAATCCGATTGGAGTCAACCATGGTTTGGTCGGCTTTGTACTTGTCCTGCAGATATTTGCCAAGAAGCGACTCTTTGGCGATTTTTCCCAACGCATCTCTGCTCTCGAAAGTTGAGAAATAGCGCGGTACCAGCCCGGAGTCATCCTGGTCGGCCTGGCCGCGCAACCCCGTGCTGACCATGAGCAGGAACGGATAAACCGTGGTTAAGGCGCCAAGGCACAGGATGAAATAGAGAAAGAAGGTCGCGATTCTCGCCCGCGGTCTCCGGCGGCCAACCTTCCCTACAAGGGACATGGCCTAATGAACGATCTTCTTTCGTGCGTAGTCCGCGCTTCGCTCTACCCAATAGATGAACTTATCGTAGTTGTCCAGCACTTCTCGGGGCATGCGAACATACTCGCGCATAGGTTCGGCGGCGGGGTCCGGACGAAGCGGCTCGGCGCCCGGCATCGTGAGAGCTTCCTGTATATCCGACGGTGAGAGTTTCAAACCTATATCTTCGCCAACGAGAAACGCGAACATTTTCTCGCCCGTATAGATACCCATGCCGCCAAACATGCGCCTTGCTCGGACGTCATAGCCTTCGGCGGCTCGCATCATCTGCTCGTAACGAATGGGACGATAGACCTCCATACTTCTCCTACCCCGGTCCAGGGATACGGCACCTACCCTCGGGTCTTTGCCAGGTTAAGTTTACCCATTTCCCCCGACTATTAGGTAGCAATAAGCGGAAATGTCTAAGGCTCTTCGTGTCCCGTTTTCTCGTCACCGGCTCCTCGTCTCTCGTCATCCGTTCATAATGCAAAGATGCTTCGTCCCTTGATACTGCTGGCATTAATGCCTGCTCTTAGCTCCGCACAGAGCCATTGCCTCATCCCGGGGGTGGATCCCGGCCACGCCAAAGCCTCGGTTTCCGACAAGGAGATCAGACTTTCGAACAAGTGTCTTTCGCTGAAGATCCAGCGGGACGACAACTCGCTAGGCGATGGCCGGCTCGAGAATCTCTGGCCGAACGCCGACAG
Organism: uncultured archaeon; assembly: GCA_963829965.1. Taxonomy (GTDB): domain Bacteria; phylum Armatimonadota; class Fimbriimonadia; order Fimbriimonadales; family Fimbriimonadaceae; genus DASXZH01. The sequence continues at coordinate 3,073 of CAWHLK010000026.1, read as the reverse complement.
TGTCTTGACTTTCACACCCAACCGGTTTGGCGTCGTTTTTAAGGACAATGCAACGCCGGATTTCTTCAAACTCGTGGGGGCCCCGGTCGTGCGAGAAGTGCCCAAGAAGGAGCGCTCCTCATCCGCCGCCGACCATGAAAGCGGCAAGGAAATCGATGCCAAATTTCTCGATACCGACGGAAAGCTTGCCGCAAGCTGGCGGCTGATTCTTCTGGACGGCTCCAACTACGTTCGCGAGGAGTGCAGTTTCTCGGCGGTTACCCAAGCAGTCGATTGCACGGCCTTGGCCATGGTGAGCGGACACCTACCGGATGCCAAAGTTGACGGCACGGCCAAGGGCTCTCCGATCGTCAACGGATCTTATTTCTGCGGACTGGAGCATCCGCGCTCCATCGCAACGGCGACCGACTCAGGCGATATCAACTGCAGCGTGCCCCATTTGGTGCCTATAACGGATTCGCCCGTCACTATCTCGGCCGTGTTCGGCGTCGCACCTGCGGGCCAGCTTCGAAGGGCGTTCCTGAACTATGTGGAGCGCGAGCGCGCCCATCCCTACCGAACATTCCTCCACTACAACTCCTGGCTCGATATCGCTTATGGCAAACCGTTCACTGCGGCGGAAAGCGTGGACGCCCTCAACGCCTTTGGCGAGGAGCTGGTCAAGAAGCGCGGGGTCAAGATGGACTCTTCTCTTTTTGATGACGGCTGGGATGACACCAACACGGTTTGGGGCTTTCACTCCGGGTTTCCCAAACGGGTTCACGCCTCTGCGGGAAACCGCCGCAAAATACGGATTCGCGCCCGGCGTATGGCTTTCACCTTGGGGCGGTTACGCCGATGCCCGAGAACAACGCCTTGCGACGGGCAAGCGCGAAGGTATGGAAATCGATTCGCAAGGTTACGCGCTATCGGGCCCCAAATACTTCGAGCGGGTCCGCCAGGTCTGCCTCGATTTTGAAACCAAATACAACGTCAACCAGTTCAAATTTGACGGCACCGGCAGCCCGGACAAGCACTATCCCGGCTCGCACTTCGACAGCGATTTCGACGCGGCGATCCAGCTCATCCACGACCTCCGCGAGGTGAAGCCAAGCGTTTTCATCAACCTCACCACGGGAACCTGGCCTTCGCCGTTCTGGCTTCGATACGCGGACTCAACTTGGCGCGGCGGCGACGATTCCAGCTACGCGGGAGTTGGCACGTTCCGCCAGCGCTGGATCACGTACCGCGACTCCGAGACCTATCATAACGTGGTTCAGAGGGGCCCCCTTTATCCGATTTCGTCGCTGATGCTTCACGGCATTATCTATGGCAAGGCGGCGGACGAACTTGGCTCGGATCCCGGCAACGATTTTCGCGACGAAGTGCGGAGCTACTTCGGGACGGGCACTCAGCTTCAAGAGCTGTACATCACCCACTCTCTCTTGACCAAGCAGAACTGGGACGACCTCGCCGAAGCCGCCAAATGGTCCAGGGCAAACGAGGACGAGCTGGTGGACACCCATTGGATCGGGGGCGATCCGTTGAAGCTGGAAGTTTACGGTTGGGCCGCCTGGTGTCCGCGAAAGGGTTCGATTGTATTGAGGAATCCAAGCGACAAGGAGCAGTCGTTCACCTTTGATTTGGCCGATGCGCTGCAGTTGCCGGCGGGTTACAGGTTTGAGGCACGCAGCCCGTGGAAGTCGGACGCACACATGCGGCCGGAGTCCGTTGAGACTGGAAGATCCTTGACCTATACGCTTAAGCCGTTCGAAGTGATGACCCTGGATTTGATGCCACGCGGGCATGACAAATAGCTAGACACCTTGCTTGATTTGCTTGATCTCTTCGAGCACCAACTTCAGCGACTCTCTTGAGCTCGCGGGCGTAACCACTTCGATCGGTAGGCCCTGAACCATCCGGTCCACAAAGTATTTCAACTCCAGGAAGTAGCCGCCCAGACTGGCGATATTGCCGCCGCCTTCCGCCTCCATCTTTTCAAACTCGGGAACCACCGGCTCCTTGTCCTCCGAGTACAGGGTCATCGGGCCGCCGTCCATGAACACCGCGCCTTTCTCGAAGATCGCTCGGAAAGCCATCCGGAAAGGCGTGTGGGGCGGCATGTTCCACCCGCCCTCGAGGTGAACCACGGTGTCACCGTAGTTCAACGTCGTGAAAGCATAGCTCGGCCCACGGCTGTCCACATTGCCCGCTGAAAAGATCCTGTCCGGCCAACCAAGCAGGTAAATGGCGAAGTCGGTATCGTGGATGTGCATGTCGAGCACTCCGCCACCGGACTTGCTCTCGTCGGCCAACCAGTTGTCGGACGACCATGATGGAAACTCCCCGAGCCGGGTCATGTTCAAGGAAAGCAACTTGCCGTATCGTTTATCGTCCACGATCTCTTTTAGGAGCGCATATTCGGGCCAGAAGCGGATGCAGTGGGCGATCATGAGCGTTACTTTGGCGTCCGCGCACGCCTTCGCCATTTCGTCGGCTTCGTCCAGCGTCATCGCCATCGGCTTTTCGCAGACGACGTGCTTCCCCGCTTGCGCTGCCTTTACGGTGAACTCCTTGTGGAGGAACGTGGGCAGGCAGATGTCGACAACATCGATCTCTTCGTTTTTAACCATCTGGTCAAGTTCGGTGTAGAAGGGTATGCCGAAATGGTCGGCTCAAATCCAGCGCCAATCTCAAGCACTTGATTGTGTTCAGCGACGGCGATCCCGCCGCGCCGCAAAAATCGCTGGTGCAGGATATTGTTGACCACAAGATCACCATCAGCACGGGTGATGATCGGCGGGCACGTTGCGCCGGACACGATGTCGTGGCTTGCGGCGGCGGGGCATGGGCGGTTCTGGGAGGTGGATTCCGCCGAGGAATTGCCGCAGATTTTCGTCAAGGAAGCCTCGGTTATATTGAAGTCGGCCATTCTGGAAGAACCGTTCAAACCGCGCCTGCGAGTGGAGAGCGAGTTGGTCAAAGGCATCGGCCGCAAGAAATTCCCCGGTTGCTCGGTTATGTCTGCGCCACGCCCAAGGGCAGGGCGGAGGTGCCGCTGGTCACGGAAAAAGGCGATCCGCTGCTGGCCCAT
>CAWHLK010000025.1:0-163587 GCA_963829965.1 uncultured archaeon | reverse complement strand
CCGCCAATGAAGATTTTGCTCATCGGAAAAAACGGACAGGTCGGCTGGGAATTGCGCCGCGCGCTCGCGCCGCTGGCCGAGGTGAGGGCCATGGATTATCCCGAATCAATTTACCGATGTGGCGATGCTGCGGCAATTCGTGGCCGCGATTGCTCCATCCGTGATAGTGAACGCGGCGGCCTACACCGCAGTGGACAAGGCCGAGACGGAAGCCGACCTTTGCCGGCAGGTCAACGCGGTCGCGCCGGGAGTTTTGGCCGAGGAGGCGAAGAAGCTCGGCGCGCTGATGGTGCATTACTCGACGGATTATATTTTCGACGGGACGAAGACGTCACCTTACGTCGAGACCGACGCGCCGAATCCGCTGGGCGTTTATGGCCGGTCAAAATTGGAAGGGGACCGGGCGGTGAAGGCCTCGGGCGCGAACCATTTGATTTTCCGGCTCTGCTGGGTCTATGGCGCGCGCGGCCAGAATTTCATGCTCACGATGCAGCGCCTGGCGCGCGAGCGCGAGAAGCTGCGCGTGGTGGGCGACCAGTTCGGCTGCCCGACGTGGTCGCGGATGATTGCCGAGGCCACCGCGCTGGCGCTCAAGCAGGTTCTGGCCGGCGCGGACCGTTCCCGTTACAACGGCGAATATCATCTCGCCGCCGGGGTCAGCCAACTGGCACGAGTTTGCTTCCCGCATCATTGAGTTGATGCCGGAAACGGAACGGAAATGCCGCGCGGTGGAAAAAATAACCACGGCGGAGTATCCCACGCCCGCAAAGCGCCCGGCATTTTCGGCTTTGGATTGCGGCAAATTGCAAAAAACTTTCGGGTTGCGGCTTCCGGATTGGGAGGCCAGCCTGCGACAAGTCCTGGATAAACCATGAACCTACTCATCACTGGCGGCGCCGGCTTTATCGGCTCCAACCTCATCCATCACGTCATTGACCGTCCGGAGGTTGAGAAACTGGTCAATCTGGATTGCCTGACCTACGCCGGGCATCTGGAAAATCTGGAGAAGGTTGCCAAACACCCGAAATACGTCTTTGAGAAGGTGGATTTGCGCGACAAGGCCGCCGTGCTGAGCGGTTGTCGAGAAACACGCCATTACCCACGTCATGCATCTGGCGGCGGAATCGCACGTTGACCGTTCCATCACCGGTCCGGGCGATTTCATCACCACCAACATTCTCGGCACATTCAATCTGCTCGAAGCCTGTCGCGCGGTTTGGTTCGACGCAAATCCCACCGGACCCGCATCAAGTCCGATTCCACCATGTTTCCACTGACGAAGTCTATGGATCGCTCGGCGCAACTGGTTTTTTCACCGAGACGACGCCGTACGCGCCGAATTCGCCGTATTCCGCCAGCAAGGCTCAAGGACATGATCGTTCGGGCCTATCACCACACCTACGGCCTGCCGACGGTCATCACGAATTGCTCGAACAACTATGGCCCGTATCAATTTCCCGAAAAGCTCATTCCGGTGGTGATCCAAAGCATTCTGGCGCGGAAGCCGGTGCCGGTTTATGGCGACGGCCTGAACGTGCGCGACTGGCTTTATGTGCGCGACCACGACGAGGCGCTGTGGCTGGTGCTCACGCGCGGCAAACTGGGCGAGACCTACAACATCGGCGGCCACAACGAATGGGCGAACCTCCACATCGTGCAATTGATTTGCGACACGATTGACGAGTTCGTTCCCCAACTCGGCGGCGATTCGCGCAAACTGATTACGTTCGTCAAGGACCGGCTCGGCCACGACCGCCGTTACGCCATTGACGCGACGAAAATTCAGCGCGAACTCGGCTGGACCCCCGCGCACAATTCGAGGACGGCATCCGCGAGACCATCCGCTGGTATCTCGACAACCAGGCCTGGGTGAAAACCGTTCTGGCGAAATCGAAAGCATAACTGAACGGCACGCTTTACGTTCATGCGCAGTTCCATTGCCAGACCAGTGCGCACTGCGGAGGTCGCTGACGTGCCGGGAATTGCGCGCGTTCATGTTGAGACGTGGCGTGCGGCCTATCGGGGGCAGATCCCGGACGCAAGTTTTCCTTAGATGTATATCTCGATATCGATGCAGCGTCGCCCTTTTCCGCAAACGAATCGAACAGAAGCGGGGGGTGTTTCCGGGTAGCGGAAAACGATGGCTGTGTGATCGGCTTTTGTGATCTCATTTTATCACGGGGACAAAGAAGCTAGATGCCGCAGCCCATCGTTGCCGAGATTGTGGCAATTTACATTCTTTCCGCATATTGGCGAAAAGGAGCAGGCCGGATGCTTTGCGACAGAGCTCTCGCACGAGCCGGCGAGGATGGTTACAAGACAGTCACACTTTGGGTATTGTCATCAAACGATGCTGCGCGACGGTTTTACGAGACAATGCGTTTTAGGCTCGATGGCGCTGCCAAGACAGACAAAACGGCAGACGGAAGCCAATTACACGAAGTTCGATTTCGCATAACGACCTGAAGCGCTTTGGCTGATACTCACGCGCGGCAAGCTGGGCGAGACCTACAACATAGGCGGGCACAACGAATGGGCGAACCTGCACATTGTGCAATTGATTTGCGACACGATTGACGAGTTCGTTCCCAAGCTTGGCGGCGATTCGCGCCAGTCGATTACCTTCGTCAAGGACCGGCTCAAAGCCGCGCGGAAACGCGGGGTGTTGACCCCCTTTACCGGGAGCAAAGATGATTTCCGTTGAACTGTCCAAACGGTTCAAAAAGATAGTGCGGACCGCCGGGCGGGAGGCGGAGGTTTCAGCCACCCTGAAAGCGATGGTGGATGGTTTTCTGGCTGGCCGCACGCGCGATATACCGTGCTGGCGATACGAAAGCTGGGCAAACACCTTTACGAATGCCGCACCGGTCTGGCAGGCGGCTCATTTTTGAGGCGCACAAAGGCGTGCTGACTTTTGATTTTGCGGGCGATCACGACGAAGTGCAAAACTACCTTCGCGGCAAACGCTGAACAATCTCACTGCCAGTCATTAAATTTCTCAACTTCCAACTCCAATCTTCCATCTTCCTAATCCTCAATCTTCGCCCTTTTTTGCGGCAGCGGGGGGATGAAACCTGAAGCGGGCCAAGTGCGGCGAATCATCGCCAGCCCCTTGGCTTTTAGCCTTCCCCTGTCGCGTCGAAGTGAAACAAAGACGGATTGCCGCGCCGAAATCGGACTTGTCTCGGCGAAGCGAAGCGAAATGGGATGAAGGCGGGAGAATTCAGCCTTTTTGGCCAACGTGCCGCGATGTGGAATTCTGAATCCACCGCGCAAAGAGCGTGAAATCGCAAAGCGGACTTGTCGTGCCGCAGCTTCCCGACCCTCAACCAAAGAGATTGTCGAACTCGTTGTGGGTGCCGACCCAAGCCCAGACGATGGTATCGCCGTGACGCTCGCCGATGGCGCGGTATTGCTCATTGACGCGAACCGACCAGACACGGTCGTAACCGCCGAGCTTTTTGAAACGAAGCGAGGGGTGGTCGGGATTTTGCGCGAACAGCGCGTAAGCGCGGCGTGCGGCCATGCGGTTGGGCCGCTCAAGCGCGCATAAGCCCGCCAAAAACTCGGCCGGGTGCGCGAATTCACAAGCGTTTGGGATCGAGCGGTTCGTCGCCCTCGGCGGCGGAGTCGCGCAGGAACGCATCGAGGCGGGGCCGGGCCTGCGGATAGGCCAGCCGGCGCTCCCAGCTTCGTCATCCTGACGGGCGAGGAGAAGCGGGCAAAATCCACCAACTCGGACTGTTTGTCTGGCGGCAGAGCTTCGCAAACCTGGACGATTTCCGCAGGGGCATTTGCCGATGACCGTTAAATAATCCCAAATGCGGGAAAACTCAAGCAGGTTCCCGCCTCCGTTTTCCAATTGCCAAACCGCGTTTTTGTCCTACGATACTTGCCACGTGAGGCTGAAAGCCTTTTACGTGCAATTTGGTCTTGGGCTGGGCATGTTTGCCGCGTGGCGCAACTTTACGCGGGATCGAAAGTTTATGGGAAAGATTCGGAACAGTGCCTTTCATTTTCCCCTGTCGCGTCGAAGTGACAACGCAGACGGATTGTCGCGTCAAAGTGTAGCGAAGACGGACCTGTCGCGCCGTAGTCGGAACTGAAGGCGGAAGCCGATACCTGCCGGAAATACGTCGTGCCGTCAGATTAAGAAAACCATTTAACATCATTTTTGATGTTGCGTTATCATGGAATTCACTGTAGAGTTCTACGAACAGTGGGAGGCCGGCTCGCCGGTGCGAAGAGTCACCTGCTGGAACTCAAAGCCAGTGATCCCGACGACTTTGCAGCCGTGGCGGCCGGGATTGGAGAAGCTGCGCCATCGCCAGTGTCACCGCGAGCCGCTGACCAGGGCGCTTAACGGCGGGCTGTTTGAGTTGCGCCACGTCGGCAAGCTGAATACCCGCGTGCTTTGGTTCTTTGTAAAAGGCCGACGCATCATCGCCGTCCACGGCATCCGCAACAAAGGCCAGGCCATCCCGGGCCGTGACCTCGACACCGCGCGGGAACGGATGCGTGATTGGAAGGAAAGGAAATGATCTATGAGCAAGACGAACTTTGACGCTTATCTGGAAGAGCAACTCCGCGACCCGGATTTCGCGGAGCGGTTCGAAACGGGCGGGTGAGGCGTGGGACGTGGCGTTGCAGATTGCGGCGCTGCGTGAAGAGGCCGGCCTTTCCCAAAAGGACCTCGCGCGCAAACTCAAGACCTCCCAGCAGCAAATCAGCCGGCTCGAATCACCGTCTTACGAAGGCCATTCCCTGAGCATGTTGCGCCGTGTCGCGAACGTTCTCGGTGCGACTGTCCGCGTCACCCTCGCGCCCAATGGAGAATCCGAACCCATGATCCTGTCGGAAGCCAAAATCCCCTACCGCATCAAGAAGTAAAACGGCTAAAACTTGTGGAAAGATTCCTTCAGCCTTTAGCCTTCAGCATTTGGCATTTGCATCCGCCGCGTTGCGGCGTAGGATGCTGTCAAATCCGCTTGGGCTGGGGATCGAAATGGGAACTGACACAAAGGCCAAAGGCTAACTCTAAAGGCTAAAGTTTGCACCACGAAGAAAATAACCAAGACGTCCAACTCCAAAAACAACCTTAGTCTTTTCCACGGATTATGATGTCCTTGTGCCAACTCGCTGCCGATGAGCAGTTGTCCGAAAAAATCGGACAACTGATAATTGAAGCGTACGAAAAAATCGTACGGTTGACAGTGAGCCAACCGCGATCGCTGCTGGATGCGGCCTGACACCATGCCACAGCACACCCTTGCCCTTTCCCCTTCGGCCATCGCTCCGAAGGTCCACTGGATTCGCCATGAAAAGGTGATCCTGGATTTCGATCTCGCCGCGCTTTACGGGGTCGAGGCCCGCGCGCTGAATCAGGCGGTCAAACGCAATCTTGCCCGCTTCCCGGATGACTTCATGTTCCAACTCACACCTGCTGAAGCGGACGAGATCCTTCACCTGGTATCACAATCTGTGATCCCGGCGCCGGGCGGATCGTCGAACTCATCACAAATTGTGATGAGTTCCCGGAAACATCGGGGCCGCGCATATCTCCCCTACGCCTTCACCTTTCCCAAGAATTGAATATTTCTCCATTTGACAAACGTATCTTTTTTGATACACTGCTTTGCGGATGAAAGCTGAACGCCCGCTCAATGTCGTCTTTTTCAAGACGGAGGCGGGCAATGAACCGGTGCGGGAATGGCTGAAAGAATTGTCGAAAGATGACTGCAAGGTCATCGGCACGGACATTCTGACGGTGCAATATGCGTGGCCGGTCGGGAAGCCGCTGGTTGACAATTTGGGTGACGGCATTGGGGAGGTCCGTTCACGGCTGGACAACCGCATCGCGCGGACGCTGTTTGCGATGGTGGATCAGGAAATTGTGCTGTTGCACGGCTTCATCAAGAAACAGCAAAGGACGCCGCCCGACGAACTGGAATTGGCGAAGAAACGTAAAAAACAATATTTGCAAAATCTATGAGCAAAAAAAACCATCGCGGAAGCGACTTCCGGGATTTCCTGGATGAACAAGGCATCCTGGGCGAAGTCGAGGCCCGCGCGCTGAAGCAGGCGTTGAGCCTGCAATTGGATCGCCTCTTGAAAGAAAAGGAACTGACCAAGACGCAAATGGCGGCCCGGATGAAAACCAGCCGCGCGGCGGTGGACCGGTTGCTGGATGCCTCCAATGCCTCAGTCACACTGAACACCCTGGGCAAGGCCGCGCGCGCCTTGGGACGCAAGGTCAAGATTGTGTTGGAACCAGCATAAACGGATGGCCCCGGCCGGGTTTTTTTTCAATTCAAAGTTCAACGGTTCCAGCCTCGGATTTACAATTGCCAAACAGTTGGGCAATGAACAGAAGGCCACGTAAAAGGTGCTGCCTCACGTGGCAGTGAACGAAAAAAGAAAAATCGTTTCCAACCTTTGTTAACTTCGTTTGCTTCTGTGAAAGATTTTCCAATTGCCAAACCCCTTTTTCGTCCTACGATACTTGCCACGTGAGGCTAAAGCCTTTTACGTGGCAATCCGCTTGGGCTGGGCATGTTTGCCGCGTGGCGCAGCTTTACGCAGGATCGAAATTTATGGAAAGATTCGGGAACAGTGCGTTTCATTTTCCCCTGTCGCGTCGAAGTGACAACGCAGACGGATTGTCGCGTCAACGTGTAGCGAAGACGGACCTGTCGCGCCGTAGTCGGACGAAGGCGGAAGCCGATACCTGCCGGAAATGTCGTGCAGCTTCTGCAAGCTGCGGGCTGGGAGAATGTGACGGAAATCATCGGCAAATTTGGTAGGGATCTCTTGCTCGACGATCAGTGCATACCGTGGTCTAATAACTGAAAAGCTAAACTTTATGCCGACACAACAAACGAAACTACGGCTCCCTCAGATTGAGAAAGTCAGTCTGCGGCGATTTTCCCTCTTTACGGCAAATCCCAACGCCGAGTTTACCTGTAGCAAGGGAGTCCTCTGTCTTGTAGGTGCCAACGGCATCGGCAAGTCCACACTCTTATCTGCCATAAATTTTTGCCTAACCGGTATCGTATGTGACCCGAACCGAACATTTGAATCAATGGACGAATATTACAGATTTTCGCGGGATTTTTCTAGCCGTTACTTCCGCGGTCGCATTGACGGTGGTGACGAAGAGGATGCTGAGATTACGGTACTATTCCGCCTTGGTGGCTTTGGTTATGCTTTTATGGGCACTGAACTGGGCGCGCCATTCAGCCCAGACATAGATGCGACAGTGAAAATTCTTTCCGAGCGTGGATATTTTCTTCGCGTGCATGATCGGTTGCATATGGCTGAGGCAGCGAAGGAATCATTAAGCGATTTTGGCCAACTGGATCTCAACAAAGAACGCATGGAGTGCTTACAAGCAGCCTGCGCTAGCACAGTCGCATTCTCCGTTGGCATGGTCAGCACTGCATTAGCAAATGAACCAGAACTCAGCCGCGCCAGATCCACTCCGCTAAGTCGATTCCTGCTCGAAGATGCGGCTCAGTCTCAGCTATACGAACAATTTCAAGCGTTGCGGACAGCTCTCGCACGAAGAGGCAATGACTTGCGCCTTCCTGCAGTCGTTTGGCTCTCGGCTCTTTACCGTTTGAATGCCAACATCCCTGAGAAAAAGAAATGAAGAATATCGCTGATGTTATTTCTGAAGTATGCAAGGACACGCATGTTCCAATGGCCCAAGAGGTCTTTGGCGACGAGGGCTTGGATGCAATATTCAAAGTGATGGAAACCGTTCAAGCACTTTACAAGCATGTCGAACCTGAACGGGTTAGTGGACATGTCCTTGTGTTTAAGGTCGTTCGGCGAGTGGTTAGTGGAACAGCACCGCCACTAGGCCCCGTTGCTGATTTTGCCGGATTCGCCAATCAGAATATTGTAGACTTGTGCTTTGAAATTGGGAGTGATGGACGTCCTCACACTCGCACCTTTGGGTCAACCACTTTAGAAGACTTGGCGAAGACAGCAGTTGTTTATCACTATCAAGGGTGGCAAGAGGAGTTTTTGGTAGGTCCACAGCGGAAAGCCGTGCTCCGGCTAGATTCATCTGCCCGCAGCCAGTTCTCTGTGCCTACTTTCTCCGATCTACGAGAAGCATTGCAACACTACGCTTGTGAAAATATACGTGAATCCACTTGCTACACTTTTCGCCGTGTATGGCATGATGAGAATCGACTGTTCTTTACCGCCGGCCCGGAATCATTGATGCGGGACTCTCTGACGCAGTTTCTGAACAATCGGCTCGGTGGAGAGCATGACATTTGGCCAGAGCAGAATGTGAATGAAAAGAATCCGGTGGACATCCGCGTCCAACCACGATTGCGAAACAATCGGCTGATGCTCGTTGAAATCAAATGGCTTGGAGATTCCGTTGCCAGCGACGGGCATGTGACAGCCCAACACAGAGATAAGCGAGCTCAAGATGGAGCCGATCAGCTGGCGAATTACTTGGATGAACAACGTCGATCTGCTCCGGGTCACGTCATTCAGGGTTTCTTCGTCATCATAGACGCAAGAAGAAAGAACCTCCCAGACTGTGCTTTAACCGGTGCAACAATCACCTTGTCAGATGGTTTGCATTACGAAGCACAAGAAATCAAGTTTAATCCCGCCTATCACGAAACGCGGCCTGATTTTGACGAACCATATCGCATGTTTGCGAAACCTGTTTGTTGCGATTAAACACATGTTCACGCTCAATGCCAATTTTCCCCTCCGAGACCAAGGCGCATCGAACGCTCTATCCCTTGATAAATTACCTCGCCACCGTTGGTATTTTGTCAAAGAAGGCTTCTCTCCTAAACTTGTGGAGCAAGCAATGTTCACTGATGGGGTTGGCAAGGGTGAAGTCCTGCTCGACCCGTTCTCCGGCAGCGGCACGGTTCCACTTACTGGTGCGCTCGCTGGGCTCCAATCGCGCGCCTATGAAGTCAACCCGTTCTTACGCTTTCTCTCTGCCACCAAACTACGGCAGTCACGACCCTCAGCTTTTCTAGTCGCCAGCCACCGAGTGCTCCAAGAGACTGAAAAGCCAGTGCCCTCAACCGGCTGGCCCAACGACCGCCGCCCGCCGGCCCGAATCAAATCTGGCTCCAAGACATCACTTATGTGCCGACCGCCCAGGGCTGGATGTATCTGGCGCTGGTCATGGATCTGTGGAGTCGCAAGATCGTCGGCTGGGCGATGGCCGATCATCTGCGCAGCGAACTCGTGGTCAGCGCGCTGCAAATGGCCAGCACCCAGCGCCGCCCCGGCCAGGGCCTGCTGGTGCATTCGGATCGCGGCGTGCAATACGCCAGCCAAGAAACCCGGGCTTCTGGAACGCCACGGCTGGGAGGCCAGCATGAGCCGGCCCGGCAATCCGTATGACAACGCCTGGATGGAAAGTGCCATCGGGAAAATCAAGGGCGAAGTGCTGGGCCGGACCATTCCAGCGGATCACGCCGCCGCGCGCCAGCAACTCTTTGTCGGCATTGAAAGCTGGTATAACCAACGCCGTCGCCACAGTTCCTTGGGGTATCAATCGCCAGTTGCATTTGAAGCGCAGTTCATGCAAAACTAACCACAACAAACAACTTCCGCCCCTGTCCACCTTCTTGTGGGAACTTCAAAGATGGGCTGCGAGAGAATCTTGCAGAACACGCAACCACAATTGCTCATTGGTTTATTCCAATTGTGGGGTTGATTTATGGATCGGGCTTTTTAGTGGAGTTTACGTATTTCAAGAGCTTCGGCATAACCGATATAGATTTTATTAGAACGAAGTATATCCATATTGGCTGCATCTTCTTGTTGGCGTGTTTAGTTATCGTCTTTCCACTTGGCTGGCTGATCTGGTTCTGGAGAAAAGAACACGCGGATTCCTTTATAAGGGCGGCTCGTCATGGAAGGCTGATAAAAATGTCTTGGATTCATTCGTGTAAATGGTTTTTTGATGGGTCTAAGATTGAGAAATTACACTCCACGTTCCCTGTCATAGGAACCGTCTCGCTAATGTTGTGGAACTTCTTTGTCCTGGTAGCCTTTACGGACATGGATTTTGCCAGAAAATATGCACGCCTCATAACTTTCAATTTCGGATTGCCTCTTTTCTCAGTCCTTATTGCGTTCGCAGGCGACGCATTTGAGAAACCTACAAGCATGAAGAATACTTCGAAAGACAAAAACCAGGCTAGAATGAAAAAGTTGCTTAAAGCTTTTAGACTCATTTTCAGGATAGCCGCCTTGATAATCGGACTGGGCATAATATTGCCACGTTGTTTTTTACAGCCCATTTTTTGCGAGACATCCGAAGCCAACATTAGGTTCTACAACTCGACATGGCAATGGATGCTGATTCTATTATTTGGGATCATCTTCGTATCGTTTTTGGCCACTATTATTTTGCCTTGGAAATGGCCAAATAAGTATTCTAACTCTAATTGGTTTAAATTAAATGTTCGTCGCTGGGTTCTTTACGCTATTCAATGGTCTGTCTTTTTGTTTCAAGTCTGGGTGTTTGCGGCCATCGCCGAACATTTAGATGTTTCACTGGCAGCAATTCTTTTCGGAAAGAATTGGCCAGGACACTGGTTCGAACATATTGTGAAATCGCACTTTCCATTCGGTTCGGTCTATTTTGTTTGTTTTATGCTAGTCATTCTGTTTTTTGGGTTCCGTAGCACATACCGTTTAAAGCAGATTGATAACCATAACCATCAAACATTCTTGTTAATCTCAACCTCTGCCGTAATAATTACTCTGTTCTATCTGTCTATTTTATGTTTCTCTCGGTTTGTTTTTCCGTATATTCCTGAATCGAGAGGTGGCGGCGATTACACATCAAAATCTCCAGTGGAGATCACATTCCCGACAAACTCCTTAGCTTTTGGGAATGTCAGGGGCACAATACCAGAGGAATTAATTTCAGAGATAGACGCTCGTCACACTATCATCTTGGATCAGAACAGTACTTTCATTTTTCTTGCCAAAACCAATGACAACGGTGGTCCAAGTTCCTGGAGAACCGAGGGTACGAGACCAAAGGTATTTGAGATCCGCCGCGATGCAATTCTTAATATCAGCTATACCGCTGACAAAGATACGCCATCCATTCCGCAAACAGCATCTCCGAAGCCGAGAGGGCAAATGAAATTCGCTCAACCCCAACAGTCGCCACCTGCAAACAAAACTTTACCGCCGCCCGTAGCATCAAAGGCGAAGCACACACGAAACTTACCTGGCTCCCAGCCTGCCACACGCAACTGATTGGCAAGTCGCAATAGTTTCATCGGATGAAAGGGAATAGGTGACCGTGCAATAGGCTTGCCTCACGCGGCGAGCCAGCAGAAAGGCCACAAACAAAGGCTAAACGCTAAATGCTAAAGTTGTTTCAGCTTCCAGCCTTAAACCCTGTGATCTTCTCGATGATCGTCCGGCAGCCGCCGGACTGGCTTGGGCGCCAGTTTTTGGGGGCTTGATCCCTTTAAACGGTCCAATTGGCCGATTTCTTTGAGGCGTTTGTAAATCAATTGCCAGGCGCAGGGACGGTCGGCGTTGACTTCGCAGCGGTCTTCGCGGGAGCCGCTGCACGGGCCGTTCATCATTTTCTTGGCGCACCGGGTCACCGGACAGATGCCGCCGTAGAGATGGAGCACGCACTGGCCGCAGGCGGCGCATTTTTCCGCCCACACACCGCGTTCCTCCAGGATGCCGATGAACGCGGTGTCGAGTCCGGCATAAACCGGTTTGCCGTTGAAACGTTCCGCCAGGGCCTGCACGCCCGCGCCGCAGCCGAGCGACAGCACGGCGTCGGTGTTCTTGACCGCCTCCGCCGCCTGTTCCAGAAAGACGTTGTCGCACTGGCGCTCGATGGTGAGTTCCTCGACCTCGAGGGCGCGGTTCTTCAATTTGGCCGCCATGCGGAGGGCGGAGGCGATGATGCTGACTTCGCGCTGGCCGCCGGCGAGGCAGACGGTCACGCAGGTGCCGCAGCCGAGCAGGAGCACCTTCCGGTGCTTCTCCACGATGGACAGCAGTTCGGGTATGTTTTTTCGTTGGGCGACGATCATGAGCGGGTCTCCAGTTTGGTTAAATTAGTTAAATTAGTTTTCGATTTGAGCGGGTTGGGGCCGAGTTTGCGGACGGTTTCCACCATGTCGGTGATGGTGTCCGCCAGGGGCCGGGCCATGGCGGCGGAAATGTTGACCATGCGGAGGCGTTCCTTCTCCAGGCCGACCTCGGCCAGCATGTCGCGGGTGTAATTGACCCGGCGTTTGGCGCAGAGGTTGCCTTCCACGAAATGGCAGCCGCCTTCGAGGCAGCCGGCCACCAGCACGCCGTCCGCGCCGTTCTCGAACGCCTTCATGAAGTATTTGGTCTCCAGCCGGCCCGTGCAGGGCGTGCGGATGATGCGGACGTTGGGCGGATACTGGATGCGCATGGACCCCGCCAAATCCGCCGACGAATAGGCGCAGTAGTGGCAGCAAAAGGCCACGATTTTGGGTTCAAATACCTGGGGTTTCATGGGTTGCTACATTCGGGTTTAACGCAAAGGCGCAAAGGCGCAAAGACGCAAGGAAAGAACTTTCCTTTGGCAGGCCGGATGAGTCACTATTGAAAGAGCCGGATTGATCCGGTTTCCCCCACTTTGCGCCTTCGCGTCTTTGCGTCTTTGCGTTAATTTCTTCTCGTCCTGCTGAATAGCTAAGGTTCAACGTTCGCGGCGCGCACGGAGTGACGCGCCCTACCACCGGCTCAAAATGTTTGTTTGTAATCACGTTAGACTTTTCCTGTCAACGTCTTCACCGGACAGGAAGTGGGGGCGCCATTTGCCACGTTCTCAACATTTTCGCCGGCGAAGAGTTGTTTGATCATCACTTCGAACTGGTTGGTCTCGAAATGATGCAACTGGATGGCGCGGGCCGGACATTCGGCGGCGCAAATCCCGCAACCCATGCACTTGGCGGCCTCGATCTGGCCCTTGCCGTCCTTGTTGCAGTAGGGTGCGGCGAGTTCCAGGACGAACCTAGACCGGCCAAGTTCGTTGGCCAACGCCGCGAGACCGCCTTTCAAGTGGACCGTTCGATTTACGACAAGATTTTGCTCGACCACGCACGCGAGTTCGGAGTCGTGGTTCAGGAGGGAACTGGGGTTAGGGAAGTCGAGCGGGACGATGACCGGGTAACCGCGCTCGTTCTGGAGGACGGAACCAGAGTCGTGGCCAAGCACTACGTTGACGCCACAGGCCACGTGGGCCTACTGCGCCGCTCCATGGGTATCGGCATCGAAGAACCCAGCGCACTTCGCAATATTGCAGTTTGGGATTATTGGCAAAACGCGGAATGGGCGGTCAGCCTCGGCGTGGGAGGGACAAGAATCCAGGTCATGTCCGTCGGATATGGCTGGATCTGGTTCATTCCCATCAGCGAGACGCGCACCTCGGTGGGGTTTGTTTGCCCGGCAGATTACTACAAGAAGAGCGGACTTAAACCCGAAGAGCTTTACCTAAGGGCCCTTGCCGAGGAGCCGAGGATTTCTTCCTTGCTCCAGAACGCAGAGAGGGAACATCGGTTCAACAGCACCAAAAACTGGTCGTTCGTGGCAGAACGCATGACCGGTAAGAACTGGCTCCTCATCGGCGAATCGGCGGGCTTCGCCGATCCCATATTGTCCGCCGGGCTCAGCTTGGCCCACATGTCCGCCAAAGAGGCCGCATTCACCCTACTGGAGATTGAAAGGGGTGGTAAGCCCGACTGGCTCAAGACGCAATACGAGCAAATCAATCGGCGCAAGATCCTTCAGCACATCCGCTTTGCCGATTATTGGTACACCGCAAACTCCCACTTTAGCGATTTGAAAGAATACACGCGCGAGATCGCGCGTGATGCGGGCTTGGAACTGGACGCCGATCAGGCGTTTCAGTGGCTTGGGACCGGGGGGTTCATCGAAGAGGACATGAGGGTGGCCGGATTTGGCACATTGGCCCTGGCCACTCTCCATCAGGTAGCGGGAAGGCTCTCAAAAAAGGCCTCCAATTCCGCGATTGATGGGTTCAATGGCTTCCTGCTGAATTTGAAGGGCGCCGAGGAAGTTACCCTTGCCAGGTATGAGGCGGGGCGTGTCCTGCCCGTGCCTGCCCTAAAACGGGACGCCAAGCATCTGCCGCTTAGCGGTCAATTTGGGCTAATCGTGGAAGCGTTGAAACACACCTCGCGAATCGATCACGCGGCCGGCTTCATGTCTCGGCAGTTGGCTGCTTCCGGCCGCCAATACGATATTAATTTCCATGTGGCTCTTGTTCAATGCCTTGACGCCATGGTGAGGGACGGCTGGCTCAAGCCGGTTCATCTCGCGGAAGGAAAGCCGATTATGGTGGACTTCATCTCGAACGCGGAATACATCCAGTCGAATCGTGACGCCGAACTGCCGCCGGAGAATGTGGCCTCCGCGCTAAGGGGCTGAATCTCTCAGTTCATTCAAGGGCCCCAGCCAAGGTTCGAATCTCCGCCATCTCTCCACCGAGGTGTTAAACACCGGCTGGCGGGCCTGCCAAACGCTTGGTGTGGAGATCGCATGTGCGTTCCGCTCGTGATGCAAGCAGGCGTCGTCCCATTCCAAGCCGAGGAACTTGACAGTTTCGCGAACGAAGGGTTCTGGATCCGCCACCAAGTCTTCGTACCTGACTTCCATGAACCTGTTGTCCGGCAATAACATTCGCCAGTGGTGCATGAGGCGTTCGTATTGTCGGTAGACAAAGACCAGGTCCGAGCAGTCATGGGCATATTCCGGCCCGTACATAAAGGCAGTAAAGTAAATCGATAGGCACGTGTCCACCGGGTTTCTCCGGATATGCAGGATTCGGGCATTGGGGAAGGCGGCGTGGATTTGACCGAGGATCAGATAGTTCTGAGGCGTTTTCTCGGTGACTTTCTCTTTGCCCGGTGATGCTTGCTCCAGTTTGGTCAGGAAACTGCTGGCTACACCTTCCAGTGCATTTCCGGATGGAATTTGCATTCCCTGAAACGCCTCTGACAGTTCGCCCCAGTTGCCGAGTTCGCCAACTGCTCCGACTCTTGGATGGCTTGAGATGATTTGCTCCAGCAGCGTGGTGCCCGATCTCGGCATTCCGACGATGAATATCGGCTTTTCACTTGTGACCCCAAGACTCTTACATTGCTCAAGATAGGCGGAAGTAAAGACCTCGATCGTAGAATCAACAAGTTGCCGCCTCTTGACCCGGTCGAACTTGCGGCCTGATCTGGCCATTTGCATAGCGGCGATTCGGTTTGCAGCCTCGTACTGCTGCATTGCCTGCTCGTACTCGCCAAGGTCCTCCAATGCTTTCCCAAGCATGTAGAGAATGGGCTTACGCTCCGGTGCTGAAAGCTTGCCGCTATGCGTGAGAGCGAGCATTTTCCCAACGAGTGGGCGGTCTTCGGCGGTAATTCGTTTCCCGGTTGCAAGCAGACAGAAAGCGTCTGGCAGGTGTGGATCTATTTCAAGCGCAGTTAAGAGGTGGCCCTTTGCTTCCTCAAATCGTCCGCCTTGGAACAGCATTCGGCCAAGGATAACGTGGGCCTCGGTACAACGCGGGTCAGTGTCGATTGCTTTGGTCAGCGCTTCCTCCGCTTCCGCAAAACGCTCTTCTTCGATAAGGGCGCGCCCCTGAAGCAGGGCTCTAAGCTGCGGCGAGGGCGCGCATTCGGAGGCCTTTCTGAGGTTCAGAATTGCGCCTTTTGTATCACCCGCCTCCAATAGCAGGTTGGCAAGTTCGGCGTGAGAACTCGCGGAGTTTGGATCAAGCGAAATGGCGGTTTGAAGGCACTCTGCGGCTCGTTTGCTTTGGCCCAGTTGAGCGAGAGCAAGACCCAAGTGATGGTGACCCGCTGCCAGTTTTGGTGTGAAGGTCAGGGCGCGGGAAAGACTTTCGACAGCCTCCGTATAGCTGCCTTCCGTCAACAGGCACCTGCCGTAATGAAAGTGTGGCGCGCCGAGGTTTGGGCCGAGCCGCATTGCCTGCTGGCAAAGCTCCTTGGCTTCCTGAAAGCGCTCGGAGGTAGAAAGCAGGGCGGCCAAGCCAAGTATCGCTTCCAGGGAGTTAGAGTCCAGTTCAAGGGCTCCCCGCAGGAAATGCTCGGCCAAGTCCGTCCGACCGGCGGTGTGCGCGAGGTTTGCGACGTAAACCCTGGCTTTGGGATTGTTAGGGTGGCCTTTCAGAAATTCTTCAGCCAAAGGACTCGCGTCTTCAAAGCGCTGCTCGGCAAACGCCCTTCTCAGTTCGATTTCGGAGTTTTCGATGCTTTCCTCGACTGCACTTATCAATTATCTCCGTTGCATTGGCAAAATTCTCGGGGTAGTGAGGCGGTTAGCCCATGAGTTTTTTACGAAATGAAGTAGAAGACCAATATGGTGCGCGTTACGTAGATATTAGATAACATTGGCGAGGTATTCTATAAGTTCGCCACCCTTCCCCAAACAGTTATGCTGCCTTCCCCTGACATCCTCAATGATTTTGAGTACGGCAAGTTCGTGCTCTCCAACCTTGCCGCCAAACGCGCAAAGCAGCTCCGAGAGGGCGCTCCTCCTTTGGTGCAAATCGATTCCCATCACCCGCTGACCATCGCTCTCGCGGAGATCGCGGCGGGCAGAATCAAGCCTGTACTTGGTCCGGCCGAGCTCGCTATGGCAGACGAGTCGAGAGAAATCCAGCTGATTTCCGATGAGCCGCTGCCGGCCGAACTCGGAATGCTTCTCCCGGCCCTCGACGAGACTGAAGCGGCCCTCGTTGGCGCCGTTGTTCTCGCTGAAGACGATCACGACCATGACGATCATGATCATGACGATTCGCTTCCCGTAAGCTTGACTGATTTGGTAGAAGAGGAAGAGGAAGTGGTTGCTCCCGCTGCGGATGACGACACGCTTTCTCTGACGGACATCGCCGAGCAGGAAACAAGCCTGGAAGAAGAAGAGGCGGACGAGTAATTCGCCTCGTGTCCATTCGTGGAGCGCTCAAACCGAGTTGGTTAACCCTGTGAGGCCTTCCTCCCGTATTATCGGAAGAGAGTTCAACCCCTGATGGCGCGTGACCTATACGAAATTTTGGGTGTGGCTCAATCAGCCGGCCAGGACGAAATCAAAACCGCTTACAGGCGCCTTGCCCGGCAGTATCACCCCGACGTTAATCCGAACAATCCGGAAGCCGAGGAGCAGTTCAAGGAGATCGGCAGCGCTTATAACGTGCTATCTGACCCAGACAAGCGCGCTAGATACGATCAAACCGGTTCGGTAGATGACGTGCCCCAAGACCCGTTTATGTCCGGGTCCATGGCGATCAACGACATCTTCGATATGTTCTTTGGCGGAATGGGGGCCCAGGCTTCGCGCGGTCCGCGAACTGCCATGAACGGAGAAGACCTGCAGGTGCGAGTCGATTTGACTCTCAAAGATATTTTAGATTCCACCGAACGCGAGGTTAAAGTCAACCGGCGAGTCGGCTGTCCTGAGTGTCATGGTACCGGTGTGGAAGGCGGAGGCCAACCGGAGCGCTGCCAACAGTGCGGCGGAACCGGCGTTATCGCAAGAACCCAGCAAACCTTTATCGGCGCAGTAAGGACCCAAACAACATGCCCGGTTTGCCAGGGCGCCGGCGTGGTGATCAAGAACCCTTGCTCCAAGTGCCGCGGCCAGAAACGGGTCCAAGAAATAGCATCCTTGACTGTGACGATCCCCGCCGGCGTGGACAACGGCTCGACCATGCGCGTTCCTGGCAAAGGGAATGAAGGTATCGGCGGGGGCCGCCCGGGCGACCTTTACGTGGCTCTAAGAGTCGCTGAGGATGACCGATTCGAGCGCGACGGCCAAGACCTTCACGCGTCTTTCGACATCACCTACGCCCAGGCCGCGCTTGGCGATGAACTGTCTATCGAAGGAATTGACGAAACCTATGACGTGGACCTTCCCCACGGTACTCAGCCTGGAGACACCTTAAATGTCCGTAACGGCGGCTTGCCGCCGCTTCACGGCGGGCGGCGGGGAAGCCTGTACGTTCATGTGAACGTAGAAATTCCGAAGAAGCTGAACGACGAACAGAAGGACCTGATCGTCAAATTCGCCCACGCAAGCGGCGAGCCGGTGCCCAAAGGCGACAAAGGCGGTCTCCTCGGCGGATTGTTCAAAAAGAAACGTTGACGAACTGGCTAGAGATCAAGGCTTTGTTTGCTTCCGCGCCTTTAGATTGGTCGCTTTATACCGAAGTGTTTGACCGGCACGGCATCGAAGAAACGCTGCAAGTCGATGACCCTCCCACACTAACCGGCTATATGGCGGAGGTGGAGGGGACAGGTGCTCGCGCGGCAACATTGAAAGACGATTTGTTAGCGAATGGCGCGGCAAAGGTAGACATAACGCTGATCCCGGATCAAGACTGGATCGAGAACTGGAAGCAGTTTTTCAGCCAGCGCCGTGTAGGACGCATCATCATTTGCCCCTCCTGGGAAAAATGTGAACCGGAGAACGATGAGATCGTTTTGGATCTTGACCCAGGCCAAGCGTTCGGGACCGGCGACCACCCTACGACGCGCTTGTGTCTTGAACTAATGCAGGAGGAAGATTTAGCCGGAAAAACGGTTCAAGACATTGGCTGTGGTTCAGGGATCTTATCAATTGCCGCCTGCAAACTGGGTGCGGTTGATGTGATTGCCATCGACACCGACGCACAATCGGTGCAAATCACCAAAGATAATGCCCTGGAGAACGCGGTAGCGATAAAGGCATACAAACCGGAAGAATGGCAAAACCCCGGCAAAGCCGACGTCATCCTGAGCAACATCATCAGCGCGACTCTGATCCGGCTCGCGCCGGAAATCCACGAGCGTCTCAATCCAGAAGGCAAGTGGATCGTTTCCGGGATCATTCATCAGAATTGGGAGCTCGTAAAAGACGCGGCGGAAAAACTGGGTTTTAAGCTTCAAATTAAAAAAGAGGAGAGCGAATGGGTCGCAGCGACCTTCCACCTCTAAGATCCCTTCCCAGGGTGTTCGTGCGCGGAGCGGACCCCATGGACGTCATCGCTCTTCCAAAAGAGGAGGTTGAGAAGTTTCGCAAGGTCCTGCGGTTGGAGGAAGGCTCGCAAATAGCCGTTCTGCCGAACGATGGCTCACTCATCCGATGCGAATTCAAGGCCCGCATGGCGCATCCACTAGGCGTGGAATGGCCCTCAACCGAGTCCGAGATTGAACTCACGCTAGCTCAGGCTTTGCCTAAGGGCGATCGCATTGAAACCGTCATTCATATGTGCACAGAAATCGGCGTCTCGAAGTTTATTTTCTTCGAAGCGGATAGAAGTGTCGTAAGATGGGATGAGAAGAAACGCACGGAGAAGCTTCGGCGATTGAACGCGATTGCTCAGGAGTCTGCAGAGCAGAGTTTTCGGGTCAAAATTCCGGAAATAGCGTTTGAGGCGGACCTTGCCTCGATTTTGAAGAAATGGCCGGAAGCCGTCGTGCTTTCGGAAGTTGAAAACTTGGACGCCACGCTGGGCTCTTTTGAAACTCCCCGCGTATTAGTAGTAGGCCCCGAGGGCGGGTGGTCACCGAGAGAACTAGAGCTGATCGGCCGAAGGGGTGTAACCCTTGGCCCCAGAGTTTTGAGGACGGATACGGCCGGTCCCGCCGCCTCCGCAATATTGCTGTTGAACGGACGACGAAAATAGAACACAAGGTTAAGGATTGTCGTCTCTCGATTATTGGAGATTTGTACCAACGATATACTGTAGATAAGGAAAATCTGAATTGAAAAGAGGTGAACGAACATAGCAGGTTATAAACGAGACGCCCGCCCAGAACCAGGGCCTCTCATCAACGAACGTGTATTGCGCTTTAGAGACTTAAGAGTTATTGGCGCCGAAGGCGAACAGATAGGCATTGTGCAGAGCCGCCAGGCTCTTACCATGGCCAAGGACTTGGGATTGGACCTTGTCCTCGTCTCTCCAACTGCAACCCCTCCTGTTGCAAAAATCATCGATTTCGGCCGGTTTAAATACATGACCGAGAAGCAACAGAAGGAACATAAGCGCAAACAGCAGGAAGTTAAGGGTATAAAGATCAGTCCGAGGATTCAGGATCACGATATATCCTTCAACCTAAAGAAGGCGATCGACTTTCTGAAAGAAGGGCACAAGGTCAAAATAACCTGTCAGTTCAAATCTAGGGAAGTAACCCATCCGGAGTTGGGACGCCAACGTCTCGACCGAATGGCCGAAGAAATGAAGGATCTGGCTGTGGTTGAGCGTATACCAACGATGGAAGGTAGGCTCATGATCATGGTGCTCTCACCCAAGCCTCAGACAGGAACTAAGAAACAAAATGCCAAAGCTGAAGACAAACAAGACGGCGGCCAAGCGCTTCAAAGTGACGGGCACGGGGAAAATCACGCGCCGGCGCTCGCACAACAACCACCAGTTCCTACATAAGGGCGGTTCCGAGAAGAGGAGACTGGAAGAAGAGCCAGTACTGTTCAAGGGCGAGAAGAAGCGCGTCAAGCGAATGCTCGGCTTATAAAATATTGCTACTCGTTAATATTCCCTAGCAATTATCGCATAGGGAATTAACGTTTGCGCTGGTAACATCACGATTCACGAGGTGATGTTCCAGATGTTTACAAAGCGGTCCGTTGGAGCAATTCTTGTTGCATTCTGCTCAATTCTGTCGGCGCGAGCCCAAACTTGGCAACCGATTCAACATCGAACCCCCATTTATGCGGGAGCTTCGCTCCTTCTTCTTGATGGAACCATTCTGGTTCAGGATTCGGATAGTTCCGACTGGTGGAAATACACCCCCAGTGATTTAGGCGATTACACCAAGGGAACTTGGTCGCAGGTTGCCTCCACGCCCGGCTACGGGCCCCTCTATTTTGCGTCTGACGTTCTGGCGGATGGCCGCGTATTCGTCATGGGCGGCGAATACAATTTTCGGCTCCTCGGTCTGGCAAACCACTGGATATATTTACGACCCGGTTGCCAACGCTTGGACATTTGTGGCTCCGCCTCCCGGTTGGAGCAATGTGGGCGACGCGCAAAGCGTGGTCCTTCCGGACGGCACCGTGATGCTGGCCAATATCCTGAACGGCCAGACGGCGATTCTGGATCCTGTGACTCTCACTTGGACTTCCATTGCGGGAAACGGGAAAGCCGACCGCAATGACGAAGAAGGTTGGACCTTGCTTCCGGACGGAACCGTGTTGACGGTTGACGCGATCAAGGCGCCTGGCACGGAAAGGTATATCCCTTCGCTGCAAGAGTGGATTAGCGCCGGTTCCACGCCCGCATCCTTGGAGGATTCATCCTCTCAAGAAGTTGGTCCCGATATTCTGGGCTACGATGGCAAGGTTCTTGCCTTCGGAGCGACGGGGAACAACGCGATCTACACGCCTCCCACAACTCTGATGGGAACCGGATCTTGGACAGCGGCTCCGAGCTTTCCAATTGCCCCCAGCGGCACGATCTATGACGTTGCGGACGGCCCTTGCTGCGTTGAACCAGACGGCAAGATCCTCGTGTTTGCAAGTCCTGGCATCTATCAATCCGGAGCGCAGTTCTTCGAATACGACGGGACCAACCTGAATCCTATCGGCAACACTCCCAACTGCCCGTACGATTCCTCCTATTACGGTGGCATGCTGCTCTTGCCGAGCGGCCAGGTTTGGTTTACGGACTTCAGCACAGACGTAGAGGTCCTCACCCCGGCAACCGGCGCGCAACCTGGATGGCGGCCGACGATAACGTCGTATCCAACCACGGTGAATCCGGGAACGACTTACACGATCAGCGGCACCCAGTTTAACGGCCTCTGTTCGGGATCGGCTTATGGAGACGATCTCCAGAACGCCACCAACTACCCGCTTGTGCGGATCAGCAACACGCTAACCAACCACGTCTTCTATTGCCGGACGGGTGGCCATAGCACGATGGCGGTTGCCACCAAGTCTTTGCCGACCTCCACGAACTTCACAGTTCCCGCTCAAATTCGACGGCGGTCCGTCCACGATTGAGGTTGTGGCGAACGGCATTCAGTCAAGGAAGTCAACGATTACAGTAAACAATTTTGACATAACCTCTATAAGCCCTAAGAAAGTCTTAGTTGGTTCAACCGGGGTTGCGGTCACGATCAACGGCTGGGGCTTTGTTCCGGGGAGCGTGGCTTCCTTTGGCAATACGCAGGAGCCAACAACCTACGTGTCGGAATCCCAGCTCATCGTTTCGCTGCCGAATACGTACGAGCAGGCAACATCCACGGTCTCGGTGTTGGTCACGAACCCAGACACAACCACAACAAACTCCGAGCCATTCGTGGTCTACAACCCCACCGCGGTCTTATCGAGCATGAATCCCGCTTCATGCCCGACCGGCGCTTCCGTTGCGGTGGTTACTGTCACAGGAACGGGTTTCCTGTCTTCGTCCAGGGCTTATATTTCTGGGACGAAGATTCGAACGGTCTATCTTTCTCCGACTCAGCTTCGAATTGAGATTCCCGCTTCTTCTCTGACCACGAACACAACGCTACCGATCGACATACAGAATCCTTCGCCGGGCGGAGGGCCTTCGAATGTGCTCGACTTTACGGTTGGCTCGGGATCAGGAGGATCGGGCGGAAATCTAGAATAGGGGGACAGAGCCTTCCTTTGCTAGTTGCGGCCCCGGTAGGTCACACTTCAGCGTCTAGTCCGGATATGCTGCTGAAGTGGGACCTGCCAACATCTTTTGACTAAGGCGCCAGGTACAATCTAGCTTCGCTGCGAAAAGCAGCCACCCTACCGCTACCGCTCAACGAGCCGGAAACCGGTCAAAAAAGGAGAACTTATGGCAAGAATTAAACGTGGCCTTATGCGCCACAAGCGTCACAAGAAGATCATCGAGCGTGCCTCCGGTTATTGGGGACGTAAGAAGAACGTTTTCCGCCGTGCCCACGAGCAGGTGATGAAATCCGGGCAGTACGCGTTCCGCGACCGCCGGGCCAAGAAGAGAGATTTTCGAAGGCTCTGGATCGTGCGTATTACCGCCGGCTGCCGGGAGAACGGCGTTCGCTATAGCGAGCTGATCCACGGGCTTAGCTCGAAAGGCATCCAAGTCAACCGGAAGATGCTGAGCGAACTGGCGATTGCGGATAAGAACGCGTTCTCTACCATCGTCAAACAGGCCACGGGCAAAGGCTAACACTCCGTGCCAGGCTTCACCACGCATACCGGAAAGATCGCCGTCTACGACGCGAACAACGTCGATACAGACCGCATCATTCCGGCACGGTTCCTCACCATGGTGACTCGCTCGGGATATGGCGAGTTGCTGTTCCATGATGTGCGTGGTGGCGATTTTCCACTGGATCAACCTGCTGCAACGGGCGCCTCGATCTTGGTGACGGGCACGAACTTTGGCTGCGGATCTTCCCGCGAGCACGCGGTCTGGGCCATCCAACAAGCCGGCTACAGGGCCGTGATCGCACACAAGACCGAGGCCAATCCCGGCTTTAGCGACATCTTTCGACAGAACGCGGCAACGTGCGGATTGTTGCTGATCGAACTTTCCGGCGAGGCTCACAAAGCATTGGTAGAGGCGGGAAGTGGGGCTGAGGCTTCCATCGATCTCCCGGCGCAGATAGTTAGCTTGGGGCAAAGAGAGTTTGAGTTCGAAATGAACCCGACGAATAAAGAGGCGATTGTCAAGGGGCTGGATTTGATCGGCACAACCCTACAATACGGGGATGCTATTTCCGCCTACGAGAAAAAGTCCACGGCCTACGTGCCCCGGGTCAAGGAGAATGCCCATTCATGAAGCGTCTTTCACTTCTTTTGGTTGCCGTTCTGGCAATTGGCTGCAAGATCAACATCGATCAGCCGCCAACTTCCAAACCGAGCGACGCCGCGGGAGCTACCGGAACTACGGGTTCGACTGCGGGCAGTACAGATACCACCGGCTCTGGCGCCACCGCGGGTAGCACAACCGGAGCCTCAACGACGGGCTCCAAATCAAGCACCGGCAGCTCGAGCACCGGCTCAAAGTCCACGACGGGAACCCCTTCCAAAACCGATGGCAAAACAACTGCCACTGGCGGTTCCGCTACATCGTCCACCGGATCAACCGACAGTACTCCTGGCGCCGAACCGATCCAAACGCCGACCACGGAAGAGCTCAAGAAGAAGCCCGGCTACAATCCGAGCCGGCTTTACCAACTCAGCACCCTCAAAACGGTCAACCTCACGGTTAACGGCCACACGCTGAAAACCTGGGTCGCCGACACCGATCCCAC
The DNA here is from genome assembly GCA_963829965.1 of uncultured archaeon. Taxonomy (GTDB): domain Bacteria; phylum Armatimonadota; class Fimbriimonadia; order Fimbriimonadales; family Fimbriimonadaceae; genus DASXZH01. The sequence goes on along the minus strand of CAWHLK010000025.1, from coordinate 139,282 downwards.
CCGCGAGGAGGGCCTCATGTTCGTGCGTGACAAGGACATCACGCCCGACCAGGCGATGATCTTCGTGTTTCCTTTTCCGAAGGAGCAGGGGTTCTGGATGAAGAACACCTACATCCCTCTCGATATTGCATATATCGGCTCGGACAAGAAGGTGGTTAGCACAGCGACCATGCAGCCGTTCGATGAGAAGAACGTTCCCAGCCATGGCCTTGCAAAGTATGCGTTGGAAATGAAGGTTGGAACTGTACAAAGGCTAGGCATCCAAAAGGGAAGCGAGATCAACATCCCGGATTCGGTTCAGTCACAAGACCAGAGCCAAGGGCCTGGCGGCCCTCCCGGAGGCATGATGGGCGGCCCCGGCGGCTAATCGCCGCGCTTCTCCCAGTCCTGCGTAATCAGCCTTGCACCGTGATCCCAGGTGAAGTAGGACCATGCCCACTGCATCAGCACCGAGAGCTTGGCCCGGAACCCGACGAGGTTCATGATGTGGACGAAGAGCCAGATAAACCAGGCGATAAAGCCTGATAGCTTAACCTTGCCCAGTTGAGCGACTGCGCTCTTTCGGCCGATCGTAGCTAAGCTCCCGAGATCGCCATAGCGGAACTTCTTGTTGAACGGATTGCCTTCGATTTTTGCAATGAGTTCGGCCGCCACGAACTTGCCCTGCTGGATCGCGACCTGAGCGACACCCGGAAGCGGTTTGCCATCCTGCTCCAGATAAGCGGTATCGCCAATGACATAGACTCCATCTCGTTCGGGCACTGAAAGATGGGCCCCAACTTTAACCCTACCCACTTTATCCGGCTCGACATCCAGCCAAAGGGCCGCGGGTGAAGGCTTCACTCCGGCCGTCCAGATAACCGTCTTGCCATCGATCCGGCCCTGGTTCGTATCAACGCCGTCGGCGTCGATACCCTGCACAATCGTGTTCAGCCTAACTTCCACGCCCCGGTGTTCAAGACTGGTCTTAGCTCGCGTGGGCAGCGGCTCGTCATAGGTCGAGAGCACGGCCTTGCCACCTTCCACGAGAATGATCTTGGCTTTGCTCGGTTCGATGCGCCGGAACTCGCCGGTTAAAGCCCGGTTGGAAATCTCAGAAATGGCGCCTGCCATTTCCACTCCGGTAGGGCCTCCGCCGACGAGAATGAAGGTTAGCCAAAGTTGTTTGATCTTCTCGTCCGGTTCAGCTTCCGCCTGCTCGAACGCGCCGAGGATCTGGCTCCTGAGGGTGGTCGCATCCGGGATTGTCTTTAGGCCGCGCGCCATCTTCGCCCATTCCGGATGGCCGAAGTAGCTATGTGTTGAGCCGGTGGCAAGGACGAGGTAGTCGTAGGGAACTGGTTGCTCGTTGTCTAGCTGAACCAGCTTTTGTGTATGGTCTATTCCAGTGACGTTTCCGAGAAGCACCTCGGTATTACACTGCTTGCGAAGCACATGGCGGATCGGCATCGCCACGTCCGCCGGCGAAAGAGTGGCCGTGGCGATTTGGTAGAGCAGAGGTTGAAAAAGGTGGTGGTTGGCGCTGTCAATAACCGTTACGTCAGCGTTGACTTTGCCGAGCTTTTTGGCCGCCGCCAAACCTCCAAACCCCGCTCCCACAATGACGATCTTCGGTCTTTCTCCCATCCTATGAAGTTCTACGGCGGGGCGCATGGGTTAAGCGAAATACCGTGCTCGCATCCACATAGTCCTCAGCCACCCTCCCATTCTCTGGTGCATCCCAGAATCTGAGTGCCATTGACCGGTTCCCCTTAAACTTTCCAGTCCTAGAATAGAGAGTTTGCCGCCAAAATAGGAGACAGACATGGCACGAGGAAAACGGTATTCGGAGGAACAGATCCTGAAGGTTCTCGGTGAGATCGATGCGGGCGCGAGCATCGCTTCGGTGGCCAGGAGCCACGGGATCAGCGACCAAACAATTTACGCGTGGCGCGAGAAGTATCAGGGCATGACCAAGAGCGACCTGACGGCGATGCGCAATCTTCAGGACGAGAACCGGCGGCTTCGCCATCTGGTGGCCGAACTGAGTCTTGACAACGCGGCGCACAAGGAGCTCCAAAAGGGAAAATGGTGAGCCCCGGAAGCAGACGGCGAGCCGTGTGCTTTCTTCTTGGCCGGGGCTTTCCAAGAACGTGCGCTTGCCGGGTGTGCCGCATCTCGCGTCCTGCGAGCCGCCACACGCCCACGGAACGCAGCCCAGGGCTTCGGGAGAAGGTTCTGGAGCTTGCCCGGGCGAATCCGCGCTACGGCTTTAGGCGGGTGCACGCGCTCATTCCCGGCGTCAACGTGAAGGCGGTTCATCGTATTTGGCGAACCGAAGGACTCGGCATTAGACATCGCAAGCGAAGGAAGCTTGTGGTGCCAAAGACTGAAGGGCCGGTGCTTACCGGGCCCAACCAGGCATGGTGTCTGGACTTCGCGCACGAGCGGCTCGAAAACGGCCGGCACACCCGAATACTTGGCGTGCTCGACTGCTTCACGAGAGAATGCCTGCTGCTCAAAACGGCCTCAACCTTTCCTGCCTTTGCGGTGGAAAGAGAGCTCGACTGGCTGTACCTCGTTCACGGAAAGCCCAAGGCGATCGTCAGCGACAACGGGCCCGAGTTCCGCGCCATGACGCTTCCAGAGGGCGTCTCAAACCAGTTCATCCAGCCGGGAAAACCCTGGCAGAACGGCTACATCGAGAGCTTCTTTGGCAAGCTCCGCGACGAACTCCTGTCCTGCGAACTCTTCATCCGAGGCTCCGAACTGCAAGCGGCCCTCGCGGATTTCCAGGATCACTACAACAATCACAGACCCCATCTTGGGCTGGGCGGGCTGACACCCGCAGGCTTCAAGCAGAGGTTACAATCAACCCCGGAGGCGGACACTCTCTATTCCTAGGGTGGAAACTTATTGGGGACCGGTCACCATAACCATAGAATTAGATTCCGTGTCCTCTGTGTGCCGGAACCAAACTATGATTCAAAGCAACGGATTCGGCACAGGTTTTCTGTGTCCTCGGCGGTTAAAAGGAACCTAGGCGACTCGGAAAAAAAGGATGTCAGAGCAGCGAATTCGAGCAGATGTTGTTTAAACTCCATGTGCGACAAACTCTTCATAGCTCACGATGCCATGGACCTTGACCATCAAGGAGAAGGTGATCGCGCCAAGAAGCATGAGCCCAAAAATGACCCAGTGCGGCCTGCTGATCCATGATCGAGCCTTAAGCGCATAAACGGAAGTAGCAAAGCAGATTAGGGTTGCCCACCAGGCATTGTGCTCGGCATCAATAACGCCATCCATATGATTCGAATAAGGGTGAAAGTGGCAATCAAAGACCCATAGATAGAACCTCCAGGCGCACTCTAGGCCGTTTGGCAGAAAGAAATAGAGGGCTACCAAAATGGCTATCGCAGACCAGTCGTACAGCCGGAAGCTCCTTGGCTTCCCCACTTTTTCTTCGCGGTGGTAGTTCGAGAGGTTTTGGTCCTGATCCATGTCCCCGCTCCTGTTAACTTCAATACGGTACCACGCATAAGCTGGATTCACATTACCGGTTCAACGCGATAGGGGGTTCATCCTTCACAATGAACAAATGCCCAACCTCCAATCCGAAGCGCTCTTAAAGCGGGATTGGCGGCTGTTTATAACCCTCACGTTCCTCTTTTCCTTCGGGTTCGCCGTTTACGGCGGCGTTTTCCAGAACTTCCTGCGGGATGTCATGCATGCCGGCCCGCAGCAGCTTGGGAACATGGAATCCATGCGAGAGATTCCGGGACTGTGCGCCGCGCTCATGGCGGGCACATTGGTGGCCCTGGCAGAATCCCGCGTGGCGGGCCTTGGCCTGCTCATTACGGGCATCGGAATCGGCCTCAGCGGTTACATGGGCCGGTTTGGCGCCCTCGTTGGTATTACCGTGCTGTGGTCGGTGGGCTTTCATCTCTATGCGACCGTTTCTCCTGCCATTACCCTGACTCTGGCCAAGGGCCTGGATGGGGGCAAACATCTGGGCCGGATGAACGGCATCGGTTCTACTGCTACGCTACTCGCTCTTGCTCTTGCTACCGGTACGGCACGATTCTTTCCTCAAATCCAGTACAAAGCCTACTTTGTATTCGCAGGCATCGCGATCGGGATTGGCGCGGTGCTTTGCATGCGTCTGTCGCACCACGCCGAGGGCGCCAAGAGAGCAAGACTCGTTGTCAGGAAGGAATACGGCCTCTACTACTTCCTAATCTTCCTCGAAGGGTGCCGGCGTCAGATATTCTCCATTTTCGCCTCCTTCGCCCTAATCCTCGTTTACAGGGTTCCGCTGGAGAACATGTTGATCCTGCAGTTCGTGAACGCGATCATGATCTCGTTCACCGCGCCCGCGATGGGGAAGTACATCGACAAACATGGTGAGCGCAAGCCCTTGACCTTTTACAGCATTGGGCTAATCCTCGTCTTTTTCGGCTACGCATCGGTTCACAACGTTTACGCGCTGTATGCCCTGTTCCTGATCGACAACGTTTTGTTCAGCTTTAGCGTGGGATTCACTACATATCTGCATAGGATTGTCCGCCACGGAGAACTCACGCCATGCCTTGCTATGGGCACCACCATGAACCACGTTGCCGCGGTGACCGTGCCGTGCACCGGTGCATGGCTGTGGCAGCACTACCACAACTATCAAATTCCGTTCTGGGTAGGCGTCGGCATCGCCTTCATCGCCCTCATCGCCAACCAGTGGCTTCCCAAAGAAAGCTACCAACCCGCCCCGCCCGAGGAGCAGTTTGCGGAGGACGTTCAAGAAGACGAAGTGCTTGCGAGAACCGAAAGAATATAACCGCCCCTGCGTCGCTACCGATTCTTATCGTTCAAGTTCGTTCCCAGCGCCACTTCCGCAGTGTTGTAGAACGTGTCCTTGTCGGTCATGATCGCCTGAGGAATCAGTTGGGGCGTGTGGGTTTGGAGACCGGGCATGCGCTTCACCGCAGTTCCAATCGCCATAAACTCTATGAGCCCACTGCCGAGTTGGTACACGTAGGTTTTGATCCCGACAACGTCATCCGCAGCGCATTGCTGGGCTTGCGCCATGATCTTCGACAAAGCGTTTTCGCGCGCTTCATAGATCAAGGTAGAAAGCTCGGTTATCTCACCTCGCGAAAATCCTTTTAGCATCGAACTTAGGCCGCCGACAACACCCAGTGAGTAAACCGAAACCCCCAAAAGCAGCTTGACGGGCATATAGCCGAGACTGATCACGTTCCACATCTCTTCGTTGGTCAAGTCGCTGGTGATGGGGTTGGCCTTAAACTCGGGACCAAGAGCCTCGTGGTTGGAAGCGGTGCCGATCATCACCATTTCCTGCATGCCCTGGAACGGAATGATCGAGGTTTCAATTCCGACGACGGAATTCGCACCGGCCCGCATTGCATCGGTGACCAAGCGCTGAAGCGCCAAATGCCGGGTTTGGTTGAAAATGTCCGAGTATTCGATAACTTCGCCCCGGCTCAAGCCTCGCAAGGCGCCGCCGATGCCTCCTCCAACTCCAATGGAATAGGCGACGTTGCCGAACACGAACTTGGCCGGATGAAATCCGCAGTCCATTTGGCAGTAAAGCTCTTGGCCGTCGGCTGATGAGGAGAACTGAAGCGACTCGGGCTTGCCATCGTCGCGGTGGACACAGGACCCAACGGAGAGGAACTCCACGTTGCCGCTCTGCATGATGAGCTCGCTGGTGACGCCGGTGATTCCTGAACCCCCGCGCTGGCCTGCCTCGTTGGACATTCGCTCGAAAGACGCTTCGCGCCCTTCGTGGATGATCGAAGTCAAGGTATCGACCTCGCCTCCGGCGAGGGTCTTTAGACCCGAGCCGATGCTGCCGATGAGGCCGAGCGAAAAAACGCTGTTGCCGATAACGAGATCGCCGGGAACATAACCCTTTTGCTTCAGGCAATACATTTCATTGCCTGACAGTCCTGTCATAACCGCCATGCATCAAAAGACGGATATGGCGGATGGTATAGACGGAGAATCGAGATTATTGCTTGGGATAGAGCTATCGGCCCATGCGTTTTAGCTGCTGAATTATTTCCTGCGTGTGGTCTCGAAGATAAGCCTTGATCTGTTTGATGGCCTCGTCCTTTTTAGCTTCCGGCCAGTACTCCTTAAAGGCAGGGGCTCCGATCCTGCCATAGGCTATCTCCAAAGCGGTATGATCGCAAGCTCGGATCGTTCGAGTTTCTCCCTCTGAGGGCGCAAATGCGTCCGCAAGGTAGGCTCCGCTGCTGCCATTGGGGTACTTGGTGACGACATATTGACCCTCGTAGGAGGTCTCTCCGAACGGCTGCTTGTTGTCCAGCATACGGAAAATCGATTTGCGAAACGCCGGCAGCTCGAAGAGAGCCGTGAGAATGTGGCTATTGGCTGCATCAACTTCCTGGTTGGACGGGTTCCAAGCCGAATCCTTACCGTTGAATAACTCCTCCAACATGTCCGAGCGCGAGGAACTGTCTCTCATGGAGACAACTGGGGCGAGCCAAAACTGCCACTCATAGCCCCAGCCGACCTGCTCCAGATGGAACGCTCTCAAAAGGTCGATGTACTCAGGCATCGCTGAGCTGTCGCCGAGTTTCGCCCTCAGTTGATTTCCCCAAGTGAACTCTTGACCCTCTAAGCTGCTTGCCGAGCCAGGAATCTTCAAAAACGGCTTGATTCTCAAATCGAGCGACTTCAGCAGTGGAAGCCCCGCCTCCGGATCCCAGTCGGTGAGGTAGCGCGCTATCATGACAGCTTGCTTGAGGCGATCAATTCTGTTCCATTGCTCTTTTTCGTTGAGCCCGGCAAGCTGGTTGGCTCTTTTCTCGAGCAACTGACTCAAGGACGGCGAGGCCTTGGACCGCAGCTTCTCAGTCGACGGGGCCAGTGGCTCGTCGAATTCAGGTTGCACTTGATTCCCTGTCGAAGGAGTGACTATCTCAAAGAAGGAACTCTTTTCAAAGCCCTGCAGAGAGGTGCGGTAAATGTCTTGCGGGCACATTAGCCGAACCGCCGCTTCGAACCAAGAATCGGGACTGCCTTTGTCGTCAGCAAGGATTCGGTAATAGCGCTCCTCTGGAGCCAGAGGCCCAAGATCGCTCCACATCCTCTTGAGAATCGGAAGGTATTGCTCAGGTCGCCAAAACGGATTGGGGTAGTAGTTAAACACGTCGATGTCTCCCACTCGCGATACTCCCAAGATGGCGCAAACTGTGATGAAAGCCGGTTCCTTGACGGTGGAATAGTTGGCGAATCGACTGGACCGGGTTAACCGATCGTCGTGCTCGATGCAGTCGAAGAGGGCGGGGACAGCAGCGGAGCCCTCTTTGATGAGGCCTTGGACAACATCGAAGTCGGTGAACCGGGGATAAATCCTGTTGGAATTAAAATCTTCTGCGACAACAGTCGAAATGCTGTCCAGGCCCTGAATCAGCTTGTGAATGCGTTCTTGCTGAGGAAGGCCCTTCAGCTGGACAAGGTCCACGGGAGGCTCAGGATTCTGCAGCCGGCGACAGATATCTTTGATCACCGCATCGCAGTCGGTTTGATCCAACGGCGTAGATGGCCTCTTGGCGTAAAAACTGCTGGTTATCGACTTATCCAGTGTGTAGGCCTGGTAGGCAAGGTTGTCTTGGCCGTTCATGAACGCATTCGAGGCGTAGCCTGCGACCTCACCCCAGAAATATATAGGGAAGTCCAGCTCATCGAGGTCTTCGTATCTAAATGGCTGGTTCTTGGAAGCTTCCGCGAGTTTTCGCCCATCATCATAGTGCCCCAGAACGCATAACAAGAGAACGCACTGCCTCATCTAATAGCTGACCGAAACTGATCCGGTTGCCTCACATAAAAACCTGACCCAAGCGCAAGCATGGGAGGTGTATGTTGAGCATGTCGACTAGGCGTGATTTGGTGGTTCGGTATCAGCGTGAATACAAGCAGGCTGACCGTAAGGGTAAGGGCCGCATTTTGGACTCGTTATGCCAGGCGACAGGTTGGAACCGCAAGTATGCAGTCGGTCGCCTGGCGCGGCCGGTCTCGTGCGGCGCCCGGTCTTCTCGCAATCGTAAGCGAGTCTACGGCCCGAACGAGGAGGCCGCTTTGGTTAAGGTTTGGAAGCTCTCGGACTTTCTGACCGGCAAACGGCTGGCGCCGTTCATGACGGAGTTCGTCGAGGCGCTTGAACGCCATGGCGAACTCTGCCTGCCCGAGCCGACCAGGGGCAAGCTTCTAAAAATGAGCGCGGCGACGATCAACCGTTTGCTGAGCAGGCATCGCCACCTAAAGGGCAAAGGCATCTGCAGCACACGCCCAAGCGGCTTGCTTAAAAGCCAAGTCGCGATAAGGCTAGCAGGCGGCTGGGAAGATGCACGCCCGGGCTTTGGAGAGATCGACTGCGTCGCGCATTGCGGGGAGAGTTACGAGGGGGCATTCTTCCATACAGTGGGCTACACCGACGTCGCAACCGGGTGGAGCGAGTTCAGGGTGCTTAAAGCCAAAGGGCAAATAGAAACCACCAATGCGCTTGAGGGCATTCGACGCAGCTTGCCCTTTCAAATGCTGGGACTCGACTCAGACAACGGATCCGAGTTCCTCAACTGGCACCTGCATAAGTTCTGCTTAGATAAGGAAATCCAGCTCACGCGGTGCCGCCCCTATCACAAGAACGACCAATGCAGAATCGAGCAAAAGAATGGCGCGATCGTTAGGAAACATGCTGGGTATCGCCGCTACGAGACCGAGGAGCAGTTCAATCTACTTCGCCGCATGTACAGCCTGCTCAGGTATCTAGTCAACTTCTTCGAACCGAGCACCAAGGGCAAGCACGTCGCCAAAACTCCATACCGCCGTCTTCTTGAAAGCGGAATCCTTAGCGAGAAGCAAAAGCAAGAACTGGAAGAGGCGTACCTCGCCCTCAACCCCGTCCAGCTAAGAAAGGATCTTCTCAAGATCAAACTAGAACTCGGTGAATTCAAAGATTCGGTCAGCTTTTTAAATGAGGCAACCGATTAGTTTGGGTCAGGTTTTTACGTGAGGCTCCACGGAGAATCCCGCTTGGCTTCCAGAACTCTCGAGGATCGAAGAGGCCGCTCCTTATCGTCGGCTCGCTTAACGCCAGTGCCGCCTTTACGTCGGCATCCAGGTCTTTCTTTGGGCCAAGCCTGACCGGAATGCAGGAAATGCCGGCCACCGTTATTGCATGTTCGGGAATGCCGTCTTTGGCGGGGAAATACCACCCTCGTTCTTCCTTTAATACCCAAGGGATAGCTCCCCATTTGTAGTTCGCTGGGGCCACTTGCACCTGAAAGCCGGAATAAAACTCGCGGTATTCGCCTCCCCTCGGATCGCCGAGCCCGGCTCTTAACAGCGCTTGGCCTTTGGATACGACCTCGGCCGGCAAGACTCCCGAGGGCGGGTTCCAAGGCTTGGGATTGGTTGTCCAGACCAGAGGTGGCAGCTCATGACTCGCCGATGATCCCTGATTGGTGAGTGCACCAGGACGCGCAGCAGGGGCGCGCCCGGAGGACGCAATAAGGGAAAGAATCAAACCGATATGAAAGAGCGACATCATCATGATTGGTCCAACCTTGAGCTGCACTCACCTGATCGCCAAGAGTCCGCTTCACCCAGCCTCTTCCGTCCATGATCGGAACCACCTATTCCATGTGAACCCGGTTGGCTTCGAGGCAGCGCTGGACCGGTTAGCAGGACATTTCCGATTGCCATGACGGTAACCAAGGCAAGTATGGTTCTAGCCCCCGCATCATCGGTCTCCAGGCTTCTGTCGTCCGCGCCACCCGTTAGCGTTGAAGATCGGAATGATATCTTTCATTCGGGCGCTGTTGGCTCTTAAGAAAGCTTTGAGCTGGGCGAGCGTTGCGTCCTTCTTATCCTGAGGCCAATAATCGTGAAACTCTGGCGCGCCGAGGATCGCAAAGCATAAAGCATGTGCGACTTCATCACACTTGCGGATATCTCTCTTCTCGCCAATCGCCGGAGCGAATGGCGGTGGTGGGCGGCCAACTCTGCTGCCGCCACCGGTATGAAGCGTGTGTCCATCGTAGCTTGCCGTGTCGACGTTAGATTGGTCGTCCAGCAACCTCAAGATAGCCTCTTGGTATTGGGGCAGAACCAAGAGCGGCGAAACGAGCCTTGGCATCACAATGTTCCTGAAATCCTCATTAGAAGGGTTCCATGGCGACTCGGGACCGTTAAATAGCTTTTCCAGTACGGCGGCTGCTTGGGGTTTTGAGCTCTCGCTGGTAAGGGGTTCGAGCAAAGCTTCATAGCTTGGATCGAGGGTGTTGGGATCGGAGGTCAGAAGTTCGTCAACGTAGGCTGGCCACGCGGTTTCGTCGTTCAACTTCATTCTCAACTCGAGATTCCAAAGCGGCTCTGAGCCCGTTGAAATGCCACCCTTGCTTTGGTCGAACTCTTTAAGGAGGACACCATAGGTCTTGCCCGCCGCTCGAAGAATCGGCAAAGCGGACTTTGGGTCCCAGGCGGCGACGTACCTGGCAAACCTCATAGCGCGGGTAACGCCGGTCATTGCCTCCCACTTGTCTATGACTGGTGCTTGAAGAAGCTGATTAGCGCGCCGAAGCAGAAATTCCGTTAGAGAGGGTGTTTTATTTATGTACTTCGCCAACTGGGAAGAAACCGGCTCGTTAAACTCTATGCCCGGCTTGTGCATCATATATTTGAGGCGTCTTTCCGGGTCCCCTTTGTCGAAGTCGGACAGACCGGGGCCCCATCCCGACAGGGGCAGATTGATATCTTCCGGGCAAACGAGCCTAATTGCGGCCTCGTCCCACATGGCTGGGGTTGCGTGATCGTCCGAGAGGATATGGAAATAGCGATCTTCCGGTTTTAGATCCTTGAGTCGAGCCCAAGTTCGGGCGAGGAGGGGCACGAAGTGGTCCTTATCCCACGTCGGAGCCCTGTAACCGTAGGGATCGAAGCCCGGGATAACATTGTCGAATCGAATAATGCCTCGAAACGCGGCTAAAGCAGCCTCCCTCACTTCACTGTAGCCGTCAAAGCTATAAGACCTTGTCAGCCGGTTGTCGTTGTGAATGCATTCAAGGATCGGATCAACGGCCACATTCCCTTCGCTAATAAGACGGCGGACAACGGGTGCGTCTATGAAGTCTTCGTCGTTTTGGCTATGGAATCCTGACTTTTGAATCGAAATGGTATCCAGCGCTTCGATGAGTCTGCGAATCCGCTCCGGTTTCTTCAACTCCGCGATCTTAAGTTCATCAAAGCTTGGCTCGGGATATCGAAGTCGACGCTCTATTTCGGCGATCGTACGATCCTCAGCAACCAGCTCTTCTTGGCTGATGCCAGGGTAGTTCTTCGAGTTTTCGTTGATCGTGTCGAAATACACGGATTCGAGATGTAGGCACACAGTGGATGTCTGATAACTCAAACCGTCTTGTCCGTCGACGTAGCTTTTGCTTCCATAGAACCCTGCTGTCTGCCAGAAAGATTCCATCGCATCTCTGGCGTCGAGCTCTTTGAGGTCCGATGGAGGGCTGTATTTTGGCTGCTTGGCCTCGACTTCCGCTAGCTTTTTGGCGTCATCGTTTTTTCCTAGGAGGAAGAGTTGCATGATCGCAGTGGGTTCCTTTAACTCGTTGGGATCGAACCTCTCCATCCATGCCCGGCCGTACTTGTAGGACAGTGCGGTCCGGATGTCTGCCTCCAAATCCTCCTTCTGACCCACTTTGGCGGGTTCGCAAGTGATTCCGTCCAAGAGCACGGCCCTGGCGGGCCGACCGCCCTTTGGAGGGAAATACCACCCTCTTGTTTCTTTCAGAACAAGCTTTAGCTCGTAGGGGAATTTCGGCGGAAAATCTTGATGGTAGATTCTGAGACCAGAATATATCTGGCGATATTCGCCACCACGAGGATCGCCAAACCCGTTCGCCAAAAGCCTTTGGGCTCCCTTAACGTAGTCTTCCGGCAAGGTGCCGACGGGCGGGTTCCAGGGTTTGCGGTCAAGCTGCCACAACAACGGGGGCAGAGGCTTGGGCTGCACTTGCCCGTGAGCCGTCATTGCAAACGCAACCAGAGCGGACCCGGTCAAGCACAGGGAGCCTGCTCGATTCATAAACTAAGAATAGCCCCTCATTTCCTAACAGAAGCTTCAAAAATGTTGGAGACTTATTCCGATTCCGGCTTCATCATCGGGAACAGCATGATCTCGCGGACCTGGTCAGAACCGGTCAACGCCATAACCATCCGCTCCATGCCGATGCCGCAGCCACCTGCCGGCGGCATTCCGCATTCAAGCGCGTACACATACTCCATGTCCATCGGATGAGCTTCCTCGTCGCCTCTGGCCTGCTCCTGGAGCTGCTGCTGAAACCGGGCGTACTGGTCTTCAGGGTCGTTGATTTCGCTGAACGCGTTGCAAATCTCGCGGCCGCGTACATAGCCTTCAAAACGACGCGTAAATCCGGGGTTGCGGGGGTCCTTCTTGGCGAGCGGGGAAGTCTCAATCGGGTAGCCGATCACAAAGGTCGGCTGAACCAGCGTGGGCTCCACGAACCGCTCCAACAGCTTTTCAATGATTCCACCAAGGTTGTTTTCTTTCGCAGACGGAATCCCAACTCGATCCAGGGCTTTTTTGGCAGAATCCAAAGAAGACAGTTCCGTCCGTGATACGCCGGCAAGTTTCTCGATCTCCTCGAGCAGATCCACGCGCGCCCACGGCTTGGAAAAGTCCAAGACCACCTCCGGCTCCAGCTCTTCGCCGCTATCCGGGTGGGCAACCGGTTTCACATGGACTTCGGTGGTTCCAAATACCTCTAGAGCCACAAACTTGAACAGATTCTCGACGATCTGCATCACGTCTTCCAGGTTGATGTAGGCCTCATAGAACTCGAGCAACGAAAACTCCGGATTATGGCGGTTGCTAACTCCCTCGTTTCGGAACACTCGCCCAATCTCGTAAACCTTGGGTAGATCGCCACAAATGAGCCGCTTCAAATAGAGCTCTAAGGAAATCCTCAGCTTCACATCCAGATCGTAAGCGTTGTAGTGGGTCCTAAACGGCCTTGCCGAAGCCCCACCCGCGATCGTTTGCAGCACGGGCGTCTCCACTTCCAAATAACCGCGCGAATCAAAGAAGCGCCGAACTGCAGTGACCATCAAGGAGCGCTGGATCAACATCCGCCGCGCATCCGGGTTGCAGATGAGGTCCAGATGGCGATGGCGGTAGCGCTGTTCCACATCAGTCAGACCATACCAATGCTGCCCCTCCTTTTCCTTACCCAGCGGCAAAACATGCAAACTCTTGTTAAGCGGCGTAAGCTCGCGAACATGGATCGTCTTCTCGCCGGTCTTGGTGGTAAACAGCTCCCCGCGAACACCGATATGGTCACCGACGTCGAGCAGATTGTAAAGCTCCCAGCCAACTTCGCCGAGATCGTCTTTCTTGAAGTAAGCCTGGATTTTGGAATCGCCGTCGCTTATGTGGGAAAAACCTGCCTTGCCCATTAGCCGGTAGCCAACGAGTCGGCCGGCAAAGCTCACTTCCTGGCCTGCAAGGTTATCAAACTCTTCAAGAAGATGGGCTGCGCTGCCAGTCGAATCGAAGCGCTCGACGGAATAAGGGTCATGGCCCAGCTCGCGCATCCGCGCCAGCTTCTCAAGCCGAATCTCGCGGATGGACCGCTCTTCACTCATAGAAGCTGATTTTACTTGGGTTCAGCCAAGTCCCGATCAGGCCGCTATATTGTTCCTCGTCTCCAAGTAAGCCTCAACCTGCTGACCGACCGTAGCAAGCACTTGCTCGATTTCATCGGCAGGCAGAGCGATTTCCTCTTCCACTTCAGGAAGCAGAACCGGATGGGTATCCCACTCTTCCGTTCGGCAATCCGTCTTTTGAGCCAGATAGTTCGCGTAGTTGATGCAGCAGAGCGCCGTGTACTCGCCAGGGCAGCTCCAGGGCTCGTTGATGTTCTTGAGCGTTACGCTGAACAGGTCTGGCAGCGCCCACGCTTGCACGGCGCTGCAAGAGAGCTCGTTGAGGGGCCGGCCATAGATGCGTTGGAAACTGGCTTCGAGGCTTAATGAGGTGCGAGCAGCAAAACTGTGAACCCGAAAATAGCTGTCCTTCATTACACGTGACAAGAGAGCCAGCCCGATATCGTGCAGCAGCCCGCCGGCAAAAATCTCGTCCGCGGTCCACCGGCTTTCGAACGGATTGGCAATGTTTCTGCGAGCGAACAGATAGCGGGCAAGAAATGCCACGTAAACCGAGTGGCGGGCAAAGCGGTCCACGTTGAACTCTTGGGCCACATCCTTCCCGTTTGCGATGTTCTGCAGGATCAGGGATACGGCGACCGAGCGCACGCTCCGTTGGCCGATCCGCATAATGGCGGCTCTAATCGTGGAAATTCCGCCGGGATTCGAATCGCCGGGCATCCGGGCATTCGAGATGCGCAAGAGGTTTGCCGATAGGCCGGGATCGGAGCATATGATGTACTCCAAGTCGCGGGCGGAAGCCGAGCCGGAATCAATGAGATGAACGATACGCAGTGCGCTGCCGGGCAGTTCGGGCAACGAACTCGCTCGGCGAAAGAGCAGCAACAAAGTGTCGAAATCTGCTTCCGAAACGCTCACCTATACATTTGTTGTAGGCAAGCCAAGTAGTTCTCCTTAGTGAATAAGTCGCTATGGAGTTTGACTGGTATCGGAATCATCCGCGCCGGAGGATGAAATGATCACGCGGTTCTTGAGCTTTTGTATTTCGACTTTTTGGGTCGCTATTTCTCGATTGTCTTCGGTCTTCGCTCTTAGATAGAGGATGGACACGAGCCCTACTAACAGCACGCCAATCACAATGGCGCTCGACAGGCCCGAAAATTAGGTTCCTGGTCTGAATCTGAAATTTCTCAAGCGCAGCCCGATCCTCTCGGAGTTCTAAAAGTCCTTTCAATCTGCGGTTTTCGTCTTTGAGCTCTTGAAGCTCCTTTTCTTGAGGCGATAGGTTCGCCCCATGATCTTTATTCCATTGCAGCCTTTGCATCTCTTATGTCTCCTTTGGGAAGGACCAGAGTAAATGTGGAACCCTGGTTGAGTGAACTTTCTACAGAAACGCTGCCACCATGGGCTTCAACGATATGCTTTACGATACTCAATCCAAGGCCGGTTCCGCCAGTGGCGCGAGAACGGGCTCTGTCCGCCCGGTAGAACCGTTCAAAGATACGGTGGAGGTGTTCGCTGGCAATGCCGATTCCTGTATCCCTGACGGTAATCAATACATCGTTTGCCTCTTCCTTAATGATAATCGCGACTGCGCCAATATTCGTGTAATTCAGTGCATTGTCTATAAGATTAATCGCGACCTGGCTCATCTGAGACGAATTGGCCTCGATCTCCAAGTCTTCCGGCCCTTGGTACGTGAGTGTTAGCTTCTTGGTCTCCGCCTTTCGCTTGAGCTGTTGCACCGAGTTCCGAAAGATCGCGGCGATGTTGCAGGCCTGCTTTCGCACTGGGTTAGACTCGGCCGACGAAAGGCTAAGAAGATCGGTGGAAAGCAGCGACAATCGGTCAACTTCCGCAATGATCTGCGGCAGGTATCTCTCCGCTAGCTTGGGCATCTCCTTCTTGTCGTCATCCAGAGTCTCCGCCATGGCCCGAATAGAAGCGAGCGGCGTTCTTAACTCATGGGAAACGTTCGCAACAAAGTCTCTGCGAATCCTCTCCAGCCTACGAAGTTCGGTAACGTCCTGAACGGCAAGAAAAACTCTCGTCCCGCTCGGATCCATCCAAACCTCACATAGGCCGATCCTCTCCTCGGGATAATGAAAAGGCAGTTCGATCTTACGCTTTTCGCCCTCCGCGAGCGCACCGCTTACCAGATTCTGAAGGTCGTAGGAGAGGGATAACGCGAGGATCGTCTTCCCAACCGGGTTGGGGAAGTTGAACATCTCGGCGGCTTTTCGGTTTGCATAGGCCACCTCGCCCTTCTTTTCGCAAATGAAGATCGCGGTGTCCAAGCCGTCTGCAAAGATATCGATCGCGGTGCGCTGCTGTTGAAGCTGCATGTCGATCTCCTCTTTCTGGGAGTGCTCGCGCTCGATAAGCCGCAATTCCTCGGTAAGCAATTGCTCGGCCTTGATTCCAAAAACGATGGCAACCACGCCGCCGCCAATCAACGGAATCCATAAAGGGGCCGAGCCCCATTGCCCAAAAATGGCGAGCAGGCCGGCCAAAAACAACAAAATGCCGGCCCCGAAACTCACGAGGAAGATCAATGGCAATCTCGGAACGTTCAAAGGCTACAGATAGGACGGCTGACAGCCACCCAACGCCCCGATGTAAACTCGCGGCATGTTTCGATCCACTACCGTGATCGGGGTCAGAAGAAATGGGGCCACCGCCATTGCCGCCGATGGTCAGGTCACTTTTGGCGAGTCAACGATCCTTAAACACACCGCGCGCAAGGTGCGTCGTCTTTCGGACGGCCGAATTCTGTGCGGCTTTGCCGGTTCCGTTGCGGATGCCCAGGCCTTGCAGGACCGCTTCGAGGCCAAGATTGAGGCTTTCAAGAACCTCAAACGGGCGGCCGTGGAGTTCGCCAAGGATTGGCGAACGGACAAGGTCCTTCGCCAACTCAATGCGCTTATGCTTGTTGCGGATGAGGAAAGCCTACTCCTTGTGGGAGGCGATGGCAACGTGATCGAGCCGGACGACGGCGTAGCCGGCATCGGCTCGGGAGGCGCTTATGCCCTTGCCGCGGCGAGGGCTTTGTTGAGCCATACTGAACTCAGCGCAGAGGAGATCGCTCGCGAAGCGTTAAGGATCGCGTCCGAGATCTGCGTCTTTACGAACGACCAATTCACGGTCGAAGTCTTGGGAGAAAAATGACGTTCCTTATTTCTTTGATTGCAATCAACCTTCCGTTTGTCCTGAAAGGACCGGACCCAATGCCAACGCCATGGAAGGAACCGGGTTATAACAAGCTGGTTTGGATACAGTCCCCGAACTGCAACCTCCGGCCTGCGGGCACGGTGGTCGACACCATCATTCTTCACTCAACGGCAAATCCGACCCTCCAAAATACGACCGAATGGTTCCAAACCACCAAGAGCCAGGTTAGTTCGCACTTCACGATCGGCCGGGACGGCTCCATAGTCCAGAACGTGTCTACCTTTAACCGCGCCTGGCACGCAGGCGTGAGCAAGGATGTCGAAGGCCGTGGAAACGTGAATAATTTTTCGATCGGCATCGAGCTCGTGAACCTCGACGATGGAAAGGACCCGTATCCCGCCGCTCAAGTTCAAGCCCTGCGAAACTTGATCTTCACCCTCAAGAGACGCTTCCCGCTGAAGTACATCGAGAGCCACGAGTACATCGCATTGCCTCATGGGCGCAAGGTGGATCCAAAGGGCTACCACTGGGACACGTTGGACGGTGTAGGCCTGCAGCTCCTTCACTAGCGTTAAAATACGCTTGTGACTCCAAGACTGCCTTTCGTTCTTGCCTTCTTTCCTTTGTTATCCGTGCTAGCGGGCGCGCAGCCGGATGCTCGCTTGGGCCCCGCTCCAAATCAGGTCCAGCTTCAAGCATCTGATGGGAAAACGGTTTACGGCGACTTCTACGCTTCCGGCAAAACTCAATCCAGGACGGTTTTGCTCATGTTCCACCAAGCAGGTTCTAACGCGGCCGAGTACGCGACCATCGCGCCACAGTTGGCCAAGGCGGGCTACGACTGCCTGGCGATCGACCAGCGTTCGGGTGGGAGGCGATTTGGCCACGATAATCGGACTGTAGCAGGTGCAAGCCCTACCAACGATTATATGCCCGCTTATGCCGATCTCCAGGGCGCCGTCTCATGGGCACAAAGCAAGCATTACCGAAACATCGTGCCATGGGGAAGCAGCTACAGCGCCTCCCTCACGGTCGAGCTGATGAGCAAGAACCCAACTTTGCCCTGCGGGCTCGTGTTTTCTCCCGGCGAGTACTTTGCAGACAAATCCCTCGTTCAGAGTTGGGCATCGCGAATCAAGTCGCCCGTTTACTTCGTTTGCACGCCGGATGAAAAGGTTCAGGGCCGGCAAGCGCTGTTTGATGCGCTTGGCAATAAGAAGAATAGCGAGTTCGTTTGCTTGCCTGGGTCGGTTCACGGTTCCTCAACCGCCGTACAACGCTATTCGCCGGTCGCGGGAATGATTCTCTATAAAGCGAAGCAGTTTCTTGAAAAAAACCTTCCAAAATAGGAACTTGATAGCAACACGCTCACGTATAGTTATATTAAGAGTGTAAGATAACTTGCACCGATAGTTAGGAGGAAAAGCATAGTGAGAAGTATTGTTCGAGTAAGCCCGTTTGCAGAGTTCAACCAAGTCGCCGAGATCCTTGACCGAGCCTTTGGCCACCATCCGGAAAGCGAAAAGGCACCAGAAATCCGGAGTTGGACGCTTCCGGTGGACGTTTACGAGCGGGATAACAGTCTGATCGTGCGGACCGCGTTGCCAGGCGTAAGGCCGGAGGACGTGAATGTCTCAATCGAAGAGAACGTATTGACCATCTTTGGCGAAACCAAGGATGAGATCACCGATCAGGACAAGGTATTTCGTCGCGAGTATCGCCATGGCAAGTTCAGCAGATCTCTGCTCCTGCCCGAGAATATCGATACCGCCGGCATCGAAGCGAGCTTCGACAACGGCTACGTGAAGATCACGCTGCCCAAGGTCGAGCCGGTAAAGCCCCAGGCCCTGAAGATCCCCGTCAAGTACGTGGTGGATTCTCCGGCCGAGGCCAAGGAATCTGAAGAAACACCAACCGCGTAAGCGAGTTGAAGAAAGGATGAGAGAATGGGGACCGAAAGGTCCCCTTTTTTTTCGAGCTGATGCCGGCGCGCCACCTCTGAAGTGTTCCCCAGCCCGACTGGTCACTCCGTAAATATGCCTTGGAGGGCAAAGCTTTAGTGGCAATCGCAAAAGGCGGCGCGTCGTTGAGCGAAGCTCACACGACCGTCGGCATCCGGTAACTTAAAATGCATATTGAGTCTGCCGATCCTCTTTCTGACGCTTGGGCTGACCCTGGCCGCAAGCGGCCAGCGCGGCCCACTTCGTTACCTCGCCCTCGGCGATTCCTACACGGTTGGCGAGGCCGTTCCCAAAGACGAATCTTTTCCATACCAACTCGCCAGGGCCTTACGCGAAAATGGCTTCAAATTCGATGATCCAATCGTGGTCGCGAAAACCGGTTGGACTACTTCCGAGCTAACAGAAGGCGTCGGGAGAGCAAAGCCGAAAGGGAGGTTTGACCTCGTCACGCTGGCGATTGGTGTAAACAATCAATACCGGGGCCTGCCAGTCTCTAAGTTCGGGAGAGAATTTCAATCTCTTCTAGTTCAGGCTATCGCCTTTGCCGATGGAAATGCCAAGCGAGTAATTGTTGTTTCCATTCCAGACTGGGGCGTCACGCCTTTCGCCAAAGACAGAGACCGTAGACTAGTAGGAGCGCAAATCGACGCGTTCAACGCGAAAGCACAAAAGGGTTGCAAGGAGAGGTCTGTCACCTTCGTGAACGTCACTGCCATTTCCAAGCTGGCAGCCGAAGATCCATCAATGGTCGCAGGCGATGGCCTCCATCCAAGCGCGAAGCAGTACGCGCGCTGGGTGGAACTTGTCTTTCCCAATGTGAAGGCAGCTCTAAAAGAATAGAGGAACATGGCGCGCCCGAAGAGACTCGAACTCCCAACCTACTGATCCGAAGTCAGTTGCTCTATCCATTGAGCTACGGGCGCAGCAGGGAAAAGGATACCTAGCTGGGGGCGCCCAGGACCAGAATTTGGACCAGAGCCGCAAACTGTCAACGATAGAAAGTAGGCGCGTCAGGATCTTCGGTAGCGGTAAATCCTTCCGGCGAAAGCGGATCGACGTAGGTTTGATAGATGGTCCAGAACCACGCGCCCTTCTTCGCGGGAGCCGTGAGAACTCCGTACTTGGCCTTCCTGTCTCCAACGAGAATGACATCGCCAACCTTGGGCAACGTATCCCTGGTTTCGCGTTTTAACTCTCTCTCTTGACCGCCTTGCTCGACATAAACGACTTTATAAGGCATGCCGCTAAGATTACCCCTAGGCAGCAAAAGTGATAAGAAACTAACCTGAGGCCAGCCGAACCGTATCCTCAGCATCCTGCTCAGCCCCGTGGAAATGCGCCACGAGCTTCACATTTCGTACGCTGCTTGCCGGCGTGAGATAGGAGTGGGAGCTCATCACAGAGACCTGCAGGTTGCCGTGCGCGGGGATAACCGAGTGCTGTAGCGGCATCGGATAGTTGGCCGTTCCCTCAAAAGGAATCAGCGTAGTAGGGACGCCGCCAACTTCCAAAGAAAGAGAGAAATCGGAAATAT
Organism: uncultured archaeon; assembly: GCA_963829965.1. Taxonomy (GTDB): domain Bacteria; phylum Armatimonadota; class Fimbriimonadia; order Fimbriimonadales; family Fimbriimonadaceae; genus DASXZH01. Next base: position 118,897 of record CAWHLK010000025.1, on the reverse strand, counting down.
CGTAAGGGCTCTCGTTCACGATAACCACGGTTCCCACCGCGGTTTCATTACCGTTGCCGTCCGCTTGGGTGCTGATCTGAACCGAAGCCAGCTTTGCGGCGGGTTTTTCTTGCGTGGTCTGAACGGTGGGCGCAACGCCCGTGCTCATGGTTCCATTTGAATAAGCCGAAGACGCCGTGTAAGGGGTCGTTGAGATTGGAGCTACGGTCTGGGCGGGAGGTGGCGGAGGAGTCGAAAGGTTCGCCAAGCTGTTCATGCTCTTGACAATTGCCCCATGAGGAGTGATTCCAACCGCTGCAATTTGGGCTGCATCAGGCGCCGTCTTAATATGGGCCAAGCTGAATACCGCGAGAACGATGGCCACCAAGCTGCCCACAACCTTAACGGAAGCCGGGACGCCTTGTTTTTTAGCAACCGTCTTCTTCAGCCCAGCGCGCGCATCAAAAAAGGTATGAAACGGGCGGCGACACCAATCGCAAGCATCACTTGACGAGCTTATCATCGAGCAGTATGGGCACTTTCTCATAAGTTGACGACCGACCCCGAGGCGCGAGAAGTGGAGAGAATTAGTATAAAGCCTCCAATCCAAAAAAGCTATGCTTTTCTTAAAGCTTTATCAGTATTGTTTGACGTTGGCTCGCTAGGCCGGCGTTCGCTCTTGTGCAAAGCCTGACAATTTTTAACGCTTCTTTGTGGCACTCGCTACGTCAAAACAGCATAAGAAGAGTTCTGATTGCTCATCTTTAAGCAAAATGAAGTTTTTGTTTGGCAACACGAAATTTTCCCCGATAAGATAACTAAGAAGCGATGAATCTGACCCTTGATCTCCCAATCTGCGGAATCGACGATCTCATCCCCGATCGGCTCTTTGTTCTGCATCATCCCGCAAGCTCGAGGTATGGCTGTTATTGCCATGATGGCATTCACGGCCTGGCCGCTTTTAGCACGGAGGTTGGCGCCTTTCGCTTCGCCGAATGGATCGACCTTAGCGGTATGTGCGTTCAAGAAATGAGCTTCGATGAGGCCCGAGAAATCGCAAAGCAACGGCCTATGCCGGTTGTTTCATTAATGCTACTGGACAAAATGGAAGACCCCAAAATCCATTTCGTTCGCTGACTTATACTTGCACTCCTGCTCAGCCGAGGCAACTCCGTCTCGGCTTTTTTTGTAGTAATCTTCCATCCGTGAAGATCAATATCGGGCATAGTCCGGACTCGGACGATGCTTTCATGTTTTGGGGCCTGGCAAGTGGCGCTGTCAAGAGCGACTTCGAATTCGACCACATTCTGAGGGATATTCAAACCCTGAACGAATGGGCAATGGAGGGCAAACTGGAGTCCTCCGCGGTTTCCGTCCATGCTTTTGCCTATGTGGCCGAGCGTTATGCCCTTCTAAGGCATGGAGGATCGTTCGGAGAGAATTACGGGCCCATGATTATTTCGAAAACCGCCCTTACTCCGGAGGAGTTGAAAGAAACCGTCATTGCCGTCCCCGGCAAGCTGACTTCGGCTTTTCTAACCCTCAATCTGTATTTCGCGGATAAGTTCGGGCCGGACACGCGGCCGAAGTTCGAAGTCGTTCCGTTCGACGAGATCATCCCCGCCGTACAGAAAGGCGACTATAAGGCCGGCCTAATTATTCATGAGGGCCAGCTCACCTATGAGCGAGAAGGGATGACCCTCATCGAGGATCTTGGCCGCTGGTGGAAGGCAAAAACGGGCTTGCCATTGCCTCTTGGCGTGAACGTGGTGCGCAAGGATTTGGGCAAGGACGCGGTGAAAGAGGTTAGCCGCTGCATGCGCGAAAGCATCTCAGCCGGCCTTGACCACCGGGAAGAGGCGCTGGAATACGCGCTAAAATTCGCGCGCGGGATGGATGTGGACACGAGCGACGAGTTCGTAGGCATGTACGTCAATGAGCGCACCAAGGATATGGGAGAAGAAGGGGTTCGAGCGATCAAGCTTCTCCTTGAAAAAGGCGCAGACATGGGCATCGTTCCCAGGGTCGAGGTCGACGTCATCGAGTAGCCCTACGACGTGGCTGGAGATAATTGGCTCTGGCCCTGGCCGCCTGTCAGCAGCAGAGTAGAGGTAGGGCTATTTCCGCTCGGGGGAGCGCCAACGGTGCTTGTCCCCAGCACGCCAGGTGAGTCTCCGGGTGATTGGATGGCCGCGTAATACAGGGTCGCATAGTACATTGTTTCGTCGTCGGCGCGAACTTGGAATTTGCCCTCGATGAAGTCGGGCTTTTCTCCCCCAACTTCGATGGCTTCCCAGACTGCGATCTGGAGGCCCGCGCATTGTGCAGGAGTCTTCGCCTCATTAAAGTATTTCGCCACAATTCGGCCGGCCTTGGCGTAGTTCCCACCTGCGATTTCGGAGTTCACCGGCCGGACCTTGAAGAACTGACCTTCGGATACCGGGCTATGGATGTCCGCGCAAACGGACTGCCAAGAGTGGTTGGCATCTTGGAATCCCATTTTGCCCGCAAAAGACTTTTCAACCCTTCCGTCAACGAGAACGCCGATCATCTTGCCAGAAAGGCATTTTGAAAATTTGATCACCACCAGATTGTCCTGAGCCATCGCGAGACTGCAGGCCCCCAAAAGCACCGCTAGAGCTACCTTCCTCATAACACTTCATAGACCGTTTCGGCAAGACTAAATGATCGGGTTCATCTCAGTTATTTCAACCATAGGTCGTTGAGCATGGGCAGGGCTCACCGATCTGGGGTAGAAACCGGCCAATGGCTTTCCTTGACATCGATTATTTTTCCCCCGCCTTAATAAAGATGCAGCGGGCCAAGCTCATCATCCCCGAATTTGTGAAACCGCCCTATCATGTGCTGATCCAGCTTCACGGCCTCAGCGACGATGAGTCCGTTTGGACCCGGCGTACCTCCATCGAGCGGTACGTCGAGGGGCTCCCGCTGTTAGTGGCGATGCCGGATGGCGGAAGGGGGTTTTACTGTGACGCGTTGCAAGGTTACGCCTATGGCACGGCGATCGGCGAAGAGTTGGCAAAGCTCTTGAACAACTGGTTCAAACTGAAGGAGGGATGGGCGATCGGCGGGTTAAGCATGGGCGGTTATGGTGCTCTCAGGCTGGCAATGGCCTATCCGGAAAGGTTCGTTTCCGCGGCAGCCCACAGCAGCGCTACCCACTTTGGCCACGACCCATATCGGGACGAGGAAATCGGCAAAGAACTGCGACTGATAGCGGGCGATAAGCCCAAGGGCGGGCCGAACGACCTTTGGGCGCTCTCCCAAAAGGTGCAGCCACGGCCTAGAATTAGATTCGATTGTGGAGTGGACGACTTTCTGATCGAATCTAACCGGGCCTTCCACGCACACCTGGATGCGACCGGCTACGAGCACGAGTACGAAGAGTTCGAGGGCGCCCACACTTGGGATTATTGGGACCGGCATTTTCCGGAAGCTTTGGCCTTCCACCGAGAGAACCTTGGCTTCTAAGTCCATTCCGCATCTTTGAAACTCCCATCCGAACTAGGCATCCCGCAATTAGAACTGGCCAAGAATCTTTGATTCTTGGCCAGGTGGCGTTGACTAGATTTCGGTCTACGAAACGCTAGCGGAGGTCTTCGGTGCCGCCGGAGCAGGTGAAAGCTGAGCTTGCCCGCCGTTGGGACCGGTTTCCATCAAGTTCGCGTTACCCTGCTGTTTCTCCGGCGGGGCAGCTACGCCGGCTTTTCCAAATCTTTCGCAAGCAGGCGATTTCTCATTGGCGGCCTGATAGTACTTGGCAGCGTATTTCAAGCTGACCGGATCGGCCTCAACGTGGAAGCGGCCCGCTACAAAGTCCGGTTTTTTGGAGCCATCCTCAATGGCGGTCCAAACTGCGATCTGCAAACCGGCGCACTGCTCAGGCGTTCGGGCCGAGTTGAAGTACTTGGCGACGATGCGGCCCGCCTTCGCGATGTTGCCGCCGTGCCTTATCGAGCTTTCCGGCTTGACCGGGAAGCTCTGGCCGGTGAAGATCGGACTTTTCACATCGGCACAAACCGATTCCCAAGTGCCTTTGTCCGTCTCAAATCGAAGTTTGCCCGCGTAAGTCGGTTCGACTCTGCCGTCCAATACAACTTGAACGCTCTTGCCCGTTCCGCTGCTGCCGAACGTGACCCAGTTTGCGCCTCTACGCGGCTGCTGCAGCCCGTAGGAGCCATAGCCGGGTTCGATCATCACTGGGCCGGATGGAGTGAAGTTCCAAGCCGTGCCGGCTGGCCCCAAGAACGAGTCGTACGAGTTTGATTTCTCGTTTGCGCTGAAAAAGAGAGCGACTACGACCGGTGTTACGGCGTAAGCCACGATGGCGGCGATGGCGTACTTCTTCATGATTGTTATAGTATATGACGGCAAACTTGCAGGGGTTGCGCGGAAATCGTTTTTTTTTGTAAACGCTTGCGTGGCGCTTCGCGCCGTAAGCATGGGCTTCGCCCGTAAACCTGGCGCTTCGCGCCGTAAGCCGCTTCGCTGTAAACAGAGTAAACAACGTTGAATCCCACCATTGGTAAGCGGTGTCCCGACCGTTCACCGTTCACCGTTCACTGTATTGCCCAGGCTAATCTGAGACATCGGCCCTCTTTTCTCAACTGACGGCCTGCCGTTGTAGCTGCCAGTAGTTTGCCCGAGCTTCAGCTGCGGCTTGGACAAAGTGTTCCCGTTGGGCAAGTGCCGCTTCGGGTTCACCAAGATAGTAGACCATCGGTGGCAGGCCTCGCAACGCGCTGTGGGGTCGGGTGTTGTTGTAGACGCCCGCCCAGCGTGTAAGTTCTTCCTGCGCCTTGGTGTAAGACCAATCTTCGGTCTCTTGTAGAGCTTCCGCCCTGTGGGTGCGATGAAGCCGCTCGATGAGTCCGTTGGACTCTGGGTGATTAATCCTGGTCCGAATGCTTGGCATCCCGTGGTGGGAAGCTAGATCCCGCCAATCCTTGCTCAAGAACTGGCATCCGTTGTCGTGCACGACGATGGGAGCTTTCCCAATCAAGTCCCACTTTTCGAGAGCCTCCTGAACGGTCAGCGTCACGGCGTGAGCTTCCATTGTAGGGTTGAGCGTCCAATGCACCAGGTAGCGGCTGTAGCCGTCGATGATGTCCACAAGATAGAACCATCGCCAGTTCACTCTCAAATACATCAGATCTATATGCCAAACCTCGTTCGGAGTCTCGGGCTTCTTCGGACGTCTTAGAGAACCGGGTATGGAAGGTGCGCGAACGCCTAGGAGTCCCTCCTCGCGCAGGACCGTGTAGACCTGGTGAGCCCTCAGGCCGGCCAAGAACTCGTTTTGAAGCAGGTCGGACAGCCGTTTGTATCCCGTTAGCGGGTTCAACAGAGCTACGTCGCGCACCGTCATACGCTCGTGGGGAGTCGGAGGAACGCGGTTTTGAACCCGGCGACGTTTGCAGAGGGTTGGACTTAACCTGTAGCGGTAGTAGCTGGAACGAGAAACGCCAAGAGCCACTAACGCCTCAGATACCGTCAAGCCAAGTGCCTTGGATCCGCGAACAGCCTCCAAAATATGCGCCCTCTGATCTGTGCTCTTATGGCGACGGCACTCTAGGGCCAGAGCCCCTTTTTTATGCGAAGGTTCTCTTCTGCGATCTCGGCGATCACTTCCTTCAGTCTCGTTATCTCCGCTTCTGCCTCCGCAACGGTCCGCTGAGGAGCCTGCGCTTTCCCACGGGGCTGGGTCTGCCTTGCGGTCAAACCCTCCAGGGCGGCTCTGCGAACTTTTCGCTCCCATTGGTAAAACTGCCCAGGAGCAATCTGATGCTTCCGGCAAACCTCGGCCACCGTACTGTCCCCCTTGTGAGCCTCTTCCAATATCGCCAACTTCTGCTGAGCCGTCCAACGACGCTGCTGATTCGACATTCTCTACGCCTTCCTTCATGATAATCTCCTTCAAGGCAAATCATCAGTTTGGAAAAGACGAACCATGTCCCAGACTAGCTTGGGCAATACATTCACCGTTCACCGTTCACCGTTCACCGTTCACCGTACACCGTTTCACCCGTCACTCACTTTAGAACAGGTCTTCAATCGACAGATACCGCTCGCCTGTGTCGTAGTTGAACGTCAGGACTCTGGCGCTTTCGGGGATCTCCGGCAGTTTCTTTGAAACGGCTGCCAGGGCTGCCCCCGATGAAATTCCCACCAACAGGCCCTCTTCCTTTGCGGCTCTGCGTGCCCAATCGAATGCTTCTGCATCTGTGACTCGTATCGCTCCGTCGATGGCATTCACATGAAGATTGCCCGGAATGAACCCTGCGCCCAGACCCTGTAGGCGATGCGGGCCGGGCTCGCCGCCGCTGATCACGGGGGACGTTTCTGGCTCCACTGCATAAACTGTGAGGTTGGGCCATTTCGGCTTGAGCACTTCCGCGCAAGCGGTGATGTGGCCGCCGGTTCCCACGCCGGTGATGATATAGTCCACTCCTTCCGGAAAATCCCGCAAGATCTCTTCCGCGGTTGTTTTCTTGTGGATCTCAACATTCGAAGGATTATCGAACTGGCTGGGAATCCACCAAGCAGGGTTTTCCTTCTGCATTTCGTCCGCCCGTGCAATTGCGCCCTTCATGCCCTTTTCGCGGGGCGTGAGTTCCAATTCCGCACCGTACGCTTTCAGGATCCTGCGGCGCTCAATAGACATCGATTCGGGCATAACGAGGATGAGCCGGTAGCCTTTGACTGCGGCCACCATCGCAAGGCCGATTCCGGTGTTGCCGGAAGTTGGCTCGATGAGAACCGTGTCCTTCGTGATGACGCCTTTCTTTTCAGCATCCTCGATCATCGCCAAGGCGATTCGGTCCTTGATGCTAGCGCCCGGGTTGGCTCGTTCGAGCTTCGCCCAGACCTCTCGCCCTGGGAAAAGTCGGTTAATTCGCAGATGCGGCGTGTTGCCAATTCCTTCAAGAATATTGTTCAGTTTCATCTTTCGTCAGCTCTTTTTACGACTATACCCCACTGAATAATAGATGATGGTTTATATAAGGTATAGGGGGTGAGCCGCATGATTGGGACTTGGCACTTCAACTATTGGACCGCGTACCACGTCACCGACAAGTCTGGCCACCCTACCAAACGGTTTACCGTGAACCGTTCCGGGTAAGTTCACTTTCAACATATGCCTTTGCTAGCAACCTTCTTTCTTCTTCTTCAAATCCCGAACGGACAACGAGTGACGGTCACACCGAGCAAGGACTCCGGTGTTCTGCCATTCTCAATCGAGATCCCCAAGTCCTGGATCAAAAACGGAACGTGGCCCGAGCCTAAAGGGGGCGAGGACAGCGAATACCAATGCGGGCAGGGAGCAACCATCACCGTCAGCCTTCAATTGAGCAAAGCGGAGACCCAGGCAACCGTTAGCGCCGCCTACGCCCGCGCCAAGGCAAGACATCCGGAAAAATATTGGCCCATTAAAGGAGCCTACGGCAGTGGGGAGATGGTGGAGATCTCGGTGCATCCTAAAAAAGGAGTGAAGACTTCCACGATGGACTGGCTTGCCGGAAAAGTGTTTGAAGGCGCGCATCGTTCGGTTTTTTTCCAATGGAGCTCGACCTCGCATATTGCCGGCCCTGATGACAGAAAGCTGGTCTCCGCGATCATCGCCTCGATCAAGCCATTGAAATGAACGCCGCGCTGACGGGAACGGTGGTGGTGGTTTCCGATTCGGTGTCCGCCGGTCGCGCCGAGGACCGTTCGGGAAAGCTTCTGGCCGAACTCTTGGAGAGCCATGGGGTTGTTTGCGGGCAGGTTGCAATCGTTCCCGACGAGATCCTTGCCATTCAAACCGCACTTAAGGAAGCGAAGACCAGCGTCATTGCCTTTACCGGAGGCACAGGAGTGGGCCCGAGGGACGTGACTCCGGAAGCGGTGATTCAACTCATTGAGAAGAGGCTGAATGGAGTGGAAGAAGCCATCCGCGCTTACGGCGCTACAACGAACCCAAGATCGATGCTAAGCCGTACGGTGGTGGGAATCAGAGGGAAGTCCCTCATTCTTTGTCTCCCCGGTTCGCCTGCTGGCGTGCAGGATGCAATGGCCGCGGTCTTTCCGACGGTGCTTCACGTATTTGACGTGCTGGAAGGGGAGCCCCACTAATCCCGGTCTGCTTTTTCCGCGTCTAATTCGGCAACCAGCCGCTCAAGTTCTGCAATACGTCTTTCCAAGGTTTCGATGTGCCGTGCGAGAGTGTAAACCGCTCGTGAAGAATCGACCGGGTCGCCTGAATTGAGCTTTGATCGTAGGACCGACATATCGTAAGGATTAAGCATCGTTGAGGTTTACCCTATCCCGGCCGTGGACCTGGAATCCGTCAACGGCCACCCTATAACACAGAGTTTTTCGGCATATAAAGATTTCATTAGGAACCGGCTGCAATCGGGCCGCTACACGCCTAGACGCATCCTGGGCAACGGCTATGGGAAGGAGACTCTGGAATGCACGGACGCTCCTTTGTGGCCCCATCGTGCTGATTTTAGCCTTACCCGCTCCCCTTCATTGAGTTCAAATCTCCAAGGTTAAAGTTTTGGGATTACGATGTGATACACGTTGTACTTACCTTAGCAGTCATTTGCCATTTTGCCATTGGCATTTGAAGCGATCTGTCGTAAAATAACGTTTTCTTAATATCCGCACTGACGCTCAATATCGCAAAGAAGCGAACCATACGGCCTTGGGGGTTTTGTTTATGTACGGTTACGCTTTAAGAACACGAGCGCATATTGGTTCGACCGCATCTAATGGTGCCAGCCGATGTTAGGATTTTTTCGCACGAACAGGCGAACCATCTCGCGGGGGCTTTTGCTTGCGTGGGTAGCTATGTCCATCCTTGCCGTGTTTGGCAACGTTCGCGCTTGGGCGGATGGCCCCAAAGGAGACCCCAGTGGCCTGGTAACCGGCGCTGCGGGCGACGTCAAGGATGCGGGCGGTAATAACTTCGTGCCTCCCGCGCCGCAAGATTCCGATGACGCCAAAACCAAGTCGGATAAGCAAAAGGCGCTTGATACTTATAACGACCAAGCCAAAAAAGAGCCCTTGGCGGCGGGCCTGGCCAATGGAGTTGGGCAAACCCAAGTTGCCTTGAACATCATGTGGACCCTCATAACGGGGTTCTTAGTTATGTTCATGCAGGTTGGCTTTGCCATGGTGGAGACAGGATTTTGCCGCGCGAAAAACGCCTGTCACGTCATGATGACGAACCTGATCATCTATCCGGTTGGCATGCTCGGGTTCTGGCTGGGCGGCTTTGCGATCATGTTCGGGAGTCTCGCCGCTTCAAAAATTGGAGGGCCCCCAAGTTTGGGCGGCCTAAATGTTCTGAATGGCAAGGAGTTTGCCCCGGGCGGCTTCGGGATCCTTGGATGGAACACCCCGCTTTTGGGTGGGAACCTTTACGACGTTGGCATCGCCACGATGTTCCTTTTCCAAATGGTGTTCATGGACACGGCTGCCACCATTCCAACCGGCGGCATGGCAGAGCGCTGGAGGTTCAAGGCCTTCCTTGTTTACGGGCTCTTTATTTCGATTATCTGTTATCCGATTTATGGCCACATGATGTGGGGAGGCGGCGGTCTCGCCAGCCTCGGCCTGCTTGCCGGCCTCGGACACGGAGCCGTTGACTTTGCCGGTTCCAGCGTTGTTCATGCAGTCGGTGGATTTGTCGCTCTCGCCGGCATCATGGTGATCGGTCCGAGAATCGGCAAATACAACAAAGACGGCAGTTCCAATAACATTCCCGGCCACCACATTCCTATGGCGGTGGTTGGAGCGCTCATTTTGGCCTTTGGTTGGTTTGGTTTCAATCCCGGCTCAACGCTCGGCGCAGTAGGCGGCGGAAACCTTCGGATCGCGGTGATCGCGGTAAATACGCTGCTGGCCTCCGGAGCCGGCGCGGTTGCCGCAATGTATTACATGTACCGGCAGACGAAACATTTCGACACTGGCATGTCGGCGAACGGCCTTCTGGCCGGTCTCGTGGCAATTACCGCTCCGTGCGCCTTTGTCAACACGTGGTCAGCCGTCGTGATCGGCCTCATCGCAGGCTTGATCTGTCCGATCTCCATGGCCTTCTTCGACAAGAGAGGAATCGACGATCCGGTTGGTGCGGTCTCCGTCCACGGGATTTGCGGAATCTGGGGCGTGATCTCTGTCGGCATCTTCGCTGACGGCACCTGGGGTCAGGGCTGGAACGGGGTTGGAGCAACGACCTATCTCGGCAAGGCAAACCTGGGCGTTACCGGCTTGCTTTACGGAGATACTCACCAAATCGCGGCACAAGGCATTGCGGCAGTGGCCTGCATGGCTTGGGCTTTCGGAAGCGCGTTCGCATTCTTCAAGATTCAAAGTCTGTTCATGCGGCTTCGGCCCACTGCGGACGCCGAAATCATCGGTCTGGACATTGCAGAAATGGGCGGACCAGCCTATCCGGAGTTCATGCCCCATCATGGTAGGCCCGTGCATACGAACGGCGCGGTCAACGTTCCCGTTGAGCGCGAACCGGCTTTTCTCGACTAGAAACCCCTCTGAGTCCGGGGAGCAAACCTCCCCGGCTCGACCCGTGTTCCCCTTCAAGGCTTGCCGTAGTCAAATCTAGCTACTTAGGCATGCCTGCCATCGCGAGTCTATCTATATAGAAGCTCCACTTTGGAGTCGGGAGAACACTAAATGTTAAGATATGCTTTGATTTTCTTCGTCGTCGCGATTATCGCCGCAGTGTTAGGTTTTGGTGGAATCGCAACCGCCGCCTCCGGAATTGCCGTTATCCTGTTCTGGGTATTCGTTGCGATGTTCTTGGTCTCTCTGATCTTGGGCATCTCGGCCGGCCGGCGCTCAATCTGAAGAACTTCGCTTTATACTGGGAGGCATGGAATCTTTAGATTTCGTGCTTTCCGGCAATTATGTGAAGCTCGAACCCTTGCAGGAACGCCATGTGAAGGGTTTGGCGCAGGCCTCTGGGGTTGACCCTTCTCTATATGGATGGAGTCTTGTACCTCAAGGCGAGGAGGGTTGTCGGCGGTATGTCGCTACCGCGATATCTTGGCGCAAAGCTGAAACCGCGGCCCCTTTTGCTACCGTTCGGCTGGAGGACGGCCAAGTAATCGGCTCGACCCGGTTCTGGAATATCGATCGCTGGGCATGGCCGCCAGATCATCCGCGGTGTGAAGCCAGATTCGTAGATACTTGCGAGATCGGGTACACCTGGTTGACGAAGTCCGCAATTCGGACCCATGCCAACACCGAAGCAAAACTCCTAATGCTCACCTACGCATTTGAGACCTGGAAGACCATGAGCGTTAGCTTCCTTACCGATGCCCGCAACCAGAGATCCAGCGAGGCACTTCAAAGGATCGGAGCTAAGTTCGAGGGCCTGCTCCGGTCGAACCGATTGGCTGCCGATTACACGCCCCGCGATTCCTTGCGATATTCAATAGTGGCCAGCGAGTGGCCGGAAGTCAAGAGTCGACTCCACCGGTTGTTAACGCGGTGAGAAACGATTAAAAGCCCGATCGACGAAAGAGTCGATCGGGCTGTTGCAACTTATCGATTTACCGTTTATACGTAAGGTTTGCGGTTGACCGACTAGTTGTTTCGGATTGCGTTCGCGCGGGGGAGACGCAGACGCCACCTCGACAAACACGCTTGCCGGAACAACGAGGTAACGTGCTCGCCAACTTCCTCCCAGGAACCTTCTTGAGCGAAGTTGACGCCGCACATGAAATCCACAATTTTCTGCCGAAGAGTGGGCTCTGTAGCGGAGAGGTTTAGAATCTGTTGCTCGCCCCGTTTAAAACCGTTTGCGGCCGCCAATGCGTCTTCGAATGATACGATCTGCCTTCTTACTGTCACGTGGTATTTATATGCCGTCCTTAGCTCGAAAGACCGATTCTTTTCGCCGATCTCTTCAATGTCGTCTTCTTCGGCACGCGTAAACATGCCGGCTAATTTTGTAAATAATCCAGGTTTATCCTGGAGTTCCGTCTCTTCCATGAGGTCCTCCAATTTCAGTCTTTATGCGATTTTATAGTCCGCAGAACACGGACATTGGCCCTCGAGACGGGTTTGCGTTCATCCTGAACTCCACCTCGGCGGCCAACCCTATTTCGTGTTCGCCAGACCACTTAGTATCGGCGCGTCCTGCGTTAATGAACGGACGCACCCACAAGGCTATTTGATGCTAAGGCTCTTGCGATCTCACGAAAACGAAGAATTAGCTCTCATTGTGTGCGAAAGCAGGGCAATTAGCAAGTATTTTTACCAGGGTTACTCTTATTGCGCCTTTGAGGGCAAAGGAGTGCGCTCCCTTTAGGTTTTGCTCAACGACTTGTCTGGCGGGTCGGACAAGTTGGACCAGTCACACGATTCCGCTATAATGGCACTCCTCCGCAACCTGCTTGCGTTTCCACGCCTGTATCCCCACCCTTTGCCCTTGACCCCGCAGGTGTGGTATACCGTTATATCAATCGTATACAGGGGATTTTCAATGAAGAGAAACGCGCCATTCGTTTTGGCAATTACAAGCCTGGTTTGTGCCCGCGCGAGCGTCCCGCTCAGACGGCCGAGCCCTACACCTGGAAAAGTGTGCAAATGGTGGGGGGTGGGTTTGTGGATGGAATCATTTTTCATCCCACCGCGAAAGGCGTTCGCTATGCCCGGACGGATATCGGCGGGGCATACCGTTGGGACGATAAAGCGAAAGAGTGGATTCCGCTACTGGATTGGGCCGGTTGGAAGGATATCAACCTGATGGGAGTCGAAAGCATCGCCTTGGACCCTTCCGACTCAAACCGTCTTTACATGGCGTGCGCGCACGTACACGAACTCAACGACCCCCCAACGGCGCAATCCTGCGTTCAAGCAATCGCGGCAAAACCTTTCAGCGTGCCGACGTGCCATTCAAAATGGGCGGAAACGAAAACGGCCGCGGCAACGGCGAACGTCTGGCAGTAGACCCCAACGATGGCAGGGTCCTCTATTTCGGTTCGCGCAAGGCTGGGCTTTTGGCTGAGCAAGGACCGCGCCGCATCCTGGAGCCATGTAGAGAACTTTCCTTGGAAGCCTTCCGAGCCAACGCAAGACGACCTTGATTCGGGTGAGTGGTACCGAACGCAAAGCGTGGGCATCGTATCTGTGGTATTCGATCCTCGAAGCGGGCTACCAGGCAAGGGAAGTAGTACGATCTACGCCGCAGTTTCAACCTCCGGCCAAAACAATCTATTCCGAAGCACGGATGATGGCGCCAGTTGGCGGGCCGTTCCAGGCGAGCCAACCAACCTCTGTCCAACTCGAATGGTGCTTGCCTCGAATGGCGTTCTTTACGAGGCGATGATATCAACCGCGGGCCCCAGCCCGATGCGCGACGGCGCGGTTTGGAAGTTGGACACCAAGACCGGCGATTGGACTAATATCACACCCCAAAAACCGACCCAAGAGCACGGCTTTGGTTATGGTGGCGTCTCGGTGGAGAAGCAAAACCCCAATGTGCTTGTCACCAGTTCCATCTACCGGCCAGGTGGCGACGAAGTCTTTCGCTCCCTTGATGGCGGTGCGACCTGGAAGCCGCTGATGCACCAGGCGGTCTACGATTTCAGTGGCGCCCCTGACGTGGCAAAGACTCCGATCCATTGGCTGTTCGATGTCGAGGTCGACCCGGCCGATCCTAACCATGCCATGTTCACAACCGGCTACGGAGGATACGAAACATTCGACCTTTCCGCAGCTGACCAAGGGCGAGCAACGCATTGGAGCGTGATGAGCAAAGGCATCGAGGAAACGGTGGCCCTTCAAATGGCGTCTCCAAGTCTGGCGTTCATCTCATCAGCGCGATCGGTGATTACGGTGGTTTCGTCCACTGGGACCTAGACAGGCCTTCTCCGGAAGGCAACTACGAGAACCCCAGGTTCGGCAACACGACGAGTGTTGCCTGTGGAGGAGACGCCCCCAATGTGGTGGTTCGAGTGGGATCGCCGTATGGCGGCATGACCGGCACGATCGGCTATTCGCTGAATGGCGGCAAAACTTGGCAACCAACCGTCGGCGTGCCCGTGCCAAGGGCCACGGCTGGGAGGATTGCCGTCTCTGACGACGGCAAGAACTGGGTTTGGAACTTGGGCTCCGGCTCCTATCTTACTCGTGACAACGGCACAACTTGGTCCAAGTGCCAAGGTCTGCCAAGCGGTTCGGAAGCAATCGCGGATGGCGTTAATCCAAACAAGTTCTATGGGATGTCCCTGTTCGCCGGCAAACTGCTTACCAGCACCGACGGTGGCGCCACGTTTACCACTTCAGCGATGGAGCTTCCGGGAGGCTTGCCCGTTCCAGGAGGCGACCGTGGAGATAACCGTGGAGGCCAGGATCACCTTTACGCGACGCCAGGCAAAGAGGGCGACCTTTGGGTGGCGGCTCACGAGGGCCTGTATCATTCCACGGACTCCGGTCAGACCTGGAACAAGGATCCAAATATAAAGGTCGTCCACGCCTTTGGATTTGGCAAAGCCGCTCCGGGTGAAAATTTCCCCGCGTTATATTTCGCCGGGGCTGCCGGAGATCTGGATGCGATCTACCGCTCAGATGACGAAGGCAAGACATGGACCCGCATCAACGACGACCAACATCGCTTTGCTCTGATCCTGCAGATCGACGGCGACCCGAGGATTTATGGGCGCGTGTACGTGGGAATCCATGGCCGCGGCGTTCTTTACGGGGACCCCGCGCATTAGTTTGGCAGAGGCCGACGCCATACTCAGAGGTAGGATGCGGCCAAGTCTCGAAACACTCTTGGTACTATTTTTTGTAAGCACCCTGGCAGGTTGCAAACCCGAAGCTCCCAAGCCACCGATACGCCGGCCTCCCAATGGGCCCGTCGTCGGCAAATGGCACGCGGGCGTTCCTGCGCCGAGAGGTATTTTCCTGGAGTTCAAAAAGGACGGCACTTTCAGCTTCGAGCGCTACTGGACGGATGTTAAGGGCCCAAAGACTTCCGTGGCCGGGACGTACAGACTTGAAGGAGATAGGCTCACGGTTGCCGCTCTAAAAACGGATATCAGTGCGCCGAAGGGCGTCAACCCGAAGATCATTCAATACTTGCGGACGCTGGAGGAGCATGCCAAGCAATCTGGAAAGGGCGCGGCTGACCTCAATGGAACGGTCGCATGGCATGGAAAAAACGCCTTCATTCTAACCCCTGAAGGAAACCTTGCGATGGAGTTTGTCCGCCTTCCGGACCGCGCTATCAACCCTGGAGAGTAGAACGCAAAAAAGTGAAAGAAGGCCCGAGAGTTGCCAAGGGGAGAGCAAATGCAACCTCAAGACCTTCGCCCTATATTGTATACAAAACAGCTCCCTTTCTGCCACCTTATTGCTGATTAAGGGCTACCCCTCTTGCGGCAATTCCCGCAAAACCACGGGCTAGGTACAATTTGCCGGATGATGCAGGCAGAGACACCGGAAGAGAAGACCTGCACCTACGATCCCCTTATCGAGCTGATGGCTCGATTTGAAAACGTCAAGGCAACAAGTGAGTCCGCGAATGCGTTCGACGGCCTTTCGATTGAAGACAAGCTGAAAAAGCACATCGTCGATGGTGTTAAGAAGAACTTGGAACCCCATTTGAACGAGGCGCTCAAGGAATATGAGCCGCTCGCCGTTATAAACGAACTCTTGCTGGACGGTATGAAAACGGTGGGCGAGCTTTTTGGCTCGGGCAAGATGCAGCTTCCGTTTGTGCTTCAAAGCGCCGAGGTGATGAAAACCGCGGTCCGTTTTATTGAGCCGCTCCTGGAAAAGGCGGATGGGGCTGAAAAGGGCTCTATTTTGCTCGCAACGGTAGAAGGAGACGTGCATGATATCGGGAAAAACCTCGTTGATATCATCCTCAGCAACAATGGGTACCGGGTCGCCAACATTGGCATCAAGCAATCGATCAACTCGATCTTGGAAAAAGTCAAAGAGCACGACTGCCAAGTCATCGGCATGAGTGGCCTGCTTGTCAAAAGCACCGTGATCATGCGGGACAACCTCCTGGAAATGAATGAGCGCGGGCTCTCCGGATACCCGGTCATTCTGGGCGGAGCGGCTCTCACACGGGGCTACGTGGAGAAAGACCTGAGGTCGCAGTATAAGGGCGATGTTTTTTACGCCCAAGATGCCTTTGAAGGGCTGCATCTCATGGAGCGAATCGCAAGCGGGGAAGCCCCTTCCGGTGGTGGATCGAGTCTTAGCTTGACATCCGAAACGGATGGAGCCAATGAGCAAGTGTACGATCGCGTCCGCAGCCACCGGGTGGACGAAAAAGATTCCGCGCTTTACGTGTTCGACGGCGTGGTAAGCGACGTCGCCAAAGATGTGCCTTCGCCCAAGCTTCCGTTCTATGGCGTTCGTAAGCACACCAAGTTCGACCCCTTCGAGATTTTCAAGTTCATCAACACCGTCGCACTGTGGCGCGGCCAGTGGCAGTTCAAACGCCAAGAAGGCATGGACATGCCGGAGTTCAACGCCTGGCTCGAGACAAATGTGCGGCCTATTTTTGAGCGGATGCAGAATGAAGTTGCCGCAGTTTTGAAGCCGAAGGTCAAGTGGGGCTACTTCCCATGCCATTCCGAAGGAAACGACCTGATCATTTACGAGGAAGACTGCGAAAGAGAACGCCTGCGCTTTACCTTCCCAAGGCAGCGGGACGGCCGGCGTCTATGCCTCAGCGATTTCTTTAGAGCCAAAGGGGCGGGCGAGACCGACGTTGTCGGGTTCAGCATTGTGACCATTGGCAGCGATGTCTCCCTGCTGGAAAGGCAGTTGTTCGAGGCCGGCGAGTTTCAGGACTACCTCTACACGCATGGCATGGGCGTGGAAAGCGCAGAGGCGCTTGCCGAGTATTGGCACAAGCAGATGCGTAACGAGTTGGGGATTGGCGCCGAAGACCCGGAAGATCTAAAGCTCCTGTTCAGCGCGAAGTACCGGGGCGCACGATTCTCGTTCGGTTATCCTGCCTGTCCAAACTTGGAAGACCAGGGCAAACTTTTCGAACTGCTCAAACCCGAGGATGTCGGCATCGAGCTGACCGAAGAGTTCATGCTGGTGCCCGAGCAATCCACTTCGGCGATCGTCGTTCACCATCCCGAAGCGAAGTATTTCAACATCCGGTAACGGTAGTGGCCCGAGAACCGGACATATCTGACTTGCTCAATCCTGGCGCTTACCCCTAACCAACTAATCATTCCAACCCCCGCGTAGGCACGTTTCTTGATATTCTTAGTGGTACCGTGCTGCGCTCATTGATTTGTTTGTCTTGTTCTTCCTTGGCAGTCGCCGCCGTAGCGCAAAGCGGCTTTACGTATGAGCCAACCGGCCCCGCTGTATTCCTGTTCAAGGCCGAGTCGCTTAGGGATACGCACGGCCCTGAGTTGTTTGAGGCGAACACGGTCGTCCACGTCCAGACCTTCGCCTTTCTCGGCGGAGGCATTATCGGAACAGACACTACCTCCGATGATACTGGCGGCGTCACCGAGTTCCGCGTGAAGGCGGGACCAAGAGCCAAAGAAGCCCAGCCGCTTCTGCAAACACACTATTACCCCGCCTCTGAGCTAGACACCGCAAGCCTGCCGTGGAAGCCGTTATTGATCGTTGGTATGACGGCCAACTAGGCCACACTTAGGGACTCAGCGCCAGGGGGACCGTGACCGTGGATGCGCCTAGAGTTGCCGTGATCGAAACGGTTCTGCTGCTGCTCGTCGTAACTGTGTGCACAAGGAACGTGACCGATGATTGGCCTGGCGGAACGGTGACGCTGGATGGAACGGCCGCATAGGCGCTGTTCGAGGAAAGCTTGACTACATCTCCGGTTGGTCCTGCCGCCCCGGAGAGGTGAAGCGTCGACGTCGTGGTTTGGCCGCCGACCACCGGGTTGGGGGCGAAGCTGAGGCTGGAGATCAACGCCGGCGTCACGGTAAAGGTCGTGGTTTGCGAATACAGCCAAAACGTGGCCGTAACGGTAACGACGTTCGTAGACGAAACCGCCTTTGTCGCGATCGTGAAAGTCGCCGAAGTATTGCTTGCAGGGACGGTGACGGTGGCGGGGACTGGCGCGTTGGCTGAGTTGGAAGCGAGCTTTATCACGTTTCCATAGGGCCCCGCCACCGCTTCAAGTGACAGCGTGCCGGTGGCATTGTTCCCGCCAACCACCGAGCCGGGGGCTATGCTCACGCTCGACAGCGGTGCGGCCAAAACCGACACAAGGCAAGATTGGGATGACAAGCCAAAAGTCGCGGTGAGAGTCATTACCGAGACGGAGGAAACCGCACTGGTCTGAACGTTAAATGTGGCCGAAGTCGCCCCTGCTGCGACCTCGACCGTGGCGGGCACCGTTGCCCGTACCGAGTTTGAAGAGAGCTTCACGACGTCACCATAGGGGCCCGCGGGCCCAGCTAATGTGACGGTGCCCGTTGTGGAGCCCCCGCCTAAAAACACGGTGGTTGCAACGCTCAGACCCGAAACGGCCGCAGGAGAGACGGTCAGGGTCGCGGTCTGAGATACTGAGCTGTAGGTGGCAGTGATCGTGGCCCGCGCGCTGGAGGAAACGGCTACCGTGTTGATCGTGAATTGGGCGGTTTCGTTCCCGGCCAAAACCATAACCGTGGTGGGAACTGCCGCCTCTGTTGTGCTGGAGCTCAGTGACACAACTTCGCCGGAAGGACCCGCGGCGCCCCCAGCGTTACCGTTCCGTTCGCCGCTGCGCCACCCGTAACGGCAGTTGGAGCGACTGTAATGCCAACGACCGAAGGAGGGAGCACATTAAGACCAGCGGAGAGGTTTGTGTTGTTGTAGGACGCGTTTACGTAATACGAAGCGCTCGAAGACACATCGGGAGTTGTAACCGTGAATTCCACCGAATCATCGCCCGGTTGCACGGTTGCCGTAAGCGGCACACTCAAGGCCGGTAGGTTTGTCGACAGGGTCACGACCGCTCCGGATGGTCCCGCCGGATCTGTTAGAAAGACCGTTCCTGTTGTGTTTTGACCCCCAACTACTGCGTTGGGTGTTACGGTCACAACAGCGACCGAAGGCAAGCCAACGGTAAGCGTTGTGCTTTGAGAAGTGCCCTGATAGCTGGCCGTGATCGTCACAAGGCTGCTCACGGAGACTGCCGAAGTTTGAACGGTAAAGGGTGCGTAATTCGACCCGGCTGGTACCACCACCGTAGCCGGAACGCTTGCTGCTGCGCTTACGCCAGCTGAAAGAGAAACGGTAATGCCGCCGGCGCCCGCATTGTTTGAGAGCTCAACAAATCCGCCGGCATTCTCGCCGCCGGTTACTGAACCAGGATCCACGCTGATGCCCGTGACGTCTGGGTAGAGACCGAGCTTTGTGACGAAGGCGGTGCCATCGGCGGCACCGTCAGTAGTCTGGTATGCGCCAACACTGGTGGGAAAGTCTTCTGATCCCGTATATCCCGTGACCACTACGTTGTTCCCCAGAGAATCGACAACTAAGCCTGCTCCGTAATCGTAGGAGTACGATGCGCTGCCGCCCAGGTAAGAGCTGTAAATGAGCGATGATCCATCCGCGCTAAGCTCAGTGATAAACCCGGTTGCGTAATAGTTCAAGTTCGTGGCCTGTAGAGCGTCAGGCGTGGTCGGGAAGTTGATTGAAGCCGTGATTCCCGTAACCGCAACGTTGTTGGATGGGTCCAGGGAAACTCCATACGCCTCGTCGTATCCATAGTTCTTGCCTCCGGATCCACCGAGATAGGTGCTGAAGACTAGCGCGGATCCGGTTGAATTCAATTTGGCCACAAAGCTTGTGCCATCCGAATTCAAGTTCGATGTTTGCAGGACGCCGCTGGTGGTGGGGAAGTCAGAGGAGCCCGTGTAGCCACATACGACCGGATTACCGGAAGTATCCAACTCTACGCCGGCACAATAGTCGTAGCCATAGTCTAATCCGCCGGTGCCGCCCAGATAGGTGAGAAAAAGTGCGCCTGACAGCGTGGAGTTCAGTTTGCCGACAAAGGCCGTGCCCTGGGGATTGGAATTGGTGGTTTGGTAGGCGCCGGTGGTTGTGCCCAAGTCCGTAGAGCCGGTAAATCCCGCAACGACAACGTTATCCGACGAATCCACCGCGACCCCGTAAACCACGTCGTAAGTGTTATCCGCGCCGCTGCCGCCCAGATAGGTCCCGTACGTCTCAGAGGTTAAGGCCGGATTGAGTTCGGCGATAAAGCCAGTGCCCTTGGGATTACCGTTTGCCGCATCAAAAGCGTGGGTGGCCACCGGGAAATCGGTCGATCCGGTTAGCCCAACAACAAAGACGTCGTTCGAAGAGTCCAGGGCGAGCCCGTCGATGTAGTCGTTGGCTGCGTCCCCACCGGAGCCGCCAAGAAAGGTGCTCGCTGCCAATGTTGAAAGGTCGGAACTGAGTTTCGAAACAAAGGCCGTTCCGTAAGGGTTTTTGCTGGCGGTTTGAAACGAATGAGTAGTCGTCGGAAAGTTGGTTGATCCCGTAATGCCCGCGACAAGAACGTTGCCGTCTGAGTCCAATGCTATTGCCTGAGCGTAATCGTCCCCGTTTTGGCCGCTTCCGCCGAGAAAGGTGCTGTCCAGGAGCGTCGAGCCATTGGCACTGAGTTTGGAAACGAAACCAGTGCCGCGCGTATTCTTATAGGAGGTTTGATAAGCGCCGACAGTTATGGGAAAATCCGGCGAGTAGGTCTCACCCGTTACATAAACATTGTTCAATGAATCCAGCGTGACCGCGTAGCCAAGGTCCTCTTCACTGCCGCCCAGAAAGGTGCTGAAAACCAATGGGTCTATGATTAGGGGCTTATTCGTATCGTAGCCCCCGGTATCGAAATGAACCGTGTTGCCGTCCATCACCATTCTGCAGGGGACTTGAGTTCGGCCGCCTGGGGTGTCTTGATAAGCGGTAAGGCCACGCTCTTCAATGTCGCCGAGGGATGTTTTGAGCTGGAGATTTCCGTCCGGAAGGACGCGTGCGCCGTCCGTGCCTTCGATCTTGATTCCGACTTGGGAGGGATCGGCGCCTGGCCTTACGATCACATCGTATCGCGGCGCGCCCTGGTCAATGGAGTATCGGACAGAAATGCCGTCGTAGGGCTGTTTCGCAACGGCTTCTGAGAAGCACGGAACTTTAGATGCCCAGCGGGCTTCGTCGTTGCCAAAGAAATAGTTGAACTGGGCCTTTTGCTTGCCCGCGCCCTCGACCATGGTTGGGCCAGAGTTGACGAAACTCATTTTAACAACGTGGCCCTTAAAATAGCCCGTTGGGACCAAGAATTTGCCTGAACGCATGGGTGGGGCGGCCGGGATAAACTTCCGGAAATCGAAGACCGGGCCTTCCTGAGTGATCCAGAGGTTCGTCCCGTTTAAACTGGAAAGATAGAGGGCTCGAGAGTCCCATTGTCCACGGTTCTCGACGAAGGCCGCAGAGCCGTTGGCGACGGACTTGTCCGCCGATTGGCCGTTCGTGGTGGGGAAAGCGGCGATTGATGTCGACGCAATGCCGATTGTCGCCAGCAAAGTGGCACGACGAATGGTGGTGCAGTCCGACATGTTAAGGTTCCCGGGGCGGCAGGAAACTGTCGTCCCCTCCTTTCAATCTCGGCTTCGAAGCTTACGTTCTGCACCGAGTTGAGACCTTCCGGGTACTGGTTTTTATGCCTGGGAACATCAGCGACCCAATGTGAGACTCTGTCGTATCAAAAGCTCCAGCGAATGTTTTTTCCTTTCTGCCCCCCGGAACAGAAAGGAGCCTGGCCATTTGCCGTTTCAGGGAGTTATCGTCAGAGACTTGCTTAGAGTTGTGGTTCCGAACGTAACCGAGATGGTTACAGTTCGGTTGGAACTGACCGCAACTGTGTGAATGGTGAACTGCGCGGAGTCTTGGCCGCCAAGAACTGTAACAGTGGCAGGGACGGTGGCGTCGCCGTTGCTCGATTTGATCTTCACCACGTTTCCATACTGCCCGGCCACGCTTGATAGCTGGACTGAGCCGGTTGCCGTTTGGCCGCCGACTACCGGGCTTGTTGGTAGGGTCAGGGTGATTAGGGTCGCGGGCCTTAGCGTTAACGTGGTGGAATGGGAGTCCAGGGCAAAGGTAGACGTAACTGTCGTTTGCGAGTTCGAGGAGACTGGAACAGTTGGCACGTTGAAGGTGTAAGAGCTTGTGCCGGCGGGGACTGTGACGGTTGGGGGAACGGTTAGCTCGGCGGTGCTGGCCGCGAGTTTGATGACGTTTCCATAGGGGCCGGCTTTGCCAGTCAACGTGATGGTGCATGAGCCGTTTTGACCGCCTACTATTGAGTTGGGGTTAAACGTGATGGTGCTTACCGGCGAGGGCAGGAGGGTTACAGTTGCGGTTTGGTAGATTGCGCCGAAAGTTGCTTTGATGGTGGCTACCGAGTCGGATGAGACGGCGATGGTGCTCACGGTGAACTGGACCGAGGTTTGGCCGGAGGCAATCTTCACGGTTGCGGGAACCGTTGCTTCAGCGGTGCTACTCGATAGCTTAATTGTATTTCCGGTGCTGCCGGCGGGGCCGGCGATGGTTACCGTTCCCGTTGTGCTTTGGCCCCCGATAATGACGGCCGGATAGAAGTCTGAATTTAGAAATCGTCGAAGGCGATAAAGTGATTGTCGTGGTCTGCGAAGTATCGTTATACGAGGCGGTGATGGTTGCGACGCTTGTGGTGGAGACGGGGACCGTTTGGATGTTGAAGCCGGCCATCGTGTTGCCGGTCAAAACTTCAACTTCTGACGGCACCGTTACTTCCGAAGTGTTCGAGGATAATTGAACGAACACGCCACCCCGTCCTCCACCCGGCGTGCGTTTGGGAGCCTCGCCACCGCCGGCAGGTCCCGTAAGCGTTACCGTTCCCAAAGAATTCGCCCCACCCACGACAGAACTTGGCGTGGCAGATACTGAAAGAACTGTGGGCGGGTTGACGGTGAAGTTTGCGGTCACTTGGCCGTCGTTATAGTCGGCATAGATCGATCCGTAATCGGTGAAGGCCACTGGGCCTGTGGTTACCGTGAATTGCGCAGAAGTGGCTCCGGCACTGATCGTCACCGATGGGAGTGTGTAGGCCTGGTAAAAGCCTCCAAGGGTAACTACCGCTCCGTTTGGCCCTGCAGGCGACGCGAGATAAACCGTTCCCGTAACGCTCTGCCCTCCTACAACCGAGTCGTTGCTTAGCACGAGGAGAGAAAGCGTGGGGCGGGACACAGTGAGTGCCGCCGATTCCGACGAGCCGAGGTAGGAGCCGGTGACGGTGACAACTGCGTTCGCTGAAACTGGAGAAGTTGTGATCGAGAAGCTAGCGGTGGTCGAGCCTTTGGGAATCGTTACAGTTGGGGAAACGGTTGCGGCGGCGCTGCCACCGGTAGAAAGATAGATCGTATCGCCGCCGGACCCGGCGGGGGCGGAGATTTGGACGGTTCCCGTGGCGCTCTGTCCTCCGGTTAGGGAAGATGGGGCGACGCTCACGCCGGTGACGTAAGGCGGTAGTCCGAGCTTGGCCACAAAGCCAGTTTCGTTGTCTGCATTATTCGATGACTGGAACGCTCCTTGGCTTGTAGGGAGGTTCGTTGAGTTGGTTTGCCCCGCAATGACCGCGTTTCCGAACGAATCTAGCGCCAGAGCATTGCAGGAATCTCCAGGCGCTTCAGGGATACCATGTGAGCCGTTCCCCCAAAATAGGTACCGTACATCAGCGTTGTTCCGTCCGCGCTGATTTTCGCTAAGAATCCAGTTCCGAATAAATTTGCGTTCGTGCTTTGCAATGCGCCGGTACTGGTTGGGAAGTTCGTCGAGTCGGTATATCCGGCAACGACGAAGTTCCCGGCCGAGTCCGTAGCTAACGCGTTGCACTCATCACCCGTTTCGTTCATATTCAGCCCTGCATAGCCGCTGCCCCCTAGATAAGTGCTGGACAGCAACGTTGTTCCATCGGAGCTTAGCTTGGAGACAAATCCCGCTGAGCCAACATTGTTATTTACCGTTTGGAGGGCCCCGGTGGTGGTTGGAAAGTTGTTTGAGCTTGTATATCCGGATACCGCGACGTTGCCGGAAGGATCCAAGGAAACCGCTTCCGCCACGGATTCTGCATTGCCTCCAAGGTAAGAGCCACTCACCAGGGCCGTGGCGTCTGGGCTTAGCTTAACCACATAAGCGGCGCCAACTGCGCTGCTCGGCAAATTAGGCTCATAAGCGCCGGCGCTGACTGGAAAGTTCGATGACGATGTAACCCCAACGACGGTAACATTGTTTTGCGAGTCCACACACAGGTCGTTACTCGCATCGCCGCCGTTGCCGCCGAGATAGGTGCCAAACATCAAGGTCGTCCCATCGGAGCTTAGCTTGGCAACAAAACCAGAATTGGAACCATTGGGAGGGCTTGGTATCAGGACACCGGCAGTAGTGGGAAAGTCCGGCGAATAAGTTGTGCCTGCCAAGACGGGGTTGCCCGACGAGTCCAAAGCAATGGCTCGACCAAGCTCCTCTAAACTGCCACTAAGATAGGTGCCGGCGAGCAAAGTCGTACCATCCGCACTAAGTTCAACCATAAAGGCCGCCCCGCCCGAGCTATGGTTGGTGGTCTGGAAGGCGCCTGCCGTGGTCGGAAAGTTTGTCGATTCAGTTTGGCCCGTCACAAACAAGTCGTTTGAGGAATCCAAAGCAAGACTGAGGCAAGCATCGACGTCATTACCGCCGAGGTAGGTGCTGAACAGCAAAGCTGCCCCGTCCGAACTGAGCTTTGCAACGAACCCGGTTGAGTTAGAGTTACCGCTTGGATACCCCTGCTGATAAGCACCCGTGGTTGTTGGAAAGTTAGCCGACGACGTCTGCCCTGCCACAACGACGTTTCCCGACGAGTCAAGGGCCACACCACGGCAAAGTTCCGTTGCGCTTCCACCAAGGTAGGTTGCGAAGATCAACGGGTCAATGACGAGCGGTCTGTTGGCGTCGTAGGCGCCAGTGTCGAAATGCATCACGTTGCCGTCCATCACCATGCGGCAGGGGACCTCGGTGCGGCCGTTGGGGGTCTCTTGGAAGGCGGTGAGGCCACGCTCCTCAACCGTTCCTAGCGAGGTCCGGAGTTCCAGGTTTCCGTTGGGAAGGACCCGGGCGTCATCCGCGCCTTCGATCTTGATTCCTACTTGGGATGGGTCCGCGCCTGGTTTAACGATGAGGTCATACCTGGGCGTGCCTTGATCTATGGAATAGCGGATGCTAACGCCGTCATAGGGGTTTTGGGCGACTGCTTGGCTAAAGCTGGGGACATCGGACGCCCATTGGGATTTGTCGTTGCCGATGAAGTAGTTAAATTTGGTCTTTTGTTGGTTTTCTCCCTCAACCGCGGACGGGCGGGCATTCAAAAAAGTCATCTTCACGACCTGGCCACTTTCGGGATCCCCTTGAGCTGGATGCTTGTCCAGAGCCTCGCGCACCCTCCGGTTGGACTCACGATCTTCGGCTGAAGGGAGTGCCGCCCCCGCCCTGAAGTCAAAAACGGGGCCCTCCTGAGTGATCCAGAGGTTCAAGCCTTTTGTTCTCGACAAAAACAGCGCGCGCGAATCCCATTGTCCCTTGTTCTCGATAAAGGCTGATGAACTGCCGGCAAGCGTTTTTGAGACGGATCCGCTGAGCGCGGAAGGCGGCGCGGCAAAGCAAGCGGCGGAGGCGAGTGCCGAGACAGCGGAAAGGAAACGCAGGGCTTTAGGATTTGGATGCATGGTTATTTTCCAGGTGCTATCGTTAGGGTTTTTGAGACGCTGGAGGTCCCGAACGTCGCCGTGATGGCTACGGTGCGGTTTGAACTCACCGCGACCGTGTTGATATTGAAGTTTGCCGTTGTTTGGCCAGAAGCCACTGTAACCGTTGCAGGAACGATTGCGTCGCCGTTGCTGGACGAAATCTTGACCACGTCCCCATAGGGGCCGGCGGCGCTGCCTAGCATTACGGTAGCCATAGTGCTCTGGCCCCCTACCACCGGATTTGTGGCGAAGGTGAGATTGGAGACAGATGCCGGCATGATGGTCAGGGTTCCGGAAAGCGTGTATATTCCGAACGTGGTGGTGATTGTGGCGAGCGACGTTGAGGAAACCGCCGTGGTTTGGATCGGGACTTGGACCGAGGTTTGCCCGGCGGGGACGGTCACGGTTGCGGGAACGGGGGCTTCGGCGGTGCTGGTTGACAGCTTGATTACATTTCCGTAGGCGCCTGCGGCGCTTATGAGGGTGATTGTTGCGGTGGCGGTTTGACCGCCGAGGACTGAAGGCGGACTGAAGCTGATCTTTGAGACGGGGGCAGGGAGCAACGTGATGGTGATGGATTGGGATGTGGTCCCGAACGTGGCTTTGATGGTGGTGGACGAGTTGGAGGACACGGGGATCGAGCTTAGGCTGAACTGAACCGATGTTTGGCCTGCGGGCACGGTTACGGTTGCAGGCATGGATACTTCGGAAGTGGTCGATGTCAGTTTGACTACGTCGCCATGCGACCCGGCGGGACCGGCGAGGGTTACGGTTCCGGTGGCGGAGTTTCCGCCAATGGGCGGAATAAAGGAGACCGCCAGGTTGGATATGGCGGCGGGCAGCAAAGTAAGGGTGGTTGTCTGGTGCGAACTGTTGTAAGAGGCGGTGATGGTTGCCACGGTGGTGGAAGAGGCCGGGGTGGTTGGTAGGGAAATCGAGGTTGAGTCAACGCCGAAAGGCACGGTCACGTTGGAGACAGTGACTTCGCTTGTGCTGGAAGTCAGCGTAACGCTTGCGGTGGCGGAGAGGCCGGATAGTTGTAAGGTCCCGTTCGCGTTATTGCCGCCGGTGATCGTGCTTGGGGCGAAGGTGATGCTGGAGACGGTGGGCGGATTCACGGTGATCATCGCGGTTTGTTCTTGGCCGCCGTAAGTGGCGGATATGGTGATCTGCTGACTCGATGAAACGGCCGAGGAGACTATGTTGAACTGGGCTGCTGCGCTGCCGGAGGCAACGGTCACCGGCGTAAAGGCTCGGGCTATGCCTGAGTTGCTGGAACCCATTGTGATGGTGGCTCCGGAGGATCCGGCATTGCCGCTGAGAAACACAAATCCCGTGGATTGTTGCCCGCCGATGATGGTGGACGGGGAAATGTCCAGGGCCGATACGGTGGGCACGCCAACGGTTAACGTCGCGGTTTGAAATGAGCCTTCGTAGCTGGCCGTGATTGTCACTGGGGTACTCGAATTCACCGAGTTAGTCCCTACCTGGAATTGGTAGGAAGTCGTTCCCGGGCTCACGGTAACGGTTGGCGGGACGTTGACCGTCGAACTTGGATTTGCCGAGATCGAAACCGAGTCGCCTCCCGAGCCGGCGGGAGCGGAGAGCTCTACTACCGCGGTCACTGCGCTACCGGAGGCTACGGTGGAGGAGGCTAGCGAAAGGCTCTGAACGAAGGCAGGCAGTCCGAGCTTCGAAAGGAACAGTGTGCCGCTTGCGCTACCAAGATTGGGTTGAAAAGCTCCGGCAGTAGTTGGAAAATCCGCCGATTCTGTAGAGCCCGCAACCAGCAGGTTTTCATAGTTATCCAAAGCGATGCCGTCGCATTGATCAAAAAGGTTGCCGCCGATGTAGCTGCTGTAAACCAGCGCGGTTCCGTCATAGCTAAGCTTGCTAACGAACCCAGTGGAGCTCCCACTCGTATTGTTCGCCGTCTGAAAAGCATTTGCGGTGGTTGGGAAGTTGGTTGAGGAAGTAGAGCCCGCTACGGCTACATTGTTTGCGGAATCCAGGGCGACGGAGTTGCAAGCGTCTGATCTTGAGCCGCCAAGTAAGGTGCTGAAAATCAATGCGGTTCCGTCGGATTTCAACTTGGACACAAATCCGGTGCCGCTTACAGCATTGTTCGTGGCTTGGTAAGCCCCGGATGTGACGGGAAAGTTCACCGAGTCAGTGGTTCCGGCGACAATTACATTCGCTGAGGAATCTAGGGCAATTGCGTTGGCTCCTTCACTCCCAGTTCCGCCGAGGTATGTGCCGAATTGCAAGGCAGTGCCGTTCGCACTCAGCTTGGCAACGAAAGCCGTCCCACTGACGGTTTTGTTCGCGGTCTGGTACGCGCCGGTCGTCGTTGGAAAATTGGTTGAAGTTGTGCCACCCGCTACAACGACATTGTTCGATGAATCCACCGCAACGGCTCCGAGAATGTCCGTCTTGCTTCCGCCTAAATAGGTGGCGAACACTAAACCCGTAAGGCTCGGATTGAACTTCGTGACGGTGCCAGTGCTGGTTGTCGAATTGTTCGAAGTCTGGAACGCGCCGTTGGTGACTGGGAAATTCCTGGAAGTGCTCGTGCCGATGACAACGACATTGCCAACGGAATCCAATTTGATGCCTAAGAGTTGATCGTCCGAACTGCCGCCAAGGAGGGTGCTGGCGGTAAGGGCGGTTCCGTCCGGGCTCAACTCGGAGACGAAACCGCTGTAGCCGTCGTTGCCCGTTGCTTGAAAAGCGCCATTGGTGGTTGGGAAGTTTGTTGACGTGGTGTATCCGGATACGAAAACGTCGTTCGAGGAATCCAGGTCCACGCCCGAGCAGCCGGTTTGATTGTTGCCGCCGAGGTAGGTGCCGAACAGCAGGGCCGATCCATCTGACGTGAGTTTGGCGATGACAGCATTGAGGCTTCCCGAAAGCGTGGTTTGGTACGCGCCGGTGGTGGTCGGAAAGTCGGCGGCGTTGGTATATCCGGCGCATACGACATTGCCGGAGGAATCCATAGAGAATCCTCCATATTGGATAAGTTGATCGCCTCCCAGGAAGGTGCTGAAGATGAGGGGATCGATGACCAGTGGCTTGGCGGTGTCGTAGGCGCCGGTATCAAAATGGAGGGTGTCGCCGTCCATCACCAATTTGCAGGGGACCTGGGTTTTGCCTTTTGTGGTTTCTTGATAAGCGGTGAGGCCGCGCTCTTCTACCGTTCCGATTGAGGTTTTGATCTCCAGGTTGCCGTTGGGAAGGACTCTGGCTCCGTCTGCACCTTCAAGCTTGATTCCCACTTGGCTTGGATCTGCGCCCGGTTTTACAATGACATCGTACCGGGGGGCGCCTTGCTCGATGGAATAGCGGACAGAGATGCCGTCATAAGGGTTTTGCGCTGTTGCTTGGGAGTAGCCGGGAACCTTGGTGGCCCATTTGGATTGATCGTTGCCTAAGAAATAGTTGAACTTTGCCTTTTGCAGCCCTTCGCCCTCTACTGCTGTTGGGCGGGCATTAGCAAAACTCATCTTCACCACATGGCCCTTGACCTGGCCTGCTTGCGGCTGCTTGTCACCCAGAGGCTTTGCCCCTGTGGGAACGAACATATTGAAATCGAAAACCAGGCCATCGCTAGTGACCCATAGATTCAGGCCGTTTGTTCTCGACAAGAACAGGGCGCGGGAATCCCATTGACCGCGGTTCTCGATAAAAGCGGAAGAACAGCCCTTGAGTGCACTTATGGCGGAGGCGCTTGCGCCGCGGACGTGGAAAAGCACGATGAGGTAGCGACAGCTAGAGCTATGACGCTGCTGAAAATCTTGCAAATTGCACGTTGATTTCCCCTGGTAAGCGCAGATAGCGCTATTGCCAGTATAGCGGCAAACTGAGTAAAAATGGGGCGGCGCCCCGTAGAGTCGGCTCGCACCGGAAACGGGTAAGGGAAGCGTCTCACGGCGAAATAGTTAGCGTCACAGGCACGGTAGAGGTACCAAATGTGGCCGTGATCGTTACGGTTCTGGTGGCGGCTACGGCTACGGTGTGAACTGTGAATGTCGCCGATGTTTGGCCGGATAGGACGGTAACAGTGGACGGAACCGTTGCGTTTCCATTGTTTGAGGCAAGGTGGATTACATCTCCGGTTGGGCCCGCCGCGCTGGCCAAACGCACGGTGCCAGTAGTGGTTTGGCCGCCAACCACCGGGTTAGGGGTGAAGCCCAGGCTTGCGATCGGCGCGGGCTGCAGGATTAGAGTGGTGCTTTGCGAGTACAGCCAGAAGGTGGCCGTGATGGTTGCGACTGATTGCGAGGAGACGGCCCTAGTCGTGATTGGGAAAGTGGTGGATGTGGTCCCGGTGGGAACGGTGATGGTAGTTGGCACGGTGGCTTCCGAAGTGCTGGAAGCGAGCTTGACTCACGTTCCCATACTGGCCCGCAATGGCTTCTAAATGGATGGTTCCGGTAGAGTTGGCGCCGCCGACAACGGGGCCCGGACTTATGGTGATGCCAGTAAGTGGTGCTGCGATAAGCGTAACTACGCACGTTTGAGATGTGACTCCGTAAACGGCTTTAAGCGTTGCTACTGAAACCGAAGAAACCGCTGTTGTCGTGACGTTGAATGTGGCGGAGGAAGCGCCTGCGGCGACCTTGACGGTTGCAGGCACTCCTGCTTCGGTTGTGCTGGATGAGAGTTTCACCACGTCGCCGTTGGGGCCGGCGGGGCCGTTCAGCTTAACCGTTGCGGTGACGGCTTGTCCGCCTAGGATTACGGTTGGCGCGACGCTGAGCCCGGAAACCGCTGCGGGCAGCAAAGTGAGGGTAGTAGTTTGGTGCGAGCCGTTGTAGGTTGCGGTGATGGTGGCGACCGTGGTGGAAGAGACGGCCACGGTGGAGATATTGAACTGAGCGGAGGAAGCTCCTGAGATGATGGTTGCGTCTGGTGGGAGGCTCGCCTCGCTCGTGCTTGAACTCAGGGAGACAATATCTCCCCCAGTGGCAGCGGGGCCGGTTAGCGTGCAGGTCCCGCTTGAACTGGAGCCACCCGTGACCGAGGAAGGCGTCAGCGTGAGTGTGGAGACCGCTGGTTGATTCACGGTGAGTTCGGCCGTTTGCTGCGTGCTGTTAAAGATCGCGGTTAGGGTAACCGGCGTGCTTGCGGAAACGCTGCTCGTCGAAATGCTGAAGGACGCGGAGACTTCGCCTGCGGGAACGGTTACGGTTGAGGCAGCGGTCGCGGCCGAACTGCTTGATTGAAGGCCCACGACATCTCCCGAAGCGCCTGCGGGACCGTCCAGAATCACTGTGCCTTGTGACGATTGGCCGCCTGCAACCTCTGTTGGTGCGGCCACCAATTCCAACAAAGTGGGGGCTTCCAGTGTGATCACCGTTGACTGTGAGCTTCCCAGATAGGTCGCGGTGAGAGTTACCGGCGTCGCGGAAGAAACGGCCGAGCTTTGGATTTGGAAATTGGCGGTTGAAGATCCGTTGGACACGGTGACGCTGGGTGGAAAGGTAATTGCAGAGTTTCCGCCGTCAGAAAGGGATACCGTGATGCCGGACACGCCGGCTTTGGCAACCAAAGCAAGGGTCGCGGTGGTTGATTGGCCGCCCAGCAGCGAGCCTGGATTCGCGCTTAGGCTTGAGACAGAGTTATAGAGCGGCAGTTCGGCTACGAAGGCGGAAAGCTCGGTCATGTTACTCGTGGTTTGATAGGCACCGCTGGTTGTCGGAAAGTCGGTCGAGCCCGTGTAGCCGCACACAATTGCGTCCTGATTTGAATCCAGGACCACGCCAAGTGCGGTATCGCCATTGCCGGCCAGACCTCCACTGCCCCCCAAGAAAGTCGAATGAAGCAAGGTCGAAAAATCTGCGCTCAGTTTGGCCACGAATGCCGTGTAATAGGGGTTGTTGTCTTTGGTTTGTACTGCATCGGAGGTGAGCGGGAAATCGGGAGAATCGGTTGCGCCCGCCACGATGACGTTATCCGACGAATCCAGGGTAACGCAGTTGCAGGTCTCAGATTCGCTTGAGATGCCCCCCTCGTCTTGACCGCCGGTTCCACCCAAGAAGGTGCTAGCCACCAGGGTCGTGCCGTCGGCACTTAGTTTTGAAATAAATCCGCAGCTGCCCGGATTGTTATTTGTTGATTGATAGGCGCCCGTCGTAAAGGGGAAATTGGTCGATCCGGTTTTGCCGACTACGACAACATTTCCCAAAGAATCCAGGGCGATGGCATAGCAACGGTCGCTTCCTCCCGGCACTCCAGCCCCTCCCAAGTAAGTGCTCATGAGCAACGTCTTGCCGGTCGAGCTGATCTCTGAGATAAAGCAGGCGTCGCCACCGGCATTGTTCTCACTTGTTTGATATGCTTTAGGCGTTGTGGGTAGGTCGTTGCCAGAAGCGTCCCCGCAGACAAACATGTTTTCCTGAGGAATCCGTGGCGATGCCGTTGGCTGCTGTCTCGCTACGGGCGCCCGGACCGGCGAGATAGGTGCTGGCAACAAGGGCAGTTCCCGTTGAGTTCAGCTTTGAAACGAACGTTGCGATGGCAGAAGACATGGTTGTTTGATACGCACCGCTGGTCGTCGGGAAGTTCGATGAGCCAGTAGCACCGGTTACAGCGATATTGCCAAAGGCGTCCAAGGCGATGGCGTTGCACACGTCAGGGTAGCTAGCGCCATTGCCCCCAAGGTAAGTGCTAAAAACCAAGGCGGTTTCATCGGGATTCAACTCCGTCACGAATCCAGTGCTTTTTGAGTTGCCGGAAGTAGTT
Organism: uncultured archaeon; assembly: GCA_963829965.1. GTDB lineage: Bacteria > Armatimonadota > Fimbriimonadia > Fimbriimonadales > Fimbriimonadaceae > DASXZH01. The sequence continues at coordinate 86,375 of CAWHLK010000025.1, read as the reverse complement.
TGGAACGCGCCTGCAGTTGTTGGAAAATCGGTGGAAGCGGTTGTACCCGCTAGGTAGATGTTGTTCAAGGAATCCAGGGTAACGGCGTTTACGTTATCGCTGCCATTCTGGCCGTGCCCCCCGAGGTACGTCGAGGAAAGCAAAGCCGTGCCATCGGCGCTTAGTTTGGCAACGAAGGCGGTGCCATAAGGATTGTTGTCAGTGGATTGAATGGCGCCGGTGGTTGTGGGAAAGTCAGTGGATTCGGCGAGTCCTGCCACTACCTTATTCCCTGAGGAGTCCAATGCGATCCCTTCAGGGATATCAGTGGTGCTGGCGCCGGTTCCATCTAAATATGTGGCGAAGATCAATGGGTCGATGACTAGGGGCTTGTTTGCATCGTAAGCTCCGGTATCGAAATGGAGCACTCCATGGTCAAGCTGCATGCGGCACGGGACCTGCGCCCGGCCACTGGGCGTGTCCTGGTAGGCGGTAAGTCCGCGCTCCTGTACAGGGCCAAGCGATGTTTGAAACTCCAGGTTTCCGTTCGGTAGGATTCTGGTGGCGTCGGCGCCATCAATTTTTATCCCAACCTGGGTCGGATCCGCGCCTGGCTCTACGACCACGTCATAACGGGGCGCGCCTTGATCGATTGAATAGCGGATGGAGACGCCATCGTAGGGCTGTCGGGCTACCACCTCGGAAAAGCTGGGAACGTTCGAAAACCATTTTGAACAGTCGTTGCCAATGATATAGTTGTATTTCGTTTTTTGTTCATCCTGCCCGGTCACGACCGTAGGTCGCGTGTTCACGAAACTCATCTTCACCACATGGCTCTTGCTTAGAACCCTTGGGCTAAGTTGCAGACGCGGATCATTGGCACGGTTTCGGACAGACTTTCGGGAATTCAAAAACAAGGCCATCTTCAGTAACCCAGAGGTTCAAGTCGTTCATCCGGGAAAGGTAAAGAGCCTGGGGATCCCATTGCCCTTTGTTCTCCGTGAAGCAAGCGGCCCCCGCTAAGGCCTTGGCTTTAGTCGCGCCATTAGAAAACGAAGCAGCCACGAGAGCCGCCGTAGCTCCAAGAAAATGAAACACCGACCGAAAAACCATGAACTCCCCAACCCCCTAGCTTCTCCAACCATTCGCGGACAGCCGACCGCATCCATTACGGGCCAATGCCTAAAGCGCATTATAACAAGGCAATGTCAAACTTTCGCAAAATGTCCCTTTGCGAAATTAAGACTCCATGGACGCCCGCCGTGTTTTTCGTTCCCGGCGACTCCCGGATTTGGCTGAAGTCCGTGAACCTACGCTTTCAAGTGAGAGGCCACCGCCTCGGCGAATCCGCTGGTCGTAGCGGTCCCGCCCAGGTCGTAGGTCTTAACTCCAGTAGCTAGGGTCGCCTCAAGCGCGCCTTCAATGTCCTTCTGCTTGTCCGGCATGCCGAGGTGATCCAAAAGCAGCGTGGCACTTAGCAGAAGCGCAGTGGGATTCACCTTGTTCATGCCCGTGTACTTCGGCGCGGAGCCGTGAACGGCCTCAAACACTGCGCAGCCCTTGCCGTAGTTCGCGCCAGGGGCCACTCCCAAACCGCCCATCATTCCGGCGGCGAGGTCGCTGACGATATCGCCGTAAAGGTTCAGGGTCACAAGCACGTCATAGATCTTCCAGCGGGTCACAAGCTGCATGCATTGGTTGTCGATAATGTTGTTCCAGGACTCGATGTCCGGATACTCCTTGGCAACGCGGTTGAAGACCCGCAAGAAGAGCCCGTCAGCGATCTTCATGATATTCGCCTTGTGAACACCCACCACATTTCGCCGGTTGTGCTTCTTGGCGTATTCAAATGCGGCACGAACGATCCGTTCGCACCCCTGCTCGCTGATAACCTTCACTGAGTGGGCAACGGTTGGTGTTGCCATGTACTCTATTTGGGCATACAGGTCTTCGGTGTTCTCCCTGAAGATGACAATGTCTAGGTCAGTAAAAGGAGTCGGCACGCCAGGCAGCGAGCGGACCGGACGTACGCAGGCGTAGAGGTCCAATTTCTTCCGCAACGTGACATTGGGAGAAACAATGCGGCCAACGCCCACCGGCGTCGTCATCGGGCCCTTTAGCCCCAAGCCCACCTCTTTGATCTTGTCGATCGTCTCGTCAGGAACAATGGGTTTGCCCGCTTCCACGCACTTAAGCCCGGCTTCGACTTCGATCCACTCGATATCCACCTTGGCCGCAGTTAGAACATGCTGAACGGCATCCACGATCTCGGGCCCGGTGCCGTCTCCTCGAATCAGGCAGACCTTATGCATTTGGTGCCCCCATTACGATAGCGTTAAGAACTAAAACTGTTTTCATCTAATATGGCTCGCTAAATAAACTGGTCCCGTCTTGCTTAAAGAGTTTCTGGCACTTAGTCCAGCGCCATCCCTTTGCGGAAATCTCGCTAATGACCGCTTCCACTTCCGCGTCGGTCACTTCCGATTCGCTCAGGTAGCGGCACTGGGGCCAATCGGAGAGCTCCACGTCCGGCGCGGGAGGGGGGTAAACCCGGGTTCCCCGGCTGGAAATAAAGGTGAGGGTAAAGTTGCCGATCTGCTTCGGAATATCCGGAATGCCATCGTGCCAAAGATAGATGTCTAGACCGTGGAGGTTCATGGTGTGATCTCAGTTTCGCGAGCTTATTTTACATGGAGATAACCATGTAGAATGAGCCATGACATCAGTTCACGAATATCCCGTCCATGTTGAATGGAAGGGCGGGCGGGAAGGCAGCGGAAAGGTAACCGCTGAAAACAGTGGCGCTTCCAACGTGATCGCGGTGCCGAAGGAGTATTTGGGCACCGGAGGCGGCACCAACCCCGAAGAGCTGCTGGCGAGCGCGGTTGCAAGCTGCTACACCATCACGTTTGGGATCATTGCCCAAAATCGGAAGATTCCCGTTGCCAAGGTCGAAACAAACGCGACGGGCGAAGTCGAGCAGAACGGCGCTCAGCTTATTTACAAATCCGTGACGATCAAGCCGACGATTACGCTCGAAGCCGGCGCAACCGAGGATCAGGTCAAACTGGCGGAGGACATGGCGCACAAGGCGGATCTCTACTGCATCATCACCAACGCGGTTCGAGACAAAGTTAAGATCAGCGTGGACCCGAAGATCGTCACAACATAGAGGATCAATGAATCGCACGAAGTTAGTGGTGGGGAACTGGAAGATGAATATGACCAACGCGGAATCCGCGGCGGCGGTGGAAACGTTTCTCCATCACGTCAGCGCGCGTCCGAACGTTGATGTTGTGTTGTGCCCGCCCTATATGAGCATCGATAAGGTCCATGACCTTGTCCATAACACCCACGTCAAAGTTGGCGCACAGGACGTGTTCTGGGAAGATCGAGGTGCATTCACCGGCAAGGTGAGTGTTCGAATGATCTCTGAATGCGGAGCCAGCTACTGCATCGTTGGCCATTCCGAGACACGGGGCCGGTTTGGGAAGCTGGAAATCCCCGAGAGCACGGTGGGTTTGTTTGGGGAAACTGACGAGACCGTGAATCTGAAAATCAAGTCTCTTCTGTTTCACTCTCTGAATCCAATATTGTGCGTGGGAGAAACGGAAGCAGAACGCACTGAAGGCAGGACCGAAACGGTAATAGCCCAGCAGTTGGCGGGTGCTTTGAAAGGGATCGACCCGAGCGAGTTGTATTTCTTTTCCGTCGCCTACGAACCGGTTTGGGCGATTGGAACCGGCAAAACTTGCGATACGCCCGAGGCGAACCGCATCTGTGGCTACATCAGAGAAGAGATTGCCAATCTGCTGGACCCTGAGGTCGCGGCTGAGATCAGGATTCTTTATGGAGGAAGCGTGAAGTCTTCGAATTTCAGGAGAGCTTTTCTCCCAGCCGAATATCGACGGCGGCCTGGTGGGGGGCGCAAGCCTCGACCCCATGGAGTTCAGCCGCATCGTCATGTGCGCGTAGCAAGACCGTGGCACTGAACATATAAGTTCTAATGTTTTGCACTGGATTATGCCAGAAATGGTATCATTATGTCCAATAGAAAGGACTGAAGTGGATTGGCTCAAGCCTCGAAGATTTCCGGCTGTTCCCTGAAGATGTAAAGGACAAGATTGGATTTGCACTTCATTTAGCCCAAACCGGTGACAAGCACCACAAAGCTAAACCATTGAAAGGCTTTAGGGGCGCCGGCGTGCTTGATCTTGGACGACTTCGACGGTGATACTTACCGCGCGGTTTACACAGAGAAATTCGAGGAAGCCGTTCACGTACTTCACGTCTTTCAGAAAAAATCAAAGTCAGGCATTGCAACACCGGCAAAGGAATAGGGGTGATACAAATGCGGTTTAAAGCGGCTCAATTGAGGCATAACGCATGGCAAGAAGAATAAAAAGAGAAGAATCGAGTGACGATATCGGTGAAGAGCGCCTCGTCAAGGCTGAATTGGTTCGGCTTTTAAGCTCAGTCATTAGCGCCCAAGGACTGTCCCAACGGAAGATGGCCGCTCGTCTTGGAATTGATCAGCCGAAGATTTCCGCACTGCTGAACGGCCAAACCAAGGGTTATTCCATCGAAAGGCTCATCGGGTTCCTGGTCGCACTCAATCAAGATGTGACCATTGTGGTAGCGGAGCATTCTGCAACCTCTCTTGAACCGGCAGGCGTCCGAATTACAAATAATACGGCTCTGGCCAGTTAGCCCGAGGAACAGGTGCTTATCGAGGGGGCCGAATCTGGTGACAGCGAGGCATTTGGGCAAGCCGAAGCGCTGGTGAAGGAGTACCCGGAGGTTGCCGCTGTTGCAGTTGAGAGAGGAATCAAGAATGCTAAAAACCAATATGCGAAAAAGGCGCTTTCCGACCTTCTCGCCAAGATGAAGAACTCCGTAGACTGATAGGATCAGCTTAAGCGAGCTTGAATCTAGCGATCCACCAGCCTCCTCACGAACTTCAAGCCCGACCACTTCTCGTCCACCGCGCAGATCTTAACATCCACGACGCCGGCGGCCAAGCCAGTGTCTCGCACAAGGTTCTCGCCTAGGTCGGTCGCCATGCCAGAAGCTTTTTTCGGCCAACTGATCCAAATCATCCCGTTGGTCTTAATCGAAGCGATCAAAGCGGGGAAGTCATCGTGCAACTGCGCAGCCGAAGTGTAAAAGCTCAGAACAAAATCCAGATCCGCACGAAGTGAATCGAGACAAACCACGCCCGAGGGAATCTCAAGGAACTCATCGATATTCGGAGGAGGATTGAGAATGGCGATGGTGTGCGTAGGCTTGATGCCAAGCTTCTCATGCAACGGCTTTCCCGAATATCCGGCCATTACTCTATCTTGCTATACTAGCCTCATGAAAGCAAGCCGTCTTCTCATAACGTCCGCTTCCCTAATCATCCTCTGCTCGGCCGCATTTGGCAGCAGCTCCGATAGGGTGCTCAAGATGAGGATCGCCGTGGTGCCACTGGACTGGAGTGGCCACGACAACATCAGCAACTATCAAATCCCGGTCGAGTTTCAAAACGGCATCTACGAAAAGCTCACCAAGAAGCTGTTCGACACCGGCAAGTTTGTGATCTTGGAGCGCGATGCCATGGAGGCAATGCTCAAAGAGAAGGAGATCAAGGCCGACAACACCGGCCAAAGCCAAAAGGGCAAAACCGTCCCCGCCCAAGCCATGGTCCAGGGCAAGGTCACCGATTTCAGCCTGAATAGCTCTGGCACCGGCGGCGGGGTAAGCGTCCCAACCCCGTTCGGCGGAATCGGAGTCAGCGGCGGCACAACCACGGCCCGCGTCGGCTTAAACGTCCGCATCTTCGATGTGGACACCAGCGAGTTAATCGCCACCGAGGATTCCGACAAGTCCGTAGAAGCTCACCACTTCTCGGTCGGCGCGAACGTCGGCGGAGTTTTCGCCAGCATGGACCACTTCGACTCCACCCCCCTCGGCAAAGCAACAACGGACGCCATTAATGAAGCAGTCGACAAGATCGTCAAGGACATGGCCAACCAGCCATGGTCTGCAAGTGTCGCCGACTGGGACACGGGCGCTCAAGAGGTTACGATCAATGCCGGCGATGCGCTGGGAGTTAAAGAGGGAGATGCGTTTGACGTCTACCGGGTCACAAAGGTGATCAAAGACCCAGACACCGGCGAGATCCTCGGCAAGAAGACCTCGAAGATCGGTTCGATCAAGATCAAATCAGTGGACAAGAAGTTCTCGGTAGCGACGCCCATCGATGGAAAGGATTTCCAAGTCGGAGACATCGTCAAAGAGCAGAAGTAAGAGAGTTTGCGCTCACTGAGTTTTCGGTGGGGGGCGTCCCCAAATGGCTAGCCGATTTCCGTCTAGGATCTGTTCAAGTTCGGCGAGTTGCTCGGGTGCTTCCAAAAGCTCGGCAAAACTCGACTCTTACGGTTCGTCTGCAAAAGCCGGCTCCGCAATGTGTTCGTAGTTTCTGTGATCGATGTCCGATCGCATCGCCGCCGCGTACTCCCTTAAAATAGGTTCCGGGTCCTCGTGCGCAATCTCATCCAGCGCGGCAAGCACCTCTTCCCGTCGTTGTGGATGCCACTCCACAATGTGAAAAAGCCCGTGGATCGCGGATCGGCGGCCGATTCTGCTCGGCGCTTTTAAACATTCCAGAAGCATTTGGCCCCCAACATCGTCGGGAACATGCCCGCCGAGCACGACGCCCGCCTTGTAGATAGTGCGTGCGTAATCGTCCTCCGCGTCCAGCAGAAGATCGCGTATGGCGTGTACGGCGGGGAGGCGGGCTTCAGGAGTTGGAAAAAAGCTGCCAATGTCTTCAAGCAAGTCCAACACGCACCACTGGGCGCTGCGGCGGTCCGGATGACGCCGGTCTCGCAATATCTCGATAAGAGCAGGGCCGTAGACGCCTTGGCTTGCCTGCACTTCGATTCGGACCCGCCCATCGTTGGCCACATCTCGGTCCTTGCAATAGAGAAGCTTCAGCAGATCGGAAGGCTGTAAATCAACGAAATGGCCCTCGAAGCGTTTATCAAGACCCAAGCACTCGCTGATACTGAACTGACGCCGAAAGAGGGGTTCTGCCGACTCGCGCACATTGGTAAGCATTTCCTCCAATGTTTCGCCGCGCGCTTCATGCCAAAGAGTGGGCGAGCGCCCAAAAACACCGTATGGGGTCTTGGCCACTTCGACTTCAAACGTCTCTCCGTAAGCCTCAAACGAAGCCTTTCCCGTCCAGTCATGAGCAAGAACATGGAAGCTGTAGCTAATGGGGTGGGGCGGCCAGTGGAAGGGAAGCCGGTGGCCCGGTTTGTTCGCCACCGTCGAGCCATTGTTACGTTCCACAGCCCAGGCAATAAACCTGTGAAGTTCGGCAACGATATCCTCGGCGGCGAGCGACTGAACCACTGCTGTATGCGACGGATTATGCCAGAAAAATGCTATGCAGTAAAGGCCTCGCCCGTAAACCTGGGCTTCGCCCGTAAACCTGGGCTTCGCCCGTAAACCCTGCTTACTGGTTTACGGCGCGAAACGCCATGTTTACGGCCCGAAGGGCCATGTTTACTCCTTTACTCCGCGAGCCCCTAGCGATTCAGATAGATCTCCTGGCGAGCAAGGAACTTGTCAATGGATTCCTTGGTGTCTCGCAGGTGAACTAGGGTCATGTCGTTGAGGCCCTTCGGGTGCTGGATTTGCTCAGCAAACCGAGCGGTCAAGCGGCGAAGGGAATCGTTGCAGATTTCACGGACATCGTCGTTAACAGCGCCGCTGGGAGCTCCAGCCTGAACCATGAGAACGTTGATCGCGAACCGTTGAAGATCGCGGCGAGTTGGCGCAATTCGACTTGTTCTGTCCGATCTCACTGAAGATCGATGCCATCAGCCGGCCGTAGTGCTCGTCAATGGTGTAGGCGCCTTTGGCATTGCCCCACTTGAACTGGTTCTCGCAGATTCTGTCCGTGGTGGAAGCGCTCATGAGTTGAGCCAGGATGCGCTCCTGAAGCGAATCGACGATCTGCCGGACCGGCGCCGTCCATTGAGACGACTCGGGCTGGTTCGGGTCCATGCTTAGGTTCATGACAACGTCTTGCGGCAGGTTGAACGAGTCCGTCGAAAGCAAGCTCGCAGTGATCAGGTGAATCGCCTTGCGTTGGTCTTCCGCTGCGACAGGGGCAAGGGTGTTTTCCTGGCCCGCTTCGCCATTGAAGTTTCGGTCAGCCTTAAGGCCGCCAACGAATCTCGCGGCCAATCGCCCCTGAGAGAAGTCCTGAAGAACCGACGTGAGGATCATATCCGTTCGCTTGGAGTAGTCCATTCCCGGATGGGGCAGGCTTTCCACGGCGTAATCCATGACCTTGTGCGAAGCCTCAAGCATATGCGCCGCGTAGTTCAGCGGGTCGCTGCCTTCGTCAAAGGTGACCACATAGGGGTTCCAAGAGTTGGCATCTTCGTCGGTTTCATAGGCGAGACCGTGCTGGCCGGATTGGCCCGCGATCTTCTCTAATCCGGGTTTCTCCGAGAGCGGCGAATCGCCCATGGTGTCGCTGTAGCCATACTTGATCGCCCACTTGTCGTACACGCCGATCGTGGGTGAGAAGAAGTTGCCGCTTCCTTTCAGGACTGCCATCACGTTGACGGGCACGTAGTCCATCACGCTGGCGGAAACGCCTTCCTTAGAGGTGACCGAATCGTCGGCTAGCTGGTCGGTCGAAAGGTTTGCCGAGCCTTCGAAGTTATGTCGCAAACCGAGGGAGTGGCCAACTTCGTGGCAAATGGTGTCGGAGATGAACTGCTTGGCGTAGTCCTTCTTGTCAATTTTCAGGCCGCCTTCGGCTAACAAGGCATTATAAGAAAATGCGGCGTTTTGCGCGAGTCCTTCGCCGTATTCGCACTCCAGACTGCCGAAGCCGAGCTTCTGCATCTTCGAAGCTGCCTGCTGTCGCAGGATGTCCTTATCCGTGGCCCAAAGGTAGGTGTCGTCGTTCAGCTCTCGTTTGGCGTCTCGCAGAACGATGTCCAGAGGCTTTCTTGTGCTCTCCATCGCTACCGGGAGGGCAAGGTTCTCGTGCTCCTGAAGCACGTAGGCGAGCATGTTCGCGTCGAACGTGATACTGCAGTTCAGAATTTCTCCCGTGAACGGATCGGTACGGAACCAGGTCACCGCATAGGGAGAGTTCTCGCTGATCGTCCACCGAACGACGTTCAGTCGGCCGTCGGCGTGATCGTAGTTGGGATCCTTGGGAGCGTCCTGAACCTGAATAGCGTCCTTGTAGCCGATTTCCTCAAATGCTTTGTTCCAGCGAAGAATGCCTTCCTTGACCGCTTCCCGATACTCTGGCGGAACAGAAGGATCGATCGTCCACATGATCGGCTTGACCGGCTCGGACATTGCGGCCTTAGGATCCTTCTTCTTGAGGTTGACCCGCATGATGTACCGTTCGGTGCGGTCCTCGTCCATAAAGCGATCCACGTTGAAAAAGTCTTGAGTGAAGTAACCGACACGGGAATCGGCAACCCGAGGCTGATAGCCGTCGTCCTTGCGGTACCACATGTTGTAGGTCACGCGGAGGGGAGCGCTGCGGCTGTCCTCAAGTTGGTCCGCCATCGGCTCGAAACCGAGTAGTTCGGCGAGGCTGCCGCCCATTTCGCCGCCGCGGGCGGAAACGAAATTGAGGTTCATTTGAACCGTGGCATCATCGGAAAAAACGTTCACCTTGTCCGGCCAGGATTTCTCGCGGTCCAGCATATACGGGCCGCCGAGAGACGAAGCCACTAACTCGTTTAGCTTGAACAGATCGCCGTAAAACATCGGCGTTATGTTCACCAGCAGCAGCTTCTTCTCAGGGTTGCTTGCCTCGATCCTAAACGAGCCGAGAACGGCTTGCGGGAAGCTGCGCTGGGCGGCGAGATTCAGGGGGTCATATTTATTCCAGCGGAATCGCTCATTTGGCCTTTCAAGCCAAACCTGGTCGTCTTGTTTAACCCATTTGAAAGAATCCACGCCGAAAATTCCGACAGGATCGCCTGCCTGGAGCCCTTGGGCGTTGACGCCCGTGTTGAGGGAGGCCTGGATCAAGAAAATTTGATCGAGTTGGCTCTCAGGCAGCTCGAGCAAAATCTCCTTTTTTCGCTCGTAAAGCGTAAACGCGCCGGCATGCTTGGTCAGGCCCTTGATCTCATGGTCATACTCCTCCGCTTTGGTGTGGTCGTCGTTTTTGGGAGTTTCGTCTGGCTTTTGATCTTCTTTTGATGGGTCTTGCTTTTGAGCCGGCGGCGTTTTATCGGGTTTCTTGTTCTGCGCGTAAGTCGGCGCTTGGGAGACTACGCCGAATATTGCGGCGAATGCCAATAGTAGAAGTTTGCTTTTCATCGAGGGGTTTGGTTCCTTCACGAACACGTTCGATACAATAAATCTAACGGGAAGTTGCTTAGCAATAGCTTAAGACGGGCGCCGGGTTTGGCGAAGTTTGTCGGGACATTGACAATTACCTCGCTCGCGGCCAAGAACTATCCGATTTCCTTTTACTTATTTGTCGGTTTAACCGCTCAAACGTAACAGTGGAAAATTCTTCGGTGAATTCACCTTGTTTGAGTATATAACGACTTACTTCGATTAGAGTTGCTTTTTGCGCCGATTGTTCGCACGTGTTATTGGAGTTTTTAGGGCAGCAAACAGAAGCTTTTGCAACCATTAGGCGTTTGAAAGAAGGGGTTTGCTTTACATGGTGCATTCTAAGTGGGAAAATGAATGCGTCGGCTATGTCTCATGCATTGAGACCGGTCGCAACAACAGGAGTTAATGGATGAAAGTAAGAGCTTTGAGAATAGGATTGCTGGGTATTGCCTTTGGATTGGCAAGCCTTGTGTTTGGCCAGCAGCCGCAAATAACGGTCACGGTTAACGGAACCCCGGTTCAGTTTAAGGCGCTGCCCCCGCAGATGGATAACGGGCACGTGCTTGTACCGCTCCGCGGCGTTTTTGAGCAGATGGGCGCCTATGTCCAGTGGATCGCCGCTTCGCAAACGGTTGAAGCGCAGCGCGGGAATACCACGGTGGAATTGGCAATTGGCAAAACCACGGCTCAGATCAATCAGAAACCGGTGACGATGGACGTGGCCCCGGAAGTGATCAGCGGCACCACGCTGGTTCCCCTGCGGTTCATCAGCGAAGCTCTTGGAGCAAGCGTGAACTGGGTGAGCGCGCAGAGCACGGTCGCAATTACCACCGGTGGCGCGCCGGACGAGCACATTGAAGTTTCCCACCCGGTGATCGTCAAGCACGTTATCCAGCCGGTGGTCGTCACCCAAGTGACGCCTGAAATAATTCAGCTCACGCCGAACATGGTGATTCCGGTCAAGCTCTATTCGCCTTTGAGCTCCAACGGCAGCGCCCAATTCAGCGGCTTCCAGGCCACGCTCGACACGATGGGGCAGCCGACCTACAAAACCCTACCTGCGGGAACCATGGTATCGGGGCACGTCGCATTGGCGCGGCCCAAGAACGGCCCCCACCCAGGAGTCCTGCTCTTGGCCTTTGACTCGCTCATTCTGCCAAACGGCGGTCCAACGATTCCGATCCAGGGGCAGATGGTTGCGCTTAATGACGACAATGTGATCCGCAGGAACGGCATCATGATTGGCAAACCAGGCGTGGCCCAAACCCAGAACTCGATCGTCATGGTTGGGTTCGGCAACGGTGGGAACGGATTCGAGTTCGGCGCTTTCCACGGCGGCCATGTGGTGGCGGATGCTCATATTGGAGGCAAATTCGGAACGCTTGTGGTTCGGATGCAGCAGCACCCCGAATGGGCTCGAGACGTTTATCTGCCCGCAGGCACGGAAGTTGGAGTTCGCCTCACCGCGAAGGTCTACTACCACCGTCGCTAACTCGTTATGTTGGGCTGCGGTAGACCCCAGCCCTTGATCGTGAAGCGCTGTCATCCTGAAGAAGGCTCCGACCGACCGAGGGATGACAGCTCCTTCATTCCTCTTACCGCAGAGTTGATATTGCGTACCTTCCCTGCTTTTCCAGTCGGACGGGCGTTCCATTCCCAGGAAAGCACCCCTTGCTGAGGTTCAAAAAGCCGGCCCTCCACTAAGGATGAAGGTCTTCACTTGCTTTGAAACGAGCTCGGCGAATGTGGGAGTTGAAGGGTTTCATGCCTCCGGCACGGGGAAGCGCAGTTCTGTAATAACTGGCCGAGTTCAACTACGAGCGTCACGATCGCGGGGCAAAGCAGGGGCGCCCTGCTCAGGTTCAAACATGCCGCGCGCATAAGTTTACGACAAGCCTCACGGGCCCGTGCCAAACTTCATTCGCTTGTAGGTCCAGGCGCGCGCCAACGGCGCTTGGTCTTTGCTGTGCTCTCCAGTCTCGCTTTCCCCCGGCGGAAGCACGTTCCGGCCATAAGGCTCAGACATGAGCTCAATTACCTGAATATAAGAGCCACGGTTGGAGTACGGAACTGGCGTCTCGTCCGGAACAGGAAACGACCCAGGCGTCATACCCCAATCCTGAATGTTTGGGCCCTTCACCTTCTTAAGGCTGGCCATAGCCCGGGCAAAAGCCGCGCTCGCAACTTGCTCCGCGCTTCGCTTGCCCAAGTAGTCGACCGCGGTCTTGCGCTCCAAAGCCTTGAGCATAAGGCTTGGTTGGGCTGCAATTTGAAACAGGTCAGGCGAGTAGAAATTCCCAATCGCCCCTTCAAACAGCTCAATCCTAAGCGCATTGAGCCAGTAAAGATAAACCGTTGCCGCAGCAGACCCGCCCATCAAACGCCCGTCAAACGCCCTGAGATAACTCAAAGCCACCGAGTCGGCGGCGTCGCCCGTTGCCATCTTCGCATAAGGGGCGAAGTACTTGACGGTTTCGTCCAGCCGCGCAATATTCCAGACCGCAAGTTCCAGATCTTGCGCCGTGAGCTTGGGCTTATGGACTTGGTCAAGCAACACTTCGTTGTGAAAAATGCGCCCCCAAACCGGTGTGTCATAGTTCGGCCACCATGAAGTCGGCTTGTTGTTCCAGTTGGCCAGGAGGCCAGCCTTCGGATCCCTAATGTGGGGCCGCTGACCAGGAGGCAAAAATCCCTTCCAATCAAAGGCCGGCTCGGCCGGAGTGGGGAACCGCGGATCAATCCCCTCCGCCCGAATCGGGATCGCCCCAGCGTACATCCAACCAATATGCCCTGAAGTCGTCGCATAGAAGAAGTTGAAGTTCATCGTCGCCCCGTCCAGGCTGTGCTCGATCTCGTCCGGGGTCTTGGCGTCGTAAAGGCCGTAATAGGCCTCTACCGACTTCATCTCCTGTCCCCAATAGGCGGAGCGTCGGACAAAAAAATGGTCGAGGGCATGTAACACGACAGGGCCGAAAATCGTTCGGCTCTGGTCCACGGTCCGATCCGCTTCCCCCTTAACCTTGAGGGTGAAATGGACGGTTTCAATCTGCTTCGTCTGCCCACCATAAAGATAAGCATTATCTCCTGATCCCTTGAAGTCGAAGATGTCCTCCGTATCCGCCACCCCGCTCGTGAGGCCCCAAGCCAGGTTCGGGCTCATGCCGATCACCACCCCCGGCACGCCGGGGATATCCATCCCTTCCACATAAATTCCAGGGGCAGAAAGAGAAATCTCATGGATGATTGCCGGATTGGAATGCCCCATCTGCGGGCCCGAAATCAAGAGCGGAACCCCTATAGAGGACCGTTCAGGACTGACCACCACGCAGTAGCTGCCCGTCCGGTACGGAACGCTCTCTTTTTGAGCCAACAGCTTGGATGTCTTCATTTCCGCCAACTGAATGGCAGGCAAGAGCTCGAAAAGGCTCATTTGAGGAATCGACTTCAGCTGCGCTTCGGTCTGCGCTCTCGTAAAGCTCACCTTGAGCGGTGGGCTGCCGGCTTGAGGATCTTCTCCCGAGGGCATGGTGGTAATCGCGGACGATTCGTTCTCCCAGGCAATATCGTCAAACGCGTCCATCGCCCGGCCCTTGACTCCAGGCTGGCTCTGCAGATAAGTCAAAACCGCCAAATTTCGAAGCTCGCCTGCCCCGCCCCGTCCAAAGAGCTGTAGAAGCCGAACGCTAATCGCCGCCGAATCTTCCACCGTCCAAGCCCGAGGGGCAAAGCCGTTGTCCGCATACTTCTTTGGCAGCGATTTACTGGAAGAGGCCTGCTCGATGTAGGCATTGACGCCCTTCGCGTAATTCATGAAGGCCGCCTGAACCTTGGATGAGAGCCCGCTGAACTGCTTATCCAGCTCATCGTCCGTATAACCGAACTGAAGCACTTCTTTGTCAGAGGCGGCCATCTTGGACCCAAAAACCTCCGCCATCTGACCTCGCGCAAGTCTTCGGCTGAGTTCCATTTGCCAGAGCCGGTCCTGGGCGGTCGCATAGCCTGCGTCATAGAAAGCTTCGTCCCAAGTAGAGGCCACAATATGGGGAACCCCGAAGTCATCCCTCGGGATTTGGGGCGCAGCAACCGATTGCTTTATGGCGATGGCGATAAGGCACAATAACATGCCAGTTAGTTTAGCGGGAGTCGGATGCATCAGACTGGCTTCTTAAGCGACTCTAGCCAAATCCGGACCCATCAACCCAAGTGGAGGGCCAAAGGTCCCACTGAGCTTGCTTGAACCGAACACCAAGCCTACAATTGCTGTACATTAGATAGGCAGGTGCACCATGAACGGTTCACGTTATCGATATCCAGGAGACCCCATGTCAGGAAGTGTGAAACTAGGCTTAACGATTGTTTTAACGGTTGTAGCCATAGGAATCGCAATCAAGCTCTTGGCATTTGTTTGGCATATCGTCTTCGGCATTCTCGTCCCTGTCGCGGTTCTGGTTGCCATAGGCTACGTCCTGTACAGCATATTTGGCCGAAAGTCGCTGAGCGGAAGAGATCGAAGATATTTGCCTTAGCCCATGCTAGAAAGCGAAGCCCTAGGTGAGTTTGCGTCGAGACAACACGGGCTATCATTTAGCGGGATTCATTTTCGACCCGGTCTCAGGCTTTTTCCGGCAACTTCCATTGTTACATCCCCTTTTCGGGAACCAGATTTGAAACGTATAGGCGTGGCGAGTGGCAACAAAGAATGAGATTATAAGAATTGCAGGTGGTTATTTGGAGAGAGGCAGACAATGAGTTTAGGAACAGGAATCGCGGTGGGCACAGGACTGATCTGCGCCACTTTATTAGTGGCTGTCAGGATGATGTTAAATCATATGGCTAAGTACGGTGATGGCTGGAAGGATAAGAACAAAGAGTTCTGGCAACAGGTGACCAAGTAGTCGCCGGTCCGTAAGGCGCTAAGCCCGAATCCCGGCCCCCACCGTCTTGAACGCCTCAATCGCCTTGTCAAGCTTCGCGTCGTCGATGTCGGCGTGGAAAACCATCCGGACCACGTTCTCCCCCGCCGTCAGCGTCAAAACCCCCAACTCCAGCAGCTTCGCCACCCACTCATCGGCTGACGCTTTCGTGGTCATGAAAACCATGTTGGTCTGAACCGTGTCCCAATCGATCTCAACCCCCGGCACCTCGGAAATTGCCGAAGCCAAAGCCCGGGCCCTCTGATGGTCGTCGGCCAATCGATCCACCATTTTCGTGAGGCTCACAATCCCACAAGCGGCAAGGACCCCGGCCTGACGCCAACCCCCGCCAAACCGTTTACGCCAAAAACGCGCCTCATCGATAAACTGACTTGGCCCGCACAGCAAAGACCCAATCGGCGATCCCAACCCCTTGCTCAGGCAAAAGTTAACCGTGTCCGCATGTTTTGTGATTTCCGTGGCCGGCACGCCTAAAGCGGTTGCCGCGTTGAAAACCCGCGCCCCGTCCAAATGGATCTTCATCTCCGCTCTTTTGGCGATCTCGGCGTAAGCAGCCATATGTCCCAACGGCACCACCGTGCCGCCGGCCCGGTTATGGGTGTTCTCCACGCACAGCAGCGAAGTGCCCGGGGTGTGGAGAGTCTGCTTCTTCACGTGTTTCTCAACGACCTCTGGATCCATCACGCCTTTGTTAGATGGCAAAGTCCACGTCACCACGCTGGACATCAGCGCCGGCGTACCCACCTCGTAAAGCATGATGTGGGCGTCCTCTTCGACAATGATAGCGTCGCCCGGATTCGTGTGGGTGGCAATTGAGATTTGGTTGCCCATCGTGCCGCTGGGCACAAAGAGCGCTTCCTGTTTGCCTGTTTTCTCAGCGGCCAGCTTTTCCAGTGCAACCACGGTGGGGTCGTCGCCAAGGACGTCGTCTCCAACCGGCGCGGCCAGCATCGCCTCATACATTTCCTGCGTCGGCCTCGTTACCGTGTCGCTGCGGAGATCGACGAGGTCTCTTTGAGACTCAGGGAAAGGGTTACCGTAGGGCATAACTGAAGGTTTCGTACAAGAATTGCAGTGCGATCTTGTCCACTTTAGACCAAGAACTCGGCGAAAACTCGTGGCCCTCGGCGGGAAGCGGAATAAAGATCTGGCTCACGCCCTCTTTTTGCAGGGCGGCCGAAAAAGAGCGTGACTGCTGGATCGGAACGATGGCGTCCGCGTCGCCGTGGACGATTAAAAACCTTGGAGCATCGGGATGGATATGGTAGATCGGGCTTGCGTCCTCATAGGACCTTTCGTTGCCCGAATACGGCATCCCCATAAACTGTTCGATGAATCCCCAGGCGATGGGGAAATGCTGTTCCGAAGGCCGCGTCAGGTCGGTAATGCCGCAAACGTCCACTACTGCCTTCACGCCCTTGCCGATCAGGCCGGTCATAGCCGCAAGATGCCCGCCCGCGCTCTCGCCCATCAAGGCGATTCTTTTAGTGTCGAAATTCCACGTCTGCGCCAAACACTTGGCGTAACTAAGAAAACCGAGGCAGTCCTGGACCGCGGCAGGAAACGGATGCAAAGGAGCCAACCGGTAGTTGGGGCAAGCAACGGCGAAACCCGCCTCGGCGAGCTTGATGGCCTGTTCGCGGACGCTTTCCTTGGAATTCGTGATCCAGCCTCCGCCATGGAAGATGATGACAAGCGGAACCGCCTCCGGGCTGTCGCCACGGAACAAATCGAACCGCAAGGGCACGCCGCCTTTCTCATCATATATCTGATCGGGGCAGACAATCAAGGTGACTCATTGTATACCGAAGTGTGGAGCGCCCGTGCAGGGCCTTAGTTTCCTGCGATATAAACGGCATGCCAGGGCATGTTGACAGTGACGAGTATATTCAAGGTTGGGAATCTCATGAAACGAACTGGCCGGCTCTACCCCTGGACAAGTGGCTGGGCACTTACGAAACGCTGCACATGTGGACGCAAATCGTCGGGAAGATTTGCCTCAAACTGGTCCCGCCCTCCAACCACTATTGGAGCATCGCGTTTCAAGTGGACGCGCGCGGCCTGGTTACTCCCTTGATCCCCTACGAAGACCGCCCTTTCTCGATAAGGTTCAACTTTGTGGACCAACGGTTGGAGATCCTCTGCTCCGATGGCGGCTCTCGCCATATCCCTTTGGAGCCCATGGCGGTAGCTGACTTTTACGCACGTCTCATGGGCGAACTCGCCGAAATGAGAATCAGGGTCAAGATTTGGACCATGCCCGTCGAAGTCCCCAACCCGATTAGGTTCACCGAAGACATTATCCACCACAGTTACGACCCTGAGTACGCCCACGCCTTTTGGCGCGCATTGGTCGCGATGAAACCGGTGTTCGAAGGTTTCCGCTGCGAGTTCGTGGGCAAATGCAGCCCCGTGCATTTCTTTTGGGGAAGCTTTGACCTCGCGGTAACCAGGTTCAACGGAAAAAGAGCGCCATCTCGCCCCGAAATGGGCGTCATGTATGCAGAGGCCTACTCGCACGAGGTCATAAGCCACGGCTTTTGGCCCGGCAGCGGTCCTGTGGAAGAGGCAGCATTTTACGGGTACGCAGTCCCCGCGCCGTCCGGTTTTTCCGAAGCTAAAGTTCTGCCAAGTGCGGCATATTATCAACAGCAGCTAGGCGAATTTATTTTGCCGTACGATGCCGTGCGAACGGCGAAAAGCCCCGAGAAAGAACTCCGCTCCTTTCTGGAAAGCACCTACAACGCGGCCGCCAACCTGGCGCACTGGAACCGGGGAGAACTTGAACGGCCAAAATCTTGAGTGCGGCTGGGCTTAACCTGACGATTCCATCTTTCGGCCCCTTTAACCTCCGCCGCTACCCTTACGCAAATGAGGCCAACAGTTCCCCCGTCTCGGCAAGTGCCTCGTCCATCGTCTCCACGGCAAACTTGATCTGTTCCTCGTCGATAATCAACGGCGGCTCCAGCCTTATCACGCGAGGGTTGTTAAGGGTGTAGGCCGCGCACATACCGCGCTTGAGCATTTGGGCGATAACCAGTTCGCCCACCTCGTCCATCTTAAACTCAACCCCGATCATCAGCCCCCGGCCACGAACGTCGGCCACCAGATCCGTGTGCTTGGCTGCCATTTGCTTGAGGAGGCTCTTGAACAACTCTCCCATGGTGCGGGAGCGGGACACCAAACCCTCCTGCTGAATCACGTCAATCGCCGCCAGCCCCGCGGCGCAAGCAACCGGGTTGCCTCCAAAAGTGCTCGTGTGGATCAGGGGATTGGCAGAGAACACGCCCTCCCAAACCTCGGGAGTGCCCATGCACACGCCGAGCGGCATCACGCCGCCGCCAATTTGCTTGGCCAGGGGCATGAGGTCGGGGGTGACCCCCTCATGGTTGCAGCCGAACATGTCCCCGGTCCGGCCCAGGCAGGTTTGAACCTCGTCTGCAATCGGCAAGGCGCCGGTTCGTGTGCAATGTTGCCGCAAAGCCAGCAGATAACCGTCCGGCGGCACAATGATGCCTCCCTCGCCCTGGACCGGTTCAACGATCATTGCGGCTGTCTGATCATCAATTGCCTCGAAAGCCGCCGCAGTGTCGCCATAGTCCACGAACGTGACGCCCGGAATCAAGGGCTCAAACGGCTTCCGATACTTGGTCCGCCCGGTAACCGAAAGCGCCCCCATCGTTTTTCCGTGGTATCCGCCGTGGGTGCTCACAAACTTGTACCGCCCCGTAGCGATGCGCGCGAACTTCAGCGCGGCCTCAACTGCCTCCGTCCCACTGTTGCAGAAAAAGCTGTACTGCAACCCGGGAGGCGCGATTTCGGCCAACTTGGCGGCCAAATCGGACATCGGCTTGCCAAAAAACGCCTTGCCGCTGAGGGGAAGCTGGTCCAGTTGCTTCTTCGCCGCCTCAACCACCATAGCATGCCGGTGCCCAAGCGCAAAGCTCCCATACCCGCCGAGGCAGTCCAGGTATTTCTTGCCCTCGTGATCGTAAATATAACACCCCTCGCCATAAGTCTCCACCCCAAACCCGGCAAAGGAAAGCAGCTTGGCAAGGTAGGGGTTTACGAAGCGAGTGTACTTATCGACGACGTCATCGTAGAGCGCATCCGAGTCCATGCATGTAGTATGGAACGGTTTATCGCCGAACCGCTGTCGCCATTTAGGGGACGGCATTGGGCGATCGGAGCTGGCCGAGAAGTGACGGTCACGTCTGTCCCTGAGCAACGCTAAGCGGCTCTATATTAGGTCCCATTGAGATTAGGCGGCCAGCGCTCAAGGTCAACGGAAGGCCATCGCTTGGCAGGGTCATGTTCCAGTTGCTAAACGCGCCCGGCATGGCTAACGGCCCAATGAACGCAGAGCAAAGTCTCAGGCTCTCATTCAACTTCGGCAAGTGGCAGGTCGTTCTCGACTCACTAGAGACAGCCGACCGAGACTCAAGCGAAGGCTGGGCGTCCCGGCGTAACGTGTGACTGCAGAATTTCTCCATTGGCTCTTCAGCTTCTGCTTCGGATTCCACTGCCCACCAGTGCTGGCTACAGGCTATAGGATGGATCCCCGTGAAATCTGGCTCTACCACGGCGACGGTCGAATCGGTGAGGCGCGGGGGCGAAGTCGGTGGCTTGCTTTGCGGCACGCGGACCAGTTTTCAAAATGGCCGACCGGCTTTACCGCCTCTCTCGGGACCCCGCTTCAAGGGACTGGCTTGCGCTCGCCATAGGAACCTACGTCCAGGCGAACATCTCCAGCCTGCAACCCGACCTCGGGCTAGCAATTGGGCAGATCGCCTCGAACTGCTAAGTGATGTAGTTGCTCGGGAGAGAAACGTCCTGATTGACCCCGGCAATTTCCCACGTCTCCAAGCTGCCGACCGCCTGCGCATCGCCCTGCTTTGCGCAGGCATTCCTGCAGACATACCGAAAGGGCGCCGGATCTAATTGAGACCTTCAAGGAGGATCAGTTTTCCGACTGGCCAAAAGCGATCACTGAGCTTCGAAACCGGCTGGTCCACCCAAATCGAGAGCATCGAATTGCGAGAGCCCGCCTGAAAGAAAGAGCCCACCTCGATGCGCTCCTCGTGACTCTGCAATACATAGAGCTTCTGATTTTGAGGTTGTTGGATTACGACGGCCCATACAGCACGCGCATAGGAACGGCAAAAGACCCACCCGGCGTCCCACGAGCCTATTACCCAGTTCCGTGGGCCAAACGAGTTGAGCAATCCACATGACGACTCGCCGCGCTCGATTCATGCGAAGGCTGGCGCTAACATGTCAAGATGGAACCGCGTCGCACCCTGATCATCGGGGCTGCAAATCCTCGAGAAGAAAGCATGATTGCAACGATTCTCGCGACTGCCTTGCTAGCGGGTCCGAAAGTGAACCTGATCACATTGAGGTGGATTCCAACAACACCGAACGGGCGAATAACGTGGAATCACATATCGAATTCGGGAAAGCTTACGCCTTTTAAGAGCCTCATAATTGAAGGCCAACGGGCTCGATCGTGGGGCCTATTCGTTGCATCCGATGACGGTTCGAAGCTCGTGTTCTCCACTGTTCATGGGGGCAGAGATGCAGCTTGCGTCGTATGGCAGTCTGGACGCCGGGAATGGATCGATGGCCGGTATTACGGCGAATGGTCGCCGGGGGGCCGATACCTAGCCCTAGCTACTTTCGGTGGCAGATCGAGCGATCTCCAAGTATACGATGGCGAGACCCTCCGCCCGCTTGCTACTCTTCACTCGAACGGAGCGGCTTGGTCAGGTACGAGCACTCTGACCTACTGGAACTGGGGCAACTCAACCCGGATGGTCGATCCAAAGCTGGCGCAATGGGAGCCAGACAACGGCGCTGCTTCAGTGCAGACGAAGATAGGGTCCGCAATCAAAAGTTTCTATGCGCGTTGCGCTGCGGACGGCAAAACCGCGGGGCAGGACTTTACTGGCATGCCCAAAGCCTCGGACGCGCCTGCCCCGTATTATCCCTTGGGGTTCGTCATTTCAAAGGACTTCGATTCTGCTTTTTGCTGGGACAGTCGTGAGGTCTATGAGCCTCACCCACTCTTCGACAGCGGGCACGGCATTATTTGGGGGACGCTCTGTTCTCCAAGCGTGGAAAGATCGTGGAGTTCGATCATTTGTATGCGCCGTATGCCGTGTGTTTCTCCAGGGATGGGACGCGCTTTTACTACTTGCCATCTAGCCGGACAAAGCTCAAGGGTCGGCTAACGGGAATTGCAAACCGAGGGCAGTTGGTGGCGATAGACGTGGCTAGCGCCAAAGTCATCGTTTCAAAGATCGACGTGCCGCACAGCGTTGATCCGAACCTTGACTCCTACGCGCTCGTCGGTTGGTGACCCAGCTTCAGTGAACCGCTTCTTCTTTTTCATGCCATTCATGTAGAACCGGGCACGGATGTGTCTACCTGTTCTTGTTGAGCAATAGGAAGGGTAAAGCCCGGACCTTGGTTTTGTCCCATAACGGAGTGACAGTCAAGGGTCGCTAAACCGGTCACAAAAACTTTGCCCCGGTTTTAAATGGCGGGTCGCCGATTCACATGCGAGTCTTGGCCAAATCAGGGCGGCCCCGGGAAGCTGCAAAGGCATCTGCCGTATAATTCAGTAATGACCAGCAAACTGCAGGACATTTTGCGCCGGGTGGAGCAGATGCCGGAAGAAGAGCAGAATTTCCTTGCGGCCGTGATGGAAGAAGAGATTGCCGACGAGCAACGATGGCAACTACGATTTGCGGCGACTCCCAGTGTCCTCGAATCCATTCAGGAACGGGCGAAGCGCCAGTTTCATCAAGGCTTGACCGGCGATCTGTGAAGTCGAGCGTCACGTCCGAGTTCCGCAAATGTTTGGATCGACCGCCCTGCTCACGCATGGAACGTATGTCTACTATTTCTAATTGAACTAAACTGGGGCGCAAAACGCTAGATGTAGCCCAGATGCACCCAGAAGAAGTATAAGAGATAAAACGGCCATGGACCTTTCACGTGCCCACTGTTTACCGCTCCATTTAAGCATTACCCGCGTCCCCATCTCAAAAATGAGAAATTTCAAAAAAACTCCCAAAAACTCCCAGAACATCTCATTATTTTTAAGAAAAGTAGAAAGATACTAGTCAATGCCGCAATCTAGAGGCGATAAGAGAAGCCAGCCACAAAGCCAGTGTTCCTCATCGAAAAGTTTTTATATGTTGAGGCCGAAACTTAACACTCAAAACTCAACACTAAACACTCCCGCTACGAGCGGTAACTTCTTCCCTCTTATGCTGTTCCACATAGCGCAAACAGCACGCGCGAACCCTCGCCCGAATCCGGTTGATATACGCCGCTCGTTCGGTGTTGCTCACCGCCCCGCGGGCGTCCAGCACGTTGAAGACGTGCGAGCATTTCAGGGCTAAATCATAGGCCGGAAACACCAAAGCAGCCTTTCGCTCAGAAACCTCGGCGGGCGCTTTGGAGGTCATGATCCCCTGGGCCTCGTCCCAAAAAACCGGCGTCTCGATCACCCGCTTCGATTCGGCCTCGTACATGTCAAAGAGCTGAACCAGCATCTTGGTGGAAGCAACTTCGAAGTTGTAAACGTTGTGCTGCATCTCAAGTTCGCCTTCGGCTTCTAAGTAGCTCACCCGGTCCGACCACATCAGGTCCTGCCAAATCGAGCTCTGGTTATTGAGCATCAAGCACAAGCGCTCGGGTCCGTAGGTGATCTCCGCGCACACCGGGTTGCATTCGATGCCTCCCATCTGCTGAAAGTAGGTGAACTGGCTGATCTCGGTCCCGTTCAGCCACACTTCCCAGCCCACTCCCGCCGCACCAAGCGAGGGATTTTCCCAGTCGTCCTCGACCAGCCGCACGTCGTTCTTGGAGGTATCAAAACCCACATAGTCCAAAGAGGCCATATACCGGTCCACGATATCGATCGGCGAGGGCTTCATGATCACCTGAAACTGGTAGTAGCGCTGATTGCGCATGGGGTTTCGCGTGTAGCGGCCGTCCGTGGGACGGCGAGAAGGCTGAACGAAAGCCACGTTCCAGGGCTCCGGGCCCAGGCACTTGAGTGCGGTGGTGGGGTGCGAAGTTCCGGCGCCGACCTCGAGGTCGTAACCGTTTGTGATAAGGCAGCCCTGTTCCGCCCAGAAGTCGCTAAGGAGCCGGATCATGCGCTGCAGGGTGACCATGGATTGGAGAATACCAGCCGTGCTGCAAGCGAAGGTCTAACAAACGGTTGTGCCCGCCAAGGAACGTTTACTTCGTCTCAGCGAGCACGCCTTTCAATCTAGTTCAGACTCTCGCAGGTTTCCTCCGAAGCCTCACTCATACGAAGCCTTAGAAGGCAACACAGGGGCCGCTACAGGGCGGTATTTTTTAGAGATTGACCGACACCCAAATCCGGTGATGGTGGTGATACGCCCAATAGCCGTGATGGTGATGGTAATAAACGTAGTGGTGGCGGTGGTGCCAAGGATTCGCGCTGGAAAGCGGAGCAAGCACGGAAAGAACGAAGAGCATCGATAGAACTTTCGCGGTCAGGTGTTTCATGTTTATCCAAACGTCCGCTATTTGCCCGCTGTTCTATTCGGAGATTCTCGTTCATACTTTTTGTCTGCATGCCGATCTTTCCGCTTATTCCCCTTGTTATTGGCTTCCAAATGGCGCCGTTGGATGCATTGGCTTCGAACCACGACGTTACCGGGCTGAAGGCATTGGCCTCTCCTGCCTTACTGAAATCTCGGCCCAATGCATTTGATTTCGTTCAAACCGGCGGGTCTTATGGGGTGGGCAAATTTGGCTGGCATGTTTTCGAACTCAAGGAAGTGGGGACAAACAAGGTCGACGCAGTCTTCAGCACGCCGCTAACCTGCGAAGACATGGGCGAGCAGGTGTTTCGCTGGGACGGCCGCCATCTCACCGCCTACGTTCCCGAGGCGGAGTCCTTTGGAATTCGGCTTCTGAACCACACGATCACGGCGAGGTTCAAAACAGACCAGAAATGGGCCGGCTTCGTAGACAAGGTCCAGTTCGAACAAAAGGGCGCTGACACCAGCTTTCAATTCCGACTCGCAGATCACTACAAGGTGAACTCGATCACGGACGATGCCGGACACCCGGTGCCGTTTGCAAGTGCGGGAGGGGTTATCTCCGTTATTGCGCCCGCTGCTCGGGGTGCGTTCTCTTACACGATCTCTTATGACGGCACCGTCGACCTTCCCCAATATGCGGGCTCAATTTCATCCGACGAGATCCTGCTCGCCCAAGACTATTGGTATCCGACCCTTGGCCGCCAGGCGGCAAGCTATACGCTCACGAGCTATACGCCCAAGGACTGGAATGTGGTTGGCCAAGGCGTGCTCCAATCTCAAAAGCACGTTGGTGACGAGGTTGAAAGCGTTTTCAAGATGGACCTTCCGGTGGTCTTTTACAGCTTCTCGTCCGCGAAGTTTGATGTGGCGAGCGACCAAATAGGCAAGTGGAACTTCTCAACCTATGCCTTTGGCGTGCCCAAAGAGCGGCTTCATGAAGAGAACGTGCTCCAATCCGACGTCATTTCCTTCTACGATAAATATTACGCGCCCTACCCGTTTCCCACCTGGGCAACGGTGGCGACGCAGCGCTATGGCGGCGGCGCTTTAGAGGCGTATTCCTACGCCACCTACGGTGGATTGCCGGACGAAGACGCACACGAGCCCTCGCACACATGGTGGGGAGGCATTTTGCCTAACAGCTACCTAAAATCCCAATGGAACGAGAGTTTCGCGGTCTTCTCCGAAAGCTTTTTCCAGCGGGAACGAGAACTCGGTAATCGGGATGAACGCAGAAGAGCCTTTGTTGAGGACGCTTATCCCGATGCGGCCTTTGACTCGTCGCCCATTTCCAGCGGCCCTCCCGAACTGGGGCCGGCTGCAGGGGCGCTTGGCTATAGCAAGGGCTCAATGGTCCTCCAAATGCTGGAAAACGAAATGGGCACGGACATGTTCTTGAAGTGTCTTCATGCGTGGCTCGCGACCGGAGGTACCGGCCAACTTGCAGAATGGAGCGACTTTGAATCCGTGGTCAACCGGACGACGGGAAAAGATTACGGTTGGTTTTTCAACGAATGGATGAACCGCAAGGGTTGGCCAGCGTTCCAGATCGGGAAACCTGTTTACCGCGATGGCCAACTCACGGCGAGCGTTACGTTCTTTCATGGGCCGCCGTACCGAATCACGATTGAGGTTTTGCTTGAATTCCCTGGCGGCTCTTCGGAAACCAAGCGGGTCGTTATCGCGGGAAGCGGCGAGCTTTCCATTCCCGTTTCGCGCAAGCCCTCCGTTGTGTCCTTCGATCCGTGGAGACGGCTGCTTCGGGAGTATCGCCCGAACGAAGCCCCTTATTCGCTGTTGAACATCGTTCATTCCGGCCACCGCTTTGTAGACCCGGCCCATACGGATTGGCTTTCCAATCTGGGCGTCTCCGCAACGGTTTCCTCGTTGCCCGCGAACCTAGACGGTTTGGTGATCGTCGGCTCTCCCGAATCGATGCCGCAGTTAAAGCCTCTGTTCGACCAGGTTGGGTTTTCCGTTTCAGGCAGTAAGTTGACTTACTCGGGCACGACGATCGACTTGAATCACGGAGGCGCCTTTGCGGTGGCCAACTTGCCCGGAGGCGGTCACTGCTGCCTGGCGCTCGGCAAGATACTATTTCCGCCATCGGTGGGGAGATCGAGCCTGTGCCTGGTGGATGAATACGGCCGGTTCCTGAGAGGCTATACGCCGCCGAAAACGAGCGGCTGGATGACGGCGAAGCTGTAAGTGGCGCTTCGCGCCGTAAACATGGGCTGCGCCCGTAACCATGGGCTGCGCCCGTAAACGTGGGCTGCGCCCGTAAGCATGGCGCTTCGCGCCGTAAACATGGACTTCACCCGTAAACGCGGTGCTACGCGCTGTAAGTAATGCGCTTCGCGCCATAAAGCATGGCGGCTCGCGCGGTGAGCGCCGAATCCAAGTGTTCACGGGCGCAGCCCATGTTTACGGCGCGAACGCCATGTTTACGCGGCGAAAGCCGCTAGCGCTTCCGTTTTCCTGGCTTGGCGTGAACGAAGCTGACCGCCGGCGGCATCGTCACTCCGTCCGGCTTGAAGTTCCCCGGGTAGAGCAGGACCAGATCGATCGCCAGGTATGCGCCTTGCGGCGAATTGACCCGCAGGCTCACATCCGATGTCTGGGCCGTCAGCTTCACCGTTCCCAGCTTATACCAGCCAAAGCCATCCGAGTACTTGCTCACCGGCCCATCTTCAATTCCCAGCCTTTGGCCCGCAACGTCAACCGTCACGTACTTTTCCATCTCTTTGGGGATCTTGCCAGCGATCCAAACTTCTTGATCGACTTTTGATAAAGAGTGGGCGGAATACTCAGCGTGAAAGCCTTTTGGATCGGTGGTGACCGGCGTATGAAGCACCAACGCTGAGCCGTTGCTGCAGCCGCTCAGGCCCGCGATCTCGCTGAAGTTCGTGTCTCTGCTCGACTCCGCTTCGAGCCAAACAAAGGGCGCGCAAATCCTGTTCAGCTCCCAGAACTTCTTGCGCAGGTCCTGCAACGAGCCGCCTGGGTCTTTATCATATCGCCCGGCAATGTCCCTTAAGAACAGGGTGTATTCGCTTATCTCCTTATGGAGCGAATCCGCCAGGGAGACGAGTTGTGCGTAGTTGTTGGCCGTTTCGTCAAAAGACTCTTGGGGCACAGGAATCTCTCCAGCGCTTCGTATGACGATAGGGACCTGGTCGATCGTCACTTCCACGCCGTTCTTTTCCATTTTGAACTGTACCGGCGCACCATCGATCGTGGTCACGGCGATCGACTTCGCGTTGGCAGCCCTTAGCGTGGTCAGTTTTGGAGGGCCGTTGGTCCACAGCACGGTTTCGAAAGCGGCGCCATCACTGGTGACATAACCCAGGAAACCCGATCCAAAATCCAACCGGTTGCCATCGAGAGGGGCAGGAAGCCACCATTTGCCGCCGGGAAGTCTTTTGGGAAAGGCGGGATTAAGAGCGTTTTCGGGGAAGAAAAGCGGATCCGGCGCAAAGGAGGCGGCAACCGCGTCGGTCCCGCGCCGGGCAGCATCGGCTGCCGCCGCAGAAATTACCCCGACGCCCGAGTCCCTCAAGAACCAGCCGCGAACGCCCATGGACTCCATTTGGTCCATCAAGTCGCGGAAGGAGGAAGCGGCTTCGGAACTGTCGGCAATCTCCAATTGAGTGCATACCAGCCAGCCCTGACTTTTCCAGCGAAGAACCGAACTCGTTGGCCGAGCGGCGGCCTCGATGATATCTTCCGAGGTATTGCCGGAGACGTTGAAGCCGATGCCGCTCAGGACGGCTGTAGATGCCTCAAAGGGAGCCGCCCAGCCGGTCCAATCCTGGAGCACGGGGACGTTGGTGACAGACTGAATCGCGAAGATCAGGCGCTCAAATCGTTTTGCTGCCGCCGCTGCCACCACCGTGTCCACGTCGATCCAGAAATTGGAATGCTTTGAGTCGCAGTCGTAGAGAGTGTTCGTGGATGTGTCCCACATCTTCGCGATGCCTCGGGATCCCGACCAAAGGGGCGCTAGCGTGGCAAGTGCATCGAACGATTCCAAGTCGTTCGTTCCAATTCCCCAAGCCCGGATCGCCGTATCCACCGAACGATATTTCCCGCGCAAATAAGCAATGAGCTCGCTCCTGAAATAAGGGCTCTCGGGAAGGAAAAGACCGGTCCCAACCGAGGAGCTGAACATGCGGCCGAGGGGGTTCAGCACCGCCCGCAAGCCCGGGCCGGGCGCGCAGTTATTGAGTTCGGAGAGGATCGCGTCGCGTCGCCCGTCGAACTGGTCCCAATAGTCGGGATGGCCGGCGTCCGATTGTTCCGGATAGACGAGCAGCACTTCGTCCAGATCCGTATTGGTCTTCACGTTGTAAGAAAACTTGTCGTTCGTGATTGGCACGCGTTCGGAGGTCTCAACCGCGGAATCGCGCTGGGTAACGAGAACCACGAGCGCGCTTGTGGCGCCCGGCAGCGGGAATTCCACATGTTGGTCGCCGGTAATGTGGTCGATGCGGTAGGCCTCGGGTTCAATCGCAAAACCCTTTGCAGAAGGGAACAGGCCGTCGATCGAAAGAATGTATCGCATCCCGCTGGATTCCAGGGATGAGATGGTGGATTTCCAGTCGGCGCCGTCGGGTGGGAGATCGACGATGACATCGCCAAACCCGGACTTCTTGGCGCCCGCGACCGCCTCGGGACTGGCGCCGATCTCCATGCCGACCGGAATATAGGGCGCGCCCCCCCACATCAGGTTATGCTTTGAGTCAATGCTCCAGTTCACGGGCTGCCCATGCGCAGGCTGATAAGTGCCGGAAGCTTGGGAAAGAGCCATGGCCGCAGCGCACGCGAAGGCTATTGTTAAGGGAAGTCGCACAAAGGAGAGACTACCCAAGCATCCCAAGCGGTTCGGAGGGGTAGCCTTTGCTGGTATGAAAGCGAGAGTGTGGATGATCGTTGGGGGAGCGGCTCTAGGTGCAGGGGTGCTCGCAATCGGCGGAAAAGTATTGGTCGAAAATGTGCCTTTGGCCATTGGAAAGAGCATCGCGCCGCTGGGTACCAGTGTGAACGTGGGCAGCCTTCCCGGCCACATGATTCTAAGTCCTGACGGCAAATATGTAGTCGTCTCAAACTACGGTTTTCGAGAGCAGCTCAGCGTTTTAGACTCCTCGACCGGAAAGCTGCTTTCCGCGCTGCCATTCAACGGAGGAGCCGATGGCCGAACACAGATGTATTTCGGCCTTGCCTTCGGTCCCGATGGCAAGCTTTATGTTTCCGAAGGCAAGCAGGACGAAGTTGCAATCGTGGACATCGATTCCAATGGTCAAGCCAGTGCGGAAGACCACACCATCAAGATCCCTTCCGACAACCCTCGCCAACCGAACTACTTGGCGGGTCTGGCGGTCAGCCCGGACGGGACCAAACTCTATGCTCTAGGCAATGAGAGTTACTTCCGAAAAGAAGGCAATCAGGTGCTTGGGGGTAAGGGCAAGCTGTTTATCGTGAATATCGCTTCCGGCCAGATCGAAACCAAGCATGAAGTCGGCGGCTTTCCGCTCGATATCGCGGTTGGAACGAAGGGGGCGGCAAGCGGAAAGATCTACGTTTCCAGCGAGTTGGACAACGGCGTTTACGTGTTCAAGTCGGAGACCGATGATTCGCCAAAGCTGATTGAAACCGGCGCCAACGCGGCCAACTTGGCGTTTAACCCCGACCAAGACAAGCTTTACACAACCAACGCGATCGGCGACACAATGTCCGTCATCGACACCGGCAGCGATGCCACTGCTTCAACGGTTCTGCTGCGGCCGGTTCAGGAAAGGCAGTTGCCGGGGATCACGCCGCAAGGCGTCGCCGTTTCCGGCGACGGTTCCAAAGTTTACGTGGCGCTCGCCGACCTCAACTCGGTGGCCGTTTATGATGTGGCCAAGAACAAGGTCGAGGGCTTTTTGCCCGTAGGCTGGTATCCCACCTCGGTGGTCGTCACGCCCGATAGCGGCCGGTTGTTTGTGGCCAACGGAAAAGGCATCAACCCTCGAACGCCCAACAACAAGGCGATTCCGGGTGAAGGCACCTACATTCTCAACATCCTTGAAGGCACCGTCTCCACCATCGATTTGCAAAAGGCGCTTGCCGATTTGGGACCGCTTACCAAGTCGGTTTTCGCGTTGAACCGCTTTACCAATCGCAGTTCGGAACCGTTCACCAATCCGCATGCGCAACATGTGATTTACATCATCAAGGAGAACCGCACTTACGACCAACTGCTGGGCGACGACACGCGCGGCGACGGCGACAAAGAAGTTTGCTTCTTCCCGAAGGAGGTCACCCCCAACCACCACGCCCTGGCAGACCGATTTGTTCTGCTGGATAACTTCTATGTGTGCAGCGAGGTCTCCGCGGACGGCTGGAACTGGTCCACCGCGGGCATGGCAAGCGACTACACGGTGCGAAACAGCGAAGTCAATTATCGGGGTTCTGGCCGCGACTATGATTTTGAAGGGACAACCAACGGCCTCCCTAGCGACCTGTACGATCGCCGTGACGTCGCCGCGCCTGCCGGAGGCTACATTTGGGACGCCTGTGCAAAGGCAGGAGCAAGCTTCCGCGATTACGGTTTCTTTGTGGATACGGACGACGGATATTTTCCCCGACAAAATGCTCCTTCGCGTAAGGCGCTGGAAGGGAAGACCGATCTCGGGTTTCGCGAGTTTGACACCGCTTACGCCGATAGCGATGCCTGGGTGAAGCTTGGTTTTCACGCGCCAAGGCAGATGCTGAAGTTCGGCGCCCATGATTCCCCGTCTCGCTACTCCGAGTGGAAGCGCGAGTTCGATGGCTACGTGAAGAATCACGACCTCCCGGCATTTACCATGCTGCGCTTGATGCGCGACCACACGGCAGGGACTCAAAGCGGCCAGTCCAGCCCTCGAGCAATGGTCGCGGACAACGACTATTCGATTGGGGAAGTGGTGGACGCGGTGAGCCACAGCCCCTACTGGAAATCGACCGTGATCTGCATTCTT
The DNA here is from genome assembly GCA_963829965.1 of uncultured archaeon. Lineage (GTDB taxonomy): Bacteria > Armatimonadota > Fimbriimonadia > Fimbriimonadales > Fimbriimonadaceae > DASXZH01. The sequence continues at coordinate 55,478 of CAWHLK010000025.1, read as the reverse complement.
GAGGACGACTCCCAGGCGGGCCAGGACCACGTGGATTGCCACCGGTCGGTGGCCCTGATTGTCAGTCCGTTCATTAAGAAAGGCACCATCGACCACCGCTTCTGGAACACGGACTCCATGCTGCGGACGATGGAGGCCATCCTTGGTTTGAAGCCGATGAACCAGTTTGACGGCTTTGCTTCACCGATCGATGTCTTTGGCGCTACCGCTTCGAATGCGGAGCCCTATGATGCGGCGATGCCTTCGGCAACGATCATGAACGAGGTGAACACGCCCCGCTCATATCGTGCCAAGGACAGCCAGAAGCTGCTGGCGAGGTTTGAAGAAGACGACGAACCGGATCTTCAACTGAACGATATCCTGCTCGGCGATTTCAAGCGCTGGCGGCGGCAATAGGCACAAACAGTTTAGGGCTTTAAGCGAAGCCAGTTAAGGTTCGGAAACAGCGAAAAATCCGAATCGAACGAGATGAGGCGAAGGTTCCCGGATTCGGCGAACGCCGCAAGGTACGCGTCCGACCACGTTCGGCGCTGTACTAAGCCGGAAACAACCATTCCGTCAAGCAACACGTTGCAGCGGGTTGGTTCGACGGCAAACATAATGGATCGATCCCTTCGCCAAGCTCGGTACAACTGCCACGATTCTTCGACGGAGAGTGGCTTCCCGCCGGCAAGGGACACATTGGAAGCCACGCGAACAAGCCCGAGCATGGTGTGGCTATTGAACGCGATCCTCGTGCTCGCCTCGCTCTGCCAGTATTGACTGGCTCTCGAGTGGTGCGGATGGGTTGGAACGCTGAGGGCAACCCATACATTAATATCAGGCAGATCGATTGAGGCCAATCCGCTCCAGATCTTCCTGTAAGAAGATTTCTTCAATTTCAGCGTTTGTCAAAGGCTTGATAGCTGGCCCGTCAGCCCTAATCGTTACAGGGATGGGCCGGTTCTGACCATGCGATTCGCTTTCTTTGGCTCGTGGCTTTAAGCCTTGCTCAAGGAGACTGGTAATCAGGTCCTTGAGCTTAATTCCCCGAAGTGCCGCGGTCGCCTTTGCCCTGCGGAGCAGATCGTCCGGGATATCGATTGTTGTACGCATATTAGCATTTTAGCATCAATCGCATCAAAACATCAGGTATGCAGAGCAGAATGGCAGAGAAAAGAATATTAAGGTCAGCGGGCCTCACACCAGCCGGTTGCTTTGCCCGGGCTTTTGCCGTATTATAGGAAAGTAATGTGGAGGGAAGAGACAAAAGAGCGGATTCTTTTGCGCAAGAAGGCTGCCTGGACGGCATTTTACGATGCCAACGCGTTCTTTCTACCCATCTGCTGGCTAACGCAGCATTCCAGGGGCACGAATATGGTTCTGGGCCTTATTGCGCTGGCGGCCAGTGCAGCAACCCCTAAGTTTGGATCAAAGCTAAAGATCGCGGTCAAGCAAGAAAGGGATCGCATTTCCGAACGGTCGGAAGCCGGGAAGGGGCAACGCGTTGACCTGGTTTTGAGCCAGAACGGGATCGTTACCGGCAGTGATTCCGGTCTCATGTGGGAAAAGGACGGAGTCCTTTATTTTGAAGGAGTCCGCTCGTCTTTTAGGCTAACCAAGCGGCTGAATAACCTTACATGCAGAGCGACCAAGAAGACCCGGGTGCTCTCTTTTGTCGTGGAGCAACATTTTAAAATTAATTTGGCTTTTACTCGGCCAGCCTCCGGACCCGTGGACCGCTGGATGAAGGCGCCCGTTTCCAAGGTGCTTAATGTGCTTCCGCCGCTCGCTCTTGCTCCAGAAATCGCCCATCCCATGCGGTATGTCCACATTCAGGCGGCGATTCTCGCAGCCGCTTTTCTCGCCCTAGCGTTCATGCATGTTGCGTCCCGGAACTCCGCCACGATCGAACTGTCCGTTTTCTTCGCGCTGACATTGTTTTTATCTTTCCTCTTGGTGCGCGACTATCGACGTGCGGAGTTGAAGAAGATGATCGAAGCCCGCCCGTGGCTTTTGCGCTATTCGCAAGAACCTGTGAACGACTCGGTTGGGGTGATCGGCAGTTTGGCGTCGTCGAGGTAGGACCATGTGGCGAGAAGGCGATCCAAAGCTGGCAAGGGCAAAGAGGATTGGTCCGGTCTGGACCTGCGTCGTTTGCGGAATCTCAATAATCCTCTCCTTATCACTGTTAGAGTCAAAGTCCCGCTGGGCCGCGTCCCTCGTCACAATCCCAACCATATTCGTAAACATAGGATATTTCTGGGTCGAGAGTCGGACAACGAAGGCAAAAGAGAATCTTCGGCGGAAGGTAACCGCGTCGAAGTTCTACACCGTTACCTTGGCGATTCGGCTGCGCAATGTATCAATCGGCGACGACTTCGGTTACCTCTGGGTCGAAGACGGGCTGCTTTGCTTTGAAGGAAACCAGACCTCCTTCAAGTTGCCCAATACTCTCAAAGGCCTACACGCTCAAAAGAAGAAGGATTATTCGCCGGAGCATTTGTTGTTCTTCAAAGCGGATTCGGGGCTGGAGGCGGAGCTCAAGTTCACTGGCGATTTTGGGGCAGTTATGTCTGATGCCATCAGGAAGTGGCAAACTGGGCCAGCTCCGGCTGAAGGAGCGGTGATGCCTCCAATGACTCTTAAGCCTCAGGTCATTCCGAGCTATTTGATGCGGGTCATGCTTGCAGAGTTCCTTCTTATAGTCGGCGGGCTTGAGTGCCTCCTATGGTTAACGTTGGCGCCGCAGTTCATAGGAGCAACCCTCTTCGCAATGATCATGATCCTTATCTTGGTGGGTTCGCTCGGAGCGGCCACAGCCTGGCAAGCAAAGAAGCGATCGGAACTACGGATCTATCTGGATTCGCAGCGCCGGTTGGGCGGAAGTTAGGGAGATGGTATGAAGTGAAGGAGATCCCGGCAAGGGCGGAATGGTTGTTCACTTCCAATCAACGTGGCCGAGGTTTTTGAGCCTGAAAGTGGACGAACTCAGGAAGAAAGCGCTCAACTTTGCCAAGTTCGCGAGCTCATTGGAACATCATGAATCAAAGTGACGTCTGCATGCAAGGCGGCTTGCCAGCGTCGCAGATCTATGGGGGTTAACGCGCAAAGCTGCTAGAATATTGCAAAGCCCGGCCATGCGGAGAGGGTGTCGCTCGGCTCGCAAAAATTTGGAGACAATGAAGTGAACCGATTTCTCAAAACCATCCGTGCAATCTCTGCCGCCTTGGCAGTTCTAACTATGGCCTCCGCGGCCCGAGCTCAAACCGTTCCTCCGGTCTGGAACAACGTCGGCAGCTATTCGCCTGGAGACATGGTCACCGATTACGGCAACGTATATCGCTGCCTAAAACCCGTCACCACCCACTATCTCGATCCCTCCAAGTCTTACGCTTATTGGCAGCTCTTTTACGTTCGAAATAACACTACGATCGTCATCGGAGTCAACCAGCCGTTTCCCGATCTAGCCACTGCTTGGACTTATGTCGAGAACTGCAGCGTTGCGGAAGGCGTGTATCTCCACCTGTCCATTTCCACTGCAAACGGGCTGTTTTCCGAAAACTTCACCGGCCAGGGATTCTCTCTCGACCACCCCTCAGGTGCGAGCATCTCGATCATCGGCGATAACCCGGATAACATCAATCTCGGCGGAGGGGGAGGCTTCACTTATAACGGCTTTGTAGTGGACTCAGGCCATGGGTTTGGAGGGATTTCCAACGTGACGATCAACGGACCAGGGAACGTGGTCGGCAGCCCCGGATGCGCCGGTATTCTGGCCACCGGAAATGGCTCGGTAGCCTCGGTGAGCAACGTCGACATCAATAACTTTCACGATGGCGTTTACGCCGGCCTTGGCGGCAACGTGAACCTCTCCAGTGCGGTAACCATTAGCGGCGTTTACGACGGCGTGGAAGCAGAGATGAACGGAACCGTATCGATTTACGGAGGATGGACGGAAACGAGCGCCAGCCATATCTGCCTTTATGCCCATACCGGTGGCTACATCTCGGCCCGTCAGGCCACGGTCAGCGGCGGATATTACGGCATCGAAGCTCGCGACGGCGGAACCATCGAATGCACAAGCACTACACAATCCGGCGCGGTCTACGGCGTTGCCGCTGAGTTCCACGGCTTTGTGAAGTTCGACAGCTCCGAGGCCTCCGGCAACAACTTGGAAGACTTGGAAGCGGATGGCGGAGGAGTGATTTCGGCCATCGGCGCTACAGGTGCTAATAAGCACGCGGATTCAAGCTCGGTGATTATGACCTCCGGAGGGACGATTCCTTAGCTTAAAGTAGTGTTAGGTTTTGGGTGTTGGGTGTTGGGTGTTGGGTGTTGGGATCTCTACTAAAACTTAACACCTAAAACCGCCAACCTAAAACCCAAAACCTAAAACCCAAAACCCAAAACCTGTTCTACTCAGGCTTTCGTCGTTCGCAATAAACTGGGTTGCCTTTCTCGCCGTACTGCTGATGATATTCTTCCGCCTTGTAGAACGGACCCGCGAGGTTGATTTCCGTAGTGATGGGGCCGGATAGCTCGCCGGACTTCTGCAAGGCGTTACGCGTCTCGATCGCCTCTTTCTTCTGCTCGTCGTTGAAGTACCAGATCGCAGATCGGTAGTTGTTGCCCACGTCCGGGCCCTGGCGGTCGCCTTCGGTCGGGTCATGCATGTCCCAGAAGTTGTGAAGCAGCTCCTTGTAGGTGACCACGGTGGGGTCGTATTCGAGTAAAACGGTCTCCGCGTGCCCCGTTGTATGGCTGCAAACTTCTTCATAAGTAGGGTTTGGCACCGTTCCGCCTGTGAAGCCAACCGCGGTGGCAATCACGCCCTTTTGCTTTCGGAACTCTTGTTCGACACCCCAGAAGCACCCGGCGGAAAACATCGCAAGTTCCTTGTGGAGCGGCTCCTTCTTGATTCCCTTGACCAGATAAAGCCCGTGGCTTGCGTTGCCGGAGGCATGCGCCGAAGACCCAGACTTGGAATTGAAGCCGAGAACAACCAAGCCGGCAACGGCGGCAGCGATAACGAGTGCAGCGGATTTCACCATTTCAAAAATCTACGTTCTTGGGCCTTTGATCATTCCCGCTGCGCCATTAGTCCCATAGTTGCCATGCCGCGTTCCTCGTGAAGGCGTATGATGTCAAGGATGGCGGTAATTGCTTGTGTGCTTGCTGCGCGTGTTGCATGATGGTTTTGCCCTTACTTTCAGCACTTGCCTTTTTTGCGGGGCCGTCAGCCGCTCAGACTGAGATCGTGAAGTCCGAATTCATCTACGAAACGGCTCCGTTTCCATCGTGCCATGCGTCCACGATCGTCCAAGCGGCTAAGGGAGTGCTCGTGGCTGCTTGGTTCGGTGGAACGGCGGAGAGCAACCCAGATGTCGTCGTCTACTCCTCGAGGTTGGTTGATGGGCACTGGACAGAGCCAAAAGAGGTCGTGCGGGGCTTCGACCGGACCGGAAAACAGTTCGCGTGCTACAACCCAGTTCTATTCCAGCCTACGCGGGGACCCTTACTCCTCTTTTACAAGGTTGGACCGGGGCCGCAGCATTGGTGGGGGATGATGACGACCTCGAAGGATGGCGGCGCGACATGGGAAGCGCCGCGGCGCCTGCCCGACGGCTTTTTCGGGCCGATTAAGAATAAGCCGGTGGAGATTGAGTCGGGCGAACTCCTCTGTCCGTCCAGCACGGAAGACCAAGGCTGGACAGTGCATTTTGAAACCACTCGGGACCTTGGAAAAACTTGGGAGAAAACGAAGCCGCTGAACGATCCCGCCGTTATCGGCGCCATCCAGCCCTCGATTCTTCGTTTAGCGAAAGGAAAGCTGAGGGCGGTTGGCCGCACGCAGCAGGGAAGAGTCTTTGCAATAGATTCGGCGGATAACGGAATCGATTGGGGCCCGATGCATCTCCTCGATGTCCCGAATCCCAACTCAGGAATTGATGCGGTGACTTTGGCCGACGGCAGGCACTTGCTGGTCTACAACAACACGGCGAAGGGGCGCACCCCGTTGGACGTCGCCATATCCGAAGACGGGGAGAAGTGGAGGCATCTTCTGACCTTGGAGAGCGAACCTGGGGAGTATTCCTATCCGGCAGTGATCCAAACGATGGATGGGCTGGTCCATGTCACCTACACCTGGAATCGAAAGCGAATCAAGCACGTAGTGCTTCGGGTTTGATTGCCAAGGCCATTCAGGGGGCTTGCCAAGCAGACCAATGAGAAAACGGGCCGGAAACCCTTCGGTCTTCAGCCCGTCACACGTCACGCGTTACGCGTCACTTGCGAGCTACATATCGTAGTCGCCCATGCCGCCCATGCCAGGCGCGCCGCCTGCTGGCTTCTTCGGCTCGGGCTTCTCGACAACTAGAACCTCGGTGGTGAGCACCAGACCCGCTATCGAAGCCGCGTTCTGGATCGTGGACCGGGTTACCTTGGCCGGGTCGACGACGCCGGCCTTCACGAGATCGACGATCTCGCCGGTCAGGGCGTTCAGGCCGTGTCCGGCCTTGGAGTTCTTGACCTTCTCAACCACAACGCTGCCCTCGAGGCCCGCGTTCTCCGCGATCGTTCGAAGCGGCTCTTCGAGAGCTCGCTTGACGATGTTCACGCCGGTGAGTTCGTCACCGGTGAGGCCGGTCTTCTCAAGAGCCTTGGCGACTAGTAGAAGGGTGACGCCGCCGCCGGGGACGATGCCTTCCTCGACCGCCGCGCGAGTGGCCGAAAGAGCGTCCTCATAGCGGTGCTTCTTTTCCTTCAACTCGGTCTCGGTTGAAGCGCCGACCTTGATGACGGCAACGCCGCCACTGAGCTTGGCAAGTCGCTCTTGTAGCTTCTCGCGGTCGTAGTTGCTGTCGGTCTTGTCGATCTGAGCCTTGATCTGCGCGATGCGGCCCATGACGTCGGCCTTGGAGCCGGCGCCTTCGATGATCGTGGTGTCTTCCTTCGTGATCACGACTTTCTTGGCGGTGCCGAGGAACTCGATGCCCACGTTCTCAAGCTTGGTGCCGAGGTCCTCGCTGATGAAGCGGCCCGCGGTGAGAACCGCGATGTCTTCCAGCATGGCCTTGCGGCGATCGCCGAAGCCGGGCGCCTTGACCGCGAGCAATCTGCAGCACGCCGCGGATCTTGTTGAGAACCGTGGTCGCGAGCGCATCGCCCTCGAGGTCTTCCGCGATGATCAGGATCGGGCGGCGCGTTGCCGCTGCCTTCTCAAGGAAGCCGACGAACTCCTGCGCGTTGCCGATCTTCTTCTCGTGGATGAGGATCAGGGGGTTCTCAAGAACCGCTTCCATGCGCTCGGGGTCGGTGACGAAATAGGGGCTGATGTAGCCGCGGTCGAACTGCATGCCCTCAACCACTTCAAGCGTGGTCTCGCGGCCCTTCGACTCTTCGACGGTGATGACACCGTCCTTACCAACCTTGTCCATCGCGTCAGCGACGTGCTTGCCGATCTCGTTGTCGTTGCCGGCAATCGTGGCGACGAACTCAACCTGCTCCTTATCCTTGATTGGCGAAGAAGCCTTCTTGATCTCGGCGACGACAATTTCAACTGCCTTGTCGATGCCGCGTTTTACCGCGATGGGGTTGCCCCCGGCGGCGACGTATCGAAGGCCCTCGTTGACGATCGCCTGGGCGAGCACGGTCGCGGTGGTGGTGCCATCGCCTGCGACGTCGTTGGTCTTGCTCGCGACTTCCTTGCAAAGCTGCGCGCCCATGTTCTCATAGGCGTCCTCAAGCTCGATCTCCTTGGCGACGGTAACGCCGTCCTTGGTGATGGTGGGGCTGCCCCATTTCTTGTCGAGGACCACATTCCGGCCCTTGGGACCGAGGGTGACCTTTACCGCATCGGCGACCTTGTTGACGCCGCGCTCGAGCGCTCTGCGCGCTGTTTCATCGTATAAAAGTGTTTTTGCTGCCAATTTGTTTTCTCCTTATAGTCGAAAATGTGAACTGTGAACTGTGAACTGTGAACTGTCGGAGACTAGTCGCTTGCAAAGTACTCAGCAAGGTCCGAACCTTCGCGAACGTATGATTCCTCAACTTTGCGCAGAAAACGGTAGAGTTTTGGAGCTAGTTCGCCTAGCATGGGCTGCAATGAATCGAGCGCTTCGCGACCGGTAAATCCAAGCCGAGTTGCCAGTTCCAAAAACGTTTCCAACTCAGCTAGCGAACCACGCGCGATCCGTAGCGAGTTCGCAAGGTTCCCTTGAGTCCCCCGTGCCCAGCCTTCACTGATGTTCGCCGGGACAGATGACGCCGCTCGTCGAATCTGAGAGGTAAGGCCGAATCGCTCTGCTTCCGGAAAGGAATCAGTAACTTGATATACCAAGACCGTGAGGTCCATTGATAAGCTCCACACCTCAAGATCCCTGTAGCCAAAATCCTTCTTCATACTAACCTTCAGCAGTTCACCGTTCACTGTTTACAGTTCACAAAACGCTAGTTTAAAATCGCGTAAATCTGGTCCTCGTCGAGGATCGTGTAATCCTCGCCTTCGATGGTGACTTCGTTGCCGCCGTACTTGCTGAAGAGCACGCGGTCGCCTTCTTTCACGCTGAGCTTGTTGCGCTCGCCGGAATCGAGGACCCGTCCGCCGCCAACGGCGATGACTTTGCCCTCTTGCGGCTTCTTCTTTGCGGCGTCGGGAAGGTAAATGCCTCCCGCGGTTTTGTCGCTAGACTCGGTTATTTGCACGACGACTTTATCGCCGAGCGGTTTAATCGCTGCCATTCTTTATGTATCTCCTCTCTCTTTCTGCGGCGGATTCCGCGGGCCCGGTGTTCTCGGGCGCGTTAGCACTCCACCGCTTAGATTGCTAATAGTTTATACGTTGGGGGCGGCTGGAAGTCAACCCCGCTTTAGCAGAAACGGGTTAAGAGTGCTAAAACAGTTTGGACAGACGGCGTTCTACAGCTTCTATGGTGAACCGAAATCCAACCTGCGCATAATGGAAAAGTGAAGCGATTTAGATTCCTTTGCTGCCTTGCGCTGATGCCGGCGGCAATATTTGCGCAGTCGCAGACGAACTGGGAAGGCCAGGTGATGTACCACATTTTCCCCCGAAGCTTTCGGGACAGCAACGGGGACCATATTGGCGATTTCAAAGGCATCACCCAGGGGTTGGACGCTATTCAGAAACTGGGTTGCACGATGATCATGCTGAACCCGATCTTCAATTCGAAGGTCTACCACAACTACTTCGTGGACGATTTTTTTAGCGTGGACCCCACGCTCGGCTCGATGGACGACTTCCGGAACATGGTACGGGCGATTCACAAGCGGCATATGAAAGTGATCCTGGATGTTGAGCCCCAATACGTGGCCCAAGGCCATCCGTGGATGCAGGCCTTGATCAAGGATCATAACGCTCCTGAGAAGGACTATCTATGGAGCGACGCCCTGCGGGGCGTCGGCGGGCGCTCGTTTTGGTACAACGGCGTTAGAGAGGCGATGGGCCATGTGAACTTGGACAACCCGGTTGTTCGCGCAACAATCACGAAGATGTTTCTGTTCTGGACCGATCAGGGCCTCGACGGCTTCCGAATCGACCACATGATGGACGACCTGGACAACAAGGGCATCAACAAGAACCTTCTCACCGGTTTTTGGAAGCCGATCGAGGACGCCGTTCACAAAAAGAACCCGGACTCGTTTTTTGTGGGTGAGCAGTCGGATTGGAAGTACGGAGACTCCATTTTGAACACGACGCCCACAAACGCGGTGTTCGGATTTCCGCTTCACTTTGCCTTGCTGAGCTTTGATAAGGCGAAGATCGAAGACGCGATCCGCAACACCGAGAAGCTGACACCGCCTGGCAAAGTGGTGGTGAACTTTTTGGAGAACCACGACATGATGCGCCTTGCCAGCGCGGTCCCGGATCCGCAGAAGCAGCGCCTGCTTGCGACTTTGCTTTTTACTTTGAAAGGGATGCCGGCCATTTACTATGGCCAGGAGCTTGGAATGAAAGGAAAGCAGGGCAATTGGCGCAGCGACGGCAACGACATCCCGGTTCGGCTGGCCTACCGTTGGGGCGCGACTCTCGACGCGCCCGGTACCGCAACCTGGTACGCGGGCTCCGGCCCTTGGGCCGATCCGGTGTATTCAAAGGACCATGACGGCATCAGCTACACGGAAGAGGACAAAGACCCGAATTCGCTGCTGAACTTCTATCGGAAGTTGGTGAATATGAGGCAGCAGTTCGACCCGGTCTTACAGGATGGTAGAGAGGAATTGGTTTCGAATGGCAACGAGGAAGTGCTGGAGTTTCGCCGCTTTTACGACATGCGGAGGTTCTTTACGCCATATTTCTTGGTCGTCGCAAACCTCAGCCCCGAACCAACATCGATCGAGGTGGACGCGCGATACGATTTCGATATGATTTCAGGTAAGAAGGTCGGGAAGACCGTGCGATTGGAGCCCTATCAGGTTTGTGTTTTGCGTGAGGACATCGTGACAACCCCGGATAAAGGAATTCAAAAATAAAGCGCCTTGGCTGGAAAGGCGAGGCGGCAGGGAACTCTCTCTTTGGTCTACCTCCGACCGGCTATGATCCGCATGCTTTTCGATCTGCTCGATTGCCTCAAGGATGTCCCGCAGCCGCTCCTTCGAGTCCCTTATAGCTGCGTCGCCTCACGTAAGACGGCTTCGCGGATCCTGAGTTTAAGCATAGGTGCGGTGAAAACGTCCACGGGAAGTTGAAGTAGGTCCCGCAAATCCATTAGCAAGCCACCAAGGTCCAGCAAACTGCGACCCGGTTCCAGGTCAACCAGAAGGTTAAGGTCACTTTCGTTGTCATCTTCGCCCCTAGCAAGGGAACCAAAAACGCGCACGTTTCCGGCTCCGTGCAAGGCAGCTAGCCGCATAATCTGATCCCGTTCTCTTATTAATGCTGCGCGCGCTTTGGACATGACTTAGCTCATTCGGAGTTACTCGGCTCAATTATCTATCGGCGGATCGGATGCCCTACTCAATTCTTGAGCCTGGTCGATACTCAAACGCGGCCATAGCCCAACCATGACCGTACGTTTTCTTCGCACCAACCGCGATACTCTTCCATCGACTCAAACGAACGGTAAGGTTCGTCGTCTAGCACGGGCTTATAGGTCTTGATGAACCCGTATTGGATGCGCTGGCTTACTGGCCGGCGAGCCATTGCCTCGAATTCCTCCCAGAGCTTTTCCCGTTCGTCCACTATTTCCGAAATTATGGTGCAGTTATGCTGTGGCGTTACGGCGATTCAATATCCGGTCCGCCAGGATGCCGATCAATATCACTGCGCCAACTACTGCAAAGTTCAGCGAACTCGGGATACCTAGCAGGTTCACCAAGTTCTGCAGCACTTGTAGGAGCATTGCGCCAAGTAAGACCCCCACAATCGTTCCTTCGCCGCCACGTAGAGAGCAGCCACCAAGCACGGCCGCCGCAATCCCGTATAGCTCATAGCCTTGCCCATGGGTCGAGGGCGAAATGGAGTTCGTGTAAAACGCAAACAGAATGGCGGAGATCCCAGAAAGAACGGCCGCGATAATATAGGCGCCCGCAACCACCCGCCGGGTCTCGATGCCGGAGTAGCGCGTCGCCTCCTCATTCCGGCCGACCGCGTAAAGATAGCGCCCATACACCGAGAAGTGCAAGACAATCGCGAGGATGATCGCGAGAACGATCATCATGATGAACTGAACCGGCACGCCGTGGATCTCGGCGGTTGTGATCGTCTTTAATGTCTGAAATCCGGCGGATTCGCCAAAACCTTTCGTTTCATCACGCGCAATAAACTGCGCCATGCCTCGATAAATCATGAGCCCGCACAGGGTTACGATAAACGGCTGCATCTTCATCCGCGTGATCAAAAAGCCGTGCACCCAGCCAAGCGCAGCGGCGGTAGCAAGCACAACCGTCACCGCAATCGGCCACGCCCAATGCTTTTCCGTAAGCAGAATCGCTAGCTGGACGCCCAGTAGAGCAAACAGGGAACCGGCGGAAAGATCGATGCCGCTCGTGATGATCACGATCGCCGCGCCCATGCTGAAGATGCCGTACATGCCCACCAGGCGTTCCAAATTCGTAATGTTGTAGGCGCTTAAAAACCGGTGCTCGCGGGATTCCGCGACGATAAACAGAACGATCAAAAGCACAAAAATGCCGATTTCCCGGCCAAACCTCTTAAGCACTCGCCACCGCCAAACGCATGATGTTCTCCTCCGAAACAGCCTCGCCCTCCAAGGTCCCTGACACGCGGCCCTCGTGAAGAACCATAACCCGATCGCTGATGTTGATGACTTCCTCCATGTCGCTGCTGATTACCAGAATGGAAACTCCTTGCTCTGCCAGGCCCCTTATGAGGCCATAAATTTCTGCGCGTGCTCCAACGTCGATGCCGCGCGTGGGCTCATCTAGCACCAGGCACTTGGGTTTGAGCGAAAGCCATTTTGCCAAAACCACCTTTTGCTGGTTCCCACCGCTCAAGTCTCGAACGAGTGATTCAGTGGAGGGCGCCTTGATTCTCATTCGTTGGCCCATGTCGTTCGCGACCGCCCGTTCTTTTGATTTTTGAATCAGTCCGAAAGAAGCAAAGGAGGGGAGTGAGGGAAGGGTCACGTTCTCACGAATCCGCATTTCCGTGATCAACCCTTCATGCCGTCGGTCTTCGGGGGCCAAGAAAATGCCTTGGCGAATGCTCTCACGCGCAGATGCGGCTCTAACCGGTTCGCCGTCGATCGCAACCGTCCCCGCAACTCGCTTGGTTACCCCGCAAATAGCTTGGGCTACCTCCGTGCGGCCTGCTCCCACCAGGCCGGCCATGCCGAGAATCTCGCCTTTACCGATCATGAAGGAGACTTCGTGGGCCGGGTATCGCGAAGTGCGCAGCTTGGAAACTTCCAGGCGAGGCTCAGTGTGAACCGAATGCTGCGAAGCGTTGGATTCCACGTCTCGCCCGACCATCAGCTTGACCATGGCTTCGGTCGTTATTTCTCCTTTTGCCAAGTAGCCTGCATTCTGTCCGTCCCTAAACACAACCACCCGGTCCGCCACGGATTTCACCTGCTCCATGCGATGAGAAACGTAGACGATGCCCACACCTTTGCCACGCAGATCCTTGACCACCGCATGGAGGGTTTCCGTCTCGCCGGTAGTGAGGCTGGAAGTTGGTTCATCCATCACCAAGAACCGCGCCTCTAAAGAAAGCGCTTTGGCAATTTCCACCATTTGCTGCTGGGCTATGGAGAGGGAGGACACTGGCGTATCCGGGGAGCAAATTGAGGCCCAAGGAAGCCAAAATGGTTAGAGTTCGGCGACGCATCTCGGATCGGTCAATCAGCCAACCGAGTTGCCTAGGCTCGCGACCTAGATATACGTTCCCCGCGATGTCCAAGTTGGTGAGATTGCTCAGCTCTTGATGGATCAAAGCGATGCCGTTTCGTGAAGCTGCGGCGGGGTTCGGGAGGCGAACCTGCTTCCCGTCCAAAACGAGTTCGCCGGAATCCGGTTGAACAATGCCGCCGAGAATCTTGATGAGCGTGGACTTGCCGGCACCGTTTTCACCGATAAGTGCAACTGTCTCTCCTGAACTTATCGAAAACTCGACGCCACCAAGCGCAACCACGCCAGGGTAACGCTTGATGACCCCATGAACCTCCAGCATCCGCTATTCGGCGCGAATCTTGTCCATCTTCGCCTGATAGTCGGCGACAGTATCCTTGGTGATTACTGTGGCATCGACGGTATCAAGCTTATTGGCCGGGATAACGGACTTGTCGCCGTTCAAATACTTGCTCATGTTGACGATCGCAAGGTAGCCAAACTGATAAGGCTGTTGGACGACGGTCGCATCGATCGCACCCGCCTTGATACCCGCCAGCGTTTCCTTTTCTTCGTCGAAGCAAAGGATCTTGACCTTTCCTACCTTGTTTGCGTCCTCAACCGCGCTGTAGATAGCGGGGCCATTGTAGCTCCAGATTCCGATCAGTCCGGCAACCGAAGGGTCCTTCGCCAGGATGTCCGAAACGTTGGTCTTCGCCTTGGTGTGGTCCGCGTCATCTTGGATCGTGTCCACGAGTTGGATCTTCGTGCCCGCGATGGCCTGCTTGACTCCGTCCAACCGATCCTTGGCATTCTGGGCATCAACGCTGCCCACGAAAGCGTAAATCTTGCCGCCGTTGGGAAGTGCCTTCACGATTGCTCCCCCCAGCAGTTTGCCCGCGGCAACGTTGTCGGTGCCGATGTAGCAAGCACGGTTGCTGGTGGGTGCGTCGCTATCCTGGGTGAATACTAGGGCGTTCTTGGCCGCGTCGTTGATGAGATCCGTTTCGTTGGCAGGATCCTTGGGGCTTATCGCGATTCCGTCCACCCCTTTCGCTAGTTCATCGTCAACGATTTGCTTCTGAGCCGCCGCGGAACCGTCCGCAGGCATGCGGAAATCGACTTCAACGTTGGGTAACTCCTTCTCGGCTTTCTCAACCCCTTTGCGCGCGATCGTCCAGTAGTCCGAAGAGTTATTTGTCACAAAGGCCAGCTTTAGATGCTTGCCACTTGAACTCAAACTGGTTCCGGCTGTTCCTGCCGTCGCGGACGATTTGTTCGCATCGGAGGAGCCACCGTTGCAGCCGGTCAAGATCACTCCACACAAAGCCATCAGGCCAAAAAACTTCATCGTATTCAACATTGTCAGCACTCCTTCAAGCTAAAGCCGCCATTGATATATCGCGATATCAGGCGCGCTCATCTTTATTATCTCCGGTCGCACGCATCCATTCTAATCTTGGCATGGTTATAACCTATTTGTGAGATAGTCTATAGTGTCGCACTTTTATTCGGCGATGCCTATACAAGCATTATGATTCTGCCTGCCCTCAGTTTTGTCCTATTTGGAACCCTGAATATGATCCCTTTCACAAATGGAACCGCGATTTTGCATGCGCATGATCTGGCAAAGCGGTATTTCGGGCCGGATCGGGAGTGGTTTGAAAACAATATCCCGTTCTTCGAGTGCTCCGACTCAATCCTCCAAGACGTTTATTACTACCGCTGGAAGTCCTACAAAGCTCATATTCGCGACCTCGGCGAAAAGGGATATGTCATCACGGAGTTCTTGGACGACGTGCCCTGGCAGCGGCAACCGTACGCGATGCTGAATGACGCGACGGGGTTTCACATTCACGAGGGACGGTGGATCCGAGATCGACGTTATCTTGATGGATTTGTCGACTATCTCTACGCAGGCGGGGGCAACGACCGCCATTTCAGCGAAAGCATCGCCGACGCTACTTACGCCTATGCTTTGGCGACCGGCGATCTTAAGTGGGCAACTCAATATCTGCCCGAGATGCGGCACATCTACAACCTCTGGGACGACCATTACGATTTCTCCAAGGGCCTCTATTTTATTGAGCCGCTGCTAGACGCGACGGAATTTACGATCTCCTCGATCGACGCCAGTGGAGGGCGTGACGGCTTTCGCGGAGGGGACGCGTTTCGCCCAACCATCAACGCTTACATGTATGCGAACGCAATGGCGATCAGCAGGCTTTCTCTTCTCGTCGGGGATTCCAAGACCGCGAAAGACTTTGCGGCGAGAGCGGCCTTTCTAAAAGCGCGGGTGCAGGAAGCGCTGTGGAACGAGGGACTCACCCACTTCACGGACCGTTATCAGGTGAACAACGATCATGTGAAATATTGGGACTTCATAAGGGGCAGGGAACTGGCCGGCTACGTTCCCTGGGCTTTTGGGTTGCCCGATGATGACCCGAAGTATTCTGCCGCGTTTCACCATTTGCTTTCTCCGGACCAACTGGGCGCCCCCTACGGGCTGCGAACGGTTGAGCCGTCTTACCCATACTACTTGCGCCAATATCGCTACTTGGGCGATAAGCCTGAATGCCAGTGGAACGGTCCCAGTTGGCCGTTCCAAACCACGCAAGCACTGCTGGGCATGGCGAACCTGCTCAACGACTATCACCAGAACGTGTTAACCGACGCCGACTACTTCCGCCTCCTCAAGCAATATGCTCTCCAGCACTATGAAGACGGAAAGCTGGATCTGCAGGAGGATTACAACCCTGATACCGGCAAGCCGATTGTTGGCCTAGACCGCAGCCATCACTATAACCACAGCGGTTTTGCGGACCTCATCATCACCGGCCTTTGCGGTTTGCGTCCTCGGGCAGACGATATCCTGGAAGTAAATCCGCTCATCCCCGGAAGTCAGAAATATTTTTGTCTTGAAAACGTGCCCTACCACGGCCACGCGGTCACGATCTTGTGGGACTCGGACGGTGATCATTACAAGAAAGGCAAGGGCCTGAGCGTGTTTGTGGATGGACGGCGGGCCGTACAGAACATGCCGTTGGAAAGGGTAGAGGCCAAGATTGGCGCGGCGGTTTTTCATGAGGCGCATGCACCCTTGGACTTGGCGGTAAACATCTATCGGAACCGGCTATCCCTCTCCAAGCGCCTCAAGCGACCCCCGCGATTCGCTTTGGCAAGCGGTGGACGGGCGCAAGTGGTTTTTTTCCGAAATGGTTCGAGGCTGGTCGCCCAAACCGGATGACAAATCCCCTTGGTACGAAATCGATTTCGGGAGGGTGACGTCGGCCAAAGAGGCTCGGCTGAGCTTCTATGCGGATGATAAAAATATCTTTGCACCGGAAAGTTTTACATTGGAGGCGTGGGACGGCTCTGAATGGAAGGAATTGGGCGCGCAGAAACCAATCGCGAATACAGACAGCGCGCTCTCGTTTCCTGTCACTGAGACCTCGAAAATTAGGGTGCAGTTTAGGGCTTCTCGTCCATTTCGACTGGTCGAATTGGAACTCTATTAAGCCCAAACATAGTTAGTCAACTATTCTTATTCCCGCTGATTGGGCATAATCCGAAAATGCGGTTCAAAACAGCGTTGTTCCTCTGCTTTCTTCTTCCGGCTGTGTTGGCATGCGCGCAAGATGGACAAATCACCATTGACGGCACGGCGTCCGGGCATCCAATTCCGCCCACTTTCTTCGGCCTAATGACCGAGGAGATCAACCACTCCTATGACGGCGGGCTCTATGCCGAGCTTATTCAGAATCGGGCGCTCAAAGATGATCCCAACGATGCGGTGCACTGGTCGACGGTCGAGGCCGGCGGGACCGGCATGATTACTCTTGAAAAGGGCGATCCAATTCCAAGTACAACTCTGGATCGCTTTCTGAAGCTGGAAATCACTGCTTGCGGCAAGGGCCAAAAGGTCGGAGTGGCGAACGACGGCTACTGGGGTATCCCAGTTGCGCCGCGCACCAAGTACCATGTCTCTTTCTATGCCAAGGCTTCTGCGGCCCTGCACACCCCGCTCACACTCAGCATCGAGTCCTCGGACGGCTCCAAAGTCTGGGCCAATGCAAGTTTGGACAGTGTGGGAACCAGCTGGCGCAAGTACGAGGCGGACCTGAAAACAAGCTCAGCCCCAGCTTCCACCAACAACCGGTTCGCCATTTATGCTTCCGAACCTGCAACGCTGGAGTTCACCCAAGTTTCTCTTTTCCCGCCAACCTTCCACGGAACGAAGAACGGCAATCGCATCGATCTGATGAAGATGCTTGGAAACATGAAGCCAAGCTTCCTGCGGTTGCCCGGCGGCAACTACTTGGAAGGCGATACGATCCAGGAACGGTTCAACTGGAAAGAGACGATTGGGGACATTTCCACCAGACCCGGCCACCGCAGCCCCTGGCGATATCGCTCGACCGACGGCCTTGGCCTTCTCGAATATCTTGAGTGGTGCGAGGATTTGAATATGCAGCCGCTGCTGGCGGTATATGCCGGCTATTCGTTGCAGCAGCAGCATGTCGATCCAGGTCCCAACCTCCAGCCTTACGTACAGGACGCGCTCGATGAAATCGAATACGTGACCGGTGATACTAAGACAAAATGGGGCGCGGAACGCGCAAAGGACGGCCATCTTAAACCGTTCAAGCTGAACTTTGTGGAAGTAGGCAACGAAGATTGGTTTGACCGGTCAAGAACTTACGAGGGACGATTTGCCCAGTTCTACGACGCGATCAAGAAGTCGTACCCGGAGCTGAAGCTCATCGCCACTATGCCAGTCCAGACCCGCACTCCGGACTTGGTGGACGACCATTATTATCGAAGCGCGGCCGCGATGGCTCTTGACGCAGGACATTACGACAAATCTGACCGTAACGGTCCCAAGATTTTCGTTGGAGAATGGGCCTCTACCCAGGGCAGTCCCACTCCCACCTTTGGCGCGGCGCTAGGGGACGCCGCATGGCTTACCGGTCTTGAGCGCAACTCGGACCTGATTCTAATGGAATCCTATGCACCCTTGTTGGTCAACGTCAACAAAGGAGGCGCTCAGTGGCCGACGAATCTGATCGGTTACGATGCCCAGAAGAGCTTTGGTTCTCCATCGTATTGGGTTCAGTCGCTGTTCGCCAAGAACACCGGCGACAGAACCGTGCCCACAAAAATCGAGCTTAATCTGCCGCCGGAGCCAAAGCAACTCTTCCATGGGGCGATCGGGCTTGGAACCTACGAAACGCAGGCAGAGTTCAAGGACGTCAGTGTAACTTCGGAAGGCAAAACCCTCTTTCAGGATAGCTTCGCAAGCGATAGCGGCGCCTGGTCGAGAAAGAAGGGGCAATGGACAGTTGCCGATGGAGTGTTCAGGCAAACCAGCGATGAACAGGGCGCAGTCGCCATCGCGGGCGACGACACCTGGACCGATTACACACTGGACGTGAAGGCGCGCAAGATCTCCGGCAATGAGGGGTTCCTGGTTGTCTTCCACCGAACAGGCGACGACTCCTATTGGCAATGGAACGTTGGCGGTTGGGGCGATACCCGCTCCGCTCTCCAACACTTTGCACACTTTGGCCCCGAACCAGGCGGACGCCCGAGCCGACTAACCGTCGAAAATGACCATTGGTATGATCTCCGAATTGAGTTGAAAGGCGGCGCGATCAAGTGCTACGTGGATGACAAGTTGGTGAACGAGGGAACCGAGGTAAATCCTCCGGTTCCGCCTCTCTATGTGGCGGCGAGCAGGGAAGGCGCGAGCGGCGACGTGATTGTCAAGGTCGTCAACTTTTCCGGCAAGGCATTGAACCTTTCAGTGAACCTGAACGGGGCCCAAGCCCCCAACTCAACCGCCAGGGGCTGGATCATGCAGGGCGATCCCGCCTCGGTCAACAGTTTGGAGGAACCTGAAAAAGTAGCACCCCATTCGATCAATATCGAGAATGTGGGGAAGACCTTTTCTCATGCATTTCCCGCCTATTCAATTACGGTGTTTAGGCTAAGTTTGCCTGCTTGAATCGTGGTCGAATCAAATTGTCCTTGCAAAAGCGAAGCCTTTCGACTATACTTATAGTCATCTCTGAATACCTATAACGGGCCCGTAGAAACAAACGGGCATGCAGTGGCCGATATTCGGCTACAATTAGGCGAGCGTGTCGAATCGCGCGTCGTAGTCATGCCCTATCACATTCGCGAGTTATCTGCCTCGCAGAGCGTCGCTATATTCCGCGCTTTGTCAAGTGAGTCCCGTGCCCGTGTCGTGGAATTGCTGGCTGAACGGCCAATGAACATCAACGAGTTGAGCGCCGCTTTAGGCCTTGCTCAGCCCAGCATCACGAAGCACATCCAAATTCTCGAGGATGCAGGCCTTGTGGTCAGCGAATATCTTAGCGGAACCCAAGGCATGCAGAAAAGGTGCAAGCGGGTTCATGACCGCCTTATCATCGACCTCGCAGGAAAAGACAAGGAAAAGGACTATATCGTCGAGATCGAAATGCCGGTCGGAATGTACACGGCCGCCGATGTCCTTCCAACCTGCGGTCTCGCGACTCGCGATCGGCTCGTTGGCACAATTGACGATCCCCTTTCGTTCCTCTATCCGGATCGGGCAAGAGCGGAGATCCTCTGGGCCGGCGGCGGCTATATCGAGTATGCGTTTCCCAACACGCTTCCGGCGACGAGTCTTATCGACGTGGTCGAGTTGGCCGCAGAAATCAGCTCGGAAGCACCGGGCTATGAGAACGACTATCCGTCTGACATCACTCTTTGGATCAACGGAGTCGATGTAGGAACCTGGACATCACCAGGCGACCCCGGCGGCGAACGTGGACGCCTCAACCCGGCATGGTGGCAGGACTATATGAATCAGCACGGCTACCTGAAGGTTTGGCGCGTGGACTCCAACGGCACCTTTATCGACGGAACGAAGCTCTCCGACGTAACCATCGCAGATATTCAGGTTCACCCCTGGCAGGCCACAAGGGTCCGATTTGGAATCAAAACATCGTCCTCCAATCGGGGCGGATTCACCCTGTTCGGGCGGGGTTTCGGCTCGTATGAGCAAGACCTCGTTCTTCGCATTCAGCACTCGACCCGTGGCGGCGACCTGCCTATGGAGATCAAGAAGGGAATCCCGCGCGAAGATGCGCACGAGCCGCTTTAACCGGCTGATTTTGAGTTTGAAATTATCAAAATAATTTCTTTCCAATAGTTATTCCCGACTGGCTATATATTTCGCGTATAATGGGTTATAACGGCTGGGACAGCTAGGTCCCTTCCGTTTAGGACTGTCGAAGCCGACAAAAGCCGCGCCATGAGTTCGCTCTTAATCTGTTACATCTCGCAGGGCAGCCAGAGCTGCGATTTGTGGGGAGCACATGCCGGGAGTCTCGAAAGCCCCTGGGGTTCCGAGAGCCTCAGGGCATTCCTGAAATGGGGAGAGCAGGGCATGAGCGCCAAGACAGGGATCCTCCTTCTCTTTTTGGTCTGTGTGACGCTAGGCCTCGTTCGGTCTGATTTTTTTTCCGCTGAAATAGTCCATAAAAAGCAGATCCAACTCGATTTTTGGAACGGATGGACTGGCCCGGACGGGCGCGTGGCCCTGGAGATGATTCGGGACTTTAACGAAAAGAACCCGGACGTCCACGTCAGCATGCAGCGAATCGCCTGGGCGCTCTATTACAACAAGCTTATGGTTGCCGAACTGGATGGGCGCGGCCCCGAGGTTTTCGTGGTTCACGCGGGCACGCTTGCCAGAATGGAACACGCGGGAATCATGTCCGACGTGGACGACCTCATGACCGGTCCGGACGCCATCCCTCCGACCGATTTCGACCCTAAGGTTATCGCCGAAACCCAGTTCCACAACGACACCATGGGCGTCCCTCTGGACATCCATCCGCAGGGGATGTATTGCAATGTCGACATGCTCAAGAGCATCGGCATGACGAACCCCGATGGGTCGGCGCGGCCGCCCCAAAACAAAACCGAATTTGCTGAAAGCAGCGGAAGCTCTAACCGAGACGAAGGGATCGGACGAGCAGTTCGGATTCGCGCTCGACCAATGGGAAGTCAATTTTCAATCTTTGATGCCTCAGTTCGATGGCAGATACCTCGATGATCAAGGGCAGCCCGTCTTAAACAGCCCGCAAAACGTGGCTGCCCTCCAATTTCTCGCCGACCTTCACAACAAGCAGCATGTGACGCCTCCGCCGGACAACCAACTCGGTTGGACAGGTTTTCGCCAAAAGAAGGTTGGCATGGTCTGGGACGGTGTGTTTATGCTTGGCGACTTGAAAGAGTTGAACGCAGGGGCTGACGCGGGCGACCATATTGACTATATCGGCGCTCCAATCCCGACTATCGGGAACCACCCAGGTACTTACGCGGATTCTCACTGCCTCTGCATTCGAGCCAATCTAACGCCCGATAAGCGCGAGGCGGCCGAGCGGTTTATTCGATACATGTCTGAGCACAGCCTCAACTGGGCGAACGCGGGCCAAGTCCCTGCGCGCATCAGCGTTCGCGCAAACCCGAAGTTCAAGCAAATGCAGGTGCAGTACGCGTTCTCCAAGCAGATCCCCTGGATGATCTATCCGCCGCGCATCGACACCGTGTTTGAGCTCCAAACCGAGATCAGACTCGCGGTGGAGAAAGTGATTCGCGGTAACGATACCGCTCAACACGCCCTCGACATTGCCAACGAAAACACCAAGCAGGTTATGGACCGCGATGCTGCTGAACGAGCCTCGGGAGGCAAGTCTTGAAAGCGCGGTATAAGCGCAACGCTGTTGCCGCGCTGTTTATGACTCCTTATGGGGTCAGTTTTTTGTGCTTTATCGTTCTGCCTATCGGCGTTGCTGCCGTGCTTTCCTTCATGCAGTTCGACCTAACCGACAAGAACTCGATTCACTTCATCGGGTTCGACAACTTTAAGAGCCTTTGGAAGGACGACTACTTCTGGCAGGCGATGGTCGCGACGGTTCGATATGCGGTTATGATGGTGCCCGCGACGATTATTACTGCGTTCGCCATGGCCCTCGGAATGAACGCGATGGCGAGGGGAAAGGAGATTGTACGCGCCCTCGTGTTTCTGCCCGGGATGTTCACCATAGCGGTGACTGCCATTCTATGGCAGTGGTTTTATAACCAGGAGTTCGGGCTTTTTAACTTCATTTTGCGCACCGTCTTCCACCATAAAGACATCCCCTGGTTGGGAGACAAGGCGTGGGCGATGCCGAGCATCGTCGTCATGAGCCTCTGGTGGACGGCGGGCGGCACTTCGGTGGTGCTGCTCACGGCACTCCAGCAGATCCCCAAAAGTCTCGTTGAAGCGGCATCCCTGGATGGCGCAAATGCGGGGAAGTTGTTCAGCAATATCATCCTGCCCCAACTGCGGCCGGTACTTCTCTTCGTCGTGGTCACGAGCACGATTGGCGCCTTCCAAATGTTCCCGCAGGCGTCGCTGTTGACCCAAGGTGGACCAGAGCTGACGACTCGCGGCATGGTCCAGTTCATTTACGAAACCGCATTCAATAACTACCGTCTCGGCTATGCGGCCGCGATGAGTTGGATGCTGACCTTCGTGATCCTGTTCTTTGCCCTTATCCAATACATGCTTCTTCGTAGGAGCGCAACATGACCAAGCAGGCGGCGGTGCTGGAAGCTGCCCGCTCCCGCCCACTCAAGAGGGCGTGGGGAAACCGGTGGATTCGTTGGACCATGGTGGTTGTCATGGCGCTCGTGGCATTCCTGTTTTTGGCGCCGGTCATCATTATGTTCCTGACCTCTTTCAAGCCCGAGGCTGAGGTCCTGAATCCCAAGTCGGTTATCCCTCAGCATTGGACGCTGCAGAATTATCGCAACGTGCTCGAATGGTCTGAGGAAGCGCCTTTCGGGCGATGGCTGCTCAACAGCGTATTTATTTCGAGTTCGGTCACGTTGCTGGTCGTATCCTTTTCATCATTGGCGGCGTTTGCCATTACCAGGCTGCGGCTTCCCGGGGGCGGATTTGCCCTTGGCGTGATCGTGCTTTCGATGATGGTTCCGGGTCAGCTGTTTCTCGTTCCCGTCTACTTCATTCTCAGCAAGCTCCACTGGCTGGACACGCCGGCTGCTCTGATTATCCCCGCAACGGCGGGCGGGTTCGGCGTGTTTATGCTTAGCCAGTTTATGCGCGCCCTGCCGCCTGCCATCGAGGAGGCAGCGCTCATCGATGGCTGTTCGCCGCTCGGAGTGTTCCTGAATGTGAGCCTTCCGCTCTGCGCGCCCGCGATTGCCACCCTCGCGATTTTCACGTTTATCGGATCCTGGAATGACTACATCAGCCCGCTGGTGTACATGGACTCCGTCCGAAACTACACGCTGCCGGTGGGCATCGCCCTCTATCAAGCTTCGTATTACACGGAGTACGGCCGCACGCTTGCCACGAGCGTGCTGGGCACCGCTCCCTTGCTTGGCGTTTTCATGATCTTCCAAAAGAAGATTGTTGAGAGCATGGCCGCGACTGGCCTCAAAGACTGATTTCACAATGAAAACTACTCTCCATCTCCATACATCCTTTACTGTCGCTCCCGTTGATCCGCGTGTATTCGGCGGCTTTCTGGAGCACCTTGGCCGAGCTGTGTATGAGGGCGTGTATGAGCCTGGCTCAAAGCACGCCGACGACTCCGGCTGCCGAACGGATGTTCTGGATGCGTTGAGGGGTCTGGACTTCACCGCCATGCGCTATCCGGGCGGCAATTTCGTGAGCGGCTATCACTGGATGGACGCAGTTGGACCCAAGGAGAAGCGCCCGCTAACGAGGGATCTTGCCTGGCAAAGCATCGAAACAAACCAGTTCGGTCCGAACGAGTTCATCGAACTTGCAAGGAGAATGGATTGGACGCCGATGCTCGCGGTAAACCTTGGCACGGGGACCCCGGAAGAGGCGCGCAACTGGTTGGAATACTGCAACGTCGCAAGTGGCAGTCGTTGGGCCAATCTGCGGGTGGAGCATGGCTATAAGGACCCTCACAATGTTAGGCTCTGGTGCCTTGGCAATGAGATGGACGGTCCGTGGCAGATTGGCCACGTTCCCGCTGAAACCTACGCGATCAGCGCCCAACAAACGGCGCGGATGATGAAGATGGTTGATCCCAATATTGAGGTGGTCGCCTGCGGATCGTGCGACATCAGCTTGCCAACTTATTTGGAATGGGACCGCCAAGTTCTTGCTCATTGCAAAGACGACGTCGAGTATCTGAGCGTACACCGTTACGTCGGCAATCAAGAGAACGACACAGAAGACTTTCTTGCCGTCACCAACAGCATCGACCAACAGATCGAGGCGACGGACTCCGTATGCCGGGCTGTCCACCATACCAAGAAAACAAAGAAGCGGACCTATCTTTGCTTTGACGAATGGAACGTCTGGTATCGCGCTAGAACCGGGCATCACGTGGACGGGGCGGCCAAGATTGCGCCTCATTTGCTGGAGGAGGAGTACAACCTGGAGGACGCGCTCGTCGCCGCCGGGTTCTTAAACAGCTTTATCCGACATGCGGACTCGGTGAAGATCGCCAACATCGCGCAGATCGTGAATGTGATCGCGCCGCTGCTGACGCGCGGGGACGATCTGCTCTATCAGTCCATTTACTATCCGATCGCCATGATGAGCAGCCGCCGTCAGGGGGTCGCTCTGCAGACGCGTGTGGATGGGCCGGAATATGAGGGCAAGACCCACGGCAAGGTCAACTACCTGGATGCTAGCGCAATACTCGACGGCAGAGAACTCAAGGTGTTCCTTGTAAATCGCCGGCTCGACGGGCCGATGGAAGTGACCATCAACCTGGCGGACGCGCCTATTGGTTCGCTCCAGAGTGCCGAGTTGTTAACCGGCAAGGATCCAAAGGATCAAAACACGTTTGAAAAACCGAACACCTTGAAGAGCGTGGAGTTTGCGGAAGCTTCCATCGTTTGTGGCGCAGCAGCGGTTGAATTGCCGCCGCTTTCGGTCTACGCGGCCACCTTCCTGCTTGAAAAGTGAGCTAGCCTGCCACGAGCGTGGCAACACTATGCGGAGGCAGGTCCACGAGATAAGAGCCCGGCTCGCGGCATAGCGCGAGCGTCTCGGGTTTCACCCGGCCTTCGTTGCCAGGACCGTTTTCGTCCGCTGCCTTTTGCGAGAAAAGCATTGATGCGGTTTTGAGATTCAGATCAGTGCGGATTCGCACCGTCGCATCCTGGCTCAAATGACGATTGGTTATGGTAACTCCGCCGCTGGTTGCCGTTGCGGATACTGCCGCCGTTCCCGAAGGCGTTTGCGGACCGCCTTCGATTGCGGTCCTATAGGCGGTTGCTCCCAAATGGGGCGCATGCATTTGCAAAACGTGATAGGTTGGCGTGAGCCACATGCGGTCGCCTTGAGTTTTAATCGGCGCGTGGAGGACGTTGACCACTTGGGCAAGGTTGGCGAGGGATAGGGAAGCGCACTCTTTGTGCAGGACTTCGAGTCCAACCGCAAGGGCCAAAGCGTCTCGCAATGTGCAGGGCTGCTCGTAATCGCCGACTTCGGTTGCAAGGGCGTCGGGTCCCCAGGTGCGCGCCTCCGGATGCCAAACGCCCCATTCGTCCAAGGCGATACCGATGTGCTTGTCTCCGTCGGCGACGTCGTCGAGTAGAGCCCTCGTTTCCTGAATGAAACCGGCCATGGCTTCAGCCTCATCAAGAAGCTTGTAATACTGCTCATCCGAGAAGTCTAATCCTGGCCCTCCGTCGATCCAATAACGATGGATGGAATAGTGGTCGATGAACCTGGAGTGGTGGCGCATTTTCTCGATGGCACGCATGTTCCACGCCGAATCGTGGCCACAGAAGACGGTTTCGATGGAAGGATCGACATCGCTCATCATGAGCGCGTACCGGCGGTATTCGAGGGCGTAACTCTCGGGATCGTAGTTACCACCGCAGCCCCAGTTCTCATTGCCCACCCCCCAAAGTTTCACGCCCCAGGGATTTTCGCGGCCGTTCTTAGCGCGCTCTCTAGCCAACGAGGTCGGTATTTCGCAGTTGCAATACTCCACCCAGTCACATAGTTCTTGAACCGAGCCCGAGCCCATGTTGCCGGCAAGATGGCTCCGCGCCTAGTGTCTGCATAGCGCGAGAAACTCGTGGGTGCCTAGTCCGTTATCGTCCACCACTCGCCGGCCGCAAGAGAGCCCCAACCTTTCAGGGCGCTCCAATCCAATGCCGTCTCGCCAATGATAATGGTCCGCATAGCATCCTCCCGGCCATCGGAGAAGAGGGGTGGGGAGAGCCTTAAGTGCGTTCACGACGTCTGCGCGAAATCCTCCAACTTTTGGTACCGACTTCCTCTCAGTGCCTAGAAACAATCCGTCGTAGCAGCAGCGCGCCAAGTGCTCGGCGAAGTGCCCGTATAGCCGCGGGGAAACGGCCCCATATGGCTCATTTTGAAGAATTAACAGATCAGTCATTTCGTTTTCCGTCCCGCAGCTTTATGCAATAGACTCGAAATTAGCTTCAATGAGTCTGTTGTATGCATCTCACTACAGTATTTTGAATAAGTTCATTGGCATTTAGCTATGGTCATTGGCATATGGCTATGATTTGTGATATATTGTAAGTGTCAGTCGGAACAAGAAGGGCAATGGACCGCTAGCGTGATGAAGCGTTGGTACGATGGAATCGCGGTTGGTTGGTGCAGAAGCCAGATTTCTATTTATCTCATAGGTGAGACATAAATGGTACGAAACAACAAAGCATTCACTCTAATCGAACTCTTAGTAGTAATTGCGATTATCGCAATCCTCGCAGCAATTCTCTTCCCCGTCTTTGCTCAGGCCAAGCTTTCCGCCAAGAAGGCTGCTAGCCTCTCGAACTTGAAGCAAATCGGCCTCGCCGAAATCATGTATACCAACGACTTTGACGACCTGTTGCCCGCCGGTGGCTACTGGTTCAATCCTGGCCAAGGTGATAACCTCGGCTGGAACGACACACCCCAAAACGAATGGGTCGCTCAAGGTTCTCCTGCATCCACCGTTCTCGAAGTACCGTTCTATCCTGGACCGGACGAAGAGACAAACGCCTTTTACGAGATCTTCCCCTATATCAAGAGCATGGGACTGCTGGACAATCCGGCGGTATCCAACGATTCGTATTACGCGCCAGCCGCTGGGGCGGGCAATACTGCCTACATCGTCAACGGCGGCATCGAGTCTTCCAGCACGACGATCGCGGACAACATCGCAGGTCTTATCACCTTCTCTGAAGGACCGACCGACGTTCGAATCGGCTGGGCGCAACCTCAGCAGTTCCCGGCCACCAACCCGCATCACGAGAACGCCATCGATGACAACTGGGTTGGCCAAGTGTTCTCCAACTATAGCGGCAACTATTCCTTTGGTGATGGCCATGCCAAGTCCATGCCCCGCAACTCAGTGACGTATGCCAACTACGGCCTTTCTGGCACCGTATATG
Source organism: uncultured archaeon (assembly GCA_963829965.1). Lineage (GTDB taxonomy): Bacteria > Armatimonadota > Fimbriimonadia > Fimbriimonadales > Fimbriimonadaceae > DASXZH01. The sequence continues at coordinate 27,722 of CAWHLK010000025.1, read as the reverse complement.
ACTACTTCACCGGTCTTTGGCAGAACAACACGTGGCATCTGCACAACATGGCGCAGGTTGGTACCTCTGCCGGTTGGCAGGGTGACGACGATTGGCAGTCCTGCGGTCATGTCGATATTTCCAACACGAACATGGCTTCGGGCGGTATCGACGGCACGGGCAACCCATGCCTGTAGTCTGATCCTGAGATCAGCGTTCCGGGTCCTTCCTTTTGTTGAGGGAAGGACCCGGGCGGCGCTTTACAATGTCGTAAGACTTAATCATTCACAGCGTTTCCCAAAACTCAAATATGAAAAAAACACAGTTCGTTTTTTCTTTGCTAGTGGTTAGCTTCGGGCTCTCCATTATAGGCTGCGGTTCTGACGGTCCTACCGGCGATATCAACAAAATGATCGAGTCACGAGACAAGCAGATGAAGGGCATGGCCGACCAAAGATCGAAGATCGGCAACCCCGTATTAAGGGGCCAGACGTCTGCAGAAGCCGCGGCCAAAGCCGGCAACGCCACGCACTAGTTCCGATGCTCCAAAGCGCTTTCGACTCGCGCTGTAACGTCTGAAATCCGGATTGTCACATTGATGCTGGTGCGAGTTTAAGTCAATTCAAATGAGGTAAGAACACAAATGAAAGTTGACGTTGCCATCGTCGGCGGTGGTCCAGCCGGCAGCACAACGGGTGTGCTGCTCAAGAAGTACGATCCAAACCTCTCCGTTTTAATCCTTGAGCGCGAGCAGTTCCCCCGCGACCATGTTGGCGAGAGCCAGACTCCGCCCGTTTCCTATGTGCTCGATGAAATGGGCTGCTGGGACGAGGTGGAAGCCTCCGGATTCCCCATCAAAATTGGAGCAACCTACTGCTGGGGCAAGACCGGCGAGTTATGGGATTTCGATTTTGTCCCGCCCAGCCGGTGCGGAAACATAACGCGGCCGGGAACCTTTGATGGCGTGAGGCGCAATCTGGCCTTTCAGGTCGAGAGGGCCCTGTATGATGAGATTCTTCTCAACCGGGCTGCCACCGTCGGGTGCGATGTTCGGCAGAATGCCAAGGTAACAAAGATTTCCATGGAGGACGACCGCGTAGCCGGGCTCCAGGTGGAAGGACTGGGTGAAATCACCGCAGACTCCTACATTGATGCTTCTGGCCATACTGGAATTCTTCGCCGAGCCGCCAATGTAGAAATAGAATGCCCGACCAACCTCCGGAATGTTGCCGTCTGGGATTACTGGCGAAACGCCAAGTGGGCGGAAGAAATAGGCGTCGGAGCTACCCGCGTGCAGGTCATGAGCGTGGGATACGGGTGGATATGGTTCATTCCCCTAGGGCCGGTTAGAACCAGCGTAGGGCTGGTGATTCCCGCGGACTACCTCAAGAAATCTGGCTCAACCCTGGCGGAATTGCACAAGAAGGCGATCTCCGAGCAGCCGCTTGTAGCCTCGCTTATGGAAGACGCAGTTCCGGAAGGGAAGATCGGCACCACCAAGGACTGGTCTTTCGTGGCCAAGCGCTTATGCGGTGCGAATTGGATGTTGGTGGGCGAGAGTTCAGGATTTGCCGATCCCATATTGGCCGCCGGGCTATCCATCACTCACGCTTCGGCCAGAGAGGCTGCATACACCATCTTAGAGGAGCGGAGGGGCGGAGATCCAACTTGGCTCAGGAAGTCCTATGAAGAACGCAATTTCCGCAGATTGCGGAGTCATATCCGCTTTGCGGACTACTGGTACACCGCTAACACGCAGTTTACGGATCTCAAGGACTACACTTCCGAGATAGCAAAGGAGGCAGGCCTTGAGTTAACCCCGGATGAGGCATGGGCGTGGCTGTCCCAAGGCGGCTTCATCAACGACGATCTTTCGGTTGGCTTCGCCGGTCTCGCACTCCCGCTGCTGCGGGAAATAGGAGACTACATGGGGCCCAGCGACACCCAATTAGTGGTGGCCAAGACGAACGTGTTCAAGCTCCGGTTGGAGGACGCGGTCGAAGAAGAACGGGCCCAATACAAAGATGGGCGCGTGTTAAGGAACAAATGCCTCGTTCGGAAGGGCAAGATTTGGCCGCTTGCGGGAAATTTCAAGCTCTGGTATGACTGGCTGAGGACGGCCAAGAACGTTGACGACTTGGTGCTAGAGCTCGAGTGTCGTGCGGAACGATTCAAACCGGAGGACCGAGGCGCCGAGTTGTACGATCTCGTCGTCACGTTGGAGGCTCTCATCAACGACGGATGGGTCGAGGCAAGCTACGATCCCAATCAACGCCTTATCGGCAAAATATCGTTCAAGAACTTTCAGTGGCACGGCGAATCCGGTCCGGGAGTTAAGCCGAAAGCGGCCGCCACGCAGTAGCCTGATACCAAATGCTTACCGGACTCATCACCGCCGTTATGATTCAAACCTCAATTCATTCAACGTCTCCGCCCATGGGTTGGAACAGCTACGACTGTTACAGCTATGCGGTCACCGAAGACGAAGTACTCGCGAACGCGAAGTTCATGGCGAAGAACCTCAAGCGGTTTGGGTGGGACTACGTAGTTGTCGACTACGTTTGGTCAGCGCCCAAGGGCGAGCCCGGGTTCGCACCCGAACAGGATGCCGATTTCAAACCCAGATTGAACATGGACACCTACGGCCGCTTACTCCCCGACCCAGGCCGGTTTCCATCCTCCAATAATCGCGTTGGCTTCAAGGCTCTGGGCGACAGCATTCACAAGTTGGGGCTCAAGTTTGGTATCCATCTCATGCGCGGAATCCCTAGGCAAGCAACCGCCGCTAAATGCCCGATAGAAGGTTCTCAATACGACGCGGTGCAAGCTGCGGACGAGCAGGGTGTGCAGTGCAAATGGCTGAACCACATGTGGGCGCTCAACATGAAAAACGGCGCCGGCCAGGCGTACCTGGATTCGATATTCCGGCTATATGCAGCTTGGGGGGTCGACTTTGTCAAAGTCGACGATCTCAGCGACCCGTACTCGGGCGCTGAAGTGGAGGGGTATCAAAGGGCGATCGTGAAAAGCGGTCGCCCAATGATCTTAAGTCTCTCTCCCGGCCCAACCAGCATCGACGCTGCCCCGCATGTCAGCACGCACGCGAACATGTGGCGTCTGCTGTGGGATCTTTGGGACGAATGGAAGCCCCTCAACGAGGCGTTCGGCAAAGCGCTGGAGTGGAATGCCTACCGTGGGCCGGGCGTGTGGCCGGATCTCGATATGCTGCCGCTGGGCCAACTGCGAATCTACGGGCCGTGGACGGGACCGAGGGACACGCCGTCGCGCTTTACGAAGGATGAAGCTCTGACTCTCATGAACCTTTGGATCATCACCAAGTCCCCACTGATGTTCGGAGGGGACCTGACTCTCAGCGACCAGCCGACCATTGCTCTCTTAACCAACGCAGGCGCGCTGGAGGCGCTAAGAAATCCCGACTTTATGCCTCGCAACCTTCAAAACGGTCTTCACCCGGTTTGGGTGAGCGAATCCAAGAATGCCGGCCACGCGTTCCTTGCGGTTTTTAACCGGGAAGAAACGGCGGCAGACATATCCGTCGATCTAGACAAGCTTGGTTGGCCAGTCAAAAAGTTGGACGACCTTTGGGACAAGTCAACACTGAACCCCACAGGAGCAACGTTGAAACTGACCCTTGCGCCTCACGCAAGCCGTCTTTTTCGCTTAGAATGATTCCCTAATGGCGATATGCATAGGATATCGGTTATGATAAAAGCATGAGTCCAGCGCTGTACCTGCTTCCCCTTCTTGCTGTTTTCGCTCAACAAGGCACGTTTGGTGAACTTCGAACCCATGACCCCTCTCGCGTGGTTAAGGGGCAAGACGGCAACTATATTTATTTCTGCACGGGCCCACTTATGCCTATGCGTTATTCAAAGGATTTTGTCCACTGGCAAGGAAAGAACGGCGTTATGACCGACATCCCCCAATGGGCCCATGAACATGTGCCAAAGGGAAACAAATGGATTTGGGCGCCGGATATCATTTTTGATAAGGCAATCAAGAAGTGGGTGGTCTTCTTCTCCTACTCGACTTTTGGGAGCCGCCGCTCCGCGATTGGGACACTCACCTCACCCGACCTCAAGATCGACAGCACTTGGACCGACGCCGGAATGGTCATCGCCTCGGATGAGTCGAGCAACTATAACTGTATCGATGCCTGCCCCATTTATGATGAGAAGGGAGCGCTGTGGATGACCTTTGGCTCTTGGAACACCGGCATCAAGTTGGTTCAGCTGGATCCTAAAACCTTGAAAGCCAACAGCGAGCTCTTTAGTCTCGCCGGGTCTGACCAAACGGATATGGAGGCCTCATTTCTCTGGCATAAGGGCGACTATTACTACCTCTTCTTTAACCGCGGCTTTTGCTGTCGGGGTGTGAATAGCACTTACAAGATCCTTATGGGGCGATCCAAAAAGATCACTGGTCCCTACTTGGACAGGGAAGGCAAAGATTGCTTCGGCAAAGATGGAGGCAGTTTGGTGTTGGAGACGAACGGAGACTTCATTGGTCCGGGGCAAACCGGCATCACTGCGGACGGAAAAACGTTCACGTTCCACTACTATAACAAGCAGGAGAACGGTGCGCCAACGTTCGGTCACGCCCAAATCAAAATGGACCAAGACGGCTGGCCGGTGGTTTACAATCTGCAGTGACCTAGTTCCCAAAGCGGGGCTTCGGACACCCAGCTGGTCCGCGTGGGTGCCGGTTTCCGCTCATAGATCCTGAGTCTTACAAGGGGGTTACGCCCAACTAACTGAGACCTCACGGCGCGCCAGCAACTAGCCCAGGTTGGCGCGGTCAGGAGAATCTCGATACAACAGGGACCGATGTCATAAGTTTTTCAAAAACTACGCCGACTAATCAAATGGGAGCAAGGAGTTGCTTGTTGGCGAATTTGGGTTGGGCGGCTGGCAGTGAGAGCGAGAATCTAGATAGAAACGGCAATCGACGTGGACCATCGTTTTGGATTGCAACCTCGATTCTATTCTTAATTCCGCTGCTCGACTTGCTGGGGTGGACGCTCCATATCCCATGGCTTGTTCGAATTGGGGATGGAGCTAAAGCGCAAAACCCTCTAACTGCGCTTTGTTTCTTGTCGTTGGGCGTTGCTTTCATGCTTTCTCTAGGCGGCGCTTTGCAACGGCGTGTGGCCAAGCTATTGTGCGTTGGAATAGCCGCCATTGGCGTGGTCCGAGTGTTGTGTTGCTTCTTTGGCCTCTATTTCCCAGTGGACCGTCTCTTGTTCCCAGGTCAGATATCCGCGGAGCCCTCCCTAAATCAAATGGCTTGGACCGCCGCAGCCTGCCTTGCATTCATCGCTTTGGGCGGCGTATTTGTCGCCAAGGATGGTGTTCGATCCGCCCCGATTGCCCAGTGCTTTGCGGGGCTGTCCGGATGTATTGCGTTATTCATAATCTCCACCTATGTGCTACAGGTGGTAAGGAACAGCAGCGGCCTGGCCCCAATGTCTTTGAACACCGCGATCACCGTGATCGTCGCCGTGTACGTTGTTTCCTCTTTGACATCGGAGCAAGGCTTCCTTCGAAGCATCTCGGGTTCGAATCTACGTGCCCGCAGCGCAAGGGGAATGCTCATCGTATCTTTAGTCGTTCCGCTTGGGCTAACACTGCTGGTCGAACGATTCCAGGAGCGTGACTTGATCTCGGTCACACTTGGCGAAGCCGTTGTGGTGACCGTGACGACCGTCTTTTTTGTTTGCGTTGTTCTTGTAAAGAGCCATTTCCTGTTACGATCTGAAATCCAAGTAGCTGCGGCCGAACAGAATATTGGGCGTTCGGCTGCTTTCCTGCGGAGCATCATCGACGCAGTACCCAACCCGATTACAGTGAGAGACCGCGAAGGAAGGTTCAGGCTTGCGAACGCAGCCTGTGCGGAAATATTCTGTACAACTCCAGAGGAAATGGTTGGGAGACCGGTGAGCGATTTCGCCAAATCGCAAATTGAACTGGATTTCGTTCAGAGTTCGGATAAATCCGCTCTCCAATCAGCGGGCTCATTAAGAATTCCCCGCGAAGGGATCACAGGGGCAGATGGCAACCTTCGGTGGCTCCAGACCGCAAAAATGCAAATACCATCGGCTGACGGCACCGAAATGCACTTACTTGCAGTTGCGACCGATATTACTGCCCGCATCCGGGCGGAAGACGAGGCAAAGCGCGCAGCCGCCGAAGCACAAGACTTGTACGATAATGCCCCTTGCGGTTACCACACGCTCAATGCCGAAGGCACTATCGTTGCGATAAACAACACTGAGCTGAAATGGCTGGGATACTCACGAGAAGAGCTGGTTGGAAAGAGAAACTTGTCGGAGTTGGCGATCAATGCGGACAGCTTCCGACAAGGTTTCAACAAGGTGCGCACCTTGGGCCAAATACAAGGTGTCGACTCCGAGCTTGTTTGCAAGGACGGTTCGATCTTGCCTGTGATGATCAACTCATCGGCTTTGTACGACGGCGATGGAGAATTCGCGGGGTGCCGTACGACTCTCTTTGAAATCTCAGCGCGGAAGGAGGCTGAAAATGAGATGCTGCTTGCAAAAGCCGAAGCTGAACGAGCGAATATGGCAAAGAGTCAGTTTCTTTCACGCATGAGCCACGAACTGCGAACACCTCTGAATTCCATCCTAGGCTTCTCGCAACTGATGGAAATGAAGGGGTTGGAACCAGCAGACGAGGAGTGCGTCTCGCAGATACTGAAGGCTGGGAGGCACCTGCTGCAGCTCATCAACGAGGTCTTGGATATCGCGCGAATCGAAACAGGCAACATGGTTGTTTCAGTTGAGCCAATTGTCCTGAAGGAAATCTCTCCGAAGCGATAGGCTTAATTCAACCGCTAGCCGACAGCGCCGACATAAGACTGGAATGCGAGTCGATGGACGAGTCCGACGTTCTTGTGGTCGCGGACAGCCAACGGCTACTTCAGGTGATGCTCAACTTGCTCTCCAATGCCGTGAAATACAATCATAAAGGTGGGAAAGTGCTCGTTGCCGTCGAAGCCCGGATGGACCTTGTAGAGATCAGTGTCATCGATTGGGGGCTCGGAATTGATCCCGAAAGGGCAAATGGCCTGTTCGAGCCTTTCGACAGGTTGGGTGCGCAACAGTCAGGGATCGAGGGCACGGGACTGGGCTTAACCCTCTCGAAAGGCTTGGTTCGGCAGATGCACGGCGACCTTACCTATCGTCCTAATGAGAATGAAGGCAGCATATTTACCGTATCACTTCTTCGCGGTCAGAATCCTGCGATTGCTTTTGAAGAGACTCGGAAGCACATGCCGCTTCAAGTGGGCGAGGCCCTTCCCGATGCAACGATCCTGCTTATTGAAGACAATCAGTCTAACGTCGGGCTGGTATCTCGCATCCTTGAAGGCCGCCGGAATATCAAGGTAGTGCCTGCCATGCAAGGCAGATTGGGCTTGGACCTAGCACTTGAGATCAAGCCCGATCTTATCCTTCTAGACCTTAACCTGCCGGATATTGGCGGGGAAGAGGTCCTCGAGGCGCTTCGGAGAGCGCCCGCGACCAAGGACCTGCCGGTCCTGGTAACGAGCGCCGACGCCACACCACGCATCATTGACCGGCTGATGGGGCGGGGTGCAACCGGATATTTGACCAAACCCTTGGATATCCCCAAATTCTTGACGGTCATTGACAACATTTTAGGTGAGGTAAAGATAAGTGCTTAAAGATCGCCGTGTTTACGAGTCGAACATCCTTGTCGTTGACGATGAGGCGGCTAATGTGACGCTTCTGGAAAAGGTCTTGGAATGGTCCGGCTACAAGAACATAACGGGCATGACCGAGCCCGAGATGGCCCTGAAATCTTGCGTTGAGATCGAGCCGGACCTCATCCTGCTCGACCTGCACATGCCCCAGATGGACGGCTACGAGTTTCTTCGAGCCTTCAGAGCCCAGACTCCCGAGGCGGAATTCGTCCCTGTTCTGGTCTGCACGGCAGACGTGAACCCGGAAGTTCGTAAGATGGCCCTTTCGCTCGGTGCGAACGATTTCGTAGTGAAGCCTTTCGACGCCACGGAGATCATGCTGCGGGTCCGCAATTTTCTCGAGACCCGACACCTGCACCGCGCATTGCAAGAGCACAACGCCCGTCTGGAACAGCGGATTACAAAGCGCACTTCCGATTTGGAGGCATCCCGCACGGAAATCTGGGCTCGCTTGGCAAAGGCAGCTGAGTTTCGCGATGACGATACCGGTGAACACACTCGCCGGGTTGGAGACCTTTCCGCTGAGTTGGCGGCGGAAATCGGCGCCGAAGAAGTCTCGCCAATGGTAATCCGAAGTGCAGCCATGCTGCACGACGTGGGCAAGATCGGCATTCCCGACGCGATTCTCCTAAAGCCGGGAAAACTCACCGAAGAGGAGTACGAGATCATGAAAAGGCATACGACGATCGGCGCCGAGATCTTGAGTGGCAGCGAATCGGTCACCATGCAGCTTGCCGAAGTGATCGCTCTGACCCATCACGAAAAGTGGGACGGGTCCGGCTATCCCAATGGAATCCAAGGGAATTTGATTCCGCTGCCCGGCCGGATCGTGGCGGTTGCCGACGTATTTGACGCTCTGACCCACACGCGACCCTACAAGCAAGCGTGGACCGAAGGGGCCGCACAGAAAGAGATCGAGCGCCTGTCAGGCAGCCACTTTGATCCGGGTGTCGTGAAGGCATTGGGAACGGTTTTAGCAAGACGACAACAAAGCCTGGCTGCATAAGGCAAGAAATCCGCCAAAATAACGTTCCATGTCCAAGCTCCTTTGGGGCATTGATCTCGGCGGAACAAAAATCGAGGGCGCAGTCCTAGACGGTGATCCATCGAGAGAGGTTAGCGGCCGTCCGCGCGTGCCAACCTATTCCGATAGAGGATATGAGGCTGTTCTGGCGCAGATCGGTGACCTCGTGACTATCATGGCGGATCGGGTTGGCCATCGACCCGTAGCGATCGGATTTGCCACCCCCGGGACTTCTGATCCGACTACCGGCCTATTGAGGAATAGCAACTCCGTTTGCCTCAATGGCATGCCACTTAAGAAGGACCTTGAAGAGCGGCTGGGCGCCCGAGTTCTTATCGCCAACGATGCGAACTGCTTCGCCTTGGCCGAGGCAAGCTTCGGCGCTGCGATAGGGGCCTCCACGGCGTTCGGCGTTATCATGGGAACGGGAGTGGGGGGCGGCGTAGTCGTTAACGGCAAAGTGATAAGCGGAGCTCAAGGCATTTCCGGAGAATGGGGGCATAACGAGCTTGAGCCTAATGGCTCGCCCTGTTACTGTGGTAAGCGAGGCTGCGTTGAAACTGTTCTTTCAGGTCCTTTTTTGGAGCGCTACTACCGAGACCACTCGGGTGAGAGTCTGCGATTGCCGGAGATTGTGGACCGGGCGAGGGCCGGCTCAGACGAAGTTGCCTTGGCTACTATTGATCGATTGACAAGCTACTTTGGCAAAGCTCTCTCGGTGATCGTCAACATCCTCGATCCTGAAGTAATCGTTCTTGGCGGCGGCGTGGGGAACATCGATGAGTTGTACAGTCGCGGAGTTGAAGCCCTTTCAAACTGTGTGTTCAACAATGAACTGTTTACCCAAATCAAGCGACCAGCGCTGGGCGATAGCGCCGGGGTTTTTGGAGCGGCGGAGTTAGTGCGGAGCCTAAGCCTGTGAGCCTCATCGATGAACATTTGCCGATCGGTGAGGCGCGGGCCAAGCAACTGGCTGAGAAATGGAAACTTAGGCTGGGGGAAAGGTTCAAGATATCGCTTTGCGCCTATGTGTGCGAGGCCTTTGGACACGATGGGAAGGAATATGTTCTTAAGGCGCCGTTTGACTACGCCGAGGAGCGCCATTGCTGGGCAACCCTGGAGGCCTTTTCGGGACTCGGCGGAGTCAAGATCCTAAAGCATGATGTCGATACCGGCTCGGTTTTGATGCCGAGGCTGCGGCTCGGTACGATGCTTGGAGAGTCTGACCTTGATGATGCTTCCGCTACTCATATTTGCGCCGACCTGATTCTGAAACTACGCCGCGCGGCTAAAGTGGACACGATGTCTCTTGAACAGTGGTTTAGGGAGTTATTCGACGAGCCCTCCAGTCCCATGGTAGACGAGGCGCGAAAGGTCTATTGGGAACTCGCGGACTCGATGCCGCCGCCCGTCCTCTTGCATGGGGATCTCCATCATTTCAACATTCTTCGAGACGGGGAAGAGTGGGTCGCAATCGATCCGAAGGGAATCCTTGGCGATCCCGCGTTCGAAGTTGCTGCCTTTATGCGCAATAGGGTTCAAGACCCTCCCGATGCGGCTGGAATGGCGGCCCGGCTTCGCATCTTTGCAGATCGATTGGGTGATCCTCCAGAGCGGCTATGGGGTTGGGCTTTTGCCGAGACGGCGCTATGCGAGAAGCAAAGCAGCAGCGACTTCTTCAAGCCGGCCTGGCATAAGGCCTCCCATGCAATTTGGGAGTGCAGGACCGACTTTCGATAATAAGAAAACGCCAAAACTGGCATTGCTCCAGCGATGGCGGCGGTTGTCACGTCTTTTCCGATTATAACAACGCTACCGAAGTGCGACGGGATTTGCGGATGAAGTTCTCATCGCGACTGGGGGCCCCGTTGGCGACTGATGTCTTCGAACGTAGTCCTCAAGGTTGGTAGCCCGGAGACAGAAGAACAGGAATCCGGCAAGTCCTACATAGTAAAAGCCCATGAGATATCGCTGATGGGGCAGGGCCGGCGCCACGCTTCCGTAGCCGGTCCTCCCAGTCTTGAGGCCGCGCCAAAGGCCGGGGATCGAAAGCACAACTAAAACGATAACCATCGGATTTCGGATGTGGCCGGTCACGAAACCCGCAATAAGCCCGACAATGCCGATCCCCCAAATATAGGGAGACACCGCGCCGGTGATCCAGCCTCCATCCAGCGGAGGCACCGGAAGCAGGTTGAACAAGTTCATGAAGAACGTGACATAGGCGAGGGCGAGGAAAAACATGCTGCCCGTCATGGCAAAAATGCCCCAGCAGACGAGGCCGGCAAGCGTGCCGCCGATCGGCCCGCCAATACCCATGATCGCCTGTCCCCACGCGCTCGCAGAACTGCGCTTGTTGAAGATCACCGCGCCCATGAATGGCACGAAAACCGGTGCAGACATGGGCAGACCTTGGCGCCAACCTACAAAAACATGACCCATCTCATGAATGAAAATGCAAATCACGAAGCCGAGTGCGAATGGCCAGCCAAAGGCGAACGAGTACATCGCGACGCTAAGCAGCATCGTGCTGCTCGTAAGTAGGATCTTTCCGAAGCTTCCAAACTTGAGAGCGATCAGCAAGAACGACCAAATCGCCTTGAGCTTGGCAAGGATGGCAAGACCTGCGGTTGCGTACCAGGGCGCCTTCCTCTTGGCCCTTGCACCGGCGGTGCTCTCGCCCACTGGTGGGGGCGGCACGATGGGTGGCGCTTCGATTGCGGGTGGTTCGGGTTGCTCGGTCTGGGGTTCAGAAAAATATTCCAAGGTTATAAGACAATCTACGGTACCCAAATGAAAAACAAATAAGCAGACCGGAAAATAGGGCCATGATCACTCTCGCTTACATGATGCTGACGGCCCAGATGGGAGCCAATCTTGTCCAAAATCCTGGATTTGATCTCAAGGCGGGAGACGAACCTGCGCACTATGAGTCGAAAGGAGCGGCCCAAGTCGGCTACGCCGGATACCGCGACGAAATCTCTACCAACGGCGTGATCTTCGATTCCGAAAGCGAAAGCGGAGAAGTTTCCCAGCTTGTACACCTGGACCCAAACGGCGGAACATGGATCACGTTTGAGTTCCGCGGCCGCGCGGAAGAGGCGTTTGAGGTCAAGGCGGACGAACTCTACATGCAGCTAGATTTTTATAATAAGAAAGGCACAAACTACCTCGATACCGTTCGGCGGCTCATTTACCGGGAGGTGCTCAAAGATCGGAAAGACTTCACGGTGAACGGCGATTTTGGCAAGTTTGGCTCATCCGCTTGGCGCACCTATAGCTTGGAAGAACTCTTGCCCTTCAAGGAGGCGGACGCAGTGAAGGTTACGGTAGGGTTCAAAGGGGGCGATGGTAAAGCAAAGGGCTTTTCCCGGTTTTTCGCCACCGACTTTTCGTTGGTGCAGAGAAAGGAGTCGCTTACCGGAAAGGTGGATCCCGCCATAACTAGGACCGTGACGGGACCTTCTGCGGAACCGGAGGTTCGAGCCTGGTCGCTCTCGGCGGGCGGTGGTATTACAAACCCGCGCCCGGCGAACAGGTTCAAGGCGGCAAAGTCGTTGTCAACGAAGCCAACGCAGACCGGCTGTTCTACAGAGACGAGCATCTTTCCAATCCATTTGCCGGCAACATGACCGCATGGCTGCGCAAGGGCTACAAGGACAAGGGCGGCAACATGGCGCAAGAAGACAGGTTGGTGCAGGACAATGTGGTGCTCACGTTTGACGGCAGCGATACGCTTCAAATCACAACCCACAACCTGCCCAACCACCCAACCGGCAAATTCCCGGACACCTTCGGCACCCAGGGCTACAACCCCAATTACATTCAGGAAAAGGTCGTAACCTACCGTATCCCCATCAAGCCCCAAAAGAACCCGAACGCAGTGGCGATGACTAAAGATAACTCCAACATGGGTCTAAACATGGGTCCGACCGGCATTGCGGTGAACGGTGTCGTGTTCTTCAACCCGTTCGACGCCAACATGCAGGACGCCACCAGCATCATGGACCGCTGCTGCGGCCACCCCTCCCCGGATAACAGCTACCACTATCACAAGTATCCGATATGCGTAAACACGCCCTTCGTGGACAAAGGCGAGGAGCATTCGCCCTTGATCGGGTTTGCTTTGGACGGCTTTCCAATTTACGGTCCCTACGAGACGAAGGATTTGTTGGCCAGGGATTTGACCGAGAACAAGCTGGACGCCTTCAACGCCCACTACGACCCGGTGCGTGGCTGGCACTACCACGTAACCCCGGGGAAGTTTCCCTATGTTATTGGGGGTTATATGGGATCTGTCGAGCGCTAGAGCCCCGCATACTCGTCATATCCCTGCTCTGCCCAGTAGTCATGCGGCATTTCCTTTGTGTAGCGGATCACGGCAACCTGCTTGATGTTCTTAACCCCGTATTTGTGGGGAATAATCAGCCGAATGGGGCCGCCGCGGTCACTGTCCAGTGGCTTGCCATTCATGGTCATGCAAAGCATGGTCTGGGGGTGGATAGCGGCCGGCATGTCAATCGAAACGTAGTAGGTGGCTCCATCGCTATCGCCATCAGGAACCGTCTCGAAGCAAACAAATTGCGCATCGCCACTCGGCTTATATTGGGCCGCAAAACTGGCGAAGGAAACCCCGCCCCACTTCATAAAGAAATTCCAACCTTCAATGCATTTGAACTGGGTCACGTATTCCAGCGCTTGAAGTTTGTTCAGATCGGCGAGAGTTACTTCAATGTCCTTCCCAGTGGCCAGCCCTTGCACTTTGATCTTCCAGGAGTCGGGGTCGAAGTCGTCAACGACTCCAATGCTGGAGTTGGGGACAACTTCCGTTATCGCCGAGTCCGGATAGGTAGGGGTAAGCCGGGTAGTGGAGAAGTAGCGCTCGGAAAGGGAGTCGTCCAGGCGCAATACCTTGCGAAGCGGCCCGTCAACTTGCCAATTGCCTTCTTTGTCCAAAGAAGCGGCGTGTAAGCGGTTGAACGCAAAATATGTTCCTCCCACTGCAAGCGCGGCCCAACAGAAGCTTCGGCGGGAGATGCGCTTCATTTTCGCTTCTGCAGTTTCCGGTATCGGAGGCGTTTGAAGTTCGGGGCCTTCAGGGTTATCCATTGACAACTTCTCCTTCGGCTTTAAGCGCACCTACATCATAAGTCGGCGCGGATGCGGGCGCAAGCTCGTAACCGGTAACCATCGCCCGAAAGTTATTCCACCCGGCCCGAATCACCTGAGCAATGTGTATCAAGAAAAAGAACATGTAGCCGATCATGAGCCAGAAATGGATAAACCTCGCTGCACCATAGCCGCCAAACAAACCGAGCAGCCACCAGAGTTGAGTGGGTTTGTAAATGGCTAGTCCCGTGAGGACCGAACCAATGCCCATAACGATAATCGAGGTGTAGGCGATCTGCTGCGCGCCGTTGAACTTTTGACGGGGCGGAGGTTCGCGTTTCAGGTGCATATCATGGAGCACGGTCCAAATCGCATGCTTGATCGTTCCTCGTTGTGGCACGAGGTACCGCCACTGGCCGGAAAGGGCCGAGTAGAGAACGTAAAGGATCCCGTTAATCGTGAAAAACCACATGAAGAAGAAGTGGTAGGCCATTCCCTCTGCGAGTTTGCTCTTGAGGCTGTAGATCACAGGTGGGTAAGTCTTTGGCGGGTCGGTGGTGTTATCCGGATTTGGGTCGGTCCACTTATCGGGCCAAAACTTGGGAGCTGCTGCGACGAATGGAACCAAACCCTTTTGATGCTCAGCTTCCGCGCCGGACTCTTTGCTCTCACGAAAGATGCGGACCATTCCCACCCCCGGCACGGGGACATGGTAAACGTCGTTTGCCCAGTAGATAAGGAGCCCACTCCAGATCATCACCGCGAGCATGGGGAAGTTCACCCAGTGGTTCCACCGAATCACGAGTGGGTGCTTCTTTTCGAGACGTTGTTCTTCCGCAGAGTTCAACCCGCTATGCTCCGTTCACCTTGCATGACTTGGTAACAAACAGGACGTGTCGATGTGATCCGTGGGGCGCAATAATTTCAGCAGAATAGATGAAACCAGTCTATATTAGGGTGGCGTAGAGCTCGGGATCCACGTTCCCACCGCTGATGACGCAGCACACTTTGCGGCCCCTCAGATCCTTTGGATTGCTGAGTAACGCTCCGATTGAAAGGGCCGCAGTCGGCTCCGCTTTCAGATTTGCGAGACGGAACAGGAGCTTAACACCTTCGCGAATATGGCCCTCTGAAATCTCGAAAACGTCGGCAACATGGTGTTCAAGGATTGCCCAGTTCTTCTGCCCCAAGCTAAGCGTGCGCGCGCCATCGGCAAGGGTGTGGGGCTCCTGGTCATTAGCTACGATCTTTCCGATACGGAACGAGCGAACCGCGTCGTTTGCGAGTGCGGGCTCGGCCCCATAGATCTCTACCTTCTGACCCTTAAACGCAGTGACCATCCCTGCAGAAAGTCCCCCGCCACCGACCGGAACAACAAGCGCGTCAATCGGCTCGCCGCTCGCGACAATTTCTACGCCAAGGGTCGCGTTGCCTTGAATGACGAGATCGTCGTCATAAGCGCTTGCCACGTAGGCGCCCGGATACTCTTCGGATAGCTTCTTCACTTTGTCTGCTCGGCTGATCTTGGCCACATCGACTAAAACAACCTCGCCGCCGTATCCGCGTACCGCGTCCACTTTAGTCTTGGAAGAGTTCGCCGGCATAACGATGTGACATTTCTTGCCAAGAAGCTTGCATGCGTAAGCCATTGCCTGGCCAAAGTTGCCTGAGGAAGCGGTGACAATGTGCCCGTTCGTCACATTTGAGGCTACGTTGTAAGCGGCGCGAAACTTGAAACTTCCGGTGTGCTGGAAGGTTTCCACCGCTAGCAGGATATCGGCGTTCAAATAGTCCGACAACTTACTCGGGCGGAGCAAGACAGTGGGACGGACGATCCCTGCGAGATGGTGGGTCTGCTTCATGGGTGTCAAGCAGTTTATCCCTTTGTTGCTTTAGGGGAAGAGGCAGTGAGTAAAGGGTGAAGTCGAAATGAGGCGAATGCAGGCGATGAATCTTCCAAAAGAAACTTAGATTTTCTATGCTCGTTCGGCGACTCCTAGCCCCCTAGGTCAATTCTGCCTTGGCAGTTTGGCGCCGAGGGCTTCGCGCAGTTGGTCTTCCAGGTTTGGCAAAGGGTGATGCTCCCTCATCTGTACCCGCCGGTCCGGCGGATAAAGCGAAGCTGCTCCTTCGCGCCAGGGACTCTCCTCCCATTCGAATCGGGGAACGATATGCGCATGAAGGTAGGGATCGAGATTGCCCTGGATCAAGTAGTTCATTCGCCTAGCGCCGGTCAGCTCGAGAATCGCGGCGCCCGCAATCGCCATGGTGTTGAGGAACTGAATCTGCTGATCGGGTTCCAAGACATGGAGGTCGGTTACGGTTGGCGGCGCATAGAGAATGGTGTAGCCGGGGAGAAATTGGTCGCCGAACAGCTCCAAGCGAAGCCAATCATTTGCATAAAGAACTACCGCCTCTTGCATAGATTTGATTATAGCCGGAGGCTACATGTTGAATATTTCTGCGAGAAGGTTAAGTTGGCTTAACAATATTGATGAAAGTTATTGATTAACGATTAATCGGCTACCTGCGGGTGACTGCGTTAGTAGTAGCGACTAGAGAGCGGTCCCAATGGCGACCTGTCTATTGCATCGTTCTGGGAGATTATTCTTATGGTTCTACGCAAGGGTTTCACACTAATCGAGTTGCTCGTCGTTATCGCGATCATCGCCATTCTGGCGGCGATCCTTTTCCCTGTTTTTGCCCAGGCCAAACTAGCGGCTAAGAAGATCTCGGATGTGAGCAATGTGAAGCAGATAATGCTCGCAGCTTTGATGTATTCGGGCGACTATGACGACTTGTTCCCCAAAGCCCAGATCCTTACCTATTCGGACGCGCCGACTGATACGCAGCCCGCCTCGGTCCAGTATTTCGATGTTGGAACGGCGCTGATGCCGTACGTCAAGAGCGCGCCGCTTTTTTACAATGCGCAGTCGGGTGGAAGCTACAGCTACCCAGGGGTGACGTTTAATGACATCCTTGGCGGCATGTCTCAAACCACGTTTGACAACGTGGCAAACGTGGTTTCGATGTCCGACAATCCGTTTTTGTTCAATGGAAGCGGCAACTACTGCCCGAACGACGGCATGCCGCTGAACGGCTACCTTTACCCCAACACCACGACGGGCACCAACTTCGTCGGCTATGACGAGCTTACGTGGCCAGTCCCTACACCTCCATGCATTGCTTGGAATCCCTCCCGCCCTATTATTGGACCCGTGTCTCAAAGTGGGAACATCTTCACGGTCATCGGTCAGTTCAACGTTTCAAACGGCGGGTTCTCCTACGCCTATGCAGTCCAGCCATACACCAAGAACTGGGACGTGAACGGCAACATGACCGAAACTTACGGATCGGCTCAGACAGGCTCAGGTTCCGGCCCGAGCACGTTGGATAGCGAAGATCTAAAGTGGAGTCTCGCCGGCCAACCCTTGAATCAAAACTTGGCGTTGGGTTCCGCGACACCCAATACCAACACTGCCTACTTCAATATATGGAGCAACCAATGCGTTTACGGCTTCGCAGACGGGCACGCAAAATCCCTGACTCCGAACGCGGTGGTCAGCCATTCGTCCGATAACGGCCCCTCCTGGGATCCAGGCGAGGGATCCGATGCGAGTGTTACTGGCTTTTGAATGCTAAGTGTTGAGTGTTGGCCTATTCATCGTCCGACCTGTCCGACTGGTCTGACAAGTCGGACAGATGAAAGCCAGCACCGACACCTAACACCCAGAAACCTAACACCCGGAAATTGGCCCGGCCCTACTTCCAAATACAGACCCATCGTTTGACCCGACCAGGTTCCCGTCAGGAGTCGTTGCGCCAGGCGCGTTGATCGTGCCTGACTTGCCTGCATTTAAATCCGAGCCGTTATTGTTGAGGTTGGCTGTATTTGCCAGAATACGGCCGCCAAAGATAGCGACAAACCCTTGGTTCCAGCCATCGCAGGTCACACCTTTTACGTCGATGACTCCGCCATCCGTTGCCTCCACGCCAAACCCGCTGTAGGGGCTCACGGTACCTTGATTCGAGATGGTCGCGTTTTCGTCCGCGATCGTTCCGTTATGGTCCGCATAGAGGCCGGTAGCCTCAGTGTCGTCACAGGTAATGTTGACGCCGCCCCCGACGACCGATGCATCGTAGTCGGCCGTGATTCCGCTGGTGCAATGTTGAATAGTTACCGTGTCGGCAAGATATAAAGAGGCGTCCTGGAACGCGTAAACGCCACCCTGAAAACCTGAGATCGCCACCGATGCGATATTTTCGATCGACGCGCCGTAGATCGCCGTGATTCCTTGGTGGGCAGGGCTGGCTATCGATCCCACAAGCTTCAACCCCGATAGTGAAGCGAAATTGTGGCCGCTATCCAGGTTAAAGCCGTTTGAGTTGGGGAAATTGAGGGCTATGTTATCCTCATCGTCGCCGATCAACGAAATGAGCGCGCCAAAACTGTGATCCAGAGAGAACGCGCTATCGAAGGACTCCGCAAAATCGCCCTGGGTGGTGACAATGCTCAGGTGCAGATAAGCCGCGTCGGCAATGCGGGCGTTGCGAGCGAACTGCCAGGCGTAAGCGAGATTCGCAAAGCCTTGCCGGTTCCCAATCGTGAGCGTGGTGTTGGACCGGACGTAGTTCAGTTCCCAAAAACCGTAGGCATTGGCAGGGTAGGGGCCCGCAGGAGTAAGCGCCTTCATTGCACGGTACCAGTTGCCCCCGTATTGGACAATGTCGCCTGCCGCATAACTCGCCGTGGAAGTCCAGGCAGGTGGGAAGGTTTGGGCCTTTGCAGCCGCCGGCCAAAGAAAAGTCGCAACAAGCATGACCGCAAGGGCGAGATTTCTATAGGGGGTGAGAACTCGAAGCATAGGGAGAACCTCCGAAGCTTCCATTGTAGCCCGATGCTCGCTAAATTCTCCCAACGCCGCTTTGCGCATGAGTCAATGAGGTCCATCAGAACATAACCCCTGAGAAAAGCTTGAGCCCTAGCCAAGTATTTACGATGAGGCCATACCCTTGTAATTATGCCGGTCGGGAGGAGAAGTTGATTAAGGCAGTTTTGTTCGATGCGGACGGCGTTCTCGTCGACGCTTGCGGATTGCATTATGTGGCTCTGAATAGAGCCCTTGGGACAATGGGCTGGACGATCAACCAGTCCGACCACGAGACCATTTACAACGGTCTGCCCACCCACAAAAAACTCCAAAGGCTAACGCGGGACCAAGGGTTCCCGGAGGACTGGCATGGAGCGGTGCATTCGCTGAAGCAGCAGTTCACGAGAGAAATGATTGAGGAGTGCATCTCGCCGGATATCAGCAAGCGAGAACTTCTTCTTGCCCTTAGAGACTGCGGCTATCAGATCGCGGTTTGTTCGAACTCGCTTCGTGACACTCTAGAGAGGATGCTCAGAGCGGTCGGAATCATCGATCTTGTCGATCTCTTCATCGGTAACGATGAAGTGAAGCTCCCAAAGCCTTCCCCGGAAATGTATCTCCTTGCCGCCGAAAAGCTCGGCGTGGAGATGGAAGAGACGGTCATCGTCGAAGATTCTCCTGTCGGAATGCGTGCCGCATGGGCCGCAGAGCCCGCTCAAGTAATCAAAGTCGCAGGACCACACGAAGTCAATCTCTCACTGATCTCGCAAATCGCGGTTGACCTCAACTCCATGAGGAGAGCCGCTTGAACATCGTGATCCCGATGGCGGGCGCTGGATCGAGATTTGCAGCCGCGGGATATAAGGAGCCAAAGCCGTTCATCCCTCTGAACGGAAAAACGATGATCGAACACGTGATCGACAACGTGAGCATGCCCGGCGCGAAGTTCTACCTGCTTGCTCGCATCGAGCACATGAGCTACATCTCCAACACGGGCCTTGCGGACCGAAACGACGTTGCCTTCATTCCAATCGAGAAAATGACCGAAGGCGCAGCGTGCACCGTTTTGAGAGCCCAGGCTTTCATCGATACCGATGAGCCCCTGCTCCTCGCAAATAGCGATCAATACATCGAGTACGACCGCCAGAAGTGGCAAGACTTCGCCTCCGGCGTAGACGCCGCCATCATGACGTTTCCGTCATCGGAATCCAGGTGGAGCTATTCGCTCGAAGAAGGCGGCCGCGTCATTCGGGTCGCCGAAAAGCAGGTGATCAGCGACAAGGCAACGGTTGGACTCTACTACTTTGCTAAAGGAAGCTATTCTGTCGAATCAGCCCACAGGATGATCCAGAAGAACATTCGCGTCAACAACGAGTTTTACGTCTGCCCGGCTTTTAACGAACTGGTGGCCGAACGCCTTGTCCGCAACTTTGACGTGGATCGCATGCTCGGTCTGGGCACTCCGGAAGATTTTGAGAAGAACTCGGAGCTGATTGCCCAATGCGCGTAGCCCTGTGCTTGTCTGGCATGGTCCGCACGCTGATGCAGACCTATCCAAGTATTCGTCAGCATTTGATTGACCCTTTCAAACCGGACATTTTTGTTCACACTTACGACAAGATGGGCCTCCGAAAGGAGAACGATCCGCCGGTGACGGAAGCATGGCTAAAAGGAATTCTTCGCCCGGTGGCAAGCAAAATCGTGCCTCTCGACGAGGCCAATCGGTCTTTTCTACAGGAGCGCGACCGCCTCTATCAATACCCAGGGCCGATTTGGACTAACGGGGTGGTTCCTGAAAACTGGTGGAAACTCGCGAACCTGCTGTTGCAGATTTGGCATGTGCGGGAGTGCGACCGCATGCGGCAAGCTCATGAGGAGAATCTCGGCTTTTGCTATGATCTCGTGATCAGAGCGAGGATGGACGCGCTCTTTTGCGCGACACCCGATCCTCTGGCCCAGCATGGCCTGAAAGAATATCCCCTCGGCACTGTTTTTGTCCCCGATCACGCGGCTTATGCCGGCATATGTGACCAATTCGCGATGGGCGAGCGCGAAGCCATGCGGATCTACTCCGATTACATTACGGCAATTTGAGCAGGTCTATCTTTCTAGGGCTCTCCTTCCTCGCAACTATGGTGGTCCGGAAACGCTCTTGAAGCGCTATATCGATAAGTTCTCCGGCTTAAGGGCGGTGCCCTTTCGAATTCCTTTCGAGCTTCAGCGCGAATCGGAGGTCTTCGTCCAGAGCGCGATCACTGAAGACTATTACCGAACACAAGTTCTCAAGGTGGTGGCATAGCGTGATCGTTATCGCGACCCATAACGGTAAGGATCACCTTCCCGGCTTATTCGATGCTTTGGAAACGTATGGGACCGGGGGACGGAAAGTGCTGCTTCTCGATACGGGAACAACATGCAAAGGTTCTTTAGATCTCATTCAAGAGCTCTCCGGCCGTAAGTGGTCCTTCGAACTGGAATCTGGCAGAACTCCCTACCAAGCCTACGATTCCGGAGCCTACGTCCATGCCTACAGAAATTGGGAAGCAGGGAGCTATCTGTTCATGCAGGACAGCATTCGGCCCAAGAGCCCGGATTGGGTTACCGCCTTTGAGTGCCGGCTTACCTATGGGGTGGGCTGCGTTCCGTGGCTCATCTTTCCCATGCAGTGGAATTGTCAAGAGCAGGTCGATTTCGTGATGGAGAAGTGTGAAGTGGGAGACTGGCCGCCGCACGGCATCTTTGGACCGATCTTTTTGGCGACCCGGAGTGCACTCGCCGAACTCGATGCTCGCGGTTTGTTGGAAGTGCTCCCCGGCAGCAAAACGGAACAAATGGCGATGGAAAGATTTTGGCCGACTGCATTCATCAAGGCGGGAATAGCGGTGCGGCCGGTGGAAGCTGCATTCGAAGAGCGTTCGCTTAGGCAAGATGCCTACCGGCACATGACCAAGAGGTTTGCCCTTAGGGCCTGATATGAGCGATTCTGTCGTCAAGGTTTCAATCATCGTGGACGGTTCGGGCCCCGCCGAAAAGCTCGAGACATGCCTGACTCTGTTAAAGGATTCGGGAGCCTTGGAAATCCTAATAGCCCAAGACACCCCTACCCGCTATCCCCTACCCTCTACGCCGGAAAATCAACCCTTAGGCCTATCCATCGGCAAGCGTTGGAACGAAGCCGCAAAAGGTGCGAAGGGAGACTACATTCTCTTCATTCGGCCCTGGGCACTGCTGGAGACAAGTGCAGTGGCAGCGCTCGCTGAAGTTATTGATCGCGATTTGTCGATTGGCGCTTGCGCTCCGACATTGTTTAACACTGACGGCGCGCCTGCGAACCAGGAGATGATCGTCATCGAGGACGAGTGCAAACGACGTCCCCTCGACGTGATCCTTCGATCCGTAAACCTGACTTATACGCCGGATTGGCCCAGCGCTCCGCAAGACGGCATCGCCTACTTGCCCGATGCGCTGATGGTTCGAAGAGTGGCATTTTGGGGCGCGGGTGGCTGGGATGAAGGCCATGAAAAGGAAGAACTCGGTCTAACCCTGTGTCTGGGCCTAAAGGAGTTGAACTGGCGCGTTGTTTGCGAACGCGCAGCCAAAGGCGTCACCACCTGCCCGGCATCCGAAACTGTGGCATTCGACCCGCTAAGACGTCAAGAACTCGTCTTTCGCTGGTATGGCCGGTTTTTGCCGCACGGAATCCGAACGACGGATGGCGTTATCCGTCATCATCCTTGGATTCCCGCGTCGACGGGGGACCTTCCCACCAATTGTCAGGGCGTTCCTTCTCCATTTTCGCCTCTTGTTACAGGCAGCTCATACCGTTCCGGGGACATTCCGGGTGAGCGCTGCTCGGTCGTGATCGTCACCTACAACTCGATGACCTCCATCCAAGCCTGCTTAACCAGCGTAAAGGAAAGCTTGGGATATTTTGACGAGTTGATCCTCGTGGACAATGGCTCCCGTGACGGGACGCCACAGTTTCTCAAGTCTTTAGAGGGCACTGACCCGAGAATCAAGGTTGTCCTCAACGGCAAGAATCTTGGGTTCTCGGAGGGCTGTAATGTTGGAATCAAGGAGTCCATTGGCGAATACATTGTTCTTTTGAACCCCGATACCGTCGTCACCGAGGGCTGGCTCGCTCGAATGCGGGCTTATTTCCAGGACCCAACCGTCGGCGCGGTCGGTCCCATTTCCAATGGCGCCTTTGGACTTCAGGGATATAACTTCCATTTCCCCAGGAACGTAAAAGATAACTTGACGCCGGCGGACGTGCATGCGTTGGCGACTCAGGTCAATGCTCGCAGGTGCATCGAATCCAAACTTCTGATCGGGTATTGCTTGATGGTTCCTCGTGCGATCCTGGATAAAGTGGGCCACTTGGACCCCGATCTTTTTCTCGGGTGCGACGACCTTGATCTTTCTTGGAGACTCCGGCTTGCCGGCTACAGACTCCTCATTGCGAGCGACGTCTTTGTTCTGCATAAGGTGCACACGAGCTTCCAGACGGAGCCGTTGGAGGTGACTCAGGCTCTCGAGAAGCAATCCGCGAATGCTTTCGCCCGCAAACTTCAGAAACATTACGGTGCGGGGCAAGTCCCGAGCCAGGAAGAGCTTTGGGGAATCGATTGGTTCAGGCCGGAAATCGAGCTCTGGTCAAAGGCCGCTTAGTCTGAGTTTTGGGCCAATATTAGCCTTACATGTCATTTGTCGTTGGAATCGCAGGCGGGTCTGCTTCTGGAAAGAGCACGCTTGCACAGGCATTAGCCAATTCGCTTTCGCCACGAATTGTTGAGACCATCAATGGCGACCGGTTCTTTCGCCGTGGCTATCCGGACGCTCCGACTTTCATTTCCCCGACAACCGCGTTGGAGGAGTTTGACTGCAATCATCCGGAAACCGTAGACAATGCGCGCTTGGTTCGGGCTGTTCAAGACTTGGCTTTTAGGGAGAGGCCGCCCGATGTGATCATCGTGGAGGGACACATGCTGCTTCACGCAGCGGAGACAAGAGCGATGTGCGACCTAAAAATCTTCGTGGAGCTAGATGCGGATGTCCGCGCGCTCCGAAGAATGCTCCGGGATTTGACGGGAGTACGAGGAAATGCGGATCCCGCATTCATCGCACGTTACTATTTGGAGTCGGCTAAGGTGGGCCACGAAAAATACGTCGAGCCTTCCCGAGTGCATGCAGACCTCATCGTGCGCGGTGATGCGGACTTTGAGCACCTGGCAAAAATAATAGCCGCAATTGCGCAGGTCAACGCAATATAGCGTGATTCGAAATTTTTCAATTTCAAATTCGGTAGCGTCATCGTCTAGATAGCCAGAACCAATGGCTGAACAGGACGATCAATCCCCCAAATCGGTAAGCGTTTATGACGTCGTGGTGGCCATGGTGGACCAGATGTCCGCCATTGCCTGGCGAAAGCTCGGACTCCAGCCGGACTTCATGACCGGCAAGATCGAAATTAACTTGGAAGAAGCCAAAGTTGCCATTGACCTTACTACCCACCTGGCCACCTTTATCGAGCCAAGACTTGATGAGGACGACAAGCGGGAGATCCATAATCTGGTCCGCAATCTGCGCATCAACTATGTGGAAAAGGCGAAGGAGAATTTGGAGTGACAGGGCAGAGGGCGCTTCACAACGTTCGGGCCGGCGCGTCTGCGATACTTCAATGGTTGATGTTCGCGCCCGTTAAAAATGAAACGGTCGTGGGGAAGGCCGTATACAAAACCGATCCAATGCACCTAATCTACGAGAAAAGATTCGAGGACCTGGTCGAGTTCGCCCGTCATTACGAGACCCTTGTTGAGGCCCTCTGCGATGCTGCTCAAACTGGGATCAACGCGAAGCTGGAAGCCATTTATCACACTGAACGTCGCTGGATGGAGACGCATTATTTCTTCGTAAGGCCGTACGTTGTTGCTTATCTCAGATTGGACAGTGAGGACGACGAGCAGTCGATTACGCTCCAAGGCCACGCCGCCGATGCGTTTCAAACTCTATACGCTGCCCCCAACTTAACTGTTTTGATAGAGTCTGACAACGGTAATATGATCTCGCGGATCGTTCGAACCCGCGAGGCGCTCAGTGCGTACGCAGAGCACCTCCGGCAACTTATCGACCGTGAGAAATCATGCTCGTAGGTTTCAAGCACCCCCGCTTTTCCAGTCTCGTCACTTTGTGGAACGAGTGCCTGCCCGAGGCATACGGCGTTTCCGAACAACTGCTCCAAATGAACAGCATCGATTCGAGCCTCTTTGATTGGGGCGCGTCAGTGGTGGAGATCGACGACGATGCCAAACCCCTCGGCTATGTGATGGTTAAGAAGCCGGCGGTGAGGTTGTATCCAGGGGTGGATCCGGATGTCGCGCACATCTCGGCGATCGTCTGTCCTGCGCCTGCGATGGGTCTTGAGATGCTTGCGTTTGTCAAACGCAATCTCAAGAACAAGGGCGTTTATAAACTGATTTTTGGGCAGGATATTTTGCATTTCTTCCCTGGATGCCCCACCGACCTTTCTTCTGTGCGGGATCTGCTCACGGTAGAGGGCTTCACCGAGGGGGGAGAGTGCGTAGATATCCGCCAGGACCTCACGAAGTTTGAACCGCGCGCATCAGCGGTGAAGCGTATGACCACCAGGGCCCGAGAAGGTGAAAGTTGAGCCAATAACTGCAGAACAGGTGAGCGCCCTGGACGCTTTCCTGAAGCGTGAATTCAAGGGGCGCTGGCGTTACGATGTGAATAACAAGATCAAGGTCGAGGGGCGGTCGGATTTTGTTTATGGCCTTTGGGTGAACGGCTCGCTGGAAGGCTTTTCCTTAACCCAGGGATGCGACCTACAAATTGCCTATCTCCGGCGCTGTATTTCATGCCGGCCTCGGTCCGACCTGGTGCGCTTTGGGGCCGATCGGCGTGTCACGAGATGTTCGAGGCATGGGCCTTGGGGACGTGCTTCTGGCTTATTCCGTTTTGGCTTTAAAGAAAAAGGGACTAGGCATTTGCACGATCGACTGGACCACCTTGGGCGCCTGGTACGGCAAGCATGGATTTGAAGTTTGCCGAACGTACATTCCGTTTACTCTCAAGCTGGATGAGGCGATCTAAGGGGCTGCGCCTGTAAACGTGGCGCTTCGCGCCGTAAGCCGCTTCGCTGTAAACATGGCGCTTCGCGCCGTAAGCCGCTTCGCTGTAAACATGGCGCTTCGCGCCGTAAACCGCTTCGCTGTAAACAGGTAAATAAAGTCGATCCTCACATTGGTAAGCGGCGCCCCGACCGTTTACCCGTTTACCCGTTTACCGGCAAAGCGCCATGCATCCCTCCTGCAACACGTGACGTCTAAAGAAATGAAGCTTATGAAAACAATCCTCTTGCTCATGGTTCTTGCCTCGGTTCTCGTCGGGGCCGGGTGTAACAAGTCTCAGGAAGATCAAACTCAGGAGGAAGTATCCAAGGGTGCTCAAAGTGCTCTCGATAAAACGAAGCAGGTCGTAGACAGCGGCTGGAAATCCGTTCAGAAGAGTACGGCGCAAATGTCAGAGACTGCCAAAATCAAAAATGCGGTGGGAAGCAGTGATGTGGACACGTCGAACGTGAGTGTGAACACTATCGGCAAAACGGTTTACATGATCGGAAACGTGCCGACTCAGGCGATGAAGGACAAAGCCGACAAAATCGCCAAAGACATTATCGACAAGGACTACACCCTTGAGGACAATCTAAAGGTTGGGCAGCCGAGAAACCTGATCAGGCCAAACCCGCGAATTAGCCGAAGCGGCCGGAAATGTAATCTTCCGTCGCCTTCTTCTGGGGATACAGGAAGATGTCCTGCGTGGTGTTGAACTCCACCAGTTCGCCCATCATAAAGAAACCCGTGTAGTCGCTCGTGCGCTGAGCCTGCTGCATGTTGTGAGTGACAATAATGATCGTGAATTGAGATTTTAGCGAGGCGATGAGATCCTCGATCCTGCCCGTCGCGATAGGATCCAGGGCCGAGCATGGCTCGTCCATCAAAATTATTTTCGGATCCACCGCAATGGTTCGCGCAATGCAAAGGCGCTGCTGTTGGCCGCCGGATAGCATCATCGCGCTGTTCTTGAGCTTGTCCTTGCCTCTTCCCAAAGGGCCGCGCGCCTCAGGCACTTTTCGACCAAATCATCAAGGTCTGACCGGCCCCAGTTGATGCCGTGAATCCGCGGTCCGTAAGCGATGTTATCGTAAATGGAGACCGGGAACGGGTTGGGCTTTTGGAAGACCATCCCAACTTCCTTGCGAAGTTGGACCGGGTCGACGCTGGCGTCATAAATGTCTACGCCATCCAACTCGATGGAGCCATCGATCTTCGTTCCATCGATGAGGTCGTTCATCCGGTTTAAGCATCTAAGAAAAGTGGATTTTCCGCAACCGGACGGGCCAATCAGCGCGGTAACTCGGTTCGCCGCAATGTTGAAAGTAATTTCTTTCAGCGCATGAAAAGAGCCGTAATAGAAACGACGACGGGCGGGATAAAGTGACTGTGGGTGGTCTCCATATGCATGCCGAGGAAATCGATAAGGATTCCCCGGGTTGAGAAAATCTTTTACCGAGTATGCGAGCACCACAATGCCCAAAGTCACCAAAATAACCGCAACTATCGCTTTTGTGTTCATATTGAATCTCCAATTCTCCTCCGTCGGTGAAAAACCACTTAAACTGATCGTTTGTTCCCGGAGAAGAGATTGATTAGCACCATGATGATGGCAAGCACCAGGAGGATGTGAATAAACCCGCCCATCGTGTAACTGGTCACCAGACCGAGCAACCATAAGACAAGCAATACTACCGCAATTGTGTATAACATAAGATTTACCTTTCAATTTGCATGATTCACTGCCGACCGACGCGCTTTAACGCCTGCCAACCTTTCTTGGCTGGCAAGAGATGAAAGCGGCAGTACTGCCGATCTCGTCGGTTGCTCATTCAATACTCA
>CAWHLK010000024.1:0-67306 GCA_963829965.1 uncultured archaeon | reverse complement strand
CGGTCATCGCCCAGTACGGCCGCGAGCACATTTCCTTCATCCGCATGGAGGCCACCACGAACCTGATCGGAGGGCAGCCCTTCTCGATGGCCAACCTCCGCGAGGCCCAGAAGCTCGGCCTACTTGTAGCATGGCATTCCGATGATCATCGATTGCAGCCTGATCTCCGAGAACGCCTATTTCATCAAGCGCAACGAGAAAGGGCTATGCGAATTGCTCCGTGCGGGAAATCACGCGAGATGATGAACCTGGACGATTTGATCTATCTGTCCGGCCGCAAGAGTACCTGTGTCCGCGGCGGCCTGATCGCCACGAACAACCCCAAGTATTCGAATCGCTGAAGGCCTGGCTGCCGGTCTACGGGGGCTTTATCACCTACGGCGGCATGTCGTCGAAGGAGATCGAGGCCATGGCGGTCGGTCTGCGGGAGATGACCGATCTGGGAAGTGGCCAGCAGCTCGGCCGACCTGATCGCCTATTTCGTTGACCGAGTGGTCAAGCGGGGCATCCCCGCCGTGACGCCGCCGGGCGGCCTGGCGGGGCACGTCGATGCCATGAAGTTCATTCCCCACGTGCCGCAGTCGGCCTATCCGGCCGGGGCCCTGACGCGCGGCCATTTATCTCATCAGCGGGGCCCGCGGCATGGAACGCGGCTCGATCTCGATGGACCGCGACGCCCAGGGCAACGACGTGCCCCTCGGATGTCGACTCTGCCGGCTGGCCGTGCCGCGGCGGGTCTACACGCGTCTCGCACATGGACTATGTCACGGACCGCGTGGCGTGGCTGCTGGCCCACCGCGAGCTGATCGAGGGGCTGAAGTTCATCCACGAGCCGCCCGTCTTGCGATTTTTCACCGGCCGGTTGAAGGCCCTGAACGACTGGGGCACGCGGCTGGCCGCGGCCTACCAGGCCGATTTCGGCGCGGAAGGGTGAGGCCTCGGGCCGAAGGCCCAGCCGTCCCCAGTCGTCCAACGGCGAATTGCCGGGCATGCGGACCGAACCGCGCAATTTTCCACCTCGCCGCGCTCCAAATCGCTAATTCCCCGGCATGAACGGGTCGCTGCCGTTTTTCGTAATCATGAAGAAGAAGGCTGCGGCGTCGATCTGCTTGGAGAGCGACTGGACCGAGCCGTCGGCCATGCCGCAGTTCACGATGCCCGGGTGCCCCGACGATGGACCATAGGCCGGCGCGGTCTTCGAGAACCCGGGATCCTCGTACTTGCCGGCATCGGCGCCGGTGGTAAAGTCGTAGGAGAGGAAAGTACGCACCCCGGCGTTGGTAACGCCCAGGTTGGCGCCGAAGGTATTATCAAAGCCGGGCGGCGGAAAGAAGTTGTAAGGGGCCTGAGGCGTATCGCCGGTGGGCGAGCTCTTCTGCGGCAGGCCGACCAGCGTGGCCTCCGTGCCGACCATCCAACGGCTAGCGGCCTCATCGACCGTTTCGATCGTCAAGATCGTATGCGACAGGCCGTCATGGAAGTTTGAAGTGGGCAGGTAGGTGCTGGCCGGGTAAAGCGCGCCATCCGGATGAAGCGGCGCGGGCCGGATGTTGACACCATAATGCCGTAGGGCGGGTTGGCCTGCGGGTTGGTAAGGATCGCCAGGCTGTCGCGGCTGGTCGCCCATGGCCTTGTAGCTGGTGATGCCGAGTGGTTGAGCCTGCGCACCTCCGTTGACCTGGGGAATCTTCCGGGGGCTATCGGGGCCGGAAATTCCTTCATCTGGATATGCATCGCCTGGGCGAAGTACTGGGTCTGCGTGCTACCGCCGGGAAACCGGTTTGAGTTGTGCTCGAAGTCAACTTCACTTTGCGGCAACTGCATATAGAGCGTTTCGTAGTCCATGAACGAGAGGAGCTTGACAAGGAAGCTGTAGTTGCAGACCTCCTTGGTGTCCTTGCGGATAGTGGCCGATGGCGGAAACGAATTATGGAAGGTGGCGGCGTAGTTTTGCATTGCCAGCCCAATCTGCTTTTGATTGCTGAGGCACGCAGCCCTTCGTGCGGACTCGCGGTTCGAGCTTATGGCCGGAAAGAGGAGCACCAGCACGACCGCCAGGATGGCAATCACTACTACCATCTCGACCATCGTAAAGCCGCGTTTTGCACGTGTCGCGTTCATGGCAGACCTCCAATGTGAGTGGGATCAACCGATAAGTAGTATGATGGTCGATCGAACGCGGGAAAGTCAAGTGGGCGCAGCCAACAATGGAAGGCGGTGCGAGTGTCGGGCCGAAGGCCCTGCCGTTCTTCAAGCGAAGGGCACCGCCCTGGACTCATTGACGCCCCGCAATTCTCGCATTCGGGCCAACCGCACACCGTTGGAAAGTCCGGACCGGCGGAACGATGTTCCCAGCGTCCCGCGGCGCGGTCCTCAGGATCGCATATTAGCTGGTATCTGAGCCATCAGCTCTTTGATCAAGCGGATCGTGTTCTCGTGCGAGAGGAAATCTCGAAGCAACTCGAGGAATTCCGGCTCCGATTTCGCCTGCACATGCACATGGTCGATGTAATACGAAAGTGAAAGGGGATAGTATCCACGGCCATGCATTACGGTCAACAACAGGAATCGATAGTTGTCCAATGCTGGCACTCTCAGGTAGAATGAATGGACAAGCGTCGGTTCCTTCGGCGCAATAGCCTTGGGGATTTCGTGTGCTTCGCCCACTGAACTCTTGTAAATCAGTGCGTTTTCTCTGTGGAGTGGCGAGATCGGGGGAATTGCTGCGGTCGTAACCTCTCCCTCCACCAGCCCTTTTGTCTTGACCGCGAGAAGTTCGGCTTGTTCGCGAAGGATCGCGACCGGTGGCGCGAGCGTCGGAACTGCGATCTCCTCAGGCCACAAATCCCTAGTCGGTTGTGACATTTTGTGCTGCGCTCGCCTCAAGCCGCTTTCCGTTGAGGTTCCAAAAGAGAAAGGTCATCATGGTTAGTTCGTCGCCTTTTTCGCCTCGATCCGCTCCTTCCCCATCCAGGCCCTCAGGACCTCGGGCACCACGATCGAGCCGTCGGCCTGCTGGTAGTTCTCCATCACGGCGATAATACCGCGGCTGATGGCAATCGCGGTGCCGTTGAGCGTGTGGACCAGCCGCGTCCCCTTCTCGCCCTTGACGCGATAGCGGATGTTCAGCCGCCGCGATTGGTAGTCGGTGCAGTTCGAGGTGCTGGTGACCTCGCCGAACTCGCCCCGGCCGGGCATCCAGGCCTCCAGGTCGAACTTGCGATAGGCTGGCCCGCCCAGGTCGCCAGTGGCCGTATCAACCACGCGATAGGGCACGCCCAGGCCGTCGAAGATGCGGCATTCCATGTCCCGCAGGTATTCGAGCATGTCGTCGCTCTCGCCGGGGAGCGTGTAGGCGAACATCTCCACCTTGGTGAACTGGTGGACGCGATACAGCCCTCGCGAGGCCTTGCCCGCGGCCCCCGCCTCCGTGCGGAAGCAATGGCTGATGCCGCAGAGCTTCAACGGCAGGTCTTCGGCATCGACGGTCTGGCCGGAGAAAAGCCCTCCCAGCGTGATCTCGGCCGTCGCCACCAGGCTCAGGTCGCTCTGCTCGATGCTGTAGATCTGCGTCTCCGGCCCGCGGGGAATGAAGCCGATCCCCTGCAGGACCTCGTTGCGGGCCAGGTCGGGCGTGGTCAAGGGCGTGAAACCTTCCTTCAGGAGCACGTCCAGGGCATAGCGCTGCAGGGCCAGGTCGAGCAGCACGACGTCGTTTTTGAGGAAGTAGAAGCCGTGCCCCGCCACGCGGGCCCCGCCCTCGAAGTCGATCAGGTCGAGCTTCTCCGCCAGCTCGACGTGGTCGAGCGGCTTGAAATCGAACTGCGGAATGGGCGTCTTGCCGCGGGAGATTTCGAGGTTCGCCTTGTCGTCGACTCCCACAGGGGCGGCCGGGTGCGAGAGGTTGGGGATCGTCCGCACGATCGCGTCCGACTCGGCCGCGATCTGGTCGAGCCGCTGCTGGATGGCAGCCGCCTCGTCGCGAATGCGGCGGCCCTCTTCCTTGAGCGCGTCGCGCTCGGCCGGCGGCGCCTTGCCGATGGAGCGGGCCTTCTCGTTGGCCTTGCGATTGGTCTCGTCCAATTGCGATTGCAGCGACCTCCGCTCGGTTTCCAGCGCGACGAAGCGATCAACATCGGCCGTGGCGTTGCGGTTCTTGCCATTGGCTTAAAAGCCGTGGTGCCCGCGAGTGCGGGGTTGCCACCCGGTAGCGCCCGGTAGACGTTGTAGCCTGCCACACCAATGTTGTCGGTGGCAAAATTAAAGGCGACATTCGCGCTCGTGGGATTTCCGGATACGGCGCTCACTCCTGTGGGGGCCGTCGGAGCCATGGTATCGGCCGGGATGACGATCGAGTTGTAGTAGCTGATTCCCGTGCTGGTGAAGCCGGCAGTCTGGTTGGCTAGCTGGAGGGCCGCGTTCTCCTGGCTCTGGACCACGGCGGGTGGTGAACTGTCGAGTGCGTCACTGTAGGGAAGATAGGCAAAGAAATAATCGGTTCCGAAGGTATCGAAGAACACCATCTGAGTTGTCGCGGCCAGGTTCTGCATGGACTGCAAAAAATAGGCATCGAGAGGGGCCCAGAAGCTAAAAGGATCGCGAGCCCTGACTTGATCGGCCGACAAGACGTTCACTTCGGTGTCACGCTCTTTGTGCATCCAGGCTTCGGTCATACTGACGGGTTTTCCTGCCGCGGTGGCCATAGCGACAATCTGCATTGCGTTAGGCAGGAAGCTGTCATTGATGGGGTAAATGTGAAAATCGATAAAATCGATCGGCTGGGTGAGGAATCCTGAGATGAAACTCTGGTAGCTCGACAGCCAACTGCCCACACCGGCCCCCACTTTCACGTTGGTCACTCCGGCGGTCTGCAGGGCGGTGAGGATCTGACCGAGCATGGCCGTGTCGCCGCTGGAGGTATTGACATTGGTCTGACGGGTATTGGCGGCTTCCGTGTCAGGCTCTTCTATGACGACCAGATAGTCGGGCTGCATCACCTGGGCCACCGTGACTGCCATGGCGGCTCGTGCCTGCTGATACTGAGTCCAATTCAGAGTCGCATAGAAGGGCGCGACATCCCAGCCCGCAAGGTCGTCGCCGACCAGCAGCGTGTCGTTCTCGACGATCAACTTCAAACCCGCGGCGTGGATTGCGTTGGCCACGGCCGTGTAGTAATTCACAAAGTAGGAATAAGTCTGTCCCTGACTCGTGAGGAACGGCTGGTAGAGTATGGGGAAGCCGACCTCGACGGTGATGGCTTGCACTCCCATGGCCTTCAGGGCATTGAGCTGCAATTGGGTGCCGCTGGAGGTCGAGAGCGTCGCGCTGGTGGGACTGGTAAGGCTCCCGATCATTCCGGGGCCGACATTGCCGTTGGCGGACATCAAGGCGCC
This sequence comes from uncultured archaeon, assembly GCA_963829965.1. Lineage (GTDB taxonomy): Bacteria > Armatimonadota > Fimbriimonadia > Fimbriimonadales > Fimbriimonadaceae > DASXZH01. Next base: position 61,913 of record CAWHLK010000024.1, on the reverse strand, counting down.
GGACATCAGCGCTGGATACGGCGGACTGAGAGCCGGCGGCAAGGTGGCGTTGAAGTTAATCAGGTAGTTGTCGAGTTCGGTGTAGAGATCCTGATAGGAAGTCGGTACCGGAGGAGCTTGCGCAGTCACAATCGACGGGAAGACACACAACACTCCCACAATGGCCAAGAGATAACTGCCGGCTCTAAGTAAGTGCCTCAGACTGTTTCTTCGTCTCATTACCCTTATCGTCTGCGTGGGCTGGAACCATCAGGCTGTAGTGGAAACTCCCATCTGAGCAGTTTTCGCTCGTTCCTGCAAGGAAATTAATCCACCCGCAACCGGCATAAATTCCGCTACATAGCGCAGCCTCTTCTGATACAAAACCACCTCCCAAATGTCTGAATCAATCTTCTCAATGGATAAGTTGGGTTAACTGTTAACCTTTCGTTGTAAAGTGTTGAAAATAGAGACAGGTGCGGCCTAACTGCCTTTTCGTCGGGAGGTTGCAAGCCGGCCGGTTCGGCGGTTTGGTACAGTAGAGCGGAGGGGGCAGTTTCCAAGGCTGAAGAATACGCTGCCTGGTTAACTTTAGATATGGCTTTTGAGTCCGACAAAGTGATGTTCGAGATCTACCGGGAAACGCAGTATTCCGGCAAATATCGGGTTGTCTACTTCACCGAATTGCAAGACCACAACAAGGAAACCGAGATCAACCACGCCCTGAACGGCGAGCACTATTACGACGGTTTCATCAAAAACTACCGCAAGGACGAAGCCAAGCAGATCATCGAATCCTGCCTGGAGCGCCTGAACAGCGGCGAGAAACTGGAGCCGCCGGAAATCGAGCGCGCGCTGGGCGACCACAGCGCCTGATCGCCGTGCAAATCACCCGTTACACCAATCTCACCGAACACCAATTCCTGGGATGCGTGAGCGCGTTCGTCGACAGCCTCACCGGTGAGTTGAATTCCGCCGCGATGTTCCTGAGGAAACTGACTGGATCCGGAAGGGAGCGGCGTTTGCTTACGAGATGTCGCTCGACCGCCACCGCTATGGCGCCCTGACGGTGCTGGACCGCTGGGCAACCGTGGCCGCCGCCTTTGGACCGCATGTCACGCTCACCCGGTATCCGGGGATCGTCGCGGAGACAGCCGCCCGGGTGCGGACAGCGGAAGGCATTCTGGAGAATGCCAACCGCGTGATCGACGCTGCGGAATCGTATGGCAACGATTTGGTAGAGGTTTGCTTGCTGGCTTTTCAGTCGTTGGCGGTCACCTTCGCGGAGGAAGCCGAGTCCGCCGGCCAGAGCGCCAAACTGGGACCGATGCTGCCCGAAGAGTACAAACAGGCGCGCGCCATCTTCCTGCAGGACCTGGCGGCCCGCTAAAGTTACCGCCTGACGAAGACGGCCATGTACTGGCTGTCCTTGATGTGCTCGTGTTCGGAGATCTTGCGGAAGCCGTTCTTCTCGACCTCGCGGACCAGGTCGGGTTCGTCGAGCCGAATGTGCTTCACGGCATCGCCGCCTTTCATAGCATTGGGGCGCTTGTAGTATTCGACGATGATCAGCCGTCCGCCGTCGCGCAGGGCCTGGGAGAAGGCCGCCAACATCTTTTCGGGATAGTTGTAGTGATGGTACGAGTCGAGCGCCAGGATGACATCGACGCTGTCGTCCGCCAGATGCGGATCGGCCTCGGTGCCCTTGACCAACGACACATTGGCGAGGTGGTCCTCCCGGGCATGCTTGCGGGCGGCATCCAGGAAATCGGCGAAAATGTCTTCGGCCACCACATGTCCCGCCGGCCCGACGGCACGGCTGAGATACGGAAGCATGTAGCCCACGCCTGTTCCGATGTCCGCCACGGTCATGCCTGGCTTGAGGGCCATGGAATCGACCAATTCCTGAGGCCGTTCGGTGGCATCGCGTCCGGGGCTGGCCAAGCCCGCTGCCACCGCTTTGCGGCCTTCGGCGGTCTGGTAGCGCGTGTTGGCTTCGGCGGCCACCTGGGCCCAGAGGGCCGGGCAGGACAAAACTAGTACGACGATCGGCTTCATCTCTCATAGGGCGGTCTCCATGGGCAAGGCCAGCGGCGGTTCCAGCAGGAAGTCGAGCTGGGCCATCTGCGCGACGGCCTCGCGAATCGCGTGTTCGTAGGTGGGTTCGACGGTGATGACGAACGGCAGATCGCGCTTGGTTCCGGTGCGGCAACTGCAGGACGGCTTCCAGGCTGATGTGTTTCGCCGCCAGGATGCCCGACAGCCCGGCCAGGATGCCCGGCCGGTCTTTGACCCGGAAGCGCAGATAATAGGCGCGCGTTTGCAAGACCACCGACACGGGCTGTATACTCGCCCAGCCGCTCGTGCGCGAAGGGAGAGACGCGCTCCGGGCTGCCGCTGCGAATTTCGCGCGCCACGCGCATCAGGTCGCTGACCACCGCGACGCCGGTGGGCAGCGACCCGCGCCGCGCCCGTAATAGAACGTGTCCTCGCCGTAAGCGCCCTTCACCCAAACCGCGTTGTAGGCGCCCTGCACGCCCGCCAGAATGGTGGTCTGCGGGAATCAGCGCCGGGCGCACGGACAGAATCAGCCCCTCCGGCGTCTGGCGCGCCGCGCAGATCAGCCGGATGGTGTGCCCCAACTGGTGCGCGTAACGGAAATCGAGCGGCGAGATGCGGCGAATGCCCTCCATGAAAATATCGGACGGCGTGATCTTTTCGCCGAATGCCAGGGCCGCCAGGATCGCCAGTTTGGAGCGCGCGTCGATGCCGTCGATATCGGCGCTGGGATCGGCTTCCGCATAGCCCAGTTGCTGCGCCTCCGCCAGCACCGTTTCGAGCGGCGCGCCGCGCTTTTCCATCTCCGTGAGGATGTAGTTGCAGGTGCCGTTCAGGATGCCGTAGAGGGCCGTGATGCGGTCGCCCGAGATGCCCTCGCGCAGCACCGCATGGATGGGAATGCCGCCGGCCACGCTGGCCTCCATGGCGACATTGATGCCGGCGTGAATGGCGCGGTCCCAGATCTCCGGCCCGCACGCGGCCATCAGTTCCTTGTTGGCGGTCACCACGGATTTTCGATTGGCGATGGCCGCATTCACGATCTCGGCGGCGACGGTGGTGCCGCCCACCAGTTCCGCCACGATATCCACTTCGGGATGCGCCACTACTTCGCGCCAGTCGGCGGTCCGGAAAACCGGGCCGAGCGATTGCCGGAATGGACTTGGCCGCTCACCGAGCGGCTGCAGACCGCCGCCACTTTCAGCCGGAACCCGAGCTTCAGCGCGATCTGTTCGGCGTTTTCCGCCAGGATGGCAAGCGTGCCCGAGCCGACGTTGCCCAGGCCGACAATGCCCACGTTCACTTCCTGCATATGGGCATTATGGCAGGGCATCGCCGCGGGCCGCTTGGCATCGGGGATCGGTCGGCCCCCGGTTATAATTAGGCCGAGTATCATGCGCGCGCGTATCTGTGGGACTTTTCTGGTTCTGTTGCCGCTCGGGTTTCTGACGGCCGCGGATCTTCCGGACTTCTCCGGGACCTGGGTTCTCGATCGCCAACAAAGTAAGACATCCACGACGTTCTCGGTCAGCACCTCTGCCGTGAGTTCCAATGCAACGGAAACGGTTTCAGCCAGTATTTCAGGGGCATCCGACACACAAGTGATCACCGAGTCCGGCGCTACGAGCGGAACCGTATCTTTCACGTTCAACGGTCAGACCACTTCATCGCTGGCCTACAACGCCACCGCTTCCCAAGTGCAGACAGCCCTTAATGCCCTGTCGAGCATTGGAGGGGTCGGGGGCAGCGTCACGTGCTCAGGTGGGACCGCTAGGATCGGAAACCATTGCATGCACTTTTGGTGGCAGTTTAGCGATCGGGGTAGAGCCGCTAATTTCGGGAGCGGTAAGCGTCGGCCCAGGTCAGGTTACGGTAAATGACGATGCGTTCTGAACGCGAGCTTCACCACAACGCCCGCACAAATCACCGCATTTTCCTGTAACCCAACATCGGTGATTGGGGGCCAGAGCGCGATCTTCACTGTGACTTTGGATTCCCCAGCCGGTCCTTCGGGTGACGTGGTTACGTTGGACGGATTTGGGTCGTTCAATTTGCCGGCGTCGGTTACGGTTCCCGCCGGCCGGCAGACCTTATCCTTCACGGTCTTAACGTATTCGCCGTATTATGAGGAATTTCGACGAAGTTGCGGCACACCTTGGCTCATCCAGCTCAAGCACAGTTCTAGATATTTTCCCGGTGAGTATTTCGACGCTTTCACTGGGACAGTCGACGGCGACCGGCGGCTCAAACGTACAGGCCACGATTACTCTATCTGGGCCGGCCCCGGTTGGAGAATTGGAGATTGCCCTTTCTTCGGATAACGGATCGGCGACCGTTCCGGGTTATATCTATATCCCAAGCGGAGCGACCACATACTCCTTCCTCGTGAAGACCTCGGCTGTCTCTTCTAGCACCACGGCAACCCTATCAGCCTCGATTTACGTTAATAACAATAACGCAAAAAGGCCAATCCCACCGCAGGCTACTGCGAAGCTCCAAATTTTGCCGGCTACCGTTTCCAGTCTCGTTTGCGCGGTTCCGAACGTCATGGGAGGCGCCAATGCGGAAGTACAAGTCGGGATTTCAGGCATGGCAGGTCCCTCCGGCGACGTGGTGACACTCTCCTCCAGCAATGGGGCCGTGATCTTGCCCGCTTCGGTCACCATTCCTTCAGGGGCAAGCACGATGTGGTTTCTCGCCAAAACTTCGAAGGTGACGTCAACTACCAAAGCGACCTTAACGGCTACCACGGGAGCGGTGTCCAAGACCGCGAGTCTTACGGTGACCGCTGCTGCAGTGACCGGCATTTCGGCGACACCGGATGCGGTGACGGGAGGCGCATCGGTTGAGACCACAGTGACACTTGGGAGTCCGGCCGGAACGGGCGGAACAACCGTGAACCTTTCGAGCAGCAACGCCGCCGCTCCGGTTCCTGCTTCGGTGAACGTCATCGCGGGTGCCAGTTCCTACTCGTTCCTGATCAAAACTCAAGGTGTGACGAGCTCTGTATCCGTGACTCTTACCGCAAGCGTTGGCTCAGCAAACGCGACTACGAAGCTGACGATCAACCCAGTGGGCATCGCGAGTGTCAGCGTTACGCCCGGCTCGGTTAAGGGAGGAACGAGCGTTGAGGCAGTAGTGACCCTTAACGGTTTGGCCCCGCCGGGTGGGGCAGTGGTTTCACTCAGCAGCACCAGCGCCAATATATTGGTTCCTGCGACTATCACGGTTCCCGCAGGCGCGAACCATTACTCGTTCGCGATCAAAACAACCGCAGTGGCGGGCAGTGCGCCGGCGACGATCACCGCGAAACTGGGCAACACGTTCGGAACCGCGAATGTGACGGTGACCCCATGAAGGAAGGGAAGATGGCGATGGACGTGAACACAAATAGAGCTTTAGCGCGCGGATTGGGACACTTGGTTCTTTCCGTAGTCGGGCTGCTCTCGTTATGCGGCGTTACCTGCGGGCAGGTAACCGGCTGGGGACTGGATTCGTCTGGTTCGATTTCAGGGCCTTCGGGCCAAACGAACGCCAAGCAAGTTGCGGTTGGGGGGCATGCAACGATTGTCCTCTATACCAATGGTACCCTTGCCGCCTATGGGCTTGACAACGGCTTCGGCATTGTAACGCAAGTTCCAACGGGCTCGGACTACACGCAGATTTCTTGCAGCACTTTTACCGGCCTCGCCCTGAAGGACAATGGAACGGTCGTAGCTTGGGGCAATAACGGAAACGGGCAAGCCTCGGTTCCCACTGGCCTGACCAACGTAATCGACGTTGTGGCAGGCCAGAACTTTTCCATGGCCTTGAAAGACGATGGAACCGTGGTAGCGTGGGGTGACAACACTTTCGGAGAAGCGACGATCCCGAATGGACTGAGCAGCGTCATCGCCATATCGGCCGAAGGCGATACGGCTTTGGCGCTCAAATCGGACGGAACGGTTGTTGCATGGGGAAACGATGATAACGGGCAAGCGGACGTGCCGTCCGGGCTCACCGGCGTCGTCGCTGTTGCCGCCGCGCAAGACGCCTCTTTGGCTCTCTTGTCAAACGGGACCCTTGTTGCTTGGGGAGATAACACCTTCGGAGAGACAATCATTCCTACTGGCCTTAGCAGCGTGGTTTCCATCTTCGCGAACGCCAACAGCATGTTCGGAGCGTTGAAATCGGATGGCACCGTTGTGGAATGGGGCGAAAACGCACAAGGGCAGGCAACGGTGCCCGGGAATCTATACGGCGTCACCTCGGTATCGGCGGGGTACTTTGAAACGATTGCGATCGTCGGCGACCAGTCGGCCGTTGCCTGGGGTTCCAACGCTAGCGGCCAGGCAAGCATTCCTGCCTTGAACTCGGTGAAATCGGTAGCCGAAGGAAATGGGTTTACTATTGAGCTGCTCTCGAACGGCACCGTTGCCGCCCAGGGCTCTGACGCGTCCGGAGAAACCAGCGTTCCGGCTGGACTAAGTGGCGTTAGCGCCATCGCGGCGGGAGCATCGCATTGTCTGGCCCTCCTGGATAACGGTACCGTTGTTGGGTGGGGCGATAACAGCTTCGGAGAAACCACTATCCCGTCCGGATTAACCGGTGTGAAAGCGATCTCTGCAGGAAGCCAATATAGTGCTGCACTGCTGGACGACGGGACGCTCGTGGAGTGGGGCATAGGCTTCTTGGGGCAAACCACGATTCCTAATGGTCTCGCAGGCGTTAAGTCAATCTCTGCGGGGATGGACTTTATGCTCGCCTTGAAGGACGATGGAAGCGTCGTTGCTTGGGGAAATAGCAATGAGGGGCAGACAACTGTGGCGGCCGGAGCGGAAAGCACCATTGCCGCAATCTCGGCAGGCGCCGTTCACGGACTTGCATTGAGTTCGGGAGGGACAGTGGTTTCTTGGGGAGGGAACAGCGGAAACAGGGTGCCTAATGGGATCAAAGGTGTGGTCCAGGTTGGCGCGGGGGAGCAATCTTCCCAGGTTCTTCTTTCAAACGGGACGCTCACCAACTGGGGGGACAACGGAGCAGGCGAACGTAACACCCCTACCGGTTTTTCGGGCTGCACGATGGTAGCAACCAACTGGGAGACGACGGTAGTTCTGGCGCCTCCTGCGGTGACATCCGTTTCTCTTTCGCCTTCTACCCTTGTGGGCGGAAACTCGACTATCTGTACGGTGACGATTTCTCCCGCCGCGGGCCCATCGGGCGCAACTGTTACAATTTCGGGAACTGGGCCCGTAACGCTTCCAGCATCCATAACGATCTCAGCGGGCGCAAACCAAGGCACATTCCAACTTTCGACGTCTCCCACTCTCAGCTCAAGCAGCGAAAATATAGTCGCAACTTACGGTTCAACGACCGCCATCACGAACCTGAACATCGGCAACATTTACGTGGACGGCGTATCGTTTAATCCAGCAAGCGTGGAGGGCGGAACATCCGCCACGGGAACGGTAGACGTAAGCACCGACCCCGGACCCGTCGGGATTACGGTAACCCTTGCAGGTTCGGGACCTTTCACGGTGCCCACGTCGGTGTTCATCCCCGGCGGCTCCACCTCCGCGACCTTTACGGTGCCAACAACCTCGGTTAGCTCTGCGGCAACAGAATGGGTAACCGCAGGCGTTCCCGGCTTAGCAGATCAGCAAGACGTAACTTGCCAGCTGTCGAGCGGAACTTTCACTCTCACATTTAGCGGCCAAACCACCGCGCCTATCGCCTATAACGCGAGCGCGACCGATGTTCAAGCTGCACTCCAGTCCCTTTCGACCATTGGCGCGGGCAACGTCACATGCACCAGCGGCCCTCTGAGCTCCGCCCCCGTGGTCTGTACCTTCAGCGGGACTCTCGCCGGTGCACCACAGCCCTTGTTGATCTCATCAAGCTCAAGTGTGGCGGTTCAGGACACGTCGTACCAAGGCTCAACCTTTACTGCGACCGCGGCCAACGTTATTTCCCTTAGCAGTACGGCAAGCTCAGTGGTCGGCGGTTCGGATGCGACGTTCATTGTGACCCTGGATACGCCGGCCGGCGCTTCGGGCGACCTGGTTTCCCTTTCCGGCTCAGGCCCCGTCAGCTTGCCCTCTTCCGTTCTCGTTCCCGCCGGATCGAATACGATGACATTTACCGCGCCCACATCAACGGTTAGCGCCAACACTAATGAGCAGGTGACAGCCACTCTGGGGAGCTCATCCCAGAATACGACTGTCTCGGTTCTGCCTGCCACGGTCGCTTCGGTTATCCTTGCCACTCAGTCCGTAACCGGTGGGTCCAATATACAGGCGAGCGTCACGCTCGATGGCCCTGCGCCTAGCGGTGGTTTGGCCGTCAGCGTCACGACCAACAGCAGCGCGGTTCAGCCTACCACGGTGACCGTTCCGGCTGGAATGACAACCTACAATTTTGCCTTGAAAACCTCGGCTGTCAGCAGTAAAGTTTGGGTAAGGATCACAGTTGGGGGCATGTACGCGTTCATTTATGTGGTTCCCGCAACGATCTCGAACCTTACTGCGCCTCCCAGTGTACAGGCTGGTGTGCTTGCTGAAATTCAAGTCATTTTGAATGGCCCCGCAGGACCTTCGGGAGACGTGGTGTCCCTAAGCTCGAACAGTGTTGCAGTAACCGTGCCTACGTCGGTGACGGTCCCTGCAGGGGCGAAATCAATGTGGATCGGTTTGAAGACGAGCGTTGTTGGCTCCTCCACGCCGGTCACGGTCACCGGTACAACCGGGACCGTCTCCCAAACCGCGACTTTTTCAGTCATGCCTTCCGGCTTGCAGGGGATCTCGGTCACGCCGAACTCAGTGATCGCGGGAGCTGTCGTTCAGGCCAAGGTGACGCTGGTTCATCCGACAAGCAACGTGGCAACCGTCAACCTCAGTTCTAACAACGCGGCTGCCCCGGTTCCCGCCACTGCGAGCATTGGCCCTGGTGATACCTCCTACTCATTCCTCATCCGAACACGAGGAGTCAGCAGTTCTACCCAAGCGGACAATTTAGGCGACCCTTGGCAGCAGCACCGTGACCACAACGTTGACGATCGTGCCTTCGGCCATCGTAAGCTTCAGCGTCACGCCAGCCTCGGTAACCGGTGGAACCGATCTGGAAGCGACGGTAACGCTTAACGGCGCCGCGCCTGCGGGTGCAGTTGTTTCCGTGAGCAGCAGCAGCGTCGACGTGGTGGTTCCGTCCAGCGTAACGATTCCTGCTGGTTCAACCCACTATTCGTTCCTGATCAAAACGAAGGCAGTAAGGACCAGCACGCAGGCGACGATTACGGCTAGCATGGGGAATACCTTTGGGAGCGCAGCGATAACCCTGACTCCTTAGGAAGCTCAAAACTCCATGTGGATCCTGGCCGAGCCCAGCGGCACCGGGCCGCGATCCTGGTTGTATCCGGGGTTGCCAATGATCTGGAAATCCAGTGAGCCCTGCATGTTGTCGCTGAACTTGTGCGTGTAGTAGGTCTCCAGAATCTGCTCTTGTCCATAGTTCATCCGCCCGTCCCCTATTTGAAACCCCAAGCCGCCGGCCGCAATGTATTCGCGGTGTGCTGCCGAAAGGCCGTCCACCGCAATTGCCAATGCCCAGATGTCTTTGGGGGAATGCCATTTCTTGCCCGAAAGCTGTACTCCCAGACTAACTGTGGAGTCGCATTCCGTGTAAGCATAACTTTCGGTCTGGCCGTCATCCCAGCCCAGCCGTCCGAAAACACCGGTATCGCCGTCATCTGCCAAGGCTTGCTCGAAGTTGAGGCCGAAGCCGTACTTGACCGCTCCCGCTTTTTCAACTGCGACGATGTTTGGGGTGGTGCCGGTTTCTCGGGCGACTTCCAGCGCATCGAGGTAGTTGCCCATATGGGCAAGGTTTCGGTATCCAAGCAATCGGAAAACGGCGGGGTCCTTCTTCTTCAGGAGTGTCGGGTGATACTCGAATTCCGCTTGATCGCCGCGGGAGGTGGCGAGATCTCCCGAAAGATCGGGCCCGTTAGCCCGCTTCGGCATTTCGAAGGATCCGGCTCGAAGCACCCACGCTGGATGGTCCCATTCAAGGGCCGCACCAATTGTGTATCCGCGAACGTCTGCATCATAGTCATAAGATGCGGCGTTCACTAGAGCCCAGTTCATGAACTGGGTTCGAGCGCTGTTTGCATAAGAGTTTTTGTCGAAAAGGTCGCCGGCAGACAGTTTTCCAGCCGTAATCACCAGAGCGTCCGCAGGCCGCCTGACCGCGATCTGGTTCTCGTCCGCAGGAATGTCCGTGGTAGCGCCGCCGCGCTCGGTTGACACTGTCCAGCGAACAAAGGCTCGTGCCCAATAGGGAACTTCCTTGACGCCGATCCGCACAACTTCCGTGTTCGGAAACCCCGCAATTCCGGTTCCCGCGCCAACCGCGTCTCCCACCGCCAATTCCGGGTCGACGTAGAACTCCAAATCCTTATCCGCGCGCGCACCGAGGAACATCGTGTAGGTGTTCGTCCAGCGAGTTCCCAGGTAGGAGGGAAGCGAGTTGGGGCCCGAGTATGGACTATGAAAAGGGAACAGCGTCTGGCCAATGAAAGTGGATTGGAAGCCCAGCTCATACTTGGGTTCTGGCTTGACCGCATCGGAAGTCTTTCGCAGCCCCTCCCCGCTCCCCGCCGGCGGCGCGGTCGGGCCACTCTGGGCTTGCGGCGTCGGCGTCTGAGCCTGCGCGGAAGCAATAGCCAGACACGGCAACAGGGCCGAAATTAGTCGGTTCATTCTTAAAAACCCTCCTCTTCTGTTTGCCTGCCAAGGAGCAGGCGCCGGCTATTTGGCTATGTGAGCTCCGAATACGCCCGCAAGGTCCAGTAAATGATAGCAAAGCATGAGCATCATTGCGATTAAATAGACGCGAAGAAGTGTCAAAGAAACTTTAACGCTCTTGCTCATTTCGATCCTGCCGTAATTGCGCTGGGTCACACTTCTGCTCCTGGACGTCGAAGAGAGGATGGACGACGAAAAACTCTTGGGTTTCTGGTTCTGATTTGGTGGCAATCATTTCAATTTCTCCAAACTAGGGTCGTGGGTTAGGAACCGGATTGAGGGAAGAGTCCAGGGGCCAGCACTTGGGCGGCAAGGACGAGGGATCCCGTATTGCGCTCCCGCCTGGGTGTAGGTAGAAACGGCGCCCGCGTCGTTGTCGGCCTCCATCACGATGAGGCCGGGGCCAAACACCATGAAGAAGGTCAGCAGATTGCGTGCTCTTGATGAGCGCACCATCTTGCCCTTCGCCGGCTTGCCTTGGAGGGGTTCCTTTACCGGAGCCTGAAGGAGAGCGGTTTTCGTCAGCATTGGGGCACCGCCCAAGCAAGTTCTGTCTGGGCGGCGCCGATGCGCTTATATAAGGGGGGCAATTTGCCCGCAGAATCCCTTCCGTTCGTGCGAGGCTGGCCCTGGTCCGCAAGCCAGCCTCGAATTACCGAACATTCAAAGCAAGGGAAATTGTTGGATCGGTTCTCCAAGTCATAGCCGGAGTATCCGTTCCCTGTAAATTTCTTGGCCACGGATTTTGCCTTTCGGCCGATGAATAAGGCGCTTTGGATAATGAGATCGAGCGCCTTTGGGGCGCGGCGGTTGATGATTCCGATGTGCATTGCTATGCCTCCTGTTTGTCCTAGGGGCGCTAAGGCTTTCGCCCTCGCACCAAACGTCGAAAGGGCGCCCGGAGGATCTCGCTCCGAACGCCCTTTCAAAAAGAGGCTTACCTGATCAAGAGATCAAGCTCGGAAGCGACACCGTCCATACCCAACCTGGAGTTCGTGTCTATTACACGAGTGAGGTTTTGATTTTCTGTTTGATTGATTACTGTCGCAATCCATAGATGTTTTTCTCCCATACCAAGCGTTCTAACGCCAATACGAGACGAACAGAGCCAGTTTACCACTTCGTTCCATAGGAATCTACGCGCTAGCTTCCAATTAGTTAACTTTTCTGCGTCTTTTGCGGGCTCGTTATTTCGGTTGGAGTCTCACGCTCCGATCTGCAGCGGAAGAGGAAAAATCTGCTCGGATTCCCGCAGAACTGCAATCAGGCGCATAATAGAATCATGCGAGTCAAGACCATGATAATCGCGCTCTTGGCGACGGTTCTCATCGCGAACTTCACTTGCCCGGCGAACGCCCAAGGTCAAACACCGGAAGCCGCCGCCAGGGCGAAAATGGTTGGCAAAAAAGCGCCCGCGTTAAATGTTGGGCAGTGGGTGAACACGGCGGGGAAGTCCCTTTCTTTGGCCGGTCTGAAGGGTAAAGTCGTCGTTCTTGACTTCTTTACTTTCTGGTGACCGAGTTGCGTGGCTTCCATGCCCGAGAACAATCGGGTTTATGGAAGATACAAGAGCCAAGGTTTGGTTCTTATAGGAATCCATATCGATCCTGATCTGCAGAAGCGCAACGGCATCATCAAGGAGAAAGGCCTGAAATATCCGGTCTGCCAGGACAATGCGATTGGTAAGCCGGGCGGGGCAGCGACCGTCTACCACATCGAATACATCCCGACGGTTTTCGTGATCAACCGTGAGGGGCGTATTGTGGCGCTAGATCCGCCTAATTTGGAGGCCGCCGTGAAAAAGGCGCTGTCGGTGAAGTAAAGCCTCTGTTTATTCCTCCGCCGGTCCCACCGGATCGGTGGCTGCATCTGACGTTGCCTGCGGTTTCGCCAAAGTTTGCATCTCGGCCGCAAATCGGCCGAGATAGCGAAGTTCATCAAGATTGCGGTGGGTAAGCACGGTCAGGATATCGTGCCCTTTGTCGGTCAAGGAAACTCGAACGGAGCGGTGATCATTGGGATCGGCGGTTCGCACCACCAGGCCGGCCGTTTGGCAGCGATTAACCAGACCAACAACGGCATGGTGCTTTAGCTGCAGTGACTCCGCCAACTCCCCGACTGAGGCCCAATCCCGTCCGACCTGCCCTTGAATAGCAAGGAGGACTTGGTGCTGTTGGGGAGTGATTCCCGCCTCGATAGCGCCTAAATCGGCAAACCTCAGGAATTTCCGAAGAGCCTTCCTAAAGGCGGCCAGTGCCACGTAGTCCTCTTTGCGCATCATCTGCCTAGATTCTACGATACCAATGCGGATATATCGTAGTAAGATATAATGCAATGGATGCTTGTCACGCCGCTGCTCATTCAGAGAGAGCACGAACTGAGCCATGGAGACGACAAGCTAGGGGATTTTACGACCGACCGAAGGGTCATCCTGCTCTCGATGATCGCCTTGGGCGTTGGATGCGTCAGTGCGGTGGTCGCGTATGTCTTGCTCTGGCTCATCGCGGTTATCACCAACATTTCGTTCTTTGGCCGGTACTCGTCCGCGCCGGTTACACCTGGGCAGAGCCACTTCGGTCTTTGGATCGTTCTGATCCCGGCTGCGGGCGGCTTGATCATTGGTCTAATGGCGCGCTATGGCTCAGAAAAGATCAGGGGCCATGGCATTCCGGAAGCCATTGAAGCGATCCTCCTTGGCCAAAGCAAGATCGAGCCAAAAGTGGCCGTGCTGAAACCGTTATCCTCCGCCATTTCCATTGGAACCGGCGGTCCTTACGGAGCTGAGGGGCCCATCATCATGACCGGCGGAGCCTTTGGGTCGCTCTTTGCCCAACTCTTCCACCTTTCTTCCGCGGAGAGGAAAACGTTGCTGGTCGCTGGAGCTGCGGGCGGCATGTCCGCCGTCTTCGGGACACCGGTGGCGGCGGTTCTCCTTGCAGTTGAACTCTTGTTGTTCGAATGGAAGCCAAGAAGCCTTATTCCGGTAGCCTTTGGAAGTATAGGGGCGGCGGCGTTGCGCACGCCCCTTTTGGGGCCGGGGCCCATGTTTCCCGTGGTTCCGCATGCGTCGCTTGGGATCTCCGGCTTGGTATTCGCTTGCCTTGTTGGTCTTCTCGCAGGCGCCGGCGCCGGGCTGCTCACGAAAATGGTCTACGGCTTTGAAGACTTGTTTCCCCATCTAAAGGTGCATTGGATGTGGTGGCCGCTCATCGGTGGCCTATTCGTTGGGTTGGGGGGACTGATCGATCCCCGAGTATTGGGAGTCGGCTACGGAACCATTCACATGCTCCTGAACGGCCAGATTTTGGGCACTGCCGCATTAAGCCTGCTCATCGCAAAGGCTTTGGTTTGGAGCTTGTCTTTAGGGTCGGGCACGTCTGGTGGGGTACTCGCGCCCCTGTTGATGATCGGAGGAGCGATTGGCGCCCTTACCGGGCAACTGGTCCATATCGGCAGCCCGGGCCTGTGGGCAATGGTCGGGATGGCAGCAATGATGTGCGGGACCATGCGCGCACCGTTCACTGCGATCATTTTCACGCTTGAACTTACCTACGATGTCCGCGCCCTCCCTGTGCTTCTGGTGGCTTGTATCGCGTCTGAAATGCTAACCGTGCTATGGCTGAAACGCTCAATCCTAACGGAAAAGGTCGCAAGGCGGGGGCATCATCTGAGCCAGGAATATTCCGTGGATCCCTTTGAGGTTCACCGAGTCCGAGAGATCATGGAAACGGGTTTTCCGTCCGTTAGCCCAACAACCCTCGTTCGCGAGTTAGGGAATCCGTTGTTTCCGGGCTTTCGGTGGTTTGCTGAGAGACGGGCAATGCCTATCGTCGACGGCGCCCGCAAGGCGGTCGGAATCATCACGCAGGGGGATTATTTGAGGGCCCTCGACACCGAAGGCGGCCAGGACCTTACCGTGCTCGAGGCCGGATCGCAAGGGGTGGTGACGATAGATGAGCACGAAGTCGTCCGCCTTGCGGTCTCGAAAATGTTGGGCGTCAATATCGAGCGATTGATGGTTGTGAGTAAAGAACTGAAGGGCGAAATTGTCGGATACCTCGATCGATCCACAATATTGGACGCCCACTTGAGATGGTACGAGGAAGAACATCACAGGGAAGGGCGCTTAAGCCTGTTCTTGGGATGAGTGCCCGGCGCCGGGCACTCGAAATTATGCCGCCGAATAGCAGACGAGCCCCCCATCTTGGGCCAATATATTCCAGATGCGTGGAGAGTTAAGAATCCTTCGATCTCGTGGCTGGATTCTGTGGATCGCCTTTCCCTTGGGAGTTGGCGCAACACTGGGACTCTACTTTCTTTGGAACGCCATGTTCGGTCAAGACTGGCGGATGCTCTCGATCAAGAATTCCGAGCCATTTCCGATCCGGATAGAGTTCGATGAAGGCTCCAATCCCTGGACGATCCCTGCCGGCGCCACCCAAGATTATGGGGTGCACCCTGCGGATGGGCAAGTGATGATCAAGGCGTACCAAGCTCAGAGTGCCTCGCTGAGCCCGTGCTTTTACGCCAGGTTCCTGGCGAGCGACATCGGGCCGCCGGGCCGCGACGTCACGGCGATTATCGAAGTTCCAACAGGGAAGTTGGTTCCCGTTGGTTCTCGGAAGTGAAGAAATCAAAGGATCCGGCGAGCGCGTGTTCAATAACAGACAGACCTAGGTTCATAATCCCGTTGGGCGAAGCTCACATAACCGTCGCTCTGGGGAAACCACTAAGAAATCAATAGAAACTCTAATATACGCACACGCGTATATGCGGATTAGAGTATATTAAGCAAGTGGAATCCGTTTTCGAAGTCATTGCCGAGCCCAATCGCCGCGCGATTCTCGGCCTTCTGGTAGCCAAGCAGCAGTCTGTAGGAGATATTGAACGCCAACTTCGCATGCCGCAGCCAACCGTCTCGAAGCATCTCCGCGTGCTGAGGGAGGCCGGCTTTGTGGAAGTCAGGGTGGACGCGCAGCGACGTCTCTACAAGCTCAAACCAGAGCCGCTACAAGAAGTGGACGCCTGGTTGGCGCAGTTCCGGGAGTTCTGGTCCAAGCATCTGGATGCCCTTGAACGCCACCTGGACGACATGGATCCCATAACACCAAACGTAAAAAGTGACTAGGAGGAGAAGATAGATGACCGAAACCGAAACATACACGCCCGGGCACGCTAGTGGGGCAGAAGTTCAAAAGAATGGAGAGGAATGGACTCTCGTGATAACAAGGGATTTGCGCCACTCGCCGGAAAAGGTATGGGAAGCCCTCACCGATCCGAAGCAGTTGCGCGAATGGGCGCCCATGACTCCGACGCCAGCTTGGCCACCACCGGCGCAACTGTCAAACTCACTACGGTGGGAGCGCCGCAAGAGCACATTACTGAGACGACCATTATCAAAGCGGAAGCGCCTCACTTGCTTGAGTTGAATTGGGGATATCGAAACCCGTTGGCAGCTCGAAGCCCAAGGCCAAGGCACAAAGCTGACGCTTTGGACGAAGATCCCTCGGCCGTACATCTCCATGGGAGCTGCCGGATGGCACATCTGCTTCGACGTGCTCGATCGCCTTCTGGCCGGAAAGCCCGTGGGCCGAATGGTAGGCGTGAAGTGCCTGGCGTTCGAAGGTTGGAAGCGGCTCAATAAGGAGTACGCCGCGCAGTTCGGCGTCGAGGCGCCGAGTTGGTAACCGGAATCATGGGAAAACCAGCGTCTGATACAAGTAACGCTTCGGACTTTTCGAGTGAGTTCGAGCAGAGAGTTAAGGACTTGGGCGATTGGCGAGGGGAAACCCTCGCCAAGATCCGAAAGATCATTAAGCAAGCCGACCCCGACGTGGAAGAGGAGTTCAAATGGCGAAAGCCGTCGAATGCGATGTCAGGGACTCCAGTGTGGTACCACAATGGCATCCTTTGCACGGGGGAGACGTACAAGAACGCGGTGAAAATGACCTTCGCGAAGGGTGCTTCGCTTGCCGACCCGACCAAGCTCTTCAACTCCAGCTTGGATGGAGGCGTCCGCCGCGCCATTGACTTCAAGGAGGGCGACAAGATCGATGAAGAAGCGTTGAAGGCGCTCATTCGCGAAGCCGTCGCTCTGAACAGGTCTACCGGGAAGTAGCCCAAGTGCAGCCCAGGGGTAAAAAGCGGAAGACACATGAACGAGTTCATCGAGATCCAGGGCGCACGGGAGAACAACCTCAAAGGCGTTTCGCTTCGAATCCCGAAGCGCAAGATCACTATTTTTACCGGAGTCTCCGGCTCGGGTAAATCTTCGATCGTCTTCGATACCGTCGCCGCCGAAGCCCGCCGCCAGCTCAACGAGACCTTCAGCACCTTCGTCAGAAACTTCCTTCCGCGCTATGCGCAGCCTGAGGCGGACAAGATCGAGAATCTCAGCATGGCCATCGTTGTGGATCAAAAGCACTTAGGCGGTGGCTCCAGCAGCACGGTTGGGACCATCACGGACATCTTCAGCGTCCTGCGCCTTCTCTTCTCCCGCGTGGGGCAACCTCACGTTGGCTACGCCAACGCCTTTTCCTTCAACGACCCCCAAGGGATGTGTCCGGAATGCAACGGCAACGGACGCAAAATCGGGGTTGATCTCGCCAAGTTCATCGACACTTCCAAATCCCTCAAAGAGGGAGCCATCCTCTATCCCGATTACGCGGTGGACGGCTGGACCTGGAACATTCTCGTTCAGTCCGGCAAGTTCGACCCTGACAAGAAGCTCGAGGACTATAGCGAAGACGAAATGAACCAGCTTCTTTACAGCAAGCCCTACAAGGTCAAGGTGGACATGGCAGGGAAGTCGATCAACCTCACTAGGGAAGGGATTGTCGAGATCTTCACGCGCAAATACATCAACGGCGACATCAAAACCTACTCCGAACGCACGCAAAACCAAGTGACGCCGTACATGACCTATGGGCCGTGCCACCTTTGCAAAGGCGGTCGGCTCAGCCAGGCCGCGCTTGCCTGCAGGATCAACGGCCACAACATCGCCGAACTGGCCGCGATGGAAGTGGATGAGCTGGTTGAAGTCATCAAGGAAATCAAGGCCCCCGTCGCCGCCCCGATGGTCGAAAACCTCGTGACACGCCTTCAGCACATGATCGATATCGGCCTTGAATACCTGAGCCTCAGCCGTGAAACCGACACCCTTTCCGGTGGCGAATCGCAGCGGATTAAAATGGTGAAACACCTGGGCAGCAGCCTGGTGGACGTTCTATACATTTTCGACGAACCCAGCATAGGCATGCACCCGCGCGACGTTCACCGTCTTAATGAACTCCTGCAGAAACTGCGCGATAAAGGCAATACCGTGATCGTGGTGGAGCATGATCCGGACGTCATCAAAGTTGCGGACCACGTGGTGGACGTGGGGCCGCACGCGGGAACGCGAGGCGGCGAAATAGTTTTCGAAGGCCCTTTTGAAGACCTCAAGATAGCCGATACCCTCACCGGCCGTCACCTTAGTGAACGGCTACCTCTCAAATCCGGCACTCGGCCGGCAAAGGGGAGGCTGGAGATCAAGGACGCCACCGCGAATAACCTGCAGAACGTGAGCGTGGATATCCCCGTCGGCGTTCTCACCGTGGTCACCGGCGTCGCAGGCTCCGGCAAGAGCTCGCTCATCCACCAGAGCTTTCTGCCCCAGCATCGCCATGCGATAGTCATCGACCAGTCGCCGGTCGGCATTTCCAGCCGCTCGAATCCGGGCACGTACACGGGGATCTTGGATGAGGTTCGAAAATCGTTTGCGAAGGCGAATTCCGTAAGCCCGTCTCTCTTCAGCTTCAACTCAAAAGGGGCATGCGAAAACTGCCAGGGCTTGGGCGTGGTTTACTTTGAACTGTCCTACATGGACGAGGTGAAAACTCCGTGCGAGATCTGCCAGGGCCGCCGCTTTAAGGAAGAAGTGCTCGCCTACAAGTTCCATGGGAAATCGATCTCGGACGTTCTGAACATGCCCGTCTCCGAAGCCCTCACTTTCTTTGACGCCCCGCAAATTTTCAAGGAAATTTCGAAAGAGGTTATCAAAAAACTCCAAGCCCTCAGCGACGTCGGGCTGAACTACCTCACCCTTGGCCAGCCCCTGAGCACGCTGTCGGGCGGCGAATGCCAGCGAATCAAACTCGCTTCTGAGCTGCATAAGAAGGGAAGCCTCTACGTGCTGGATGAGCCGACGACGGGGCTGCACATGTCCGATATTGGCCACCTTCTGGCGATCATGAACCGGCTGGTTGACACCGGGAATACGGTTGTCGTCATCGAACACAACCTCGCGATTATTAAGAACGCGGATTGGATCATCGACATGGGCCCAGAAGGCGGAAACAAGGGTGGCCGCGTGCTTTTCTCCGGAACGCCGACGGATTTACTAGCGTGTAAGGAATCGCTGACGAGCAAGTATTTGATCGGTTGATGTAATGGAGAGGGCGATAGCCTCGGGGGCGGGCGACGATGCGATTCAGAATGCTTCGCTCGGCGGGAAAAACTTCTCGCCAATGATCGCATAAGGCTAGTCGAGGAAGGTTTGTTCTCCGTCGATCAAAATAGCGGTCATGAGGTACGGCGGGGCTGGCAGTTCCCAAGTCAGCGGCCCAACCCATCCGTTCACGAAACCCACGATTTTGAACTGGTGCCGTCGAAAGGACTCGAACCTTCACGAGCTTGCGCCCACTAGTACCTGAAACTGCCTTAAGGCTGGTTCTCGACGGTTTTTTGAACCTAGAGTCGGGGTTGCAGAGGGCACGAGCTGTGCCATTCCATGCCAATCCATGACTCGATAACTAAGGATGATAGCTAAGGAACGCTCAGGAAGTCAAGGGCGCGGAGATGGAGAATCGCCACTCGTAAAAAGGGGTTATGTAAGTCTATGAGCGAGATTTCGCAAAATGGCCTAAATCAGTCGATCCTCTTTGGGTGTGTCCGGCATATAGTAAAGCATGGCAGTGAGAAGCCAAACGCTCGAACAGCGCGATGCGGTAGTCGGAGAGTTGATCCGGTACATTTCTGGGCATTTGAAAGAGCCGTTATCCGAGTCTGGCCTGGCAGAAATGGTGTGCTTTTCGCAGTCGTACTGCTGCCGGGCGTTCCTTGCCGTGATGGGCGAAACATTAGGCGAGTTCATCCGCCGTGTGCGCTTGGAGCGAGCAGCCATTCTGCTGGCTCAAGGTTGTTCCCTGAGCGAGGTTGCGATGGCGGTGGGCTATGGAGGCGCGGACGCCCTCATTAGAGCTTTTTTCCGGAGATTCGACTGCACGCCATCGCGGTTCCGGGAACTGAACGAGGGACGGGCGATCCAGTTTCCGAGTTACCGAACCATCAATGGAACCGAGCCCGGGTCTCAATATGAGGAGGGGGTGTATACGGCATTTGGGGCGATTACGACGTTCGTTTACGACCACGTGCGGCTAGGGGAGTGGAGAGACCGGCAGCGGCATGGATGAACGAAGGGCAGGACTCGAGCGATGCGCGCAGCACTATGAACGCTGCCGCATCGTTCTTGGAGGTAAGAGAATGAAGCTAAACCGGGCAATGAAACGATATATGCTAGGCACGCCATGTGAGGGTCCGGATCAAGGGATTCCGTTAGAGGCCGACATCGCCACGCTGAAGAAGCAGAATAACGAACTGGCGGTTGCAAAAGGTATGCCCCCGATCGGGTCGGTGATGGTGAACGCACATGGTATCGAATGGCTCGTGGACGGACACACAACGGCACCCAGCATTCTCGGCGTGGATTGCGAGCATGGCGATCTTTATCCGGCGCTCATGCCACAAAACTTATCCAAGGAGTTGACTGAATTCGTCGCGGAGATAAATCGGTGCACCCCGAAAGCGCTGATGGCGCTAGATACAATGCCGGCACTCTTCCCCAAGCGAGGCCATCCGCATGGGCATTGGGTGGATGGACTCAGCGATCCTTACCGGATTCTCTTATTCATCGACGCAGCGCGGATTCATGAAACGGTGTTGGCTCATGAGCTCGCGCACGTGTGGATAGACCTTGTTAGGGGGATTGAAGATTACAGAGTGCTTGAGGACAGGTCGAACACCGCGCGGTATTCCCAAGTGCAGTTGGTTCAGTCTTTCGTTCTCGATGTGGCAGTCAACTCTCTTCTGGTGGAAAAGGGATTCGATGTTGGCGTGATCGCCGAGCACTCGCGCGTGGCAGTAAGGAATCTCATCGAAGCTTCAAGCCGTGGCTACGAACCGCCAACGAAAAGGGAAGGGGCGTTCCTTGGGGCTTTTTTGGCGGGACTGATGCTGGATGTGGATTCGGGTGCGGAAGCAGAGATAGTTGGGTACGAGAACCTGCCCGCCGTTAAGAGAGAGCTTCCGGAGGTGTATCACCTTGGCGAAAAGCTGGCGAATGTCATACGGCGAAATCCTCCAACGTCCGCGAAGGCGGCAAGGGCGGCCATAGATGAAGCGTTAAGCTTGTCCTTCGAGTTTTGCGGAGAGGAAATCGATTTGGAAAGGGAGCTCATCGAGATCGCTCCGGAGTGCGCCTATGATTGCGACAAACATCCTGAATGGTTACGGGGGCTGTCAGTGCAGGCGAAATGCGAGGTTGGCGTCGCGATGGCGCGTCTTGGAGCGAGCTCGACTGCGCTATCAGAAATGTCCTGCGCTCCGAACGGAAAGGTGCGGGTTCGTTTCCAACACTACGATGGCGGGTTCACGGATTACGCAGAGCTCGAATGTGCGAAGTCCATGCCTGGCGTAATCTCGCCTCAACTGCGAATGGCTTTGGAAGAAAACGAGCGAAACAGAAGGAGAATAGACGAAATGATGGGCAATGCAAACGCAACTGGAAAGCCCGCCCCGCCGAACAACGGGTTACCAGGCGGCTTTATGCCTTGGGAGCCTGGTGGCAGGAGCTACTCGGCCGGCCTGGCCATGTGGACGACGCAAGCGCGATTGCAGGAACAGCTACAAGGCGAAAAGCCATACGCTTACGCAAACAACAATCCAGTCACGTACAGCGACCCCAGCGGTCTTTGTGCCTGTCCGTGGTATCTAGGGATCATTAGCCCGCTGGGTTACTTGATCTGCCTTTGGATTTGTCACGGAAGCAAGACGATTCAACCGACAAAATGCGACATGTCGAACAATGGTTGCCAAGAAGTGTGCAATGGTGCAGCCTTCGGGCCATGGGCGCAACCATATGATGAATGCCTAGATTGCTGTCAGGCTTCGTTTCCTAAGCAGTCGGCCACTTGGATTCAAGGTTGCGCAACCGCTTGCGAGGCGGCAAAAACAGCGCCATGCGTTTGCGGTGAACCAATTTATACAATGCTGGATCTCAAGGATGAACGGAGAACCGTCTAATGGCGAGCGCACGGCTTTCCTACAGAGGCTTTGGAGGAGTAATTGTGGGGGTGGCCACTTTTGGCTTAAGCTCTCAGGGCATGAACTCGTCATGGAGCGAATGTGTCGCCCGCACAAAGCATGTTGCGTCAGTCTCAGGCGAAGAGGTGACTTGCAATGCGGTAGGACGGGTTGAGCTAGTCTGCCGCTTCTTGGCAGAGCAAAATGGCAACGAACTGGTGATTTGCAGGGCGTCCGATAAAAGCGGCTTGGCTCCATTTGCGGAGGTGTATCTCCGACAGGGTGAGATCACTATTAAGGGCAAGGTGACAAAGGATAGCTCGAAATTTGCTAGCTATCATGGGGCATTTCCTTCCTTATTTGTTTACAACTCACTTTGGAAAGGTGATGTGGAGGTTGTGGGGACTTCAAAGGTTTCGTTTGCGCACGTCGCCGCTTACCAGTTTGCTGTCAAGACCGAGACCGGTACAGATGCTGGAACTTGGGTGGATTCGTGGATGGCCGATCATGAGATGGATTTGTTCTTTGACGCTAAGACTTACCTACCTCTGGGTTGGGGATTTAGGACGTCATCAGGCAACTTGATCTCAACCCATCGCTACCGGGCAATCCTGGTGAACAGAAATACGAAGGCGTGGCCGCTCAGTCGTGAAGGAGCTATAAAAGAAGCACGCCTTTGGCTGAGGGGATCGAAATGATCGGCAATGCAAAGTCAACTGGACGACCCGCCTCGCCGAACAACAGGCTACCTAGCGGCTTTATGCCTTGGGGTCCCGGCGGCAGCGGCTACTCAGCCGGCCTAGCCATGTGGACGACCCAAGCTCGGTTAGAAGAGCAGCTACAGGGCGAGAAGCCTTATGTCTAGGCGAATAATAATCCAGTAACGTACACTGATCCCAGCGGCGCGATTCCCTGCGCGTTGTGTGCCCTCCTAGGCCCATTGGGGGGATTGGCATGTTGGTTGTATTGTGAGCACGTGACGCGCTGCACGAGCACGAAAGATTGGAACTACTGTTTAACGCATTGTGATGAGGAATGCGCAGCTACGGGGCTTATGTCGTATGAGTGCTTCCTGCACGGTGAACCATCGCTAAGAAGCATCAGTTGCTGCGATGACGTCGCGCCGATCATGGAATCGGTGAAAGAGTTGGTGCGCGGCGGACGGTCCCACGGCCTGTTTGCCCGCTCGTTCGCTACAGTGGAATACGATCCGTGCTGTAATCTGCCCAGCTCTTGGCTCGTTCAACAACCTAGCGAATCACCTTTCGAAACGAGGTAGCTGCTTTGAACTTTATGCAAGAGTTAGCCAACACCCTGGTGGCATTAGAATATGACCACGTCGAATCTATTGTCATTGACCCTGACGTTACGGTGAGGGCCAACGAAAAATAAACGGACTATGAGGCGGCTCGGATCGAAAATGACCTGTCACTGACCAGATTACAAGAAGCTCCGATCCGTCAAACAAGCCTTTATTTCGGCAAGCTCTTCAGGGAAGCTAGTGCGTTTGCGGCTCGTTGCGCCAGAAACGGCGAATCATCGTGGTGGACAAACTCCAAGTCAACTTTGGCTTCTGCGTCTTGGTGAAGTTGACCCTCCAAGATTCCCTTGACGTAGGAAATGTCCGTCCGGCCCGGTATCAGCGTATCGGCCATTTGAGCGAACTTGAGCCGCACACCCGGGCTGTCGGACTCATCGGCGGCATAGAGCAATGCGGCTGTTCCAGCAACATAGGCGGGATCGGTCGAGCCGAGATTATAGGAGGCAGAGCCGAACTCATCACCAATTTGTTGACAGTGCTCCATCACATAGTCCATCAGGGCCGTTCTCGCTAGATCGTGCCAGGCAGTATGATCCGATACCTGGATGCCAGCCATCGCTGCCAACAGGTCTTGAGTCGAGTTCTTGCCGGGTTTCCAGTGCCAGCTGACATCTGCAAACGCACTGTCAAACTTGCTTTCTACCAGTTCGACTTTGCCCAGGGCAATATGGGCGCGGAGGGGACCGCCGGAAGCGTTGGCTTGGCTCAGGTTAAGCTTAGCGACCGTTTCAGCCTCACTGTAGTTGCCTTTAGCAATCAACCGATCAATTTTCGAGAGCTTGTCCTCGGTCTTTTGCGGGATTGCGGTATTCGGAGGCTGAGGGGCGCTGTTTTGGGCAGCCGCCAACTCCAGCGATGCGAACCCGAGGCTGACCACGCTCAGAAGCAAGATAGGGTTTTTAATGTTGTTTTTCATTGCACATTTACTGCCACGTACAAGAGGGCGCGGAGATGGGAATGTTCCACGTCGGACTGGTCGTTGTATCGGCATCGGCCGTCACATTTTGGGTCGGACTAGGTTCAACTAAGGAAGCTATCCTGGACCGGAATCCGATGCTCAAAAAAGTTCAGTTTTGAACTGGTGCCGTCGAAAGGACTCGAACCTTCACGAGCTTGCGCCCACTAGTACCTGAAACTAGCGTGTATACCAATTTCACCACGACGGCACGGGAGCACAATTATAGCCCAAGGGGCCCGTTGATGGGTAGAAAGACCTCGAATACGAACCTAAATGGAATTTCAAGCGTTCAAAGAGACATGGCATGCGCGCGGAAGGCAAGTTTGGGGGAACGCCTTATGTTGGGAATGGTCTTGCTCGGCCTGCTGGCGGTGTTTCTCCAGCTTGTGCGGCTCCAGGCCACGGGGGGCCGTGGGGCGATTGGCATGTCCGCGATTCCGCATGAGGCGGTTGTCCTGAAAACGAGGGCCGTTCAGTTTGTTCACCGCGTGGTGCGGCACCTTTAGGCTTTTGATTCAAGCCAATCGCCGACCTTCGCCAGAACCTTTCCGCGGTGGCTGACCGCGTGCTTCTGCTCCGGCGACAAGTCCGCCATGCAGCACCCGAGTTCCGGTAAGAAAAAAATGGGATCATAGCCAAAGCCGCCGGAACCGCTTGGCGCGAGGGCGATTCGGCCTTCGCAAATCGCATCGAACATCAGAGTGCCCTGGTGAGGCCGCGCTAAAGCAACGTAGCAGTGGAAGCGCGCACCTCGACATTGTTCGGGCAAACCGTCCATTCGCTCCAAAATGCGGGCCATCTTCACCGGAAACGGCGTATCCTCCCCTTCAAATCTCTTGGAGAAAACGCCGGGCGCGCCGCCCAGCGCGTCGATCTCCAGGCCGGCGTCGTCCGCCAGACACCATTCGCCGGTAAATTCGGTGGCGGAAATCGCCTTGATCGCCGCGTTTTCCGCGTAGGTTTCTCCTGTCTCCTCGGGTTCGGGCGCGCCGGAATAATCCGCCAAAGTCAAAATTTGAAGAGCTGGGAATCGCGAGCCAAGAATCGTCACCATTTCCCGGGACTTCGCCCGGTTATGGCTTGCGATGACCAGCTTCTCAATCAACGGGTGATGGCCTCCTGCAGCACCGCGTGCTGGGCCTTGATCAGTTGGTCGATGCCGCCCTTGGCGAGCCTGAGCATTTTGCCGAGCGTTTCCGCGGAAAAAGGCTTTTCTTCGGCGGTTCCTTGAATCTCCACAAAACGACCGGATTCGGTCATGACCACGTTCATGTCGGTATCGGCGGAGCTGTCCTCGTCGTAGTTGAGGTCCAGGATCTCGTTGTTCCGGTGCACTCCTACGCTGATGGCCGCAATGGGTTCATGGAGGGGCAGAGTTTTTAGGGAGCGCTGCCTGAGCAAGTGGCTCAGCGCATCGTGAAGGGCAACATAGCCGGCGGTGATCGCCGCGGTTCGCGTTCCGCCATCTGCCTGAATCGCATCGCAGTCCAGCGTAATCGTGCGCTCGCCGAGCGCTTGCAGGTCTACAACCGACCGCATGGCGCGGCCGATGAGCCGCTGGATCTCCATCGAGCGTCCATTGGGCTTCAATAATTCTCTTTGGTTTCGCTGCCTGCCTGAACGGGGGAGCATCGAATACTCCGCGGTGACCCATCCCTTTCCTTGCCCTTTGAGAAAAGGGGGCACCCGATCCTCAACGGTCGCAGTGACCAACATGTGGGTGTCGCCGATCTTGAGAAGGCAAGAGCCTTCGGCGAACTTCGCGTACCCCCTTTGAAACTCGTAGGGACGCAGTTCGTCCGCCTTTCGGCCATCTATTCTCATGCAGGAAAGTTTACCGGTGTTAAAGGGTAGAAATGAAAAAGCCCCGGCGCCGAGGGGCTTGCCGGGGCTTTAGGGGCTGGTAGGAGGATTAGAATCGATGGCCGGTTGCGTGGCCGCCGCCGTGGCCGCCACTGAAACCGCCGCCATGGCCTCCGCCGAAGCCGCCACCTGCGCGATGATAGGCTACGCCGCCGCCGCGACCGCCCCATACGCTTCGACCATGGTAATAGCCGCCGCCCCAATATCCGCCGATGCCGACGGAAAGGCCAACCGTGGGCTCTGGAGCATAGTAGCCATCATCATAGGCATAGGGGTAGTAGTAGGGATCGTAATAGCCGCCTACTACAACCGGGCCACCCCACCAAGGGCCGCCCCAACCGCCGCCATAATAGCCGCCATAGTAGCCTCCATGTGCATAGCCGCGGCCGTAGCCGCCATAGGCGTATCCATGCCCGCCATAGCCACCACGGGCATAACCACCGCCGCCACGAGCGAATCCTCCTCCGCCGCCGCTGCGTGCGAAACCGCCGCCTCCGCCGCGAGAGAACGAGTGGCCGCCGCCGCTGCTCCCGCCACGATGCTGGGCTGAAGCTGTGCCGGCAAGGCTAATCGCCAAGCCAACTAATCCGAGTAATCCGATCTTTTTCATATTAACCTCACTACAATTGCTTTCAACAACTTTGACCGCTGAGGCCGTAAAGAGTTTCCTTAAATCTATCTAAGCGGGATAAGCTAGCAGCAGATGAAGGTTTTAATAATGACGGACATGGAAGGGGTCAGCGGCATTGTCGTTTGGAACCAGGTCAACGGCGGCGATCCCATGTATGAAGAAGGGCGCCGATTGTACACGGAGGAGATCAATGCAGCAGTGCGCGGCGCGAGGGCAGGCGGGGCTACCGAGATCGTAGTTGTGGATTGCCATGGAGCCGGCGGAGGGTGGACTTTCAACTCCTTGGTGCCAGAACTCCTCGATCCGGGTTGCGATTGGGTAGCTCACCATCCATGGTCTCGCTACACCGAATTGCTGGAGCAGGGCTGCGATGCTTGCCTGCTGGTCGGGATGCACGCCAGGGCGGCCACCCCGGACGGCGTTCTCTGCCATACGATTTCCACCACGAAGTGGCGACATTTGAGATTCAACGGCACTTATGTCGGCGAAGTCGGTATCAACGCCGCGCTTTGCGGGCACTATGATTGCCCCTGCTTATTGGTAACCGGGGACGAAGCCACGTGCAAAGAATCCAAGGGGCTGCTTGGAGAGGGGCTAACCACGGTTGCGGTCAAGCGCGGCCTTTCCAGATACTCCGCGCGGCAAATACCGCCGGTCCGGGCGCGGCAAATGATCGAAGATGGCGCGAAAGAGTCGCTCAAGAACCTAAAAGCAGTCAAGCCCTATTCGCCTGGCAAGCCGGTGACCATTACGATCGAAATTGGAACGGTGGATGATGGCCTCGCCTTTTACGGTAGGCCCGGTGTCGAACTGGTGGATCCGTTAACCGTCGAGAGCAAAGGGCCGGATTGGATGACCGCATGGAATCAGGTCTGGCATTGGACAGTCTAGTTTCTCAGCGGCTTCCCGTTCTCAAGCATGTGCTTGATTCGCAGAAGAGTGAGCGCGCGCCCGCAAAGGTCAAGGAACATTTGCCGTTCGCGCTCGCAGCCGTCTTCGAAAGAGGTGGATTTCACAAACACGGTCTTGATTTTGAGCCCGATCTGTTCGTCGTACTCGGTAATGTCGCCGCTTCGCAGCCGGTTGGCCAGCATATCGTCTATCATGCCGCCAAGAGGTCCCGGGAGGTGAACGAGAGGTTCTTCCGGCCTGGGCTCAACCTCTAAGGCAAGCAGCTTGGCATCGTAGATTAGCCGGTCCGGATGGTAGCAGGTGACATCGGTTTCTCGCAAATAACCTAGCGCGCGTGCGTCGTCGGCGCTTGCGGATACGGCGCCGGAAAGAAGTCTGGACGCGGCCTCGCTGAGCCCGCGCGGGCCAGTATGCTGCTGGCGGGTGCGAACGATAACCGTTCCCGCGCCGCCCGGAATCAGTCCGACCTTTGCCTCCGGCAACCCGATTTGAGTTTCGGCATGGGCCACCACCACCGAACATCGTGTGGCCAGTTCAAAGCCTGCACCGAGGCAATGCCCAAACACAGCGGCCACCGCCTGTCTCTCGGAAATCTTCGAAGCCAAGTGCTGAAGCTTGGCGAGTTCGGTCTCGATCGCGTTCATGTTGTCCGAGGCGATCATATCGACAAAGAAGGAGAGATCAAAGCCGGCGGAAAAACTCTTCGCCTCACTGGTAAGGACAAAGCGGCCAATTCTGGGATCGTCCATAGCTCTGTTCAGAGCGTCGACCAGATCCATATTGACCGTTCCCATTTTGGTGGTGAGGCATAGGGCGCTCACACCGTCCCCTAAATCCCGGAGGTTGAAGAAATCGCCGGACTCGATGAGTTGGTAGTCCTTGAGAGCCCGATATTCCTTCTGAACGGGAATGGAAACATAGGAGTTTCTGTAGGAAAGCAACTTCCCGTCTTCGTAAAACGGCTTCGAATCGATCCCCAGCTTATCGGCGCCAATCGCGTCGATCAAGGCGAATGGCCCCTTTTCCCAGCCGAAGCCCCACATCATGACGTGGTCGAAGTCGAGCACGTCATGAGAAACTTCTTCAGCTAGGTATTGCGCGTACCGCAGGGTCGGCACCAGGTGCATGCGCAGGAATTCGCCCACTTCGTCTTTTCCGGCAAGCGCGAGTGCGATTCTTTCTCCGATCGGCAGTTTCGCCAAGTGGGAAAGCGAGTCGAACTGCACTTCCTGGCGCATCCGGTAGGCCATAGTCTGAAGGTCGAGGGCCACCAACTCGTTGCCCTCTCTTTTGTAGTAGCCTTGGCCCGCTTTGTCTCCGATCCAGCCTTTGTCAATGAGTTCCGAAAGAGAATGCGGCGCCTCGAGATTGGACATATGCGAATCATTGGGACAACGCTCAATCAAGTTGTTCGCGATATCCTGCATGATGTCCAGGCCAACGATATCATTGAGTCGAAAGCTGCCGCTTCGCGGGCGGCCGAGGAACGGGCCGGTGATAGCATCGACCTGCTCTATCGAGAGGTGCAGCCTCTCGGTTGCGTGAATGGCGCAAAACATAGCCCACATGCCAAAGCGATTGGCGATAAACCCCGGCGTGTCCTTCGCGACAACCACTCTGCGTGCCACCCGCTGCTCAAGAAATCGGGTCATCTCATGGACGGCGGGCTTGCTCGTCTCTTTGGTAGGAATCAACTCGAGAAGCTTGAGGTAACGGGGCGGGTTGAAAAAATGCGTGCCCATGAAGCGCTCGCGAAAACTGTCGCCGAGCCCCTCGCCCAGCAGCTGGATTTCCAAGCCGCTTGTGTTTGTCGTGATCATCGCGTTTGGATCAAGGACAGGTTCCAAACGGACGAACAGCTCGCGTTTGGCCTCCGGTTGCTCGATGATCGCTTCGCAGACCCAATCCGCTTCGGACACCCAATCGAACTTGTCTTCAATGCCCCCTATTCGGATTTTATCGGCTGCTTGGTTGGTATAGAAATAGGGTGGCCTGCCCTGGCGGGCTCTGTCCAGTCCTGCTTGCGCGGCATCTTCCGACAGATCGAGGAGAGTGACGTCAAAGCCGACGTTTGCTAGATGGGCGGCGATTCCGCTGCCCATCGTTCCAGCTCCTAACACGCAAACGTTCTGCGCTTTCGACCAGTGATCGTAAGTCACGACGGAGCGAGATTACCACCTGCTAATTGCCGCAACCAAGAAAGCATGGGTATTGGAATCGAAATATTCATGAGTTGAATAGTCAGCGATTGAGGATTAGCGAGTGTGAGTGACTTCGAACCAATCGTAATCGGGTTTTTCGGTTTGCTCGATGTGGACGTTGTCCACCCGGCCCGGACCACGCCACATTTCTTCCTCGAACCGTTTGAGCACGGATTCATCCGCGTGCTGGACGATGACATGGACAGCCCGATCGTCGCCATTCCAGGTTTCCCCCTTGACCCCATGAGCCTGGGCGGTTTGAGAAACATAGGCGCGAAACCCCACGTTTTGGACGAACCCGGTGATCGTCAGCCTGTGCGTGTGCATTTTCGAATTCTACTTCTGTGGGCCGCCCAAGGTCCCACGTTCGGAATCGTGTGCGCCCACCCTCTCGTATTAGGTAAATAGAGTTTCTCAGCCGTGGACTCTTGGTGAAAGGAAAGAAAAGTTGAGTTACAGAGACAGTTATCGACAAGGCGCCATTTACGGTTCCAGCGTGGACCAGCGCATCGCATTTTTACGAAAGACCTATACGCACCTCGCGGGAGCGGTTGGGCTGTTCGTGGTGCTGTCCTACTTCCTGTTCGAATCCGGCGTTGGCCTGTCCGTCCTGGAAATGGTTAGTCGCAGCCAATACACTTGGCTCCTGATTCTGGGCGGTTTCGCTCTAGTAGGGTATTTGGCTCAGGCTCTGGCAAGATCCGATAAGCCGTTGGGAACGCAATATATGGGGCTGGGGCTCTACGTTGTCGCGGAATCCCTCATTTTCTCCCCCTTGCTGTTCATTGCGGGCCGCTATTACCCCCATGTCCTTGTAAGCGCCAGCATTGTCACGCTCGCCGTGTTCATCGGGCTCACCGCTTACGTGCTCATCTACAACAAAGATTTCTCGTTCCTCGGTGGCACGATCTGCGTCGTCGGCCTGGTCGCTCTTGGCGTCATTGTTTGTGGAGCGATCTTTGGCTTCGATCTCGGCATCTGGTTCAGCGGCGCGATGATTCTGCTCGCCGGCATGTGCATCTTGTTCAGCACTTCCAAGGTGCTGAAGTATTACCGGGCCGATCAATACGTAGCGGCATCCCTGGAGTTGTTTGCCGCGATCGCTCTGCTGTTCTGGTACGTGCTGCGGATTTTCCTGCAGATGCAGCGACGCTAAGGCAGCGGCGAGTTCGGAAGCGTTTCTAAGTCCAGCCCGTCCCGTTGGCCATTGGAAAGTCGCCAAGATCCTGCAAGCGCGATCATGGCGGCGTTGTCCGTGCACATGTCCAAAGGAGCGCAGTGGAACGGGATTCCCAACTGCGAAGACTTGGCCGCCAGACGCTCGCGAAGCGAAAGATTGGCCGCCACTCCGCCAACCAGGGTTATCGCCTTGCTGCCGAGGTGTTCAGCCGCCAGCAGTGTTCGATCGGCGAGAACGGAAACAATGGCTTCTTGGATCGATGCTGCGGCATCTGCGGTTCTTAGCTTGTCGCCTTCTTTTTCCCGAAGCCGCAAAACCGCGGTCTTAAGGCCGCTGAAGCTGAAGTTGAGGGTATCGCCTGCCAGTCCGCGTGGTAAGGCGTACCGGCTCGCATCACCCCCGATGGCGGCTTCCTGAATGCTCCGCCCTCCGGGATATTCAAGGCCCAGGAGCCTGGCAGTTTTGTCAAACGCCTCGCCCGCGGCATCGTCGATTGTCTTTCCGACCACCTCATACTGGCCGGGCCCGTCAACCTTCACTAGTTCCGTGTGGCCGCCGGAAGCGACGAGCGCTACGTGAGGAAAGGGAACCGAACACCCATTCGCGAACGGGCTCAAGAGATGGCCTTCCAAATGATGAACTCCAACGAGAGGCAAGTCCTGGACGAAAGCCAAGGTCTTTGCGGCGGTAACGCCAACGCTCAAAGCACCGACCAAGCCTGGACGGTTGGTAACCGCAATTGCGGCCGATATTTCTCAGCACGAGGCCGGCCTCTGCCAAAGCCTGCTCGATCACGGGGAGAATGGCCTCTACATGAGCGCGTGCGGCCGCCTCAGGAACAACTCCGCCCCATTTGGCATGGAGATCAGCCTGGCTGGAAATGACGTTGCTGAGCACGTCCGCTCCACGCAAAACGGCGGCACTGGTTTCGTCGCAAGATGTTTCCAGTCCCAGAACCGGCGTTGAAAAGAAGTTCACGCGGGGGGCGTCCAAGTTTGCAGCTCGTGCAGCCACATCACAACCGCGTCTTCGCGGTTGTCCGGGTAGTAACCCTTTCTTCGCGCGGTATCGATATATCCGAGCGATTGATAAAGCTGAATAGCCGCTGAGTTACCGGCGCGCACTTCCAAGGTGGAACAGGTCATCCCTCGGTCTTGTCCGCGGCTCAATAGCTGGAGCATGATTGCGCGGCCGATGCCGCGTCGCCGGTACTCGGGGTCAACCGCGAGCGTAGTAATGTGCGCCTCGTCCACGCAGAGCCATAGACCGCCGAATCCGACGATCTTATTTTGATAATAAGCCACGATAAAAATCGCCTGAGGGTTTGCGGTTTCGTTTCGAAAAGATCGATCGGACCATGGCGCGGAGTTGGAGGCTTTCTCAATTTCCAGAACCTGGGGAATATGGGATTCCTTGAGCAGCTCGTACCGGATCGCGCCCGATTCAATGCGCTCCGCTTTAGCCTCCAAGGTAAGCCTCTTTCACTTTCGGATTCACCAGCAAGTTTTTGCCCGTATCAGATAGAACTACGGAGCCCGTCTCCAGCACGTAGGCGCGGTGAGCGATCTCTAGGGCTCGAAAGGCGTTTTGTTCGACGAGAAGCACTGTCACGCCTTCCGCGTTCAGGTCGATAACAATCTTGAATATCTCGGCAACCAGGTTGGGAGCCAAGCCCAGGCTGGGCTCGTCCAGCAGCAGCAGCTGAGGTCGGGACATCAGAGCCCGACCGATGGCAAGCATCTGCTGCTCGCCGCCGCTTAAGGTCCCGGCGTTCTGTTTGATGCGCTCCCGAAGTCGGGGAAACCTACGCATCACCATGTCCATGTCCTTGCCGATTTCGTCGTCCTGCCGCGTATAGGCGCCAAGTTGCAGGTTCTCCAAAACGGACATGTTCGTAAAAATGCGTCTGCCTTCGGGCGACTGACTGATGCCCCGGACCACGATCTCGTGGGCCGGCATTGAATCGATCGGTTCGTCTTCCTGGTAGATATGTCCGCTTCGGGGCCGGAGTAAACCGCTGATGGTACGCAGCAAAGTGCTCTTTCCGGCGCCGTTCGATCCAATGATTGCCACCACTTCGCCTTTTTGTACGTCGATGCTCACATCCTTGAGGGCGTGAATTGCGCCGTAATACACGTTAATATCCCGAATGCTCAGCATCATGCGGATTGTTTCTACCCTATTCGATGGCTAAAGGGCGATGAAAGGGACGGCCCGATTATGGCTTTGGAAAATAGGCTCTCGAAGTTTTCTTCTTTCCGGCTCTGAGGACCTGTTGGTTGTATAGGATCTTTACGCCCCGCCAGGATCGCGGCTTTTTGACGAAAAGCGTGTCTTCCTCAGGGTCTTTGTGCTTCGTGGCATCATAATCCACCACGAGGACACGTTTGCCCTTCCAGTGGAGACTGTTCAAACCCTCGGCCGCGACTTCTACAACATCATCGTCACTGGCAGTGGGTTCCTTCGATCCAAGCTTCTGGATGGCTACGTGGTAGTAGCCGAAAGTCAATGCGTCGTAGTATTTGAGCTTGGCCAGATACTTACCGTCGGGTGACTTGGCTCGGGCGTACACTTCGTCCGTATGCATCTTTGCGAGCGCCGCTTTTTCCTCATCGGCTGTCTTCGCTGACTGGGGACTGCTCGGCTTGGACACTGCCTGGCAAAGGGCGAGAGCCAAAAAAGGGCCGACCAACCCTATGGCTAAATAGGGCCTTGAGGCGGTCGATAAGCTAATAGCTTTCACTGGCTCTTCAGGTTCGCTTGCGTGTAGGTTCTGATAAAGGATACGAACTTATCGGCTTCAACTGCAGAGGGAGCTTTAAAGACCCTCCGCTTAACCCCTCCCACCACTAAAAAGCAGTTCCTATTTCGGAGCAACGCGGCGGGGATCATTATCAGGAACAGGACAAGGGGTCCCCTCTCCTTTTCCTAAGAGCACGGACCTGCCTAGAAGCGCTTAGACAAGTTTAAGAAGCTCACTTGAATCATGCTTTCAGGCATTCTTCCTAGCGTTATTGGCCATGCATCATCGTTCAGACGGCGATCCTAAGAACCGATCATTGAATAATGGTGGGAACCAAAAGACGTAAAGAGGGTGAGATTCACGATGAATCGGCGCTTCTTCGCGTCCCAGGATGGTCGATTTTTGGCTTGCGACGCCTCTCGATCAAAAGCAAGATCATCCTCATCACAACGGTCACCACGACCATTGCGGTGCTCATCGCGTGCTTCGTCTTTTTGCTTTACGATAAGAAGGATTCGGAGAATAGTCATCTCGCATCGCTGACTGCGCAGGCCAAAGTGATGGCCAAGGCCACTCAAGCCGTGGTTCAGGCGGAGGACAAGTCGGGCGCTGCCGATATGCTTTCATCCCTGAGAGAAGCGAAGGATGTTACCGGGGCTGCGCTATTTGACAACCGTCACAAGCTCATCGCCAGCTACCCGGCAAATGAAAAGCGCATCGCCCTTGCCACCGGTGAATCGTACGAGATCGTCAATGGGCGGTTCCAAGTTTACGAACCCATTCATCTGAGGGGAAAACAAATCGGACTCCTCTACTTGGAATCCGACTTAAGTGGCGCAGGAAGAAGCCAACGCAGCCACCTCTTGGTGGCGTTCCTGATCGCGCTGGTTTCCGCGCTTTTGGTCTATCTCGTATCCACGAGACTGCAAAGGGTTGTCTCCGATCCTATCTTAAAGCTCTTACACGCCATGAGCCTGGTGACCACGTTGAAGAACTATGGGCTCCGGGTAGAACGGGCCACGGATGACGAGGTTGGCCACCTGGTTGAGGGCTTTAACGGCATGCTGTCCGAAATTCAGCAGCGGGACAAATACCTTAAAGCGGCCAACGAGGACCTGGAAGAGCGCGTCAGCCAGCGAACGCGCGAACTCGAACAAGAGATTGCCGATCGCCGCAAGGCCGAAATCGCCCTGGCCGAAGCCAATGGCGAACTGGAGATTGCCCTCGCAGAGGCGAGAAGCATGGCGGAAGCGGCGCGTGCCGCCAGTTTGGCCAAATCAGACTTTTTGGCCAATATGAGCCATGAAATCCGCACGCCGATGAATGGCGTGATCGGCATGACCGGCCTAATGCTTGAAACCAACCTGTCCGCAGAGCAGCTGGACTTCACGATGACGATCAAGCGAAGCGCAGACTCGCTGCTTGAGATCATCAACGACATCCTCGACTTCTCCAAGGCGGAAGCGGGCAAAATGGAGATCGACCAGGTGGAAATGGACCTTCGGTCCACCCTCGGCGAAGTGGGCGATCTCGTCGCCCAGCGCGCTCAGGAGAAAGGTCTGGAACTCATTTGCCACGTCGATCCCGCGATTCCTCAGATTCTTCAAGGCGATGCGGGAAGGATCAGGCAGGTTATTACCAACCTGGTAACCAACGCCATCAAGTTCACCGAGAAGGGTGAGGTAGTGGTCGAAGCCCGTTTGAAGAATCGCACGCCGATAAGCGCAATCGTGCTTATCTCGATCAAGGACACCGGAATTGGGATTCCAAAAGAGCGGCAGGATGCGATCTTCGAAAGTTTCACCCAAGTTGACGGAAGCACGACGCGTAAATACGGAGGCACCGGACTTGGGCTTGCTATTTGCCGCCAACTGACCCAAATCATGGGAGGCCATGTGTGGGTTGAAAGCGAAGCCGGTTCTGGCAGCACCTTCTTTGTGGAGCTCCCTCTTCCGATTCTGGTGGAAGTAACGCCGGCCAAAACGCTGCAGCCCTTAAAGGCCCGCGCGCTGATTCTCTCCGAAAGCGGCACCCTTATTCGGACGATGACCGAAGAACTTGAGAGCTGGGACTGCACCGCGGCAAGCGCGTCGGGGCTCAAGGATGCGATGACGGTCTTTCGCAATCAGACGCAAGGTGCGCCATTCCATGTCGTCATTGTAGATTCGAATCTCAAGGACTGCGAGCCCCAGAATTTCATGGGCCATTTACGAAAAATCGCGGGCTATGAACTTGCTCCCGTGGTGCTCCTGACCCCCAGGTCGGTCGCTCCCGACGCGCGCGGGCAAAGCTTCGCGGCCGTGCTTGCAAAACCCGTGCGGGCGTCCGTCCTTTACGAGTCCTTGGCCGTCGCTCTTGGTATCATGGCGCCGCCGGTTCAGCGTCCCGAGAATGCCGTTGGTTCTTCCTCAGAAATTGGTTACGACCGTAGGGTTTTGCTCGTTGAGGACAACGTCATCAATCAAAAGGTGGCCACCCAACTCTTGGCCAAACTGCGATGCGATGTGGACATCGCCAGTGACGGTGAGACCGCGCTGGAGCTTCTCAAGGAGAATGTCTACTCTCTGATCTTGATGGACGTTCAAATGCCGGGAATGGACGGCTACGACACCGCCATGGAGATTCGGCGCAGGGAAGTGGGAATCGAATCCCGTCACACCATTGTCGCAATGACCGCGAACGCGATGTTCCGGGCGACCGGGAGAGGTGTCTCGCTGCCGGAATGGACGACTACCTGGCGAAGCCGGTCAAGCCGGATGAACTTCAGCAGATGCTGGCCAAGTGGCTCGGACACGGTGAAGCCGAACATCGTCCGGAGAGTTCTACAACTTCGCAGGAAAGTGTTGGCACGGCTGCGTTCAACCTCTCTCACTTGAGTGAAGCGTTGAACTTCGATCCTTCGTTCATCCGCGAGCTGTTGGACGAGTTTTGGAAGACGGCTCCCGTCGTCGCCCAACAAATTGGCGATGCATCCTTACGCGGAGACTACAAGAAAGTGACTTACTTCGCCCACACTCTGAAGGGCATGTGCCGAACAATTGGCGGCGACCGCCTTGCAGATCTCTGTGAGAACATCGAGAATAGGGAGGATACTTGCAGCAATAACGAAATCGACTCGATGGTGGCCGAGATCAGCGTGGAATTCGGATTGCTTAAGGAGGAATACGACTTGCGTTTCAAAGACTCAGACGCGGCCTAGTCTCAAGCCTAGCCAACCGCAGCCATGGCTTCGTGATGCTCGTAGTGCTCACTCGCCGCCTGGGTTAGGGTCGTGAAATGCGCTCCCTTGGACCGGAAATAGCGGATCGCGTGAACTAGGTCATCAACCGAGTCATGATAGTCCCGCAGGCCGATGCATATAACTTCCCGATCGATATTCGCCTCAAAAAGCGGCTTTAGGGCGTGAAACCCGGCATGCAGGTAGGCGTGTTGCCCTTCGTGAGTGGCGATCGGCACGTGCAGGATGCGATTGCTTCCCGGCCTTGTAAGATCGTCTTCTGTCGAATGATAGGGCTCGTGCGGGGCGCCGCGCCAGTCCACAAACATCTTGTAATCGGCATCGGGCACCGGGGAGCTATCTACTAAGATGCCGATGTCTTCCAGATACTTCACGTCGCAAGGCAGAAGAGCAAAAGCTCCTGCCCGGAACGAAGTTGCCTTGATCCGATGGGACTTCAAGGTGTCTTGGCGATCAGCATGATGTCCCGCCGCTCTTTCTCGTCTTCCACATAGCCGCGCTCATTCTCGAAGTTCACTTTCATCCCCAGTTCATGCCAGTTCGGGATCTTGTGGACGTATTCGTGATAGTAAAGATCGGTGTTCGCGTTAGGGTCTTTCCGAGAGACGTGAATGAGCCACGTGGCGGGAACGAACTCTTGTTCCAAAACTCGAATGTAGTCGCTGGTGTAGCAGCGGTCGCGACGGGCTCTCTTCGCAATCGATCGTCAAGACAACATTTGGCATAGAACTAGGCTTCTCCTGGGGCAACGGCGGTTCCGTTGTGCTTTGTTATTGCCAGTCTATCCCAAATCCTTGTGCCTGGTAAAGGATGGCCCGCTACTAGGCAGCTGCCAGCATCGAGAACTCCCTTAGAGCCTCAAGCAGAGTCGCCAACGTTACCGGCTTGCTAACGAATCCATCCATACCCATCGCAAGGCAATTCTCCCTCATGCCGTCCAACGCGTGAGCCGTGAGAGCAATGATGGGGACGTGCTTTTGAGTCAACTCTTCTCGTTCGCGTATGGTCTGAGTCGCCCTATAGCCATCCATTACCGGCATTTCGCAGTCCATGAGAACCACATCGTAGTCTTCGGATTCCGTTGCCGCTACCGCTTCAAGGCCATTTTCAGCGATATGAACCTCGCAGCCGAGCCGTTTTAGCAGGACGTTTCCGACGGTCTGGTTCGTAAGGTTGTCCTCCACAAGAAGAACCTTTAGATTCAGATTCCTTCCACGTAGGCTCGGGCCTGCGGAAGGTGAGGCGTTTGCTGTTTCTGCATCTTCATGCATCGCCTTGATAATCGCGCCGAGAAGCTCGTCCTTTCGCACAGGTTTTGTTAGACGTCTGCTGATGCCGATCTCCGATAAATGGCCCTCAAGCCGGTTGGCGTCAACCGAAGAAAGCATCAATGTGACGCTGTTGAATCCCATTTCCTTGATCTTTGCCGCCGTCTCAAACCCATCCATCTCCGGCATCTGATAGTCGAGCAGAATGAGGTCATAGGGCTTGTTCGCCACTTGGGCCGCGAGGCGAATCGCTTGCATTCCGCTTTCCGCCAAAGCCACTTCACAACCCCATGAAGTTAGAAACTCCGATAGTATCTGCCGGTTCACCGCGTTGTCGTCCACGACAAGCGCCCTCATCCCGGTTAGCCGTGCGGTGGGAGCGTCATCCACAATCGCGGTCACGAACTTCTGAAACGTCACGTCCAGCCAAAAGCAGCTTCCTTTACCGACCGTGCTGTTGCAGTGAATGGTGGAACCCATCAACTTCGCAAAGGCCTGGGAAATCGCCAGCCCGAGTCCTGTGCCACCGTACCTGCGGGTCATGGATCCATCCGCTTGCGTAAAGACCTCGAAGACCTTCGACTGATGATCCTCGCTTATCCCGATGCCGGTATCTTCGACAGAGAGTCTCACTGTGAGTTCTGTCTCCGTTTCGGCGAGTTTCTTTATCCCAAGCACGACTTCGCCCTGCTCGGTGAACTTCAAGGCATTGCCGGCGAGGTTCGTTAATAGCTGGCGTAGACGTTGGCCGTCCGCCATGGCCGAGTACTCGAAATTTGCGGGCGCCTGT
Organism: uncultured archaeon; assembly: GCA_963829965.1. Classification (GTDB taxonomy): domain Bacteria; phylum Armatimonadota; class Fimbriimonadia; order Fimbriimonadales; family Fimbriimonadaceae; genus DASXZH01. Next base: position 22,651 of record CAWHLK010000024.1, on the reverse strand, counting down.
ACGAGAACTTCAACAGCCTTTCCATGCGCCTGTACGGCCATCGCCTCGGCAACATCTTCGACGAGTGAGCGGAGGTCCACAGGGCCAAGCTGCAACTCAAGTTTGCCTGCTTCAGTTTTGCTGAAGTCGAGAATGCTGTTGATGATGGACAGCAGCGATTTCGCGCTGCTTCGGACGATTTCCATAAATCGTTGCTGCTCGGGGTTTAGCGGTGTATCCATCATGATGTCCACCATTCCCACAACGCCATTCATTGGCGTGCGGATTTCATGACTCATGTTTGCAAGGAACTCGGACTTGGCCTTCATGGCTTCAAGCGCCTTGTCTCGAGCACCGGATATCTCCTGGAGGGCCCGTTTTCGCTCGGTTATGTCCCGGCCCACGAGGGTGATACCTCGAACGCCCGGCTCATGCAGCAGATTGCTTGCGATGAGTTCCACTTCACGCGTCGTTCCGTCTGCACACAGGACTCTGGCTTCGGCGGCAAGAACAATGCCGGGTTCGTTGCCCACATCCTCTAAGAGGATGCGGACAGCCTCTGAATCTTCTGGGATTACGAAGTCTGACGCGGCTACGCCAAGGAGCGCGTCCGGGGGCTGTCCGCATACCATCCGAATGCCCTCGCTCAGGTAAGAAAATCTATCCTGCTCGTCGAGAACTGCGATCATTACCGGAGCGTTCCGAATGATTGCCTGGTACCTTGATTCAACCAAATGCCTCGCTTGCGTTTGGGCAACCCGGCACCGCGCCCTCTCCAGCCTCAGAAAACCATAGGCGCCCCCAAGCGCAACGAGAATGATCAGGGCAAATGAAGAATAATCGGCCAACCGGGCAGCCTCGTCTGACTTCCTAGCAAGACTTGATTCCCGTGCGTAGATCGCCGCGTCCGCAGTTGACTCCAGCCTATCGCATTCGGAATCTTCCCTTACTGCGTCCTTCGTTCGGCCCTCCTTCACCGCTTTGGCTTCGCCGTCCAATATTCTTTGAAAGGACCAGAGCGCCTCGCGCACCTGCGAAAACTGTTGTCCGCAAAGTTCTTCAGCCTGTCGCAAGTTGGACTTAGAAAGGCCCTCGTAGTTTGCGATGTCGTTAAGAACCCTTGGCTTGGAAGAATAGGGATTCAGAAGGTCGTTTTCCGCTGCGGCAAGTTCGGTTACACGATCTTGCATGTAGGACAACTCTAGATGGGCCTTATCCAATGTGGCAACGCGGCCGCGCATTTGAACGATAAAGAGATTTACCGATAGCGCGACCGCGAGTGCAATCATCAGCACGGGTAAGGATGCTTTAAAGGAGCCGACATCCTTCGCCGGGTTAAGGTTTTGAAGAATTCTTTTGGTCATTTTTACTTAGCAAAAGTGCATTCCGCAACTTAGCTACCTTAAGCCGTAGGATGGGGCCTGTCTAAAGTAGTTGGTTTTGCACGGGCGCGCAGTCATCGATAACATTGCTCTTTGGTCCGCAATATAGTCACCCAAAAAGCGCGGGGGAATACAGTTGTTTTTGCGTTGCATGCTCCCTGAAAGGCCCTTGTTGAAGTCAATCCAAGGGCCAACCGCTCGAATGCGTTATTCCTGCCGCCGCGCGATTCTGTTATCATGGCCTGGTAATGGCGCAACAAGAAAGCGCCTCAACGCAAGGCGGCATCGGAACAGCCGGCATTTTGATTGGGGCTCTCAACAGAATCCCAGCGTGGGTTTACGCACTGGCCGTGGTGGCAGCCATGGGGGGATATTGCTGGACGAGCGCCCTGACACTGGGAAAGGGAACTGTTGCCTACGCTCTGGATGACCCTTATATCCACCTGGCCATTGCCAAGAACTTTGCGTTTCACGGCGTTTGGGGAGTAAACCCTTACGAGCACGTCAGCGCCTCGTCCTCGCCCGGCTGGATCCTGCTTCTAGCAGTGGTGTTCAGAATCGTTGGAAACCACGCATGGATCCCATTGGTTCTCAATATCTTTGCAGCCATCGGTTTGGCCTACGTTCTGGACCGGATATTCAGAGCATACGCTGCTGCCGCTTGGATTCGAGCGATCCTCATCACCGCAGTTCTTATGCTTTTGCCGGTGACCCTGTTCATGGCAATGGGCATGGAGCACACGCTTCAAGCGCTCCTTTTAGCCGTTTTCTTCGCCTTTGCTCGGAAGATATTCCATCCCAATTACAAGCTTACAAGGAGCGAGTGTCTATGGCTTTTTGGCCTTTCCGCCGGCATGTTGCTTGTAAGAATCGAAGACTTCGTTCTTCTTCCGATCCCATTTATTTATCTGCTTGCGAAGAAGGATTACCGCTCGGCCTCTGCCGTGATTGCGGGGCCCTTGGTAGCGCTCGCGTTGTTTGCGGTTATAGCCTACAGCCAGAAGTTTGGGCTTGAGCCAACCTCGATGCTCGTAAAGCGAGTTCACCTTGCTTCGGAGGGAAGCGCAGCAGGAAAGCTGCTGTCCACGATCTGGACCAACGTCAGCATGTTTCGCGAGATCGAGTTGCTTATTGGTGCGCTGCTAGCCATTTTTGTTGTCCTTGCATTAAAGCCGAAGGGGCGCGCCCCGTCGATCCTTCTGCTTGGTACTGCGCTCTTTGGCTTTTTAGGGCACACGGCAAACGGCGCCTTCGGCTGGTTCTTCCGCTACGAGGGCTACTTGATTTTGTTTAGCCTGCTCTGCCTTGCCGCGGTTTGTTGTGACGAGTGGAGGAGGTTTCCGCTTGGCAGAGCCTCCGGTCCGGCCGTGCGAGGCATAGCGGTTGTTGGACTCACTGTTTCTGGGCCTCGCGGCGCTCGTCGGCCGAGTTATAACCGCCTTAGAAATAACGCCGAAATTGATGATGAATATCGGCTGGCAGCAAATGCAGATGGGCCGCTTTCTCCATCGCTACTACAATGGCGGCAACGTGATGCTCAACGACATTGGGGCGGTGAGCTACCTCGGAGACTATCATCTGACCGACCTGATAGGTCTTGGCAGCGCGGATTTCGCCCGGGCTAGAGTCGACGGAAAATTGGACGGGAGATTCGTGAAAAGGCAGATGCTGGAGCGGCATGTCGAAGTGGGAATGCTCTATCCCAATTTGCTGCCAAACCCTCCGGCCGGCGGGGACTACCCGTTAATAAAGGTCGCCACGTGGTCGCTCCCAAGAGAAATCAGTCTGGTTGACTCGGAGGTGATGATCTTCGCCACAAACCTCGCTGAAGCAAGGCGCCTCAGGAGAAACTTGGAGGGAATTCCAACCTCAGCTTCCGGCGGGCGTAATCGTCGAGTATCTGCCTCTATAGAGACATAAAAAATGCGGGAACGTTGAAAGGAGAGCAAAGCACGTTCCCGCTGGGGTCTGCCAAGATCGGCTACCTATAAATGAGAGCTTTATGTCTTGGTAAAAACATTATATAGGAAAGTTCCCTAAAACGCATACTGCTTTTGCAAATTCGAAAACAATCACAAATGCCAGTTCGCGTCTGAGAACTTTTTTGGCAAGGTTCTTGTTGCTTAAGGGGACGCGGGATGCTCGGAGCCAAAAAGGGCCACCGGTATACTCCGTAAAACTACCTGGAAGGAGGTGGGCAGCCCTTGGCCGCCGCCATCGAAACTCGAAAACTGACAAAAAGCTACCGTTCGCGACAAATGGGAATTGTCAAAGTTGTGAACGAGCTTGACCTCGTCGTCGAAGAAGGCGAAATCTTCGGATTTCTGGGCCCGAACGGCGCCGGAAAAACGACCACTATCAAGATGTTGCTTGGCATCATCTACCCGACATTTGGAGAGGGCTACGTCCTCGGCAAAGAAATCGGGGATATGGACGTTCACAAAATCATTAGCTACCTGCCGGAGCGCCCTTATTATTACGAACACATGACTGGTATGGAACTTCTGAAGTTCTATGGGCAGCTGTTCGGCATTCATGATGTAGCCTTCTTTCAGCGCCTTCTTGAGAAGGTTAGCCTTGCCGGCGATGCCAGTAAGACGATCGCTCAGTACTCAAAAGGTATGCAGCAGCGTATCGGGCTTGCTCAAAGCTTGCTGAACGATCCCAAGCTCTTGTTCTTGGACGAACCCACCGGCGGTCTGGACCCCATCGCCCACACCGAAATTCGCGACCTCATTCTGCAATTCCGTGACGAGGGCAGAACGGTGTTTATTTCCAGCCACGAGCTTAGCGAAGTTGAACGGATCTGCGACCGGGTTGCTATCATCAACCGCGGAGTCATCGCCAAGCAGGGCAAACTGGAGGATCTCCTCCGGGGCAGCCGTGTCGAGGTGATTGCAGAGAACGTTCAGAGAGGCTTTGCCGAAGGAATCAAGGATCCTGATACAACGGTTTCGTTCCATGACGGCCGCTTGATCGTGGATCTTCCGGAGCAGGTTGACCTGAACGCCCTGATCGATTCAGTCCGTAGCTCGAAAGGAACCATCCTCAGCGTCATTCCGCGCCGCAAGCGCCTGGAAGATCTCTTTGTTGAGACGGTGCGCGACGTCAACGTAAGCAGGGCTGCCGAAACCGCAACCCCCGAAGTAGGAGCGACCAATTGAACGCCATAAGAGCTATAGCCCAAACGACCGTCGGTGAAGCCGTACGCCGACGCGTCCTTCTTGTTATTCTGATGATCGGCGTGCTCTTGTTGAGCATCATTCCGTCTCTGGGCGTGCTTTCCGCACGGTCTGAGACCACGACCATGATCACCACGATGTTCTTCGTGCTGAGGTTCACGAGCGCCCTCATTGCAATCATCTTAACGATCTACATGATCCCGAATGAGATTGAACGCAGAACCATTTACACGATCCTGAGCAAACCGGTGCAACGCTGGCAATTCCTTTTGGGGAAATACTTCGGCGCGGTCTCGGCCCTGTTCGTGATGATCACCCTGATGACGATCGTGATGGCAGCGCTGTTTGCCCTTTTCCAGCACCCGGATGCAACCAAGCTGCTGGAATTGCTCAAGCAGCCCATCTTCTACTTCATGGAAATGTGCCTGCTGGCAGCAGTGGCGCTGTTCTTCTCGACCTTTACCACCCCGCTAGTGAACTTCTTCCTGTCCGTTGGTGTTTGGGGCGTGGGAACGGTCTTGAACCCACTCTACGGTAGCATTGCGGAGAACTCCAAGAGCGCTCCCTTTATGCAGAATGTCGCCAAGTTCGTTATTGGCCTCTTGCCCAACTTTTCAAACTTTGACGTCAAGAACCCGATTATCAACCCCGGCCAGCAGATTGAGAACCCAACGTTTTACGCGATCTCCGTCATCGGCTATGGATTGATTTATATTGCGGGATTCTTGATCGTGGGCATGCTGATTTTCGACAGAAGGGAAGTCTAGACATGAAACCTGCCACAAGAAAAACACTTACTGCCTGGGTTGTGGTTCTGTTTGTAGCCCAGTTCTGTATTCACGGTTTCCTCCTAGCGAAACAATGGGTAGACAACTACGCCAAGTTCACAAAGAACAGCAGCGTGCTTACAAGCAACGTTTCTCCCGACCAGGTGATGCTCGAACTGTTCGGATTCAGAGAGTTCCTAGCTGGAATTCTCTGGGTCAAGGCAGACACCTTCTTTGATGAAGGAAACTATGATGCGGTGCTGCCTATCATTCGGCTTTGCACTCTCTTGGACCCGAACGACATCGACGTGTTCGCCACCGGAATGTGGCACATTGCCTACAACTTCACGGACGATGAGCAGCGCTCGGATCGCCGGTACATCGCTCCTGCTCTTGCATTGGGCAAAGAGGGAACGAACGCCAACCCCGAGACCTACGAACTGTACTTTGAAGAAGGTTGGATTTGGTATCACAAGATCGACGACGACTACGATCAAGCCGTAAAGTGGTTCACGGATGCCAACTCGAAACCTGACATTCAGCCGGCTAGGCGCAACCTCCTTGGCCACGCCGAAGAGCGGAACAACCGTCCGGATCAGGAACTGGAGACCTTCTATAAGAACATTCAATTCACGGAAGATTCCGTAAAGGCCGGAGGATCTCAAGCTGGATTGGTGGGCGTAAGCGGCCAGATCGACACGCTCAACGACAATATCGACAACACCATTATCCGTATGACGCAGCGCGGCACCCTTGCCGAAAAGCGCGGCGATTACGATAAAGGCGATTACGACACCCGGCCTCCCTTCGACACCGGATTCAGCGCCAAGGTCACGGTTGAGTCTCCCAGAGTCCTGCGATTTCAGGGAACCTGGAACGTTCTTCCCGTGGGAACCCGCATTCGCGTGATTGTCCGGGACGATGAGATTTGGGATCCGGATCACAAGGAACGGCTTGACCTTCCCGGTGAAATGAAGTGGGACTACACCAACGGCGTCAATCTGGAGCCTGAGAAGGATATCACTTACATGCAGGATCAGTGCTACGTTAAGAACCGCCGCTTCGATAAGCGCGTGGATCTAAGCAAGGACCCGACCATGTATCCGTTCAGCACCAAGCAAAAGAGGTTCGTTGTGGAGTTCTACTATAACGCCCGCAGTGCTCCTTCCCACATCCAAGACAAGTTTGGATTCAACGGCGAAGGAATGACGGACAAGAACTTCCTTGACACGAGCGTTCGGCCGGGAGAGCGATGCATCTACTGCAAGCTCTACCTCACGAGGGATCAGATCCTCAAGCGCGGCGAATGGCAGAACCAAACGCCGACGGTGGAAACCCCGAACTTCAACGAACAGAAAGTGTCCGGCACCGATGACACGATCATTACGCTCGGGGGTTCGCTCCGGGCAGATACGAACGCAACGTCCGCTTCCGCGAAAACGCCGGCCAAAGCGCCGGCCAAAGCGGCAGCCAAGTAGACAAAACAATACTCCAGGGACCGGCGGAGTGCTAAACTATAGCAGTCCGCCGGGAACTGCGCGGCAGACCGCCGGCGAACCCCGCCAGGACCGGAAGGTAGCAACGGTAAGTCGATCGGCTGTGCGACGCATCATTCCCGGCTGACCCTGGAGTCCTTTGTTTCTTAAACCGCAGTGCCCTACGTCTCTCTTTACCGCAAATACCGCAGCCAGACGTTTGGCGATCTCATCGGCCAAGAGCACATCGTCCGCACCTTGCAAAACGGCATAGCTTCCGGCCGCATTTCCCACTCCTATCTGTTTACCGGGCCTCGCGGGACCGGCAAAACTTCTTCCGCGCGTCTGTTGGCAAAGTGCCTGTGCTGCGAGAAGGGACCGATCTCAGAGCCCTGCAACGAGTGCGAGATATGTCTATCTATCACGGATGGAAGTTGCATTGATGTGGTTGAAATGGACGCGGCAAGCCAAACCGGCATCGATGAGGTTCGCGAGAAGATCATTCAAGCCACCGAGTACATGCCCGCCCGGTGTCGCTACAAGGTTTTTGTTATTGACGAAGTGCACGATTTGTCCGCAAAAGCCTTTGACGCCTTACTCAAAACCATTGAGGAACCGCCTGCCCATATCGTTTTTGTTCTCGCCACCACGGAATACAACAAGGTCCCGCCCACCATTCGGTCTCGCTGCCAGAAGTTTGAGTTTCACCGCGCTTCCATGCAGGATTTGGTGTCACGACTTGAACATGTCTCCAAAGCCGAAGGAGTTGAGGCCGAAGGACCCGCCCTCTATGCGATAGCGAGAATGGCGGACGGGGGATTTCGGGACGCGCTGACGCTTTTGGAACAGGCGATCATCTCGGCGGACGGCAAGATCACCCTCCAAGGCGTCTACGATCAGCTTGGCCTGGTGCCGGAGGACGTTACCGACAAGATTTTCGACTTCATCGTGGGGGGAGATATCGGCGGCCTTGCCGAGTTGCTTTCCGAGTTGGCCCGGATCGGGCGCGATCCGCGCATGATCTTGGAATCCATGCTCTACCGGCTTTCGGATCTCACCCACATCATGTACAAGGTGGAACAGGGTGGAGATCCCGCCCACTTGGCCGCTGGACACGCGCTTGCGGTTCGTATCGGCCCAGAGAGGCTGCTCGACCTTAGAAGCTCCCTGGCCGAAGCGCACAAGGTTATTCGCGATATCAGCCTTCCCAGACTTTGGCTGGAATCCGAGCTCATCCGCCTGGCGATTCCTAAAGCTGAGCCTAAAGCGATGGACGAGCCAAGGCCTCGGCCTCAAACTGCAGCTGTGCAACAGCCCGCGAACCTTAAAGAAACAAAGGCGCCCGTAAAGAAGGAAGAATCGCCGACTCCCGAGCCAACAGTGGTCGAAGCGGGGGCGTCAGAGGATCCCGTGAGCGATTTACCTGCCCCTGAGTTGTCCGGAAACGAGGAGTTGGATGCGGGGCGGTTGTTGTGGTACCGATCCCTCGCCAGTATTCCAAAGCGGGCTGCGATTTACCTAAAGCTCCACGATTCTCAGGTCGTAGAGATGGATGGCGACATTCTCCATGTGGCCGTTCCGCAGAAACTGATCTACGATTGGCTGCATGACGCAAAGAAGGGCCGTTTGTCCTACATTCACGATGAAGTTCAAAAGGTTGCGGGCCGCAAAATATTAATTGAGTTTAGGGTGCAGAAAAATGGAACAAGGAACAATGAGCCTGTCGCGGTAGAATTGCCAGCTGAAGGCCAAAAACTGATACAAATGGCTCGAGAAGTTTTAGGAAGCATAGGACACAACAGAAAAGATGAAGTTACCTAAGGGATTTGGCGGAAAGGGGTTTCAGAGCGTGCTGGCCCAGGCGCAGGACGCGATGGCGCGCGCACAGACTCTGGAGCAGGAGCTTGCGGCTCAAAAGATCGACGTGGACAAGGGAGTTGTCAAGGCGACTTTTAACGGCGTCGGTGAGTTAATCAAGCTCAAACTGGACCCGGTCGTGGTCGACCCGGAAGATATCGAATCGCTGGAAGACCTCATCGTTAGCGCCGTGCGTGACGGATTCGCCCAGGCGACCGCGCTCCGCAACGAGAAGGTCCAAGAAATCATGCCGAACGTTCCCGGCTTATAAATGCTCTATGCTCGGCCGCTGGCCGAACTGATAGCGGAACTTGAGAAGTTGCCAGGCGTGGGGCCGAAATCGGCCCAGCGCCTGGCTTATTATTTGCTTCGCGCCCCCGAAGACGTTTCTCTCCGGCTGAGCGCGGTCATTCAAAACGCCAAAACCAAGCTGCGTTTCTGCGCGAAATGCCAAAACATCAGCGAGGGGGAGTTCTGCGACATATGCATGAGCTCCAAACGTGACGAAACCAAGATCTGCGTAGTCGCCGAACCTCGGGACATCACTGCCTTGGAGCGCATCAACGAATTTCACGGTCTCTACCATGTGCTTCACGGACTCATCAGCCCCATGGACGGAGTCCGGCCGGAGCATTTGCGCGTGAAAGAATTGCTGGACCGCCTCTCGGGCCCGGTGGAGGAAATAATCCTGGCAACAAATCCCACCATCGAGGGGGACGCCACTGCCTTGTATCTGGCGAAGTTGATTAAACCGCTGGGGGTTAGAGTGACGCGTTTGGCTCACGGAATGCCGGTTGGAGGGGAGTTGGATTACGCCGACTCGGCAACGCTCCTGAGCGCTCTGGAGTATAGAAGGGAAATGTAGCTTTCGCAGTAAACTTGTAAACACTAAGCCGGTCTTTGCGAACGGTTTATGGATTATATGCAGGTGTTTGTCTTCAAAGTTAGCTGTTGCATGCGTCGTTCTGACGACTAGGCGCCGTTCGCCCTAGCGTTTTCGGGATGCTACCGTGTAAATTGAACTTTACGAGGGCATTAAGTCCCAGTGTGCCGACATTCGGGAGACTTCTACCCGTCCTGTCTGTAGAACTAAACATGACTAGAGAAGTAGCAAGAAGAATCGCCGGGAACATGGTGAGGGAATTCGGCAAGGAGCAGCATTTCGCTCTTTCGCTCCCATCCAGAGAGGCGTTGGACCTTATCGCAGAATCACTGAAGGAGGATCACGGTTGCACGGTGGTCTTCCAGGGGGAGACGAACAAAATCGCCGTTCGCGTTCCCATGAAGGAATGTGTTTTGGCCAGCTCTTAGAGAAGTTCGTCGTGAGCGAAGTAGAAGTGGTGGGAGTACGTTCCAGGCTTAACCCATACCACTCCTGTAGGTAAGGTCGGGGCAAGAAAAGAAAGGACGGTTTGGGCCTCCTCCACTGAGAGAGGGCCTTCTTTTTTGCGTCCTATTCCAACATGAAGCAGGTCGTCCTCACCTTCGAAGAAATAGGTGAACTCGTCGACTGTCCCGCAGAACGCGGAATCGTTCATCCTGATGACCTTGTTTTCTCGGATGAACCTAATGACTAATCCAAGGACTTCGCCACGCCGTTTGCATTCCGTCCCGTCACCCGTCACTCGTCACCTGTCACACAATACCTGGCGGAGCGGGTGGGATTCGAACCCACGACCCGGCTCAACACCGGGTACGCGATTTCCAGTCGCGCTCCTTCGACCACTCGGACACCACTCCAGTCGGTAATGATTATGACCGGTTTTAGGCGGGCAGTACAGTCGCCCCGCGTTCTTTGAGTGCGCGGTAACCCACGGAGCGGTCGCTGACCGCAACCGGGCGCCCGCATTTCAAAGCCAAAAGCGCCAACTTTTCCATATTTCCCTTCGGCGCGATCTCGACGAAATCGAGACGTCGGCTGAGGCAGGCCACGAGGCGGTCCCGAACTTGGTTGTTCACGCCATTGAATTTGGCTTCTGGGTGAAACGGGGAAATCGCCAGGTCCGTCTTTGGGTCGAACTGGTATCGCCAAAGCCGAGCCGCTCGAAACGGTTCGGTCTTCAGATCGGGGCCCAATACTTCGAATAAGCCGCGGTCAAGGCAGAGGATCCTCGGCGCGCCCCACCTTAACGGAACCAGCGCAGAACGCTGATATTCCGGACGGTTGTCGCTTGCTATGGTGACCTCGCCGTCTAACACGCCTTTTTCGGTGAGCCGGTCGATCTGATCCATCCCCGCCGGGGAAGTGTTTCGGGAGCTCAGCACGCTGAAAGTTTTTCCCTGCAGCAGTTTCTGGTTTCCATAGAAGAAGAGAAGGGAAGGCGGTTCTTTATCCATCTGCTCGATGACGGCCGGGTAATGCGCGTCCGCCGCCGTGATCAGGCTCACTCCAAGCTTGGCAAGCCGGTCCTGCATCGACTTGACCTTTGCTGCGCCCGTGGTTTTTTGTTCGAGAATTTTCTCAGCGACCGCTTGCCGAAGCCCAAACTCCTCCTGCAATGCCTCGGAGGAGAGATTCAAGAACTGATCGACGTTAGTCCCCAGGAGATCGACCCGCGTCAGAATCCGGGTAAGCGATTTGCCGCCCACGCCCGGGGTAAGCGCCAAATAAAGGGCAAAGTCGCGTCGGGTCATGAGGTGCGCACGAAATCGGCTGCCGAAAGGAGGAGCTTGACCACTGCCTTCGAGTTCTTGACCATCTCGTCAACAACTTCGGCGTGGCTAAGAGGGGCTCCTGTAAGGCCGGCGGCCAGGTTGGTAACAAGCGCCAGGCAGGCGTAATCCAGCCCAGCTTCACGAAAGAGAATGGCTTCGGTGGCGGCGGTCATACCAACCACATCTCCAAGGTGGCGAAGCAGCTGAATTTCGTGAGGCGTCTCGTAGCGCGGCCCGTTCTCGCAAATGTAAACCGCAGATTCCTTAAGGTCCAAGCCATGCGACCGGCCAGCCGTCACCAAAGCCTTGCTGCCGCAAGGCGAGAACGGAGCGGAAAAATCCGTATGAACCACGCGGTCGTCAAAGATTGTTTGCTGCCGGCCGGTAAGGTCCACAAAATCGGAAACTGCCGCCAGGGTTCCGGTTGGCCAATCTGTCCGGAGGCTTCCCACCGCGGCGGTAGAGAAACAGAACTTTACGCCGGCTTTCTTTAAACCCGCCGCAATCGCCTTATAGTTGACCTCGTGGGGTGGCACTCTATGCCCGGCCGAGTGGCGGCTTACCAACAAGATCGGACCGGTGGAATGGGTCACCAGCCGGCCGGAAAGCTGACCGTAAGGCGTTGGAACATGGATCGCTTCGCCGCCCATTTCGGCAAGCACATCGCCGACGCCCGTGCCCCCTATAATCGCGACGTCCGAAAGCATCTCGGTCGATTATGGCACTGGGAGAAGACAAAAACGAAGCAGGCTCACCGCGAAGCGATTAACTGCGAAGCCGGTTCAGTACACTTAAGCCCAATGACGCTCAGGGAAGTTCTTCACGCTCACATTCCGGTCCTGACCGAGGAAAGCACGGTTCGCGACGCGGTAGACAAGATGGACGTGTACCAGTTTCCCGCTCTTGTCATCGTGGACCTCGAGCACCGGCCATTCGCGGTGCTTACCGAAGGCGATCTTTGCCGAGCGGTGAGCCGGCAGGAAAGCCTCATCCACATGAGCGAGCAGCCCGCTCACATTTACGCCACAAAATCCCCCACCACCGCAACCGCCGATACGGAGATCGGGGATGCCTTTCATAAAATGCTTATGAGTGGGCTAAGCCTTTTGCCCGTCACCGAACTTGGACGGCTATCGGGCGTGGTGCTCCGTGTGGATTTAATGCACGCGATGCTGGTGGATATTCAATCGCCCCACTAGACCTCGACTTGGCCTTCCAGGAAGAACACGCAGGTGCCTTCGAGTTCCACGCGGTCGCCTTTCAGCCGGCACACAATCTCGCCGCCTCGCGGCGAAGCCTGAAACGCCTTGAACTCGGTTTTGCCAAGCCTCTTCGACCAATAGGGGGAGAGCATGCAGTGGGCGGAGCCCGTCACCGGATCTTCCGGAATGCCCTTTGACGGCGCGAAATAGCGGCTGATGAAGTCGTAATACCCGTCTCCAGGTCCGGTGACAATCAGGCCGGGCCGGTCTAACGCGGCCACTCTACCCATATCCGGGATCAACTCCCGCACCTGTCTCGGGCTTTCTAGAACAGCCATATGATTGAAATCGTTGATGAAAACTTCGACCGGATGAACTCCCAGCGCGTTCGCAATCTCGGACGTCGCAGGAATCGAGTCGGAGAATCGGGCAGGGAAGTCCATTACATAGCCTTTGCCGTTCTTCTTGACGGTGAGAGGGCCGCTGGCGGTTTGGAATACGACGCACTCTCGTTGCGGTTGGAGCTTCTCCATAACCACGGCAGCACTGGCCAAGGTGGCATGTCCGCAAAGCGGCACCTCGCAGGAAGGAGTGAACCAGCGCAGCTTGTAGTCTTCGCCGTCTCGGACGATGAACGCGGTTTCCGCGAGGTTGTTCTCGGCGGCAATCGCTTGCATTCTGTTGTCATCCAGAAACTCGTCAAGCGGCATAATCGCGGCGGGGTTGCCTGCGAAGAGCCGGTTGGCAAAGGCATCGACTTGGTAGATCGGTACGCGCAACGTTTCATTTCCTCCAAATATTGCAATACGACGCTTCGAGTGTTGAATGCAGCCTCTACGCCGGACTCCGCCCCTCGTATCCGCTCAACTCTACCCTTCGTAGAACGAAGCCCTGGACTTTCGAACCCAACCACCGTTTAGAAATAACCGTCACCCCCAACCCTTCACACGCAACGCTTGCCCTTTACTCTCTCCGGTCGCTCGTCACACGTCACACGTCACACGTCACCCACAAGAAGATAAACTTCGCTAATGCTGCAAGAAGGCGACCAATTCCCGGAGTTCAACCTCCAGGATCAAAACTCCAACACGCACACGCTTGAGGACCTAAAGGGAGAGAAAAGCGTGCTCTATTTCTATCCCAAGGACGACACCCCCGGTTGCACGGTTGAGGCCTGCAACTTCCGGGACAACCTGCCACATTTCAAAGGCATCAAGGTGTTTGGCGTGAGCCCGGACGACCCCAAATCGCACGGCAAGTTCATCAAGAAGTTCGAACTGAACTTCCCACTTCTAGCAGACGTGGATAAGAAACTGTCCGAGGCCGCCGGCATTTGGGTGGAGAAGAGCATGTACGGCAAGAAATATATGGGGGTCGATCGAACCACGTTTCTGCTGGACGAAAACGGCAAAATCGCAAAGATTTGGCGCAAAGTGAAACCGGAAGGCCACGCCGAAGAGGTCCTTGCCGCTGCTAAACTTACCTCCTGATGGTAACCACCGGCCGAAAACTGACCGCGCCCAAGATCCGCGCGATGAAAGGCGGGACCGAGCGCATCGTGAGCCTCACCGCATACGACGCGGTGTCCGGCGCGATCGCCGACGAAGCCGGGGTGGACTTCATCCTTGTCGGCGATTCCGTGGGAACTGCCATGTTGGGCATGGTCAGTACGCTCAACGTGAGCCTAGAAGCGATGGTTCACCATACAACGGCCACGCGCCAAGGCGTCCAAAGAGCTCTTCTTGTGGCGGACCTGCCATTCGGCAGTTATCAGAGCAGTGTTTCCCAGGCAGTGGATTCCGCGGTGGCCCTGGTCAAGGCGGGAGCGGAGGCGGTAAAGCTGGAGGGCGCCTATACGGAAGCGATCGAGGCCATTATCAAGGCCGGAATCCCGGTGATGGGCCATGTGGGCATGACTCCGCAGTCGGTCAACCGATTCGGAGGCCACCGGGTTCAAGGGAAAGGAGACAGCTCTCAAGAGGTGGTGGAAACTGCGAAGGCGGTGGACCAAGCAGGCGCTTTTGGTATCGTTTTGGAGCTGATCCCGGCCGAACTCGCAAGGGAGATCACCTGCACGGTTAGTTGCCCCACAATCGGCATTGGAGCCGGTGTGGAATGCGACGGCCAGATCCAGGTCTTTCACGACATTCTCGGCCTCTCGCCCGTCAAGTTCAAACACGCCAAGGTTTATGTGGAGGGCGCGGATTTGTTCCGAGAGGCGGTTCGCTCCTACGCTTCCGATGTACGGGCGGCCACTTTTCCCAGCGCCGCGCACAGCTCATGAAGGTCGTTCGCACTGTTGCAGAGTTCGATTTCGACCGAATGTCCACTCTCGCGCTGGTTCCAACGATGGGCGCGTTCCACGATGCCCACCTGCACCTGATGCGCGAAGCCCGCAAGCACGCGGACCGCGTCGCCGTCTCCCTCTTCGTGAATCCCACGCAGTTTCGCCCAGGGGAGGACTTTGAGAAATACCCGCGAAACGAAGATCGCGATTTCGAGCTGGCCCAGGAGGCGGGGGTGGATATCATGTTCGCCCCGAGTGTTGAGGAGATGTATGGCAATGCGGGTCTGGCCGACGATGACTCCATAGCTCCGGCCACGGCGGAGCCCAGGGAGCGCCTGTTCGCCGAAGTCTTGGTGAAAGCGGATAGGGAGCGGGAGGGAGCGGAAGAGAGTTACTCCGACATGCCTGAAGCAAATCCCATGCATCCGCTCCCGGTGGGGACCGTCGGTAAGCAGGATGGCAAAAGCCGTCGAATCGCCGAAGGCACGGTGATCCATGTATCCGGCATCACCGATCGCTGGGAGGGCCACTTTCGCCCCGGCCATTTTGATGGCGTGGCCACGGTTGTCGCCAAACTCTTCAACATAATCCGCCCAGACGTGGCCATCTTCGGCTTGAAAGATTTCCAGCAGTGCCAGGTCATCCGAAAAATGGTAGTGGACCTGAACTTCCCCCTCCACCTCCATTTCGAACCTACGGTGCGGGAGCCGGACGGACTCGCCATGTCCAGCAGAAACCGATTTCTGAGCGTCGAGGAGCGGCGAATTGCCCCGCTGCTTTATATGAATCTCTGCCAAGTGGCTGAATCCATTCGCCAGGATCCGCGCGAAAAGATCATCGACCTCCGCCTTGCAACGAACAGAGCCGCGCTGTCCGCCCTTGGCTTTGCCGTGGACTACCTGGAACTGGTTGACTCGGTAACCCTGGATCCAGTGCGAAACGCCAAAAGCTGGAACCGGCTCATCGTTGCCGCAAAACTGGGATCGACGAGGCTGATCGACAACATCGGGTTGTTCGAAGATCATTAAGGGATTCAAATCGCGGAGATTCCAGCCAATCTTTCAGATAGATACGGGAGGCAGCCTCTCCCATGCCGGAGACATTAAACCTGGGTAGCCGGTGGTTGAGCGAAGCGACACCACCGGAAGAACGCATTTTCCGTCCGGCACCCCGGAGGCCGGTGCAACAAATCTAGCGCAGAAATGTGCAATGCCGTGGAACGCAACCAGGCTCCATTTGCTTCCGCACAAACAAGGCCGCCTCGGCATGCACGCTTTTTGCATGCCCAACAGGATAGAATTGAGTCCCTGGACAGCCAATAGTAGTCCAGTATGCGTAGAAGCCGATGTAGCTCAGGGGTAGAGCAGCTGTTTTGTAAACAGCGGGTCGCGAGTTCGAATCTTGTCATCGGCTCCAGTTTTTTGAACCTGGGATTGAATACCATTGAATATTTTTAAATTAGGTCCGTTTGTCGCTCTTGCCGCGATTTCGACGTCCGGATTTACGGAGAACCCGTTGCCCGGGACGCTCCAGGGCGCCACGCAGACGCAAGGTAAGAATCCGGCTGATGGAGCAAGCCCAATGCCTTCGTCCCGCCCAGGGATTCCGACTGCCCCAGGCTGGTTCGAAGAACTGCCACCTGCGATTGCCGAGGCGAAGAAAAGCGGAAAGGACATTCTCATCGACTTTGGGGGTAGCAACTGGTGCTTGCCGTGCATATTTCTGAAGAAGAAGATATTCACCACGCCGGAGTTCTTTGCGAAGGCTTCGCCAAACTTCGTGCTGGTCGACATTGACACTTTGACGGATGACAGGATGCCGAAAGACAAGCTGGCTCGCTACGTTGCTCTTCAGAAGAAATACGCCGTAGGATCATTCCCATCCGTCTTTCTCTGTACTCCGGACGGGGAAGCGTATGCATGGGCGACTTACATTCCGACAATCACGGACCCCCAACGCTACTGGGATTATCTGAAGACGTCCGTCATCCGTGGGGCCAAATTTCGTGAAGGACTCCGCAAAGCAGATACGCTCAAGGGTACTGACAAGGCGGCCGCAATGGTCGACGCTCTTTCGCAGGTTCCCGCGGAGTTCGTTTGGCGCTACCACGCGGACATGGTCGCCCAGCTTCGAAAACTGGACCCCGCCGACGGCAGGGGGTTCCTCGCATATCTCGCTAGCCGCAAGGCTTACGATGCTTTTACGCTGAGTTTGAAGGATGATGGCGCCGAAAAGGCCTATGGGGATTTCGTCCACTCCCTGAAGGGCCTTACTGCCGCTCAGCGGGCTGATGCCTGGAAGCGTGTCGGCGACCGCATCAATCCGCTCGCGATCAATCCAAAAGTTACGGTCAGCGACGTCGATCATCTTATCAGCAAATACAACCTAACCGGAGAAACGCTTCAACAGGCGCTGCTCATCAAGGCGGTGATCTATACCGATAACGACCAACCTTCCGAAGCTCTCCAATGCATCCGCGATGTCGTTGCCGAGGATTCGCACCTGGGCCCATACGATAACGGGCAATACTTCAAACTCGATCCAGAGTCTAAGCGAGCAATTCAGGCCACCATGGATAGCTGCCAGAACCCGGCAGTGAAGTCCAACGCGTATCTGGCCCTTCACCAGATCTTCGAAAATCAGTTGCCTGACCGTTTCGAAGTGGACTGCCACGCCACCAACGACCAAGATTTTCGACCGTCTTTTGTTGTACGAGTCCCGATCAAGAATCAATTTGAGCAAGCGGTCCAGCAAGAATCGGCATCCCTTGACGAAAAGGCTCGAACGGACTACGTTGCCAAGATGGAGGGCGCCATGCGCGCCCTGGACGATGTTGAGACCGCGCGTTTGCGAGCCTTGGCGCACGGGTAAAGTTTTGACACCCAATTGGCTGGCAGCCCAACCATTGTAAGATTAAAGCAGGACCTCTGAACATCCGAAAAGGAACCACCCCATGAACAGCCGTATCCCCGTTTTCTGTATCTCTCTTTCACTGTTATCGGGACTTGCTCTTGCCCAATCCGCGCCTGAGATGACGGACGTGCAACGACAAGCCCTAATGGACAAGGTGAAGAAAGAGATGGATGAGGCTCGAGCCAATGCAACCTTGCACATTGGCGATCCTGCGCCGCAGGTGAAACTCCAATGGGTCAAGGGGCACGGGGCGACCGATCTTCACGACGGTAAGGTTCACGTTGTCGAGTTTTGGGCAACCTGGTGCGGGCCATGCCGCCGAGAAATGCCAAATCTCTCAGAGCTTGCCCGAAAGTATCGAGGCAAGGTCGAGTTCACCTCGGTCGCTGTCTGGGAAACCGCCCATACGAAAAATAAGGATGTGCCGTACGCCGGCGAAGTCACCGACTTCGTAAAGCACGCAGGCGACATGATGGATTACCCGGTCGCGATGGATACTCCCGATGGGTTTATGGCAAACACCTGGCTCAAAGCTACCGGCACCCTCGGCATCCCTGCCGCGTTCATCATCGATACTCATGGCCGATTGGCTTGGGGAGATGCGCCGTTCGAGGGTATGGAAGAAGCACTTGATCTGGCCCTCCAGGACAAACTCAATGCGGCGACCGATGCCCAGGTCAAGGAGCATTACAAGGCCGGAATGGCAGAGCGCTCGAAGCTAGAGTCCGAAGCCGATGAGGCCTTGCGCAAGGGGAACGCAGCGGAGGCGCTGAAAGACGCAGAGGGGGCGGCGCAGGCAATGCCGGTCTTCGCGAACGATCTTTGGTCCACCATCTACCGAGCCCACGCGCTCATTAGCAAAGCGGAGGCGACTGCATTTGTGGAAGAGGTATTGAAAAACCACGGCAACGCGCCCATCGACCTGGCCGAGTTTGCGGAGACCGTTCAGAAAGACGATCCTGCGTCTGCCGTTCGATTGCTCCAAGCCGCCATGCGGTGCAGCCGCCCGACGGACCCTTACCTTAACATGACGTTAGCGAAGGCGTATGCGGCCGCAGGCGACTACGGACATGCCGCCGGGGCCCAGCAGAAGGCCCTGAACGGTTTGAACGATCCCACCATCGATGACTATCAGGCGATGATCGAGCCTCAAACCAAGGTCTTGCAGGACTATCGCAAGAAAGCGCAATCCACTGGAACAGGGCGCTAATGATTCAAAGGCTTAGGAGCGCACGGAACTCCGGAATCCATGGTTCAAAGTTTCGCCAGCGCTCCACCGAACTCTTGTAAACCGGTTGGCGGACCTGCCAGTGGCTTGGAGTGGTCACCGTGCGCTCATTGTTTTCCGGACTAAGGCACAGGTCGCTCCAGTCCAGTCCGCAAAACTCCACAACCTTGCGTGAAATCCGCTCCTGGTCATCCACCAACTCCTCATAGGCCACGTCCATAAGCCGGTCCCCGGGCAAGACTTTACGCCAATGCTCCATCAATGTCCGATGCTGCCTATACGCAAACGCGATGTTTTCCTTATTGTGTGCGTAGTCGATCAATGCCGAATTGGGGGTCAGATAGATCGAGAGACAGGTGTCGGCCGCATTCCGGTTCATGTGAATGATCCGGGCATTTGGAAACGCAAGATGGATGAGTCCCAAGGCAATCGTGTTAGCCGGCATCTTATCCGTGACATGAGGTACCCCCGGCGCTATATCTTGAAGGACGGCGATATACTCGTTGGCCAGCATCAGTAACTGATCCTTCCTGAGCGCGCGCGTTTGGGGATCAACGGCCAACTGCGCATTGTCCGTCCAAAAGCGCTGCTCTCCGGCCGCACCAACACTTGGATGTCTGGAGAGGATTTGCTCCATCAGGGTAGTGCCCGATCGCATCATTCCAACGATGAAAATTGGGAAGTCGCTGTCCAATCCGATGCCGCGCCATTGGTCGAACAGATCCTCCGAAAACAGCTCTCGCGTCTGTTCCAAAGAGATTCGATGCGCTTCTCTATAAAACGGCGCACGCGGGCTCGTTTGAGAAAAGCCGATTCGGTTCGCCTCGTCATAGTGCCGCATCGATCTCTCGTAGTCTTTCGCGCTCTCAAAAACCCGCCCCAATCCGTAATGGAGTGCTTTAATCTCATCTTTGTGGAGATTCTGATCGTGGGTCAGTTCCTCCATTCTCGAGATCGTTTCCGAGTCGGAAGCGGAAATGTGCCTTCCCGTAGCGAGCGAGAGGTAGGCATACCCTTGATTCGGTCGAAGATCGATGGCCTTGCGATATTGGAAGGCCGCCTCTTCGTTCAGGCCCTGTGTTTCCAGGGCGCTGGCAAGAAGCATCGGTCCGGCGTCGTTCATCGGGTCCAGCTCTATTGCCTTTAGGCAATGCTCCTTGGACGCCTCGCTTCGTCCCAGGAGGATCAGCACTTTTGCGAGGAGGGTCCGTCCGGCTGGCAACTCGGGATCGCCGCGAACGCATTTCTCGGCACAATCCAATGCAGGCTCCCATTGATGTTGCGCAAACAGGGCTTCCCCCAGGCTAAGGTAGGATTTGGGCGAATTCTGAGCCGACGCAACCGCCTTCTTGAAGGACTCCTTGGCTTCCAGGATGCGCCCGAACCGGCGCAGGGCGGTGCCAAGGTTCACTGCGATTTCTGTAGAGTCTGGCGCGCATGCGGCCGCACGCTGGAACGCAGCTATCGCTTCCGGAAAGTTTGGCAATGCCAAGTAGCAGAGGCCCAGGTTATTAAGGGCCAGCCCTTCCTCAGGCCGCAACTGCACGGCTTCGATGGCGGCGCGCAAAGCCTCGTCCCTCCGCCCCAGTTTCCCGTAGGAGATCGAAAGCCAAATCCACCCATCAAAAAAGTCCGGCGCTTCGCGCAAAACATTGGGAAATTGGGCAACAGCTTCCGCATAACGGCCCAACTGGGCTTCAATGACTGCCTGAATGCCTCGAGCGAGCATGTTGGAGGGGTCTCTAGACAGCACCTTCTTGCAAAGGAACGCAGCCTCCTCGACCCGTCCCTCCAAGATGGCCTTATGGGCCCTATCCAAAAGATCGTCACGGTCAAACAAATATCAAATCCATCGCCTTAACCCCTCAGAGGCTATCGCAAAACCTAATCTGTCGGTGGGTAACGAGCTTTTGCTCCGCTTCGCGGAGTGTCAAGCTATCCTTCGACAAGCTCAGGACCTTCGGAAAGCTCGACCTACTTCCGCCTCCAGGGATTGCGACAGGAACCCATTTTGAGGTTCTCAGAGGGTTCGCGATGGCCTCTTCATGCTTCGCCCTCTGCCCATTTACCCGTTTACCCTTTACCCCCTCCCGTCACCCGTCACGCCTTTACCGTTTCCCTCCAACTCTCTTCGCCGCCCCAGGTGACTTCGCGGATTTTGACATCATCCGCATAAATGGCCCGTCTGCACCGGACAATATCCGTTGCACATCGTGATGTTTTTTGATATAGGCAATCCTATCAGGGACGCTCATTGCGTCAAGTTTCGCCCTTAACGGGGCTGACTGCGTATAGTGGTGAACGGATCGGGCATTGGAGGATTGCTCACAGCCAGCCATAGGTATGACCACTAGAAGCAACAAACCAATACGTCGAACCCACATTGTTCCACCTCTGTTTATAATCACTGACGTCCTAATTTAAGCAGGAATTTCCCATCCAATCCGCGGAAGTCGATGATCCTGCGGGTGGACTCTCCTTGGTTTACAACGGCCTCCGCATAACTCACTTCCAACATCTACTCGAGATACTCAGGCCCGACTCCTTTAATGATCTATTTGTCTGCAGTTTTCTTCGCCGCCCCAGTTGGCTTCGTAGATTTTTCCGGCTTCAGCGTTGGTCCATCTGCACCGGCGAGGGTCCGAACCGCGTCGTGATGTTTTTTGATGTAAGCAATCCTATCAGGGACGCTCATTGCGTTCAATTTCGCCCGTAGCTGGGCTGCACCCGTAAAGGGGTGGGCTGGAGCGCCAGAGGGATGGCCACAGCCGGCTACAAGCAAGACCACGAGAAGGAACAAACCAATACAACGAACCAACATTTTTCCACCTTTATTGTTGCCTATTAACTTCTTGTATTTGGCGGCATTCAGGTTTCGGCAACCTGAAGCGTCGCCGATCGCCCTATGGGTCGACCAACTTGGCGAAAACGCCCAGCCAAGGCTCGTATCGCCTCCACCGCTCCACGGATGTTGAATAGATCGGCTGACGTGCCTGCCACTTGCTTGCCGTGTTGACCACGCGCTTGTTTTCTTCATGCTTCAAACAAGATTCTTCCCACTCCAAATCGCAGAAGGCGATGACTCTGCGTGTAGCTTCTTCATGGTTGGCGACGGTTTCTTCATAGTCCATCTCCAATAATCGGTCCGCAGGCAATACGGAGCGCCAATGGTCCATCAGGCTGCAATATTGCTCGTAGTACTCCAGGATGTCCTCCCGCTTACGAAACAGCGCTGTTTTGTTGCGAAACGGAGTCATGTACATGGAAATACAGTTGTCGATGGCATTACGCCTGCAGTTAATGATTCGCGCATTGGGGAACGCCAAATGGAGGAACCCGAGATTGAAGAAGTTATCGTTATACTTGTCGGTCACAAATCGAGCGCCATGGCCGATATCCGCCGTTAGGCGAATGTAATCTTCGGCTGCATTTCTCGTTGCATTGCGGTCGGAGGCCAACCCGATAAGCCTGCCCGGCGTTCTCGCCCCGACATCATCCCAATAGCGCAGTTCCCCTCCTGCCGCCACCTGCGAATGGCTCGATAGGATTTGCTCGGTAAGTGTGGTGCCGGATCTGGGCAGTCCCACGATGAAGATCGGCGACTCATTCTTCACCCCTGTCCCCGCGTGTTTTCGGTAATAGTCTCGCGTGAAGGTTCTAATGGTCAGGTCGACATGCGCAAGGGCTGCTTCTCTGGCGCCGGGCGAGCGGCTTTCGCCCATGT